>CAVWWZ010000019.1:0-147415 GCA_963758835.1 uncultured Acidobacteriaceae bacterium | reverse complement strand
CTCATTGCTGGATGAGCTGTGCCACTCTCGTACCGGCATTCTCCATCAACGTGAGGGAGGGCACGCCGTACTTCTCTGTCGTTACGCGATCGATCTCGCGCATCTCGGCGGCGGTGGTGACCTTCATGCGGGCTCCGCCGCCAAACGCTCGAGGTGTTGCAAACCATTCAGGATCGCCCATGGCGATCAGGTGGTCTCCGGCATGAATCACGGACATCGGGCAGCAGGATTGAAGCGCATCTCCGAGCCTTCACCTTTTATCGCAAGCACGATCACGCCCAGTTCCTGGCGAAGGCGGCTTGCTTCCAACGTCTTGCCGCTGATGGCAGAACCCGCCTTCACCTGTACCTCTTCGATCTCCAGCTTGTGCTCCCGGTCCATGGCGGTATCGAAGAAATCAACCACGTGGGGCCGCAGAAACGTTTGGGCGATACGATATCCAGCGAAGTTGTACGGAGAGACAACAGAATCGGCACCTGCCGTAAGCAGGTGTTTTTCGGCAGACTCCTCACTCGCTCGGGCGATGATCTTCAGATTGGGATTGAGCTCGCGCGCGGTGAGGATGACATAAATATTGACGGCATCGGCCGTGGTCGCGGCGACCAGACCTTTGGCCTGTTCGACCCGCGCCTGTTGCAAAACGCTTTCCTGGGTGGCATCACCTTGCAGCATGAGCCAGCCGTTCTCGGCGTAGCGCTTGACTTTATGTTCGTCTGTATCAATCACCACAAATGGGATGGGCTTACGCACCAACTCGCGGGCCACGCTACGGCCCACGCGTCCGGCTCCGCAAATGATGTAATGCCCTGACAAGCGGCTGATGTCGCGTTCCATGCGTCTCCTGCCGAACACCGACTCCAGCTCAAATTCTAGCAACGCCTGCGCGGCGCCCCCGGTCAGCATCAGAAGCAGGCCGACGCCTGCGATGATGATGAAGCTATTGAAGAAACGTCCGCCGTGGTCAGGGGATGGAGTTCCCCGTATCCGATCGTTGTGATCGTGGTGAGGACCATGTAAAAGCCATCAAACCACGTCCAGCCTTCGAGGTAATGAAATCCGGCGATGCCGATCAGGACCAGGGCAACTCAAGGCCAGGAAGATAATGCGTAGATTGGGCAGCGCTCTCACCAGTGCCATTCTGCGGTCTGGTCCGCCGTGGCGCAATCAGAGTTTTACGCGATGCTCAGGCGCTCGGCGGCGACTTCCTGCCGGGAAGTGTGAAATAGAAGGTGGCGCCATGATTCAGTTCGCTCTCGGCCTTGATCGATCCGCCATGCGCCCGCACTACGTGCTTGACGATGGCCAGGCCCAATCCAGTACCGCTGGCTTCGCGGGAGCGAGCCTTGTCAACCCGGTAGAAGCGTTCGAAGAGCCGAGGCAGGTGCTCGCTGGGAATGCCCTCGCCGAAGTCGCGCACAAAAAACTGAACCCCTTCTTCGGTCTCGCATGCGCCCACGATGATTTTCTTTCCTGAGGCTCGCCGTACTTCAGCGCGTTCTCCACCAGGTTGGCAAAAACCTGGTGCATGGCATCGCGATCGACGAAGACCGGAGCAGATGCAGTATTAATCAACGAAAGCTCCATGCCGCGGCTTTCGCAGATTTCTCCGAAGGTCTGTTGCACGTCGTTGAGCAACTCTTGGGGAGACGCGATTTCATAGCTGAAGTTGCGCTCGCCCGATTCCACTCTGGCCAGCACCAGCAGGTCCTCGGTGAGGCGAGCCATGCGCGCCGCATTCTTGCGGATGATCTCAACGAAGTCGCGCGACTGACCGGTAACGCCGCTGCCGTCGATCAGGGTTTCCGCGTAGCCCTGAATCGAAGTCAGAGGCGTACGCAACTCGTGCGACACATTGGCAATAAAGTCGCGCCGCGTCTTTTCCACGCGCTCGATTTCTGTCTGATCGTGCAGTACGGCCACTGCGCCTCCGCCCGGCATAGGAGCGGCGGTGAGATCAAATACGCGGCCGGAGAAAATCTTCGCCGCGCGGGCAAGGGTCACATCGCGAGTATCCAGTGCCCGCTGCACGGCGCGCAGAATCTCGGGGTCGCGGGCCGACTGTACCAGCGGTTCGCCTAAGCGTATGCCGCTGGGCAGCAGGCGTTCCATGCGCTGATTGGCCCACAAAACGCGCCCATCGGCCGCTACGGCAATTACCGGCTCCTGCATGGAATTCAGCAGTGTCTCCAGCGTCTGACGGCTGCTCTCCAAGGCGCGGAAACCGTCTTCCAGCTTGCGCGCAGTTTTGTCGAGGGCGGTGGCCACGTGCGCTATTTCGTCGGACGAATTTTCCTGGATTCGGGCTGAGAGATCGCCTGCCGCTACGCGCTCGGCAAATTCGGTGATTCGGCGGAGCCGCCTTCCCAACGATTGGGTCGCAAAAAACGCGAACACGATGGCGATCAGGACGGCGACTGCGGAACTCTTGATCAGCGCGTTGCGAACCTGGCGGTCCGCCTGTTGCAGCACGGTAAGGGGATAGGCCATGCGAACCGCTCCCCCGGGGATCGGCGAAGCGACATAGAGAAACGGCACTCCCAGGGTCTGGCTGTTGCGGGTCGCTGTGCTCATCTTGCCCTGCAAGGCAGCGGCAAACTCCGGGCGCGCAGCATGGTTCTCCATGTTGTTCGGCAGTCGCTTCCGAATCGGCCAGGACCTTGCCCGAACGATCGATGACGGTGGCACGAGCGCCGAGCAGGTGCGCCACTTCGCTGGTTACGCTGGGAACGGAAGTCGGTGGAGCATCCGCTATGCGAGAGGCAAACAGCAGGGTTTTCTCGCGCAGCGAGGTCTCAATCTCGCTGCGCAGCATGTCTTCCCAGGATTTTTGAATCAACACATTCATCGTCACTGCGCACACGGCGATAATCAGCAAAGCCGCGGCGAACAACTTGACGAAAATGCGACTCTTCACAGCTTGGGGACCTCGAAGCGATATCCGGCTCCACGCACCGTTTTCAGGTAACGAGGCTCATCGGGATTTGCTTCGATCTTCTCACGGATGCGGCGCACGTACACGTCTACCGAACGCGGTGTGACGTAGTGCGTGTCGCGCCATACGGCATCGAGCAGTTGATCGCGGGTGAATACGCGTCCCGGATGGCGGGCCAGGTATTCCAGCAGCCGGAACTCGGTGGCAGTAGTCTGCGTCAACACCCCTCGTACCGTCAGCGTCATGCCGCCGCTGTCGATCTCGATGTCACCGGCCTTCACGATGGCGGGCGCCAACGGCCGTTCGAAGCGGCGCAGCACAGCGCGGATGCGAGCCACCAGCTCACGCGGGCTGAACGGCTTGGGAATGTAGTCGTCCGCTCCCAGCTCCAGCCCTATGACTTTGTCGGACTCGCTGATCCGTGCCGTCAGGAAGATGACGGGCACCATGGCGATAGAACCGGTTTGGCGAATCCGTCGGCACAGTTCCAGGCCATCTCCCCCAGGAATCATGATGTCGAGCAAGAACAGGGACGGTGGCTGTTTTTCCGCCTCGGCGACCACACCAGAGGCAGAAGTGAAAGCGCGCACCGCATATCCCGCGCCTTCCAGATGATGGCGTACCAGACGGGAGATATCAGTGTCGTCTTCCACCGCGAAGATGGTCTGCTTCACGGCTGAATTGTAGCTGACGGCGGAATTCTCATTTTCGTGTGTGAGCATCTCGCAAGTAGAGTATGCAGAACTTGTTAAAACATGATGAAAGTACGGTGTACAACCTTTGCAAATCGTCGTGCATCGGTGAAGAAACTGGCATTTCGCCCCTCAGTGGCACTTTTTGGGGTACACCTTGCAGAAGGTTGGGGAGAGGTCGGCCGGATGCAGCTCCGCCCGCGAGTGGATGGGGGCCTTCCTCAAGGCAGCGCATCGCGTCGCCGATAACTCCCTAGTGCAGCGCTCCACGGTGATCGTCGGCGTTCTACTCGCCACCAGCGGAGCCATGCTCGCTGGCGTGGGCTTCTGGGTGTCGGGCGGCTTCGATTATCTGTCGGCGTCGGGAGCCTACGATGTTCGCGGTCCACTCGATCCTGGGACACCCATCCACATGCCACCTGGAATTTCGGGGGGCGCAACTGCGCCCAACACACCTGACTCGCCGGGCCTAAGCGATGTGGCGTACACCATTCGCAAGAATGTTCCCGAGGTGCGGCTGCAGTTTACGGTGGCGGACGAACACGGCCGGCTCATTCCAGACCTGTCCCTCTCCGACCTGCGCATCCTTGACGATCAGGTTCCGGTAGATCACATCAAGCAATTCGAAAAGGTCAGCGACCTGCCGCTGCGCGTGGGGCTGCTTTTGGATGTGAGCGACTCGATGAAACGTGCCATGGAGAGGGAGAAATCGGTCGCGCTCGCGTTCCTGAGGCGGGTGGTGCGACCCGGTAGCGACCGGGCGTTCGTCATGGCTTTCGGCGATGCAGTGCAGATTTTCCAGGATCCAACCAGCGAAGTTGGCGACCTAATCGGAGCAGTGAAGCAAGCCAAAGGCCCTGGTGAGTCCACCGATTTCTTCGATGCGGTATACGCCGGGTGCGTCGATCACTGGAAGGCCTCCGAGAGCGGGCCGGTGCACCGGGTGATGATCGTCATCTCCGATGGCGAAGACACCGGCAGTCGCCATGGCCTCAACGATGTTATCGCAGCGGCGCAGCGGGCCGAGATTCAGATCTATACACTGAACATCCATGTGAAGAAACGCAACTACACCGGCGAGGGCAGCTTGCAGAAGCTCGCCGACGAAACTGGTGGAAGATTTTTTGTTGCCAACAGCGCCCCCGAGGCCGACGCGATCTTCAGCGAACTCGAGCAAGAATTGCGAACCCAGTATTACGTGTCGTTCCGTCCGCAGGACAAAGTGCCCGGCTACCACGCGCTGCAAGTCGAAGTGCAGAATCCGAAGAAGCTGATGGTGCATGCGCGGCATGGATACTATGCGCTGAATCAGTAGGGAAGATATCAGGCGTCAGGTATCAGTTCCTGCACATCACCGGAGAAAGAGAAAACCCCGGCTCATGTCCGGGGTTCTTTCACTGATACCTGAAGCCTAGTCACTGGCAACTGACAAGTGCTTCCTCAGCGACTAGCGTACGTCGCCCAGCCACGCGACAGGTAATCCGTCATGGTCAGCGAGAACATGATTAAGAGGAAGAACACCGACGCAATCACCGCGGCCATAGTTAGCTTCGGGCTGTAGCGCAGGTGCATGAAGAACAGGACGACCAGGGTGCCTTTGATCGTTGCAATCAGTAGAGCAACTACGATGTTGAAGGGTCCTAGCTCAGCGAACGAGGCAAGAACTGTAATCAGCGTTCCGACCATGAGGGCGGCCCAGATGCCCACATAGAGCGATGCCGGCACTACATGTGTGTATTCATCTTCGTGTTGCGGTTGCTGCGCCATCGTTATCCTCGTTAGCTATGCTTATGGCTGATCAGGTACAAAAGCGGAAATAGATAAATCCAGACTAAATCGACAAAGTGCCAGTACAGTCCTACGTTCTCCACCGGACTGTAATACATGGGACTGTAAGCGCCCCTCATGCCTGCCAGCACCAGCCAGGTCACCAGTCCGATGCCGATGATCATGTGCAGCGCGTGCAGCCCGGTCATTGCCCAATACAGTCCAAAATAAATTTCGGTATGCAGAGGGTCGGTAGCCGGGTGGGCGGGATCGCCGGTCTCAAAGTTGAAGTTCGGTCCCGGGAACTCATGATTTGTCCAGTGCTCGTGATACTCCACTGCCTTGATCCCCAGGAAGCCGAAGCCAAACACAATGGTGATGAGCAGCAGGATAACCATTAGCTTCTTGTTGCCCATCTGCGCAGCGCGAACGCCCATGGCCATCGACAGCGAGCTGCAAATCAGCACCGCCGTGTTCACAGCGCCGAGGATGATGTTCATCTTCTGGCTGCCTTCGACGAACGCCTGGTAATACGTGTGGCGATACAACAGATACGAGCAGAAGAGCCCGCCGAAGAACATGATTTCGGTGAGCAGGAACATCCACATCCCGAAGGTGGCAGTCTCGCGCTGCTGCACCATCGAAGCAAAGTGGTGCTGGAACGACCGCTCAGCAGACCGGATCTCGGAGCTAGTGGCCAACGGTGATCTCCTCTTGCGGCTGGTGCTCGTAGTCGTAAGCCTCCCAGGTCACCACCGGTGTTTCGTCAAAGTTAAAGGTCGGGGGCGGCGAAGGCGTCATCCACTCCAAGCCCACGGCATTCCACGGATTAGGACCCGCATCCTTGCCGTAGCGTAGCGACCACAGGAAGTAAATCATCGGCAGGACATACCCGACAGCAAGTACCGAGGCTCCGGCGGTCGACAACACATTCAGCACCTGGAACTCAGGCGGATAGGCGTGATAGCGACGCGGCATTCCCATGTAGCCGAGGATGAACTGCGGGAAGAATGTCAGGTTGAATCCGACGAACACCAGCAGCGCCGACAGCTTCGCGGGAGCCTCCGGATACATCTTGCCGGTAATCTTCGGCCACCAGAAGTGGAGCCCTGCCATATAGGCCAGAACCATGCCTCCCACCATCACGTAGTGGAAGTGCGCGACCACGAAGTAGGTATCGGTGACGTGGACGTCGATGCCCAGCGATGCCAGGAATACGCCCGTCAGACCACCCATCGTAAACAGTCCGATGAACCCCCATGCGTACAGCATCGGCGTGTCAAAACGCACCGAACCCTTGTACATGGTGGCTGTCCAGTTGAAAACCTTCACCGCCGACGGGATGGCAACGAAGTAGCTCAGCAACGAAAACACCAGCGCCGAGTACATGGAGATGCCGGCAACGAACATGTGGTGCGCCCAGACCAGGAAGCCGAGTACTGCGATCGCGATCGACGCCAGGGCGACAAACTCGTATCCGAAGACGCGCTTGCGCGAGAAGCAGGTGATGACCTCGCTGATGACGCCCATGCCCGGCAGAATCATGATGTACACGGCCGGATGCGAATAGAACCAGAACAGATGCTGGAAGAGCAGCGGGTCGCCACCCAGCGCTGGATTGAAGACTCCGATGTGGAACAGGCGCTCAAACGCAACCAGCAGCAGCGTGATGGCGATGACCGGAGTACCCAGCACCATGATGAGGCTGGCAGCGTAGTTCGACCAGCAGAACAGCGGCAGACGGCTCCAGGTGAGTCCCGGCGCGCGCATGCGGTGGATGGTGACGATGAAATTCAGGCCGGTGAAAATCGAAGAAAAGCCGACGACGAAAATACCGACCGCAACCGTGACGACGTGCGTATTCGAGTAGGCGGTGCTGAACGGGGTGTAGAAGGTCCAACCGGTATCGATTCCGCCGAAGAGAAATCCGTACAGCGCCAGGCAAGCGCCGACCATGTAGATGTACCAGCTGGCGAGATTCAGCCTGGGAAACGCCAGATCCTTGGCGCCCACCATCAGGGGAATGACGAAATTTCCAATGACCGCCGGCACCGAGGGAATCAGGAAGAAGAACACCATGGTGATGCCGTGCATGGTGAACATCTTGTTGTAGGTGTCGGAGGCCAACAGATCGCCCGCCGGGGTCAGCAGCTCCAGGCGGATCATCATGGCGAAGAATCCGCCGAGCCAGAACATGGCGGTGATCGACATCAGGTAGAGCAGCGCAATGCGCTTGTGGTCTGTCGTCAGCAGCCACGACTTGATGCCGTAATTCGAATTCAGGTAGTTCTCGCGCTCAACAACGGGTTGTACTGCGGTCGCCATTTCAGACCCTCTTGATACCTTGCTACTCCCTGTCACCGGTTTCAGCGGCTTCGTTTGGTTGATGTTCCGGTCGTTTGCGGTTGCGATAACGATTTTATGTAGGACACCAGCTCCCCCAATGTCTCTTCCGATATCTGACCCTGATACGTGGGCATGATCGGTTTGAAGCCAGCAACCACCTTGGCCGCGGGATTCAGGATCGACTCACGAATGTAGTTCTCGTCGGCCGTCACGGTGCGGCCGTCATCCAGCATCACCGGCTTGCCGAAGATGCCGTCGAGGTTGGGCCCGCGTCCCTGGGTATCGGAGCGATGGCAGGTAACGCATCCCATCTGTTCGAAGACCTGCTGCCCACTCGGCAGACATCGCGCCGGCCGAGCCGCCGGCAATCAGCCACGCCTGGTAGGCGGAGGGGTCCATGACCACCACTTCGCCGATCATTCCCGAGTGCTGTGTGCCGCAATATTCGGCGCAGAACAGGTGATAGGTGCCGAGCTTAGTGGGATGAAACCAAATGCTCGTATACCGGCCGGGAAGTACGTCGGCCTTGATGCGAAACGCAGGAACGAAAAAGCTGTGAATCACGTCCTGCGAGCTCATGATCATCTTTACGTCACGGTTGATGGGTACGTGAAGCTGGTTGATCTCGCGCTGTCCGGTCTCATGCTCAAACTTCCACATCCACTGCTTGCCGACGGCGTAAATCTCCATCGCGCCCTTGGGAGGACGGCCCTCCTGGAAGAAAATCAGCGAGCCCCAGGCGAAGAAGATCATGCAGATGCCCAGCGGGATCAGCGTCCAGGTCAACTCCAGAGGAAGCGAGCCTTCGATCTGCGTGGGGTGGGGATTGTTCTCGCGCCGGTACTTGACGGCAAAGACGAAGATGGTGAGCGAAGATCAGCACGGTAAAGAATGCCGACACCGCGACCAGAAAGAAGTAGAGTCCGTCCACCTGCCCTGCCAGGGCCGAGGCGCGTTCCGGAAATAGCGGGAAGTTCTTCCACATAGTCGATCAGGCCTGTTCTGTTCCCTTGGGTGAGCCGTTTTTCTCACGACGAAACATCACGATCAGGAAGCCGCCGAGCATCAACAGAGTCGCCGCACCTGCCAAGGCGCACTATGCGGCTGATGACGGCGCCATAGCGCCCGGTGTTCGGGTCGTAGTGACAGCAATAAATTACGACCTGGTCCACCAGGTTTCCGATCTTGTTGCGCGAAGCCTCAATCAAGCCGAGGCGCATGTCTCTGGGCGAAAACTCCACGCCGTAGTAATACTGGGCAATCTTGCCGTGCGGGGTAACGATCATGATCGCCGTCGAGTGAATGTACTGCCCAGTCTTGGGATCACGGCGGTAATGGAAGCCCACCGCATGGGCCAGCTTGCGAATCTCGGGCTCCTGCCCGGTCAGGAAGTGCCATCCGTCGCCCGAGGTCTTGGCCTCCAGGTGCTCGTTCATGCGGTCGATGTAGATCTTCTTGCTTCTCCGCGGCTTGCTGCGGCGTTTCGTCGGGATTGAAGCTCACTGAAATGGCCTCATACTCCTTACCCGGCGTGAGCCGCAGCACCGATAAGGCGCTTGCCTCACCTGCCAATTCCTCGCCGCACAGCATGGGGCAGGTGTAATACACCAGGTTCAATATCACAGGCCTGCCGGCTGCGAAGTACTCTCCCAACTGCACCGTCTTGCCAGCTTCATCTTTGAACGACAGGTCGAGCGGCACCTGTTGATCGAGCTTCTGATCGATGCCTACGTCTTTCAGGTCGACCGGGCTCACCTGCGACGGAGCCTGGGCGGAACCCCGCATGAACGTCGACGGCGGCTGCGCGAGGGCCATCATCGCGGATGCCAGCAGCGTCCCAAGCACCATCGACTTGAATGAGTTTCCTACCACCATTTCCTGTACGACCCTTGTCATCACGAGGAGGCCTTAGCCTCCGCGGGATCTGTTCTTATGCCGTCCCTGAAGGGACTGACCATCGACTACTTCCATCTACCCCGTCCTGAAGGACGGGGCTTTCACCTTTCGCCGCCTTGCGGCTGGAACTCGGTTGTCCCATCGGCATACCCCGGCCGAGGGCCCCTTGCAAAACCTACTGCTGAGGAGCCGCCGGTTGCGTCGGCTTCACCTCTCCGTTTATTCCCTCGCCCTGTGGCTGCGCCGGAGTACCGGTTGCCGTGGGCGCATTGAAATCCCGCGGAGGTGTACTCGGCCTAACTGGCAGCCCGCGCTCAACAATCAGCGCCATGGCCTGGTCAATCGGCAGATGTACCGTTCCGGTACTGTCTTCAAACGGCTCCGAGGGATACAGGACTTTGTTTTCGTGCCGCAGCAGGCTATCCATGTCGTAAACGTCGTTGGTCTGCAGACGCGGTTCGGGAAATACCTGCGTATCGACCGCGGGGGTGTTTTGCATCCGTGCGCCGGGAGCATTCTCGGGTGCTGCTTTTTGCGCCTGCACCATTGGGCTGGTATTGCCCTGCACGAACAGCGTGCTATGCGAGAGGAAGCGGAACATTCCCCACAGCACCAGTTCGATGAAGATTCCGGCCACCAGCAGACCGGCGAGGAAGAGAAGGATTCCGCGCGCACTCAAGTCTGTGCGGTCGTAATCGACTGCCGGATTGCGTAAGAGATCGCCGTCGTTGGGATTAGTGCTCATGTTTTTGATGTAAGAACAACGGCGTTTGCGGATCGTATGCCGGTAGCAACGGCCGCTGCCGCAGGTTATAGAAGAAGTACGCCAGCCACAGCCCGCCGACGCCGATCGGCGCAATGACGTACCAGATGCTGAAAAACGAAACGTCTTTGAAATTCGGGATGACGTACCAGTAGATGTCAACCAGCCGCATGAACATCAGCAACAACGCCAACGGCAACAATCGCCGTCCGGCGCGTTTCAGATCGCGCGACAGCAGCATGGCGAAGGGCAGCGCGAAATGGAACAGCACAATCGCCAGAATGATGAAGCCCCAGTAGCCACGAATGCGCTGCAGGTACCAGCTGATTTCGTCCGGCAAATTACCTGACCAGATAATGAGCCACTGCGAGAACGAGAAGTAGGCAAAAAGCATGACAAAGGCCAGGGTCAGCTTGCCGATGTCATGGAATTGCATGGGCTTCACGATTTCCGCATAGGGCTCATAGCGGGTGAGCGATGGTCAGCATGATGATGCTGAAACACAGCGCCGAAAGGCCCTGCCCGACGAGGAAGATCAAACCGTAGATCGTCGATCCCCAATGCGGATCGAGCGACATCACCCAGTCCACGGCCGCAAACGAGACGGTCAGCGAGTAGCAATACACAGCCGGCGCCGCTGAGCGCCTCGAAGCGCGGATAAACCTGCCATGGGCTATCGAGGCGCTTGCCCCAGTTGGTAAGTACCTTCATCAGCAGAATCCAGATCGCGAAATACAGCACGTAGCGGATGATCCAGTTCGGCGTGTTCAGGTACCAGTGATTTTCCTTTACCGGCTCGAGCATCCAGCCGTAAAGGTGGTTGCGGAAGACGAGGATGGGCAGGAACAGCACCGCCATTAACGGCAGCCCCTTGGCTCCGGCTTCGAGGAAGCGGCGAATCACCAGTCCCCACAGTCCGCCCGACAGATACTGCACCATGAGCAGGCCAGACAGCCCAGGCTCAGGCCAGTCCAGAACATGTAGGCGATCAGGTAGCCGCGCATGAACGTGTCGAGCTGGAGAAAGCCTCCGATCACGCAAGCGATCACGCCCAGCACGCCGATAATGAGCGCGCGACGCTGCCACCCGGCGGCATCGGCGGGCACGGCGAAGTTCAACTGTTCAACCTGTAACTGTCGGCTCATCGTGGCATCGGCCCCCCAGCCGAAGCAGGCACCCCACTCGGAGTGGCAGTGGCAGCAGGCATGTTGGTGGTCACACTATGCGTGTCATAGGGCGGCATGATCCGGACTCCGGGGGGCGGCTGCGGAGCGACTTGCTCGCCGGCCGGCACGTCGGCGCTGGTGGCTCCCTGACTCAGTTGCAGCGCACGGATGTAAGCCGCGATCGCCCATCGATCTCGCGGTTGCACCTGGACAGCATAGTCGGGCATCTTGCCGTAGCCGTTGGTGATCACGTCGAAGAAGTATCCGATGGGCGCCTTGCGCAAACGTTCGATATGGTACGACGGTGGACGCTGATAGCCGCGCTGAACGATCATGCCGTTGCCGTCGCCCACTTCGGAATGACAAGGCGAGCAATAGATGTTGAAGCGCTGCTGTCCGCGCGCCAGCACGTCAGCTGTCACCGGGAAGGGCATAAAATCGCCATCAGTTGCGCCGATCTTGCCGGTCTGGAAATAGGTGTCGGAATCCAGCTCGCCACGCGCCACGGTTCCACGCGATGATCGGACGCGCCGCTCGCTTGTCGGCAAAGAAGTTGCTCTGAGCCAGCGGACGGTAATACGGCTGCACCTGCATATCGAGGCGGCAACCCGCCAGCGACAGCATGGCCGCGCAAGCCAGCAGGCCGAAACTGATCGTACGCCCCTTGGCGCGAAACTTGATTCGCCGATTAATGCGGCACCTCCGAAATTGACAGAGGCTTAAGAGTCATCAGGAACTGTTGCGTACTGACCAGGTCGAACTTGGGATCGGCAGCCTCGATACAGATAAAGAAACGATCGCGTGTCACCGCGCCAAAACGGTCAACGTTGAAAAGCGGGTGATATGGCATCGGCAGGCCGTTCAAGGCGAACATGCCGAATACTCCTGACAGACCCGGCGAACAGCACGGTCATCTCAAACGTCGGAACAATGAAGGCCGGCCAGGAATGCCACGGGCGCCCGCCAACATTCAAGGGATAGGCGATGACGTTGATCCAGTACTGCAAAGCGTAGGCAGAACAGCCACCCAGGATTCCGCCCAGCAGCATGATCAGTGGCACGCGAGTCTGGTGGAAGCCGATCGCCTCGCTCGCTTCTTCTACCGGGTAGGGGCTGTAGGCGTCCATCTTGCGATAGCCCGCGTCGTGCGCCGCTTTCGCCGCCGCCACAAATTCGGTGGGCGTTTCGAATTCCGCCAGCAGGCCGTATAGCGCAGGAGTCATCGCGGCATGGCTCACTTGCTCACCTCCGCCGTCTCGGCCACTGCCGCCTCGGGCAGCAGCATGCGCATTTCGAAGATCGAGATCGCCGGCATGATCCGAATGAACAGATACATGGCAAGGGCGAAGAATCCGCACGTACCAAAGAACGTCATGTAGTCCCATCGGGTGCGCCACGTAATGTCCCCACGACGACGGCAGGAAATCGCGGCTCAAGCTGGTGATGACGATCACGAAGCGCTCCAGCCACATGCCGATGAGGATGTCGAGCGAAATCAGGAACAGCGCCGTAATGTTCGAGCGCACCTTGGGGAACCACAGCACCTGAGGGATCAGGATGTTGCAGAGAATCAGCAGCCAGTAGAAGACCGCAAACGGCCCGAACCACCGGTTCTGCAACATGAACTTTTCGTAAGTCGATCCGCTGTACAGCCCGATGAAGGTCTCGAAGAAGTACCCATACGCCACGATCAACCCGGTTGCGAGCATGACCTTCGCCGAGTTTTGCAGGTGGCGCATGGTGATCATGTCTTCCAGGTGGTAGTACTTGCGAATCGGAATGGCGATCACCAGCACCATGGCGAAGCCGGAGTAGATAGCGCCGGCTACGAAATAGGGCGGGAAGATGGTGGTATGCCATCCGGGAACGATCGCGATCGCAAAATCGAAGCTCACGACCGTGTGTACCGAGAGCACCAGGGGCGTTGCCAATCCGGCCAAAATCAGGTACACAGCCTCGTAGCGCTTCCAGTGGCGGGCCGATCCGCGCCAGCCGAGGGAGAGAATTCCGTAGATGCGTTTCGCCCACATCGACTTTGCCTGCTCGCGCATGGTGGCGAAATCCGGAACCAGACCGACGAACCAGAACACGGCAGAAATTGTCGCGTACGTCGAAACCGCGAAGACGTCCCACACCAGTGGACTACGGAACTGCGGCCATACGCCCATGCTGTTGGGATAGGGGAACAGCCAATATGCCAACCACGGGCGGCCAAGGTGGAGAACCGGGAACATGCCGGCGCAGGAGACGGCAAATAGCGTCATGGCTTCGGCAAAGCGGTTGATGGAGTTGCGCCAGCTCTGCTTCAGCAGCAGCAGAATGGCGGAGATCAGCGTTCCGGCGTGGCCGATACCGATCCACCAAACGAAGTTGACGATGGCGAAGCCCCACGCGCTGGGAATCTGAATGCCCCAGATGCCGACGCCCCGAATGAAGAGCCAGGTAACCGCCATCAGCAGCACCATGGTGAGGAAGCCCGCGACCGCGACTCCGGCCATCCAGCCATTGCCAATCGGCCGCTTCAAGACTGCATCGGCGATCTTGTCGGTGACCGTGTCGAAGTTATGGCCCGGCCCTATGACTGGCGGCTCTTCCGGCCACGGTTCAAGCAATGCTGTTTTCTCTTCCGGTCCCTGCTGCATTAACTGCGCTCCGACTGCTCAAGTTCAGGATTCGGGTTGCGCACCACTGCAAGGTATGTGGTGCGAGGACGAGTATTCAGATCTTCCAGCAGCCCATAGTTGCGCTGGTGAGCCTTCAACTTCGAAACACGCGAATTCGAATCGTTCAAATCGCCAAAGACGATCGCATCCGCCGGGCAAGCCTGCTGGCAGGCAGTAATCACTTCGCCGTCCTTAATCGGACGGTTCTCCTTCTCGGCCGTGTAACGTCCCTGGCTGATGCGCTGGATGCAGTACGTGCACTTCTCCATGACGCCGCGGCTGCGCACGCTGACTTCCGGATTGCGCATCAACTTGTACTGCTCGGTATCCCAGTCCTGCCACAGCAGGAAGTTAAAGCGCCGCACCTTATAAGGACAGTTGTTGGAGCAATAGCGCGTGCCGACACAACGGTTGTAGACCATGTCGTTCAGGCCTTCGGTGCTGTGCACCGTGGCTCCCACCGGACATACGACTTCGCAGGGCGCGTTCTCGCACTGCATGCACGGGATAGGCTGGAAGAATGTTTTCGGATTCTCCGTGCCGCCCTCGTAGTAAGCATCGACGCGCAGCCAGTGCATGATGCGCCCGCGTTTTACCTGCTCCTTGCCAACGACGGGAATGTTGTTCTCCGCCTGGCACGCCACCACGCATGTCTTGCAACCGACACAGGAGTTCATGTCGATGGTCATGCCCCACTTGGCTTCCGTGTACTTGTAGTTCTGATACATCGTCAGCTCTGGCGGAATCGTGCTCTTCGCCTTCGTCTTCGTGCGCGAAATTCGGATTTTTGATGAAGTCTTCCAGCGTCGCGGAGCGGACGATGTGGCGCGACTTCAGGTCTTCCGTGCCCTTGCGGCAGATCGGAGTAGTCGATGTACTGGAAACCCTGCGGATTGGCGAACTCGTACTGCTCGCCGGTCTTTCGTCACTTTACCGGCCGTCATGTACATGCCGTTGGTGAACCGCACTCGTACGCGTTAAAGCCCACGCCATCGCCGACCCGGCCCGCCTTGGTGCGGCCATATCCCAGCGAAACGGTGATGCAGTTGTCGGGATGTCCTGGCGTCCGCCAGATACCACCCTTCAGCTTGCTGCCCTGGATCTCGATCTCGACCACATCCTGGGTTTGGAGCTTCAGCTTGTCCGCCGTAGCCACGCTCATCAGTATCGCGTTGTCCCAGCAGAGCTGGGTTGGCGGCTTCGGCGTCTCCTGCAACCACGCGTTGTTGGCGAAGCTTCCGTCGTACACCATCGGATCGCGGCGGAAGATCACTTCTAGGGTGTCGCCCGCGAGCGCGATAGGGCTGCCGGCGGTCGCCTCGGCCTTGGCCGACACGTTCTTCACCGCAGCAGCCGTATTGGGAATGAAGCCGTTGTAAAGCGCCTTGCGCCAGTCAGCCTCGAACTCAGAGCTCTTCATCTGGCCTTGCCAGTAGCTCTGCACAATGTCGAAGCCCGCGGCCTCTGGCGCCCCAGCGAGGACCTGAATGAACTCGTATTCGCTGCGTCCATCGTAGAGCGGTGAAATCAGCGGCTGGGTTAGGCTGACGGTTCCATCGATAGCGCGCGCATCGCCCCATTGTTCCAAATAGTGCGTGGCATTGATGTGCCAGTGGCAGAGCTGGCTGGTTTCGTCGCGATATATGCTGTGCTGCACGCGCAACGGAACCTTGTTCATCGCATCGGCGAAATGCAAGTCCTGCGGAGTGTCATAAACCGGATTGCTACCGACGATGACCAGCAGGTCGACGTTGCCGGCGTTCATGTCGTTGACCAGTTCCTTCAAAGCGGCTAGCTGGTCCATCGGCTTGGCTTCGACCGGATCGGTGTAGACGACCGTATTGCCAACGGCTCCCAGCGCCTGGTTCATGGCATGAGCCAGCGCATGCACCGCGGGTGGCTGGTTCTCACCAGGAATTACCACCGCCGCGCCATGATGTGCCTGCAGGTCCTTGACCACGCTGTCGACAAACTGCTTCTGCGGGCCGGCAGCAGCCTGGCCGCCACCCATTGCTCCCATACCGATGCCAGCGGCGATGGCGCGCGCGATTTGTTCTACTTCCGACGCACGAACCGGCAGCGAGTTGTCGGCCTTGCCGCTGGTATTCGTCGGCGTGCTCTGCACCGAATAGAAGCGCGACATCTTCTCTTTGAGATCGGGATTGCGGCGCGAGGCAAACTGGCGCGCGTAAAGAAGGAAGCCGGGATAGCCGCTGGAGAGGAAGTCACCATCCAGCGCAAGGATCACATCCGCCTTGTCGAGCTGATAACGCGTATCGACGTACTGCCCAAAGGCCATCTGAGCGCCAGCGCGGGCATTATCGCGTCCCAGCGGTTCGTACTGTATCCACTTCGCCTGCGGATACGCCTTCATTACGTCATTCATCTGCGACGCGAAGGTTGGCGACGAGACGGTGCGAGTCAGGATTCGCAGACCGCTGCCCTGCAAGGCCCGTTGCGAATTCAGAGGCCCGCGAATGGTTTCAGCGTAAGCATCCCAGCTTCGAATCTCGCCTGCATAAGTCACGTTCTGCGAGCGATCGGGATCGTACATGTCGAGGATCGACGCCTGCATGAATACGTCAGTGCCGCCCTTCGACGCCGGATGCTCCGGATTTCCCTCAATCTTTGTGGGGCGCCCTTCGTGGCTCTCCACTACGACCGGCAAACCATACCCGGCAAAGGGCATGGTGCTGGCGAAAAAGAGGGGTTTCCCCAGCACGAGCTGATGCGGCTGGCGTACGTAGGGGACGATGGGCTCCAGCGGCTGTTTGACGCAGGCCGACAACCCGGCCAGCGCCATCGATGCGCTCATCAGCTTCAGGAAGTCGCGGCGCGAAGCCCCTTCCGGCCAGACCGAAGCCTGCCGGGGAAATTCGCGGTGCAGCATCTCGAAGAAGCCTTCCGTCTGGGACAGCTCTTCCAGGCTGCGCCAGTATTGCGGACCGCTCTTGGCGCGCGCCAGCTTGTCCTTAACTTCCGCCAGCTCCAGCTTGCTGGGACAGACCGCTTCAGACTTTTGTTTCTCTTTTTCCATTCTTGGGCTGCTTACTTAAAACTTAAAATCCGAAAACCCAGCTCTTATCTGTGACACGTGTTGCAGCTCGTAATGTCCTCTACCGTGCGCACGTGGTACTGCTGCTTCAGCACCTTGCCCAGCGCAAGCTGATCGGTAAACACGCTGCCATCGGCCAGCTTCACCGGATGCAACGAACTGGGCTGCTGATAATTCATGTTGAAAACCTGGTCGCGAGGCCGCAGGAATTTTTCCGGCTCGCGATGGCAGCTCAGGCACCACTCCATGCGCATCGACTCCGCCTGGTACGTGAGCGGCATCTTGTTTACCGGGCCATGGCAGCTAAAACAGCCAACGCCCTTGGAAACGTGCATGCTGTGATTGAAGTAGACGTAGTCGGGCAAATAGTTCACCTTGACCCACTCAATCGACTTGCCGGTGCGATAGCTTTCGCGAACCGGCTCCAGCATGGGTGCGTTCGTCCAAATCTGCTGATGGCAGTTCATGCACGTCTTGGTCGGCGGAATACCGGCGTAGCTCGATGTCTCGACCGAGGTGTGGCAGTAGCGGCAGTCGATGCCCAGCCCCGCATTGTGGTGCTGGTGGCTGAACGGCACCGGTTGTACCTGCTCGATGCCCTGCCAGGTCACCCACGGCGAACGCTGGACCTCCCAAGCCACAAAACCCAGCAGGGAGACGATCACCACTACGGCGATAATCGACACCCTCGCAAGCGTGTTCGCACTACGATGAAAGATTTGTGCCATGTACAGCTTTCCAGTTTGTGGATCAGGAGCCGCAACCCGATTCGGCTCGTTCTGCGTGCTGAAGTGTCTCAGCAGCGTGTGACGTACATCACACCAAGCGTGTGATTATAACAACGCGACCTGAAGGTTATGCAACTACCTCGCGCAGTTTGATTGCGCCGATAACCCTTTTTCACAACCACGGCGCAGAATCGTTGAAAATCTCAACAATTCGGCGTTGGATTTCACCCTGCGCACGCCCCTTTGCGCGGTCCGAGATAAACTGGCTGCTCTTTTGGGACTTGCTTCGACACACGGCGGAGAGAATTTGGCCGGGCATCCCTTTCTGAGACGGGTATGTCGAGTGTTCGGCCACGCTGTAGCAGTCTTCGCTCCGCGTTTCATTTGCCCGCAGAAACGACTGCCGCAACCAATTACATAAGGAGACAACAAATGGACACGATCAAAGTCAAAGACGGCACCGAGATTTACTTCAAGGATTGGGGAACGGGCCAGCCGCTCTTCTTCCACCACGGCTGGCCACTTTCCGCTGACGACTGGGACACCCAGATGATGTTCTTTCTGCAGCACGGGTACCGGGTCATCGCTCACGATCGCCGCGGGCACGGCCGTTCCACGCAGACCGCGAACGGCCACGACATGGATACCTACGCAGCCGACGTCGCCGAGTTGCCAACGCGCTCGATCTCAAGAACGCGGTTCACATCGGCCACTCCACCGGCGGAGGCGAAGTGACTCGCTATGTCGCGAAACACGGCAAGGGACGGGTCGCGAAAGCGGTGCTTATCAGCTCCATTCCGCCCATGCTGCTGAAGTCGGATAAGAATCCTGATGGCCTTCCCGATGGAAGTCTTCGACCAACTGCGCGACGGCACAGGCTATCATCGGGCGCAGTTCTACCAGGACATCACCATGCCGTTTTACGGCTTCAATCGTCCCGGTGCGAAAATCTCTCAGGGCATCCGCGACAACTGGTGGCGGCAGGGAATGATGGGCAGCGGCAAGCGCTCAATACGAGTGCGTTAAAGTGCTCTCGGAAACGCGAATTCTTCGACGACCTGAAGAGCCATCGACGTCCCGGTGCTGGTGATGCACGGCCTGGACGACCAAATCTGTCCCTTCGAGGCCAGCGGCGCCAATGCGGTGAAGCTGCTGAAGCACGGGACACTGAAAACCTATCCCGGCTTCCCGCACGGCATGCCGACGACCAATGCCGATCAGATCAACGCCGACCTTCTGGAATTCATTAAAGCCTAGGAAGCCGCCGCTCTCGCCCGCGTGTTGGTCTGGTATTCCTGGAAATTCTGATCCTCTCCCACTCGTTCAAAAATCCTGAATGGGTGGGAGACACGCCTCGGTCCTTATGTTGCTAGCTTCTAATTGCTGTCTTCCAATATCACTTGTGCCATGGCGAACTCGACCGTGTGCGTGATTGAGAGATGGGCTCTGCTGGCGCCCAATTTGTCGAAAAACTCGGCCGCTTTTCCGCTGAACACCACAGTTGGCCGTCCCCCTGGAACCCGTCGCACCTCGATGTCCTGCCAGGTAATGCCATGTCGCCATCCGGTGCCGATCGCTTTCATTCCGGCTTCTTTGGCGGCAAATCGGGCGGCGTATCGTTCCGCTTTATTGGCCTTGGATTCGCAGTAGCGAATCTCGTCCGGGGTGAAAACCCGTTCGGTGAAACGGCGGCCAAAGCGCGCGATTGAAGCGGCGATGCGGGGCACTTCGGCGATATCGACTCCGGTTCCAACAATCATGTAGTTTCGACTTTTCTGTACCGATTCCGTTTCCGGGAAAGTGCTACGACTAACTACAAATATTTGAATTGAAACAGCTTACATTGCGGCTGCGGCATCGGGCCAGCGCCAAACGCGAATCAAGGCTTGGGAATTTGAGTATTCGTTGCTATGATGAACCTGCTCGATTGATCGCAGTTGTACGCAGCAGTCCCTGCCTTGCAGCTTCCCTGCCTGCTTCACTCCCGATCCAATTGCAGCTACACCAAATTCGAAGGATAAGCATCACCATGGAACAAGGAACAGTAAAGTGGTTCAATGACGCGAAGGGCTACGGCTTCATCAGCCGGCAGAATGGCGAGGACGTATTCGTCCACTACTCGGCGATTCAGGCAGGCGGCTTCCGCTCCCTGCAGGAAGGCCAGGCCGTTCAGTTCAGCGTGGTCAAGGGACCCAAGGGCTGGCAGGCTGAGAACGTTCAGGCTGTGTAATCGAGCGTAAGTTCGAAGAAGGCGACCGGAATATCGGCCGCCTTTCTTTTTGCTCCAAACAAACACCCTATCGATTCTGGTCGCGTTTCTTCTACCGTTTTGGAACTTGCATCACGCGGCGCTGAGACCATTCTGTCCCACGACCGACCCACCTTTATAATCTGCCCGTACATGCCCCTCACCTCTGGCACTAAACTCGGCCCTTACGAAATCCTCTCTGCTCTTGGTGCGGGCGGCATGGGAGAGGTCTATCGCGCTAAAGACAATCGCCTAGGCCGCGATGTGGCGGTCAAAGTTCTGCCTGCCTCGTTTGCTGCTGACCCGGAGCGGCTACGCCGTTTCGAGCAGGAAGCCCGCGCAGTCGCCGCGCTGAATCATCCCAACATCCTTGCCATTTTTGACATCGGTCAACACGGGGAAACCCACTTCCTGGTTTCGGAGTTATTGGAAGGTGAAACTCTGCGTGAAGTTCTTGCGGCGGGGCGTGCCTTCTCATCGCAAGGCGGTCGATTACGCAGTTCAGATTGCACACGGTCTGGGAGCAGCGCATGAGAAGGACATCGCTCATCGCGACCTGAAGCCCGACAACATCTTCGTCACCCGCGAGGGCCGGGTGAAGATTCTCGACTTCGGCTTGGCAAAAACGGTCAAGTCCTCTATGTCGGGCTCGCAGACCAACCTGGCCACAATGACCGCCGCCGCGCCAGCTACCGACGTTGGTACCGTCGTTGGAACCGCAGGCTACATGTCGCCCGAGCAAGTGCGCGGCGCGCAAGTAGATTGCCGCACCGACATATTTAGCTTCGGCGCCGTCTTCTACGAGATGCTTTGCGGCCAGCGCGCCTTTCAGCGCGAGACTACCGCCGAGACCATGACCGCCATCCTGAAAGAGGAGCCGGCGGAGCTGATGGATTCAGGTCGCCAGATTCCACCCGCTCTTGATCGCATTGTGCGTCACTGTCTGGAGAAGGCTCCCGAGCAGCGTTTCCAATCGGCGCGCGATCTGGCATTCGATCTGGAGTCGTTGTCGACGCTGACCGGATCGGGGAGCGTTTCCACTGCGACGGTGAAGCAGCGCCGACACTGGGGATATCTAGCAGCCATCGCTGCGTTGGTCATCGTAGCGGCGGCGGTGGGATGGAAGTTGTCTTCCGTACTGCGACCGCAAGCTAACACGCAGTTTCACCAGCTCACCTATCGCCGCGGAAGCTTAAATGGAAACGCGCGCTTTACGGCTGACGGAAAAAACATCATCTATACCGCAGCGTGGGACGGTCCGCAGCCCGAGCTCTACACCGTTAGTGCGAGCGGCACCGATGGACACGCACTCGGCATTCGCAACGCTCGGCTGCTGGCGGTTGCTCGTAACGGTCAGCTGGCGGTTGCGCTCGCTCCTGTCCAAGTCTCGGTCTTTCTCGCGCCCGGAAATCTGGCCCGGACCTACGACGGCACCGGCGCTCCTAAACCCGAGATCGAAAACATACAGGCGGCCGACTTCACTCCGGACAGTACCGCGCTGGCCATCGTGCGTTGGATGCCCGACCAGTTGATGTGTCAGCTGGAATATCCCATTGGAAAAGTGATGTACAGCGACCGGCTGATCGATAACCTGCGCTTCTCCCCGGATGGGCGCTACCTGGCCTTCATAACGCACGACAACAACAGCGATGACCGGGGAAGAGTTGTTGTGCTCCGTAGCACCGGAGAAAAGGTCGCCGAAAGTCCGCTCTACGACAGCTCCCAGGGGCTTGCCTGGACACCATCGGGGAAAGAAGTCTGGACCACCTCGCCGTTGGAGTCCGGTAAGATTCACGCCCTTGATTTATCGGGAAAGACTCATACACCACTCGCGGTGCCTGGCCGGTTACAACTCGAGGACATCGCAGCGGATGGCCAACTACTTGTGGATCAGGGGCTGGTACGCCGCGGCATGATCGTGTCCAGCAATCATGGCGAAATCGTTCGCGATCTGTCGTGGCTCGACTTCGGTTACCTGCGCAGTGTGAGCGATGACGGCAAGACCATTCTGTTTGAAGAAGAGGGCAACACAAACCAGGGCTACACCGTGTTTGTGCGCGATGTAGACGGCTCGCCGGCAGTCGCTCTCGGCGAGGGTTATGGGCTGGCCCTATCCCCTGACAAGCATTGGGCATTAGGGCAGAAACTCAAGGAGCCGACGGACGAAATATGGCTCCTGCCGGTTGGTCCCGGCGAGCCGCGTCGCATCAGCCCACCTAACCTACAGCCCCTGATTGCAGCCAGCTTCCTCTCCGACGGCAAGCGGATCGTTTACATCGCCCGCGAGGCGAAGCACCCGCCGCGGACGTGGTTACAAGATTTGAGCGGCGGCAGTCCTCAACCAATCACACCCGAGGGCGTTTTCGGTTGGGTGGTGTCGCCCGACAATAAGTGGTTGCTGATCAATGGAAGGCGACAGTCCGCTGCTGGTTTGCAGGAACCGGGACTGATCTCAATGGCGGGAGGCGACCCAAAGGCGATTGTCGGGCTGCGTCCGCAAGAAGTCATTTTAGGTTGGACGAATGATGAGCAAGTCTATGTCGGGACGGCCAACACCAGTCGCGCAGCCTTCCACATCGATAAGCTGAACCCGTTTACCGGCGCGCGCACCGCGTCGCGCGATTTGTACGGAATTCCCTATTCAGGCATCGCTCCTGATGCGCCCATGATTACTCCCGACGGCGCAACCTTTGCTTTTGACTATCGTTTGCGGCTATCGGATCTGTACGTGGTTAGCGGCGTGCACTAAGGGAATTAAGCAAAGTTGAAATAACGGCGCCTTTTCCCAGCGCGTCCACACTCGGACAACCGATTCCTTCGTCGGACACAGACATGCAGCGCTTTTCCTGTAAGTAGCCATTTTCGAAGCGCCTTGCGCTGAAAGGCGTGGCAGGAAACGTGCTCCACATTGCAGCGAAGTAGTGTTTCCCTGGAGTGTCTTATGCGAAGTATGGGGCAGGACTTGCGTTTTGCGCTGCGTCAGATGCGCAAGAGTCCCGGGTTCACCCTGATTGCGGTGTTGACGTTGGCTTTAGGTATCGGGGCCAACACGGCGATTTTTCTGGTATTGCATGGTTCGCTTCGCCTGCCGTTTCCGCACGCGGATCGGCTGGTCAACGTTCGCAATACGTATCCCGGATCCGAAAATACTCCGGGATCGCTGCCTGACTTCCAGGACTGGCGTCGCCAGTCGAAATCATTCGACACGCTGGCCGCTACTTTTGCCACCCACATGACCTATCTCGGCAAGCGCGAGCCGATGCGCATTGGCGTGGCCTACGCTTCGGATGGCTTCCTTCCGATGTTCGGCTTGTCACCGGTGTTGGGCCGAGGCTTTCTCGCGAGTGAGCATGAGAAGGGCGCCGCTCCGGTGTATGTGCTGAGTGAAGAATTCTGGAAGAACGAGTTCGGCGGCAACCCGTCAGTGCTGGGCAGTACGATCACGTTGAATGGCCGAGCGGGCACAGTAGTCGGAGTGGTACCCCGAATGGTACCCAGCTTTTATTTCGAACCGCAAGTCTGGATCCCGCTGGAAGCTGCGCCGCCATACGATGGGCATGGCACGAACTTCCTCAACGTTGTCGGCCGCCTCAATAACGGCGCAAGCCTTTCCGCTGCACGCAGCGAGATTGCTGTCATTCAGGACCAGATCGACAAACAGTTTCCTGCGAATGCACACGGAATCGCACTGCAACCGCTGAGCCAGAGCATGTTTGGGGACCTCCGCTCGGTCACCTTGGTTCTGCTTGCGGCAGTGGGATTCATCCTGCTGATCGCATGCCTCAACCTCGCTAACATGCTTCTCGCGCGCGCTACTGACCGCCTTCGCGAGTTTGCTATACGCAACGCCCTGGGCGCGTCCATGCGGCGGCTATTGCAACAAACCATCACCGAAAGCCTGCTGCTCGCCCTGGTGGGTGGGGCATTAGGCTTACTCTGCGCTCTCCTGATCACGCGACTTCCCTTGGCCATGTGGCCAAAGTACCTGCAGCGCCCCGACCAGGTGAAGTTGGACGCGACCGTGATTCTATTTACCGGGGGCCTCGCCGTCCTCACGGGACTCTTTTTCGGGATCATCCCTGCTCTGCACGTGCTGCGGCAGAATTTCTTTGCAGTCACCCGCGAGGGCAGAACCCTCACTGAAACGCGTGAGCAAGGTCTTACCCGTTCGGTGCTGATGATTTCTGAAATCGCGCTGGCAACTTTGCTGGTGACAGGCGCGTTGAGCATGGCGCGCTACTTTACCCAGCTCTTGCACACCGATCCAGGCGTCAACCCCGACCGCGTGCTGAGCATGAACGTGTCGCTCTCTCCTGCACGTTATGCAAAACCCGAGCAGCAGCGGCAATTCTTCGAGCAGCTCGTAGATCGCCTGAAAGCAATGCCGGCGGTAAACGCGGTTGCCGCCACCTCCGATGCTCCTTTTGCCGGACATCCTTCATCGAGCGACTTTGAGTATGAAGGACAGCCGAAACGCGTCGTCGAGCCGCTCGCCCTTCGCGGACGACTACTTCGTGAGCCCGGGATACTTCGAGACCCTGCAAATCCCCATCCTGCAAGGGCGGTCGTTCAACCTGCAGGATCAACCGGAAACACCCAAAGTGATGATCATCAACCGCACTATGGCGGAAGCGCTTTGGCCCAGCCAGAACGCCATCGGAAAGAAGATCAAAATGTTCGATGGCGAATGGCAAGTCATCGGCGTAGCGGGCGATGTTCGTGCTTCCGGAGTCTCGCAACCGGCAGGATTTCAGCTTTACCTCAGTGCATTGCAGCATCCTGTAGACAACATGACGGTGATGATGCGCACTACTACGGAGCCGCTATCGATCGCTGAACGTTGCCAAGCAGGCGGTGTATGGCATCGATCCCGAACAGGCGGTGTCGAATGTGACCTCCGCCGATCAACTCGCCTCGGACTCGATTGCCGGCCAGCGGGTCTCAACCGCGCTCTCCGGAAGCCTTGGTGGTCTCGCGCTGCTGTTGGCGAGTATCGGAGTCTATGGCGTGATGGCTTACTCGGTCAGCCGGCGCGAGCGGGAATTCGGCATTCGCATAGCCGTGGGTGCGCGGCCTCGCGACATTCTGTCCATGCTGATGCGGCGTTCCGGCCTCTTGATGTGATTGGCGTCGCCGCCGGCGTGGCGCTTACCATTCCGCTCAGCCGCTGGCTTAGTGCGCTGCTGGCTGGTTCGCACAGCTTTGGCGCACTGACCATCGGAGTCTCGGCGATGTTGCTCGCGGCGGTAGCGATGTTTGCCACTTATCTGCCGGCGCGGCGGGCTGCATCTGTGCAGCCGATGACAGCATTACGCACCGAGTGAGCCGACATGTCGGAATATTCATTCCCGCTGCGACGGCTCAGTTCGCCGCTCTCGCGCGCAGCTGGACCGTCGACTCTGATGCCCCTTCGACGGCACCTCGTCGCCCAGGTGTACTAGCCAGCGCCGTTTGAAATTCTTTCAGCGCCAGCTCCGGATGACCCTGTTCGAGCAGCAGATCTCCTAACTGCTCGCGCGCGGGAAGGATCGGACCGGGTGTTACTGGAAGCTTCTCGATTGAGTCCTCTTCGTCCGCCGCCTCACGCAGCAGAGCCACAGCGTCCTGCTGCTTGCCTTGAGCCTGGGCAGACCACGCCATGACTTCGCGTTTCAGTATTCCAACCTGGGTCGCCCAATAAGCATTGCCCGCCGCCTGTAGTTGCTCCTGGATGCGTTGCAGCTCCTGGATTGCATTCGCGCTCTCGGCGCATGTCCGCTGCGCGCTAAAGCAGCACCGCGCGCCCACACCGCAATCGCGACGACATGTGGCGGAGCAGACGTCGCGGCACGATTTTGGTTGCTTCCGCCCACTGTCCACGCTCCACCACGTAACGAATGGGCATGACGGTGGCCGCATACCCGATCTTGAAGGTGCCGGTGTTCAAGTCTGGAATCGTTTTGAGCTCGCTGATCACCTGCGCCGCTTCTGCATCCCGCCCGCTTTGCAGGTACGCGTATACCAGGTAATCCATCGCGTGCAGCTGCTCTCCGGTATCGCCCTGTTTGCGCGCCGCGTCGCTGGCGGCCAGGTTTGAGGCGATGGAATCATCCCACAGTCCGAGCCGCGTAAATATGTGGCTGGGCATGTGCAACGCATGCGGCGCCGAGGGTGCGATCTTGGAATACGCGCGCGCCTCCGGCAGCCCTCGCGAGGCCAGTTCTGCGTTGTCATACGCGTGGATCAGGTAATGCGGTATTCCGGGATGTTCCGGATAAGCGGCATATAGCGGCTCAAGCAGGTCGGCCGCCTGTTTCTGCCGGGCATGGGTCTTGTCGGCCGGAGGTGCGTTAGCCAGGAGCGCCAACGCGTAGAAAACCTGTACCTCCACATCCTTGTCCTGAGCGGCAAGCGCGGCCATCGTCTGTTCGTGCTTCAACGCGCGCTCGGTATATGGGACCGTGCTCGCGTCCTCAAACACCAGGCCCGCCGCTCGAATGAGGGCACGTTCGCGCTCTGTACCGCCTCCGATATTAGCGGCGAGGTCGATTTCCTGCTTCCCTTTGGTGGCATGATCAGGTGCGATGGCGGGCTCCCACAACTGATGGAAGTGGGTCATCGCGATTCCCCAGTGCGCCATCGCACAGTGAGGATCCTGAATTGCAACGTTCTGAAACGCAGCCTCAGCCGCGGTGTAAGCGAATGAGTGAAGCAGAGCTACAGCCCGATTGAACTCCTGCTGAACCGCGGGCTTGCACGACACTGGAAATGAAACCTGCCCAAGCTTTTCAGGCGCTGGATGGTCGTGCGCCTCCTGCGCCACGCAAGCAAGACCGAGAACTGCGAAGATCAGCAAAAGTCGGGAGCCAAAGAGCATGGCGGCCTCCTGATAAGCGCAAACTCCAGTCGCCAAGTTTAGCGCCAAATGCCAAGGAAAGTAGCTGAAGGAAACTGAAATAGTTGTTGAACCGAGGCGGCGGGAGTGTAATCAAGAATTCGCGATTGGCATCATCTGTGCGATCGCGGGGGCAATGCCAAGTATGGGAACACCAAGTAGACCCGCTCCGAACCAGGGTGATGGACCGAGAGCTACGTTCGGAAATTCGGGCGCCCTCGAAGGTTTGTTTCATCCAAAAAGTATCGCGGTAGTGGCGTCACCGCAGCATCTCGATGTCGCTGAGAAGGTACTTTTCACCGTTCTCAACAGCGATTTCCGAGGCCCCAGTTCTGTCGTTTGTCCCGGCCAGTCGACTCTATTAGGCAAACCTGCGCAGCCGAAGCTCAGCGGGGTCCCCTCTCCTGTACATCTCGCAATCGCAGTAACCTCACCGGAGGCTGCGCCCGATATCGTTGCCGAGTGTGTTGAACAGAAGGTCAAGGGAGTGATTCTGATCTCCAGCGGTTTCGGACCGAAGGGGCAAGAACCCAAGCGAGCAGCCGAAAGCATGCAAGAGTTGCTCCGTGGCAGCCGGACGCGGGTGATTGGCCCCAATACGTTGGGCATTATGAATCCGTTCACCGGGTTAAACGCCACTCCTGGATTGCATCAACCGATCGGCGGAACCGTGGCCTTTCTCAGCGAGAGTGCGAGCTTGGGAAGGCTGGTATTGGACTGGAGCTTTAAGCAAATCGTAGGCTTCAGTGTGTTCGCCTCGCTCGGCACAATGTTGGACGTGAGCTGGGCGAACCTGATCGATTACTTCGGCAGTGACCCAAGCACCCGGACGATAGTCATTCAGATCAGCAATGTCGGCGACGCGCAGTCCTTCCTTTCAGCAGCCCGCGAAGTAGCACTGAACAAGCCCATCATCGTGATCAAGGCTGGGCGTAGTGCGAGTTCGCAGCGTGCGCTTGCATGGAACTCTTATGGCGTCCCGACGAGTCACGATGTTCTCAGCGCCGCATTTGACCGGGTTGGGGTACTCCAGGTAGATGCCCTCGAGGACCTTTTCTATACCGCCGATGCCCTTTCGAAACAGCCTCGGCCCGCTGGTCCACGACTCATGGTCGTCAGCAATACCATTGGCCCGGGCCTTCTGGCCGCCGATAGTGTGGCCGCTTCGGGAGTGGAACTCGCGCAGCCGAGCGAGGAAACTTCGCTACAACTCGATCGCCTATTGCCGCAGGGAGAAGGACTGGGCGATGTACGCGGTGACGGCACTACGAACAGCTTGGTCGAAGCGGTCAGAGTCGCTGCCAATGACAGCAACTGCGATGGACTTCTCTTGCTCATGGTTCCCAGTGCGCTTGCCAATCCGCAGGCTACCGCTGAGTCGCTGATCGAACTGCGACATCCCGACAAGCCCTTGCTGATCAGTTATTCCGGAACTGCGGAAGGCGCCGCCGCTCAGGAAACACTGGCCAGGGCCTGTATTCCAACCCTCTCCTCTCCCGAGGCGGCCGCCCGCGTATTTCGCTATATGTGGCGCTACAGCTACGACCTGCAGGCGCTCTATGAGACTCCAACGTTGCATGGCGATGGCGATTACTCAGGCCGGGAGTTTGTGCGCCAGCTGATCGAGAAAGCGCGCGATGCGCGGCAACCAACCCTTACCGCCGACCAGGTAGGAGAAGTGCTCGCGCACTACGGAATCCCGCAACATGATCACGCGCCCGCGTCTCTCGCGGGCGGGCGCCACGCGAAGCTGGGCTCCAGGATCGATCCCCATTTCGGGCCAGTGCTGATATTCGGTTCGGCCGACCGCGGCCCGGCGGTTTATGGAGACCTTGCTATCGGCTTGCCACCGTTAAATGCCACACTGGCCCGCCGGATGCTCGAGCAGAGCCGGTTCTACGAAGCCCTGCTTCGACAATTTGACTCGGAACGACTCCCTGCGTTGGAAGAAGTCTTGGTTCGCTTCAGCCGGCTGATCGCCGAGCAGCGCTGGATCAAGAGTTTCGAACTCGATCCTCTTCTAATTTCGGCGGAAGGTGCGCTCCCGGCGGCAGGGCAGTGCGAACTGCACTCTCTGGATGTGCAAACAAAAGACCTTCCCCGTCCGGCTATCCGTCCGTATCCCACGCAATATGTCTCTGCCTGGAAGATGAAGAGCGGAGAGGAAGTCACCATCCGGCCGATTCGCGCGGAAGATGAGCCGCTGATGGTGAGGTTCCACGAGGAACTCTCGGATGAGAGCGTGTACCTGCGCTACTTCCAGCGCGTGAAGCTGAGTACCCGAACCGCTCACCGCAGGCTCTCGCGCATTTGCTTCCTCGATTACGACCGCGAGATAGCGCTGTTGGCGGAGTTGCGCGATCACGACACAGGACATCGCAGGATCGTAGCAGTGGCAACTCTGGTCAAGATTCCGCAGAAGAACGATGGAGAAATCGCGGTCCTGATCACTGACAAGTTCCAGCGTCAGGGACTTGGGAGGGAACTATTGAGGCGCTTGGTTGAATTCGCGCGCGATGAAGGCCTCAATCGCATTGTGGCCTCGACCATGCTGGAGAACCAGGGAATGCGCACAGTCTTCGCGAAGCTTGGCTTTGAATTGTCAATCGACGAGGACGAAGGGCTGGTGAATGCTTCCATAAAGCTCTGCTAGAGAACGCCCTGGGAGAGGCTCTCGCTGCGACTCGCTTCGGTTCCCATTCCGCTCTTCAAACTCCCGCTGCTGCGACGCCTTCGTAATACCGCGTCGTCCGCGGCAACTTCTGCATGTAACCCAGCATGAAGAAGAAGACGGTCGCAATCAGGCAAACTGCGAGGCGCACGCGCGCCAGCGGCAACGGATCGAGGCCCATGAACTTGCCCAGCCTCCATGCGGCCCAGTTGATGACCTGCGTTGGCACCACCGTCCAAATAGCGACGTAGAACCACGCGCGTTCGGCGCCTTCTCCAATAGTGCTTCGCCGCCCCCGCGGAACCCAATCCAGCCAGGCAGCCATTACCACCGCCAGCGCCAGCGGGTAATACGCCCAGCGATACAGCTCGTGGAGCATCCACTGGCCGTTGATGGAAGCAATGATCAATCCGAGCAGGTTCAACGCGTACGGAACCAGAAGATCGATCCACGCCGCCGTATAGCAGATCACGCGATACGGCAGGTTCGGCTGATGCACGCCGTAGTAATGGATATACGGCCGTTGCTCGCATCCCGGGATGCGCCCGACGTATCCCCGCCAGAACACAACTGCCACTACGATGGCCAGCCATGCCCAGTGGCGAATGTCAGGTCCATGAGTGTACAGGTCATAGGTCAGCGGATAACCGGGCAGCACCCAGAACACCCAGATCCAGATGGGAGTATGCAGAACGCGGTAATAGTTCTTGTTCCGTTCGCGAAAGACGGCTTGCTTCATGCGTTTCGAGAATAACGAGGATGGCGAACCGAGTGCAATGGAGGTGAGGCCGCTCGTGGCTGTTGGCCTTCGGCTCTTGGCTTTTCGCTTGTGCCGACCAAGTAGCAGCGCCAACAGAAACTCTTCGTCGTTCTAAAAGAACCGCAACGCGTAACATCGGGTCGAGCTAAGGGCCAAAAGCCAAAGGCCAAGAGCGGCCTTCCTCACAACAACATCCCGTCGTTGTACACCAGCTTGCCATCCACCAGCCGCGCTTCGGCCATCAGCTTGTGCTCGCGCAACGGACGCTTGTCGTCATCGATATGCAGCACGGTGTGTCCGTGGGCGGTGAGATAATCGCTGATGAGCATGCGGTGGCACTGAAAATACACCCGCTCGGCACACATGTAAGCAGTCTTCCCTTGACCGGCAATTTCCAACAGGCGCTCGATCCCCTGTGTAAACTCGTCGGTCATCATGTAGTCCGCATAATTGCGAAACGATTCATTGCGCAGCGCGATGTTGGGCGAGTCGTCGCGCAGCTTCCTTCGCCGGCCACCCAGCTCTTTCATCCATACGTAGCGAATGCCATGCTTCGGCAATTCAGTTTCCAGCGCCTCGCGATTGAAATGCGGCAATCGTCGCGACATCGGGAATGACCGAACATCCGCCAGCGTGACCACTCCATGACCAGTGAGGGCCAGCACGAGCTCATCAAAGGTACGAGTGGAGTGCCCAAGGGTGTAAATAGTTGCCATCTGGTGTCTTTGCCGAAACCTAGCTAGACAATTTTCACTACAGCCAACTTTCATTTCACTTGCATCAAAGTGCATCCAAGTGGGCGCAGGTCATATTATCAATCGTGAGCGGAGTGACCAAAGGGTATAAATAGTTGGCGATGTGGATGCTTTTTACCCGAATAAAAGATTTTGACTACTAGACAATTTCCCCTCGCACCAAAGTACGTCCAAGTGGGCGCAGGTCATGTTCTAAAATTACGGGTGGAGTGACCGAGGGTATAATAGTTGCCCCACGCAACTTTCACTAAAACTAGGACAATTTTCATCGCAGCCAAAAGTGAGCCCAAGTGAGCCCAAGTGAGGGCAGGTCATATTATGAATTACGAATAGAGTGACCAAAGGGTATAAATAAGTGTCACGTGGTGTTTTTACCGAATTTCTGACTAGACTAGATAATATTCACTAACTTAAACAAGAATAAATTTTGAGATATTTGAAAGCGGCTGCATCTCTACCCCTTTTTTGAGATATGCTTGCAGTGCCTACGTTGTCGGTTGCGTTTTTTGCAAGTACGCACCCCGTTTCGCAGGCATCACTCTGTGCGATGTGATTACTCGACTTGGCCTCTCGCGGCCTTGTGAGCTTTACAACCGAGTTGAACTAGGAGGAACAACATGAAGAAGTCCCTGTTTCTAGCTGCGGTCGTGCTCTTCGCCGTCAGCGCGTTCGCCGACACCACCATCAACAACTTCAACGGTTACAACGATTATTGGCATCCCTACGGCGATAACAGCAGTTCCACCCAGACCTACGGTGAGCTGTTCACGGCGCCGACCAATGGTGACAGCAATCTCACCAGCTTCTCGTTCTACACCGGAAACCCAATTGACAGTGGAAATATCATCACTGGCGCTTACATCGCGACTTGGACGGGCAGCAACGCTGGTTCGCTGCTGTTCACCAGTCCCCAGATAACCTACGACAACGCCGGTAACGAACAGATCACCGTCAATACGGGTGGCTTGGCTCTGACGGGCGGCGCGGAATACGTGATGTTCCTGAGCACGTCTAACTACCATGGACAGTCGGCAGGCTCAACTTATATCTCCCAGGGCAACACCGACCCCAACCTGCTCGGCTTCGTGTACAGCAACAACGGAGGCGACTTCAACTCGCTGTTCACCAACGCGTGGAGCGGACCGCTCTCGCCTGATTGGGCCGTTGACCTCGAATTCAACAACGGTGTTCCGGAACCCGGCACGTTGATGATGCTCGGCACGGGCATCCTGGGTGGCATCGGCGTTCTGCGCCGCAAACTGTTCTAAACTGACAACTGATTCGTACCACGCCGGAGCCAAAAGCTCCGGCGTTCTTGTATGCCATCCGGTTTCACAGGCGCACTCTGTGCGATGTGACTACTCGATCTGGCCTCTTACAGGTCAGTGTGCGTTTCAACCGAGTTGAAGTAGGAGGAGCAACATGAAGAAGTCCCTGTTTCTAGCCGCTGTCCTGCTTTTCGCAGCAAGCGCCTTTGCCGACACGACGTATAACAATTTCAACGGATACCAGGACTACTGGAATTCCTTCGGTAATCCCAACACCGCCACCTATGGAGAGCTTTTCACGGCTCCCAGCAACGGCGACACCAATCTCAGCAGCTTCTCGTTCTACATGGGTAGCCCGACCGTTACGGGCGACATTACCCTCGGTGGGTATATCGCCACTTGGTCGGGCGACCGTGCCGGGACGCTGCTGTATTCCAGTCCGCAGACTACGTATGACAACGCCGGCCATGAGCAGGTCACCTTCAATACCGGCGGCTTAGGTCTACAGGCCGGACAGCAGTACGTCATGTTCCTGAGCGTCTCCCAGTACTACGGCCAGTCGTCCGGTGAAACCTCAGTTTCTCAGGGCAGCAGCCTCAATGGCCTAAACGGTTTCGCCTACTACAACAATGGTGGCGACTTCAACTCGCTTTTCAACACCAGCTGGGATGCTTCTGGACTGCAGCCCGACTGGGCTGTTGATCTCGAGTTCAACAGCGTTCCGGAGCCTGGCACCCTGCTGATGCTGGGCACGGGCATCCTTGGTGGCATCGGCGTTCTGCGTCGCAAACTGTTCTAACTGACAACTGATTCGCACCGCGCCGGAGCCAAAAGCTCCGGCGTTTTTATTTGCGCGAAGGGTTCCCCTCTGCCAGTTCTAAAATTGGGAATTCTCGGGAACTTCTTATCTCATTTGTTCCAAACAGCGATGCTCTTTTGGAGTTAGGCTTGGAATCGCGCAACGTGCGTTATCGCGTTTATCAGTAAAACTGGCAAAACTTGGCCGCTGCAAGCGCGATGCAGCTGCAGTTCAGTCCTGATGTGAACCCTCCCCGGCCAAGGCACGCCCTACTGTCCGCTCGATCAGGAGGAGCGAAATGAAAAAATCCCTCTTCTTAGTCGCTGTTCTGCTGTTAGCGATCAGCGCCTTTGCTGATACCACTTACAACAACTCCACCGGGTACAGCGACTACTGGCACCCCTTTGGGTATCCCAACACTGCCACGTATGGCGAGCTGTTCACGGCGCCCAACAACAGTGACACCAACCTCTCCAGCTTTTCCTTCTACATGGGCAGTCCCAATGCCGAAGGCAACATCGTCACTGGCGCTTACATTGCCACGTGGAACGGGTCAATGGCCGGCACGCTGCTATACGACAGCGGCTCTTTTAACTACGACAATAATGGAAATGAGCAACTGACCTGGTCTCCGAACATCACGCTGAATCCAGGCCAGCAGTACGTGATGTTCCTCAGCATCTCGAACTTCTATGGGCAGTCCTCGGGTGAGGCCAACGTTTCAGCAGGCAGCTCGATCGACGGCCTCAATGGCTTCGTGTACAACAACAGCGCAGGCGACTTCAACTCGCTGTTCAACACCGCGTGGAGCGGACCGCTCTCCCCGGATTGGGCTGTCGATCTAGAGTTCAATAGCGTTCCGGAACCTGGCTCGTGGATGCTGCTGGGCACGGGCATCCTGGGTGGTTTAGGAGTGCTGCGCCGTAAGCTGTCCTGAACTAACTACTGATTACGTCCCGCCGGAGCGCAATGCTCCGGCATTTTTGTGGGACAGGTAGGTATGGAGGGAGGGGGGACGCCTCCAGGTAAAGGCCATCGCACCTGGTTAAGTCTGCTTTAGCGACCGAACAGCCTGCGGCGAAACGCACATGCCGCAGAAAGAGCTCCGCCGCCCATCAGCAGGATGGAGGACGGCTCGGGAACCTGAGTGCCGCTGATCTCGACGAAGAGGCCGGTAGGTCCTCCGCCATTGTTCACGATAAAGTCCAGCGTGTTAGTGCCGGTCTGAAACCCGCTGGTAATCGAAAAGTCAGTGAGCTTGCCGAAGTCGGCGAATCCGGTGCATGAGCCGGTATTTGCTCCATTGAGATAGATGCAGGCGTCATTGTCGGAAGCCCAGTGGCCCATCAACTGCGCGGTTAGAGGATCACCGCTGATATTGAACGTCGTTTGATAGTCATAGACTCCCGCCGGCCAGGAGTCGTTGCCGCTGGCGCTGGGACTGATCCAGTCTGCTGTAGATGTGTTCTGTATCCATGAAGCGTTTGGAGAGGTGGTGATTGCGGTCAGTGGCACGCCCTGCGGTGCTGAGATGAGGGAATAGTGCGGATCCAAAGTCCCGACCGGCAAAGCCATCCCGTTGTTATCTACTCCCGTATTGTAGATCGTAATCGCGTCGGAGAAGGCCGTACCAACTAAGGCTAAAGCGCAGACCAAAATTAAACTCGCGAAACGAAACAATTTCCAGGGCAACATCAGATCTCTCCTCTTGGTAGAACAATCCAGAGCGGGGCCCCACAACTTTAGTGGCTTGGGGATAGTGCCATAGGTTTCCCAGGGCCATCAATCTCAGAATCGTTAATTTTCTACTTAGCTCGAACGTGGGTCGGCTTATGCACAAACGAGCTGGCAAGGTGATCCGTAGGTGGCCGTTCCAAGGCCGTTGGGAATGAAGGAAGGATTGCACCTATTAACCTCAACACGCCGCGTCAATCTGCTCCAGCGCCGCTGCGATCACCGCTTCCTCTTCCGGCGAGACCGTCCGCAGATCCAATAGCACGCGGTCATCCTCAACCCGCGCAATGATTGGGGTCTGCCACTGGCGAAGCTTCTCGGCAATTTTATCGGGGTTCACGGTCATGCTGGATAGCGCCAGCACGTGGGTCGGCAGAGTCGAACCTGGAGCGGCGCCTCCGCCTAACACCGAGCGCGACTCTAGTACCTCAATGTGCAACTGCGGATTGGTTACACGCAGCCTTCGCATGAGGTGGTCGGCGCGGACCTTCAGATCGTTGTCGCTCACGCGCATCATGCGCAACGCGGGAATCGAGTCGTAGTCTTCGCGCAGGTACGCCAGCAGCGTGGCTTCGAGCGCGGCGTAGAACATCTTATCGACGCGCACCGCGCGAAACAGCGGATTGGAACGGATCTTCGATACCAGTTCGCGGCTGCCGCTGATGAGCCCAGCCTGCGGACCGCCCAGCAGCTTGTCCCCGCTATAGGTGATCACGTCGACACCGGCGCGCACGCTGGCAAAAATCGTTGGCTCGCCGTGCACGCCCGACTTCACGCAGATTGAAGAGGTCGCCGCTACCCAAGTCTTCCATCACGGGAAGGTGATGCTTGCGTCCCAGCGCCGACCAATTCTTCCAGCGAAGGCTGCTCGGCAAAGCCGATAATCTGGAAGTTCGATCGATGCACCCGCAGCAGCAGCTTCGTCTTTTCGTTAATCGCAGCTTCGTAGTCGGCGATGCGGGTCCGATTGGTGGTTCCCACTTCGCGCAGCACTGCGCCTGACTTCGCCATCACGTCGGGAATGCGAAACGATCCACCAATCTCCACCAGTTCGCCGCGCGAGACGATGACTTCGCCGCCCTCGGCCAGCGCATTCAGCGAAAGCAACACCGCGGCGGCATTGTTGTTCACAACGATGGTGGCGACCTGGCGCTCCGCGGTGTTCAGCAGCCGCGCGAACAGGCGGTCGATGTGTGAATCGCGTTTACCACGTTCGCCCGTCGTCAGCTCAAGTTCCAGGTTGGAGTAGCCCTGCGCGATCTCGGCAGCGTGTCGCAGCGCTTCCTGGCTCAGTGGAGCGCGTCCGAGGTTGGTATGCAGGATCACGCCGGTCGCGTTGATCACCGGGCGCAGCGAGTAGGAGAGCGCGTCGCGTAACCGGCGTTCGATGTCGTGCGGCGCATTTTCGATCGCCTCCGCAATCTGCGGCTCATCGAGCGAGCCATCGGCGATGGCCAAACGCAGAGCATCGAGCGATGCACGAACCGCCTGCAGCGTCGCGCTGTGTCCCTCGCGAGCAACCAGAGCTTGCACTTCCTCGTGACGCAGCAGTTCATCGACCGACGGCAGTAGTCGATAGAGATCAGATTTCGAAGAGATAGTCACTGCCGCCTAGTTTGCGGAATCGGCGGGTCGAGCGCAAGTGTTGCTTTGCTACGACCGCCTTCTCAGCAGACGCCGGACAAGCAGCAGCGTCAGGAGGCCGCCTACGCAAGCCTTTGCGATATCCGCGGGATCGATGAACCGGATGAAGCGCGTGCCGGAGTCGGTAATTTCCAGTACGCCAGCCGCTTTCGCCTTAACCACGCCTCCACCGCCGCCTCCACCCCCGGCCAGCGGACGGTCAAACGTGGCGCCCTCCTGCTCGCCGCCTCCCCACCCCGCGCCTAGACGATACTTCACCCGAGCCACCGGAACGATCGTTCTGCCACCTCGTTCGATTGGCTCACCAAAAACCTGTTTCACATTCGCCGTCGCCGAAAACTTTTCCGCCATCGCCTGCAGCATCTCTTGTGCCTGATTCACGTCCACCTCCAAGCTTAGGTTGCTTGTCCCTGAGCGACGGCTGCGAGCATCAGTAGGCTGCGCCGACACGAACTGAAGCTAATTGCTGGTTGCTAGCTGCTTTCTCTTCACCCCACCTCCACCAGCCCATACCTCCGGTTCCAGTGACTGCGCAGATGCTGCACTGCGCGTGCGATTTCTTCTTTCGTCAGGTTCTGCGTTCGGACCTTCCAGCACGAAGCGCGCCTCATGGCGTGCGGCTTCCAGAATCTCGCGGTCACGCAACAGATTCGCCACGCGAAAGTTCGGCATGCCCGCCTGCGCGGTGCCGAAGAACTCGCCGGGGCCGCGCAGCTGCAAATCAAGTTCGGCAATCTCGAAACCGTTCTGCGTTCGCACCATGGCCTGAAGTCGCTCTTCCGCTTCAGGCGAGACCTTACCACCTGTCATCAGAACGCAATACGACTTCGCGCTGCCGCGCCCGATGCGTCCGCGCAGCTGGTGAAGTTGCGACAGTCCGAAGCGCTCGGCATGCTCGATCACCATGACGCTGGCATTGGCCACATCGACGCCGACTTCGATCACCGTAGTCGAAACCAGCACGTCAATCTCGCCGCGCTGGAAGCTCGCCATGGTAGCGTCTTTCTCGTCGGCCGACATGCGCCCGTGCAGCAGGCCGACGCGCAGCCCGGCTAGATCGCGTTTGCGCAGCTCGTCATACATCTTGATGGCGGCCTTCAGTTCGCCCCCCAGCGCGCCCTCGTCGATCACCGGATACACCACGTACGCCTGCCGTCCCGCTGCCACCTGCTTGCGTACGAATTGCCAAACTTCTTCAGCGCGCTCGTCGCCGATGCGCGTGGTCTTGATCGGCGTGCGCCCGGGCGGAAGCTCGTCGAGGACGCTGGTGTCGAGATCGCCGTACAGGGTGAGCGCCAGCGTGCGCGGAATCGGCGTCGCCGTCATCACCAGCACGTCGGGCTCCGCAGCGTCAGTCTTTTTCATCAGCCTGAAGCGCTGCATTACGCCGAAGCGATGCTGCTCGTCCACGATGACCAGGCCGAGTCTTGTCGAACTCCACCGACTCCTGAATCAGCGCATGGGTGCCGATCACCAGCTGCGCGTTGCCCTGCGCGATGTGGTGGCGCGTCTGCTTCTTGCGAGCCGACTCCTGCGAGCCGGTCAGCAGCACGATGCGGTATCCGGCAGGCTCTAGAATGCGGCGCGCCGAAAGATAATGCTGCGTCGCGAGGATCTCAGTCGGCGCCATCAGCGCGACCTGATATCCGTTCTCGATAGCGATCACCGCCGCTTCCAAAGCGACGATGGTCTTGCCGGAGCCGACATCGCCCTGCAGCAGCCGCCGCATGGGCGCAGGCTGCTTCATGTCCTCAACAATTTCTTTCAGCACGCGAATCTGCGCCTTGGTCGGACGAAACGGCAGGATCTTCCGGACGGCAGCGCGGATCTCATCGTTTGTTTCGAATACAATACCGGTCTGCGCGCGCATCTTGCGACGCTTGAGCTCCAGGCCGAGTTCGAGGAAAGAACAGCTCTTCGAAAATCAGACGGAGCAACGCCGGCGTGCGCGCTTCCTGCAGTTTCGCCAGGCTCTCGCCTACCTCGGGCCAATGAGCCTGCCGAAATGCGCGGCGCCGATCGATCGAGACTCATTCGTCCCGCGAACAATCGGGAGGAATCGCGTCAGGAATCGTCCGGCTCGAAGTTGCTCCAGCATTCCGTAAATCACGCGGCGAAACCAGCGCGCCGTGAGCCGTCCTTTGCCTGCCGCCTCGTAAATGGGAACGATGCGTCCCACCTCCAGCGACTTCCACTTGCTGTCTTCGCCGGCCTGCGCTCGCCTCGGCAGGATCGTGCAGAATTTCAAACTGCGGCTGCATGATCTGCAAACGCAGGCGGCCGAATTCGCTCTGCTCCACCTTGCCGTAGAGCGCCACCATCATGCCGGCGCGAAACTTGTCTTGCAGGTAAGCGGCGTTGAACCAGATACATTTCAGCGTGTCGCGGCCCTGGCCCACCGTCATTTCAAACAGCGGCATGCGGCGCGTGCTTAAACAGGCCAAAGGTGCGGACCTCGGCGACGATGCTGGCCATCTCGCCGGCACGCAGCTCGTTGATGCCGCGGGGATTCAGCCGGTCTTCGTAGCGGAAAGGCAGGTAGTACAGCAGGTCCTCGACCGTCGCCATGCCCTTTTCCAGCAGGATTTCGGCAATCTTCGGACCGATGCCTTTGACGTACTGGACGTTGGTGGAGAGGTCGAGCAAAGAGAATGGTAACGCAGAAGAAAGCTGCTCTTGGCTTTTGGCTATTAGCTCTCGGCCAGATCGCTTCCTGAGAGTCTCTGGCCAAACGCAACACCCAAAGGCCAATAGTCCTTGCATTACACTCGTACGTGCTTCGCCGGCTGCTCAAACAACTGATCGCGATCGTTGTCGGCAACGCGATCTACTTCTTCATCCTGATGCCGTACCTACCGCCGAAAGCGCGGCATCAGCCCGACAGGCTTGACCTTGGACTGCTCGTAGATTTCTGGGTCTGCGTGGTGGTCTACGGCCTGATGGAACTCCTTGCGAGAATGCGTCGCAAGAAAACAACTGGGTGAGGCCGTAGGTCCCGGAACGGCGACGGGAGTCATTACGCTTTCCTTTGGCGACCTTGTCCGGCTAGCAAAAGAGGCACGGACCGCTCGGCCCGTGCCTTCAATCACCGTACCGCCCTTACCACCTAGTTCAGTACGTGAATGTTCTTCTTCGCGCACATATCCTTCAGCACCTTCGGCCACACGGTGACGCTGACTTCGCCGAGGTGCGCCTTGCGCAGCAGCAGCATCAAGGTGCGTGACTGCCCAATGCCGCCGCCGACGCTCAGCGGAATCTCATGATTCGCGATGGCCTGGTGATACGGATACTTCAGGAAGTCGAGCTGGTGCGTCAGCTCAAGCTGCTTCTTCAGTGACTCCGCATTCACGCGAATGCCCATCGACGACAGCTCGTGCCGCCGCTTGCGTCACCGGGTTCCACACCAGGATGTCGCCGTTCAGCCCATGGAACAGGTGGCCGTTCTTGGTGATGGTCGGCGTGACCCAGTCGTCATAGTCGGCCGCGCGCAGCTCATGCGGATAGCCGTCCTTCAGCATCCAGCCGATGCCGATGATGAACACCGCCGGATACTTCTGCAGGATCGCCGTCTCCCGCTGTTTGCGCGGCAAGTCGGGATACATGTCGAGAATCTCTTCCGCGTGCAGGAACGTAGCTGCTCCGGCAGATTGGGATAACGCTGGTCCTTGAGCTGCGGGAAGAGTTCCTGGGCGTAGCGCTCGGCCCCGACCATCACCTTCCAGATCTTCGAAACGATGGCCTTCAGGAAATCGAGATTGCGCTGCTCGGGTGTGATCACCCGCTCCCAGTCCCACTGATCGACATAGGCGCTGTGGTCGTGGTCGAGGAAGTAATCCTTGCGCACGGCGCGCATGTCGGTACACAGCCCTTCGCCCGGCTGCATGCCGAACTGCTTCAGTGCCATCCTCTTCCACTTGGTGGCGGCCTGCACCACCTGCGCGTTGATGGGGTGCTTGTCGTGGTCATTGGAAATGTGGAACTGGATGGGCGTGCGCGAGCCGTCGCGGTCGAGCAGGTCGTTGACGCCGCTCTCTTCATCGACGATCAGCGGCACTTCGACCATCATCAGGTTGAGTTCTTTGCAGAGGTTGTCTTCGATGTAGCGCTTCACCTCGAAGATCGCCCGCTGCGTTTCCTTGGGCGACAGCAGCGAGCTGTAGTCCTCCGGCAGAACTTTCTCGAGTACCTGGTAATCGCCAATGCCGGGGCCAGCGAGGTCCGCTTTCTTGTCAGCCATGCTGTTCTCCTTACTTGCGTTTGCGGTCGACGTGCGCGGCAGAGCTGCCCACCGCTGTGCAATTGTGGAAATCCACGTCGCCAACGTAATCAGACCAGAGGGCCGTGGGGCAGCGCAGTAACAGGCGTCACGTGGGGGTGTGAAGTGCGGGCGAACATGCAAATATTGGCGTTAGCAGTTTGTTGCGATTTGAACGACCTGTTTGTGATGACGAGTAAGCCCAACTCGCCACTTCGATAAACTTGCGCTAAGCCTGTGTTCGCGGGAATATAGTTGCTGATCTTTTAGGGGTCCTGGAAAGGCACGAATGCATCGCGAATTGAAAACTGTGAACGACGCCGACGGAGTCCCCGTCCTGGAGATTGTCGTGGAGGGAGACAACGTCACCATTTACGAAGCCGACGATATGGACCGCCAGATCCGCTTCCCCCTCGCCCTAGTGCCCTACCTGACGGAAAATCTGAAGACCTTTAAGAACGGCGCCAGCAAATAGTCGGGCCACGGGTACAGCACCCACACCCGACATCAGGTTTTATTTAATGCGAGGCGTTCGGTCACGCCGCTTTGGTGCGTCTGCGTTATGGGATCCGACAAGAGAGCCATCTCCGCTCCCTTCACTCGCGATGACCCCAAAAAAACGGGGACCGCTTTAAGTCGGCCCCCGCTACGAGATAGTAGGATCACCTGTTCTACTGCGTTATCGTCTTCACCGCATCGCCCACCTTGAATCCCGAGCCCGAGACGGGCGCCCCCACCGCCGAGATATCGTCCACATCCGTCAGCTTGATCACGCCAACCTGCGAAGCCATGCGGCGAATCACCTGCGCCGGTCGCCGGGTCCTTGATCTCGCGCGTCACGCGCTCGACAGTCAACTGATCGCCCTTCTTCAGGCCGGCTTTGGCGCCGACGTTCAGCACCATCTGGCCGCCATCAACGGCAGCCACCAGGCCCTCGACTGAAATGGTGCGCGCCTCGAGCTTGGTGTTGTCCGCGACCAGCTCGGCGCTCATCTGCTTGACGGCCGCGTTCACTGCCTCGCCAAGGATGGTCTGCTGGAAGTCGCTGCTGCCGAAGTCCACGGCGCCGCCGCCGAATCCGTGCCAGTTGCCGCCGCCGCCCAGCAGCGAAGTGCTCTCGCGCGACGACTCGCCCTTGCCTTCGGCCACGCCCATGATCTCAGCGGTATCGATGTTGATGATGCGCGCATCGACGGCGACGATCGCCTTGCTCTTCTTGTGGCCGAAGCCGCCGACGCCGAAGCCGCCCCATCCGCCGCCGCCACCGCCGACGTTGGTGTTCTTGTTGTCGTTACCGAACTGCGTGATGCTGCCCACGATGATGGCGTCCACGCCCGAGCAGCTTGCCGATCTTGGCCGCCGAGTTCGGGTTCGCGCGGTCGCTGTTGGAGAAATTCTGCTCCGCCAGGATCTTGTCCATGGCTTTGCGCTCGATCACCGAGTAGGTGCCGTCCTGCACCAGATACTTCACCAGCAAGGTCGGAAATTCCCTTGCCCACGTCGATGTTGTTGCCGAAAGCTGCGGCCGAAGCTGGTCTGCACCGTGGCGTAGTCGAAATCGAAGACGGCGACGCGCTTCTTGCGTCCCTGAGGATGCAGGCCGCCGTGGTCGGAGCAGTGGCTGACGCCACCGGCGCCCGGTGTGGTGGTTGAAGTTCTGGGCGAAGCTGGGAACGCACAGAATCGCGAAGAAGAAGAGCGCATACAGTCCTGTTCACTAGTGGCCTCCTGCCGCTATGACGGATTCGAAGGTTCAGCCAGAGTTCTTGAATTGCGGCTAGATGTTACAACGAAACAGCGCTGGCTGTAGCACGAAAATGGCGGAAGGGGCGCCGAGGGATTCCGAATTTGCACACAACAAAGGCGCGGATCGCTCCGCGCCGTGACCATCCGGTTTAGCTTTTGGTTACTGAGCCGCCGAGCCGCCGGGCAGGGCGTCCTTCACCGTACCCAGTTCGTGCGGCGAGGCAACTACAGCCGTATCGGGATTCAGTAGATCTTTGTGGTCCGGGCCCAAGCCCAGCTTGATGAGCGCGCGTGAATCAGGCGTTACCTTGGTCTGCCAACCGTTTGCCTGCTGATAGCGCAGCATCGCGTCCTTGCTGTCTGAGTCCCACACGCCGGTGGCTTCGCCGCTCAGATAATGCTCGCGAATCAGTGCCGACTGAATCTCGCGGGTGCGCTCTTCGCCAATCGTGCGCTGGCCATGCGAATGCGCCGAAACCGTCTTCTTGCTGGAGTGCTTGCTGTTCTTTGCCGATGTCTTATGAGTGCTGGAGTGATTGCTGACAGTGGATGCACTTGAGGGGTGCTTGGCGGTGGTTTTGGTGGAAGTGCTGGCGAAGGCTGCGCTCGCCATTAGGCCTAGGGTTAGGAATGTCGCTGTAACACCAAGTTTATGAATATTCATCCGCGATCCATTCTTAAGAATATATGAATTGTCGTACGAAGGCGTCATTGTAAATACCGTACGAACCCATGGGAAGGCCAAACTGAAACTTTCTTCCCGAAATAGAACAGCGGCCCAACCCATCATAACTGACTTCGATGCGCTCGAGCCGCAGCTTAGGTTTCCGTGCTGTTAACCAACTAAGTCCTTTCAGAGTAGCTGGTTACGGAAGAGTTCCCCCCATAAAGACGGTGCCGCCCTGCGGTCCCGACCCCGCGGACGCACCAGGAAGACCACATCCTGGCCGGTCTTGAGCCTGCCTCTGAACGCGACGGAAGTCGTCCTCGCTGTTCACCGGCTGTTTATTGATCTCGAGAATTACGTCGCCCCGGCCCAGGCCGATGCAGTCGCCAAAGCCGTCCGGCTTCACCTCCTGCACCACAACGCCCTTGTTGTTCGGCAGCTGATAGCGGTCCGCCATGTCAGGAGTGATGTCGCGAACGGTCACTCCGAACTTGCTCTCCTGCGGCTGTGCCTGCTCCTCACCGCCCTCCTCTTCGCCCAGGCGGGCGGCAAAGAGCTTGGAACGATCGGCAATCGTCACGCTGGCCGTCTCCGGTTTGCCGTTGCGCACGTACCCGACCTTCGCCACTGTGCCCGGCTTCAGTCCCGAGATCTCCGAGACCAGTTCGTCGCCGCTCTTCACTTCCTTGCCGTTGACGGTCGTGATCGTGTCGCCCACCTTGAGCCCAGCCTTCTCCGCCGGCCCATTAGGAGTAATGTCGGCAATGGTCACGCCGCTGCTGACGCCATAGACGCGAGCCACTGCGGGATTCGGAATGGCGTTGAACTGCACGCCGATGGAGCCGCGCGAGACCTTGTGTTCCGGCCCGATAAGCTGGTTGTAAACCGAAACCACGGTATTCGACGGCATGGCGAAGCCCACGCCCTGGTACCCGCCACCGCTGGTATAGATCGCGGTGTTGATGCCGATAACCTCGCCGTTCATGTTGACCAGCGGACCCCCGGAATTACCCGGGTTGATAGCGGCATCGGTCTGGATGAACGACTGGAATTGCCGCTGCGGAACGATGTTGCGGCCGCGCGCTGAAACGATTCCGGCGGTCACGGTTTCTTCCAATCCGAACGGACTGCCGATGGCCAGCACCCAATCGCCAACCTGCATGCTGTCGGAATTGCCCATCTTGGCGTAGGGCAGGGTCTTGCCTTTGGTATCGATCTTGATCACCGCCAGATCGGTCTCTTTGTCGGTGCCGATGACGGTCGCGTCGTAGGTGACGGTCTCCGGATCGTTCATCAACTTCACCCGGATGCGATCGGCGTTCTCCACCACGTGGGCATTGGTCACGATAATGCCCTTGCCATCCACGATGACGCCCGAGCCCAGCGAGCGCTCGCGCAGATCCTGACCGCTACCGCCGCCACCCGGGCCGCCCGGCATCTGCCCGCCGCCTTGTCCGCCGAAGAAGCGGTCAAAGAAGTCCTGGAAATGGATTGTCCTGGTCGCCGCCGCCGCCACCGTTATCGTCCGGACCGTTAGGATTGGGATTGCCCGGAGTGGGGCGTCCGCCGCGGCGGTGTGGGCTCTTGATGGTCGATTCGGTCCGGATATTGACCACCGCCGGCTCAAGCTGCCGCGCGATCTGCGAGAACTGCGACGACAGTTGCTGCGGCGACGGAACCTTCAACGGCGCTACATCGCCGGTCGACGCCTTCTCCTTACCTTTGACGCCTGCCGATACTACGGTGCCAATCAATATTCCCAGCGATAACGTCGCCAGAATTACCACGGTTGAGGCAAAGCGATTGGCCTTCATTCGCTGCCGCCAACCCGTTTCTTGCGAATCCATCCAGTGCCCTCCGGCTATCAAGCCCAAACAAAAATTATACCGTTCCGCGGGAGTACCGGCCTTTTGGGCATTCCGCCTGGCAAGCAAGGCAGTTCCCGGGAATACAAGCTTCAGGCCATTAGACGCAATCCGAAGGGGAGCGGGTCACCACAATCGGCGGTTGGCTTTTAGCTGTTGGCTCTACGCTCCCGGCTTCGTTCCTGGCTAAGTGCTAATTGCTAGTTGCCAATTGCGCCTGTCGCGGGTCCCCCGTGCTTGGAAGTGATCGTGGAAGCGGCACACTGTAGTCCCGGCTCGCCGGGACGGCACCGGTGAAGCCCCGTCCTTCAGGACAGGGCGAGCATCCCCAAAAATCGGCGGAGTACCGGAGGCACGACAGATCTTCGACGCCCCGTAATTGCCACACCCCAGCGTGACGCCGCTCACCGACACCTGTCCTCCGAAGCGCTATCGTCAGACGTCTCGAGCCTGTGCGCCGTCGCTTGACAGAGGCGTTGGCGTACGAAATAGTTCAGCTTCTCCCTCATCAGACTTATTTCAGGAGGCCCATGCGCCGCGCCGTCCTCTTGCTGTTGAGTTGTGCCACCCTCGCCATGGCGATTGCCTCGCCCGCTCAGACATTCACCACGCTGTACAACTTTCAGATGTATACAGACGGCTCTGAGCCTTGGGGATCTCTTGTACAGGGCGCTGACAACAGTTTCTATGGCGAAACTTACATGGGTGGATTGTATGGGTCGGGAACAGTGTTCAAGATCACCCCTAAAGGTGCACTAACCACCTTGCATTCATTCAATCAAAACGATCCAAACGAACCGCAGGCGCCTTGGGGTGGCTTGGCGCAAGGGGCGGATGGAAACTTCTATGGGGTATCTGCGTCAGGCGGACTTTATCACGCCGGCACTGTATTCAAAGTCACGCCAGGCGGCGTCATGACCACTGTTTACATGTTTTGCTGGGGACAGAATTGTGTCAGCGGCTGGGCCCCCTCATCTGCACTGGCTCTGGGGCTGGATGGCAATTTCTACGGAACAACTCCCAGCGACGGAAACGTTAACTGTTCTGCCGGCTGCGGAACAGTTTTCAAAATAACGCCTTCTGGCGACATCAGCGTCCTGCACAAGTTCAACGACGTGGACGGCGCCGGACTTAAGAGCAGGCTATTACGAGTGAGTGATGGCAGCTTTTACAGCACCACCGTTTCCGGGGGCATGGGGTTTTGCCCAGGCAGCAACGGCAACGACGGCTGCGGCGTCGCGTTCAGAATCACCCCAGAGGGAACGTTTTCCACCATCTACACCTTTTGTAAGCAGGAATATTGCCCCGACGGCGCAATTCCGCAGGCTGGTCTGATTCAAGGCAGCGATGGGAACTTTTACGGAACGACGACCTATGACCCAGTTAACGCCTGCGGCACGATTTTCAAACTTACGCCGCAGGGCGCACTGACAACCCTCCACACCTTCGACCGCACGCACGGTTGCAAGCCTATGGGCGAGCTACTGCAAGGACCTGACGGCAACTTCTACGGCACAACATATTACGGAGGGGCTGCCGACTACGGCACTGTTTTCCGGATGTCGCCATCCCTATCGTTCACTGTTCTGCACGAATTCTGCACCCAAAAACCATGCAGTGATGATTCATGGCCAAAGGGTGGTCTGACGTTAGGCAATGATGGGCTGATATACGGCGCAACGTTTGACGGGGGTATCAACGGTATTGGCACCATCTTTACCGTGGACGCCGGTTTCAAACCTCTCTCCGTCATCAAGACCGGCAGCGGCACCATCATCGGTGGGGACGGTAAGATCTACTGCGGGTCCACCTGCTCCTACGTCTACGCAAAAGACAAGCAGCTAGAGTTCACGCCTATCCCTGGGCCCGGATCAACTTTTGGCGGATGGACCGGTTGCGACAACGTGCAGGGCACCTACTGCCTCGTCAAAACCGACAACCCGCGAACCCTTACCGCGACATTCAATACGTCACAGGTGACGCTGACCTCTCTCGTCTTGAAGCCATCCACCGTGAAAGGCGGCCAGCTTTCAGCGGCCGCTCTTACGCTGAGCGCGCCGGCGCCAGAGGGCGGACTGGGCGTAAGCATCGCGAGCAGCGTCCCTGGGGCAGCGCATCCGCCATCGTGGATTGTCGTTCCCACCGGTAAGACCACGGCTGGTTTCGCAGTTCGGACCTTTCCCGTGAAGTCAAACACGCTGGTGAATATCTCCGCCTCTACCGGCGCGTCGCAGGTCAGCGCCATGCTCACGGTCACCAATGGACGCGGTTCCAATCAGCCGGCGAAAGCGCTGGGCTTCAGCCCGCCGAAATAGCGCGCCGAAGAAATGTGCGGGCGCCCCATCCTTTTCGCTTTTTGCGAAAGGGTGGGAACGCAGACTCATTTCCCCTCATACACCGTCTTGCCGCCGACCACCGTGCGCAGCACTTGCGTCTTCAATATCTCCGGCGGCGCGACCTTGGTCAGGTCGCGATCGAGGACCACGAAGTCGGCCAGCATGCCCGGAGCGAGCGTTCCCTTGCTCTTCTCCATGAACTGGGCATAGGCCGAGCCGGTGGTGTAGGCGGCGAGCGCCTGCTCGATGGTCAGCTTCTGCTCGGGGAAATACTCCTTCGTTCCGGCTTCGTTCTTGCGGGTCACCGCAGCGTAGACGCCGCGAAACGGCGTGATCGGCTCGACCGGATAGTCCGTGCCAAACGCCATCCGCACGCCATTGTCGAGAAACTCCTTCCACGGATACGACGTCTTGGCGCGCTCCGGTCCGATGCGCTCCACCGCCCAGTTCATGTCGGTCAGCAGGTGGTTGGGCTGCACCGAGGCGATGACGCCCAGCTTGCGATACTGCTCGATCTGGTCGGGCGCGATGACCTGGTCGTGCTCGATGCGGAGCCGAGCTGTCGCGGATCTTTGCCGCCAGGATGCTCTTTTTCGCGCGCATTGCGTTCGGCTTCGGCGAAGGCGTCGAGCGCCATCTGCGCGGCGCGATCGCCGATGGCATGAAATCCCAGCTGGAATCCGGCCGCCGACCGCTCGACGGCCATGCGATTCAGCTTGGCTGCTCGTACTGCGGCAGGCCCGAGTTGCCGGGATCGTCCGAGTAGGGCGCCAGCAGCGCGGCCGTGCGCGAGCCCAGCGAGCCATCCATGAAGCCCTTCAGCATGGCGGTGTGCAGCATGGGATCGTCGGCCGGATGGTGCGCGCGATGCTTCTGCAGCAGCGTCGACCGGATCGTTGAACATCAGCCACTCGCTGATGCGCACCGTCAGCTTGCCCTCGCGCTCCATCTCCTCGTAGACCAGAAAATCTTCCCAGTCCGAGTTGTCCTGCGCCGACGTGACGCCCGAGCGGGCGGCATCGGCCATGAGCCAACTCAGCCGCGCGGCGCCGCTGCGCCAGGAGTAGGCGGCGGCACCTTGGACAGCATCAGCTCCTTCGCCGTCTCGCGAATGATGCCCGTGGCTGCCCCTGCGGTCATGATCGATCTTGCCGCCCGGCGGAGGCGTGGTCTGCGCGGTGATGCCCGCCGCCTTCAACGCCGCTGTGTTCGCGACGGCGATATGCCCGTCGACGCGCACGAAGATACGCCGGATGTCCATGCCGTCACGCGCGTCGAGGTCCTGGCGCGTCGGCAGCTTCTGCCCCGGCCACAACGTGTGGTCCCAGCCGCCGCCGATGATCCAGTCGCCCGGGGGCGTAGTCTTCGCATGGTCGGCGATGCGCTGCTGCATCTCGGCCAGCGACTTCGTCGCCGACCAGATCGACGTTCATCTGCTCGAAGCCGCCCGATGCAGATGCAGTGCGCGTCGTTGAATCCGGGCATCACGAAGTGTCCGCCGAGATCAACGACCTGGGTGTGGCTGCCTTTCAGCTTGCGGATGTCATCGTTGGAGCCTACAGCAACGATGCGACCATCGCGCACGGCCATCGCCTGCGCGCGCGCCGGCGTCGCCTGGGTGTAAATATCGCCGTTGAGGAAGATGGTGTCGGGGAGCTTGGCGTTCTTTGCAGCATCAGAGGCCATGAGGTTCAATGGAAGGAGCACAGCCAGGATAGCGATAGGGATTGTCATCATGAGGTATTTGTCGGTGCATTGTCCTTGTGTCATCCCGAGACGGCTTCAACCGGCCGAGGGCCCTGCAGTTTGTCAACCTGCCTCTGCGACTCCACTCAGAGCCAGCGTCAGCAGCAGAATGCGCTTCAGCCCCAGATCGCGGCCGGCGGGATCGTACCACTCGTGCATGGTGTGCGCGCCGCCGCCGCTGCCGCCGGCGCCGATGGCGATCGCTTCGCGCCCCAGCGACAGCGGAATGTTGGCATCGGTGGAGGCGCGCTGAATGCGCGCTGTGTTGCTGAGCTGCGCGTCCACCGCGCGAATCATCTCCAGCAGCTGCGACTCGAGCGGCAAGTCCGCCGCCGGACGGTTGCCGATGATCTTGCACCTCGGCCGTCAGCAGTCTCCTTGCTTTTTGCGGCCGGGAGTCGCGGGGATGACTTGATCCACCGCTTCGTGCAGCGCGCGCTCCAGCCGGTCGAGTTCCTCCACCGATGCCGAACGCGTGTCCACCCGCATGGTCGCCGACCTGCGGAATGGAGTTGACCGAAGTGCCGCCGTGGATGGTGCCGATGTTGAACGTGGTCTTGGGCGCAGCCGGAACCGGCGTGCGGGTGAAGCGATCGATGACGCGCGCCAGCGCGACGATGGGATTGGCCACGCCGAAGTCGCTCCAGGAATGTCCGCCGTGCCCACGACGGTGACCTCGTAGCGGCGGCTGCCCAGTCCTTCGGCGATGATGGTGTCGGTTCCGGCGCCGTCGATCGCGATCAGCGTGCCGATCGATCGAGCCAGCGGGGCTGCTGAAAGATGTGCCGCATGCCGCGCAGGTCGCCTTCGCCCTCTTCGCCGACGTTGCCGATAAACAGCAGGGGCGCGGTGTTCGCGATCGACGCGTCTCGCATGGCGCCGGCAATTGCCAGCAGTGGCGACGATGCCCGAGCAGTTGTCGGAGATGCCGGGACCGTAGAGCTTGCCGGCCTCGCGGCGCACCGCGATTTCGGTGCCCGCGGGAAAGACGGTGTCGATGTGAGCGCTCAGCGCAATGTAGGGCGCGTCTGGATCGGTTGCCCGGCCGGATGCCGAAGACGTTGCCCAGTTCGTCCTGATGCACGTCGCTAAGCCCAATTCTTCGAAGCGCAGCCGCAACCATTCGCTGCGCGCAGCCTCGCCCCACGGCGGCGCCGGGATGGCGGTGACCTCCATCTGCAGGTCTTCCAGTTCGCGGCTGTGCGAACGAAACCAGGCGAAGGCTTCGTGGACCGGGCGCATCTCGGCCATGCGCGCGACCTGCTGCTGCGCTGATTGACCCTCTACGGAGCGGCTGGCCGGAGAGTCCTTCACGAAGATATGCGCGGGTTGATGGGCCGAGGGGCATGACGATAGTCCATGGTAATACGGGAAGAGGAGCAGCAGGGCTTTGCTGCGGGCGGTTGAAAGGTGACCCGTGAAAACCACCCGTCCCGCTAAGGTTCCAGACCTCCTCCGCCGATCAATCTCTATGAGTCACGATCGCCCGAGAGGAGATTCCATGTCGAAACCCCGCGACATTCGCGAATTCAACAGACGAGAATTCATTAAGACACTCAGTATTGGGCTAGGCGTATTACCGACCGTGGGACTTGGCATCGGAACCTTGGAGCTCACCGGTTGCGGAGGCAGTCCGGTTACACCGCCGCAACCCCCACCGTTGCCCCAGATCGTGCGCTGGCCGATTGCAAGTTCGGTGTACACCACGGCGCAGCAGCAGGTTCTTCCGGTAGCGGTCCCGGCGACCGCGGTTCAAATCAACCCGGGCGAGGTCGCTCAGTATGCCCCGAACGGCTACAGCACTTGGAACCTCGGCGGGCCGCTTTCCTACGTTCTGCGCAAAGACCTCGCGCCGGCTTACACCGGAGCTCCCAACGTGGCGCGGCTGCTGTTCTACTACTCCATGTCTGACATTCACATTGCCGACAAGGAATCGCCGGCGCAGCCTATCTATGTTGGCTTGAACGCGGGCTATGGTTCGGGGATGTCGTCGGCCTATTCGCCGATCATTTTGTCTACGCCGCAGGTACTCGACGCTGCCGTGCAGACCATCAATGCCCTGCATGAAAAGAGGCCTTTCGATTTCGGCCTGTCGCTGGGCGATGCCTGCAACAATACGCAGTACAACGAGCTGCGCTGGTTCATCGATACCATCGACGGCAAAACCATCACCCCCAGCTCGGGCGCTCACCTGGGTGCCTCCTTCATCGACTATCAGCAGCCTTTCTATGCCGCCGGCCTCAATCCCGCGATTTCCTGGTACCAGGTGATCGGCAATCACGACCAGTTCTGGATGGGTTCGAGCTTCGACGACACCAAGACACGCAACGCTCATATCGCCAGCACGATCATCGACATGGGCGACAGCCTCGACGCCACGGCTGATGCGGTGGACGAAACCGGCTACTACATGGGTGTGGTCAATGGCCTGACTGCCGTACGGCGACATCTACGGCGCCGGGCCGGAAGCCGACTTTCCAGAATCCGCCGCCGGTGGCTGCCGATGGGAATCGTCGCAGCCTGTCCAGCGACAGCTCAACCACGCTGCAACTGGATGCAGGAATTCTTCAACACCACTACGAAGCCGGTTGGCCACGGTTTCACGCAGTCGAACCTCGACAAGGATTCGGCGTGCTACAGCTTTGTGCCCAAGTCCGATATTCCCATCAAGTTCATCGTGCTCGACGACACGGTGAAAGGGCCGGGCCAGGCGAACTATGCCGCCGGCGCTCTGGACGACGTTCGCTACCAATGGCTGGTCGACGAACTGCAAGCCGGACAGGCGGCCAACCAACTGATGGTCATCGCCGCCCATGTGCCCATCAAGCCGCAAAACTCGCTGACCGACACGGCTCCCTTTCCCATGTGGCCGGGGCCGGAATACACTGAGGACTACGTGCTCAACACGCTGCACCAATATCCCAATCTCATCCTGTGGATGGCGGGACATCGGCACGTGAATGTGGTGACCCCACAGCCCGATCCCGGCGGCGATCCCACGCTCGGTTTCTGGGAGGTGGAAACCTGCTCGCTGCGCGACCACCCGCAGCAGTTCCGCACCTTCGACATTCGTCGCAATCAGGACAACACGGTTTCCATCATCATTACCAATGTCGATCCCGCCGTGCAGGGCAACTCGCCTGCTTACAAGTCGCGCGGCTACGCCATCGGAGCGGCGCGCGTCTATCTCACTTATCCGCTCAACGATACGACCTCGCATTCCTACAACGCCGAGCTGGTCGTGCAACTGACGCCGGTGATGCAATCAGTGATTTCGCAGGCCGGAGCGGCGCTGTAGGGGAAATGAGCCGCTATTTGGCTCTTGGCCAATGGCTGACAGCCGTTTCATCTGTCACCCATGGCACCTGCGAAGCGTCGTCGTCTGGCGAACAGCGAAGAGCGAAAGGCGAATAGCGGTTCTTCTCCCGATTGACGTTCCCTCCACTCACCCCTCACCATAGAACGCGGAGCCCACGTTGCATCTCTCCTGGCAACTGCGTTTGCGAATCCGTTTTTTCCTCATCGCCGCCCTGCTTGGCTTGGCGGCGGGAGTGTTTGTGCTTTTCCCACTGAATGAATTCGTCTATTTCAAGGAATACGGCAGACCCGGCTTCTCGAGCGGCATCGGCTTTGCCTCAGCCCAGGTCACCGCGGCCCTCCATGGCGGCAGGCCAAAGAAGACCGTCTTTTACGGGCTTGCCGGGATCGTGCTTAGCCTTTCCGCGGGAGCAGTGTTTTCCTCGCTAACCGAGCGTCAGCGTGAGATCGCTCGTCTGAGCAGTGCTCTTGAAGGCGACCTCCGTGTTCTGGTCGCGAAAGGCGAAAGCGCCAACCTGGAATTCAAATCATCATTCCGCTGGGACCTGAAGGAGAACAAGGTCAACCGCGCGCTCGAAGGTGTTGTGCTGAAGACGCTTGCCGGATACATGAACGGCAACGGTGGCACGTTGTTGATCGGCGTGGCCGACGACGGATCCATTGTCGGCCTCGAGAACGACTACAAGACGCTGAAGAAGCAGGATCGCGACGGCTTCGAGCAGGCGCTGATGACCGCCGTGGCCACGCAACTCGGCGGGGACGCCTGTCACAGTGTTCAGACGATGTTTCAATCCGTCGAGCAGAAAGACGTGTGCCGTGTGATTACTGCGCCCGCCCATCGCCCGGTATATTTGCGTGCAGGCGAAACGCCCAAACTGTACGTGCGCACCGGCGTAAGCACTCGCGAGCTAAATGTGCAGGATGCTGTGAACTACATGGACGCACGGTGGAAGCGGTGACCGACGGGTATACCGATCTTCCCCCAGGCAAGCTCGCTGCCGTGGTCACCTATCTGGAAATGCGGACGCCGCCAGCGGCAACCACAAGTACCACAATGTCGGAGTTCGCAATCCGGACCGTGGAGAAGCCTGAGCTTGATTGGTACCGCCGCCTGTATCGCCAAATCGGCCAACCATGGCTGTGGTTCAGCCGTTTGCGAATGTCGGATGACGAATTACGCGCCATCCTTCACGCCTCGTTTATCGACATTTTTGTCTTGTCCCACAATGGGGTAGATGGTGGCCTGCTGGAGTTTGATCGTCGCCACATGCCCGACATCGAGATTCTGTATTTCGGGGTCATCCCTTCGCTTTTCGGCAAAGGCGCTGGGCGCGCACTGCTTGATCACTGCCTTCCCTTAGAGTGGGCTCACTGCCCAAGTCGCATTTGGCTGCACACTTGTACGTGGGACCATCCCAAAGCAGTGGCGTTCTATATGAAAGCCGGGTTCGTGCCGTACAAGCGTGGGCTAGAGATCGCCGATGATCCTCGGCTCACTGGCCACATTTCAAGAGACGTGGCGCCCGATGTCCCGATTCTTTAGAACGGCCGCTCGACGTGCTGTTCACCAATGACCTTGCCTGAGTGGTCGAACCAGACGACCTGATACTTCGGACGAAAAATGGAGTAGTAGTACCGATAAACATACTCATCAGCGCATGCCTTAGGCGCCACCGTCAATGAGCCACACTCGCCTTCGCGTGTGGGATCGCCCATCAGCTCGCGCACAGTTTCATTTGGATCGCCAAGGTTGACCAGAGCGGCATCGTGGTCGAGCTTCTGGTCGTGATGGTAAGCCCACATACCTGCTGCCACGAGCAAAAGCGCGATAGACCCAAAAACGAGTCGGACAATCATGCTGAGAGCACCTCTTATGCCGTGGCCTTGAGCGCCGCGCGCCGCCGCACCAGACGCGCGTAGATCAGCATGATCAGCGGCGCTACCAGGGCGTAACACGCGATAGCCGGAACGGCATGGCGCGCATTAGTGTACTGACGCGTGATAAGCAGGGCCAGTCCGACGTAACGGTTTGCGTTGCACAGGGCAAGCGTTTTGACGGTCTCCGAGTCGGCGCGCAACAGCAGCGTGATCGCGAGAATTGAAGCGACCGCCAGGAGCACCGACGCCAGTAACAACCAGCCTGTAATCGCCGCCAGTTCGCCACGCATGACCCACAGTACCGCCACGATCATGACCAGCAGCAGGATGTTTCCCACAACAGTAACCACCGGTTGAATGCGAGCTGAGAAGGCCGGAACAAAGTGCATGAGCAACAGTCCAATCAGCAGCGGAGCAAACTGATGCTCAGCAATGTTCTTGATCAGCACCAGCGGCGAGATCCACACACTTCGGTCATACAATTGGGCCGATACATAAACCACGATCGGAAGCATCACCGGTACCAGCACCGCGCCCCAAACCTGGTAGCTGGCGGCCAGCTGCATGTCGAAGCCGCGCTTGGCTGCGATCCGCGACACGAGCGGCGCTCCCGGCACCACTCCCAGCATGAAGAGGCCAACCCCTTCGCCGAAATCCAGCGGCAGCAAGTGATACAGAAGCAGAGCAACAGCAGGCGGAACAATAAAGGTAGCCAGCAAGAGGCGCAACCCATTCCCGCCGATCATCCCTCGCCAGTACTTCCACAGGTGTGAAGGGCGCAGGCTCATGCCAATCGACACCATGAGCAGGAAGACCGCGATGGGGAGGAGGGCTCGCATGAGTTGTCAGTGGCCGGTTGTCAGTTGTCGGTTGTCAGATTGAGCAAGTGCCACCCCGTGCGCTCACCATCAAACTGAGATCATCGCCGGCCGACAAACGAGATCCGAAACACGAGGGTAGGGTATAACGGACGACAGCGTTCCGACACTCTCGCCCAGCCCATCAGCTGACAACTAATCACTGACAATCGACAACTCTACTCATCGCTGGGCGACTCGGCGAATCCCATCTCCGGCAAGTGCGATTCGGCGAGATTAACCGGAGCTTCGCTGGTGTGTCCGTTGTCACGTAGCTCCGCCAGCATAGCGTCAACCTTATCAGGGGCCAGACCAGTGCTGAGCCGAAGAAAATGCTCCAGTCCTGCGGGATCTATCACCTGCACCCACGAAGCCGGGCCGAGGTTGTAGTTCACCTGGTATTCCAGGGGAGTGTCGTTGCGTCGAAAGATGTGTAGTGTGCCTGCCATAGAACGTGAGATGACCAAAGATCGGTCGCGGCAACAGAATTGTTAAAAGGAGCCATCAGCTGACAGCCGTCATTCCCGGAACGGCAACGCCGCCCTTTAGGCATATCGTGTTCTACTACTCGACTACCCTATTTCGGTGTAGCATTCGTGGCAGAAGAAGAGTCCCGGAGGTCTACGAATGCCTCATTGCACCAAGTGCGGCGCTGATGTCCCGGCCACCGCCCAGTTCTGCCAGGTTTGTGGCCAGCCTCAGCCCGCGTCGGCCATCCCACCCAATGCGGGTACGGTGCAACCCTATCCGGCGACGTCCAGTAGCGGCCTGTCCGAAAATGCGGCTGCCTGCCTCAGCTACGTGCTTGGCTGGGTTACCGGAATCATCTTCTATCTCATCGATCGCCGGCCATACGTCCGTTTTCATGCTGCGCAGTCGATCGTTACCTTCGGAGGTCTGCACCTCATCCGTATCGTGCTGGGCATGATCTTTGGCGTGGGCTTCTTCTATGGCGGCTACGGCCACCTCGGTGGATTCGGCATCGGCCTGCTCCTCATTAGCTGCATCGGCCTGCTCTCGTTCGTGTTGTGGATCGTGTTGATGATCAAGGCTTACCAAGGCGAGCGATTCATGGTCCCTGTCGCGGGCGACATCGCAGTGAACCTGGCCAACAAGTAGGAACACAAAAGCCTTCACCGCGGAGAACACAGAGGACACCGAGAGTTGAAAGCTTAACGTCTCTTTCAGAGCAGGATTACTGGTGTGTTGAGTGGCGAGGGTGGAGTGAGTCCGGAGTTCCGGAACCCGGATTCCTCGTGCTCTCCGTGCCCTCGGTGGTGAGAGGTTTTAAGCGTCAGTTCAATCCAACAACGCACCGGGAGTCTTACGGGCAATGTGCAACAGTTTGAGCGTGGCCTGCCGCGGTTCGCGGATGCCTTGCTCCCAGCTCTCGACCGCATTGGAGCTGACGTTGAGCAGGCGCGCAAACAGTGCCTGACTGGCATTCATGCTCGCGCGCAGGGCGCGAATGTCGGCGGGCTTCAGAGGCTTGGGGGGCGCGGGGAGCGCAACCGCTCTCAAATCGAGCGCGCCGGATTTCTTGGTTGCCGTTGACGGCGTCTGTACTTCTTCCTGCCGATGCTTCTTCTTATCTTTCTTCTTGTCTTTCTTTCCCATGCAACGTTTCCTCGGCAGTACTTAGAACACGGTGCTACATTGTAGGACAGCAACTGCGGCGTGGCTAGTATTCGCGGAAAAAATCAGTGGATAACCGGCCGGGCCACCGGCTTGCCTTTCTCCCCCATCTCCACGTAAGCCCACGGCACTTCATGGTCGTGGGTAAACACTACCATCCACTTCTCCGGAATCGCACGCTTGTAGAAGCGGTGGCGGTTGTTGATCGACTCCAGAGGATAAAGATCGTATCCCATAACCCACGTTGGGTCGAGATGGTACGACGTGGGAATAAGGTCGCTGATGTAGCAGACCGTTTGATCGCCAGCGCGCAATGTAACTGCCTGCAGGTTGCGAGTGTGTCCGGGATAGAGTTCGACCGAGATACCGGGCGCGATCTCGGCGTTCCCGCCCAACGCCCGCATCTGGCCGCTCTGCATCAGCGGATCGTAGTTGTCTGTCAAATAGCTGACACGGTCGCGCTCGTGCTGCTCATGCGCGTGTTCGAGCTCGCCCTGCTGCGCGTAATAGGTCGCGTTGGGAAACGTCGGCTCCGGCTTCCCGTCTTTGTAGTACGTGTTCCAGCCGCAGTGGTCGAAGTGCAGGTGCGTGTTGATTACGACATCGATCTCGGAGGGCGAGATACCGGCCTCACGGAAGCTCTCCATCAGCAGCATCTGGTTGCGATGGATCTCACGCGACTTGTCGTTCAGCTTGGGACCGATGCCGGTCTCGACCAGCACCGTTTGTTTACCGTCGCGAATGAGCAGCGAGTTCAGGCCAAGCGTCAGCAAATTGCGCTCGTCAGGCTTGATGCGCTTCTCCCACAGCGTCTTGGGGACTACGCCGAACATCGCACCTCCGTCGAGTTGGTAAGTGCCGTCGGAGAGGATGATGAGTTCATAGTCGCCCAGCGTAAGTCGGTGCACAGGTCAGCTCCTGAGATGGTCAGCAAGTTTTCCATCATACTGAAGTAGCAAGAATGCGGCAGCGCCGCAGCGAGGTGCAAGATGAGGAAGTGTCAGCTAGTGCTTCTGGTCGTGTGTGCCATGAATGCAGCCGGGCTCGCGCAGGCCGGAACCCAATCCCAAACGCCGCCACAATCGATCCCGACTGAGTCGGCATCGCGACCCGATCCAGCGCGTCAGATGGTTGTCGACTTGAATCAGATGGACAGCCTGCTCAACAACATGGCGACCCAGACCAGCTTCATTCAGGATACGAATCTGTCGATCCTGCTGAACACGAATGTCCGGCTCTGGAGCGTGCTATTACGCGATCTACGGCTGCAAATGCAGGAGCAACAGCGGCAAGCCGCAACAGACAAGGCCAGTTCACCACAGAAACACGGAGACCCGGAGAAGCATTGAGCGGGTATTGGACTTGGTCCGCAGGGCTTGAAGAGCGCGAGGAGCGTCCGTCAGTCTTTTACAAACCAGTCGATGAGCCGGTCAAAGTCTTCCAGGCTGGCATACTCGATGACGACCTTCCCCTTGCCGTCGCGGTCGTTAATAGTGACAGCCATACCCAACGCGGCCTGCATTTGCCGTTCCAACTGCTTGACATTGGGGTCGACCTGGCGCTCTTTCACGACCCGTTCGGGGGGGTGCATCAAGTTAGTAACTAGCTTCTCTGTTTGGCGAACGGAAAGCGAAAGCTGCACCGCCCGTAGCGCCATCAAATGGATGGTTTCCGGTGAATCCAATGCCATCAGCGCCTTGGCGTGGCCAAAGCTGAGCTGGCCTTGCTCGATCATGCCATGAACGTTGTCTGGTAACTTCAATAGTCTCAAGAAGTTAGCGATCGATGATCGATCTTTGCCAGTGCGCTGGGCGATCTGCTCCTGGGTAAGCCCAAATTCGCGTCCAAGCCGCGCAAACGCCCGTGCCTGCTCCAGCGGGTTCAGGTCCTCGCGCTGCAGGTTCTCGATGATGGTCATCTCCATCGCCTGCTCGTTGGACACTTGACGGACGATGGCCGGAACCGTGGCTTTGCCGGCACGTTGCGACGCCAGCCACCGGCGCTCGCCCGCAATCAGTTGAAAACGGCCTTCTGCGCCAGGCCGCACGGTGATGGGCTGGACTACGCCTGACGCCTTGATGGAGTCAGCCAGCTCCGTAAGTGCGACCTCATCGACATGGCTTCGGGTCTGGTAAGGATTTCGATCAATAAGCTCGACCGGAATCTGGCGGACGGTCTCCCCCTGAACCGGAGCCGGGGCAGCCGCTGCCGGGGCTGCATGAGCGGGCGGCTGGGTCGCAGTCCGAGAGGGGAGCAGCGTCTCCAGGCCGCGTCCGAGTACTTTGCGCTTTTCAGTCATAGGAAGTCCGCTATTGGCTATTGGCCGTTAGCCGATAGCCTTTGGCTAGTCGTCAAACCTGCTGGTATCAAGATAGATGATTTCCCACTTATGCCAGTGTTTCTAGTGTTGCTACAACAAAATGCGGCAAATTACGGGCCTAATTTACGTCAGTCTTACCACTTTGGCCAATGGTTGCGTCCGTCCACTCAACTGCCTAGGCGCTGGCCTGAACATTGACACTGCCCTCGGCTGGTGGCGCGGGAGCTTCTTTCGCGCGTTTCATAATCTCTTCTGCCAGTTGAAGATACGCCTCGGCTCCGCGAGAGCGTGGGTCGTACACTAACGCCGGCTGGCCGTGGCTTGGGGCCTCTGCAAGCCGAACGTTCCGGGGAATCGCGGTCTGGCACATCAGCTCGCCAAAAAATCCGCGGAGCTCGTTCGCGACCGACTGCGACAAGTTGGTGCGCTCGTCGAACATGGTCAAAACTACTCCTTCGACCGACAGCGCGGGATTGAGCTCGATTCGGATCCGATCGATGGTATCGAGCAGTTCGGTCACGCCCTCCAGAGCGAAATACTCGGCCTGCATGGGAATGAGAACCGTATCCGCGGCCACCAAGGCGTTCAGTGTCAGCAGATCCAGCGCCGGCGGACAATCGAGCACGATGAACCTGAACCGTTGGCGCATCGGATCCAAGCGCATGGCGCAGGCGGTATTCGCGGTACTCCAGGGTGACTAGCTCGATGTTCGCGCCGATCAGGTTTTTGCTCGACGGAAGCAGGCTTAGGTTCTGGAGTTCGGCGGGCTTCAAAGCCTCTTCGGCCGTAGCCTCCCCCATGATGACCTGGTATGTGCTGAGCCGCTCAGGATCGCGTGGAAATCCTACGCCGCTGGAGGCGTTGGACTGGGGATCGCAGTCGACCAGCAGGGTGGCTGCGCCGTGATGAGCAAACGACGCCGCCAGGTTAATGGCCGTGGTGGTTTTTCCGACTCCGCCCTTCTGGTTCGCGACTGCAATAATTCTCGACATTCCCGAATTTTGTGCCCCGTTTAGCAGATTAGAACTGGCGCGCCTCGGCGGCAATGGCAGCGGAATCAGGATAGGAACATTTCAGAGGAAAAGCTGTGTAATTCAGCGTCGGGAGGACGGAAGCGGCTGATTTGGCGTTTCATAGCGACGTCACAGTTTGTGGGTATCGCATCACAAGGGGCCGTGTCACCGGTCACACGGCCCGTGTTCCACGTGGAACATCTTGCGGCGAGGCGCAGCATCGAGCCCAAGTTGTCAGCGTTCATGCCTCATTTCGGGTTTTGGCGTACCCTGAAGCAATTAAGCCCAATCTGACAACTAAGAACTGATAACCGACAGCCGTTCTCAATGTTCCACGTGGAACAAACTACTCCGGCCCTGCCGCTCGGCCTCAATCGCCCGCAGACACGTTTTCATGAGCTGTCATGGGTTGGTACCGATACGGCCTCCGCCTTGCCGCCGCGCAAATTAGCGGGATACACGCACACGATCGATGACTATAGTTTCCCACTATCATTGCTAATAAAGTCGCAAGCTAGCCTACATTTCCCACTATAACCACGGAATCTGTGTTATTAGGCATTACTTGCTCCACTTTAGTACACCAAACAGCCAATGCTGCCCAAACTCTTTCGTTGTGCCCCACCGATGAGCAGGCACAGCTCACCGTTCGGGCTCAACAATTGTGCCGCGATCGGCAAGGCGGAATCAAATCGTTCGACCGCCCTCAACGTGACTACGTCCGCCTGCTTGCCCCACTGCTCGGCGCGGCCGTTGTAGACGTCGATCCCTTCAAGGCGCAGCGCCCGAATGACCTCCTTGAGGAAGGTCGCCTTCTTGTTCTGCGATTCGATCAAGGTGACGTGTAGCTGGGGGAATGCCAGTTTGATGGGAATGCCAGGGAACCCAGCGCCCGAACCCAGATCGGCGAGCGTCGTTCCTGGCTTAAGCGATTCCGTCCCGAACAGTACGCCAGCCGCGAACAGCGATTCGCCGAAGTGGCGCGTCACGATCTGCTCGGGATCGCGGATGGCGGTGAGATTGGTCTTTGCATTCCAGCGCAACAGAATCTGTAGATACGCGCCGAGATGATCGTAGATGCCGGGCGGGAGCTTTAGTCCCACAGTGTAGGACGTCAACAGTTCGGCTATTGCAGACGAGTGCACGGAGTAGATTGAATCACGAATTGGCACGGAACCGGCGGTGAATCGATTTATCCGCACCCGCGTACGTTAAGCGACCCTGCGATCCTGCCAATATCACGTCTGGCTATTCTTGACTCCCCTTGCCCAACTGGTCGAGAGCCGCCTTGAATCCGGTGGCCAGCTTGTCGGCAGTTCCACGTCCCCAGTAGTGAAGGAAGATCACGGCGGGCTCGGTCCCGATCATGTGGTTATGGATAGCAACCACATCCAGCCCGTGGGAGCGGAGGGCTTTCAACGTAGGAGTGACTTCGCCTGCCAGCATCGCGACATCGCCCGCCACGGCGGCATCCTCATTCGTTCCATAGAATGCGGCCCAAGTGTTCAGGCCCATGCGGGCATTGATGACTGCACCCATTTCTTTCAGCTTTATATCGTCACGCCCCACCGTGATCTTGTAGACCGCGCCGTTCTGCTCGCCGTCATGACCGACGATCCCGGCAATTTTCGCAGTGTCGAGCCCGATCTTCGCCGGAGCACTCGCAAGAGCATTCGACCCCGGCGCAGCGGGTTTACCGATCAGATCGAGCGCGGGTTTGATGTGCTCCGCCAGCTCTGCCGGCTTGCCGTGCCCGTGAACGTGCATGTAGTACATACGCGGAGTTTCCCAGAAAAAATGATTGTGCAGGGCAGTGACCTCAATCCCGTGATCGAGCAAGGCCGACATCACGGGATTGACTTCCTCCTGTGAGACGACCAGGTCGCCCATCAGAACGTCGTTGCCGCCGTCGCCTTTCGTCAAGGCGAACCAGCCGCCAAAACCAAAGGGTGTCGGCACAGCGAGATTGTCAATGGTTACGTGAATGTCGTTGCGAGGGATGTTGACCTTCAAGACATTCGCTTTGAAGTCGCCGGACTTGCCGACGATTTTTAGGACCTGCTGATAATCGTCAGGAACCGCTTGTGCGGTCGCCGTTACATCAGCTGCGATTGCCAAAAGCAACGAGGCCGCCAATAGAACTGGTCTCTTCACGTTACCTCCTTGGAGACGCGTTGGCAGAATCAGACGCGGTGTTCGTAATCGACCAGCCGCCCTGCAATGTAATTTCGAGACGGGCGCGATGATCCTCGTTCGCCATGCGAATGAAGATCGCCAGCCCGGCCGTGTTTATCCATAAAAATCCGCGGACAACATTTACGCACACTTGCGTTAAAGTGTCCCACAATGTGGTATAGTCGGCGCCCAGTTGGGAAGCCCGTCATTCGCTCCGTTCAGCATGACATCGCGAACGATCAGCGACTAGGGTAAGGGTTAAGAGCGGCTATTACCGCTTAAGCATCACCACTGCCAACGGAGGCAGGTTGAGCAGCAGCGATTGCGGATGGCCGTGGTACGGGATCGGGTCCGACATCACGCCGCCGAAGTTGCCTTCATCGGTTCCACCGTAAATCTTTGCGTTGCTGTTCAGCATCTCGCGCCAGTGTCCCGCGAAGGGAACGCCCACGCGATATCCGCGCCGCGGCAGGGAGTGAAGTTGCACGCCACCAGTACCGGGGCTTCGCGGTCGCGGCCATAGCGCATGTAGGTGAGCACGCTGTTGTCGGAATCGTCGGCATCGATCCATTGCCAGCCGTCGGGGCTGAAGTCGAGCTCGTAGAGCGCGGGTTCGCTGCGATAGTAGGCGTTCAGATCGCTGACCCAGCGCTGCACTCCCTGATGCGGAGCCCAGCGCAGCAGGTCCCACGTCGAGGCTGCTGTCGTGGTTCCATTCGCTGGACTGCGCGATCTCGCCGCCCATGAACAGCAGCTTCTTGCCGGGCTGGGTGTACATGTAGCCGAAGAGCAGGCGCAGGTTGGCGAAGCGCTGCCACTCGTCGCCCGCCATTTTGCCCAGCAGCGAGCCCTTGCCATACACGACCTCATCGTGCGACAGCGGCAGCACGTAGTTTTCGGTGAACATGTACAGTCCGCGGAAGGTCAGCTTGTTGTGGTGATACTTGCGGTGGATCGGATCCTTCGAGAAGTAGAGCAGGGTGTCGTGCATCCAGCCCATGTCCCACTTCATGCCGAAGCCGAGCCCGCCAATGTAGGAGGCCGCGACACCATCGGCCACGCGGTCGACTCCTCGGCGATGGTCTGGATGTCGGGGAACTCGCTGTACGCTTCGTGGTTCACCTGCTGCAGGAACGACACGGCTTCCAGGTTCTCGCGCCCGCCAAACTGGTTGGGAATCCACTCGCCCTGCTTGCGCGAGTAGTCGAGGTAGAGCATGGAAGCGACGGCGTCCATGCGCAGGCCGTCGATGTGATACCGGTCGAGCCAGAACATGGCGTTGCTGACCAGGAAAGCGCGGACTTCGTTGCGGCCATAGTTGAAGATCGACGACTTCCAATCGGGATGAAAGCCCTGCCGCGGATCGGCGTGCTCATACAGATGCGTGCCGTCGAAATACGCGAGCCCGTGCTCGTCGTTGGGGAAATGCGAGGGCACCCAGTCGAGAATCACGCCGATGCCGTTCTGGTGCAGATGGTCGACCAGGTACATGAAATCCTGCGGCGTGCCGAAGCGGCTGCTGGGAGCGTAGTAGCCGGTGATCTGGTATCCCCAGGAGCCGAAAAACGGATGCTCCATCACCGGCATGAACTCGACGTGGGTAAAGCCGAGCTGCTTCACGTAATCGGCAAGCTTGTGCGCCAGCTCGCGATAGGTGAGCGAGCGATTGCCCTCCTCGGGCACGCGCATCCATGAGCCAAGATGCACTTCGTAGATGGACATGGGCGCGTCGAAGGCGTTCTTCTGCTGGCGCGCGTTCATCCATTCCTGGTCGTGCCATTCGTACCAAGTGTCCCACACGATCGACGCCGTCTTCGGCGGGGTCTCGCAGTAGAAGCCGTAGGGGTCGGCCTTTGCGACTGTGTATCCGTGATAGCGCGAGCGAATGAAGTACTTATAGACCGCGCCCTTGCCGAGCCCGGGAACGAAGCAATCCCACACGCCGGAGCTGCCCTTCGGGTTCATTGGGTTGGAATCGGGATTCCAGGCGTTGAAATCTCCGACGACCGAGATACGCATCGCATCCGGCGCCCAGACCCCGAAGTACGTGCCCTTTTGGCCGTTCATCTCCGTCAGGTGCGCGCCGAACTTGTCGTAAAGGCGTGTGTGATTGCCCTCATTGAACAGATGCAGGTCGTAGCTGGAGATCAGGCCCGAGTCGTGATCGGGCTCAGCCTTATTGGACCCAGTCTTCTGACCAGGCTTAGCGAGGGTCGAATCCTGTTTAGCGGTGACGTTTTTGTCGAAGGTCGGCATGAGTTTGGTTCCCCTTGCTTTGGATGCAGCCCCAGCAGACCGAATCAGTGTAGAGGATGAGAGGAGCGGGTGGAAAATGGGGGAGAGCTGCCCCTCGCTCAATGAAGACCGCCTCCGGGCAGGTTTCGCGCGGTACGTGCTCCGGTCGGAGAGCTGGCGCCTTGAAGCGGCGGCCTATCGGGAGGTGATCGACTTCAGATAAGACACGACGGCCTCGGCATCGGCACGGTTCATGTGGAACTTGGGCATTGGGTCGCGGAGCTCCTTGCCATCGATCCACAGGCCCGTAGTCAGCAGATTGATCATGCCAGCCTCGCTGGTCGGCAGAATGCCTCCGATCCGCGGCTCATACAGCGGCCAGTTCGGGCTCGGCTGCGCCGGCAAATAGACAATCGGGCCGCCTTGCAGCCACTCGCTACGATTTAGTTGGCCATCCGAAGTGCGCGGCGTGTGGCAGGTGGGACACATGGCAACGCTGTTGACGATGTACGCTCCGCGTGCGATGTCAGCTCCGCCAGCCGTCGGGCCGACGGCGCGCTTCGCCTCCTGGGCTCCGCTCTGGGGAGCGCGAGCCATCAGTAGAGCGAGCACCGCCAACGAGCCCACTAGGGCGAACTTCAAACTGCGGCCATTGTTCCGACTGACAACTGACATGCGATCTCCTTGCGCCTGCTTGAGGTTCTCTGACGCCCTGTCTGCCAGGCGCGTTGGCCCGGAAGCGTCCGGCGAAAAAACAATATAGCACCGGCGCGAGCCTAACGAGGATAAGGAGCGGTGGGGTTCGCAATCATCGCCGCGGATAGAGTGCTGGGTTTTCCTCAATCGGCTGGAAGCCGGAAGCTTCTACTTACTGTCCCAGCATTCCTTTCTTCAGATCCGCATTAGGTGGCTTCGGCCCAAGCCATACAGAGAAAAGCACGGGGGCGAAAGCCGGATCGGCGATGGTCACCTTATTTTGACCGTTGATCGCGAGGCTCGAGCCCGTGCCGGGAACGTAAGTAAAGACCATCGTGTCTCCCGTCTTGACCGCGTCGAGACCACCCAGCAACTGGTCGATCTGGGCCTTCATCGTCTTCCTGGCCTCTGGCGCGTTATCGCTGAAGCCTTCGTCGAAGGCGTCGCTCATCTGGCTCTTGCTGGCGCCGTGCAGAAACTTCATGACGATCTGCCTGGGAGCGTCGGACTTGATGATGGCGTTGGCGTCCGACGACTTCTGCTCCAGATAGAGTCCGGCGACATACACCTTCACCATGTACTTGGTTCGAATTCCCAGACCATTCAGTACGAGGGTTTTGCCCCCAACCTGTTCTGAGTCGGGTAGCGTAACCCCCGCGAGGCTGGCGGCATTCAGATTCAACGACGATCCAACGAGGGCCACCAGAAAGAGAAATACTGCGCGCGATAGAGAGAGCCTTCGCATGAGAACTCCTTATTAAGCAGGATGCGATGAAGGTAGCACACAGAGATTAATCTGATACCTGACGCCTGAAAGCTACTCATGCACTATCGCGGACGCATCGCCCCATCGCCGACCGGACTACTGCATATCGGGCACGCCTGCACTTTCTGGATGGCCTATCAGCGGGCCGTCGCCAACAGGGGAACGCTTGTATTTCGCAACGAAGATCTCGACCCACAGCGCTCGAAAGCTGACTTCGCCCGAGCGATGGTCGAAGACTTGCACTGGATCGGGATCAAGTGGCAGGAGGGCCCTGACATCGGCGGCCCGTTTGGGCCTTACGAACAGAGCGCGCGGCGCAACTTCTATCTCGATGCCTGGCGCACGCTACGCGACCGTGGTTTCCTTTACCCCTGCACCTGTTCGCGTAAAGATCTCGCGTCGGCTACGGCCGCACCCAATGAAGGAGATGACGAACCGACGTATTCCGGCCGATGCCGCAATCGAATCGGCGATGCCCGCAAGTACGAAGTTCCAGCCGGGGTGAACTGGCGATTCCGCGTCCCTGACGGCGAGACCATCGCGTTCGATGACATGAGGCCAGGGCCGACAACGATATGTCGCCGGCGAAGACTTTGGCGACTTCGTCGTGTGGCGGCGCGACGATGTTCCGGCGTATCAGCTTGCAGTGGTAGTGGACGACCAGGCCATGCAGATAACCGAAGTCGTGCGCGGCGCCGACCTGCTGAAATCTACCGCGCGCCAGTTGCTGCTGATTCGCGCGCTGGGCTATTCGGTGCCCGACTACTATCACTGTCGACCTGGTGCGGGACGAAGCCGGAGTTCGCCTGGCCAAGCGCCACGATGCGCTCAGCCTGCGTGCATTGCGCGAGCAAGGGCTTGTCGCCAGAAGAAGTTCTCGCGAAGTGCAACGCATCAGCTTGAAATGCACAAGGATTTCACCACGGAGGCGCAGGACGGGCACGGAGAATTCTGAACTTTCCTTCTCTTCGTGTCCTCCGTGCCCTCCGTGGTGAATGAATTAAGTCCAATTGCGCAATCACTCGAACGCGCTGTATTGTCCAAGCGAAAACACCAAGGAGGCGATGCATGCGGGTGAACTGGGCGGCGGTCGGCGTCTCGGGAGTCGTGTACTGGCTGTTCCAGGCAGGATGGTTCACGGTTTTCTCGCAAGCATGGCAGAACGGCTTGCGCATGAGTGCGGAAGAGATCGCGGCCTACAAGGCGCACCCCAACTTCATTCCCTATGTGATTGCGCTGGTCTGCAATCTCGTGCTGGCGTTCATCGTCGCGCGGGTGCTTGCATTGGGCGGTGTGTGGGGCCTGATTCGCGGCATTCGCATTGGCTTCCTCGTGGGACTGGTAGCCGCACTGGCCATGCTGACGGAATTGCACTTCGAGCAGCGGTCGTGGCAGTTCATCGCTGTTTCAGCCGGAGCTCCACTGCTCGGCTGCGCGCTGATGGGACTTATTCTCGGCGCGTGGAAACCGAAACCTGTTGTTGCCAAAAAGGCGGCAATCGTTTCCTAGCTCTTGGGAGATCGGTACATGCAAGGCCATCTTAAACTCGCCGAAGCCCTAAAGCGGCTGCCAACACCCGACGAGCAAGCGCTTTGTAGAGCTGTTTAAACACGGCACGCTAGCTGTCGAGCTGTACGCGCCGCGCGGTATCGATCCGCAGACGCCGCACGCGCGCGACGAGATCTACGTCATCGCCAGCGGCACGGGAACGTTTCGCCAGGGCCATGACAAAGATGTGACGTTCGGCCCCGGAGACGTGTTCTTCGTAGCGGCCGGGGTGGAGCACCGCTTCAAGGACTTCAGCGATGACTTAGCGGCTTGGGTCTTCTTCTACGGTCCTGAGGGCGGCGAGCGCGAGTAACATGCATCTGTCCGGTTGTCGCCGCAACGCCCCTCTGCCAACTTGCCTGCTCCGCATGTGCCAGTCACAGTTATTGTTGCCTCTGCGACGTATGGCCAACAAGAAAAGTATCCCGCCCAGTGCTCGCACGAAGAAGCCGTCGAAAGTTCCTCTGGCCCCTACAAAAGGAACGCCGAAGGCTCCAGCAGCAATCGAACAAGCGGACGGCTCACCCAAGCCCGTGAATACCAAAGCGAGCGCAAGTCCGGCCCCATCGGATGGGAGCCGTGCATCCAAAGGCTCGCCGAATACGAATTCGGTGCGCACCTACGACATTCCCGACTACCGCCTCGAGAAGCCCGAGTTCCGCATCTTCATGTCGGGCGAAGGCTCCAATTGCGAGTACCGCATCGAAGGCGACCTGAGCGCCGCCGCCCCGCCGATTCGCGAGTCGAAATATCTCTCGCGCGAGCAGTGCGATCGCGATCTATCGCTGGATGCTGCTGAACCGCCGCATGGAAGTGGCGCTGGAGAATCTCTACAAGCAGGGCAAGGTGGTCGGCGGCGTGTACTTCGGCCTGGGACAGGAGGGCTGCTCGTGCGCCTCGGCGTACGCGCTCGGGCGCGGACGACTGGCTCGGGCCGATGATCCGCAACCAGGGCGCGATGCTGGTGCGCGGCTTCAGCGCGCGCGACATCATGCGGCAGTACATGGCCAAGGCCGATTCGCCCACGTGGGGACGCGATGCTTCGTCGCACTTCGGCGACTTCGAGAAGCGCAATGTGTGCGCGCCGATTTCGATGCTCGGCGAACTGATCGGCGTGATGGCCGGCGTCTGCCTGGGCGCGCGGCTGCAGGGCAAGAACGTCGTCGGCCTGACCTATGTCGGCGATGGCGGGCAGTCCACCGGCGTCACCTACGAGAGCCTGAACTTCGCCGCGGTGCAGAAGCTGGGGCTGGTGCTGATGGTCGAGAACAATCTTTGGGGATACTCGACGCCCAGCGACATGCAGTTCTGCGTGAAAGACCTGGCCGAGCGCGCCATCGCCTACGGCATTCCCGGCGTGATTGTCGACGGCACCGATCCCTGCCAGGTGTATGACGCGACGCATGAAGCCTGCGAGCGCGCCCGTCGCGGCGAAGGGCCGACGCTGATCGAAGCCAAGATGATGCGCATGAAGGGACATGCCATCCACGACGCCGCGCAGTATGTTCCGGCGAAGCTGTTCGAGTACTGGCAAGCGCGCGATCCGATCGCGCGCTTCGAGAAATATCTGGTCAACGAAAAGAACTGGCTGACGGCCGAAGACAACCACAAGCTGATCGAAGATGTAGAGCGGGAGCTCGAGGCCGACCGCGACGCGGCGGTCGCGTCACCGATGCCCGATCCCGAGACGGACAAGACGCATCAGGGCGTGTACTGCGACGACTCGTGCCACCAGATCAGGCCGAAGTACGGGCCGGTTACAGCGAAGTTGCGGGAAAAGAGTGCCGTCGCCAAGAACGAAGAAGCTGCCGTGCATTTGAAGTGAAGAACGCTTATCGATAAACGTCTTTGCGATGGCCGATTTTAACCACGAGGACCAGCAATCGGTCGTCCTCAATCTGGTAAATGACGCGGTAACTGCCGATGCGAATTCGCCAGAGGTTAAGTTCTGCGACGAGCTTTTTTGCGCCTGCGGGCCGAGGTTGTTTGGCCAGCGCATCGATCGCTCTTTCAATCCGCCTTCGCTCCAGACCCGGGAGAATGTTGTAGGCTTTGAGCGCAGAAGGCCGGAAGTCAATCAGGTAGGGCAAACCGTTTTATTTCTTCATGCCTTTCTTGATTTGGGACCACGGAATGCGACCTTTTTCTTTCAGCGCCTTGCGAGCGTCTTCGATATCGACAAGATCCTCCATGCGTTCGAGCAACTTGAGGTCCTCGATGGGGATGATCGCTGCCACAGGCTTACTTCTACGATGAACGATAGTGCGCTCGCCCGCATATTCGGCGCGGCTTACAATATCGGCGAACTGTGCTCTGGCTGTGCTGGCCGTATGTTTCGACATCTTGTACAAATCGTACAATAGTTACAATTGCTTCAGCAAGTCGAATTCGACAAAATAGATTATGCCACCTGTCACCTATCTTGAAGCAATCCGCCAGGGAATCTGGGAAGAGATGGAGCGCGATCCGGCCGTCTTCTGCATTGGCGAGGACATCGGCATTTACGGCGGCGCGTTCAAAGTCACCGAAGGTCTGATCGACCGCTTCGGCCCTGAGCGCGTGGTCGATACGCCTATCTCCGAGATGGCCATCGTCAATGCCAGCTTCGGCGCGGCGCTCACCGGCATGCGGCCGGTCGCCGAGTTCCAGTTCATGGACTTCATCAGTTGCGCCTTCAACCAGATCACCAACCTGCTGGCGAAGGCGCATTTCCGCTGGGGAGCGCCGGTTCCGGTTGTGCTGCGCGGCCCGTCGGGCGGAGGCGTGCATGGCGGCCCATTCCATTCGCAGAATCCTGAAACCTACTTTGCGCATACGCCGGGGCTGAAGGTCATTTGTCCCGCCAGCGCTTATGACGCAAAGGGCCTGATCAAGTCGGCGATTCGCGACAACAATCCCGTGCTGTTCTTCGAGCACAAGTTCCTCTACCGGCGCATCAAAGAAGAGCTGCCGGCCGAGGACTACACCGTCCCGATCGGCAAGGCGCGCGTGGTGCGCGAGGGCCGCGACGTGAGCGTCATCACTTACGCGGCCATGGTCTATGTTGCGCTCGAGGCCGCCGACATCCTCGCGAAAGAAGGCATCGAGCTGGAGGTGATCGACCTGCGCACTGTGCTGCCGCTCGACCGCGACGCCATCCGCGACACCGTCGAGAAGACGAATCGCGTAATCGTGCTGCACGAAGACACCAAGACCGGCGGCATTGCCGGTGAGGTCGCGGCCATCATCAACGAAGAGTGTTTCGACGCGCTGGACGCGCCGATCGTGCGCATCGCGTCGGCCGATTCGCCGGTTCCGTTCTCGCCGCCGCTGGAAGAGGCCTTCCTGCCCAAAGTGGAAGACGTAGTGCGTGAAGCTCGAAGGTTGCGAAACTATTGAATACACTGGCAGCTGCAAGTTGCCAGCTTGGTTTAGACATCCTTACGCAGCTTTCCGCAAAAGCGGTATCCGACTGAGACATCTCTCCGTTGGGCCGTGCCCCTCTGATAAGTGTGTAATTGGTCCTTCTTCGACAGCGTAGTTTATTCTTCACTATTCAAGGCTTACGTCGAATGTCGAATCAGGTTCAGTACATCGAGGACAACTCATGCGAGGATTCATTCTAGGAGTGATCGTCACGCTGCTTGTGGTATTCGGCGGCGCCTACTTCTACGCCACGACGGGCCATTTTGATACCCGGGCTGTGCCCAACGGGCCTGGAAGCTTTGAGCGGCGCACGGCGAATCAGTCGCTCGATGAATGGGTGGACGGACACGCTTCCAAGCAAGCCAACCCCTTCCAGCCCACGACGGATAACATCATGGATGGCTCCATGACCTACGACAAGAACTGTGCCCTCTGCCATGGCAGCCTGACGAAAGGAACTTCGCCCTTACAGAAAAATTTCTATCCGCCGGTACCGCAGCTGATGGCCCACACCCCGGATGATCCCGACGCCAATCTTTTCTACGTAACCAAGTACGGCATCCGCATGACGGCCATGCCGGGTTGGGACGGCGTGCTCTCCGACGACGACATCTGGAAGACGGTGCTGTTTATCAAGAATTCCGCGAAGATGAAGGATGAGGGGCAGCAGCAGAATCCGCAGAGCATTCCAAATCCGGATAACTCGAAACAGAAATAGATATCAGGTGTCAGTCTTCAGACAAAAAAGAAACGATGGGCGTCCATGGCTGGTTCCTATTGTGCTGCACTGTGACGATGCTCGCGAAAGCATAGTCAGGTTTGGCTTGAACTGAGACCTGACGACTGAAACCTTCTTGCCTATTCGTACGCCAACGCATCAATCGGATCTTTCTGTGCAGCCTTCAACGCTGGATATAACGCTCCCAGCAGTGAGCCGATGATGGCGATAATGGTGGCGCGGACCAGCCACGACTGGGTGATCATGAGTGGCAACGTCTGAAAGTGCGCTTTCAACCCGCTTTTAGCGGCAAAGCTGATTGCAATTCCCAGCACTACGCCGGCCACAGCGATCAGTAGAGTCTCCCGCAGAATGGCGTTCACGATGTAGAACTTGCCTGCGCCAAGTGCTTTCAGTATTCCGATCTCGCGCGTGCGCTCCATCACCGCGGCGTACATCGCCTGGAAGATGACGATGAAGCCGATGATCATCGCGATCCCGATTACTACCCGAATAACGGTGGTCAGGCCCGGCACGCTGCTCGAAGTCATCAGACTCAGATATTCCTTCAGCGAGTGAACCCCGTACTGCTCCATGCCGGGAATGCTCTTGATTTCCTGAACTACCTGATCCGCGTTATCTGGATTATCGAGCTTGACGTAGAAGATCGAGGCTTTTCCCGTGGCGCCGATGACCTCCTGCAAAGTTGAAAGGGGTACAAACTCGCGCGCCCCGCGGCCGTGCTCCACAATACCGGAGATACGAAACTCGTGGTTCAGCACGTGAACCGTATCGCCAACCTTCAGGTGCTTCGACCCGGCTTCAAGGTCGTCGACAATCATGTCGTAGGGCCCTTGAAACGGGCCTCCCGACAGGTAAGGAAGCGGACCGCTGACCGCTTCAAAGGACTTCAGCTCAATGCCATCAATGACCTGAACCGCCCCCGCGGTCGAGAGCTGCGCAACCACGGGCGCCACGGCGACCACGTGCGGCAGCTGGCCGAATCTTGTCGGCAACTTTCTGCGACACCGGAGCTCCACTGACTCCGATAAACAGCGAAGCTCCTGGCGGCTGCACCATGATGTCGGCGCCGATGCCTGCCTGCCGGCTACTGCTGTCGTTGAGCATTCCGAGCATGATGCCGACAATCAGCAGTATCAGCGTAACTTCGACCGCAACGGCGAAGATGCTGATAATTGCGCGAATCGGCCGATGCACCAGGTTGGCCAAAATCATCTTGTTCATAAGGCGAATCTTCGATTCTATAGGATGGTGAATCGGGTTCAGGAGTTCGGTTTGCAATTGCGCAATGCGACCATCCTTTCACGCGATTTCTACGATCGCGATCCGGTTATCGTCGCCCGCGACTTGCTGGGCAAGTTGCTGATTCGACGCGAAGGGCGCAAGCTGCTCGCCGGTCGAATCGTTGAGAACGAGGCCTACCTCGGGGCCGGCGATCCGGCCGCCCATGCCTACTCGGGACGCACTCCGCGCAACGCCGTGCTCTTCGGGCCCCCGGGCCATGCTTACGTTTATTTCATCTACGGCAATCATTACTGCCTGAATGTGTCGTGCATGCCAGAAGGCTATGGTGAGGGCGTGCTGCTTCGTGCGATGGAGCCGGTTGCGGGCATTGAAGCGATGGCGGAAGCACGAGGGCTCGAGCTGCAGTCCCCGACTCGTCCCGCGCAACTGCGCCTGATCTCGAGTGGCCCAGGAAGAATGGCCGAAGCGATGGGCATCACGCGCGAGCGCGACAACGCGAAAGACCTTACATCGCGCAGATCGGATTTATGGTTCGCCGATGATGGCTATCGAGCCAGACAAGATCTTGGCAACTCCGCGGATCGGAATCAAGAAAGCTGTCGACGAGCCGCTGCGCTTCGTCTTGGCGGGCAATCCTTATGTCTCGGGGAAACGTATACCCTGACCTATTCCGGATCGTGCCAGCCGCCAATGTCGGCCGCCAGTTCGCGCGAATCCGGCGGACCCCAAGTGCCTGGCTCATACATTTCCGTCGGACAGCAATCGCCCAGGATGGGATCGACGATCGCCCACGCGGCCTCGACCGCATCCTGCCGCACGAACAGCAACTGGATCGCCCTTCATCGCGTCGGTCAGCAGGCGCTCGTAGGCGTCCATCTCGTCGTTGGTGGTGTACTTCACCGCCGACAGCTCGACCGGCATGGGCACCATCAGCGGGCCGGGACGCTTCACGCGGCCGCCAAGGCTGAGCTCGATGTCGGGCCCAAGACGGAAGCGGAAGTAGTTGCGCCCATCGGCCGCCCATCTTGCTGAGCGGAGGCTTGCGCAGCTTGACGAAGACCTCGGTCGCCGTGATCGGCAGCCGCTTGCCGGCGCGAATCAGGAACGGCACGCCTGCCCAGCGCCAGGAATCGATCTCCAGGCGCAACGCGGCAAACGTTTCCACGTCGGAATGCGGCGAGACGCCCGGCTCGTCGCGATAGCCGCGGAACTGGCCGCGAACGATGTTGGCGGGGCTGAGCGGCGGAATGGTGCGGAAGATCTTCACCTGCTCGTCGCGCACCGAGTCGACGTACATCTGGTGGGCGGCTCCATGGCCAGGAACGCGACCACCTGCAGCATGTGGTTCTGCACCACGTCGCGAATGGCGCCGGCCTCTTCGTAAAACTTGCCGCGGCCCTTCGACGCCGAACGCCTCGGCCATGGTGATCTGCACGCTGTGAACGTAATTGCGGTTCCAGATGGGCTCGAGAAAGCTGTTGGCGAAGCGGAAGATCAGCAGGTTCTCCACCGCCTCTTTGCCCAGGTAGTGATCGATGCGAAAGATGTTTTCTTCGGGAAACGCCTGGTGCAGCGTGTCGTTCAGCTTGCGTGCCGAGACCAGGTCGCGCCCAAAGGGCTTCTCCAGAATCACGCGCGCGTTCTTTGCGCGCTGCCGGATTTCGCCAGGCCCTTGCACCACCACCGGAAACATGCTGGGCGGAATCGCCAGGTAATGCGTGGGCAGCTTGCGCGTCGCCCAGCTTGGCGCGCAGCTGCTTGTAGGTCTTGTCGTCCTTGTAGTCGCCGTCGATGTAGTCGCAGCAGCTCGCACAGCTTCTGGAAGGCTTCGTCGTCCACGCCGCCGCCGTGCTTGGTGATGCTGTCGCGTGGCGCGCTCGCGCAGCTGCTCGACGGTCCAGCCGGACTTCGCCACGCCGATCACCGGCACATCCAGCGTGCCGTGCCGCACCATGCTCTGCAGCGCAGGAAAGATCTTCTTGTAGGCGAGGTCGCCGGTGGCGCCGAAGAACACGAATGCGTCGGAAGTTGATGCAGCCATTCGATCCCTCTTACGACGGCTAGATGAACTGGCTGCTCGGGTACAGTGTATCCGTACAGCAGTCCTGTGGGTAGCGGGCGCAGCGCAGCATGAACACTCGGTTACGAAGATGCAGCCGAATCAGTGTATCTGCGACCGGCTGCGCAGCTGAAGCGGTAGTCGACGACTCGTGAATTCAAGCTGGTGAATGAGCTGGCGAGCTCGACAACGCTGCGTGGCTGAGCAGCTTTTCTCTCCTGTACCATAGAAGCCGACCATGAACTCTCCCACGCCCCATTCAGCACACCAGCGAGCGCGTGCTGGAATTCGACCAGCTTCGCCAGTTGCTGGCCGGCTACACCGCTTCGCCGCTCGGGACGCGAGCGGGTCATGCAGCTCACGCCCTCGCAGGACCGGCATGGATCGAGCGGCAGCAGCAGCTCACGGAAGAGCTGCGCGGATACCTGCGCACCGGCGGCAGCTTCGACTTTCACGGGCTGCTCGATCCCACGCCAGCTGATCAACAAGTCGCGCATCCGCGGCGCGGCGCTGGAGCTGAGCGAGATCCGCGACCTGCTGCTGCTGGCCGACCGCGCCGCCGAGTGGCGCGAGATCGCGCTGCATCCCACGGCGCAAGTCGCAGGAGAACTGGCAGGCAGTGCATCGAGCTTTCCCAGAGCATCGCCGACTTCACTCCGCTGCTGCGCTACTTCGGCAACAAGATTCTGCCCGACGGCACGCTCGACGACCGCGCCTCGCCTGAGCTGGCGCGCATTCGCCGCGAGATCGAGAAGCAGAAGCGCACCATCCAGGAATCGCTGCGCTCGTATCTGCGGCGGCTTTCCGAAGGCGGCGCCGTGCAGGACGAGCTGGTCACGATTCGCGGCGACCGCTTCGTCATTCCGGTGAAGGTCGAGCAGCGCCGCCGGGTGCAGGGCGTGGCGCACGGAGCTTCGTCCAGCGGGCAGACGGTCTTCATCGAGCCGCTGGAGACGATCGAGCAGAACAACGAACTGGTGCGGCTGCTGGAAGACGAGCAGGCGGAGATTCATCGCATCCTGCTGGAGATGACCGCGCGGCTGGGCGAGCACGCCGATGCGCTGGCGGCATGCGGTGGAGATTCTTAGCCGAACTGGAACTGCAGTTCGCCAAAGCGCGATTTGCCGAGGACTACGACTGCGTCGCCGTGAAGCTGCTTGGCCGGCGAACTCCGAAGAGTACTCAACGCAACGCGCCGGAATGGCAGCCCAGTGACTCGCTGCGATGCCTTGCGCAACGCGCGCCATCCGCTGCTGGAGCGCACGCTGAAGCCGAAGGGCGTCGCCGTGGTTCCGCTCACGGTCGAGCTCGACAGCGAGCATCGCCAGGTCATCATCAGCGGCCCCAACACCGGCGGCAAGACGGTGGCGCTGAAGACCGATCGGCCTGCTGGCGCTGATGGCGCAGTCGGGTGTTCCGGTTCCGGCCGAGCGCGCCGAGCTGCCGATCTTCGATGCCGTCTTCGCCGACATCGGCGACTACCAGTCGATCGAGCAGAACCTGTCGACCTTTTCGGCGCACGTCACCAACATCGATTTCATCTCGCACCAGGCGACCGCGCATTCGCTGGTGCTGCTCGACGAGCTGGGCTCGGCCACCGATCCGGAAGAAGGCGCGGCGCTGGCCGTCGCCATCGCCGACTACTTCCGGCGCGCGCGCCTGCCTCAGCATCATCTCCACCCACCACACGGCGCTGAAGGTCTATGCGGCGAACACGCCGGGCGTGCTCAATGCCGCGGTCGGATTCGACGAGCACACGCTGGCTCCGACCTACGAGCTGCGCATGGGCGTGCCCGGCGCGTCGGCGGGCATCAACATCGCGCAGAAGCTGGGGCTGAACCCCGAGATCGTGGCGAGCGCGCGCCAGCGCACTGACCTCGCAGGCGCAGGATGTGTCGCGCTTCCTCGACCGGCTGCACACCGACCTGCGCCAGATCGACACCGAGCGCGGCCAGCTTGCGCGCGCGCGAGCAGGAAGTTGGCGCGGCGAACGCAACCATCTGGCAGCTCGAAGGCCGCAAAGAACAGCGCGAGAAGCTGCGCGAGCTGGAGAAGAAGCTGGAAAGCGTGCTGCGCGACTTCGAATACCGCGCGCGCGAGACGGTGAACGCGGTGCAGGACCGCGCGCAGGCGCTGAAGCTGTCGAAAGACGCCGAGCGCCGCATCGCCAAGATGCGGCGCGAATTCCGCGAGCAGTTCGATTCCACCGTGGTCGCGCACACCACCGGCGCCGACGCAGGCGATCCCCATGCCGCAGCAGCACATCGTGCAAGCAGGTGTCGGTGGGCGACACGGTGCGGCTGAAGTCGCTGGGCCGCGATGGCAAGGTGCTGCGCCACTTCGACGATGACACCTTCGAGGTCGCGGTCGGGCCCATGAAGATGAAGGTCGCGCGCGACGATTTCGCCAGCGTGGTGGCGCGGGCGGGCGGCAATCCGGTGTCAGCGGCGCGCGCGCGCGGCATCAACGTCTCGCTGGCGCGCGAGGACGACAGCGTGCCAACCGAGATCAACGTCATCGGCCAGACCGTGGATGAAGCCACGCGGGCGGTGGAGAAGTTCGTGGATCGCGCTTTCCTGGCGGGCGCGGTCCGTCTGCGCGTGGTGCATGGCAGCGGCATGGGAATCCTGCGCAAGGCGCTGCGGCAGTTTCTGCAGAGCCATCCCCACGTGGCCACGGTGACCGAGCCTCCGCAGAACGAAGGCGGCGGCGGCGCGACGGTGGTGGAGCTGAGGAGTGTGAAGATTCGCTATTGGCCTTTGGCTCTTGGCTTTTGGCCAGACGACTCGATGCCACGCTTAAATCGGGTCGAGTCCAAGCCGTACGCGGATGTTGGTGCCCTCTGGCGCAAGAGCGCAAAGGCGAATAGCGGCATTCTTGCTCTTCCTCCCGCCGCTTCTCTACACTAGCCATAACGATGAGCAAGTTTCGCCAAGTGCTCGGCGGCTATTTCTGGTGGACCTATCCGCGCGGCAGCGTGCCTTACGACATCATGGTTACGCTGATTCTGGCCTTCATCTTTCTCGCGCCGCTGGCATCAACTTCCGTGACAAACCGACCGTCCGCGCCCCGCATCAGACTGAGATTGTCGTGCAGCCCGACGGAAGACGGATTTCTGTACAAGGTCGATGCGGCCGCGGTAAACGACGGCAGCGATGACGAAATTCGCGAGTCGCTGTTGCGCGTGCTGGAACCGATCTCCGGCGAGATCAGCATCGACCACTACGAAGCGGTACGCGATAGCAAGCACAAGGTCGTCGCTTACAAGGTTTGGGCGCATCGCTGAGATGCCGCGCAGACATTGCGGCAACATCGGCCGTGTGACAGTGTTAACTAGAAAGTCACTCTATGAAACTCAGGCTATGTCTCGTTGTTTTCGCCTTACTGCTGGCTTCGACTGCCCATGCGCAGAACCTGGAAGCCATCCTGAACTCCATGGACCAGGCGGCTGCCAACTTTCATTCCGCCCAAACCGACTTCGTTTGGGACCAGTATCAGAAGGTCGTGGACGAACACGACATCCAGAAGGGCACCATGTACTTCCGCCGCCAGGGCAGCGAGGTGCAGATGGCCGCCGACATCAGCTCTCCCGACAAGAAGTACGTGCTCTTCAGCGAAGGCATGGTGAGCGTTTACGTGCCGAGTGCCGAGCAAGTGACCCAGTACAACGCCGGCAAAAACAAGGCCGATTTCGAGACCTTCCTGGTGCTGGGTTTCGGCGGCAGCGGCACGACCTGCAGAAGTCCTTCGACGTGAAGTACGCCGGCATGGAGCAGGTGCAGGGCGTGAATGCCGGCAAGCTGGAGCTGACGCCCAAGTCGCAGAAGGTCCGTAACATGTTTGCGACCATCACGCTGTGGATTGACCCGGCCCGCGGCGTCAGCGTGCAGCAGAAGCTGCTGGAGCCCTCCGGCGACTATCGCCTGGCGAAGTACAGCAACATCCAACTCAACAAGAAGATCAATGGCGACGTCTTCAAGCTGAAGACCACGAGCAAGACGAAGTACGTGCGGCCAAACGGGTAGGGAGCTCTCAGCCGTCAGCTCTCAGCTATTAGTCAGTTCTGCTTGTCATCCTGAGCGAAGCGAAGGACCTGCTTTCGGCGGCCCTGCGACAAAGCTGACCATTGTTGCGGTTCGAGCGAGGAGCAGATCCCTCGCTGCGCTCGTGATGACAACGCAAAAAAGCCGGACTCTTATCCGGCTTTGTCTTGACTGACAACCGAGAACTGATAGCTGACAACTGGTTTTCAAATCCTCATCGGCATCACGACGTAGCGGTACTTGAAGCCGTCGTCAGCTCCGTCGTCGGGACGCATCTGGCCGGCGGACTGGGCGTCCTTGAACTCCAGCCGCACGTCGCCGCCGTTGAGGCCTTCAGGAAGTCGATCAGGTACTCGGAGTTGAAGCCGATGGTCATGGGATCGGCGGTGTAGGCAGTCTCGATCGAATCTTCCGACTCGCCGGAGTCGGTGGACGACGAGGAAATCTTGAGCTCGTTCTTGTCGAGCTTCATGCGAATGGCGCGCGAGCGCTCGTCGGCAAACTGGGCCACGCGCTGGATGGCGGTGCTCAGGTCCGCGCCGTGCACGACAACCGACTTGGTGGTCTCCTTCGGCAGCACGGCTTCGTAGTTGGGGAATTGGCCGGTCAACTGGCGCGAGGTCAGCAGCCGCTCGCCGATGCGGAAGAACAGCGTCGACTCGTCCTTGGCGAACTCGATGAAGTCCACGTCGCTGTTCTGCAGCAGCGAGTAAAGCTCGCTCATCGCCTTCTTGGGGATCAGCGTCTTGTTCTCGCCGGTAACGTCGAACTGCTCGCCCTGCTTCTCGATGTGCGCCAGGCGATGGCCGTCCGTCGCCACCATGGTGATCGACTCCGGCTTCAGCACCATCAGGCCGCCGTTCAGGGTGTAACGCGACTCCTCGTTGGAGATGGCGAAGATGGTCCGGCCGATCATGCTGCGCAACGTCTGCGCCGGAATCTTCACCATGCCGGCTGGTGGGAAACGTTGGCAGCCCGGGAAAATTCGCCCGCGCCATGCCGACCATCTTGGTGTTCGAGCGGCCGGAGCGAATGTTGACCCAGTGGTTCTCCAGCAGCTTGATGGAGATGTCGCCGTCGGGCAGCAGCTTCACGTAGTCGTACAGCTTGCGCGCCGGGATGGTGCAGGCGCCTTCGCTTCTTCACCTTGGCCGCACACGAGGTGCGCAGGCTCAGGTCGAGATCGGTGGCGGTGATGGTCAACCGGTCGTTGGCGGCTTCGAACAAAAAGTTGGAGAGGATGGGAATCGTGGTCTTGCGTTCGACCACGCCCTGAGTGGCAGTCAGTTCCTTCAGCAGTTCGAACTTGCTGACGCTGATTTCCATCGCTGTACCCTGAATCGCTCCCGTTGCTTCGGCAGCCATTCGTTTCACCTCGGCAGGTCGCTCTTGTTAGCGGACGTTCGCTCGAGCGCGCTCAGCTCTGCGACTGCTTCTCCTTATATCAAATAAAAATCATATAAAACCAGTAGTAACAGTAGGCACTGCGGAAAAGTGGAAAATTGAGGGAAAACCGCATGAATCAAGCGGCGCCGAGATGCCGCCGCAGCTGTACAAATCGCCGTTCCGAGCGTGCGGTCCGCTGTGCTGAATCGGGACGGCTTGCGAAGTTCCATCCACTCTTCCACGCGCATCCACATCCCGTCCACAGGGCGAGCCGAAGGAAAACCCTCTCCTAAAGTGAAAAACCGCGCCGAAGCGCGGTTTCATGCAGCCCAAGCTCTCTGTGAGTTTGTTCAGCACCCTGTTCAAATCTTTGTCGGTCTTGCGTGCCTCTTCGATCTTCTCCACCGAGTGCAGCACGGTGGTGTGGTGCTTGCCGCCGAACTGGCGTCCAATCTCCGGCAGCGACGCATCGGTCAGGTGCTTGGCCAGGTACATGGCAATCTGCCGCGGGAAGACGATGACGCGCGAGTTGTTCTTGGCCTTGATCTCCGCCGGCCGCAACCCGAACTGCTCGCGAGACGCTCTTCTGGATCGATTCGATGGTGATCTTCCGGACCTGGGAGTCGATGAGGTTCTTCAGGACTTCCTGCGCGGTCTGCAGGTTGATCTCGCCGCCAGTCAGCGAGAGTAGGCGGTCAGACGGATCAGCGCGCCTTCCAGCTCGCGGACGTTGCTGCGGATGTTCGACGCGATGAACAGCGCCACATCGGTCGGCAGCATGACCCGCTCCGACTCAGCCTTCTTCTGCAGAATCGCCACCTTGGTCTCCAGATCGGGCGGCTGAATGTCGGCGATCAATCCCCATTCGAAGCGGCTGCGCAGGCGGTCTTCGATCTCCGCCAATTCTTTCGGAGGACGGTCGCTGGCGATCACGATCTGCCGCATGATTCTCATGCAACGCGTTGAAGGTGTGGAAGAACTCCTCCTGGGTGCGCTCCTTGTGAACCAGGAACTGGATGTCGTCGACCAGCAGTACATCCATGTTGCGATACTTGTCGCGGAAGCCGGTCATCTTGCTGTAGCGCAGCGCGTTGATCATCTCGTTGGTGAAGTTCTCGCTGGACACGTAGCAGATGGACATTTCCGGGTCGCGCTTCTTGATCTCGTGCCCGATGGCCTGCATGAGGTGGGTCTTGCCCATCCCGACGCCGCCGTAGAGGAACAGCGGGTTGTACGCTTTCGAGGGACGTTCCGCGACCGCGCGCGCGGCGGCGTGAGCAAACTGGTTGCCGGCGCCGATGACGAATCCGTCGAAGGTGTACTTGGGATTCAATTGTGCCGCTCCATCCCAATCGAAACGCTGTTGCCGAACTGAGGCCGTTGCCGTGGCTTCCTGCGGACGCTCGCTCATCGGAGACGCCTTCGGTTCGAGTCTTCTGCTGTGCCTGCGTTCTGCTTTTCCTGATCGGTGACGAACTCGACGTCCTGGAACTCGCAGCCCGAGATTTTCGATCGCTTCGCTGATCAAGTCGCCGTACTTCTCGCCGATGTGACAGAACTCGGGATTGGGCACGCGCACAAATAGGACAGAGCCTTGCGAGTGACTGAAGCGCGTGGGCTTGAGCCAGGTTTCGTAGGAGCTGCGGTTGACTTTTTTTTCCAGTGCGTCGAGAACACGCACCCACGGATTGGGGCTCAACGTTCCAATAGAAGACATAGCAGCAAAATTCCGAGGCGATTCGCGCCTCAAACCGATCAAAGTTAAGTTCAGTGGGAACAGGGCCGAACACAGTGCCACAGCGTGTAGTCCGTCACACATCTCGTGAAATGAAAAGACCTGCCACCCCGGAAAGGCTGCCGGATGTGCAGCGTGCACTCGTTGAGTGCGTCTGATTGTCTGTGGCTGCATGGGATACTAGCACGAAAAAAAAAGCGCGCAATAGGTGGATGCACCAGCAAGAATGCAATGCGTCGAGAGAACGATTGATTTCGGGAAAGTTACTGTACGAAAAATTTTTTTTGAGCGCGAGCGAATGCCGCGCGCAGTGTGCAGTCACTCCGCTGAGGATTACTGCACGATTTCGGAGTCACGGTCGTTTCCGCTCTTCCCTGGTCGCCGTTCGCTCTTCATAGATAAAGCCAGGCCACGCAAGAATGAATGAAACGCTCTGGAAAACACTCTGGAAATCGGGAGAAGCGACCATCGGTTCTGCCACTTGCGAACCCTGTCGCGAAAAGCGAAAAGCGAAAAGCCAACCGCTAAGGTTGCCGCTGAGCAGCACTGCCTTGTATACTTTGGGTTTGCCTACAGACATTTTGCCCTTAGTGAGGAGCGCAGTTACGAATGCCGAAGCGCACATTCCAACCTAACCGTCGTCGCCGCTCAAAGACGCACGGATTTCGTTCTCGCATGAAGACCAAGAGTGGCCGCGCAGTGTTGTCCCGCCGACGTGCTAAAGGACGCAAACGCGTTGCCGTAACAGCCAGTTACCGCGATTAGCTGGGGAACGGCGTCATTGCTGGAAACAGTACATCAGGAGTCGCAACGCTGAGGACTTCCCCGGTAGTCCCAGTTGGCGGACGTTGATTGACCGAGGCCGGCCGTAAATTCCCGAAAACGAAGCGCCTGTTGCGGCATGCTGACTTTCAGCAGGTATATCAGCAAGGGCGCCGGCAGTTCACCGGGAATATGACAGTTTTTTTCCTTCGCCGCAGCGCCTATGGCGCACACGATTCCTGCTCGGTACGAGTGGGCCTCACGGTGGGAAAGGTACTGGGAAACGCGGTCGAGCGGAACCGGATTAAGCGCCGCATGCGCGAAGCCGTACGGGATTCGTGGCCGGCGGAAAGCGCGTCGGTGGACGTGGTGTTCAATCCCCGGAAGTCGGTATTACAGTTGCCGTTTGGCGAATTGCGCGCAGAGGTCGAACGCTGTTTGAAACTGGCAATGCAACGGGCGCGGGAAGCGAAGGCTCAGGAATCGTGAAGCGGACGTTGCACGCGATGCTGTCCGGCTACAAGCGCTGGATATCGCCGGCCCTGCCGACCGCCTGCCGTTTCGTTCCGACCTGCTCGGAGTACGCCATGCAGGCAGTGGATCAGCAGGGTGCATTGCGCGGCAGTGTGCTTGCCGGATGGCGGCTGTTGCGTTGCCACCCGTTCTGCCGCGGCGGGTACGACCCGGTTCCAGAAGGTTTTTGGTGGAGTAAGCCGACTCCAAGTATCGGCTGTCATCCTGAGCGAGTCCGGGGTACCCGGCAAGGGCCGATTTTGCCCTAGCTGGGCAGAAGGAGAACAGCGACGAGTCGAAGGACCGCCGTCGCCAGAAGAGATATCCGTTATGTTGGTCCTTCGAGTATGCTTTTCCCCTGCGGCGAGTCGTCCCGATCAGGATAGAACTAAACACAGAATTCAATAGTCAACAGAGAACGGACCAACTTGCCCGAGTATCGTAACCCACAACAGGATTCCGGCGGCGGTGGTGGACAGAGCCGGATGACGCTGGTTCTAGTTGTCACCTTCGCCCTGATTTTGATTGGGCAATTCGTGCTGATCAAGAACAAGGCGAAGAATCCGCCCCCCAAACCTGCTTCGACCACTGCCGCCGAACAAAGCTCCGCGCCTGCGGCAGCCGCAGCAACAGCTCCTGAGCAAGTTTCTGAAAAACAGAAGGCTTCGGAAACCTCCGCCGCCTCTGCTGGGCACAAAGCTGCCACCGGCGAAGTTGAAACCGTGGTGGAGAACAGCCTTTATCGCATCGTCTTCACCAACAAAGGCGCCCAAGCCAAATCGTGGGTGCTGAAAAAATACAACAATGAGCAGGGGCAGCCGTTAGACCTGATCAATGCGGCAGCCGTGCAATACGGTTTGCCCCTTGCCCTCTACACCTATGACGGCACGCTTCGTGACCAGCTCAACTCGGCGCTGTACGTCGGAAACGGCGATCCAACCATCACCGCTCCCGGCGAGCTGACATATGAGTACTCCGACGCCGGGGTTACCGTTCGCAAGATCTTTCGTTTCGACGACAGCTATGTCTTGCACGTTGAAGTCGCCGTCACCCAGAACGGCAAGCCTGTACAGGCGTTTCCTGTCTGGCCCGCCGCCTTCGGAGATCAGTCGACTGCGCCTTCTTACGCCGCCTCGCGCGTTGAGTACGAGGCGCAAGGCAAGGTTACCCGTCTAGAGGCGAAGAAGGTCAGCGGAGGCAACACAATCCCAGGGCCGTTGAGCTGGGCGGGCGTTCAAGACCAGTATTTTGCCGCCGTCTTCTTGCCTGACTTGCCCCGCACCGCCACGCTGGTGAGCCTTCATCACCAGATCACGGTTCCCAAAGATCCTGCCCATCCTGAGCCCGACAAGGTAGACACCTATCAGGTACTGGGCGCGGCCGTGGGCAACACCGACGGCGTCACCAGCGAACGTATGTTTGTCGGCCCCAAGGCGGTTGATGTCCTCGAGTCGGTGAAGGCCAACCTCGACGACGGCCAGCCTGGCGGTCCCGATCTGCGGCACGTCGTGGACTTCGGCTACTTCGGATTCTTCGCCCGCCCTCTCTTTCAGTGGCTCAAGTGGACATACCACCACGTGGTCCATAACTGGGGATGGTCGATCATCATCCTGACCATCATCATCAACATCGCGTTGTTGCCGCTGCGCATCACCAGCCAGAAGTCGGCGCTCAAGATGCAAAAGCTGCAGCCGCAGATGAAGTCGATACAGGCGAAGTATAAGAACATCCCGATGCGCGATCCGCGGCGTACCGAGATGAATGCCGAGATCTCCGAGCTCTACAAGCGAGAAGGAGTCAATCCCGCCGGCGGCTGCTTGCCCTTGCTGATTCAGTTGCCGTTCCTGTGGGCGTTCTACTCCATGCTGGGCAATGCCCTAGAGCTCAGGCATGCACAGTTCCTCTGGATCCACGACCTGTCGTCGCCCGACAAGCTGTACATCTTGCCGGTCCTCATCGTGGCCAGCACCTTCTACATGCAAAAGCTCACGCCGAGCGCCGGTATGGATCCGGCACAACAACGCATGATGACCTTCATGATGCCGGCCATGCTGGGTTTCTTCAGTTGGTCGCTGCCGTCGGGCTTGAGTCTCTACTGGACGATGGGCAACGTCATCGCCATCATTCAGCAGTCCATCATGAACCGCACCGGGCTGGGTAAAGAGATGCGGGCCGAGGCGGAGAAGCGCGCTCGCAAGAGCAACAAATAAGCGAACACTATGCCAATTCAGGACAAAGTCGCTGCTGCTCGCAAGATAAGTGAACTGCTGAACGGGATTATCAAACACGGCGACTTTCGCCTTAAGTACAAGATCACGGTCGATCCGCCACCGGTCGATGTGAACGATTCCGAGAATCCCACTATCCTGGTTGACCTCAGCGGCGCTGACAGCCCGCTGCTGCTGGAGCGCGGCGCCGAACTCTTGCGCGCCTTCGAACAGGTGGCTTTGGAGATGCTGCGGCTCTCCACCGAAGAGCACGATCTGGTGCTGTTCGACTGCCAGAACTTCCGTTCGGCCCGCAAGAAGGAGTTGCGCATGGCGACGGAAGTGGCTGCCGAGCAGGTGCGTCGCACCGGCATTCCGTACGCGTTTGCCCCCATGGCCTCTCGCGAGCGCCGCATCTTGCATCTTGCCTTGCGCAATGCCACTGACCTGCGCACCGAAAGCGCGGGCGAAGCGTTGCAGAGGTATGTCGTGGTCTATCCCAAGGACTACAGCGGCAAACCACCTGCACCAGCCGTAAGCCGAAGACGTTAGCAGGGTCCCGTCGGCACTGAACGGTGCACCCCGGCCCGGATTAACAATGCGACAGCCCAGTCCAGTGCGGGAGCACTGGGAAAATTTTCATCTTAATAATCCTGAGACCCTTCAGGGCGGCAGAACCATTTCTGCGTCGTAATAGCCGTCCGGCTACCCGATTTCAGCTCTACAACCGCTGCCCGACCCCTCACATCCGACAGGATACATGGGTATCTTCGATAGCCGGACAGCGCGCTCGCTGACGACCGTTCTTATCTTCGTCGTCGCGGCGTGGTTCGTTTATAAGGTGCGAAGCACCCTCATCCTGGTGCTTTTCTCGGTCCTCTTCGCCTACCTTCTGGAACCAATCGTGCTTCGCATCGAGCGGTCCCCAATGGGGCGCAACTCCCGCGCCTTAGCGATTCTCGAAACGTATCTCATCTGCGGTGGCATTCTGGCTCTACTAATAGCTATCTTCGGTGGCCGAATTGTGGACGACATGCGTCAGCTGGTCCAGTCCATGCCCGGTCTGCTCGATAGGGTCGCTAGCGGCAAAATTGTTTGGCAGCTCGGCAGCCGGCATGGCTGGAGCTATGACACGCAATTTCGAATTGAACAGTTCATCGCCAGCCATCGCGATGCTCTAGAGAGCTACACCAGTCAAATCGGCGCCAGCATTGCCGGTTCGTTAAAGAATGCCGTGTGGTTCCTGCTGATACCTATCCTGGCCATATTCTTTCTAAAGGACGGCCGCAGTCTTGCCGACGCCGCGATTTGCGCCCTCAATCGCCGTCAGCAGCGGCGCTTCATGCGCGATGTGGCTAGGGACCTGGACGAAATGCTCGCCTCCTTCATTGGCGCGCAACTCATCCTGGCGGGAGCGGCGACTCTGGTTCTAAGCAGCTTCTTCTGGTTGATGCATCTTCCTTACGGGCTTGCGTTAGGAGTCACCGCCGGGTTTCTTGAATTTATCCCGGTCGTTGGACCGGCGATAGCAGCCGCACTAATTCTGGGAATAGGCTTTCTCGCCGCCTTTCCCCACCTGCTGTGGATCGCCATATTCCTTGGGCTATGGCGACTGGTGCAGGACTACCTCATTTCTCCGCGCGTGATGGGGAATAAGGTCGAGTTGCACCCGCTGGCAGCCATCGTCGCCGTGCTGATGGGTAACGAGATCGCAGGCGTCATTGGCGTGTATCTTTCCATCCCGGTAGCAGCCACCTTGAGAATCCTCTGGGTGCGTTGGCAGCACACCCGCGCCATGGAAGGGAGTGCCAAGGAACTGATTGGAGAACCCCCGGAACCGCGAATCGCCGCCTGAATGTCAGTTCACTGGCGGTGACTCGGCAACGGTTATTTTAGTGTCGGTTCGGAACTTCTTGTAATCGCTGTAGGTGACATGAATCTCTTCGTTGATGCTCTTCAGCAGCGCTACCCGGGCATCGAAGAGCACATCGATTTTCTGCGGTAGCCAAGTCTCGTCGTTAATGCGCATCTGCTGCAGCTCGAAGGTAGTTCCTTTGTGCAGGCGGGCGATGACCAGCCCGAATGAGATCGTATCGCTTAATTCGCCACGGACCTTGGTCCATGTGTAATCCTGCTGATCGATCCAGAAGCGGGGCTTGATTTTGGAAAGAATCTTTGCGTCCTTGTGTTGAGCCTTGAAGTCGGGCCGCGGCTCGCCCTCGATAACCCACGTCTTTCTGCCATGCAGCACCTCTTCGCCGCTGAGCCTGAAGGTGTACGCCCTGAGGATTTCGCGGACAAACGCGCGATTTTCGTCGCGTTCCTTCTCGTATTTTGCGATTCGCTTCTGGCGCTGCTCGGGAGTCTCGTTGGCACGCTTGCTCGTTTCTTCCTCGAACTTGTCATCCTGTTTCTTCTGCTCTTTCGGAGGAAGAGGCTGGTCATCACGTGCCGTCAGGCGCTCGAAGGGTTCGCCGTAAAGCACCATGATCTCGCTGGTCTCGATCTTTTTCGATTGCACGTGGCCGTTGCCATCTAATTTGTTTTCCTGCGTACGTTCCAGGAAGGTGTAGTCCTTGGCCGCATGCCAGTTCACCAAGTCGTTCTCGACCGCGCGCTTCATGATCTCGTTAACATCGTGACCATGTGCGTCTGCGGTAATGGCTGCGGTAGCCGGGTTGGCTTCAACCGTTTGCTGGCCCCACACTGTGAGACATGGGACCGAGATCAGGATTGCAAGCAAGAGAAGGCGTCGGCTCACATATCTCTAGACGCAGATTGCACGGTAAAGTTCCGCGACTGGCGGGAAAGAACTTAAAGCGAAACCACGGATTTACACGGATCCTCACGGATCGTCTTGAAATCATTGTCGAGCCGCATGCGCCGAAACTGCGGACGACTCCCGAAATTGAGCAAGAGTCCAACTTCGAATCGTGTTGCCTTGAGATAGTTCAGAAGCTGCGCCTCGTGCACTGCATCGAGCGCCCGAGCGACTTCAATTCCACAATGACAGAGTTCTCGACAACCAGATCAGTTCGAAATAACCCAACCACCTCGTTCCGAAATCGGACCTCTACCGCCTTCTCCTGCTCAACTGCAAGACCTCTCGAACGCAAGACTAACGTCATAGATTCCCGGTAAACCGATTCCAGAAATCCCTGCCCGAGTTCATTGTAGACGTCATAAAACGACCCTATGATGGCGTCAGTGACAGCTGAGTGTTTCAGTCCGTCGCAAGCTGCTTTTTTTCTAAGTAGATCCGCGTTCATCCGTGATAATCCGTGGTTCGAAGTGCTCTTGCTCTTTTGCGATTCACAACGCGCACGCCGGCGCGCCAATGTTCGTCCAGTTGCACCAGCTGCCATTCGATCTCGCGCGACAGGTATTTCAACAAGACACTCGTTGCCGGATGGGTGCGCAGCACAGGCGTCACCAGATAAAGCAACGGCGGGGCATCGGATATCTCACATCCCGCGAAATAACCGTTGCGACGGAAGCCGCCATTCTGCTGGTGCCAGCGGACACGGGCCCAGTAGTCCAGGCCTTGCAGCACCAGATGAAGGTCATCGTCGGCTTTAAGCTCTAGAATCGCGAGGCGGCCGTCGATTGTCATGCTCAACACGTCAAGCATGACGCGATCGGAAGCGGTGAATGCGGGTACTTGCGAATACACGTGCCTGGGATCCAAACGCTCGTCAACTGAGCGCACGTCGCGAATGATCAGCGACTCCAACCAGCGCTCGGGGCAGAGACGATAAAGCGGATCGCCGTGCGCGCCGGCGGGATGGCGGCTGGTGGTTAGCCGTTCAACCAATTTGTCAAACAACTCTCGGGTTGAGTCGTCGAGCGTGTACTCGGCTGGCCCCATCCCAAAGACAATGGTTTCGTTATTGCGAAACGATCCCGCAACGGGTGCCAGCCGCGCTCGTGCGAATTCCAACCCATACAGCCGGAAGACGATTTCTGTGGGTGAGTCGACGGTCACGTCGGCATAGGGAACCAACTCCTGAATGCGCGCGATCGAACCGGCGAAGCGCTCTCGCGTGGTATGCGGATCAACCGCACGAACCAGTCGCGTCGCCAGGTTACCGTGATCGCGAAAATCAAGTTCCTCGCAGCTTTCGGCGCGCTCTGCTACCTGGTACAGCTGCCACTTGACGGCATTCTGATCGAGCCGCGCCATGCGCTGGCTCACGACTCGGCTCGTCCGTGCGGAAGGAAAAGCTTTAGTCCCTCAACGTGGTACCGGTCTGCGCGCTGCCGGTGATAATCGAGCCAAAGGATGCCGAAGCTGAGCGCGGCATCAATCGATGCCTGACTCTCATCGCTATTTACCCCAAGAACAGCAACCGCGGACTGCCCCGTGCGAACGATCGCTCGGGTATAGATGGGGCTGAAGGAATGTTCCAGGTCAGCTTTGGCGCTGACCGACTCGATCTTTGTACCAGGATACTCACGCTCGAGCAGACGAACCAGCAAGCTTTGATACTCCGCCCGAGCCGCCCGTTGCGCGGTGGCACTGCGGTGTCTCGCGTCGGCGCAAATTTCCAGGACCTCGGCTTTCGACTGTCCAAAGCGCAGAACCGACAAGCGCAGCGTGCGCGACCGTGCCTCGAAATCCAGCACGCGGCGCACGATATTGCGCTCCTCCGACCACACATGCAGGACGCACTTGCCTTCGCCGGAGACCGAATATCGCGCCGTGCTGAAATCGAACAATACATCGCCGTTCTCGATCAGCACAGCATGCGGCGCCGCCAGCAGAAAAGTTTCCAGCTCGCGGGCGAGTGTCTCCGCAGTGAGAGAGCAGACCGGCATACACCTTAGCCAAGCCTAGCCAAGTCGCCTGTCTACACGCTGCAATCGCCCGCACATGCCTGTGTGATAATCAAACATTGGGGCTTGGGCTCCGTAGCGGGCGAGTGTTCCGGACAAGAAGAAATTAGCCACTGATCTCAACGATCTACACGGATTTCTCTCAATCTCCAAATCCCGGATCGGTGTTCATCCGTTCGAATCGGTGGTTCGCTTTCGTCGCCGGTCCGGTTGTAAGCGTCCTCGTACGCTGGCCAACATCCAATAGAGTGTGACTATGGACAATAAGTTCTTCTTCGATCGCTACGGGCTGGCGCAGGCTGATGTGGAGCGCTATCTCTCGGCGGCGCTTTCCGCTGGCGGCGACTATGCCGACCTCTACTTCGAATACCAGACCTCGACCTCGGTTTCGCTCGACGAGAGCATGGTGAAGTCGGCGACGTCAGGGCATTTCCGTCGGTTGCGGAGTACGCGTCCTCTCGGGGGAGCGCACCGGCTACGCCTACACCGACGACCTCTCCCCGGAGCGCATTCTGCATGCGGCACGAACCGCGGCTCTTATCGCCAGCGGCCCGGCGAAGCAGCCGGTGGTTGGCCTGACCGATAAGCCGTCGCACAATCTTGTATCCCGTGCCGCTGCCTTCGGTAGAAGCCGAAGTGCTGGCGAAGGTTGACCTGGTGCAGCGCGCCGACAAAGCTGCGCGCGCCTACGATCTCGCGGATTCACGAAGTGCGCGTCAGCTATGCCGACGAGTTGCGGCGCATCCTGGTGATCGGATCCGACGGCAGCTTTGCCGAGGATTCGCAGCCCCTGGCGCGCATGAGCGTGTTCTGCATCGCCAAGACCGAGTCAGGGTTCTGCGCGCGGAACGTCCGGCGGCGGCGGACGAGTCGGCATTGAGTTCTTCCAGACCGAGAAGACGCCGGAGCATTTCGCGAATGAAGCGGCCCGGCAGGCCATCATTCAACTCGACGCCGCGAAGCCCCGGCAGGCGAGATGGAAGTGGTGCTCGGTCCCGGGTTGGCCGGGAGTGCTGCTGCATGAAGCCATCGGCCACGGCCTGGAAGCCGACTTCAATCGCAAGAAGACCTCGGCCTTCTCTGACATGATGGGACGTCGCGTCGCCAGCGATAAATGCACGGTGGTCGACAACGGCACCATGCCTGGACGCCGCGGCTCGCTGAATGTGGATGACGAAGGCAATCGCACCGACAGCACGGTGCTCATCGAGAATGGCATCCTGAAGGGCTATCTGACCGACAAGCTGTCGTCGCGGCTGATGAACCTGCCGAACACCGGCAACGGACGTCGCGAAAGCTATCAGCACATTCCCATGCCGCGCATGACGAACACCTACATGCTCGCCGGGCAGGACTCGCCGGAGGACATCATTCGCTCCGTGAAGTACGGCGTGTACGCGGTGAACTTCGGCGGCGGACAAGTGGACATCACCAACGGCAAATTCGTGTTCTCCGCCTCGGAGGCGTACCTGATTGAGGACGGCAAAGTCACTGCGCCGCTCAAGAACGCCACCCTTATCGGCAACGGGCCGGATGTGCTGACCAGAGTTTCGATGGTGGGCAACGATCTGAAACTCGATGAGGGGGTAGGCACCTGCGGCAAAGACGGACAGTCCGTGCCGGTGGGAGTAGGTATTCCTACGTTGAAAATTGATCGCCTGACGGTGGGCGGAACCGGTAACTGAGCGGGCCTTAGCTCCGCGACAGTAATCCACAGATTGTGATCCGATTCACAGTTCCGCAATAATCGCGTGAATCATTGATTCCCCGAGGCTTACTGTGGGACATGCTCTATATAGGATGTCCCACCAGGGGATTTCCACAAACCTTCCACAGGGTGGGATTAAGCAGTGGGGGACGAAGGCTCCCCGACAGAGTGGGATCACGGATGCGGGCAGCAACCCACACGTCGTGAGACTCACAACGAAATCAAGAAGGTCTAACGAAGATCAGTATGACTACTACATCACTTGAAAAGCAGAACTCCCACACCGCTGTGGACCTGAAAGAAATTGCGACCGATGCTGTTCGTCTGGCGATGCAGCAAGGCGCCAGCGCCGCCGAAGCGGTTGCCACCGATGGCAGCGAGTTCTCCACCACCGTCCGGCTAGGCCAGGTTGAAACCCTGAAAGAAGCGGGATCGAAGGCTGTGGGAGTTCGAGTCTTCGTCGGGCAGAGTTCGGCCAGTACTTATTCCAGCGATCTGACATCGGAAGGCATAAAGAAGATGGTCGAATCTGCCGTGGCGCTGGCGCGAGTCACCAGCGCAGACCCGATGGCGGGGCTACCGGATCCGGAGGAACTTGGGAAAGCTGGAAGGCGATCTTGGGCTTGTACCACGATGACGTATATTCGCTCTCACCGGAAGATCGCATCGACTACGCGCGGCGCGCAGAGAAGGCCGCGATGAGCGCAGACGCACGCATCGTGAACTCAGACGGCGGCTCCTTCGACGCGGCTGTGGGATACAAGGTGCTGGCAAACTCGCTTGGATTTGTCGGAGATAATCGCCGCTCGTACTGCTCGGTGGTCAGCGGTTCCGATTGCGCAGGTAGATGGCTCGGCCATGCAGCGCGACTACTGGTACTCGGTTTCACATTCGCTGAACAAATTGGCGTCGCCCGAAGAAGTTGGCGCTATCGCCGCAAAGCGGACGTTGCGGCGCTTGGGAGCGCGCAAGGTTAAGACCGCCAAAGTCCCTATCGTCTTCGAAAACACCGTCGCGGCCGCGCTGCTTGGGCATATCTTTGAGGCGGTCAATGGCGACTCGGTTTACCGTGGCGCCTCATTCCTTACCGGCAAGTTGAATGAGAAGATCGCCGGCGAGAACATCAGTGTCATCGATGACGGAACCATTCCCGGCCTGTTTGGGACCAGTCCCTTCGACAGTGAAGGCGTTGTCAGCCGCCGCACCGGCGTCATCGAGCACGGCGTGCTGAAGTCTTACCTGCTGAACACCTACACCGCGAAGAAGCTGGACTGAAGACCACCGGCAATGCTTCACGAGGTCTGGCCGGAACACCCGGTATCGGTACGGGCAACTTCTTTCTGCAGCCGGGAACGAAGAGCCTTCAGGAAATTATCGGCGAGATCAAGGAAGGGCTGTTCGTCACCGAATTTCTCGGCCACGGCGTCAATCTCGTCACCGGCGATTTTTCGCGTGGCGCCAGCGGCATCTGGATTCAGGACGGCGAGCTCACCTTTCCGGTGGAAGAGATCACGGTCGCCGGCAATCTGAAAGACATGTTGTGCAACGTGAGCGAGATTGGCAGCGACCTGGAATTTCGCAGCGCAATCGCATGTCCCACCTTGCGAATTGACGGCATGACGGTCGCGGGAGAGTAGAAGCCGCGGATTTGCGGGGATGAACACAGATTCAGATTGTGCTACTAGCTCTTTAAGCGGGTTCTATCGATCCGTGTTCATCCGTGGCGATCCGCGGTTCGGTTTTCTTACCGTATTCCCGCCTCACCCGCGCGGAATTTCCAGTACCCTCCGGCGGTCTCGCTGAGGTCGCCTGCGGCCCTTTCGCCCCTGAAGACGCGCGAGACTCCGCGCACCACTCGCCGCATCGGCAACTCGCCCGCGCTGTCGGCCAGGAACAGCTCGCCCGTCTTAGATGAGCGGTAGTACCAGCGCTTGAGGATCGCCAGGTGTTCCATCCATTCCAATGCATTGTGCGGTTTGCATGGCGCGGTCTGCGCTAGCGCATCCACAATCCTTGCCTCCATGGACATCGGTTTGGCCCGAAGATGCTCTGCCTCGGCTTGTGCTCCCACATTGAGGGATACTGGCTCGCACATCATACCCGCGTCGATCTTGAACAATGCAACCGATTCTGCCTCTGCCGAGGGTTGAATCATTACTCCATTGAGTTCATCAAGCCGGCGCACAATCTCGGGTAGCTGCGACGACACGGCCTTGACTTTCTCTAATCGCGCGTGCAGCGCCGCTGCGCCTTCAAAGTCCAGATTGGTTGAGGCTTCATCCCGCATCTGTTCAATCTCCCGCACCAACGACTGGCCCTGGCTCTCGAAGTATTGCTGGACGCGGCCAACCTCGGCTGCATACTCGTCGTCGGTGCAGCCTTTGAAGCAGGGCGCCAGGCACATCTTCATTTCGGAATAGATACAGCCGGGGAACGCTGGATCGGGATGCAGATCGTCGGTGCAGCGCCGCATCTTGAACAAATCGAGCGAATCGTTGGCAAATTTCTCTGCCGCTACTCGCGACGCAAATGGACCGTAATACGCCGAGTTGCCCTTGAGCCCGGAAATACGCGTAGTGACGGTGGCGCGGGGATAGGGATTGTTCAGAATTAACTTAACCAGCGGAGCGAATCTCAGCCGCAACCGCTTTTCGTAGCTCGCGGGAAATTCGCGTCGCAATACCTTGTACAGCAGAAGAGAACGCTTCAAAGTCTGACCCTGTAGGAGTCCACTCGACCGAGCGAACCCGATCCCGCAGGTTGAGTTTGCGTCCTTCGGCTAGTCCCAGCAGACGCTGCAACCGACGGCGAAGGTTCGAGGTCTTGCCCACGTAAGGCTCGCTGCCCTGCGTCGCCGCGCAATACGAAGACCACCGAACTGGGCGGTGCGGCAGCGAACAGTTCGGCATCGCGGTCGGGCACGAACTCAAAGGCTTGTGACAGCACCCCTTGATTCTAAAAGAAGGGCAAAAGGAACCACGGATTTGCAGCGACCATCTTTATATTCTCAAAAAGCTCCGTGCTAACCCGCGGCGCTGAGTCTTGTCGGACTACTCCAGGCTTCCCTGCTCGATCACAACGTTTTCGCGCACGATCAGCCGATGCGCCGCCATCTCCCGCAGCTTGGGAAGCACACGACTGACGTGCTCATCAGTGTCGACGAATGTGACCACAACCGGAAGATTCCCGCCCGCTTCGACAAGATGTGCTGTGCTCACGCGGCCGCGGCCTTGGAAGCCGGCGAGCGAATGATAAGCCACGGCTCCGGCGACGTTTTCTTGACGCAGATACTTCAGCACCTCGAGGTGCAGCGGCCCGTGACGCCACGAGTCGCCCTCACAGAGGTACAACGTTACCTGAACTGCCATGTCGGGTGTCATTCTATATCCACCTCGCCAGGGCAGCACCGAGGACGACCGAACCAAGGCAAAGAACGTTGCTGCCGACCACGTTCAAGGCGAGTTGTGACCACTGGCCCTGCTCCATCAGTGCAAACGATTCGAATGCATAACTGGAGAAGGTCGTGTATGAGCCGCAGAATCCAACTGCGACCAGCAGCCTCCAATGATCGGCGATGAAGAGGCGCTCGCTTGCGACGATCAGGAAGAAGCCCAGCAGCAGACTGCCGGTGACATTAATAATGAGTGTTCCATAGGGAAATGCGCTGAAAGCCTGCTTCGCAACGTAGTTGCTCAGCAGGTAACGGGCACAGGCGCCCACCACGGCACCTATAGAGATGTAGAGCAGTTTTGCGGGCAAGGCGATCTCCTACACAAGTTTGGTAGGAGTTATCAGCCCGAGCGCGGGCGGTTATGGCGAACTCCATCGCCGATTCTCTTATTAGAGCAACGCAAAAGCTGTACGGTAACATAAATTCGTAAATAAAGAGGACTCAGGAGACGGTTCCCGCGTCTCATTGCTCCTAAACAAGCCCTGGAATGCAAACACGGAGGAATCATGCCCCTTCAACCGGAAGTGCAGTCGCTGCTGTCACGTCCTAACTTCGCGCACCTTTGCACCCTTTTGCCTGACGGTTCGCCCACTAGCACCCCCGTGTGGATAGGGCTCGAGGGCGACAAGATCGTGATCTGCACTGGAGAGGACAGCCTGAAGGCACGAAATCTGCGCCGCGATCCCCGCCTCTCGCTCTCCATTGTCGACTTCCACGATCCTTATGAAGAGGTGCAAATACGCGGCCGCGTAGTGGAGTTTCGCGACGACCCGAAGCTCGAAACCATGGACAATATCTCGCACAAATACATTGGCGCTCCCTTTCCGATGCGCGGCAGCACAGGCAGGCTCGCCATGATCATCAAAGTCGAGAAGGCACGATACACCAAACTTCCATTCAAGCACACACCGCCAAAAGGCAATTAGCAATTGGAAACTAGTGGCCCATTCAGACTGGCCGGCAGTGAGTAGAAGACAAATAGATGGCGGTGCAACTAACGCTCGAGTTGATGGACGAAAGACTTGGCACCTGCGCCCTCCCTGAGTCGTATAATCGCGCAAATTGCCTGCGGAGGGTAACCCATGCCCGCGCGCTCGACGCTGATCTACCTTGTCATTCTCGCTGTTGTTCCCTTCGCTGCCGCTAAAGACAAGCAAGCGCTGCCCAACTACGTTCTGCAGGCCGAGACCGTGGCGGTCGTGATTCCACCCGATGCGGGTGAGCCCGTAGCGAATCCGACGGCGAATCGCACGGCTCAGGAGAATGTGGAGAAAGCACTCTCACAATGGGGTAGATTCAGGCTGGTCACGGATGCCGGGGTTGCGGATCTGATAATCGCGGTTCTGAAAGGCAATGTGGGTGGCCCGACCATCGCCAATTCTCCAACCGACCATCGTCCAGTCACCATTCAACAGGGTGGTGGAACTACTCGTGTTGGTGTCCAGCAGGGCCGGCCGTCGGATCTCACCTATCCGCTTCCCGGTGAGCCAGCAGGGCCGCGGCCTGGAGGCGAAATAGCCGGCAGTGAAGATAGCTTCGAGGTGTACCAGGGCAGAGTTCAATACCCATTGGACGCCGCTCCCTTCTGGCGCTACAGGGGAAAGGACGCACTCGACGAACCACATGTACGCGCGGTGGAGCAGTTCCGCAAGGTCGTCGCCGAGTCAGAAAAGGCGCAAAAGCAGAAGCCTTGAGCGCAGGCTGTCGCTGGGTCGTACCGCCACGTCCTTTCCGGCTGGTTTTAACAGATTCCTGCTCGAAAACGATAGGGCAGCGGATTTTCATTTGACGCCCGGCTGCTACTGAGGGAACATTCGCTCTCGAAACGAACAGCGCCCATAACTGCTGCACCGCCAGGTCTTTCGAAACTCCAACCCAAGTCATATCGCTGTTGTCACCGCCGGAGAACAGAGATGAAAATCAAGAGCATTTTCTATCCAACCCTACTTCTGCTCGTCGCGTCCTTTGCGACCGCGCAAGTTCCTCGCGGCGACGCGGCAGCTCCAGCCCCGTCGACGCCGGCCGTCGCTGACTGGCCGCAATTCGAATACGATGCTGCCCACACCAGCTGCAACCCGAATGAATCCATTCTGAGCCCCAGTACTGTCAGCAAGCTCGAGCTGGATTGGAAGTACACAACCGGAAGCTTTGTTCTCTCGTCTCCGGCCGTGGCCAATGGCACCGTATTTTTCGGATCTTGGGACAAGAATCTGTATGCCCTGAACGCTACTACCGGCGCACTCCTCTGGAAGTACCCGGCGCAAGGCACAGTTGACGGTTCTCCGGCGGTGGCGAACGGCATGGTTTACTTTGGCGAGAGCTCTATCCCCGCAAACCTCTATGCCGTAAATGCCGCCACTGGAGCCCTAGTTTGGAAGTACGACGCCGGAGAGTACGTCGGAACCCCGACAGTAGTCAATGGCGTTGTGTATTTTCATGCCAGCAGCTATTCCCTTTACGCTGTCGATGCCGCCACCGGAGCACTCCGCTGGAGGAAGTTCAACGTAGACGGTCCCCCGGCGGCGGTGGCCGACGGTGTCGTCTACATGGCGAACAACTTCGACATTCTCTATGCCTTGGACGCCACCACGGGAGCGACCCTGTGGACATACTCCACAGGTCACAACAACAGCTCGCCGGTGGTGGCCAATGGCGTGGTGTACCTTGGCTCCGATTATCTGTACGCCTTTAACGCCGCCACCGGAGCACTCTTGTGGAAAGAAATCCTTGGAAAAGGAGTTAATCCCCTGGCTATCGCTAACGGCGTGTTGTACGCCGGAGGCAACGACGACTACTTCTATGCCTTGAATGCCGCCACCGGCGCTGTCCTGTGGAAGTATCCCACCGGAGCTGCGACCCGGGCGGCAGTGGCCAATGGCGTCGTTTATGTCGTGGCAAATCGCAAGTACGTGTATGCCTTGAGTGTAACGACCGGGAAGATTCTTTGGTTATACAACCGCTTCAGCGATAACAACCTGGTTGGGCCGGTCGTGGCGAACGGCATGGTGTACTTCGGCTCGCAGGATTCCAACCTATACGCGTTTCATCTTCCGGGCCAATGAGCGAGGCTCACGCTCTTAGTCATAGAGAGGACATCATGAAAATCAAAAATACTTTCTACTTAAGTGCCGCCCTGCTGATCGCGTTCTTTGTGAATTCACAGCCAAGCCTCGCACAGATCCCTTGCGCTCCGAACACCATTCGAAGCACAGCGCTTTTTGTGAACTGGCCACAATTTCAATACGATGCCGCTCACACCGGCTGCAATCCGTATGAGCGAGTTCTGAGCCGCGACACGGTTCCAAATCTCACTTGGGACTGGACCTACACTGATGCCAATGCAGGCACATTTGTCTCCCCCGGTGGTCGCCAATGGCGTCGGTCTATGTTGGTTACGCTATAGACGATGAGCCGGCTTACTCTACCTCTATGCATTCAACGCAAATACGGGAGCTTTCCTTTGGAAATTTCAAACCGATTATTGGTCATACGTCTCGCCGGCGGTGGCGAATGGGATGGTCTATTTCGGCTCGACGGCACCTACTTGTACGCACTAATGCTACGACCGGCGCGCTCGTTTGGAAGTACCACTACAGGAGGACCTCACGTTGCCCCGACGATATCGCCAACGGCGCGGTCTACTTGCCGTGAGAATTTCGGCACCATGTATGCATTCGATGGCCAAACCGGCTCTGTGATTTGGCAAACTTCAGTGGGTTCCAGCGTTCAGTCTTCCCCGGCGGTCTTTAACGGCGTGCTCTACTTCGGCGCTTACGACAACAACGTTATGCCCTCGATGCCAAGACCGGAGCGCAGCTATGGACGTATGCGACCGGAGACGATGTTGTCTCCTCCCCGGCAGTGGTCAATGGTGTGGTCTATGTTGGATCAGACGACAATAACGTCTACGCCCTGAAAGCCACGAATGGTGCTCTGCTTTGGAAGTATGCGGCATCGGGTCCTGTCGAGTCTTCTCCGGCGGTAGCCCTCGGCATGGTGTACGTGGGATCAGATGACCAAAATCTCTATGCTCTGAATGCCTCTACCGGCACGTTGTTATGGAAGTACGCAACCCAATCCCTGCTGCGTTCTCCTCCAGCCGTGGCCAACGGTGTTGTCTATGTCGCGGGTTATGACGGCAACTTCTACGCTCTGAATTCCAGCACCGGCGACCTCCTTTGGATGGGCACTGCGGCGTATGGAACCTTCAACGCGCCGGTTGTAGCGAATGGCATAGCCTACTTCGGCGCCGATCTCATGTACGCCTTCCACCTGCCGGGGCACTGAGCTGGGTCAGAGGGCGGAGTAATAGTTATGAATCGCTAAGCCATCAGTCCCATTGGACTTCTGGAGGTGGAGGTAACTATGAAGCTAAGAAATACATACTTGCTTTCTCTGCTCCTGCTCGTCCCTTCCTTCGCGACTGCGCGGATTCCTTGCGGCCCAAACACCATTCGAAGCGCACCGCTTTTCGTGAACTGGCCACAGTTTCACTACGACAACGCCCACACCGGCTGTAATCCATATGAGTCCATGCTCAGCCCCAGCACAGTTGGCAATCTTGTCCTTGACTGGAAGTACACAACCGGAGGTAAAGTCGAATCCGCGCCGACCGTAGCCAACGGCACAGTCTATGTCGGTTCCGATGACAGTTATCTCTACGCTCTGAACGCTAACACGGGCGCCCTCGTTTGGAAGTACTACACTGTGTCACCACTCACGTCTGACCCGACCGTGGCGAACGGCATAGTCTACGTCAATTCCAATTACACCACTCTGGTTGCGCTCGACGCTCGGACAGGCGTGCTTATCTGGTCGCAGCTACTCAGCCTGTTCTCTTCCCCGGTCGTGTCCGGTGGAGTGCTCTACGTAGCTTCCGGCAGCGAGGTCTACGCTCTCAATGCCGGCACGGGCGAGTCGATTTGGACAACCCCTGCCTTCGGGGTTGACTCCTCGCTTGCGCTTGCAAATGGCGTTATCTATGCGGGCGCCTTCGACACTACCCTTTACGCCTTAAGCGCCGCCACTGGCAAGGTGCTGTGGACCTATAAAGCAGGAGACGCGATCCAGAGCTCTCCCACGGTTGCGAACGGCATTGTGTACTTCGGCGCACAGGACTGGTACATCTACGCTGTCAACGCCCAGGATGGCACCCTGCTTTGGAAGGTGGCAGCGGGACCCGTCTCTTGCGGCTCACGGCAGACGTGTGGTGTCGCAGTAGCCGACGGCGTCGTGTATGTTGATGCGGGTTTTCCCAATTACGCCGTTCTCGCGCTTAATGGCAGAACAGGAGATACGCTGTGGCTGCGATTAGACGTTGGCGGTGCCTCTAGTCCTGCAGTCGCCAACGGCGTAGTCTACGTAGGATCCGACGACAATAAATTCTATGCTTTGAAAACCACCACCGGCGAAATACTCTGGAATTATCCGACCGGAGATTACGTAGATAGTTCGCCGGCTGTGGCCAATGGCAAAGTTTATGTTGGCTCCTACGATGGTAACGTCTACGCATTCCACCTGCCCGGCCAGTGAGCTGAGGCACCAGGCCCTGGAGCAACTAGAGCACCACCATTACTCCGAACTCTAAGTTCAATCCGCGTTCATGCCTGCAAATCCGTCGTAAAGCACCCTCTTTCCTCCGAATCGACAATCCCCTTTTTCACGAGAAGCGTCAGAAACGCGAGTAACTGCCGTTCCTGCCACGATGATGTCCTCCATCATCTCTTGTTTCTTCAACAACTTGCGCTATCACCTCCAACTGACCTTCATATCACCTCCCGAGTATTGATCGTGCAAGCGAAGCAGCGCATTGTGGCCTCACGAGAGCGGAATTGAGCACGCGTCGCCTCACCTCTCTCGCAGGCCCAGGCACCGGAGGCGGGATTACCGCTCAACTTCGAGCACCTACCTCCGGTCGCCGACGGTCCTCAACCGAGGCGGCGAATGCTGGTCGAGATCCACGGATTGCCAACGAAAGGAGACCACCATGAAAACGCGAGATACCCAGGGGGCATTCATAACTCTTATATGGACGCTCATCGCCAAGGTTAAAGAGGTTACCCAGACCGAGCGCCTCCCCATTCATCCCCGCGCGGAATTGGTGGCCGAACTCCTCCTGCAATCCGTGGTTTCGCGCAGTACACAGCGTCGGCTGGCTGAAGATGCCAGCCTCAACCACCGGGTCTACCGCTTCAGCAGTGTTAACAACGTGACGCCCGCGTGCTGGAACGGTAGTTCCTCGAAGATCTACGCGCAGTGAGCGAACGTACCGCAGCTTTCAACCCGGCGATGGTTGGCTCAACCATTTGTCGCAGCTTGAGGAAGTAAAGGAGAATGCTATGCGTTGTTTACGAATTAACCCAACTTTCCATCTTCTCGTTCTCGCATTCTTGGTTCTGGCGGCCAGCGCTTGTCTGGCGAACGACATTGTTATCTATGGCACGGGAGCTGTCGGTGGCCGAGGACTGCAAGATCTTAACTACCTTTTGGTTCAAGCTCCTCCAGGAGTGTCCACGCCGATTAATCCCTACCAAGTGACCTATCCGCCATGGGTGCTACCACCTCAGGGTTTATGGTGGGACAGCACATCCTACCCGCCCAACGCTGAACCTTACGGCGAGTACGTCTACCGTACGACATTTGACCTGACGGGATTGGGTCCTAAGTCAGCAGTGCTTACGGGCATCGCGGCTGCCGATGACGCGGGTGAGATCTGGCTGAATGGAAAGAAGGTAGCTGTTATGGGGGGATATACCGCACCGGCTCCGTTTACCATCGCCAGTGGTGTCAACGGAGCAGAATTTCTACCCGGTGTGAACACCCTCGAGTTCCATGTGCAAAACCTCGCGGATAACTCGGTGACCGGTCTCCTCGTGCAAATTCGAGGCACAGCATGGCCCACTGCTCAAACTGGAGGAAGCTGGAGTCCAGTGAGGGGACAGTTCCCCGGATCCGGTGCGGGCTCATCCCTGTTGCTCACTGACGGACGCGTTTTAGTTCACGAGGAACAGAACCATCCTGAAAACTGGTACATCCTGACACCTGACCAATACGGGGATTACGCCAAAGGAACTTGGAGCACGGCGGCTTCTCTGACGACGTTAACAGACTACTGCTACGCTCCCCTGGCGTTCGCTTCGGCGGTCCTTCCTGACGGACGGGTGATCGTCGAGGGCGGTGAGTTCAACATTCCGCCCGGATGCCAACAGACAAACTTGACAAACAAGGGGGCTATCTACGATCCCCGTAAGAACACATGGGCCACCGTAGATCCGCCGCCTAATTGGGCAACTATTGGAGATGCCCAGAGTACCGTACTGCCGGATGGAACTTTTATGCTGGCCAATTGCTGTACCACTGAGCAGGCGGAGATGAGTGCTCCGTACACCGGAGGCAACTCGTGGGTACCCACTGGTAATTTCAAAAGCACAATTAACGACGAGGAAGGTTGGACCTTGTTGCCTGGGCCCCCTGACTCCGAGATATTGCTGACAGTCGGCACCAGCGTGGGTTGCAACAACACGGCAAATAACTCTGAGCTATACATAAACGGCTATTGGTTTTGCATTGCGAACACTCCGACCCAACTCTGGGACAATAACAGTCATGAAATGGGTCCAGCCGTGCTGCGTCCAGATGGCACCGTTTTCCAAGCCGGGGGGACAACCGCCCTGGGGACGGGGCAAAGTGCCATCTTCCAATCCTATTATCTGCAGTGGACGCAAGGGCCGAACTTTCCCACCGATTCCCAGGGGAATCAATTGGATATTTCTGATGGTCCAGCGGCGCTGTTGCCAAACGGCAATGTGCTGATGATGACCAGTCCGGGGAACGGCCTGGCTGGCGCTATATTCTTCGAACTCCAGTACGGGACCGATCAACTTGTCAAAGTCTCGGCACCGCCCAACGCTGTCAACGACGCCGCCTTCTACGGACATATGCTCTTGTTACCCACAGGTCAAATACTCTTCACCGACTTCAGTCAGGATGTCGAGATCTATACCCCTACCTATACGAGGGTGGTGCCGTCCTGGGTGCCTAGGGTGAAGACGGTTAATGGGGAGAAGTGCGTGCGCCAGCTGCTTGGTTGCGTCTTAATTGTCCACAACCAGTCCACAAATGTTCTCGAAGGGTTTCAACTCAACGGCATGTCACAAGCAGTTGCCTATGGTGACGACTATCAGGCAGCTACCAACTATCCTCTGCTTAGACTGACGGAAGTGCAGCTGTGCCCCTATCCTGGATGTGCCGTTCCTGCAAGGGTCTACTATTGTCGAACCCACGATCACAGTTCCATGGGGGTAGCAACAGGCAATCTTTTGGTTTCGACTGAGTTCGATTGTGCCAAGGTACCGGAAGGCGCCTACGACATGGAAGTCGTTGCAAATGGGATCCCTGGTTCCCCGGGTTTGGGTCTTCTTGGGAACGTTCGAGTAAGGCCCTGAGGTCGAACACTGGCCAAAACTGGTTGAGAAATAACTTCAGGCGCCGCATTCTCTCTGAGCAAGAATGTGGCGCCTGTTTCGCGTGATTCCCCCTGCTTTTCCTCCAAATCCACAGCCTTCCACATCAATGCACCGAAAAGGGGCGTTGTAGCCGGCCGCAACCGGGTCTATTGTCCGAGAGTCGGGCGAAGTAACGCCCCGTTAACTTGCCGGACGATAACCTGCAAGATGCTCCCGTAGGGTGTAAAATAACAATATGTGGTGGTATCCCCTTGACATGCACAATATGTCGGGAGTAATGTTCGCTTCCACAGGGTATTCTGGACGCTTCGCACAGTCTGCTCCTCCTGAGCGAAAGCCACCAGGAATGACCGCTGAATCAGGGACATAGGGTGGCTGGGCTCGATTCCTCCCGAGCGCGGCCAAGGCCAAGGGCTAGATAGTCGAGTAACAGGTAACCGTGCCAGCATGCAGGCTGGCGAGCCGACAGCCGAGTAGAAAATAAGATGGCGGTCGGTGTTCCTTTCCAAGTCAACCATTCGTTGCCGGGAGCGGGTGACTCCCGGCAACATTTTCCGACAAGTCCGGCAACTCCGCAGGTGACGTCGTGCCTGCGGAACTGGATGGGACACTTCGCACGCGTGTTCCTCCAGCCAAGTCGCGGTGACACCGGACCCAACGAAGCGACTGGGGGCTGTCTTCTTGGCCAGAGAACCGGCTGACGGAGCAGCCCCCGCCGCTTTGCCGCGTTACTGGTTTTTCGATGGCCGTGGGAGCGGCAGATGAGTTCGGTCTGGCTGGATGACAGCATCGCAGCGGACCCAGTCCCGCGTACGGGACGAAATAGCTTAGCCCAGCACGCAGCCGAAGGCGGAGTGCTGGGTAGGTGGTAATAAAGGTTTCAAGTCCCTTTTGGGACGATAGATGAAGCCCCGTCCTTCAGGACTGGGGGCATGCGACAGAGATTCTAGAGTCCCTTCAGGGACATACGTAGCGAGCAATCATATCGATCAGGAGTTCCACAATGGCCGACGTAACCACGACAACAAAAACCACGAGCGCTTCAACCACTGCAACCACGAAGAAAGCGCCCGGCCTGACCTTCAAACGTTTCTTCACCACTGCCGGAGTCTCGCCCTATGACGAGCTCGAGTGGGAGCTGCGCACTGCCCAGATCACCGACGCCAAGGGCGGCGTGATCTTCGAGCAGAAGGACGTCGAGACCCCGAAGGACTGGTCGATGACGGCGACCAACATTGTCGCCTGAAATATCTGCACGGCACGCTCGATACGCCTGAGCGCGAAACCGGCGTGCGCCAGCTCGTCACCCGCGTCGCCGAGACCATTCGCGACTGGGGTATCAAGGGCGGATACTTCCGCACCGCTGACGACGCCGCCATCTTCCACGACGAGCTCGCCCACCTCCTGTTGCAGCAGAAGGCAGCATTCAATTCGCCGGTATGGTTCAACGTGGGATGCGATCGCATCGAACCTAACTCCGACGCGCAGAACTGGCACTGGAATGCCGAGGAGCAGAAGGTCGAATTCGGCCCCGTCGGTTACACCAAGCCGCAGTGCTCGGCCTGCTTCATCAACTCGGTGCATGACTCGCTCGACTCCATCCTGACCCTGGCCAAGACCGAAGGCATGCTCTTCAAGTGGGGATCGGGTACTGGCACCAACTTGTCGCCGCTGCGCTCCTCCACCGAGTCGCTCTCCGGCGGAGGCACCGCCTCAGGCCCGCTGAGCTTCATGAAGGGCTTCGACGCTTTCGCCGGCGTCATCAAGTCCGGAGGCAAGACCCGCCGCGCCGCCAAGATGGTGATCCTCAACGTCGACCATCCTGACGTCGTTGAGTTCATCGAGTGCAAGCAGAAGGAAGAAGCCAAGGCCTGGGCGCTGATCGAGCAAGGCTATGACGGCTCGGGTCCAGACTCCGATGCCTATGCGTCCATCTTTTTCCAGAACGCCAATAACTCGGTCCGCGTGACCGACGACTTTATGTATGAGGCCGTCCGCGATGGCGAGTTCACCACCAAAGCCGTAAAAGACGGTCGCCCGGTACAGACTTTCAAAGCCCGCGACCTGCTGCACAAGATCTCCGACGCTACCTGGCATTGCGGCGATCCCGGAATGCAGTACGACACCACGACCAATCGCTGGCACACCTCGAAGAACACGGCGCGCATCAACGCCTCGAATCCGTGCAGCGAGTACATGTTCCTTGACGACTCGGCCTGCAACCTGGCGTCGCTCAACCTGCTGAAGTTCGCGCCTAACGGAACCTTCGACGTCGAAGCCTATCGCCACGCCTGCGCCGTCATCATCACCGCGCAGGAGATCCTGGTCGACAACAGCGGCTACCCGACTGAATCCATCTCGCGCAACTCGCACGACTATCGGCCGCTGGGACTGGGCTATGCCAACCTGGGCGCGCTGCTCATGGCCGCGGGCCTGCCCTACGACTCCGACGCCGGACGCGACTACGCAGCTTGCGTCACCGCCATCATGTGCGGCGAAGCCTACCTCCAGTCGTCGAAGATCGCCGAGCTCTGCCAGCCGCTCGCATCGGCCACGTCAACGACCTCTCAATGTTGTCATCACGAGCCGAAGGCGAGGGATCTGCTCTTTCCGACAACTCTTTCCCCGGCGCCGCCTGTCCCGGCTGGTACGTCAACCGCGAGCCCTTCCTCGACGTCATCCGCATGCACCGCGCTTGCGTCAACAACATCAACAAGGCCAACGTTCCCGCCTCGCTTTACGAAGCCAGCAAGGCCACCTGGGACGAAGCCCTCAAGCACGGCGAGCGCTTTGGATATCGCAACGCGCAGGTCACCGTGCTCGCGCCCACCGGCACCATCGGCTTCATGATGGACTGCGACACCACCGGCATCGAGCCCGACCTGGCGCTGGTGAAATACAAGAAGCTGGTTGGCGGCGGCATGATCAAGATCGTGAACAACACCGTCCCCGCCGCGCTCTTCAAGCTGGGCTACACCAGCGACCAGACCAACGCCATCGTCAGCTACATTGACGCCACCGGAACCATCGAAGGCGCGCCCGCCATCAAGGACGAGCACCTCGCCGTCTTCGACTGCTCCTTCAAGCCGTCGAAGGGCACGCGCACCATTCACTACACCGGACACCTGCGCATGATGGCCGCCACCCAGCCCTTCATCTCCGGAGCGATCTCCAAGACCATCAACATGCCCGAGAACGCGACCGTCGAAGAAATCTCGAAGCCTACATCCAGGCCTGGAAGCTCGGCCTGAAGGCGGTCGCCATCTATCGCGACGGATCGAAGAAGGCGCAGCCGCTCAGCTCCATGGGCTCCGCCACCGCCAAGTCGCAAAAGAGGACGAGCGGGTGCCACTCATCCGCTGTCGAGCTGGACATAAGTGGGAACACGGAACCCATCGACGAGCAAGCCGCTCCTCCGACCGCGCGCCGTCATCGCCTGCCCGAGGAGCGCCTCTCCATCACGCACAAGTTCAACGTGGGCGGCCACGAAGGCTATCTCACCGTCGGCCTCTACAAAGACGGCATGCCCGGCGAGATCTTCATCACCATGGCCAAGGAAGGCTCGACCGTCAGCGGCCTGATGGACAGCTTCGCCTGCGCCGTCTCCATCGGATTGCAGCACGGCGTGCCGCTCAAGCTGCTGTGCGAGAAGTTCGCCCACACCCGCTTCGAGCCCTCGGGCTGGAGCGGCAACCAGGACATCGGCTACGCCAAGTCGATCATGGATTACATCTTCCGCTGGCTGCAGCTGCGCTTCCTCACCGGACAGCAGCAGGCGCTCTTCGACGGCCTGCGTCCCAAGTACTTCGGACGCCCCGCCGCCGGCGCCCCGGAAGAGGGCGGCCAGAAGTCGTTCGGCGACTTCATCGAGAAGTCGCTCCGGCTCTTACTGACAACCGGCAACCGACAACCGACAACCGGCCGCGGCCTTCACGCTGCGACGCCCTGAAGGAGCTGATCGACATGGGCGACGCCCCGACCTGCTCCACCTGCGGCGCAATCATGACCAGGAACGGAAGCTGCTATCGGTGTATGTCGTGTGGTTCGACCAGCGGCTGTTCGTAGTTGGGTAGAGCAGCGCTTCGGTGCCGCGTCCCTGACTTTTTTGCGAATAGAAACGGAGAAAGCAATGGCTGAATCAAGAATAAGCGGTGCGTTTACAGGCTGGAGTGGCCACACGGTGTTCAATTTGGAGAACGGACAGTATTGGAAGCAAGCTTCTTATGCATATCGCTACCATTATGCTTACCGCCCAGTCGTATCGGTCAATTGCATGGGTGGACGCTATTATCTGACCGTCGATGGCGTAGGCGAACAAGTGGAGGTTGTTCCGGCTAGTGTTAAGCATGGCCCGTATTAACGGAAAGTTCATCGGGTGGTCTGGTGACACCGAGTTCCCCTTGACCAACGGACAGGTCTGGAAGCAAGCGCAGTACTCATACTGGTATCACTATGCGTATTCTCCGCGGATACTAATATGTGATGGAAAGTTGATGCTTGAGAACTACGCATCGCACTCTGTGAGAGTCCGACGCATTCATTAAATCCGATCGGGGGCGCCTCGTATTTGATGTTGCGAGCGTGTGATCCCCCCCGCGTTCGGCGGATTCGACAGGGAAATAACAAAACTATGGCAGTTAATCTAGAAGACGTCTTCGGCGTCAGCAGTCGTCCTGTGCTCTCCTATGTGCGGAGAGACAGCGTTGACGATCGCTTTCAAGAGGCGCTAAAAGCGGATAAGCAAATTGTAGTTTACGGTTCGTCAAAGCAGGGTAAGACTGCACTCGTGCAAGAATATCTACCCTACGATGACAACCTCGTAGTGCGGCTCACGCCCAAAACCCAGATACACGACATATACGCCAGTATCTTAAGACAATCCGGAGTAGAGATTAAGGAGTCCTCAACCGAGACCAAAGGCAGAGAGCTTGGCGCCGGTGCCAAAATAGGCTTTAAAGCGCTGCTTCCATTAATTGGTGGCGCGAAAGGCGGGTGGCCCACCCTTTCCATTTCGACTAACAAACAACGTGGGTGCCCCATCCTTTCCCATCGTTTGGGAAAGGGTGGGAGTCGATGGTCTCCACACCCCCGGGTCGGGACGTGAACTCCTTCACCCACCCGTGACTCACGGAACGCCAATACCATCAATGTCGGCGCGGACATGTCGGCCATGGGGGCGGCGGCACAGCTGATATTCGGCTGGGGCCAGCACACGTTCACCATCGTGTTTGCCGTGGTTTCCCTTTTGCTGCAGATGTTCATCTCCTACCAGAAATATGCGCGCTTCTTGATGGTGCTGACGCTCAGCCTCTTTTCATACGTCGCCCTGGTATTTTCGCTTCATGTCGATTGGTCCGCCGTCGGGCTTTCGGTGATCGGCGCGAGCGCAGTTGTGTCGAAAGATGCCGCCATCACGGTTGTCGCGATTTTCGGCACCACGATCAGCCCCTATCTTTTCTTCTGGCAGAGCGCGCAGGAAGTCGAAGAAGTCGAACATCACTCGAATGAAAAGCCGCTGCTTGAAGATCCCGACGAAGCGCCCGGTGCCTTCCGCCATATGCGGATCGACACCATCGTCGGCATGGCCCTTTCAAACCTCGTGGCGCTCGCCATCATGATTTCGACGGCAGCCACACTGCACGCGGCGGGTAAAACCGATATCGCCACCGCGGCGGACGCAGCACAAGCACTTGAACCTTTGGCAGGAAAATTCGCGTTTCTGCTGTTCTCGCTCGGCATCATCGGAACGGGCTTGCTGGCCATTCCCGTCCTTGCCGGATCGGCTGCCTATGCGGTGGGCGACACGCGCGGATGGAAAATGAGCCTCGACGACAAGCCATGGGAAGCGGTTGGCTTCTACTCGGTGATCGGGCTCGCCGTGGCGCTGGGACTGGCCATCGATTATTCCGGCTTCGATCCGATGAAGGCGCTGTTCTGGAGCGCCGTGGTCAATGGCGTGATCGCGGTGCCGCTGATGGTGGCAATGATGGTGGTGGTGGGAAGCCGCAAGCTAATGGGCCAGTTTACCGCCGGGATAGGACTTGCGGGTCTTGGGTGGCTCTCCACCGCTGTCATGGCGGGAGCAACACTGGCGATGGTTTGGTTCTCCTTCTGACCCTTGCGGACGGCCACGGTCCATCCCATCTTTTGAACAAAATCGAGAGGCATCTGATGTCGATATTGGGTTGGATCATTTTCGGACTTATCACGGGCTTCCTCGCCTCGCGCATCGTCAACAAGCGCGGCGAAGGCTGCTTCATGAACATCGCGCTCGGCATGGTGGGGGCGCTCGTCGGTGGCGCGCTCTTCCGCGCGCTGACGCCGTTCAGCGTGTTTCGCTTCAACCTCACGTCAATGTTCGTCGCGGTGATCGGAGCGATTGTCGTGCTTCTGCTCTACCACGCGCTGACCGGGCGGCGGGGCTTGCGATAGGCCGGACGCCTATCGCGTCAGGAAATCCACGATCAGTTTGGTCGTCGCCTCCGGGTTTTCTTCCATGATCCAGTGGCCCGACTTGGGGATAATTCCGCCCTGTACGTTATCGGCGACGAAGGCGAGTTCGGTTGCCATGCCTGCGCCGTAAGATTTCTCTCCACCCACCGCCAGTACCGGCATGGATAGTTTGCCTTTAGCGAGGAATGCGCGATTGTCGACGCCGTCCTCGGGGAATGCCACAAACTGCTCGAGCGCGTCGTGCATGGCATGGGGCCGGCATCCCGCGGCGTAATGCGCGCGCGTGGCTTCGTCGATGCGTTTCGGATCGTCCGACAATTCGTTGTAGAAGCGATCGAGGAAAATGCGCTCGCGGCCTGCGACTAGGCGCTCTTCATCGGGTCCGTGGAAATTGAAGTGCCATGTTTTGGGGTTGCTGAGCTGCGCCGCCCAGTTGCCGACGCCCGGCAGCGGCGCGTCGATCACGATCCATTCGCTGATCCGCGCCGGATATTGCGCCGCCAGCGCATAGCCGACCATATTGCCGATATCGTGCGTGACAAGATCGGCCTTTGCGATCTTCAAGTGATCCATCACGCCCGCGATGTCCACCGCCTCATTTGTCTTTGTGTATCCGGTATCGGGATGTTCCGAGAGCCCCATGCCGCGAAGATCGGGCACGATGACGGTATGATTTTTCATGAGCTTGGCCGCGATCGGCGCCCACATATCGCCGGTATCGGCAAACCCGTGCAGTAGCACCACCGCAGGGCCATGACCACCGACGCGCACATGCAGGGTCGTGCCGTTGGTCTTGATTTCTTCTGTATGGAAGGACGCGGGAAATGGCATGACGCCAGCCGAAGCTGGCAACGCGAAACCGAGCGCCAATAGCGCCCCCAAAAGCAGACGAACTTCATGGCAATCCCTCGAATAATAGCGGCTGATCATCGCACAAACTGGGGTGGGATATACGGGGCGAACGACCGATCAAGGATCGAATAACTCACCGACTGGCAGATCAGCCGCGCAGTTCTCCGCTCGGTTGCCCTATTCCGCTGCATCCTTTGGCAGGTAAATCTCTCCACCATGATCGCGAAACTCTTCCGCCTTCTTTGCCATCGCGGCGCGGATTTCGGCGGTGGAGAGCGTGTCGTTCTGGCCGTTCGCGGCGTCGCGGACTTCCTGGCTGATCTTCATCGAGCAGAATTTCGGCCCGCACATCGAGCAGAAATGCGCCACCTTCGCGCCATCCGCCGGCAGCGTTTCGTCGTGGTAGAGCTGCGCGGTTTCGGGATCGAGCGCGAGCGCGAACTGGTCGCGCCAGCGGAATTCGAACCGCGCCTTGCTCATCGCATCGTCCCAGATGCGCGCGGCAGGATGGCCTTTCGCCAGATCGGCCGCGTGGGCGGCGATGCGATAGGCGATGACGCCCGCCTTCACGTCGTCGCGGTCCGGCAGGCCCAGATGTTCTTTCGGCGTGACATAGCAAAGCATCGCGCAGCCGAACCAGCCGATCATCGCCGCGCCGATCGCGGACGTGATGTGGTCGTAACCGGGCGCCACATCGGTCGTCAGCGGCCCCAGCGTGTAGAACGGCGCCTCGTCGCACGCCTCCAACTGGCGATCCATGTTCTCCTTGATCTTGTGCATCGGCACATGGCCGGGGCCTTCGATCATCACTTGCATATCGTGCTTCTGCGCGATCTTGTTCAGTTCGCCCAGCGTTTCGAGTTCGGCGAATTGCGCGGCGTCATTCGCATCCGCAGTCGAACCGGGGCGCAAACCATCGCCCAGCGAGAACGAAACATCGTAGGCTTTGAGCAATTCGCAGATCTCCTCGAAATGCGTGTAGAGGAAATTCTCCTTGTGATGGGCAAGGCACCATTTGGCGAGGATCGAGCCGCCGCGGCAAACGATGCCGGTCACGCGCTCCGCTGTGAGCGGAATATGCGCAAGGCGCACGCCCGCATGAACGGTGAAATAATCCACGCCCTGCTCGCATTGTTCGATCAGCGTGTCGCGATAGATTTCCCAGGTGAGGTCTTCAGCGACGCCGCCCACTTTCTCCAGCGCCTGATAGATCGGCACGGTGCCGATGGGCACGGGCGAATTGCGGATGATCCATTCGCGGATGGTGTGGATGTGGCGGCCGGTGGAGAGATCCATCACCGTGTCGCCGCCCCAGCGGATCGACCAGACGAGTTTTTCCACTTCTTCCGCCACGCCCGATGTGACGATGGAGTTGCCGATATTGGCGTTCACCTTGGTCAGGAAATTGCGGCCGATGATCATCGGCTCGGTTTCGGGGTGATTGATGTTGGCCGGAATGATGGCGCGGCCGCGCGCGATTTCATCGCGCACGAATTCCGGCGTGATCTCGTCGGGGATCGAGGCGCCGAACGAATTGCCGTCGCGCAACGCCGAGCGGCCGAGGTTTTCGCGCGCCGCGATGAATTTCATTTCCTCGGTGATGAACCCTTGGCGCGCATAATGAAGCTGGGTGACGTTTCTGCCCGGCTTGCGCGCAGCGGTTTGCGGCCCGCGCGATCGAATTGCGGCACGGAAAGAAGCTCGCCGCGCTTCAGCCCATCGTCTTCCGGCTTGCGGGCGCGCCCTTCATATTCTTCCACATCGCCGCGCGCCAGAATCCACTCGCGGCGTTTCGCGGCAAGGCCCTTCTGGATGTCGATGGCGACACTATCATCCGTATACGGACCGGATGTGTCGTACAGCCGGATGGGCGCCTCGCCGCCGGAAAGCGGCACCTCGCGGAACGGCACGCCATCGACCATGAGCTTGCGCGAGCCCGGCAAGGCGCCGCGTGTGATCTGAACGGATTTCGAATTGAGAATCGGTTTGTTCATTTCGCCTCTCCCTACGCCGGTGTTAACCGGATCAGGTTCGAAGGGACCCGCGTGATTGCGATCTCAGCTCCTGTTGGGAGCGCCCCTGGGATGGCGGCAAGCTAGAACAAATCTACATCCGTGTCATGGCCCGCGAATGCGGGCCACCCAGCTGAAATCTGGGGACCATTTCAGGATTGAAGCAGCTGTTCTTTTTGAGCCAAAGCGAAAACGGCGTCACCTGGGTGGCCCGCATTCGCGGGCCATGACATTTGTGTTCACGCCGCGGCGAAGTTCTGAAATTCCCGGATCACGCCGCGCACCGCGGCTGTAACGATCTTCTCGCCAGCTTCCGGCGTTGCCTGCGTCGGGTCGGAGCCGATGCGGCCATCGGGAAACCGGCGGCGATAATCCTCCGCATCGAAGATCGGGCCGGTCGGGGCAATGCGCGGGCTCATGCTCACCCGCTTCTGCGCCTCGGGATAGGCAAAGTAGGTCACCGAAACTTCCGATGGCGTGGCGTGGCTGCCCTCGCCCACCGGGAACAGTTGCCGGCAGATATCCATCACGCCGGGCAGTTCCCACCAGTTGCGTAGCATGCACCGCAACGGCCCGCGGTTGTTGCCGACGCGATCAAGACTGATGCCATGATAGATTTCCGCGAAGGCCGCGTTGATGGTGGCGACGTTGCCGCCGTGCCCATTCAACCAATAGAGCCGCTCGAAGCCATGATGGGCAAGGCTTTGCGCCCAATCGGTCATCGCGGCGATCATCGTGCTGGGGCGCAACGTGATAGTTCCCGGGAAACTCATGTGATGTTGCGCCTGGCCTACATTGAATGTGGGCCCGACAAGAATGCTCGCCTCATCGCCCGCGCGCTTGCCAATGATCTCCGGGCACAGCGCATCGGTGCCGAGCAGGCCATTGGGGCCATGTTGTTCCGTCGATCCGATGGGGATCAGGATGGCCTTCGACTTTTCGAGTTGTTTCTCGATTTCCGGCCAGGCGGAGAGGTGCAGTTGCATTCAATCTTCCAAAAGGGCGAGTTTCGACAAGCCTTTTTTCCATAACACGTGTTAGGTCTCAACACCTCCCCAGCCTTTAATCTTGTTCATCTTTGCGCCGGATTCGTTTGCCGACAGTTTTCCGAAGATGTTCCAACTCCAGCAGCACGCATGTTGCCAGGTGCCGCGAACGTAGTTGCCCGTTGTTTGGGAACAGGTTTTAAGCATTCGGGCGTGAATGAAAATTTGGATCCAATCCCGTGGAAACATCCGCCTGCATCGTTTGGGGCACACTGACGCAGAATTGCTTTGGTGCACTGCACGCAAAGGCCTGTGGGAACCCTTGCTCCTTCGCGGCCATGGCTTAATCTTCGGACCAACCGCTATTTCAGGGAATCGTCCATGCCAGACAATCGGGGCCCGCTTGCCGGCGTCCGCATCATCGATCTGACCGAATTCATCTTCGGCCCCTATGCCACCCAGACCTTGGGCGACATGGGGGCGGAGATCATCAAAATCGAAAATCCCGGTGGGGATCGCCAGCGCCATTCCGGCAAGTTCAGCCAGAACAACGACATGGGCTCCGTCTACATGGCGCTCAATCGCAACAAGCAGAGCATGACGCTGGATCTGAAGGATGAAACCGCGCGCGAAAAGTTGCGCGCGCTGATCCCGACGGCGCAGGTCTTCATCCACAATGTGCGATCCGATGCGATGGCGCGGCTGGGCTTCGATTACGAGCAAGTGTCAAAGCTCAACCCTTCGATCGTTTATGTGCATTGCGTGGGCTATGGCTCGGATGGGCCTTATGCCGGGCGGCAAGCGTTTGATGATCTGGTGCAGGCGGCATCGGGTGCCTCCGACCTGCTGCCGCGTGTGGATGGCAACGACGAGATGCGGCTGCTGCCCTCCTTCGTGGCCGACAAGGTTTCGAGCCTGCACGCCGTCTATGCCGTTCTCGCGGCGCTGTTCCATCGCGAACGCACGGGCGAAGGGCAATTCGTGGAAGTGCCGATGTTCGAAGCCTTCACGCATTTCACGATGGTGGAGCATCTTTATGGCGCCACGTTCGATCCGCAGGTTGGCCGCATCGGGCATACGCCTGCGCTCGCCAATGATCGCCGCCCGCTGAAAACGAAAGATGGGCATATCGCGATCCAGCCGGTGAGCCGCGCAGCATCCGCAAAATTCTTCGAACTCGGCGGCATTCCGAACGCTTATGAAAGCGAGCGCTTCGTGAACGCGCCCAAGGGTTCGAAGGTTGGCGTGTATTACGAAATGCTGCGCGAGGCCGCCGTCGCGCATACCACCGAAGAATGGATGAAACTGGGCGATGAGCACCGCATCCCCATCATGCGCGCCAATACTCTGGACGAGGTTCTGGAAGACCCGCATCTGAAGGCGGTGAATTTCTTCCAGCCTGCGCGAACACCCGACCGAAGGCAAATGGCGCGCCATGAAGCCGCCGGTTAAATTTTCCAAAACACCCTCCTCCATCCGCCGCGATCCGCCACGGCCGGGTCAGGATGGGGACATCATCAAGTAGGAATTGCCATGTCCGATACGCTGATCCCCGTTCCAGACGAATGGCGCAAACGCGCGCTGATCGACAGCGCGAAATATGACGAGATGTATGCGCGCTCGGTGAAAGACCCGGACAGGTTCTGGGCCGATGAGGCCAAGCGGCTGGACTGGATCAAGCCCTTCACGAAAGTGAAGAACGTCTCGTGGCAGCCGGAAAACCTTTCGATCAAATGGTTCGAGGATGGCTCGCTGAACGTGGCGGCCAATTGCATCGACCGGCATCTTCCCAAACGCGCCAAACAAATCGCGATAATCTGGGAAGGCGACGATCCCTCGAAATCCAAAGCCATCACCTATGAAGAACTGCATCGCGAGGTCTGCCGTTTCGCCAATGTGCTGAAAGCGCATGGCGCTAAGAAGGGCGACCGCATCACCATCTACCTGCCGATGATTCCCGAAGCGGCTTACGCGATGCTGGCTTGCGCGCGCATCGGCGCGGTGCATTCGGTGGTGTTTGCCGGCTTCTCGCCGGATAGCCTTGCCGGCCGCATCGAGGATTGCGCGAGCAATCATCGTGATTACCTCGGATGAAGGCGTGCGCGGCGGCAAGCCGGTTCCGCTCAAAGCCAACACCGATCTCGCGCTAACCAAATTCGATGTGAAAAGCGTCATCGTCGTCAAGCATACCGGCGCGCATGTGATGATGCGGGAAGGCCGCGATGTCTGGTATCACGAAGCCGCGGCAAACGTTTCCGACGATTGCCCGGCCGTGGAGATGAATGCGGAAGATCCGCTGTTCATCCTCTACACATCGGGTTCAACCGGCAAACCCAAAGGCGTGCTGCACACGAGCGGCGGTTACCTGATGTATGCCGCCTTCACCCACCAATATGTGTTCGATTATCACGATGGCGATATCTATTGGTGCACCGCCGATGTGGGCTGGGTAACGGGGCATAGCTATATCGTTTATGGCCCGCTTGCGAACGGCGCGACCACGCTGATGTTCGAAGGCGTGCCGAATTATCCCACCAGCTCGCGGTTCTGGGAGGTGATCGACAAGCACAAGGTCAACATCTTCTACACCGCGCCCACCGCGATCCGCGCGCTAATGCGCGAAGGCGAAGCGCCGGTGAAAAAAACCTCGCGCAAATCGCTGCGGTTGCTCGGCAGCGTGGGCGAACCGATCAATCCCGAAGCGTGGCTCTGGTACTGGCGCAATGTGGGCGAAGAGCGTTGCCCGATTGTCGATACCTGGTGGCAAACCGAAACGGGCGGCATCCTGATTTCGCCGCTGCCCGGCGCGACCGATCTGAAACCCGGCTCCGCGACCAAGCCGCTGTTCGGCATCGTGCCTCAGCTTGTGGATGCGGATGGCGCGGTTCTCGAAGGGGCGGCAAGCGGCAACCTTGTGCTCACTCGAAAGCTGGCCGGGGCAGATGCGCAGCGTTTATGGCGATCATCAGCGTTTCGTGGACACCTATTTCAAGACCTATCGCGGCAAATATTTCACCGGCGATGGCTGCCGCCGCGATGAGGATGGCTATTACTGGATCACCGGCCGGGTGGACGATGTGATCAACGTATCCGGGCACCGCCTCGGCACCGCGGAAGTGGAATCCGCGCTCGTTGGCCATTCCAATGTGGCGGAGGCCGCCGTGGTGGGCTTTCCGCACGATATCAAAGGCCAGGGCATCTACGCTTATGTCACGTTGAAAGTCGGCACGCAGCCGAGCGACGCGTTGAGCAACGAGTTGAAGCAATGGGTCGCCAAGGAAATCAGCCCGATTGCCAAACCGGATGTGATTCAGTTCACGCCGGGCCTGCCGAAAACGCGCTCGGGCAAGATCATGCGACGGATCCTGCGCAAAGTCGCGGAAGGCGATATCACGAACCTCGGCGATATCTCCACGCTCGCCGATCCTTCAGTAGTCGATGACATCGTGAAGAACGCGAAGCGCTAGGCGACTTGCCAATTCCAGCCAATGAGAACGGCGGCGATCGCCACGACAATGGCAACCGACCCGCCGCCCATCAGCACCGTCACGGGAATTTGCCGCGACGGGGTTGTGGAGATGCCCCCGCCGGCAGGAAGAAAAAGTGGGCAGAACTAGTGCTTGCCCGGCGCCTTCACGGTCACGTCCAGATGTGCGGGCGAGCCTGCCTGCGGAGCACCAAGATGGCCGCCGGTGAACATGAAAAATCCGAGCACAGCCACCGCAACAATTAGCCCGCCTATCAGAAACGCAAGCCAAGGTGTTGCGCCACCGCTGCTATTTGTACTGTCTGCCATGACACTATTCCCTGCATTAAATTCAATGCAGACAACGGCAACGATGACCAAAGGTTCCCTGCTGGCCTTTGGCGAGGGAACTCGGCATGCTTCGGGTGCGATATCCAAGGGGTTGGGAATGCTGAGCTGGAAGATCGGAGACGTGACGGTCAAGCGGATCGTCGAGCTGGAAATGCCTGTTCCCTATAGCGAGAAGAACCCCTTCATCCGCTACGCCTCGCCCGAAGCTCTTAAGGCTGTCGATTGGTTGAAACCGCATTTCATCACGCCGGATGGGTTGCTGATCCTCTCGGTGCACGCGCTCCTTGTGGAAGCGCCCGGCCTCAAGATGATCGTGGACACCTGCATCGGCAACGACAAGCCCCGCGGCATGACGATGAACAATCCATTGCAGACGGCCTTCCTGAAGCATCTCGAAGAAGCGGGTGCCCCGCGCGAAACGATCAACTGCGTGGTGTGCACGCATCTGCATGTCGATCACGTCGGCTGGAACACTATGCTGGTCGATGGCGAATGGAAGCCGACCTTCCCGAACGCGCGCTACCTGATCGGGCGGGCCGAATTCGATCACTGGCAGGATTTCGACAAGGATGAAGAACTGACGCAGGTGATGGCGGATTCCGTGAAACCGATTTTCGATTCCGGCCTCGCCGATGTGGTGGAGATGGATCATCGCATCTCGCCCGAAATCCGCCTGATGCCCACCACCGGCCATACGCCGGGCCATGTGAGCGTGGTGATCGAATCCAAAGGCGAAACCGCGGTCATCACGGGTGACATGATCCACCACCCCATCCAGATGGCACATCCCAACTGGGCAACGCCCTATGACAGCGACCGTCGCGAAGCCGAAGCCACGCGGCGCGCAATGCTGAAGGATTGGTCGGAAAAGCCGGTGCTCGTTATCGGCACGCATTTCGCAGCGCCCACGGCGGGCCGCATCGAACGCGATGGCGAAGCGTTCAAATTCGCGGTGTGACCACGTCTGCAAATGCCTGAAGGGCGGCGCGAATGGTTTGTGCGATCTCTGGATCGTCCGCCAGCTCTGATGGCGTTTGAGTTTTTCCCAGCAGGCGGATGGTGATCTCGGCCTCCTCTACCATGCGGCCGGACATGGTCTGAAGCGTCAGTTTGAGTGCTGCCTGCGCATTGGCGCTGCGATCTGATGCGTTGAACAGCGCAAACGGCTTATCGGGAAATTCCGCGCCGCTCACCAGCCAATCGAGCGCATTCTTCAGTGAACCGGGCACACCGCGCGCATATTCCGGCGAGGAAATCAGCAATCCGTCCGCTACACCGATCTTCGCCCGCAGTTCGGCAACCGGCGGCGGCAATGGTTCGATATCGAGATCGGGATTGAAATGCGGCAAGCTCGCCAGGCCGTCATAAAGTTCGATGCGCATCGTCTCGGGCGCAAGAAGTTGCGCCGCCTTGAGCAGCGAGGTGTTGGAGGAAACGGCGCGCAGACTTCCCGAAATTGCCAGCAGCCGGATCACGCAGCGTATTCGTCCATCGCCTTGGCCATCTGGATGTCGTTGTCGGTCAGGCCGCCGGCATCATGGGTGGAAAGCGTCACTTCCACGGTTTTGTAGACGTTGAACCATTCGGGGTGATGATCCATCTTCTCCGCCATCAGCGCCACGCGCGACATGAAGCCGAACGCCTCGTTGAAATCGGTGAATTCGAACTTGCGCGTTATCGCATCGCGGCCCTTCACCTCGCTCCATTGCGCCACACCGGCCAGCGCCTTCGCGCGTCCCTCGCCTTCCAGTTTTTTCATCGAACGTCTCCTTTATCGCAACGGGTAAACGCGCTCGGGAGTGTAAATGCTCCCGTTGGGCGAAAGATGGCTGGAAAACAGCGTGAAGCCTAGCGCCTCGAACGGCCCACTCGCATAAAGCGCATGATCGGTGAGGTAATCCATCACCGCGCCCTGCGGCGTGCCGCGCAGGCGGGCGAGCGTGACATGCGGGCGATATTTGCGCTCTTCGGCGGGCAAGCCCAGCCGCTGCATCGCGCTTTCGATCTTGCGCTGCAGATGCAGCAGCGCGTCGTTGGGCGCAGCACCCGCCCAAAGCGCGCGCGGGTTCTTGCCGCCGAATTCGCCAACGCCTTTCAGCTCCAGCGTGAAACGCGGATCGTGAATGGACGCGAGCATGTCGTCGATGGAAGCGGCGTCGCGGCCATCGACCTCGCCGATGAAGCGCAAGGTGAGGTGCAATTGCTCGCGCGTCTGCCAGCGCGCGCCGGGCACACCGCTCTGAATTCGCAACAGCGATTCCGCAACCGGCATCCGGCAGATCAAGGGCCGCAAACAGGCGGATCACTTGCGCCTCCGTGCCAGACGCCCCAATGGCAGCGCATGGCGAAATGCGAATGTGACAAGCGCAAAGCCAATTCCGCCACACACAATTGCGCAGGCAAGCGACACTTCATCGGTCAACGCCCCGCTTGCGAAATGCAGTTTCGCTCCCGACCACACGCCAAGCAATGCGCCCGCGCCCGTGGCGATGGTTGCAAGGACTGTCGGCGGAAGGCTGCGCAAGAAAACAGTGTCGATCGTAAGCAACCCGCGCGAGCGCGCCAGCATCACAAGCACACCCACATTCACCCACGCAGCGATCGAGGTGCCCAACGCAATGCCGGTGGCGCCCAAATGCAAGCCCCAGACAAGCGCCACCTTCAATGCGATGTTCACCGCGACAGCGGCGACGGTGGCGCGCACCGGTGTCGCCGTATCGCCCCGCGCATAGAAGGCGGGGGAGACGCAACGGATCAGAACGAAAGCGGGCAAGCCGATGCCATAAGCCATCAGCGCCATCGGCGGAAATCTGTGCGGCCTGAAGATGGAATGCGCCATGCGCGAACAGGCCCTGCATGATTGTGAGCGGCACGGTCATGAACGCGGCGACGAACGGTAGTGTGAGGAATAGCGCGAGCGCCGCCGAACGGTTCTGCGCCTCATCCGCGCCCTTGCGATCGTTTTTCGCCAGCAGCGACGACATTTCGGGCAGCAGCACGGTGCCGATGGCAATGCCGAGCGTGCCCATCGGCAACTGGTTGATACGGTCGGCGTAATAAAGCGCGGTAAGATCGCCGGAGGGCAGGAAGCTCGCGATCACATTGTCTATGAAGAGGCCGATCTGCACGCTGGCCGAACCAAAAGTCGCCGCGCCCAATGCGATCAGGAATTGCTTGATCTCCGGCGTCCAGCGCGGCCGTTCGAATTTGAGGCGCAAATGGCTGCGCGCGCCCGCCCATATGATGAACACCAGTTGCAGGATGCCCGCCGCGAACACGCCCCATGCCGCTGCATAAGCCGCATTGGGAAAGAACGGAGCGAAGCACAGCGCCGCGATCATCGCGATATTGAGGAAGATCGACCAGGCAGCAGCGGCGGCGAACTTGCCGACCGCGTTGAGCATCGCCGAAAGCTGAACCGCAACGACTGTGAAAATCAGATAGGGAAAGGCGATGCGCGCGAGGCTCGTGGCCAGTTCCAATTGTCCCGGATGCGCCGCAAAACCCGGCGCCATGATGGAGATGATGGGCCGCATCGCGCCCAATGCCGCAAGCAGCAGAACGACCTGCGTGATCATCTGCCAGGAATACACCCGGTTGGCGAATTGGCCTGCCGCTTCATGCCCCTCGCGCTCGCGCATCGCGGCATAGCGCGGCAGAAACGCGAGATTGAATGCGCCCTCCGCGAAGATAGCGCGAAAATTGTTGGGCAGGCGGAACGCGACTAGAAACGCATCCGATAGCGGACCCGCGCCGAGGATGGCCGCCATCAGCACATCGCGCACAAAGCCTGTGATGCGCGACAGCAGCGTAAAGCCACCCACCGATGCCAGCCGTCGGAACATCAGCGCCCCTTTTGCTCCAGCAGCTTTTTCACATACGGCATCAGAGTGCGAAACAATGATCTGCACCCCTTGCGGATTGGGATGCATCCCATCGGATTGATTGAGCTTCGGGTTCAGCGCCACGCCATCAAGCACGAAGGGATAAAGATCCGCGCCATATTTCTTCGCAAGGCGCGGATAGATCGGATCGAATTCCGCGGCGTATTCCGGCCCCAGATTGCGCGGCGCCTTCATGCCCAGCAGCAACACCGGCACATGCGCGGCCTTCAGCTTTTCCAAAACAGTCGAGATATTCTTTTCTGTTTGTGCGGGTCGCAAACCGCGCAGCGCATCGTTGGAGCCAAGCTCCACAATCGCCACATCGGGATGATCGGCAAGCGACCAATCAATCCGCGAAGCCCCGCCCGCGCTCGTATCGCCGGAAACTCCTGCATTGATCACCTTGGCATCGATCTTCGCGGCTTTCAGCTTGTCTTCCAGCACAACAGGGTATTCGGTGCCGGGCGGCAGGCCATAACCCTGGGTGAGGCTGGTACCGAGCGCGAGGATTTTGATAGGCGCGGCGGATGCGGGAGATGCAATAAAAGCGACCGCAAACACGATCGCGCGAATTTTATATTTTTCTCCCTCGCCCCCCTTGGGGGAGAGGGTGGGTGAGGGGCGCCGCAATTGGATTGATTGCAATGCGCGCTTCAATAGCGCCACGATGTTCAAAACCCCGTTTTTGCTGAAGCACCCCCTCACCCTAACCTCTCCCCGAAGGGGGCGAGGGAACGAAGGATGCCTGTGCCAGCTTGAATATCGCGGCTGTCATGCCATATCGCCTGAAGAGGGAAGAATCATCCGATGCAGACTCGCCCAGCCGCCACCCAGTTGCCAGCCATCCAGTTGGAAGACGTGCGGCTCAACTTGGCGAGTGCGGCCGGAGCGGTCAACATTCTGAATGGGGTGAGCCTCAACGTGGGCGATGGCGAAACCATCGCGCTTCTCGGCCCCTCCGGTTCGGGCAAATCCTCGCTGCTTATGGTCGCGGCAGGTCTTGAAGCTGCAACCAGCGGCCGGGTGACGATCGATGGCACCGACATCACGCGCATGGGCGAGGATGCGCTCGCCCGCTTCCGCCGCGGGCGCGTGGGCATCGTGTTCCAATCCTTCCACCTGATCCCGACGATGACGGCGCTCGAAAACGTCGCCGTGTCGCTTGAACTGCTGGGCGCGAACGATGCGTTCGCCAAAGCGCGCGCAGAGCTTGACGCCGTGGGGCTTGGTGCGCGCGTCGATCATTATCCCGGCCAGCTGTCGGGCGGCGAACAGCAGCGCGTGGCGCTTGCGCGCGCAATGGCGCCGCAGCCCAAAGTTCTGTTTGCCGATGAGCCCACCGGCAATCTCGATGGCGCAACGGGAAGCGAAATCGCCGATCTCATGTTCTCCCTTCATGCGCGCGCGAAGACGACCTTGTTTCTTGTAACGCATGAAGAAGCGCTGGCTCGGCGTTGCGGGCGCATCGTGCGGTTGAAGGATGGCCGCATCGTGGCGGATGAGCGCAGTATGAACCGTCTCGCCCTCGCGCTGAAGCTGGCTCGGCGCGAAATGCGCAGCGGGCTTTCGGGCTTTCGCATATTCCTTGCCTCCCTTGTGCTGGGCGTCGCGGCCATCGCAGGCGTTGGCTCGCTGTCGCAGGCGTTTCTCACCGGCATTGCCGAACAGGGCCGCGTGCTTCTGGGCGGCGATGTTTCGGTGCGGCTGGTGCATCGCGAAACCACCGATGCCGAACATGCGTTTCTCGCCCGCTTCGGCCGCGTTTCCGAAACCATTTCGATGCGCGGCATGGCCTATGCGCTGAAGAACGGCAAGGAAGATGAGCGCCAGCTTGTCGAACTGAAATCCATCGATGGGCTTTATCCGCTGTATGGCAAGGTCGGCCTTTCGCCGAACACAAAACTTGCCGACGCATTGAAATGTTCAGGCGATGTCTGCGGCGCGGTGGCCGAACAAACGCTGCTTGACCGCTTGCATCTTTCGCGCGGCGGATTGATGCGCATCGGCACGCAGAATTTCCGCCTCACCGCCGTGCTTGCGAGCGAACCGGATCGCATTTCCGGCGGGTTCAGCCTCGGCCCGCATGTGATGGTTTCGGATGCGGGGTTGAAGCGCACCGGCCTCGTCACGCTCGGAAGCCTGATCCAATATACCTATCGCGTGGCGATGACACCGCGCCACACGCCGGAGCAATTTCGCGCGCAGGCATTAAGCGCGTTCCCCGATGCGGGATGGGAAATCCGCGATCGCGCCAACGCCACGCCGGGCACCAGCGATTTCATTTCGCAGATCACGATGTTCCTCACGCTTGTGGGGCTGACGGTGCTGGCGGTTGGCGGTGTCGGCGCAGGCCAGGCGATTTCGGCGTTTCTGGACAGCAAGCGCAGCGAAATCGCCATCCTGAAATCGCTGGGCGCCGATGGCGGGCTGATCTTCCTCACTTTCTTCCTGCAGGTGATGGCAATTGCGGCTTTGGCTGTGGTGATAGGGCTTGTGGTGGGCGCCGCCCTGCCCTTTGCGTTCGCGCAATTTCTTGGCAACGCGTTGCCGATACCCGCAACCTTCAAGATCTTTCCGCTGCCGCTCGCGCTCGCCGCTGCGTTCGGCTTGTTGTCGGCGGCGGCGTTTGGAATTCCACCGCTGGCGCGCGCGCGCGAAATCCAGCCCGCCAATCTGTTTCGCGATATCGTCGCGCGCAGCAGCGCCCGCGGGCGCTGGCCCTATCTTCTGGCAGCGGCGGTTGCGGCAGCAGGCATCGTGGGCCTCGCCTTCCTGCTGGCACCCGCGCCCATCTTCGCGCTCGAATTCATCGGCGGCATTGCGGCGACGCTGATCGTGTTGCGCATCGTCGCCGAAGCGTTGCGCCTTTCGTTGCGATGGTTGCCACGCCCACGCAGGCCTGCGTTGCGGCTGGCACTAGCCAACCTCACGCGGCCCGGCGCACACACCGTCGGCGTCGTCACCGCACTGGGGCTGGGGCTCACGCTTCTGGCAACCGTGGCGCTTCTGGATCGCACCATCTCAGCACAGGTGAAAGACGACCTTCCTTCCACCGCCCCCAGCTTCTTCTTCGTCGACATCCAGCCGGATGAAGCAAAAGCCTTCGACCGCGCTATCGCCCGCTTTCCATCGGCCACGGACTACCGGCGCACGCCGATGATCCGTGGACGGATCGTTGCCCTGAAAGGCATCCCCGCGCGCGATGCAAAGATCGCCAACGATGCGAAATGGGCCGTCAGCGGGGATCGCGGCATCACCTATGCCGCAGAGCCGCCGCCGGGCACGCAGATCACGCAAGGCAAATGGTGGCCGGCGAATTATTCCGGCCCGACGCTGATCTCCTTCGATGCTGCCCTCGCGGAAGGCATGGGGCTGAAGATCGGCGACACGATCACCCTTAATGTGCTCGGCCGCGAGATCGAAGGGCGCATCGCGAATTTGCGCAATGTGAACTTCGCAAGCGGGCGGCAGAATTTCGTGCTGGTGCTTTCACCGGGCATCATCGACAAGGCACCGCATTCCTTCCTGGCCACCGTGCGCGTGCGCCCGCGCGATGAGGAAGCCGTTTACCGCTCCGTGACCGATGCGTTTCCCAATGTCTCTGCGGTGCGCGTGAAAGATGCCATCGCGCAGGTGAGCGCACTGATGCAGCAATTGAGCCTCGGCGTGCGCGCCGCAAGTCTGCTCACGATCCTTGCGGGCCTGCTGGTGCTTGCGGGCGCGATTGCATCGGGCCAGCGCGCGCGGCTTTACGATTCCACCGTGCTGAAAGTTCTGGGCGCCACGCGCTGGCGGATCGCAGGGATCTACGCGCTGGAATACGGCCTGCTCGGTTTGGTGACCGGCGTGCTCGCACTTGGCGCGGGAACGCTGGCCGCCTCCATCGTCACTCGCGCGGTGTTCAACGTGGCGTTCGTTTTCGATCCCGCAGCCGCCCTTTTGACAGTGCTGGGCGGTGGGGCGGCCACGCTGCTTATGGGCCTGATCGGCGCCTGGGTTGCGCTGGCGGCGCGCCCTTCCGGCCAACTGCGCAGCCCTTGAGCTGTTATCTAACTGTTATGTAAGGCTAAATTTCGCGCGGGCGCCGCTTGATAAGAAGGGCGGCGCACCCGATATTAGGTTTCACCGGTCTCTGAGCCGGCAAGGAGGATTTTTGAATTATGGCTGACTACGACAATCGGGTGCTGAGAGCCCCCTCTGCGACGGCGGACGTTTACGACGCCGGGCTCCGGGCGCACATGCTCCGGGTCTACAACTACATGCTGTCCGGCCTGGTTCTGACCGGAATATCCGCATGGGTGGTGGCCAACGTTCCCGCCGTGCGCGCCGTGTTCTTCCAGGTGACGCCGCAAGGCGCGCTGACGCTTTCGATGCTGGGCTGGGTCGCGCTGTTCGCGCCGCTGGGTCTGGTGTTGTTCCTTTCGTTCCGCATCAACCGCATGAGCGTGCAAGCCGCGCAGACGACGTTCTGGGGCTATGCAACGCTGATGGGTGTTTCGCTGGCGCCGATCCTGCTGCTCTACACGGGCGCAAGCGTCGCACAGGTGTTCTTCATCACCGCGGCGATGTTCGGCGGCATGAGCCTCTGGGGCTACACCACCAAGCGCGATCTCACCGGCTTCGGCTCGTTCCTGTTCATGGGCCTGATCGGCATCATCATCGCGTCGCTGGTGGGCATGTTCTTCCAGTCCTCGATGCTGCAGTTCATCATCTCGATCCTCGGCGTGCTGATCTTCACGGGCCTCACCGCCTACGACACGCAGAAGATCAAGGAAATGTACGTCCCCAACATGGACGGCACGGCTTCCGGCCGCGGCGCGATCATGGGCGCGCTGGCGCTCTATCTCGACTTCATCAACCTCTTCGTGATGTTGATGCGCCTGATGGGCGACCGCCGCTAAACCGGCAGACAAAAAATGCGAAAGGCCCCGATGCAAATCGGGGCCTTTTTGTTTGTGTCCAGCACTAGCGAAGACCTTACTTACCTCCCCCAACGCGGGGAGGTCGGCGGCGCGCATCGGCGCGACGACGGGTGGGGGGCGCGGTGGTGAAATCTGGAGCGCTGTCTTCGTTGAGGCATCCCCCCACCCGCCGCGCTTCGCGCGTCGACCTCCCCGCGTTGGGGGAGGTAAGAGATTTCAGGTATCCGCCAACGCCTTGATCAGCTTTTTCTCTAGCACGCGCAGCACCTGATCCAGTTCATGCCCGCGCTTCATCACCAACCCGGTCGCCGCAATCACAGAATATTGCCCTTGCTTCGCCTTCAACTTCGGCTGCTTGACGATGGTGTAGAGCGCTACCTCGCTGGTGCGGCGGAAGGCGGAGAACACGGCGCGATCTTCGAGGAAATCGATCGCGTAGTCGCGCCATTCACCGGCGGAAACCATGCGGCCGTAAAGCGTGAGAATGCGGTTGAGTTCGGCGCGGTCGAAGCGCACCTGCGCCACGTTCCAAACCGGGTTCCGCGCGGAGGTCTCCGCGCGGTGCAACGCTATGGGTTCTTCTGCCATGCCCCGCGATGATGCGGCGGAGCATGGCACGCCGCAACCATTTTATTTCTTCCGCGCCAGCATGATGCCATCGGCGACCGTGACGAAGGCGATATCCACGCGGTCGTCGCCATGGATCTTTTTGTTCAGCGCGCGGATCGCAACCGTATCGTCTGATTTGTCCGACGCATCGGTAACCCGCCCGCTCCACAGCATGTTGTCGAGCGCGATCAGCCCGCCCGAACGCAGCAGCTTCAGCGAGCGTTCGTAGTAACCATCATAATTGGTCTTGTCGGCGTCGATGAACGCCATGTCGAATGGGCCCTCGCCCTTGCGCGATCATCGCATCCAGGCTTTCAATCGCCGGCCCGATGCGCAGGTCGATTTTGCGGGACATGCCCGCCTCGTCCCAGTAACCGCGCGCGGTGTCGGTGAAAGTCTTAGAAATATCGAGTGCCACGGCCCGGCCATTGTCCGGCAATGCCAGCGCCACGGCGAGCGTCGAATAGCCGGTGAAAACACCGACCTCCAGATAGCGCGTGGCGCCGACCAACTTGGCCAGAAGGCCCATGAACGCGCCCTGATCCTCGCCGATCTGCATCTGGGCAGCCGGATTGTCCCGCTGGGTCTCGATGCGACAGCGGGCCAGAACGGGGTGCTCGCGAACGCCGTTTTTGGAAACGTAGTCTTCAATGTCCGATGGAATGCCGAGCGCAGATTTCATGGGAAAGCTCCTGTTTGCAGCTCTACAATCAACATATCATCAATATATAATCAATACCTACATGCCCAGAAAGTGCCTTATTTCGACCCTTGCAACGCCGTTTTCAGCCCCCATATCACAACAGTCGGCTGCTCGAGTTTGAAGTGCTCGGATATAAAGCATGCCCCCCAAGCCCCTTCGGGTGCTTCCTTCGGGCAGCCGGCATCTTCCCTCTTCTGCCCATTCGCGCAACGCTGAATGACCGTCATTCAGCGAGGACCCCATGCGCCTGGAAAATCGTGTTGCCATCGTAACTGGTGCCGCTTCCGGCATCGGACAAGCCTCCGCCCAACTTTTCGCCGCCGAAGGCGCGCGCGTGCTGGCCGTCGATCTTGCCAACAAGGGATTGGCGGCGGCGCATGAAGATCACGCTTCCATCGCCTGTTTCGAAAAAAGCGTTTCCGATGAAGATGCAGCGGATGCGATCATCGCCGAAGCCATCGCCCGGTTTGGCCAGCTCGACATCCTGATGAACAATGCCGGCGTCGCGTCGAGCGCGCTTGCTGAAGAAATGAAACAATCCGATTGGGATCGCACGATCTCCGTCAACCTCACTGCGCAATTCCGGCTTTGCCAGAAAGCGATTCCGCATCTTCGCAAAAGCACGGCGGGGCGAATCATCAACGTCGCGTCGGTGATGGCGGAAGGAACCGATTACGGGCTCTCCGCCTATTGCGCTTCGAAAGCGGGCGTTGCGGGACTCACGCGTACACTTGCGCTGGAATTGGGCAAATACGGAATCACTGCGAACTATCTTGAACCCGGCGCGATCAAAACCGGCATGACCAGCGGCTTGTGGGATGCGCGGCCGGATATCGCGGAAGTGTGGGCAAAGAAATCGGCATTGCGCCGTTTGGGCCAGCCTATCGATCTGGCACGCGGCGCATTGTTTCTCGCATCCGACGATGGCGGTTTCGTCACCGGACATGGATTGGTGATCGACGGTGGGCTGTTGCTCAGGGTTTAGAGCACATTCTTTTACCCTCCCCTTGAGGGAGGGTCGAAATTTGCGTTTGCAAATTTCGGGGCGGGGTCCGGATCATGCAGCAATGACCCCTCCCCGAAAAATCTTCCGCTACGCTTCAGATTTGTTCGACCCTCCCTCAAGGGGAGGGTAAAAAAACTAAATCAGCTTCTTCATGTTCGCAGCCATCTGTCCGAACAATCCGCCGATGGCCCCGGTGAGGATGCAGATGATCGTGCCCACGATCAGCCCGATCGTCGGCATCTCCTTCAGCACCACCGCGACCGCGATGCCGATGATTCCGCAGGTGCCGCCGGAAATCGCGCCGGCGAACGAACTTGCGCCCCAACCCTTGGCGCTGTGCATGCCGTAGAGATAGCCCGCGATGGCCGCAATCATCATGCCGCCGAACTGGAAAACGTGAACCTCCACCCACGGCACGAAATGGCCCGTCACCACCAGCACAACCTCCATCACGATGCCGACGAGGGTTGCGCGTTCAAGGATCTTGCGGTCGATGCGTTGAAGAGGGTTCAGCGGCTTATCCCTTTTTGTAAAATTCATCTTTCCCGCCCAGCCCGTCCAGTCAACCCGGCCAGCCCAAAGCGCTAACGGGCTTATAACTCATCGGTAACGCCCCCCGGCCTTGCAGGCAGGGCTTCACTTCTCTATGGAAATTTTGCCCTGTGTTCTTGCGGATTTTCCCCAAAGCAATGATCGAAATCGAGGGACTGACCAAGCGCTTCGGCCCGTTCACCGCCGTCGCCGGCATCGACCTTGTCGGTCGGCAAGGGCGAAGTGCTGGGCTTTCTGGGCCCGAACGGCGCCGGCAAATCCACCACCATGAAGATGGTCGACGGGCTATCTCGCGCCCACCTCCGGCCGCGTCGCGCATCTGCGGCCACGATGTCGAGACCGACGCAATCGCCGCGCAGCAGCCTGATCGGCTATCTGCCCGAAGGCGCGCCCGCCTATGGCGACATGACCCCGCGCCAGTTCCTCGCCTTCATCGCCGCAGGTGCGCGGCTTTCAGGGCAGCGACGCGCAAAGCGCGCGTCGCCGACGCAGTCGGCGAAGACCGAACTCGACCGGTGCTCGACCAGCCGATCGAAACGCTGTCCAAGGGCTTCAAGCGCCGCGTCGGGCTTGGCGCAGGCGATCCTGCACGATCCGCCGGTGCTGATCATGGACGAGCCGACCGACGGCCTCGACCCCAACCAGAAACATGCCGTGCGCACGCTGATCCGCGCGCATGGCGCCGGAGAAGGCGATCATCATCTCGACCCATCTGCTCGAAGAAGTCGAAGCGATCTGCACCCGCGCGGTCATCATCGACCGCGGCCGCATCGTCGCCGACGGCACGCCGGCCGAACTGCTCGCCCGCTCGCGCCATCACAACGCGGTGACGCTGACGCTGCCGGCGACGCAGATGCGGCCGCGGTGAAGACCAAGCTCAAGACGCTGCACAACGTGCGCCGGCACGTCGAAGCAGATTCCGCGGCGACGGCTTGATCGAGCATCACCGCCTTCCCCGAAAGCGGCGCGCTGCTGATCGAAGATGTCAGCGCGCTTGCGCGCGCGCGAGAACTGGGACGTGAAGGAGCTTTACGCCGAAGCCGGCCGGCTCGACGAAGTGTTCCGCGCCATCACCACGCACGACACCGCGCGCGCGCGCGAGGCGCCGCGCATGAGACCAGGTCTGGCCGATCTTCAAGCGCGAATTCGCCGCCTATTTCGCGACGCCGCTCGCCTATGTGTTCATCGTGATCTTCCTGTTCGCGATGGGCGCGTTCACCTTCTACATCGGCCACTTCTACGACAACGGCATCGCCGATCTCACGGTCTTCTTCGGCTATCACCCGTGGCTCTATCTGTTCCTCGTGCCGGCCATCGCGATGCGGCTGTGGGCGGAAGAACGCCGCACCGGCACGATGGAACTGCTGCTGACCCTGCCGATTCCGCTCTGGGCGAGCGGTGGTGGGCAAATTCCTCGCCGCCTGGGCCTTCACCGGCGTCGCGCTGGCGCTCACCTTCCCGATCTGGATCACGGTCAACTATCTCGGCAATCCCGACAACGGCGTGATCCTCGCGAGCTATATCGGCAGCTTGCTGATGGCGGGCGGCTATCTCGCCATCGGCGCCTGCATCTCCGGCCACGACCAACAATCAGGTGATCGCGTTCGTCGTCAGCGTGGTGGTGTGCTTCCTGTTCACGATCTCCGGCGCGCCGCTGGTGCTCGACTTCTTCCAGCGCCTGGGCGCCGCTGGTGCTGGTCAACGCGATTTCGTCGTTCAGCTTCCTCACCCATTTCGCAGCCGATCGCCGCGGGCGTGATCGATCTGCGCGACGTGGTCTTCTTTCTCTCGCTGATCGCGCTGTTCCTGACGGCCAATGTCGTCATCGTCGATCTCAAGAAGAGCGGCTGAGATGACAGCCGCTCTCCCGCCGCGCCTATGCCCTTGCCGCCATCGCTCTGGCGGCGGTGATGTTCGTCGCGCTCAACATCGCCGCCGATGCATCGGCTCACCACCGCGCGGCTCGATCTGACCGAGAACGGCCTGTTCACGCTGGCGCAAGGCACGCGCAACATCATCGCGAAGCTGCAGGAGCCGATCACGCTGCAATTCTTCTATTCGAAGAAGGTCGCCGCCGGACTATGCGCAGATCACAGGCCTATGCCAGCCGCGTGCGCGATCTGCTGCAGCGAATACGCCGCGCTTAGCCACGGCAAGATCATCCTGCAGGAGATCGATCCCGAGCCCTTCACGCCGGCCGAAGACGAAGCGACGGCGCACGGGCTCACCGGCGCGCCGACCGACAGTCGGGCGACATGGTCTATTTCGGCCTCGTCGGCACCAACACGCATCGACGGCAAGGAAGTCATCCCGTTCTTCGCGCAGGAGCGCGAGCACTATCTCGAATACGATCTGACCTCGCTGATCTATCACCTCTCGCACGCCGAAAAAGCCGGTGCTCGGCATCATCTCCGGCCTGCCGCTCGATACCGGCGCGGGCGGCATGGCTGGCGGCGATGCAGGGCCAGCGCGCAGCCCTCATCATCTATCGAGCAGCTGCAGCAGACCTACGACACGCAGATGCTCGAGCCGACTTCGATCGCATCCCGGCCGATGTCGATGTGCTGATGATCGCGCATCCGCCGGCGCTCAGCGACACGCAGCTCTACGCCATCGACCAGTTCGTGCTGCGCGGCGGCCGCGCGCTGGTCTTCGTCGATCCCAATTCGGAGATCGCGCAGGCGGCGGCAGCCGCGATCGGCCAGTCAGGCGGCCCGCCTCGTATCCGATCTGCCGCAAGCTGTTCAAGGCCTGGGGCGTCGCTTACGACCCCAGCAAGGTGATCGGCGACCGCGAGCTGGCGCAGCGCGTGCAGGTCTCAGCCGATCCGCGCAATCCGGTCGCGCCTATCCGATCTGGCTGCATCTGACGCCGGACAATTTCGACCATCACGATCCGTCACCGCCAACCTGCAGATCGCTCAACCTCGCCAGCGCCGGCGCGCTGACGCCGCTGAAGGGCGCGACGACGACATTCACGCCGCTGGTCACATCGTCCGATCAGCGCCAGCCTGCTCGATGCGCGAGCAGGTGCGCATCGAATCCGCAGCCGCAGGATCTGATGGCGCAGATCCGCCCGACCGGCAAGCATTATACGATCGCCGCGCGCATCTCCGGCCCGGCGAAGACCGCCTTCCCGAACGGACCGCCACGCACATGCAGCGAACTGCCAGCTCCGCCTGCCCGCGCAACGCCGCAGGAAAGCAAACCGGCCGATCAACGTCATCGTCGATGGCCGACACCGACATCTTCGACGACCGCTTCTGGGTGCGTGTGGAGAATCTCTACGGCAAGCGCGTCGCCGCGCCCTTCGCCGACAACGGCGCCTTTGTGCTGAACGCGGTCGAAAACCTGATGGGCTCGGACGATCTCATCTCGCTGCGCACCCGCGCCACCAACGACCGCCCGTTCACCGTGGTGCAGCAGATTGCAGGCGCATGCGCAGGCACAATTCCAGACCGAAGCCGATGCGCTGAAGCAGAAGATGACCGACACGCAGCAGCGCCTGCACGCGCTTGAGCAGGGCGGCGGCGCAACGGGCGCGCAAACGCAAGCTGTCTTCCGCCGCCGCAGCAGGCCGAGATCGAACGCTTCAAGCGCGAACTGCTCGACACCCGCACCCAGCTGCGCGACGTGCAGCACAATCTGCGCAAGGATATCGACCGGCTGGGCGAATTGCTCGCCTTCATGAACATCGCGCTGGTGCCGCTTCTGGTGGCGGCGTTCGCGATCGTGCTTGCGTCTTCCGCCGTCGCCGCCGCGCGCGCGCGCTGAGCCTGTGAGAGCGCGATGACACAACATCAATCCGATCCGCGCCGCCGCAATCTGGCTCTGCTCGGTGTCACCGCCTCGCGCTGGTCGCGCTGGCCGCATTCGCGCTTTATCGCCAGGGACAGGCCGCAGCCCCCGCGCCTGCGCCGGAAACCTTCTTCCCCGGCCTCGCGCACGACATGCGCAACGCTGCGCACATCCACATCGCCTCGAAGAAAAACGGCGTTTCGATGTCGTGTTCAAGCCGGAAAAAGGCTGGGCGTTGCCCGAGCGCGGCGACTATCCCGCCTCCTTCGAACAAGTGCACAAGACCTTCATCGCATGGCCGCGCTGCAGACGCTCGAGCCTAAACCGCGCGGGCGGATTGGCTGCGCTATCTCGGTCTCGATCCACCTTCAAGGGCGGCAAGGCGTGCTGATCACGCTGTCGGATGAAAAAGGCAAACGTTCTCGCCTCCCTGATCGCGGGCAAGCGCAGGATATCGGCGATGCGAGCGGCGCCACCGGCCTCTTCGTGCGCAAACCGGATTCAACGCAGAGCTGGCTCGCGCGCGGTGTGTTGCAACCCGCAGACCGATCCGGCCGAATGGATGGACAAGACGGTGATGGATGTCGATCGCGCCCGCATTCAGGAAGTCGATGTGTTCCCGGCCAGCGGCACGCCCTATGCCGTGCGCCGCGACAAGCCGAGCGATCGCGGATTTCACCTGGCATCTGTTCCGAAGGGCCGCGAACTCCTCAACAGCCAGTCGCCAGATGGCGTGGCGGTCGCGGTGGTCGGGTTCACCTTCGATGACATCAAGCCGGCGCAGGGCTTCGATTTCAACGCCGCGACCCGCGTCATCACCCACACCTTCGATGGCCTGACCGTCACGGTGCAGGTGATCGCCGATGGCGCCGATCATTGGGCCCGTATCACCGCCGAAGCCGCCAAACCCACCGCCGAAAAGGAAGCCCGCGCGATCGATGCGCGAACCGACGGATGGGCCTATAAGCTGCCTGCCTATAAGGGCCAGCAATTCATGACCACCCTCGATAGCCTGTTGAAGCCGCTGCCGGGCAAGGCGAAGACCGCGCCGTGAACGCGGAGCCTTCCATCGCCACCGGCGCCGACACCGCGCCCGGTTTCTTGCGCGACCTTTGGTATATGGCCGCGCTGGCCGACACGCTTTCCCCTGGCCAGATGCGCCGCGAAATCCTCCTGGGCGAGCCGGTGCTGCTGGGCCGGATGCGCGACGGCAAGGCCTTCGCGTTGCGCGATATCTGCCCCCATCGCGGCGTGCCGCTTTCGGCGGGCCGCGTGCTGGAGGACAACACGGTCGAATGCCCCTATCACGGCTGGCGCTTCAAGGCCGATGGCGCCTGCGCGCTGATCCCCTCGCTGGTCGAGGCGGAGGATATGGATGCCTCCAAAATCCGCGTCCGCGCCTATCCGGTGCGCGAGCAGGATGGCCTGATCTGGGTCTACATGCCGGCCCCCGGCCGCGAGGCGCAGGCCCCGCAGATCGAACCGCCCAAGGTCGGCGTTCCCAGCGCGCGACCGCGCTGGCGGGAAAGCCAGACTTTCCAGCTGCGACATCGATCACGCCGTCATCGGCCTGATGGACCCGGCGCATGCGCCCTATGTCCATGGCCGCTGGTGGTGGCGCGCGCGCCCCGGCTGAAGGAAAAAGCCTACGGCCCGCTAGCCGCGCGGCTTCGTGATGACGCGGCACCAGCCGACCAAGCCCGCCTACCGGCTGCTGGGCGGCGACGTGACGACCGAGATCACCTTCGAACTGCCGGGCATCCGCTTCGAGAACATCCGCGGCACGCTGTTCGGCCGCCAGATCGATGTGGTGGGCCTGACCACCTGCACCCCGCATCGACGCCGACACCACCGCAAGTCACGCAGATCTTCTACTGGCCCGCCTGGCTCGGCTTCATCAGGCCGTTCTTCATGGCGCTCGGCCCGACCTTCCTGGGCGACGACCGCAACATGGTGGAGCTCCAGCGCGAGGGCCTGAAATTCAACCCCCGCCTGATGCTGATCCAGGACGCGGATATGCCCGCCATGTGGTACCACCGGCTCAAGAAAGCCTGGGCGGAATCGGTCCAATCCGGCACGCCTTTCACCAATCCTGTGCAGGAAACGACGCTGCGCTGGCGGAGCTGATCTTGAGCGCGAAAACCCAGCTCAATCGTGGCCTCAAGACACGTTGATGTATGTCGAGAACAAAGACGGCAACATTGATGGCGTAGCTGCGCGGGTAGGATGGGTCACCTTTTCCAAGTCGGGACAGACTGTTTACTACCGGGGCCGTGAGCTCGCGAAGGTGAAAGGCGGCGGAATTCGTGGAAATTTCTTCGATACTGCTACCCGGGAGGAATACTGGTTGTCTGGTGTAAAGAGGCGGGGCTCAAACGCGCATTGGGCGGAAAGCATTGCGATAACGATCGATCCGGATGCTCACGACGCTTATCGCGATCTTCGATCAGAATCGCCCAAAGACTAGCTGCGGCCTTTTCGACCCCGCCAGAAATCCTATTTTCCTAACAAGTATTGTGAGGAATCGAGGGTTGCCCGGTCGCGACTCCCAGCTAAACGATCCACTTAACCTACAACATCATGGCCCCACACGCGGATTTCGCGTGTGTCCGTCCGCGCGCGAGACACGATGCCAAAACGCACAGACATCCACACGGTCCTCATCGTCGGCGCAGGCCCCATCGTCATCGGTCAGGCCTGCGAATTCGATTATTCCGGCGCGCAGGCGTGCAAGGCGCTCAGGGCCGAGGGCTATCGGGTGGTTCTGGTCAATTCCAATCCCGCCACGATCATGACCGACCCGGACATGGCGGATGCGACCTATATCGAACCCATCACGCCGGATTTCGTCGAAAAGATCATCGCGCGCGAAAAGGCGAATGTGCCCGAAGGCCGCGTGTTCGCGCTGTTGCCCACGATGGGCGGACAGACGGCGCTCAACACCGCGCTCTCTCTGCGCAAGCGCGGCACGCTCGAAAAATACGATGTCGAACTGATCGGCGCCTCCGCCGATGCAATCGACAAGGCGGAAGACCGCGAACTGTTCCGCCGCGCCATGCTGAAGATCGGCCTTGAAGTGCCGCGCGGCGTCACGCTGAAAGGCGAGCTGCGCCACAAGAAAGATGAGCAGGGAAATTTCCTCTACGACAGCCGCAACAACCCCATCATGGGGCTGGCGGATGAATTCGCAAGGCGCCGCAAAAGATGCGCTCGCGATGGTGGGATTGCCCGCCGTCATCCGCCCCTCCTTCACGCTCGGCGGCACCGGCGGCGGCATCGCCTACAACAAGGAAGAATATTACGAGATCGTCGAAGCGGGCTTAGACGCCTCGCCCACCAACGAAGTGCTGATCGAAGAATCCGTTCTCGGCTGGAAGGAATTCGAGATGGAAGTCGTGCGCGACCGCGCCGACAACGCCATCATCATCTGCTCCATCGAGAATGTGGATGCGATGGGCGTGCATACGGGCGACTCCATCACGGTCGCGCCCGCACTGACGCTGACCGACAAGGAATACCAGCGCATGCGTTCCGCCTCCATCGCCGTTCTGCGCGAGATCGGCGTCGAGACCGGCGGATCGAATGTGCAGTTCGCGGTCAATCCCGCAGGACGGCCGCATGGTCGTGATCGAAATGAACCCGCGCGTGTCGCGCTCCTCCGCGCTCGCGTCCAAAGCCACCGGCTTTCCGATTGCCAAGATCGCGGCGAAGCTCGCGGTGGGCTACACGCTCGACGAATTGCAGAACGACATCACCAAGGTCACGCCCGCCTCGTTCGAGCCGACCATCGATTATGTGGTGACCAAAATCCCGCGTTTCGCCTTCGAAAAATTCCCTGGCGCGGAACCGCTTCTTACCACCTCGATGAAATCGGTGGGCGAAGCCATGGCCATCGGGCGCACGTTTGCGGAATTGTTGCAGAAAGCACTGCGTTCGATGGAAACGGGCCTCACCGGCCTCGATGAAATCGAGCTCGCAAACGACAAGGATGCGATCCGCGCGGCACTTGCCCGCCCCACGCCTGATCGTTTGCGCCTGGCGGCACAAGCCATGCGCCACGGTTTCCCGATGGAGGAAATCGCGGCCATCACCAAATACGATCCGTGGTTCCTCGGCGAAATCGAAGGCATTCTTTCCGTCGAAGCCCAGGTGCGCGCGAACGGCATTCCCGAAGACGCGCAAGGTTTGGCGCGGCTAAAAGTGATGGGCTTCTCCGACGCACGGCTGGCGAAGCTTTCCGGTCAGAAGGAAAAAGTTGTCCGCGCGCTGCGCAACAAGCTTGGCGTGCATCCGGTGTTCAAGCGCATCGACACCTGCGCCGCCGAATTCGCGGCGCTGACGCCTTACATGTATTCGACTTATGAGAGCCCGGTGTCGGGCGAGGTCGAATGCGAAAGCAAGCCGACCGACAAGAAGAAGATCATCATTCTCGGCGGCGGCCCCAACCGTATCGGGCAAGGCATCGAGTTCGACTATTGCTGCTGCCACGCGGCGTTCTCATTGTCGGCTCGCGGTTTCGAGACCATCATGGTCAACTGCAATCCCGAAACCGTCTCCACCGACTACGACACTTCGGACCGGCTTTATTTCGAACCGCTGACCGCCGAAGATGTGCTGGAGATTGTCCGCAAGGAACAATCCAACGGCACGCTCGTGGGTGTGATCGTGCAGTTCGGCGGTCAAACACCGCTCAAGCTCGCCAACATGCTGGTCGAGGAAGGCGTGCCGATCCTCGGCACCTCCGCTGACGCCATCGACCTTGCCGAAGACCGCAAGCGTTTCCAGGTTCTGTTGCAGAAGTTGAATCTCAAACAACCGCGCAACGCCACCGCGATGACGGCCGAAGAAACTATTCTTGCCGCGCGCGAGATCGGCTATCCGGTCATCCTGCGCCCATCCTATGTTCTGGGCGGCCGCGGCATGGTGGTGATCCCCGATGAAGCGGCGATGAAAATCAATGTGCAGTCGGGCGATGTGTTCCGTATCTCCGGCGACAATCCGGTTCTGATCGACGCGTTCCTGCATCACGCCATCGAAGTCGATGTCGATGCCATCGGCGATCACGATGGCGAAGTGTTCATTGCAGGCATCATGGAGCATATCGAAGAAGCGGGCGTGCATTCCGGCGACTCCGCTTGCGCGATCCCGCCCCACTCGCTGAAAGCCGATGTCATCAAGGAAATCGAACGTCAGACCGTGGAGCTTGCCAAGGCGCTAAACGTCCGTGGGCTGATGAATGTGCAATATGCCGTGCAGAACGGCGACATCTATGTGCTGGAGGTCAATCCGCGCGCCAGCCGCACGGTGCCGTTCGTCGCCAAAGCCGTCGGTCTTCCCATCGCCGCCATCGCTGCGCGCGTTATGGCGGGCGAAAAGTTGAAAGACCTCAACCTCAAGCGCACCACGTCCAAACACATCGCGGTGAAAGAAGCGGTGATGCCGTTCGGCCGTTTCCCCGGTGTCGACACCATTCTGGGGCCCGAGATGCGCTCCACTGGTGAAGTGATGGGCCTTGATGAGAATTTCGGCCGCGCCTTCGCCAAGAGCCAGATCGGCGCGGGGCTGAAGCTCCCGCTCTCCGGTATGGTCTTCATCTCGGTGAAGGACGCGGACAAGGACGCAGCCCTTCCGTCCGCGCGCGAACTGGTCGAGATGGGCTTCACCATCGTCGCCACGCGCGGCACCGCCAAGCTACTGCGCGATGCCGGGATCGCCGCCAAGGACATCAACAAGGTTCTCGAAGGCCGCCCGCACATCGTGGACGCCCTCAAGAACGGCGAGGTGCAGCTCGTGTTCAACACCACCGAGGGTTCGCGCGCCCTCTCCGATTCGTTTTCCATCCGGCGCACGGCCCTGCAGATGAAAGTTCCCTATTATACGACCATGGCGGGGGCTGCGGCTGCGACACAGGCTATCGCCGCGCTGAGGGCCGGCTCTCTTGAAGTCGCCCCCCTTCAATCATACAATTTGTGAACGCCCGGCTGGACCGACATTAGAAAATATCCAGTTGTGGCAGGGCTTTAGGCAAAGGCGTCCAGAATTTCGTCCGGGTTGGGGAAAACCCGCCGGCCGGAGGGAACGGTTTTGCCCCTTTTGGGATTGTGTACGGCCATGGAACGCATACCGATGACCGCGGGCGGCTATAAGGCGCTCGAAGTTGAGATCAACCAGCTGAAGAACGTGGAACGCCACGAAATCATCGCGCTGATCGCGGAAGCGCGCGCCCATGGTGACCTTTCGGAAAACGCCGAATACCATGCCGCCAAGGAACGGCAGGCCTTCATCGAAGGCCGCGTGATCGAGCTGGAAGACAAGCTCGGCCGGGCCGATGTGATCGACATTTCGAAGCTTTCCGGCTCCAACGTGATGTTCGGCGCGACCGTGACCCTGGTCGATGAAGACACCGATGAAGAGCGCAAATTCCAGATCGTCGGCGACCATGAAGCCGACGCCAAGAACGGCCGCATCTCCATCTCCTCCCCCTTCGCGCGCGCCCTGATCGGCAAGACCAAGGGCGACACAGTGGAAGTCGCTGCCCCCGGTGGCGCACGGTCCTACGAGATTTTGAAGGTTCAGTTCATCTGATTGGCGTCCGCCGCAATTCCGCTCGTTTTCGGCCACTTTGAATTGCAGATCATGAGCCTATATTGGCGGCCCTCACCGGCTGGGATCGGGCTATGGCCACCATTGCACTCGTCGACGACGACAAGAACATCCTCACCTCCGTCAGCATGCTGCTGGAGCAGGAGGGTTATATCGTCCGCACCTATTCCGATGGCGCTTCTGCGCTGACGGCCTTGGGCGCGACACCGCCCGATCTTGCGATTCTCGATATCAAGATGCCGCGCATGGATGGGCTGGAATTGCTGCGCCGCTTGCGCCAATCCGCCGACATGCCGGTGATCTTCCTCACCTCGAAGGATGAGGAGATCGATGAATTGATGGGCCTCAATGCGGGCGCCGACGATTACATCCGCAAACCGTTTTCGCAGCGCCTTCTGCTCGAACGCGTGCGCGCCATCCTGCGCCGCGCCGATCCGAACAAGGGCGGCCCCGCCGCCAACAGCACCGAACCAAAAAAGGAAGCGCTGGTGCGCGGCAAGCTCGGGCTAGATCCGCAGCGCCACGAATGCACATGGGATGGACGCCCCGTGCGGCTCACCGTCACCGAATTCCTGATCCTCCAATGCCTGGCGCAGCGCCCCGGCTTTGTAAAAAGCCGCGACAACCTGATGGACGCGGCCTACGACGATCAGGTCTATGTCGACGACCGCACGATCGACAGCCACATCAAACGCCTGCGCAAGAAGTTCAAAGTCGTCGACGACGATTTCGATGCTATCGAGACGCTCTATGGCGTCGGCTACCGCTACCGCGAGGCGTGACGTCACGACCGAACGCACAACGAGACGCCCCACCTTTACCGGCGCCCTGCCCCGGCTTGGCGACCGTTTGCCCACGCGCATCGCACGGCAAACAGGCTCGGCGTTTCGCGCGCGCGCATCCGCGCTTACCCGCCGCATTATCTTCTTCAATGCCGCCACGCTGCTCGTGCTTGTCGCCGGCGTCGTCATCGTTCAGGCAAATCGCGTGGGCCTTGTCGATGAGCGATTGCAGGGCGTCAAGGAACAGGCACTGATCGTTGCCTCCACGCTCTCCGAATACACCACCAATGAAGGCGCGCGCGACATCAAGATCACCGAAGCAGAGCCGCTGCTTCGCCAACTGATCGAACCCACACGATTGCGCGCGCGGCTCTATGCGACCGACGGAAAGCTTTCGCTCGACACGCGCAACCTTCTGGCCCGCAATGTCGTGGAAACACGCGAACTGCCGCCGCTGGACACCTGGAGCCAGATCAAGGGCTGGTGGACGCGCATCTTCGACGGCGTGATGGGTGTGCGCCCCTTCGCCAAACTCGCACCCTATTTCGAAGCGGGCATCGACGGGCGCGTTTACAGCGAAGTGTTGTCAGCGCTTTCGGGCGAGGTTTCCACCGGCGAGCGCGTGAACGATCAGAACCAATTGGTGCTCTCTGTGGCCGTGCCGATACAACGCTTTCGCACGGTCTATGGCGTACTGATGGTCTCCACCGAAGGCGGCGACATCGACGCGATCCTGCGCGAAGAACGCACTACGCTGCTTGAAGTGTTTTCCGTAGGTCTTGTTGCGATGATCGTTTCCTCGCTTTATCTCGCGCGTTTCGTGGCCCAACCGGTGCGCCGCCTCGCCGACGCCGCCGACCGCGTGCGCCGTGGCCGCACGGGGCGCGAAACCATTCCACTGATGAACGAGCGCAAGGATGAAATCTCCGATCTCGCCACCTCGATCTCGGGCATGACGCTCGCGCTTTATGACCGTATCGATGCCATCGAACGCTTTGCCGCCGATGTGGCGCACGAATTGAAGAACCCGCTCACCTCGCTCAAAAGCGCGGTCGAAATGTTCAGCCGCGCGAAGGATGATGTTTCGCGCGAAAGCCTGATGCAGATCGTGCGAAACGACGTCAAACGCATCGACCGATTGATCAGCGACATTTCCGATGCCTCCCGTCTCGATGCCGAACTGAGCCGTGAGCATGTCGAGCCGGTGGATATCGAACACCTGCTCGAAACCATCGTGGAGATCTACCGCTTCTCGGATATTCCGCGCGGTGTGAAGCTGGTTCTGGAAACCCGCCTGCCGCAAGAGGCTATCGTGCTTGGCCGCGATGAACGGCTGGGACAAGTGTTTCGCAACCTGATCGACAATGCCATTTCCTTCAGCCCGGAGAGCGCCACCGTCACCATTACCGGTTCGGCCTCTGGCCGGCGCGCACGCTTCACGGTTGATGATGAAGGCCCCGGCATTCCGCCCGACAATCTCGAAACAATCTTCCAGCGCTTTTATACCGAACGCCCGGCAAGCCATGGCTTCGGCACCAATTCCGGCCTCGGTCTTTCCATTGCGCGCCAAATCGCATCGGGTTTCGGCGGGCGCATGTGGGCGGAAAATCGCCACAGCGCAGATGGCCGCCTGATTGGCGCGCGTTTCGTGGTCGAACTTCCGCTGGCGCGCGCATGATGAACATTCATGCAAGTTGCATCCGGCTGGAGCGCGCGGGCGCCGCGTTCGGAGCGCCCGCGAAAGCCGGCGTGCTTATTCTGGGCACAAGTGGCGCGGGAAAATCGGCGCTGACACTTGCGTTGATAGCGGCGGGTGCAAAACTTGTTGCTGACGACAGGGTTGAACTTTTCGTGCGCAAAGGTCTGCTCGCCGCGCGCGCTCCTGAAAATATCGCTGGATTTCTGGAAGTTCGTAACGTGGGAATTGTGGAAATCCCGCATGTGCGCGACACGAACGTCACACTGGTTGTAAAGCTGGTGGACACGCAGCCGCCACGCCTGCCCAGCCACGGCGTTTACGAACCGCCAAAATCGCTCTTGCTTTCACGCGCCAAATGGCCACCGATGCTGCTTCTTGGCGGATCGGACAGGGCCGCACCTGAGAAAACGGCAATTGCCGTGGCGGCCTTTGCAAACAAGCGTTTCCGTGACCGCGCCAAGGGGCTATGAGGGGCTTTCATTGCCACGAAGGATTGCTATGTTTCCGCAACATCAACAACAGACTGCGACATGATCGGCATTGTCCTCGTCACCCACGGCCGCCTTGCACAGGAATTCATTTCGGCGATGGAGCATATGGTCGGCCCGCAAACACATTTGCGTGCCGTGTGCATCGGCCCTGAAGACGATATCGAACGCCGCCAGCGCGAAATCGCGGCGGCAGCGAAATCGGTCGATCTCGGCAATGGCGTTGTGATCGCAACCGATATGTTTGGCGGCACGCCCTGCAATCTTGCTCTCACCCTTCTCGAACGCGGGAAGATCGAGGTGCTGGCGGGTGCCAACCTGCCCAGCCTCATCAAGCTGGTTGATGTTCGCAGCAAACTGCCGCTCGAACAGGCGGTGAAAGAAGCTATAGACGCGGGCCGCAAATATATGCGCGCAGGCTCCGCCGATCTCGCGGGCGTCTCCTAGATGACTGCAGCGCGCATCTGCGCCGTCGCCAAGATCACAAACAAGCGCGGCCTTCATGCCCGCGCTTCAGCAAAGGTTGTGGAAGCGGCAGCGCGCTTCAAATCGCAGATTACGGTGACCAAGGATGGTCAGGTTGTCGAAGCGCGCTCGATCATGGGCCTGATGATGCTGGCCGCCAGCATGGGTTCTGAAGTCGAAATCTGCGCCGAAGGCGAAGATGCAGAAGCAGCAGTTGTCGCGCTGCTCGCGCTCGCGGATGCGAAGTTCGGCGAAGACTAGAAGTTCACTCTCACCTTCGCTTCGATCGATGCTGCGAACCCATGATCCGGGCGCGGTTGATCGCTTTGCAGGCGTCCTTCCAAGTCGAGCTTAAACACGCGGAACGGCAACGTCACGCGCGCCACACCCATGTCTATCTTTACAGGCATCGTGGTGACGATGTTGCCACGCAAGTTCTGCGCCGTCGAAATCTCCGCGTGATGAAAGGTCAACGTATAAGTGCGGTCGCCGCCATCAATCCAGCTGGCTTGCGCTGACAGCAAGCGTGAATCGCTATCCAGGCTAAAGCCCAGTGTCTGGCCGCGATATCGCATGCCATCGACATAGTCGTGATTATTGTATGCGAAGCCATGAAATAAATCGCCGAAGCTGAAAATGTCCGCTGTGGCAACGCTATCGGTATATTCCAGCGTGAGCCGCACAGGATTTCCGCCAACAGGAACCCATATACTACCGCCGAATAAATGGCTGGTGCCCGAATGATTGATGGGGCTCGAATCCTCATTCATCATCTGCGTGTAAACTTCAAAGGGCACGCCACCCAGGATGTTGGTGTAGCGAATGTCGAACACGCCTTCGTCGTTTGTGTGATTGACGTCACCGTCTTTATTCGCGAACGAGAAGTAATCCACCACAGGATCGCAACGATGCCCTTCGCCACATAATTCCTGCGTGCGAGCCAAGCCTATTTCCAGGCCCGGCAGCGGATTAAAGGTGACCCGCAGGCCGTCATACATCGTGTTCTGAATGATGCGGTCGTCATTGAGCCAGCCGAAGAAAAACTCCGCCTGCCACGGCCCGATCCAGCTCAGCCATGGAGATTCGAACGGGGTGGTGTCCAGTCGCGCGATGCCGACTTGCGGAAACGGTCGCGCGTTGTTGGAAAGCGATAGCGCCGAAATCCAACCCGGTCCCCACCAATGCGAAAGCGATCCGCCATAGATCACCGCATTGCCCACACGCTGCGCAATATAGGAATTATCGGGCAGAAATTCGGTCTTACCCGTCTTGTGATCGATCTGCGCGCCTGCGGCGAGCCGGATGGATGTCGAGTCCCAATTGTATTCGGCGGCGAACTGGCCATCGAAATCACCGCGGCCGAGCGCATCGAAACCTCGCACAACGCTGGGAAGATTTGTGCCACCGGCAGTGGCGCTCAAATGCAATTGACCCGTCTGCGTTTCGTTACGCGCTTGGGCAAGCACACGGCGGGCAGCCTCGCGGATATAGGCAGGCTGACGCGACAGCGAATCGTTATCGTGCAAACGCAAAACAATGTCCCGCCACGGCAATGGCCAATGGGTCGTGATGTTGTCCAGAAGCCCCGCATTGGCGAGCAATTCGATATCGGAGCGCAATTGCGAGTTGCCCGGTTCCGCCCATGGCGATGCGGCGGCCGGAACAGCCATCATCACCAGCAGAATGATCGCCCGCAAATATTTCGCTGCTGGATTTCGCGCCGGACCGGCCTTCATACGCAACTCCGTCCAGTGGAGATGATCTCCCTAAAGGGACAGGCACGAAAAGGCGAGTGAAAAAAACATGGACCGCCGCCCCTCCCCCCGATTACGGGGAGAGAGGGGGCTTTCGTCCTTATTTCAAGATCAATTCCCGCATCATCATATCGCCACGAAGCGTGCGAATCGCGCCTCGATCTGCCTGCTCCTTGTTGGCCTGATCCATCGATCCGAAACTCTTGGTAAGGAACGCGTCCATTTCCTCAATCGACGTGTCGTACGCGGCCATGTTCTTGACCTGTGTGGCCAGATAGATGTCTGGCTCGTTGTCGCGTGGATCGGTAACGACGTAAACCTTATAGTCGGTAATGTAGCCCGCCTTTTTGAGCGCTACCTGCTGCGCTTTCCAAGTGGTGGTGACGAACTTCATGTAGTCGTCGAAATGCCCGTCTTTTGTTTGAATACCCTGGACCTCCCATACAGGGCCGTTGCTGTAGCCGCGGTCGGATGCGGCAATAGCGGGAAGTGCAAACAATGCAAAAGTAGCCGCCAGCGCGGCGAAAGCGCGTTTCATGGAATCCTCCGGTTGTTTTGAATGACGTCACCTGAACGCGGTGCAAGCACGCGATACGCAACCCTCGAACGGTACGCCCGGAATCTCCGCACGGCGAATCACCTTGTAAGGAGATATTTCCTATGATAGGAAATAAAACTTTGTCATAGAAGGTGCGTTGGAAGGATGTCCAAACATTGAAGGGGGTACCCCCCACCAATAAAAATCGCAAAACAAATAGCGGTAGGCATAACCAAAATGGCCACAACACATAGAAATAAACACATGCATATTTCTTTATATGTTCCTTGCCTCACTCAATGCCCGCTGCTATATCGCGCTGCCTTCAACAGGAGCCATTCGTGAGCAAGGACTACATCGTCAAAGACATCGGCCTTGCCGATTGGGGCCGCAAGGAAATCGAGATCGCCGAAACCGAAATGCCGGGCCTGATGGCCACGCGCGCGGAATATGGCGCCTCCAAGCCACTCAAAGGCGCGCGCATTGCGGGCTCGCTGCACATGACCATTCAGACGGCGGTGCTGATCGAAACCCTCACAGCGCTCGGCGCCGATGTGCGCTGGGCTTCTTGCAACATCTATTCGACGCAAGACCACGCCGCCGCCGCGATCGCCGCGGGTGGTACTCCGGTCTTCGCGATCAAGGGCGAAAGCCTTACCGATTATTGGGAATACACCCGCAAAATTCTGGAATGGCATGACGGCGGTTTGCCGAACATGATCCTCGATGATGGCGGCGATGCCACCATGCTGGTGCATCATGGTCTGCGCGCCGAGAAGGGCGACACTGCCTTCCTCGACAAGCCGGAGAACGAAGAAGAGGAAGTCTTCTACGCCCTCATCAAGCGCACGCTGAAGGAAAAGCCAGGTTGGTTCGCTCAGCTCGCCGGCAGCATCAAAGGTGTCTCGGAAGAGACCACCACCGGCGTTCACCGCCTCTACATCATGGAGAAGGAGGGCAAGCTTCTCTTCCCCGCGATCAACGTGAACGACAGCGTCACCAAGTCGAAATTCGACAATCTTTATGGCTGCCGTGAATTGCTGGTGGACGGCATTCGCCGCGGCACAGACGTGATGATGGCCGGCAAGGTCGCCATGGTCGCGGGCTTCGGTGACGTAGGTA
>CAVWWZ010000018.1:0-170768 GCA_963758835.1 uncultured Acidobacteriaceae bacterium | reverse complement strand
TTTATGCGCGTTGGCGCCGCCGGCGATCTGGTCGGCATCACCGACTACACGTCGTATCCGCCGGAGGCGGCCCGCGAGAAGCCCAGCGTGGGCGCCGTCGTGAATCCTTCGCTGGAAAGAATCGTCGCCCTGCATCCCGACATGGTGCTGGCGCTGCCGGACTTCAATGGCGCGGAGACCATCGCCGGACTGGAGCGGCTTGGCATCCCGGTATTTCTGTTCAACACCGGCAACCTGTCGAATATCTATCGCAGCATCGAGAGCGTTGGGCCGAGTGCTGGGACAGCGAACGCGAAGCGACGGCGCTGATTGCCGAGCTTGCGCGCGCGGGAGAGCAAGGTTCGAGCCCAGTCGGCGAATAGACCAAAGCCATCGGTGCTGCTGGTGCTGTCGATCGATCCGCTGATTACCGCCGGGACGAACTGCCTTCATCACCGAGATGATTGAGGCAGCCGGGGCGCGCTCGGTGACCGACGATCTGCCGCAGGACTGGCTGCAGATGAATGTCGAAGCCGTTCTGCCGCGGAAGCCGGATTACATCCTGCTGATGAAGAGCGGCCCGGTCAGTTTGAAGGACATGCAACAACGCGCGGGCTGGAGTTCGCTGGAGGCGGTGCGCACGGGGACGGGTGATTGTCGTCGACGACCGCATTCAGATTCCCGGCCCGGTAGCGTTCGATGGATTGGAGGATTTAGCCCGGCAAATACATGCCATGCAGTCTCACTGAGATCGCATGGACAACCACAACGCAATCACAGGATGTACGGGAAGCGCGGTGAAAATCCGCCACTGCCCCGCAACTGTAAAGGACGAAGTACCGACTGTCGACAACCACTGCGCCCAGCGGGAAGGTGACAGTCAGGTCCTGAGTCAGGAGACCGGTCCTGTGAGACAACGCAAGACACTTCCGAGGGGGAGGTTATGCAACGCATTCTTACTGCTGTTCTGCTGCTTACTTTTGTCGATTTCGGCGTTCAGCCTGGTCGTGCTGAGCCGGCCATCTACCGGCACGGTCACCGATTCGCTAGGCGCCGTCATTCCCGGCGCAACCGTAGTCCTGATGCAAGAGCGGCAAAGACATCGCCACCACCACCACCGACGCCGCCGGAAAATTCCAATTCAACGATCGACCACGCCGGCCGCTACTCCGTGCGCGCCGAGGCCAAGACCTTCGCCGCCTCCGAGCAGCGAAGAAGTCTTTGCCGAGCCGGGCCACAGCGTCGACCTCAGCCTCACGCTTTCGCCTTCGCCGGTCTCGCAAGAACATCGTGGTCACGGCCACCGGCATTGGAACGCCCGAAGCGCAGACCGGCACTTCGATCAGCGTCATCGACAGCACCGACCTGAGCACGCGCATCGATGTGCAGCAGTCGTTGCGCGATCGAGGTCGGCGGGCAGGTCGTGCAGACCGGACAGATGGGAGGCCTGGCGTCGCTCTTTGTTCGCGGCGGCCCGAGCGATGCCAACAAAGTTCTGCTCGACGGCATTCCCGATCAACGACATTGGCGGCGGCGTGGATTTTTCCTACCTGCAGGCCGATGGCTTCGATCGGGTGGAATTTCAGCGCGGCCCGAACAGCGCGCTCTATGGCTCCGACGCCCTGGCCAGCGTGGTCAGCATTACCACGCAGCATGGCGACACGCCGCTTGCCGCTGTTCAGCTACGGCGCCGATGGCGGAACCTTCGGCACCTATCATCAGGATGGCAGTGTCGGCGGCTACTGGAAGCGTCTGGATTACTTCGGCGGCTACTCGGGATACGGCACGCAGAACAGCGTTCCCGACAGCCAGTATCATCGCGACGTTTATCTGGGCAACCTCGGATATCAGATCACGCCGAACACCACGCTTGCGCGCCACCGTGCGACGCGCTGGCGGCGGGCTTCAACTCGGCGAATGCAGTCGCGGCTTATGGCATTCCCGACGACGCCGCCACCGACGAAGGCGACACGTCTTCGGCGCGACGCTGGAGAATCGCGCTCAGCGACCGCTGGCACAATCTGGTGCAGCTACGGCGGCGTGCGGCTGCGCTCAGCAATACAACGATTGGGCGCCGACCGGAATTCCCTACGACCCCTATGGTCTGGGATCTCCTTCCTACTACCTGGGAGCTGCCGGTGACCCAGCACGGCGCCAACGGCTACACCATTACGCCCGCGGCCGTGGCGCAAGTCGAGCCCTGGCTTGGCGCAGCCCGGGCAGGCGATCTATCAGTACGCCGGCGACTTATCCGCAGCTGTCGTCGTACTTCACCAACACCAATTTCGTTTATGCGCAAACCGACTATCGCTTCAACGAAAAGCTGACCGCGCTGTTCGGCTTCCGCTACACCAACGAGAACGGCTTCACCTACAACCCGTTTACCGGCACCGCGTCCACCGACCGCAACAACTTCAGCTACATGATGGAGATCCAGGGTGGGCTCTGGAACCGGCTGTTCTACACCCTGGGCGGCGGCATCGAGGACAACGCGGTCTTCGGAGTGGCCGGCACGCCGCGCGCCTCGCTGGCTTACTACCTGATGCGGCCCGGCAGCAGCGGCATCTTCAGCGGCACGCGTCTGACTTTCAACTTTGCCAAGGGCATCAAAGAGCCCAGCATCTACTACGAGAACAATTCGCTCTACAAGCTTGCTGAGCAATACCGCGATCGTTCCCAACGGCCCGCAGCTGATCGCGCAATATCACATCCAACCTTTCCTGGCGGAGAACTCGCGCACCTATGACGGCGGCGTGCAGCAGCAATTGTTCGGCGGCAAGGCGCGACGTGTCGGCGATCTACTTCCACAACGAATTCACCAATCAGGCCGAATTCGTCAGCTCGCAATACCTGGTCGCAGTTGGGCGTGCCCGAGGAGGTCGCCGCAGGCGCAGGGCATCTTCGGAGCGGCGGTCAACACCCTGAACTATCGCGCACAAGGCGCCGAAGTGGGCTTCCAATACCAGATCAACCACGCGGTCACGGTGCGCGGCGGCTGGACCTACACCGACGCTGTGGTACAGCAATCATTCGCCAGCAGCGCGCTGCACCCGGCCATCAATCCTCTGTTTCCCGACGATTCCCATCGGAGCGTATTCGCCGCTGGTCGGAGCGCGTCCGTTCCGCATCGCTCCGAACACCGGTTTTGCCGGAGTCGATTGGAGCTAGCGGCCGCTGGTTCGTCTCCGCCATGGGAACGTTCGTCTCCCGCCGCGACGACAGCACCTTCCTGATCGACACCGATTTCGGCAACACGCTGCTGCTGCCCAATCGCAACCTCGATCCCGGCTATCAGAAAGTCGATCTGTACGGCAGCTATCAGATCGCCAAGCACCTCACCGCCTATACCTCGCTGCAGAACGTTCTGAACCAGAACTACCAGGAAGTCTACGGATATCCGGCGCTGCCTTTCACCGTTCGGGCCGGGATGAAGTTCACCTTCGGAGGCGAGTCGTGGAAGCTGAACTAAAGACGCCGACGCAACCTCGAGCGCAGAGGTCGAGCGCATCGATCGCCAGCATTCGCGGGGTCGACGAGCGCTGCCAGCGCCAGGCGCAGCAGCACCTGGACTCGCTGACCAAGCCGCTAGGCAGCCTGGGCCAGCTGGAAGCCGTCGCAGCGCAGTACGTCGCCTGGCGGGAAGAAGCAGCCCCCGCGGATCGCCGGCAAGGCGGTGTATGTCTTTGCCGGCGATCATGGCATCACCGACGAAGGGCGTCAGCGCCTATCCGCGGGAAGTCACGCACGCAGATGGTGCGCAACTTCCTGAACGGAGGCGCCGCCATCAATGTTCTGGCGCGGCAAACCAACTCTGACATTGTGGTAGTCGATGTCGGAGTCGATGCCGACTTCGAAGGCGTGCCCGGCCTGCTGCATCGCAAGGTGCGCCGCGGCACCCGCAACTTCGCCCGCGAAGCTGCCATGACGCGAAACCGAGCTGAATGCCGCGCTCCAGGTAGGCATCGATCTGGCGACCGAAGCCGCGCGCGCAAGGCCGCACTCTGATCGCGCTGGGCGAGATGGGCATCGGCAACACCAGTGCAGCCACGGCGATCACCGCGGCGCTGACCGGCAAGCCGGTATCGGAGTTGACCGGACGCGGCACCGGCCTGGACGAGCAGCGCTGCGCTGCGCAAGGCGCAGATCATCGACAAGGCGCTGCGCTTGCACTTCGGAGATTTCGCGACTCACCAAGCCGGACGCGCTGGAGATCCTGCGTTGCGTCGGCGGACTGGAGATCGCCGCCATCACCGGCGCGGTGCTGGGCGCGGCGGCCCATCGCATCGCGGTCGTCATCGACGGCTTCATCTGTACCGCAGGAGCCGCGGTGGCCTGCGCGCTCGCGCCCAACGCTCGCTTCGGCATCATCGCCGGCCATCTGTCGCAGGAGCCCGGACACCGCGTCCTGCTGGAGACCATGGGCGTGAAGCCGGTGCTTGCAGCTCGATATGCGGCTGGGCGAAGGCACCGGCGCGGTCCTGACTTTCCCGCTGATCGAATCGGCAGTGCGGATCTACAACGAGATGGCGACCTTCGGACTCGGCCGGAGTCAGCGAGGCTTGCGAGGCGTGAGGACTCTACGGGAGTTCGCGGCGGCAGTGCAGTTCATGACGCGCATTCCCGTGCCTGCGTTCCGCTATGAGCCCGACCTGGTGCTGGACGCGGCGCAAAGTTTTATCCCCTGGTGGGAGCGCTGGTCGCGCTGGGAGCGATCGGCATCGAGCGCCTGCTGCGCGCGCATCTGCCGACGGCGCTGACCGCGCTGGCGGTGCTCATCTACCTGGTCATGATCACCGGCGGCTTTCATGAAGACGGGCTGGCCGACACCGCCGACGCGCTGGGCGGCGGATGGACACGCGACGCGCATGCTGGAGATCATGCACGACAGCCGCATTGGCAGCTTCGGCACGCTGGCGATTTGCCTGTCGCTGCTGGCGCGCTGGGGGCTGCTCGCCGCCATGCCGGTCGGCGCGTTTTCCGTTGTACCTGCTGACCGCGCACGTGCTCTGCCGCTGGACGACGTTGCCGCTGGGCAGCCTTCATGGATTCGGCGCGCAACGATGGCCTGGGCGCGAAGCTGGCGCACAAAATCCCGCTGTCTGCCGCCGTGCATCGGGTCGCTGCTGGCGTTTGCCATCGCGGGCTGGGCGCTTCAGCCTGGACGCTGTGGTGCCGGTGATCGTGGTCAGTCTCGATTACGCTGCTGAGCGGCTTGTACTACCGCTCGCAGATCGGCGGTGTCACCGGCGACTGCTTTGGCGCAACCAATCAGCTGGCGGAGATTGCGGTTTACGTCTGCGGGGTATGGCAATGAGCGGCATCGGCAAGGCTCAGTGGCGCGCGCTGCACGCTGATCCTGGTGCGTCATGCGCACACAGAAATGGCGGGAACGATTCTGCGGTGCGATCGATCCGCCGCTCAGCGCAGCAGGGCTGGCGCAACTGGCCGGCTTGAACCAGCGGTTGGCAGCATATCCCATTACCCACATCTTCAGCAGCGATTGCAGCGTGCCCGTCAGACGGCGGAGGCGATCGCGCAAGGCCGCGGACTGAAGGTTCAGTATCTCGACTTTCTCCATGAGCTCGCCTTCGGGAGCTGGGAGGGATTGGATTGGGACCAGGTCAGTGGCGCGCGATCCGGCATACGCGCAGCACTGGCTGGATCACTATCCCTCGTTCCATGCTCCCGGAGGCGAGCATTTTGCAGATTTCTGCACGCGGGTGCAGCGCGCGATGAACGAAATTGCGGCGGAAGTCGAAGACGGTTGCGCCGTGGTGGTGACCCACGCCGGCGTGATTCGCACGTTTCTCGGTAGCCTCACGCACTCGCCGCAACGCAACCTTGGATCCGCGAGATTGCGATTACATCTCCTGCTGGGAAGTGTCCTGGCGACGGGAAGCAATGGCAGTTGCTGGATGGCGCGGCAACGCGCGCCAACCGCAAGCGAGCGCGAGGTTGGAACGCATCGAGTGACAGCAGGACACAATTTCGTGACTGAGCTGCGAACATATCGTGGCAAGCGGTAAGCCGCGACAAGACGCAGCATCATCCGCCATAGCGTCGCCAGAGCCGAGCCATGCGTAGCGGGATCGGACAAGCCCGTCCTGGTGACCACGGGAGGACAAGCCAAACTGCGAAAGCCGAGATCTCGTACCCGCACGCTCAATCTGATCCTGCTGGCCGCCGCTGGTGCTCGCCATCGTTTTCGCTACCAGCGTTGGGAGCGGTTCGGCTGCCGCTGTCGGAGGTGTTGCCGCGTTTCTGCATCCCATCGCGGGCGGGCGACGCGGGCGAGATTATTTTCGGATTGCGGCTTCCTCGCGTGCTGGCTGCGGCGCTGGTGGGAGCAGCTTTGTCCGCGACCGGCGTGCTGTTTCAAGGACTGTTTCGCAATCCGCTGGCCGATCCGTTTGTGCTGGGAACGTCGGGCGGCGCGGCGCTGGGCGGAGCCGATCGGCATCTTCCTGATCCCGACGCTTTCTTTCGCTGGATTCAGCGCGACGGCAGTGCTGGCCTTCTGCGGCTCCGTGCTCACCATGATCCTGGTGTGGTATCTGGCGCGCGCCGGCGGCCGCTTCGCCATGGAAACTTTGCTGCTCGCTGGATTCGCCATCGGCACCATGTTGAATGCGGCTACGGTCGTCTTCGAGATGCACGAGGAAGCTTCCAGCTCCGGCCTGCGGGTGCTGGCCGCATGGCTGCACGGACAACTCAGCATCCCGGCCTGGAGCCAGCTTGGCCTGATCGCTCCGCTGGTGGTCGATCGCCATCGTTGCTGGCGCTGCCGGTGGCGGGCCGGCTGAACACTCTGGCCCTGGGCGAAGAGTATGCCGCGCAACTGGGAGTGCAGCGTCGGCCGCGTTCGCATGGCGACGGTCATCCTGGGATCGCTGCTGACGGCGGCGGCGGTTTCGCTGGGCGGACTGATCGGATTCGTGGGACTGCTGGTGCCACATTTTCTGCGCATCCTGATCGGCCCCAATCATGTTCGGCTGTTGCCCGCCGCCGCGTTGGGCGGCGCGACCTTCCTCATCCTGGCCGACACCTTCGCCCGCACTGCCTTTGCGCCTACGGAAATTCCCGTAGGCGTGTTCACGGCGTTCCTGGGCGGGCCGGCTTTTCTCTATCTGTTGAACCATCGCTCGCGGGAGTCCCGTTCAATGATGCTCCACCATTCTTGAATTCCGCGACGTCTCGTTTTCGCGCGGTCCGCGCCTGCTGCTGGACCGCATGTCGTTCGGCATCGAGAAGCAGGAGATGGTCGCGCTGCTGGGCCCGAACGGCGTGGGCAAGACCACCCTGCTGCAAGCTCGCCTCCCGTCTGCTGCAGCCGACTGCGGGCAGCGTCCTGCTGCGAAGGCAAGCCGCTGGCGGAGTGGTCGCGGCAGCGAGCTGCCACGCGCAATTGCCCTGGTTCCCCAGGAGCTCGAGATCCCTTTCAACTTTCCGCGTGGAGGAAATTGTTGCCCAGGGCCGCGTACCTTATCAGCCGCTGTTCGGCGCCAGCACGACTGCCGACGATCACGAGGCGGTCGAGAGCGCGATGGAAGCGGTGGACATCGTCGGCCTGCGTCATCGCGTGTATTCCGAGCTATCAGGCGGCGAGCGCCAGCGGGTGAAGATCGCCATCGGCCTGGCGCAGCAGCCCAAGCTGATGCTGCTCGACGAACCCACGCAGCACCTCGACGTCGGCCGCCAGATCGAGTTGATTGCTCTGCTGCGGCAACTCAACCAGCGCGGCATCACCATCATCGCCGCCGTGCACGACTTGAACCTGGTGGCGGAGAACTTCTCCTCGGCCATCCTGCTCACCCCGGAACCGGCATGGATTCGCGGGCTCGACCGCCGAAGTAATGCGGCCTGATTTGCTGGAGCGGGCCTTCTCCGTCGGCCAGTCGGCCCTCGCTCAGTATTGCATCGCTCCGCCTGCCGCATGAATTGGCGCAGGCCTGGTAAGGACCATGTTGTGCAGCTCGCTCCAGCTTCGCGTTCCGAGTTGATCGGCGAGTGCCGTCTTTGTTAGTTCGCGCCATCCTCGCCGCGGCGCAGAGCGCCAACACTTCGTTGCGCGGCACGGTCTCCGATCCGTCCGGAGCTGTGATTCAGCCGGCGCACAGGTCTCGCTGGCCAACAGTGAAAACGGCTTTGCCCAGACGCGCGCGGCCGACGCCGGCGGCGCTTATCAGTTCCAGCAACTTCCTCCCGGCAACTACACAGTCAGCGTCGAAGCCGCTGGGTTTTGCGTCGCAAACGCAGACCATCGAGCTGCTGATCAATCAGCCGGCCACGCTCAACTTTTCGCTGCGAGTGGAATCGGCCGACTACCACCATCAATGTCAGCGGGCAGGCGCCGGCGCTGAACTCCACCGACGCAACCATGGGAAATGCTTTCGACAGCTCCACCATTCAGGCGCTGCCGGTGGAAGGCGACATTCCCGACTTGCTCAGCCTGCAGCCCGGCGTGCTCTATCTCGGCCTGCACAACGATCAAAGCCACGACAGCCGCAGCGGCAGCGTCGGCCGGCGCGCGCTCCGACCAGAACAACTCCACCCTCGACGGTCTCGACAATAACGACCAGGTGCGCGGCTACGCCTTCACCGGAGTGCTGCGCTCCACGCTCGATTCGGTGCAGGAATTCCGCGTCACCACCGCCGGCTTCAATGCCGACACCGGGCGCTCTTCGGGAGCGCAGATCAACATTCTCACCAAGAGCGGCACCAACGAATTTCACGGCAGCGTCTACGGCCGCACCCGCAACCTGATCACCCCGGCGAACGACTGGTTCAACAAGCAGGCGGAGCTGGCGCAAGGCTTGCCCAACGTTCCCGGCACGCTCGACCGCAATACCTACGGCGCGTCGCTCGGCGGGCCCATCAAGAAGAACAAGCTGTTTTTCTTTACCACCTATGAAGGCGAGAAGATCAACGAAAACCAGCAGATGACGATGATCGTGCCCACCGCGTCGCTGCGCGCCGGACAGATGCAAGTATCCCGCACACCGAGAACGGCAGCGACGCAGATCGTCACCTTGAACTCCGGCGCAGATCGCCACGCATGGATCCGAACTGCAGTCGCGAACGGCACCTGCCCGTGGGGACCGGGCGTCGATCCATACTCGCTCGGCTTCTTCAAGCAGTATCCGCTGCCCAACGGCTATTTGCGGGCGATGGCCTGAATACCGCCTCCTATACCTGGTCCGCGCCGGCGCCGGCCACGCTCAATACCTACATCGCCAAGCTCGACTACGCGCTTTCCAACAAGAACTGGCTGTTTGTTCGCGGCAATCTGCAGAACGACAACGCGCTGGGAGTGCCGCAATTTCCCGGCCAGCCGGCCAGTTCGAACGAACAGCGATAACAGCAAGGGACTGGCCGTCGGGCTCACCTCGACGCTGTCTCCGAACCTGATGAACAGCCTGCGCTACAGCTACATTCGGCAGGGCTATTCCATCGACGGCATCGGCCAAGGCGCCTACGCCAATTTCTATGGCATGAGCACGATCGAGGCCGAAACTCGCAACAACATCGTCGATGTGCCGGTGCAGAACCTGGTCGACGATCTGACCTGGACGCATTCGCGCCACACTCTGCAGTTTCGGCGGCAACTACCGCCTGATTCACAATCAGAGTCAGAGCAATGCGTTGTCGTACGACTCGGCCGTCACCAACTCGTATGCGCTGGTGAATGCGCGGCATTGTCGGCACGGGCCAGAGTTTCGATCCCACGGTGTTCGGCATTTCCCTCGGTCGATCCCAGCTTTGCCGGATCGTACAACTACTCGATGACCAACCTGGCCGGCCTGCTCGACTATGTGACCACGCAGTCGAATTATCGGGTCTCGGCGAACGGCCAGAGCGGAGCCCTGCTGCGGCCGGGAGCTCCGCTGAACCGCGATTTCAAGAACAACGAATTCGAGTACTACGCGCAGGACTCCTGGCGCATTCGGCCGAACCTGACCATCAACTTCGGCCTGCACCACACCTTGCTGCAGACCCCCTACGAGGTCAACGGCCAGCAAGTGCAGCCCACCAACGATCTCTATCAGTGGTTTCAAACCCGCGGACACGCAGGCCGCCCTGGGCAATAGCATGCAGCCCTACATTTCGTTTGCGCCGTCGGGACAGGCGCGCGGTCTGCAGCCTTACTGGCCGATGCAGAAGAACAATTTCGCGCCCGCGCCTATCGTTTGCCTACTCCCCCAATGTGGGACAAGGCTTCTGGCGCAAGCTTTTCGGCAACGCCGGCGACAGCGTGCTGCGCGCCGGATACGGCATCTACTACGACCACTTCGGCGAAAGCATCGTCAACCTGTTCAACCAGTATGGCTCCTTCGGGCTCTCCGACAGCATCACCAATCCGACGAATGTGCTGACGCCCGACACCTCGCCGCGCTTCACCGGGCTGCACAACATTCCTAACCTGACCGGCACGCCGGAGCAGAGCATCAGTTATCCGGCGCTGTCGCCGACCGATCCGCTGACCACCGGATTCGCCATCACGCATGGCATCGACAGCCAGATGAAAACGCCCTATGCTCACGTGGTCAATGTCTCCTGGCAGCGGCAGCTTCCCGCCGGGTTCGTGCTGGAGGCGGCCTATCTCGGGCGCTTCAGCCGTCATCAGTCTGCAGCAGATCGATCTGGCGCAGCCGCTCAACCTGGTCGATCCCAAGTCAGGGCAGGATTACTTCTCCGCTGCTGCCGCAGCTCTCCAAATACGGCTATGCCGGCGCGACCAACGTTCCGGCCATCCCCTATTTCGAGAACATGTTTCCCGACGCTGCCGGCGCCGGCATGAGCGCGACCCAGAACATCTACAACGACCTCTGGCGTTACAGCCTGGGCAATGAGACCGGCGCGCTCTATGCGCTCGACATCCTGTGCTATCCGGGTTGCGGCGGCAAGACGGGGCGCTATCTGGCCGACGCAGTTTGCCAGCATGTACAGCTGGGCGTCCATTGGCGAAGCAACTACAACGGCGGCCAACTGGTGCTGCGTCACGCCATGCGCCACGGCTTTCAGATGGAGTTCAGCTACACCTACTCCAAGTCGATGGACATGGGCTCGGACGACGAGCGCACGGTATATTCGTCCAGCACCGGCAGCAGCGTGGGCAGCAGTTTCAGCGCGATCCTGAATGCCTGGAATCCGCGGCCTGAGCTATGCGCCGTCCGACTTCGACATTCGCCACCTGATCACGGCAAGCTGGGTCGCGGACCTACCGTTCGGCAAGGGCAAGCTGATCGGCAGCCAGTCGAGTCCTTGGCTGGATCGCGTTATTGGCGGCTGGCAGCTCTCAGGCGTGGGCCGCTGGACCAGCGGGCTTCCGTTCAGCGTGATCAGCGGAGCCGGCTGGGGAACCAATTGGCTGGAGAAGAGCAACATGATCCAGACCGGCGCGATTCCGACCGGCACCTACGATCTGGCCGAATGGCGCGCCGGATGTTTTCGCCAATCCTGCGGCAGGCGCTGGCCAATCTGCAGAATCCCTATCCCGGCGAAGCCGGCCAGCGCAATAACTTCCGCGGCGACGGCTACTTCGGAATCGATGCCCGTCTGGCGAAGACCTGGAAGCTGAGCGAACGCACCGGCATGCAGTTTGCCTGGGACGTGTTTAACGTCACCAACTCGGTGCGCTTCGATGTGAATCCGCTGAACTCGCTGCAGAACCTGACCACCAGCGGCTCCTTCGGGGTGTATGGCGCCACCCTCACCACGCCGCGAGTGCAGCAGTTATCGCTGCGATTTTCGTTCTAGTTAGCTTCAAAATTCCCTTGACAGAGCGTCTCGGTGACATTGCAAGCCGCATGGTGATTGAGAATCAACCCCGAAGTCGAGCATTGCCGATCGGTTCGTCCCCTTTTGGGAATGACGCGGCAGATTCTTGCTGTCGCAAGGTTGATTTCTCTTGGACACCTCCAAACTGAGCATATGATATGACTGAAATGAAGGCGGCCGCGATTCCATTCGCGCAGCTCGAAACCCCCGAAAGCCTGCACGACCGCGTGACCCGCACCTTGGCGCTGCAAGTGATCAAAGCCGAACGCAACGGCCAACTCGTCGTCTTCCCCAACGAAGGCGGAGCTTTGCAGGCAGTTAGGCGTCAGCCGCAGCATCCTGCGGGAAGCGGTCAAAGTTCTGGATGACAAAGGCATGGTGCAGGTGCGTCCCCGCTCCGGCACGCGGGCACGGCCACGCTCGCGACTGGAACCAGCTTGACCCCGACATTCTGGCCTGGCAGTCGCAGCTTGAAGCCCGATCCGCGCTTCCTGCGCGATCTATGCGAAGTTCGTCTGGCGATTGAGCCGATCGCCGCGGGCTTTGCCGCCTTGCGCGCCAGCGCAGGAGGAAATCGCGTTTATCCGCGAGTGTCTGGGGCGGCGGCTGCAAGATCGTGGCCGCCGAGGATCTGGAAGGCGCGGTCGAAGCCGACCTGCAGTATCACACGGCGGTCATCGTGCGCTTCGCACAATCCGCTGTTTCAGCAATTGAACACCACCATCCGCGACCCGTTCCGGGTGGCGCTTGTCCTACACCCTGCTGCTGCCGGCCTCGGTGGCCCTGGAACTGGAGGAATACCGCAAGCTGACCGAAGCGATTGAAGCAGCGTAACCCTCTGGCGGCGCGTCGCTCGGCGGAAGAGATCGTCGGCTTTGCCATGCTGGCGGTGGAACAGGTCATTCGCGATCACGAGAAGCGCACCAACGCCGGCGGCAACGGCAGCCGCGCACGAAAGTCCGGCGGACTGCACATCGCCCGATCGAGGCCTGAACCATGAAACTTGCAATATCCGGCAAAGGCGGAGTCGGAAAATCCACCGTAGCGGGAACCCTGGCCAGGCTGTACGCGGCGGACGGACACAGGGTCCTAGCGGTAGATGCCGATCCCGACGCCAATCTAGCCTCTGCCATTGGACTTACCTCTCTCGCTTCGTTCTCAGATTCCACACCATCTCCACCGAACGCAAGCTGATCGAAGAGCGCACCGGCGCCAAGGTGCGCGCAGTTCGGCCAGATGTTCAAGATCAATCCCGAAGTCTCCGATATCGCGCAGAACTATGCGATTCGCCATGAAGGCGTCGATCTGCTGGTGCTGGGTGCGGTACAACACGCCGCCGGAGGCTGCGCCTGTCCGGAGAGCGTGCTGCTGAAGAGCCTGGTCTCGCACCTGGTGCTGCGCCAGGGCGACATCGTCATTCTCGACATGGAAGCCGGCATCGAGCACCTGGGCCGCGGCACCGCCATGGGCGTGGACCTGATGCTGGCCGTGGTCGAGCCCGGCCAGCGCAGCGTGGAAACGGCCGAGCGGGTTCGCCAGATGTCTGCCGACCTGGGCATTGGCCACTTTCGGCGTGGTGCTGAACAAGACCGCCGACCCGGATGAAGACAGCCGCTGGATCGCGCAGGAATTCGGCGACAGAGCATTTGCTGGGCGCCATTCCGCTACGACGTTCGCATAGCCCGCGCCGACCGCCAGGGTATTGCCGCTGGCCGACCTGGGCTATCCCGAATTACTAACCCCATTTCGAACACTTACAGAACAATCTGCAGTCCTACTGCACCGAGAAGGAGAGCGTGTTATGAGCTTTGAGCCATGCTGCTTAGCCACCGCGATCGGCAGTCTGCCGCACAAAGATCCGCAGCAGGCCGTAAGAGTCGTCCTGCGAGAACATTCCCGACGCGCCGATCTGGCCGCAGTTGCCGGCCAACGGCCTTAACGAGCAGATGGAAATCCAGTACAGCGAAGGCATTCCTCGCGTGGTCATCGATCGCGAGAAAGGACGCATGTACTTCGATACCACCGGCGACACCAGTGCCGATCTGGCCGAGTTTTACGAGAAGTACTGCGCCGAAGACCTGGAAGCCTTCAAGATCACCCCGGAATTCTCCAAGGGCATTTATGCCATGGAAGCGGCGCTGAAGGCTGCCGGCGGCAAGCGTCCGTTCGTGAAGGTGCAGACCACCGGCCCGCTCAGCGTGGGCCTCAGCATCGTCGACGAGAAGAAGCGCGCCATCTACTACAACGCCGAATTTGTTGACGTGGTGGTGAAGGCGCTGGCCATGAAGTGCCGCTGGCAGATTCGCAAATTCAAGCCCTTCGCGCGAAACAGGTCATCTGCTTTGTCGACGAGCCGATTCTGTCGGCCTTCGGCTCGTCCACCTATGTCAGCGTCACCCGCGACGACACCGTGGCCAAGCTGGGCGAAGTCATCGAGGCCGTCCATGCCGAGGGCGCACTGGCCGGCATGCACTGCTGCGGCAATACCGAATGGCCAATCCTGATCGATGCCGGCGTGGACATCATTAACTTCGACGCCTTCGATTATGGCGAGACCATCCTGCTCTATCCCGAGGCCATGAAGGCACACCTGAAAGCAGGCAAGTACCTGGCATTCGGGATCGTGCCCACCAACAGCGCCAAGATCCAGGCGGCCACCGTGGACTCGCTGAAGGCGAAGTTCTGCGACCTGGTCGAGAAGCTGGCCAAGGTAACCGGGCTGGACACCCAGCTGATCTGCCGCCAAGCCTTCGTCACGCCCTCCTGCGGAACGGGATCGCTGCCGGTGGCCGATGCCGAGCTGGTCTTCAAGACGCTGCACGAACTCAGCAGCAAGCTGCGTCAGGAAGTTGGAGCACCAGCGCTGGCGGGGAAGGCATAAGCAGTAATGCAGGGTGGGTGTGCGGCGAGCGGAGTCATCCCTGATCGTCACACCCACCGCCAAAGTGAGTAGCCATGATTTTTGCAATGACGGGAAAAGGCGGAGTCGGCAAGACCACGCTGTCGGCTCTGACGCTGGCTTGGCTGGCCCAGAACGGCGGTTCCCCGATTCTGGCGGTTGACGCCGACTCCAACGCCAATCTGAACGAAGCACTGGGTGTCACCTTTAACGCCACTGTGGGCGGCATTCGCGAGAGTGCCCGCAAGGAGGTAGCGGCGCTGAAAGGCGTCTCCAAGCAGGAGTTTCTCGACCTGCGGGTGCAGGAAGCGCTGGTAGAACAGAAGGCTACGACCTGATCGTCATGGGCCGGCCCGAAGGCCAGGGCTGCTACTGCTTCGCCAACAACGTGCTGCGCGATGTGCTCGACAAGCTAGCACGCAACTACAAGAACATCGTCATCGACAGCGAGGCCGGCCTGGAGCACATCTCGCGCCGCACTCTGTTGTCGGTCGATTACCTGCTGATTGTTTCCGACTGTACCGTGCGCGGCATTCGCACCGCGGGACGAATCTCGGCGCTGGCCGATGAAGTCGCGCTGCCTGCCAAGCAACGCGGCCTGATCGTGAATCGCGTGCCCGGAGGGATCCTGCCTCGCTGCCATGGCCGCCGCGGTGGAGGCAACGGGGCTCACCCTGCTGGCCTCGATACCGCTTGACCCGGAGGTCGCCGCGCTTGACGCCGACGGCGTCCCGGTCTCCAGCATCCCGCCGGGCGCCCCGGCGCGAATTGCCATTAACCATTTTTAGACAACCTTGTACCGAGCTCAAGAGGAGAAACCCTGATGTCCACCACTGGCCGCAAAGCACCAGGAGAGCCGGTCTCTATGCGATCCGGCAACTCTCGATATGGTGCAAATTGCCGGCGACAGCCGAGGTCAGCACTGTCTTCGACCGCTACCAGGCGCAGCATCCGCAATGCAAGTTCGGCACCGACGGTGTTTGCTGCCGGCTATGCCACATGGGGCCGTGCCGCATTACCCCCAAGGCCCAGCTGGGCATCTGCGGCGCCGACGCCGACACCATTACCGCGCGCAACCTGCTGCGTGAGATTGCCGCCGGAACCGCCGCCCACTCCGACCATGGCCGCATGCTGGTGCGCACTCTCAAGATGGTCGGCGCAGGGCAATGGCGGCGAATACAAAATTGCCGACCCCTATCGCCTGCACGAAGCAGCCAAATTCTTCGAGATGTCGCACCGAAGGCAAGGACGATCTGGCCATTGCCGGCGATCTGGCGGACTATTTCATGACCCAGTTCGCCTGGTCGGAAGAGTCCAACACCACGCTGAAGCTGGCGCCGGAAAAACGGCAGGCGTTGTGGAAAAAGCTGGGCATCATCGCCCAACGGCATCGACTCCGCCGTGGTCGAACTGATGCACCGCACCCACATGGGCGTCGATCACGACTATCGCCACCTGATCATGGGCGGCCTGAAGTGCAGCCTGGCCGACGGCTGGGTAGGCTCGATGATCGCTACCACAGTGTCAGACATCCTGTTTGGCACGCCCAAGCCGGTGCGCAGCCGGGTCAATCTGGGCGTGCTGGCAGCGACAAGGTCAACCTCATCGTCCATGGGCATGAGCCCACATTGTCAGAGATGCTGGCCATCGCCTCGCAGGATGCGGAGCTGCTGGAGTACGCCAAATCCAAAGGCGCGAGCGGGATCAATGTTGCCGGCATCTGCTGTACCGCCAACGAAGTCCTGATGCGCCATGGCCTGCCGATCGTCGGCAACTTCCTGCAGCAGGAGCTGGCCATCCTTACCGGCGCGGTCGAGGTCATGGTGATTGACGTGCAGTGCGTGATGCCGTCGCTGGCGCAGGTCACCAAATGCTTCCACACCAAGCTGATCTCCACCTCGGAGATCGCTCACACCAGTGATGCCGAAGCCATCGAGTTCAACGCCCGCGATGGCTACGAGCAAGCCTCAGACCTGATTCGTAAGGCCATTGACAACTTCGAATATCGCGATCAGGAACGGGTACACATTCCGAATGAGTCGATGGAGCTGGTCGCAGGCTTCTCCAACGAGACCATCTTCCACATGCTGGGCGGGCGCTTCCGCTCAACCTTCCGCCCGCTGAACGACGCCATCATCGATGGCCGCATCCGCGGCGTGGTTGGCATCGTGGGATGCAGCAATCCCAAGGTGGTCGCCGACCACAGCCACGTGAAGCTTGCGGAGGAACTGATCAAGCGCAACGTGCTGGTGCTGCAGACCGGCTGCGCCGCCATCGCCTGCGCCAAAGCGGGTCTGCTGACGCCGGAAGCCGCGCTGGCCAAGGCGGGTGCAGACCCTGCGCGAAGTTTGCGAAGCGGTCGGCATTCCGCCGGTACTGCACATGGGCTCGTGCGTCGACAACAGCCGCATTCTGCTGGCGGCCACCAACGTCCTGCACGAAGGCGGACTGGGCGAAGACCTCTCCGACCTGCCGGTGGCGGGCGCAGCGCCGGAATGGATGAGCGAGAAGGCGGTGGCCATCGGCCACTACTTCGTGGCCAGCGGCCTGTATGTCGTGCTCGGCCATCCGCTGTATGTCGAGGGCAGCAAGAAGGTGCATGACTTGCTGTGCGATGAGATGGCAGAGATTACCGGCGGCCGCTTCGAATGGGAGCCTGATCCGGTGATTGCGGCCGATAAGATCACTGGCCCACATCGAGAGTAAGCGCGACGCCCTGCACATCAACACTCAAAAAGAACGCAAGATGTACGACATGAAATCGAGGCGCGAACTGCAATGAGCAAGATCATCTCGTCGTCGGCAATTCGTGGCGCTCACCAGATTGTGCGCGACGCGGAAGACTACCTGGCAAAGGCGATTGCGGCCAAAGGCGCCGACTGCGCCGTCGGCTTTCCCGATACCGCCTATTCCTTGCCTGTCATCTACTCGCTTCTGGGCGAGCGTGTGGACAAGCTGTCGGACATGCAGAAGATTCTCGAGGAGTGCCACCGGCTGCTGCCGCCGGTGCCCAGCGAAAACCTGTGGCTGCCCTACCTGGGCGACACGCTCGATGCGGGCGCCGCCACCCTGTTCGCCTTCGAGATTATCGAGGCCTGTAAGTACCTTATCGGTCCCAACCCGATCAATGGCATCTGGCTGGGCGCGGCCAACGATGTCATCATCCGCGAGCGCGGGGTCGAGTTCGTTGACGGCTCGGCTCCTGGATTTGCCGCTGTCGTGGGCGCGGCGCCAACCATCGAAGACGCAGTGCGCATTGCGCGCGAGCTGCAGGAAAAGAATCTCTACGTCTTCATCGCCGGCCACACCCACGGCCTCTCCTTCGCCGAGCAGCTGGCAGGAAGCCGGCGTGGAGATGGGCTGGGAGACCCGCCTGGTTCCGTTCGGCAAGGAAATTTCGGCGGCGATCTACGCCCTGGGCTTCGCCAACCGCGTCGCCCTCAGCTTCGGCGGCGTCAAGCCGGGCGAGTACGCGCGCAACCTGAAATACAACAAGAACCGCACCTTCGCCTTCGTCATGGCGCTGGGCGAAGTCACGGAAGAGAAGTACGCGGCAGCGGCGGGCGCCATCAACTATGGCTTCCCGACCATTGCCGATACCGACATTCCGCAGATTCTGCCCACCGGCATCTGCACCTACGAGCACGTGGTCTCGAATGTGCCGATCGAGCGCATCGTGGAGAAGTCGCCTGGAGGTCCGCGGCTGCAAGATCAAAGTCGCCAAGGTTCCGATTCCGGTGGCCTATCGGCGCGGCCTTTGAAGGCGAGCGCATCCGCAAGGAGCAGACCTACGTCGAGTTCGGCGGCAACAAGACGCCGGGCTTCGAGTACTGCACCACGCTTGAGCTCACCGAGGTCGAAGACGGCAAGATTGAGGTCATCGGCCCTGAGATCGACGACGTGGCGGAAGTCGGCGGCGCCGCTGCCCATCGGCATCTGGGTGGAAGTTGCCGGACGCAAGATGCAGCCCGACTTCGAGCCGATTCTCGAACGCCAGATCCATCACATGATCAACGGCGCCGAGGGCATCTGGCACATGGGCCAGCGCGACATCAACTGGATCCGCATCAGCAAGGCGGCGAAGGAGAAGGGCTTCAAGATCGCGCACCTGGGCAAGATCCTGCATGCCAAATTCCTCAACGACTATCCCGCGATCGTGGACAAGGTCCAGGTCAAGATCTTCACCACCGCCAAGGATGTCGAGGAGCGCATTGATATCGCCCGCCACTCCTACCGGGCCCGCAACGCCCGCATGGAGTCGCTGACCGACGAGAGCGTCGATACCTTCTACTCCTGCCTGCTCTGCCAGAGCTTCGCTCCCAACCATGTCTGCGTCATCACCCCGGAACGGCTGGGGCTGTGCGGCGCTTACAACTGGCTGGACGGCAAGGCGGCCTTTGAAATCGATCCTACCGGCCCCAATCAGCCGCTGGTGAAGGGCGAGTGCCTCGATCCGGTACGCGGCCAGTGGGTCAACATCAACGACTACGTGTACGCCAATTCCAAGCAGACGCTGCCGCGCTTCAACGCCTACTCGCTGCTGGAAGATCCCATGACCAGCTGCGGCTGCTTCGAGGCCATCGTGTGCCTGATGCCGGAAGCCAATGGCGTCATGATCGTCAACCGCGAATACCTGGGCGAGACGCCTGCGGGCATGAAGTTCTCGACCATGGCGAACACCGCGGGCGGCGGCCAGCAGGTACCGGGATTCATCGGCGTGGGCAAGGCCTACGTCACCAGCCGCAAGTTCATCTCGGCCGAAGGCGGTATCCGCCGCATCGTGTGGATGCCCAAAGAGCTGAAGGACTTTCTGCGCGAAGATCTCGACAAAGCCGCAAAGCCTTTCGGCATCGAGAACTTCACCGACCTGATTGCAGACGAGACCAACGGCACCGACACGGCTTCAGTCCGCGCCTATCTCGAGAAGGTAAATCATCCAGCTCTGACAATGTGGGAGATCACCACTCCCTCGGAAGAGGCGGCTGCGGTGGATGCCGCCAGAGCTGCCAACGCGGGACAGGCGGCGGCTTCGGCCTCGGCAGGCGGCGGAAGCGCAACTACTACAATGTCAGATACGGCGGTGGCGGTTGCCGAGCCTCCAGCTCCGCCGACTGTGACCCCGGCAGCAACAACATCCGCTCCTCCCCCACCTAGATCTGCAGCTGCTCCGCCGGCCGCTTCCAAAGGTGCAGAAACCGCATCCGTCACACAGTCTGACGGAGTAGGAGCTCTGATCTCGCTGCTGGAGAAGCTGCGAAACGCACCTCCCACGACCGAGATCCGGCCCGGCATGACACCCATCGAACAAATGGCGGCCCTGCAGGCCTCCACCGCCATGCACCTGCTGCATGCCGGCGCCAACATGCTGCTGATGCAATCCGGCATGTTTGCTGCGGCTGCAGCTGTGCCGATGCCGGTGTCAGTCCCCGGTGCTCCTTTGCCGGAGGGCTGTCCGACCTGCTTCCCGACGGAAGACGAGTTGGCAGCCGGGCCGGCGACGGTTCCCCAGGCCAGCGGTGAAACTGCGCCGCGCCTAGTGGCGGCCGCGCCGAAGACGGCCAGAGTGCTGGTGCCGGAAATCGATCGTCCGCTTACCTCTGCCGCCATCATTGTGCCCAAGTCGGTTACGGTGGCGCCCGACAAAGCCAACGTCGCCGTGCGCACGGTAACCCTGGGTGGCAGCGGCACCCGTACCTCAGCCGTGACCATTGGCGGCGCTGAGGTGCTGCCTTTCCGGCACTACGAGGGCAATCTCGGCCACAAGCCGGTGATCGCCATGGAAGTGCTGGACCGGGAGCCGAAGAATTATCCCGACTAGCCTGCGCAATCAATACGGCGATCTGCTGAAGGATCCCAAGGCCATGGCTCGCCACCTGGTCGAGAAGCTGGGCGCGGAGATCATCAGCGTCCGCCTTTCGACCGCTCATCCCGACAATGGCGACCTGTCGCCGGAAGCGGCCGGCGACATCGTGAAGGATGTTCTGGGCGCCGTGGGTGTGCCGATCATCGTGACCGGTTGCAGCCACTTCGAGAAGAACAATGCGCTCATGAAGCACATTGCCTCCACCTTCGCCGGAGAGAACCTGCTGCTGAACTGGGTGGAGACCGACAACTACAAGACCATCGCTGCCACCGTAATGGCCTACAAGCATTGCGTGGTGGCGCAGACTCCCATCGACGTCAACATGTGTAAGCAGCTGAACATCCTGCTGACCACCATGGGGGTGCCTGCCGAGACCATCGTGGCCGATCCTTTGACCGGCGCGCTGGGCTATGGATTGGAGTACACCTACTCGGTCATGGAACGCATCCGCAGCTCAGCCTTTACCGGCGACCCGATGCTGGCCGTGCCCATGATCTCGAATCCCGGCTTTGAAGTATCGAAGATCAAAGAGAGCCGGGCTCTGCGGCAGGACTTCCCGTTGTGGGGCGATGAAGAGCACCGCGAGCCGCTGCTGGAAATCGCGACCGCGATGAGCTACCTGAATTCCGGGGCCGATCTGCTGGTGGTCTACCATCCGCTGGCGGCCCGCACCCTGAAGCGCAAGATCGACGAAATGATGTGCAAGTGAGGTGACCACAAAATGGCAATGACTGGTTTACAGATCTTCAAGCTGCTGCCCAAGACCAACTGCGGCGAATGTGGTGTGCCGACCTGCATGGCGTTTGCGATGAAGCTGGCCGCCAAGAATGCCGAACTGGCGGCCTGCCCTTACGCTTCGGAAGAGGCCATCAAAACCATCGGGGCGGCCAGTAAGCCGCCCATCCGCCTGGTGAAGATCGGGCCGCCGGAGAATGAAGTTCAGATCGGCAACGAAACCGTGATGTTTCGTCACGACAAGACCTTCGTCCATCCCACGGCCATCGCCATCGCTTTTGCCGACAACGATCCGCTGACGGAGCTGGGCCACAAATCGCCGAGGTTCGCGACTATTGCCTGGAACGTGTAGGCGAGCAGCTGCGGGTGAACCTGGTGCTGGTCGATAACTTCAGCGAAGAGGTGAAACCCTTCGTTGACCTGGTGAAGACGGCAGCGGGATCCACCGGCCTCGGCATCATCCTGCGCAGCACTAATCTGGAAGCGCTGGAAGCCGGGCTGAAAGAGTTGCAGGGGAAGCGTCCGCTGATCCACGCCGCTACGCCTGCCAACGCCGACGCAGTTGCGGCCCTGGCCTTGAAATACGGAGCTCCACTGGTGGCGCGGGCTGCCACCGTGGACGAACTGGTCGCGCTGACCACCAGGCTGGCTTCGCTGGGGATCAAGGACATCGTTCTCGACCTGCCCGCCGACAATGCCGCAGCCACACTGCAGTACAACACGCTGATACGCAAGGCGGCGCTGAAGAATTCGTTCGAGCCGCTGGGCTATCCCATCATCAACTTCGTGAACGAGCTGGAGGATGCCTCGGTAGTGGCCGACGCTTCCACCTTCCTGTGCAAGTACGGATCGATCGTGGTTCTCGACCGGATGAAGCTGGAGCTGCTGCTGCCCCTGATGATGCTGCGGCAGAACATCTACACCGACCCGCAGAAGCCAATCCAGGTCGATCCCAAGGTCTATCCCATTGGCGAGCCGGGCAGGGATGCGCTGGTGCTGGTGACCACCAACTTCTCGCTGACCTACTTCCTGGTCTCGGGCGAAATTGAGAACTCCGGCGTTCCGGCCAACCTTCTTACCGTCGATACCGAAGGCATGAGCGTGCTGACCGGCTGGGCGGCGGGCAAGTTCTCAGGAGAGAAGGTGGGTGGGGCGGTGAAGGCCAGCGGTCTGCCGGATCAGCTCGACCGGAAACGCATCGTGATTCCGGGCTACGTCGCGCAAATCAGCGGCGAAGTGGAAGAGGCGCTGCCTGGCTGGGAGGTGCTGGTGGGTCCCGGGGAAGCCTCCGATCTGGGCTCGTTCCTGAAGTTACAAGCTGCGCGGTGAGACGCATGGCCTCGGTCCGCTTCCAACCCGGCGATATCGTGGCCGAGGTGCCCGAAGGGACGCTGATCCACCAGGCAGCGTTGCGCGCGGGCATCCTTGACTCTCGAGTTGCCGTGTGGCGGCGAAGGCGTTTGCGGCCTATGCAAGGTGGAAGTGGAGGGACGCGACACTCCGGTCCTGGCCTGCCAGACCAAGGTCGTCTCTGACATTGTGGTACACCTGCCCGAGCCGCCAGCGGGGAGCTCAGGTGTTGGGCGACAGCCACTCGCTGATCGATCCCGCGCTGCTGCCGGACGCCGCTCATCTTACTCCGTTGTACCGACAGCGGCAGACTCACTGTCCCTCCGGCCTCCATCGAGGAGCACTACAGCGATTGGAGCCGCGCTGGTGCGGGAGATGAATCGCGGTAACGGCAACCTGCCGGTAAGCTGCGATCTTTCCGTACTACGACAACTGGCGGCTGCGATTCGCGCTTCCGGGGGAGAACTCACGCTGGCAGTCGAGGAGTCGGGGCCTGGGCTGCAGGTCAATGAGGTGCAAGCCGGCCATGTCGCGACCCGCGCCCTGGGGCTGGCGGTCGATATCGGCACCACCACGGTCGCGGTACAGCTGGTCGATCTGGAGGATGGCCGGCTGCTGGCGACCCAGACCTCCTACAACCTGCAAATCCGACGCGGAGCCGACGTCATCACGCGCATCGACTATGCCCGCACTCCCGAGCGGCTGCGAAGAGCTGCGCGCTCTGGTGCTGGAAACCATCAACGCGCTGGTACGGCAGATGACCGAGGCGAACGCGATCGATGCGCAGCGAGATTCGAGCTGCCTTCGTGGCCGGCAATACGACCATGATCCACCTGCTGCTCGGGCTGCCGCCAGCGCTACATTCGCGAGTCGCCCTATGTGCCTACGGTCAACGCGGTCCCGGAGCTCCGCGCCCGCGAAGTGGGACTGAACATTCATCCCGACGCCCTGGTCGCCTGCGCTCCCGGCGTGGGCAGCTATGTAGGCGGCGATATCACCGCGGGCCTGCTCTGCACCGAGCTGTCGCGTAATCGGCGAAGACGTCTTCCTGTTCATGGATATTGGCACGAATGGAGAGATTGTCATCGGCAACGCCGACTGGATGGTCGCGTGCGCCTGCTCGGCGGGTCCGGCATTCGAGGGTGCCGGGATCAAGTGCGGCATGCGGGCCGCGGAAGGCGCGATCGAAAGTGTCGCCATCGGCGATGACGGCACATCGGTGGAATACTCCGTCATTGGCGGAGGCAAGCCGGCGGGCATTTGCGGCTCGGGCCTGATCTCGCTGCTTGGGCGAACTCTTTCGCCAAGAGATCGTCGACCGCTCTGGCCGCTTCTTCCAGTCTCCGGGCACAGGACGGATCGTGCAGCAGCGAGGGCCGTCGCGCCTTCCTGCTGGCCGCAGCCGATCAGACGGCGATCGGCAAGGACCTGCTCATCACCGAAGCCGACCTGGAAAACCTGATCCGCACCAAAGCTGCCATTTACGCTGCCTGCGCGCTGGTGCTGGAGAATGTCGGCCTGGCCTGGGATGACGATCGCCAGGGTTTACATCGCGGGCGGCTTCGGCCGCTATATCCGCATTGCCGATGCGATTGCAATCGGCATGCTGCCCGATGTGCCGCTGGATCGTTTCTCGTTACCTCGGCAATTCTTCTCTTACCGGCGCCTACATGGCGCTACTGTCGCGGGAGCATCGCCGCCTTCTGGCGGACATTGCCGCCCGCATCACCTACGTCGATCTGAGCTCCAATCCGCGATACATGGACAGCTATGTGAAGGCCTTGTTTCTTCCGCACACGGACTTGGGGCAATTTCCCACGGTTGCAGCAACATTCGAAAATCGAAGGAGAAAAGCATCGTGAACAAACTTCTGAAACGAATCAAGGCAGGCGAGATCCTCATCTCCGATGGAGCGATGGGGACGTTCCTGCACGCCAAAGGGCTTGGCCCGCGGCGAATGTCCCGAGTCCTGGTGTGTCAGTCATCCCACAAGCAGTGAAAGAAATCGCGGAAGCTTATGTCGCCGCCGGTTCCGACATCATAGAGACCAACTCGTTCGGCGCCACCAGCTTCAAGCTGAAGAACTACAAATTTGCCGACAAGGTGCAGGAATTCAACTTCGCCGCCGCCAATCTTGCGAAGCAGGCCATGGGCGACAAAGGCTTCGTCGCCGCATCGGTAGGCCCGACCGGGCACATCGTAGAGGACGAAGGCGGCGACACCACTCCGCAGGCGCTGTACGACGCCTTCAAGGCGCAGGTCATCGCGCTGGCCGAAGGCGGCGCCGACGCCATCTGCATCGAGACCATGTCGTCGATCATGGAAGCCGTGCAGGCCATCAAGGCCACCAAGGAAAATACCAATCTGCCGGTCATCTGCACCTTTACCTTCGAACATGGGGCCAAGGGATTTCGCACCATGATGGGAGCGAAGCCGGACCGCGCGTCGAAGGCAGCGGTCGCGGCCGGGGCCGATATCGTGGGAGCCAATTGCGGCAACGGTATCCGCCAACATGATCGAGATCACGCGGGAGATTCGCGCGGCAGTGCCGAACACGCCGATCCTGATCCACTCCAACGCAGGTCCGCCGATCATGGAAAATGGAAAGACGGTATTCAAAGAGACACCGGAATACATGGCTTCGTATATGCCCGAACTCGTCGAGGCCGGCGCCAACATTATCGGCGGCTGCTGCGGGACTACACCGGCCCACATCACGGCCATGGCAAAGGCAGCAAAGTCCATCGTTGTTCACGTGTGAAGGGGAAGGGAAGCAGTATAACTGAGATCTCGCTGAGAATGCCGGACGATCCAACGCTGATAACCAGCGCCACGGAGTCCGGCACCAGCTTCGACCTCGTCTGGAACCGGCGGCTCCCGGCCACGCAGTTGGTGATTTTCATATCCCGGCAAAACTCGGGGTGAAACAATTGGCCGGTGAGCGCGCCCGACCCTCAGAAGTACTCCTCGGGAACCTCAACTTTCTATGGACAAGTCCGATCCAGAAAAAATCGTGCACTGGGAAAGGCTCATCGACGACCCTGCCTTTTCCATTCGCCGCTCGGGCCGGTACCTGGTTACCGAACTGCTGGTGCCGCATCGGGTAATCAGTACTTCCACTTGCAATGGAGGCCAGTCCGGGAAGATACGCTACCTGGTGAATCACCAGAGCTGCGAAGGCTCGGGACATCATGATCGTGCGTCTTGCGTGATCCGGATGGGTTGGGATAAGTATCATCAGTCCATCTGTGCCGAACTCGATTTGCCTGCGGAATTAACCGCGACCATGGGAACCGCGGCCAACATGAACTACGCTACCGTGGTCCAGCGCGGTGACGACAACATTTCCGTCACGGCCGTGGTGACCGCTGGAGTACAGGGCAACGCTGCTTGCGCCGGCGATCCGGCTACATGGACCGAGAACCCCGCCCAAGGTCCCGATGTGGCGGGGCACTCCGGCACCATTAATATCGAGGTTCTGCTCAGCTGTCCTGTCACCGAGGGTGCCCTATCGCGAGCGGTTGTCACCATGACCGAAGCCAAGAGCGCAGCCCTGCAACAGTTGGCAGTACGCAGTCGCTACTCGACGGACCTGGCTACCGGCACCACTACCGACCAGTTCTGTGTTGCCGCTCCGCTCGAGGGATCTGCCCCGCGTCACTACACGAGTACCGGAAGCAAGCTGGGAGAATATCATTGGAAGAGCGGTGCGCGATGCCACCCTTGAAGCGCTTCGCTGGCAAAATGGTCTGGAGGCCAGCTACACGCGCGGACTCTTTCATGTTCTGGAGTGCTACGGCGTAAAGGAAAATCAGTTTCTGGCACGAGATTGCTCCTTATCTCAACGACAACGAGCTGGAGCTGTTGAAGAAGAATCGCAGCGCTGTGATGTACGAGCCGCTGGTGTCGTCGGCAGCCTATGCGCTGGCCAGCATTCTGGATCGCTGCCGGTATGGCGTTCTCCCGCGCACCACCGCGCAGGAGGCTTTGCGGCAGCAAGCCGCGTCGCTCGCCGCCAGCCTGGCCGGCCGGCTCGACCGTTGGCCGGAGTTTCACGCCAGTCTTCCCGACGTCGATGTGGATCATCCGAAGCAGCTGATTCTTGCGGCCATCGCTCTGGGGTGGTCGAAGAAGTGGATCTGAGCGTCCTGCGTCCCTCCGCGACGCTTCTTGCGGGAGCGGTGTTGCTGGATTGGCTGCTTGGCGATCCGGTTTATGCCGCCCATCCCGTACGTCTGATGGGACGGAGTCTTGCCAGGCTCGAAAAGCTGCTGCGCGCGCTCAATCTCGATGGCTACCTGGGTGGCGTGCCTTTTATTTCTTGCTGCTGGCCTGCCTGTGGGGTGGCGGCTTGTCGTTACTGGCGGTTGCGATCGCTCACTGGAACAAGTGGGCTGGATTCGTTTTTCAGCTGTTCCTGCTGTATTCATTGATCGCACTGCATGACCTGTTACGCCACGGCTGGGCAGTAGAGCTCGCGGCTCGCCGAGGCAGTGTGCCCGATACCCGTTGCGAGGTCTCGAAGTTGGTCGGCCGCGACACCGAGAAGCATGGATTTTGCGGCCTGCCGGCGCGCCGCCATTGAAAGTCTCAGCGAAAATCTTACCGACGGATTCGTCAGTCCGATATTCTGGTACGCGGTCGCGGGCTTTCCGGGAATCGTCCTTTTCAAGGTAGTGAGCACGATGGATTCCATGGTCGGGTACAAGACGCCGCAGTATCTGCGCTTCGGCTGGTGCGGAGCCCGCCTGGATGATGTGATGAACTGGCTGCCGGCAAGAATCGATTGGCCCATGATCGCGCTCTGTGCCAGTGTCCTACCGGGATATTCTGGAGTGAAGGCGCTGCGCATCGGCTGGCAACAGCATGGCCTGATTCCGGGACCGAATTCCGGCTGGAGCGAAGCAACCATGGCGGGTGCAATTCAGCGCCGACTCATCGGACAAATCTGGAGACACGGCAAGCTGGTAACTGATCTGTGGATGGGCGATCCGGGCGATCCACCGGCCGGTGACGACTCGGATATGCGACGCACTTCGTTCCTGGTGACCGCGACCGCTCTGGCAGTGACAATGCTGGCAGTAGCCGTGCTCGCCGCGACGCGCTAATCAGCCAGGAAGTATCCTAGACAACTGCAAGGCGGAATATTATGAGCAGCATCGCTACGAAAAAAGGAGACGGCGGACAGACCAGCCTCACCGGCGGTGTCCGAGTCACCAAGTCTTCGCTTCGCGTCGAAGCCTATGGCACCGTGGATGAATTGAATTCGGCGATGGGGTTTGCGCGCTCTATTGCCGAGGATGCGGAGCTGCGAGAGCGCACCAAATCGATCCAGCGAGAGCTGTTCAATGTGGGCTCAGCCTTGGCGACTCCGGCGGAGAACCGCAAAGGCGAGGCTCCGCTCAACGCGGAGATGGTAGTCGCCCTCACCGACCAGGTGCATGAATTGGAAGCCATCGAGGGCATGCTCTCAGACTGGTCGATACCGGGAGAGCACCCAGCGGCGGCGGCTTATGATGTGGCAAGAACCGTCTGCCGCCGAGCCGAACGTTGTGTGGTGCGCCTGCTGGATGCCGGCGAAGAAGTCGACGGTAATGTGCTTCCTTATCTGAATCGACTCTCCGATCTGCTCTGGCTCTACGGGCGCAAGCTGGAGTTAGACGCTGGAGTGAGCGGGTCACTGCGCGACGCCAATGCCAAAACCGGCAACCGGTGGTCGCGCGCGTGGTGAATTCCGACTAAGACGCGCCGTTCAGGAAGTGAAGGCTTTGACCCGAGCGAATTCTCTCCGCAATCCATAAGACCGCACACTGAACAAGTGCGCAGCTCACAGCCGTTCTGGCAGCCCCCGTGCTATAAAAAAACGTTACCGCTAACCCTTGCGGAAACGGGAGTTCCCACCGGTGAACCTGCCGAACTGGCTGACCGTGTCTCGCATCTCCAGCGTTCCGCTGCTGGTTTGGATCTTAGGGACCAGTCACATTGGCAGCCGCCACGGGGAGAGGGAGCTACTGGCGTCGGCGGTGGTTGTTTTCGCGGCAATTACCGATCGTCTCGACGGCTATCTGGCACGCAAGCGCGGCCAGATCACCAGGATGGGAATGCTGCTCGATCCGCTGGCCGACAAGCTGCTGATCGTCTCTGCCCTGATTGCGCTGATGCAACTGAACCCGCGACTTGTCAGCGCGTGGGTGGTCATCGCGGTGGTTGCGCGGGAGCTCCTGGTGACCGAGCTGCGAATGGTAGGCGCGGCAGAAGGCTTCACCATCCAGGCCCGCGACCTGGGTAAATGGAAAATGGCGGTGCAGGTGGTAGCTGTCATCGCGGCGATCCTTGATCATCGCTGGCCCGCTGTGCATTTCGACTTGGAGTCGCATTCCGCTCTCACTCAATATTGAGCTGATTGCGAAATTAGCACTCTGGTCGATGGTGGTGCTGTCGGTGGTCTCAGCCGCAGATTATTTCGTTATTTTCTGGAAAAAGATCGACCAGGCGCACAAACGACCAAAAGCCACGGTTTGCGTGATGCCGGTTCGCAGTCCGAAGCAGTTGACCAAAGTCTGAAGCGGCAACGGCTTCCGCTCAGGTGAGGTTGTGAGCGCCTGCTGGAGTCACGCCCTTGAGACAACGATCGAATATGTCGGGAGGTAATCATCGTGCCGAAGAATGATGCGCCGGCTGTACTCATCTTCGCAGAAGACGGCTATGAAGACATGGAACTTATGTATCCCAAATATCGGCTGGAGGAGGCCGGCTATAAAGTTGTCGTTGCCGGACCCAAGGCGCGACAGCAATATCTAGGAAAACACGGTTATCCATGTGTGAGCGACACAGCGGTGTTTGACGTGGAGGAATCGTCATTTGTCGGCGTGGTTTGTCCCGGCGGATGGGCTCCAGACAAGTTGCGGCGCCTCGACAAGGTGAAGAGCCTGGTTACCGAATTCAATCAGTCGCGCAAGTTGATCGCGGCCATCTGCCATGGCGGGTGGATTCCAATTTCTGCCGGAGTGTATGGCGGCGTCCGGGTCACGGGCAGTCTCGGAATCAAAGATGACCTGGTCAATGCAGGTGCGATATTCGAGGATTCGCCTATCGTCGTCGATCGCCATTTCGTCAGCAGCCGAAAGCCCGATGACCTGCCGATGTTCATGTCCGCAGTTGTCGAGCTGCTGGCGCGCAGCGCGTCCTTTGCTGCGACACTCGTCGATACCAACGTGCGGTGAGGCGCAGCTGAGTCTCGTTCAATATCGCCGGTTGATGCCAGGCTAGTGGGTCGGAAAAACGTTCCCGCATGGGGGGCGGCGCTTTCGGTTTGGACTGTTAACCGGGTAAAAAAAACGGCCCGGAAGAAGTGGCAAATCTCCGGGCCGCACTCATCAAGTGGTTGAGTGAATGTCATGACCTGCCACACCTGTCAGGAGTGGCCCTCCCCTGAGTCACCTGGGAGATGTTTCAGATCGTGACGTTACGACAATAGCGCGAGGTGAGAGCGTAGTCGTTGCGCCGGCGCATTGAGATTGTTGCGCGGGAGCAAGCAGGGCACGCGGCTTGCTCGTCTCTGTTTGGCCCTGGCTCCAAGTCCTGAGTTGCGCCCTTGAGTTCGTCCAAGTCCACCTTTAATAGATGCGGGATCGCAACGCTCCCATGTTCTGAAGAACTCGCACCCCTCGTCAACCATGTAGTCCTCTGACGCTCACACTCAACAGTCTCTTTACTCCAAGCCCTGCTGCACTAGGTCCCAGTCAAGTGACCTCCCTCCGGAGATTTGTCTGCCTTCTCGGCGTCAATGATGCGGTGTTTACAAGTTGATTACGTCTCATCGACATCGCTGCGTCGCGTGATGAGTCAAATGGTCATGGAGACAGAAGGCCGCCGGATCGCAGCAACGCCTATAGCAAGCCCGATGTGCCGTTCGCCACATGCCGTGTAGTTCATAAGGAGTTATTTTGCGAATCATTCTGATCTGGTTGGGGCTGGCGCTTGGGGGAATGTTCTTCGCTCTCCAACTCGTCCCCTCACCTGTCCAGCCTTTAGTACGCTCGACAGCCGATCCACGCGTCCATTTAAAGATCGTGGGGCACCCGGAAGTAGGAGCGATTCTCGATCGGGCATGCAGCGACTGCCATTCGAACCAAACTCACGTGCCTTGGTACGGTTACGTTGCTCCGATGTCGTGGATGGTCTCGCAACACGTGAATCAGGGCCGCGAAATACTCAATCTGTCGGACTGGAATTCACGCCAGCCCACCGCCGATGAAATGGAAGAGCTCTGCGACGCTGTCTCCAGCGGGAGCATGCCGCTTCGCAGCTATACGCTGATTCACCGCAAGGCCATTCTCTCAAAGCGTGATGTTGATACGATCTGCAAGTTGGCCGATAGACAACCCAGTTCGACGGCGCAGCTGTCGAGTAGTCCATCTGCGTTGACGCCGAGCAAGGAAAAAGAAACTAAAGGAGAGTAGTAGTTACGCTCCAGCAGAGGACTTTATTCCCTTAGTGAGTTGAGCGATGATGAGTGCGCTCTGCTTCATAATGTCCCCGTTACAGAGCCTGGCGTCTTACACGGCTTCTTGGGTAAGCGCCTTTGTACCGGCCGGGCAGACGTAGTTGTTGCGCCGGGGCATTCAGATGGTTGCGGCGGGTCAATCAAAGGCGTTGCGGCCATCATTTCGTTGACGACGCGGCTTCAACGGAGCACAATAAAAGGTTCGACACCGCTTCGCGGAGAGTGCCTGAGAAACCAGCGGCGGTGACTGTGCGTGAAAATAAATCTGTTGGGATCCCGAAAGGGATCTTGGATAGAGTTTGAGAGCGCCGGTCTACCTCGGTCTTGCACTACTCCTTACGTTTCCACACAAAGCCCCGAGCGCCGGCTCATAGTCATTAATTCACCTCAATACATCTCCTATCCAGAATCCCTCGTGCGGTGAATGATCTGCTGCCCGTTCCGGATCCCGCAATGCTTTTGCTCGCTCAGTGATGGTCAAGAGGTTTGCGTTCGTCGCAACCTAGTTGTTGACAACACGCTGAGCGGAATACCTGAGCTGCATTGGCGAGCTCACATCGTGGAGCCGATTGCCATGGAAAGAACACAGGTCGTAATCATAGGTGGAGGCGCTACCGGGGCAGGAATTCTCTGGGACCTTTCGCTGCGGGGGATTCCCGCAGTGCTGCTGGAGAAGAAGGACCTAGCCAACGGCGCCACTGGCAGATGTCATGGATTGCTGCACAGCGGTGGCCGTTATGTAGTGAAAGACGCGGAGGCCGCGAAGGAATGCATCAGCGAGAACATGATTCTCAAGCGAGTCGCTGCGCCCTGCGTGCACGATACCGGCGGGATGTTCGTGCATGTTCGCGGCGATGATCCACAGTACGTGCAGCAGTGGGCCGATGGTTGTAACCAAATCGGAATTGCCACCCAGGAGCTTTCTCGCGATGAGGCGTTGGCCCTGGAGCCCAACCTTCCGGCCGATATCGTCAAAGCGTACACCTGCCCCGACGGACACATCGACGTGTTCCAGCTCACCTTAGCCAATATTGAGGCCGCAGTCGCCAAGGGTGCGATCTTCCGCGCCTATTCCGAAGTTACCGGTATCGAGGTGGAGAACCACCGAGTCAGAGGCGTCCGCTTCCGCGATGTCAATACGGGTGAAGAAGAATCGCTGGAATGCGAAATCGTTATCAACGCCGCCGGAGGATGGGCGCAGCAGGTCGCGGCCATGGCCGCGGTAGAAGTGCCGGTGCGCTGTGATCGCGGAGCGCTCCTCATCTTCAACCACTGTGTTGTGAAGCGCGTGGTGAATCGCTGCCGCAAGCCTGGCGACGCCGATATCCTCGTGCCCTGCGGGCCAGTCTGCATTCTGGGTACGAGTTCAGTCACGGTTCCCGGGCCTGAGGGCCTGACCGTGCCGCCAGGTGAAGTACAGAAGCTGCTGGGGTTGGGAGTGGAGCTGATTCCTGCGCTCGCAGAAGCGCGACTGCTTCGCATCTTTACCGGTGCACGGCCACTCTACGTTCCCAAGAGCGTCGCCGGTGCCGGTGGACGCGAGGTCAGCCGAAACTTTGCGCTGCTCGATCACAAGAGTTCGGATGGCATTGATGGGTTCATGTCCATCGTCGGCGGCAAGCTCACTACTTATCGCTTGATGGCCAAAGCAACGGCCGACCTGGTCTGCCAGAAGCTTCACATCGATCAGCCGTGTGTCACGGATCAAGTTCCACTGCGCGATAGCGCCGGGTTCGAGGTGCTTACTGAAGCGCGCAAGCTGATGCCCGCTGCGGCGGTCGAGAACGCGCATCGCCGTTTGGGTAGTCGGCTGGCGCTTGGTGGTGAAGGCGATCCAACAGAATCCGGCGTTAGCGGAAATCGTCTGCGAATGCGAATTAGTGACGCGGTCGGAACTCGAACTTGTGCTGGGAGGCTCGTCGCATGTTCCGGTGCAAACCATTGGCGATATCGGCAGACGCACGCGACTAGGGTTTGGTCCGTGCCAAGGTACGTTTTGTGGCTACAAAGCGATGCTGGCTGGATATCAGAATCGGAAATGGACCGCGGCTCAAGCCAGTCAGCTCCTGGAGACCTATCTCGACGCTCGCTGGAAGGGGCAGGCGTGGGTCCCGGATGGCAAGCAGGCCGAACAGCTCAGCCTGAGCCATGAGCTTTTTGGCACGTCCTACAACTTTCACAAGCCAGCGAGGTGAGCCATGCGGAACGATGAATTCGAAGTGCTCGTGATCGGCGAAGGTCTTTCCGGCATCACCGCGGCGGCGGCGGCTTGCCGGCAAGGTGCTCGCGTGATGTTGGCCAGCAAAGGACCCGGAACTTTCGTATTGGGTAGCGCGTGCGTGGATCTGGCCGGGCTCAATTGGGGCGCCTTGGGTATTGGCAAATGTGGTACAGCCGAAATGGAAGAAGCGATCGGCTTCTTCGTTGAGCTGACCGTTGCTGCAGGATGCGCGTATGAGGGAGGAGTGCGAGAGCGCCGACTGGTTCCGACCATCATGGGGACATTCGCGGAGGTTTCGCTCGCGCCAAGAACACTGTGGAAGGGCGATCCTCGAGGTGCCCGGAAGACGGTGGTCGTCGGCATTGAGAGCGTGTTTGGTTTCGACCCTAACTTTGTCGCGGAGCGGTTGTCGGTCCATAGCAGGGAGATGGGGCTCACGACATCTTATCGAGGCGTTGCCATCAAGCTACCTCAGGTTCAGGACCAGCAGTGGCTGACGCCGCTCGACATCGCGAGCGAAGTCGATAGAGATTCGTTCTATCGCCAAGCTCTAATTGCCGCTCTCAAGCCAGTCGTCGAGGGGGCGGACTTGATGATTATTCCCGGCATCCTCGGACTGAACTCCGGCGACGACGACATTCGCTGCTATGAAGACGAGATTGGCTGCGCGATCTGTGAATTGCCGACGCTGCCGCCTTCCGTCCCCGGACTGCGCTTGCTGCGGCGCCTTGAATCGTATCTGGCAGCGATGGGAGTAGAGATCTGCATGGGATTTGAGATACAGAAGCTCTGCATCGACGGAGACCGTTGTACGGGCGCCGTTCTCGACACGCCAGGCAGGCCGCGAACTGTGCATGCGGATTCCGTAATTCTTGCCTCGGGCAAATTCTCGTGCCTGCTGGAAGATCGCACAGGCAACGAGAATGCTTCGGAACTCACCATTGGCTTCACCAAAGCGCTGCAGCCGGTGGCGAGCCAGCGCGTGTTGCTGACGAACAATGTCTTCGCATGCGGCAGCGTTCTGGGGGGATTCGAATCGCGCTACGGGAATGCAATCGCCATCGTGAGCGGGCACCAGGCGGCCATGTTGGCGTGTCAGCGGGGGGTGCAGTATGCAAAACCGTGATTTGGCTCTGGATAACTGCGTGAAGTGTTCTGACTGCAAGGCAGCGTGCCCCGTTTTGAAGGTCCACCCGGCGTTTCCCGGACCCAAAGCATTAGGCCCGGACATGGAGCGCTTCCGGCGCGAAGGCGTGGATAGCGATAGCGAATGGCTGGAATACTGCATGGGCTGCCATCGTTGCGATATGGCTTGCCCGCACGGTGTTAATGTTTCGCAACTGATTGCCAGCGGCAAAGCGCGACACAAGAAAGCTGGCCTGCGCGCGGTGCGGGATTACTGGCTCGCGCGTCCCAGTCTGGTTGGCAGGCTGTCCTGCGGGTCCGCTACGCTTACCAATGCGGTGATGAACCTCAAACCGAGTCATTGGGCCATGTCCTCTCTCTTGGACATAGCTCCGCAGAGGGACCTCCCCAGATATTCGGCTGACCCGCTGCGGGCGGGAGACGGCGTCGCGACGGGCGCCGGAAGGCGCTGTTTTTCCCCGGCTGCTTCCTTCGCGACAACAAGCCCGACGTTGGACGCAAGGTTATTGAATTGCTCCGGCTGAACGAATTTGCGGTTGAGGTCACGGATGACATTTGCTGCGGTACGCCTGCCCGCGCCAATGGCGATGCTGCTGAGCTGATGAAGTGCATCAGGTCCAACGTCGAGGCTATGCAGACCCCGGTTGATGCAGGGGCTTGCATTGTGACTGCCTGCACCAGTTGCGGATATGCACTCAAAGGCGACTATGCTCACCTGCCCACGAACGGCACGCTGGCAGCGTCGGCAAGAAAGCTTGCCTCGAATACCTTCGATCTCGGTGAGTTGCTGAGCGGATTGCTGGATGCCGGCGAACTGCGTACTGACTTTCGGCCCATGCATGTGAAGCTGGCCTACCATGCGCCGTGTCATCTGAAGTCGCAGGGAATCGGGCGCCCGTGGCTCCGTTTGCTCCGTGCGGTGCCCGGCGTCGAAATCGAGGAGATGAAGGCAGACTGCTGTGGCATGGCTGGAACCTACGGCTTCAAAAACGAGAAATATCAGATTTCCATGGATATCGGCCGGGAGCTATTTGAGCGAATCAAGAAATACAAGCCGGACGCGGTAGTCACGGAATGTGGAACGTGCGAGATGCAGATCGAGCACGGCACCGGGCTTAGGGCCATTCATCCGGCGGAAGTGCTGTACGACGCCTACCACATGGCGGCTCCCACCGGTAACCCGCGGAAATGCGGACGCAGCGACTCGAACCCGAGATACAGTACCGTGCGCGGTAGTCTTTTCTTGCCTTGTGTCCGTTCGACGCGAAAAGATGATTCCTGCGGATGAGCAATTCCTACGCCGGGAGCTCCGATGGTAAGAGATTTCGTCTTAGCGAGCACGATCGCATACCTGCTAGGCTCCATTCCCTTTGGACTGATCCTGGTGCGAGTTTTCCGTGGGCTCGATGTCAGGCAGACCGGCAGCGGCAACATCGGAACCGCCAACGTAGCGCGCATTGCTCCCGGCTTGGGACTCTGGACGCTGGTTCTCGATTCGGCGAAAGGACTGGTCGCGGTCCTGATCGCAAGGGTGATCGCGGCATCCAGCAGCGATGGGTTGAAGAGCACCAGCTTAATTATCGGTGGAAGTGCGCTATTCGCCGTACTCGGGCATATGGTCTCTGTGTTCCTGAAGGGCAAAGGCGGCAAAGGTGTGGCAACGGCGATGGGAGTTTTTCTGGGCATCGCGCCCTGGGCGGTTGTTTTGGTAGCCGTACTCTACGTCTTGATCTACCGGGTTTCACACTACACATCGCTGGCCTCGATCATCTCGGCTGCGATATTCCCCATGATCGCCTTCGTATTTATTGTCCCCGGCGAACGCGCCGTGCTGATGCCCTTTATAGTGATCGTTTGCTTACTGGTTATCTTGAAACATCATCAGAACATTCGGCGTTTGCTTTCGGGAACGGAGAACCGCCTCGACCTGAAGCGCCAGTGAAGAGGCCGCCGTACTGAATCGCCCCGAGTCACAGTCTCTATTCAAGCTGCAGATCAGACGGGACTATTCTGCGGCCGCATAATAGCCGGCCTTGGCATACACGTGCAGTGGGGGCAAACCTGTTGGAGGATTCATCTTTACTCTGATCTTTCGCCACTTACCGTCGTGTGCCGGATTCGTGGGACGATAGCCCAGCAGGTATTGATTGCGCAGCTCGATTCCTATCTTGGTCGCAACGTCCGGCAACTCTTTGGGCGAATGAATGAAGAATGTCTGTCCACCTGTCGCTCCGGTAACGGCGGCGAGAAGCTCGGGACCGTGGAGTTCCTCCGGCGTTTTTGCTCGCCCGTTGAATAGTCCCATGGCGAAGATTTGGATATCAGCCTCGCGCACCATGTCCTTGATCTCGTCCTCGGTGTAACGGCTACGGTTGTCTCCGCCATCGGAGATGATCAGCAGTGCCTTACGATCGTTGTGTGCCTGGCGCATGCGGTTGATGCCAAGATAAATGGCGTCAAGCAGCGATGTAGCCCCTTGAGGCACCGCATACGGCAGCCTGTTCTGAATGTCGTCGACCGACGAAGTGAAATTCACCAGCACTTGCGGCCGGTCGGAGAAGGTTACGACAAAGAATTCATCCTGGGGATTCGCCGTGCGAAAGAACTCAACGATGGCCTGCCGTGATTCCTCAATCTTATCGACCATCGATCCGCTGACGTCGAATAACACCCCCAAGGATATTGGTGCATCTTCGGTTGAAAGAGACCGGATCTGCTGCGGCTGCCCGTTTTCCAGGAGGACAAAACTATCCTTCTCGAGACCCGCTACCAGCCGGTTCATGGGATCGGTGACCGTCACCGGGACCAGCACTAAATCGACATCCTTCCTGAGCGGCTTGGTGTGCATTCGCAGTTCAGGATCGGCAACTCCGCTAACCTCCGGGACTGCGTCGGCCTCAGATCGCTGCGCTACGCGAGGCGTAACGTGAACATCGACACCCTGGGCCCACGACGGGCGCACCGTCCAGCAAGCCAGCAGACACACCCCCGCCACCACAGTCATTAACTTAAACATTGCTCTCTCGTTCAACCTGCTGTTTTCTCGGAATCCCCAGATGAAGTGGGAAAGATTCTACATTGAAGCGAGCCCTTGTCACCAGAGTCATCGTCACGGCAAGAGGTTGTATTCGATCTGATGCGATGAATGGCTGTTCCCAGAATCGTTCCAAAACGGGAACGGTCAGCAAATTCGGTAAATGTTGTGACGCTTGTGCTTGCAGGCACGAGTATGGGGCTGGCAAGTTAAGGATTGATGGTTGTGCGCCTCTCGATTACCCGCCGCTCCTGAACGAGCGCCCCGGCGCGCAGCCCATATCTCGTAGAAGAATGGTTGACGAAGAACACTGCTGAAGGCGGATAAGAGTGTCCGTAGAAATAACGTGTGAACCGGTCAGGGTGAAAGCAGCAACCACTGCTCGGGCGGCTAATGTTGAGTCACGGAATCAGCAGCATCGTCCACACGAGAACCAACATCGGCTGGCGGCGCTGCTAGAACAGACGCACATCATTCCGGCCGTGCGAGCGCCCGAATTTGTTGTTCGCAGCACCGGTGCCCCCGGTAGAGTAGTGTATTTCTTGTTCGGGAATCCGGAAAATATGGCTGAGATGGTGGACACAGTAGCTGCAGCCGGCAAGGTGCCGATCGTCAACATCGATCTTGCTGCCGGATTCGCTCGCGACCATGCGGCCGTCTCCTACCTGGCGCACCATCGCAAGTGCAAGGCATTATCTCCACCCACCCCGAGCCTTTGCGAGCGGCACGTGACCTCGGCTTGTTCGCCATTAAGCGTACGTTTCTGCTCGATTCCGCGGCATCTCGACAGCGCCCTGCGCAGTCTCGAGCAGTTCATGCCGGACGCCCTGGAGTGTTCTGCCGGCCATGGCGGCCCCTCACATCATCCACCGGCTGCACGAGATGTATCCCGACGCTGCCCGTCATTGCGGGGGACTGATCTACCACGCTTCGCGAAATTGAGGATCTGGTTCAGCAGGGCATCACCTCCGTCTCCGTCAGCGACCACCGCCTCTGGATTGCCTGAGCTAACGCCGCGCGGAGCTGTTGGGCCCATTGTTGTCCCGCGAAGCCAATGAAGTAACGTATCGTCACAACGTCCTAGCGACATGAAGTCACAGACACGCAATATTTCGACGCAATAAATTGGTATCGCGCGGCAGAGACATAGAGAGGCCGTCCGAAGTCAAGGGTTTCCACGCTTGGCCAGGTGTAGGGAAACTCTTGCTTCGGACGGCCTTTTCATTTCCTCCTGCACATCGCACACCGCACATATCAAAGGAGAAGCTATGGCGACGTCCAGACAGCTTCATAAGATCGACACCAGCAAATACATCTTTCTTACTTTCCTCATCCTAATCTGTCTGCTCTACTCGCCTTACCAGCCGTCGCTCAGAAAGAAGGGATCGAAACGGGCCCAGGCCACGATCAAGCTGCCCCTCCGGCCACCGGCTCCTGCTCCCGCTGCGGATAAGACTTTCTGGAACCAGCAATATCTGCTGGGCGACTGGGGCGGCGAGCGCACCAAGTTGGCAGAAGAAAAAGGCGTTACGTTTGATTTCTTCTACGTTGCCGATTTCCTGGACACACCTCAGCGCAGCCATCAAGACCGGTGCCGCAGCTTGGAACCGTGTCCGCGGCACCATGGACATTGATTTCGGAAAACTGGCTGGCTGGAATGGCCTGACCTTCCACGTCACCGGCCTCTGGCAGGGCGGCCCCAACCTCGGCGCCAACTACCTGGGCAGCATCTCCAACCCCAGCGGCCTGGTCAGCGCGCGCACCGAGATCTCGACTCCTACTGGTTGCAGTATGCCATGCTGGACGACAAAGTTGAGTTCCGCTTCGGCCAGTTTGCCAGCATGGACGACTACGGCCTGCAGCCTTACGGCGGCAGCTTCCTGATGGAGCCGATCGACTACGGCTTCGGCAACCGCTTCAACGACTACGCCTCGTTTGATCCTGCTTCCGGTCCTGGCGTCGCAGTTGAAGGTGAACCCGCCAAGTTTATGTACTTCAAAGCGGCTTATACCTCTGGCAACCGCAATCCTTACGTGCAGGATCCGAACGGCTTCCACTTTGTAAAGCATGATTCGGGTGTCCTGAGCGACGAAGTCGGATTCAATATCGGCCAGCCAGGCGCTGGCAAGGCGCAAAGGAAAAGTATTATCCCGGCCACTACGCATTTGGATCGACCTACAACGGCGGCAAATTTACTGATCCGTTCAATCCCGTTCCGCTTTTCTACTCGCCCTACACCGGCAACTATGTGATCTACTTCATGGGCAACCAGGCGGTTTATCGCCCGAAGAGCCGGCTCGAACAACGGACTGGATGTTTTCTTCGGTATACGCCGGATCGCCGAATGCCACCTACAACTTCGTAGATAAGAACATCACCACGGGAGTTGTTTACAACGGCCTGATTCCTCAGCCGGCCGAACGACTCGGTTGCCTTCGCACTGTCGTACAGCCACGTCAGCGATGCAGTACAGCACGGCCTATGCCAGCTTCGATTCCTGGGCGCGCCGGTGCTCGGTTCGGAGAAAGCGTTCGAAGTTAACTACCTGTTCCAGGCAACTCCGTATTTCATGATTCAGCCAGTTGTGCAGTGGTATGCGGACGTTGGGCGCGCAACCCGCAGAATCCGACAGGCGTAGTGCTGGGCTTCCGGACGAAGGTTGTGTTCTAACACCAGCGCACTGGAAATGCATTATGAACAGCCGCTCCGATGCATTGCAGAAAATCGAAAGGGCACTCTTTGATTCACGTGATCGGCGGAGGGCAGGAGGAAATAATGGCGAATTACATTGGAGCAATTGATCAGGGCACGACGAGCACTCGCTTCATCGTGTTTGACCGTTCCGGACGGATCGTCACCACGGCCCAGAAGGAACACGAGCAGATCTATCCCAAGCCGGGATGGGTCGAGCACAACCCGGAAGAGATCTGGGCACGCACCCAGGAAGTCATCGCAGAAGCCCTGAAAGCCAAGAACCTGACGCGCGAAAGATCTCGCGGGCGTCGGCATCACCAACCAGCGCGAAACCACTGTGGTGTGGAACAAGCAAGACCGGCAAGCCGGTTTACAACGCGATCGTCTGGCAGGACACCCGGACGGCCGACTACGTGGCCGAGTACTCCCGCCTGGGCGGACAGGACCAGTTCCGCCGCAAGACCGGCCTGCCCCTGGCGACCTATTTCAGCGGACTGAAGATCAAGTGGATCCTGGAAAACGTTCCCGGCGTCCGTCCGCTGGCCGAAACAGGCGAAGTGCTGTTCGGCAACATCGATACCTACCTGATCTGGCAGCTCACCGGCGGCCCGAATGGTGGCATCCATGTCACCGACGTCAGCAATGCCAGCCGCACGCAGTTGATGAACCTGGAAACCCTGACCTGGAGCACCGAGATCACCAAGGTATTCGGAATTCCGATGGCGATGCTGCCGAAGATCTGCTCCAGCAGCGAAGTCTATGGCACGGCGAAGGTGACGGCTCTGGCGGGCGTTCCCGTTGCCGGCGACCTCGGCGACCAGCAGGCCGCTCTGGTCGGACAGACCTGCTTCAAGCCCGGCCAGGCGAAGAACACCTACGGCACCGGCTGCTTCCTGCTGCTCAACACCGGCACCACGCCGGTGCAGTCGGAGTTTGGCCTGCTGACCACCCTGGCCTACAAGCTGGGCAAAGAGCCCGCGGTCTATGCCCTTGAAGGCAGCGTCGCCATCACCGGCGCACTGGTGCAGTGGCTGCGCGACAACCTCAACATCATCAACAAGAGCTCGGACATCGAAGCTCTCGCCAAGACGGTCGACGACAACGGCGGCGTGTACTTCGTGCCCGCGTTCTCCGGACTGTTCGCTCCTTACTGGAAGGCATCGGCTCGCGGCGTGATCGCCGGCCTGACCCGCTACGTCAACAAGGGCCACATTGCTCGCGCCGTTCTGGAAGCTACTGCGTTCCAGACCCGCGAAGTCGTGGATGCCATGAAGAACGATTCCGGCATCGAGCTGGACGTGCTGCGCACCGATGGCGGCATGGTCGACAACAATCTGCTGATGCAGTTCCAGGCGGACATCCTTGACAAGCCTGTCGTGAGGCCGGTAGTCAAGGAAACGACTGCTCTGGGCGCTGCCTATGCAGCCGGCCTGGCTGTTGGCTTCTACAAGAACCTTGACGACCTGTGCGCCAACTGGGCGGTCGACAAGACCTGGAAGCCGAACATGGACGCGACGAAGCGCGAGTCCGAGTACAAGCTGTGGAAGAAGGCCGTCACCAGAACGTTCGACTGGGTGGAAGAAACACCCAAAGTTGAAGAACCCGAAAAGGAACTCGTAGGCGCCGCAAAATAACGGCAAGGAGACTGACTTATGCATGGACCATTATTTGGCGAATTCATGGGGACCATGGTGCTGATCCTGCTGGGCGACGGCGTCGTAGCCAACGTCCTCCTCAAGAAGTCGAAAGGTGAGGGCTCGGGCTGGATCGTCATCACCACCGGGTGGGGACTGGCAGTGATGGCCGGCATCTTTACGGCAATCGCCTGCGGAAGCTCCGGCCGCGCACATCAATCCCGCAGTCACGCTGGCTGTGGCCCTTCTTATCGCAAGCTGGGCGATGGTCCTGCCCTTCTGGGCTGCGCAGTTTGCCGGCGCCTTTGTCGGCGCTACCCTGACCTGGCTGGTCTATCTGCCGCACTGGACGGTAACCGAAGATCAGGGCGCCAAGCTGGGCATCTTCTGCACCGGCCCGGCCATCCGCAATCTTCCCGAGAACTTCATGACCGAAGTCATCGCGACCACCACGCTGATCGGCGTCGGCTTTGCGTTTCGGCGCCTCGGCCGTTTCTCCGACCGGTCTGCCTCCGGCTTCGCTCCTTATCTGTGGGGCATGCTGGTTTGGGTGCTCGGTCTGTGCCTCGGTGGTCCGACCGGATATGCCATGAACCCTGCCCGTGACTTCGGTCCGCGCGTGGCTCATGCCATCCTGCCGATCTCCGGTAAAGGCAAGTCGGACTGGGGTTATGCCCTGGTTCCGATCCTCGGACCGTTGGTCGGCGGCGCCATCGCCGCGGCCAGCATTCACCTCATTAAGTACTAAGGTTGCGCACGTCAGGTAACGGTGATGAACCATCTCTTCGCGCTGGCGTCGCTCTTCGGAGCGGCGCCAGCCGCTGGCAGCAGCCGCAAGACCGCCTCAACTTAGAACATGTCTGCTGTCACGCAGAAGGAGGTAGGCCAGTGCCAGAGCTCGTTCATACTGGTGTCATGAAGAAGCTCATCAACTCCCCTCAGGAAGTCGTGCGCGAAGCGCTTGAGGGCATGGAGGCGGCACACGGCGATCGTCTCCGCATTAACTACGATCCGGCGTACATCGTGCGCAAGGATGCTCCGGTAAAGGGCAAAGTCGGTCTGGTCTCAGGCGGCGGCAGCGGCCACGAACCCATGCATGGCGGCTATGTCGGCAAAGGCATGCTGGACGCAGCCTGCCCGGGCGCGGTCTTCACCAGCCCCACTCCGGACCAGATGTATGAAGCCAGCAAGGCCGTCAACGGCGGCGCCGGAATTCTGCACATCGTCAAGAACTATACCGGCGATATCATGAACTTCGAACTCGCCGCCGAGATGCTGAAGTCCGACGGCATCGAGGTGCGAGAGCGTTCTCACCGACGATGATGTCGCCGTCGAGAACAGCCTGTACACCGCCGGCCGCCGGGGCGTCGGCCTGACCGTGCTGATGGAAAAACTGCTGGGAGCCGCCGCCGAGCAGAGCAGGCAGCCTGGCCGAAATCAAGACGCTCGGCGATCAGATTCGCAATACCGGCAGAAGCATGGGAATGGCGCTGACGCCTTGCACCGTGCCGCATGCCGGCAAGCCTTCTTTCGAGTTGCCCGATGACGAGATCGAACTGGGCATCGGCATTCACGGAGAGCCCGGACGGCGGCGCGTGAAAATCGCCAGCGCCGACGAGATCACCGAAATGCTGATGGAGCCCATCATCACCGACCTGCCGTTCAAGAAGGGTGAAGACGTTCTGCTGTTCGTCAACGGCATGGGCGGCACGCCGCTGATCGAGCTCTACATCGTCTATCGCAAGGCAGCGCAGATCGCCAAGCAGCACGGTCTGAAGATTGTCCGCAACCTGGTTGGCTCGTACATCACCAGCCTGGAGATGGCAGGCACCTCGATCACCCTGCTGCGGATGAACGATCAACTGTGCAAGCTGTGGGATGCTCCGGTCGACACTCCGGCGCTACGCTGGGGCTGAGACATCAGACAACGTCATGGAATATCTTGACTGTTGAAAATGCGCGGTCGTGGATCAAAGCGGCCGCGCTTCTTATTTCCGAAAACGCCGCCATGCTGACCGACCTCGACACCGCCATCGGCGATGGCGATCATGGCGAGAACATGATGCGCGGCTTCAAGGCGATCGAGAAGAAGCTGGAGCTGCGAGAGCTCCGCCGACGGATCTGGCCGGCTTGTTCAAGCTGGTCGGCATGACCTTGCTCTCCTCCGTGGGCGGCGCCGCCGGCCCGCTCTATGGCGGCTTCTTCCTGGCGCTAAGCAAAGCCTCCGCCGGCAAAGAAAAGCTGAACAAAGCCGAACTGGGCGAAGTACTCAGCGAAGGCCTGGCCGACATTCAACGGCGCGGCAAGGCGCAGCTGGGCGACAAGACCATGGTCGACGCGCTGACTCCGGCGTTGGAAGCCTATCGCGCCTCGCCGACGGCGATCTCGCGCGACGCCCTGCAGGCCGCCGTCGAACAGGCCCACAAGTCGGCCGAAGCCACGATTCCGCTGCAAGCACGCAAAGGGACGCGCCAGCTACCTGGCGCGAACGCAGCATCGGCCATCAGGATCCGGGCGCCACCTCAAGCTGGCTCCTGTTGCAGGCCCTGGCGTCGGCGTGCGAAGCCGGTTCATAGGAGCGGAGACGCACGCATGGTCGGCTTGGTCCTGGTCTCGCACAGCAAGAAGCTGGCCGAAGCTGTGCGGGAGCTGGTTCTGCAGATGACCGCGCCCGACTTTCCCGTCGCGGTCGCGGCCGGCGTTGGCGAAACCATGACGAGTTGGGAACCGACGCCGTTCATATCGCCGAAGTGCTGCAACAGCTGAACTGCCCCGAAGGCGTGCTGGTCCTGATGGACCTGGGCAGCGCCGTTCTCAGCGCACGAGACCGCGCTCGAACTGCTTGAATTCGGCTGCGAAGTCCGATTCGGCTCTGCCCTGCGCCGCTGGTAGAAGGCGCTATCGCAGCCGCGGTGCGCGCTCAGGCAGGCGGTACGCTTGAGGAAGTTGCCCAGGAAGCGGAGCGGGGGCTCGCTGCCAAGCAGCAGCAACTCCAGCGCTGAAAGCACTGCCGACGTTCTCTCCGCGGAAGACGCCGTCCCTGGCCACGCCAGGAGAAACCGCGGAACTCGTGCTCACATCTGGGGGCCAACATGGACTCCACGCCCGGCCCGCGGCTGACTTGGTAAGAGTCGCCAGTCGATTTTCTTCTTCCTGCGATGTTTCTAATCTCACTTCGGGGCGAGGTCCAGTCTCCTGCCCGCAGCCTCACGAGCTTGGCCCTTCTGCAGGCCCGTAAAGGTGATCGCATCAAGATCGTCTGCAACGGAAGTGATTGCGGCCTGGCCATTGACGCGATTCGCGAACTGGCCGATTCCGCATTCGGCGAAAGAACCGACGTAGTTCCTCCTGCTCCGCCAGTCGTGCCTTCTTCATCTGCCAAGACACGCAGCTCTCCGGGCTCCGACGGTATCGCCATCGGTCCTCTCACGTTCTTGTGTGCCACCGACCCGACCTTCACCGACGAGCCGTCGGGAACACCAGAAGAAGAATTGCACTCGCTTACGACTGCGATGAAGTTCGTCGGAGATGAGATCCGGCACGCAGCAGTCGGCGGCTCCAGAAGCGACGTGGGCGCGAGTGCCATTCTCGAGGCTCAGGCTCTTATTTTGGCTGACCAAGTGGTGTTGGCCAAGCTCCGCTCTCTGCTGGAGAATGGTCGGCTTTCAGCAGCTCGGGCGTGGATCACGGTGATGGATGAGCTGGCTGCTCAATATAAGGCAATGGACGATCATTATCTGCAGGAACGAGCCGCTGACGTTCGCGACTTGCGCCGCCGCGTTCTCCGCCAATTTAAAGGTGGTGAATCGCAATCGCGTATCAGTTTGCCAAGCCCGGGCATTCTCTTCACCGATGAGCTACTCCCCAGCGAGGCAGCCGCCTGCAATCCCGCTACGGTACTAGGGGTGCTCACAGGGAAGGGCAGCGCAACGTCCCACAGCGCCATCATCCTGCGCACCCTTGGCATTCCCTTGGTTGTTGGCGTGATCGGCTTCGCTCAAGCCGACGCGGGAAGAACGGTTGCTTTAGACGGCTCAACCGGCGAAGTGTGGATCGAGCCAGACCAGCAGACCATTGCAAAGCTGAAAGTGCGCCAGGAACTCCGATTGAAACGCGAGAACGAGGCCGCAGCTACCCGGTCCCAGCCGAGTGTCACGTTAGATGGCGTACACATGGAAGTGTTCGCCAATGTCGGGAACGCACGCGACGCCATGGCGGCAGCGGAGAATGGCGCCGATGGTATCGGACTGCTGCGAACGGAGTTTCTTTTCGCCTCACGTACCCAAGCCCCTAGTGAAGATGACCAAGTTCGGGCCTTACGCGAAATCTATGCCGCCGTTGCCGGCCCAGTCATCGTTCGCACGCTCGACGTGGGTGCCGACAAACCGCTAGCGTTCCTGCGCCAGTCGGAAGAACATAATCCCTATCTCGGGGTGCGCGGCATTCGCCTATCGTTGCAGTCGCCGGAACTGTTCCTTACCCACTTGCGGGCGATCCTGCGCTCAGGCGCGGGACATGACATCTGGATCATGTTTCCCATGATCTCGCTGCTGAATGAAGCGCAACAGGCATTGCAACTTTTGCAACAAGCTCATGAGCAACTGCGAGACGAAGGCACAGCCCACATTTGGCCGATAAAACGCGGTGTCATGATCGAAGTACCTTCCGCTGCGCTTTCCAGCGAACAGCTTGCGGAGGAACTAGACTTCTTCAGCATCGGCACCAACGACTTAACCCAATACACCATGGCCGCCGAGCGAGGCAACGCAGCCCTGGCTCAATTGCAGGACGCACTTCACCCGACTGTTTTGCGCCTGATGAAAGCTGTAGTCGAAGGCGCAAGCAAGCGCGGTCGACATGTTTCGGTTTGCGGTGATGCTGCGTCCGACAGCCTGGCGGCAGCAATCTTTGCCGGCCTTGGAATCTGCAGCCTAAGCGTCAGGCCCAGACAAGTTGCCGAAACCAAGGAACTGTTCCGGACGGTTCATTTGACAGAGCTGAAAGCAATCGCCGGCCACGCATTAGGTTGCAAGGATGCTGCTGCAGTGCGCAGCTTGATCGGCCACTACCTGGAGAGCCACGGAACCCGCAGGGACACGGTTACTGCTACCCGGAGCTAGACGAAGGAGGTCCAGACTATGACCCCGGAGGGCCTTAAGAAAAGAGTTGTGGAAGAGTTCAACTCCAACGGTCTGCTGAAATGCTTGGACGTCGACGTCAGTGCCTTTCGCGAGCTACCGCGTTTCTTTGAGGCTTCCCATTTATCCATGCGCCTCGTGCTTGACGATGTCGCTACAGTCGCTGCAGCTGGCAGCATCGCTGCGGAAATTAAACGAGATCTTGAGCGACAGGGCGTGGAGTTGGAATATGAAATCCATCCTCAATGAACGTCGCGAGACTTAGTGCCGACGCTATCACTGCCCCAGGGCTTTCCGTTACTCGCTCTACCGGCGAATATCGCGCCCGCCATCTTCGTCACCGCGTCAGGAGGAACTAGAGGGAGTGCATTCGCCAGCAGCCAATTCGTCCATCCAAGACCCGCGACCCGCTTGCCTGCCTTCGTTACCTGATACCCAATCGGGCCACTTCACCCACGTCCAGCAGGAACGTTGATTTCGCCCGGCTGGATGCGCCAACATACGTTAGTTTCTGGAAATTAGTCTGGACCGGGCCGGGGCACAGACATGTGACCGTCACACCGCTGCCGCTTTGCTTCGCCGCCAACGCTTCCGTGAAATGCAGAAGGGTCTGAGAGTGCACCTCGCTTTCAGGGGTGCAGAGGAGACGGTGCCGGAAGTAGCGTGCGGTACAGCCTGCGATGATTCACAACTGAGGGCCCGCTACCGCCAGGCAGCACCTACCCTTAGCCGGCCGAGCCGCCTGATGTTGCATTTTTCAACGATCCTGATAAAAATACCGACGCCGTCATGATTCCTGCATCCCATCGCATTGCGTGTTCATCAAGTGTTTTTTACCTTCACGCGCCCTATGAATTACGACATCAAGGCTCGCCTTCTCGGACTGTTTGGATTGGGAAGCATTGCAGTTTGGCTAACTCTCAGTTTGGGCAATGCCTTTTATCTCTGCCTACTCAGCACGCATTGGCCCAAGGCGCCCGCTCGGGTTATCTCCTCGGGAATTAATACCGGCAGTTCGACGTTGGGGAAGTGGTGGGCTCCCGATGTGGAATACGAGTATCGCGTTAACCAGCATGCCTATCGCGGGACCACCATACGGTATCTAATGCCGCCGTCGTACGAGAAAGAAGAAGCTCAAAGCGCCTTGAGTACCTACCCAGCTGAAGCCCAGACGATGGCGGCGTACGATCCGGAGAACCCGGCACGCAGCGTCCTTGAGCCCGGCGTTCCCAACGGTATGTGGAAGAAAGCTCTGATTCCGCTTTTTTTCTGGGTGCTCACAGGCTACATCTATTACGAGATTGTTCACCCTCGTCGAAGATTGATGCTGCGTTCCAACCCTGAAGCCGTCGCGCAAGAGTAGCAGTATTTGCGTGCTCTGCATTGCCGCCGAGACGTTGCTCAAAGTCTCGCTACCACCTATCATTCGGCTCATAGCCGATGGCCACGAAACCAGTTACTGACCCCATCCAGACGTCCGCTGCCCAATCTTCCACCCAGGTCTACGCCGTTCATGGCGCCGATCCCGAAGTGCAAGCCTATGGCATGGCCAAGTATTCGCGCTCGGCGCTAACGTTGCGCGAGTCGCTCGCCGAGTTGAACGAGCAGAAGGCCGAGAAGTTCCTCAACACCTTCTATTTCCAGTACGGGCACCGCAGCATTGCCGACCTGGCGCATCTCGCGTTCGCCATTGAGCGGCTGTCGATCCTGGCGGCGACGATTCTGGTTGACGAACCTCGCTGGGATGGCCAGGAGCGTTCGACCCGATATCAGGATTTCAATAAGAGCGGCTACTACGTTCCCGACTTCGCAGGTGATGCGGCGGCCGAAGCCCTTTACCGCACGACCGCTGACCACCTGTTCGTGGAATACCGGCATTTCTCCGACGCCATGTTCGGCTACCTCCGTGAGCGCACTCCCAGGCCGGAGGAGATGAAGCAGGACGCATACGAGCGTACTCTGCGGGCGCGGGCCTTCGATCTCTCGCGCTATCTGTTGCCGCTGGCGACCAACACTTCGCTGGGACAGATTGTCAGCGCACGTACTTTGGAGAACCAGGTTTCCCGACTATTGGCGGATACGCATGCGGAGGTGAGACGGCTGGGCGAGCTACTGAAGCAGGCGGCGCGCGAAGGCGCTTACAACGTGAACCAGCCGGTGGCTGAGAGCTTGTTGGAACAAATTCGCGAGCATGCACCCCAGCTTGCCGGTCGCGCTGAACAGATACTTTTGCGAGAGGTCCATGTCGCTCCAACGCTGATGAAATATGCCGAGCCCAGCGCATACGAGCTGGAGAGCCGGCGCGAACTGAGCGGGGCCGCTGCTGAACTGCTCGGACGTTTGCCGACCGACCCCGCTCCTCTGGTCGATTTGCTGGAAGATGAGCCGGTCGAGATCGAGCTCGCCACCACGCTCCTCTACCAGTACGACCACCATTCCTATCGGCAGATTCGCCAGGTCGTTGAGGGTCTAAGCGAGAAGCAGCGCAGCGAGATCATCGGCCTGGGTATGAAACATCGCGGCCGCTTCGACGAGGTCGCACGCGCCTACCAGTCTGGTCAGCGGTTTCGCTTCGACATCCTCATGGACATCGGCGGCTTCCGCGATATGCACCGCCATCGCCGCTGCGTGCAGATCGTGCAGGACTACACGACGCGCCACGGCTACGACATGCCGCAGGAGATCGAAGCAGCTGGACTGGCACCGCGGTATTCGCAAAACATGGAGCGCACGCGGGAGGCGGTAGATCAGCTTAGCGCGCGTCCAGTGACAGAAGCTGGCGAGCAGTCGCAATACCTGATTCCGCTGGCCTTCCGCAAGCGCACGTTGTTCAAGATGGACTTCGCCGAAGCGCTCTACATCAGCGAACTTCGCTCTGGCCCTGCCGGACACTTCTCGTATCGCAATGTCGCATACGCGATGTACGAAGCCGTCGCGCAGCGTTATCCGGACTTGGCGCAGTATTTCCGGGTGACGGATGTAAATGAGCCAGTGGATTTGCTGAAAAGATAGGTTTGCTGAAGCGGTAGATTGCTGGCGGTGACTGCGCTATTCACATTTTGATTTGTCATCACGAGCCAAGCGAGGGATCTGTTCCCGTTTGAAGCGCGACGTGGTCGGCCCTCAGATGAGTGTCGCAGGGCGACGAAGAATAGATGCCCTCCCGCCGAAAAAGGCGCTCGTGATGACGAGGGACTAGGAAGTCGGAACATGTCTGTCGCTGCTCTCTACGACACTCACGGCAACCTGCCCGCGCTGGAAGCGGTGCTCGCTGAAGTTTGCCGCGAAGCTATCGACCAGATCGTTATCGGCGGCGACGTGCTGCCCGGGCCGATGCCAGTCGAGTGTCTCGACGTGGTCACGCGATTAGAAGTTCCAACTCACTTCATCATGGGCAATGGAGACCGCGAGGTCCTCGCCCGCATGCGCGGCATCGAAACCGACTGGTATCGCAGTGCGCGTCCGGAATGGCGCGGGCCCATTGATTGGACCGCACAACAGCTTTCTGCGAAACATCAGAAGCTGGTCGCCGGATGGCCTGCCACCCTGCCGCTGCACATCGACGGCCTGGGCGACGTGCTGTTCTGTCACGCCACCCCGCGCAACGATACCGACATCTTCACCCGCCTCACATCCGACGAGCGTCTTGCGCAATTGTTCGCGAAAGTCAAAGAGATCATTGTCGTCTGCGGGCACACCCACATGCAGTTTGATCGCACAGTAGGGAAGACCCGCGTGCTGAACGCTGGCAGCGTGGGTATGCCCTTCGGCCGCACCGGCGCGGACTGGCTCATCCTCGGGCCTGACATCGATCTACGGCACACCGATTACGATCTGCAGGCCGCTGCATCTCGCATTGCCCAGACCCAATATCCTCACGTCGACAAGTTTGTGGAGAGCTACATTCTGAATGCCCCGGCGGAAGAGCAGATGCTCCAGGCCTATTCTCACGCTGAGTTGAAATGAAGCGGCCAGAGACACCAGCTTCAGTTGGGATCGATCCAGTTCTTGATGCGTTCAGTGATGTGCGCAGACAAGACACTGCGGTAATTCAACGAGCAACTGCCTAAGCCGCTCGCCCGTGCCTCTCTCGAACCGCAGTCGCCCAGTCAAGCAATTCGTCCCGCGACATAAAATTCAGCACACGATCTTTGCGAAGACCAGCGATCAGCGCCGCTGCAGCGGAATACTCCATGAACCGCAATTGGGCTGCGCCGTGCGAATCAGTACCCAACGAAATCCGGCATCCGGCTGCCCTGGCCAGCTTCAGCAGGTCCAAATTCAGGTCCTGCCGGTCCGGGTAACCATCGATCTCAACTGCTTTGTCCAGCTCAGCGGCAACTCCGAAGACGCGTGGCCAGTCGGCGGAGAGACCAAGCCGGTAGTTGTATACCCGCCCGCGCGGATGCCCCAAAATGTGAATGTCCGGATTGCGCAGCGCAGCCAGGTAGCGAGAAGTCTGATCCTCCTTCGTGCGCAACGAGGAATGGAAGCAGCCCAGCACGATGTCCAGGCTGCGCAATGAGCGTGAGTCGATGTCGGCCTCGCCACGTGGATTGATATTCAACTCGGCCGAACGGAGCACAGTAAGACTGTTACTGCGAACCCGATCGTTCACTTCCGCAATCTCTTCCGCCTGCTCTTGAAGCTGCTTCTCGTCAATGCCACCGGCAATCTTCAATCCCTTCGTGTGGTCAGTGATCGCGATATATTCATAGCCGCGTGCGATTGCTGATTCGGCCATCTCGGCGATTGAAGCATCACCGTCGCTCCAGGTGGTGTGCATCTGCAAGTCGCCGCGCACTGAGAGCAACCATGAAGGCTTCTTAGCCAGCGCCGCCTTTGCTGCCGTGATCGTCAGGAACTGCCGCCGGATTTCGGGCGGCTCTGCAACCTGCGGCGGGCTGTCGAACCAGCGACGGAGGCGACTCTCTATGTACGGCCCGACCCTTTGCAATTCAGTTAGCGAGCGTCCCTGCTTCACCAGTTCAGCGGCCTCCTCAGGCCACATGAGGGCGCGACGTGAAGCCGCGCGCAAAGCTTTCTTCGCCGGCATGCTCGCCGATTCGGATTCGACGGCAAGCAATTCTGCAATGTCCGCGTTCGTCAGGATCGTAGCCATGCAGTGATGACGCGTCTAGCCAAGTCTGCTGGCTTGGATGCGACCTTTGGCCGGCTGGCCAAGATAGAGCGCAAGGTGCCAAAATTCCCGTTTCGGGAGATACCAACCACCTTCGTAATGTGGGCTTTGCTTTTTCGCGCACTGATGAGTTGAGCACGCCATAAGCTTAATTGGCGCTGTCCGAAGGGTACGTTGGGCGAAGCTGGAGAGTCTGCAACGAAGATTTTCAAGAACAGCAAACCCCAACCCTAATCAGAGCTAAGTTGCGTGGTATCAGGTATTTACCGGTAAGTATCGCGCGCTCAAGTATTTGGAGCGAAAATGTCGCCAAGTTATTGAAAACAATGGATCACGCGAGCAATTTGTTCGCGCTATCGCGCACAATTCCGGCGCGTAACTGGGAAAGTTTAAGTTACCCAGACAGGTAACTTTCGTTATTCCTACCTGTGGAATTTCGCTATTTGTTCGCTCTTAACGAGATGTATACTTTGCTGTCAGTTACCCATGCGTCGCTAAAAATGAGGCCCAAATCGGCACAATTGCGCAGTTTGGGGCCTGCAAAGCCCAGAGTTCGACGGCGCCTGTCCCGCTGACCTAATCGCAATACATATTTCCAATTCGTGCGTTGACACTGATATCAGCGTGACGAGGCGGCCAAGGAGCAGCCTTAATGGCAGACGAAAGAACAGAGAAAAACCGGGCAATTGAGCTGGCAATGTCGGGCATTGAGAAGCAGTTCGGCAAGGGCTCCATCATGAAGTTAGGGAGCAAAGAGGCGGTTGTTCCCATCGCCGTGATTTCCACCGGGTCGATCTCATTCGACGCGGCGCTGGGAGTAGGCGGTGTGCCGCGCGGGCGTGTGATCGAAGTCTTCGGGCCGGAGTCCTCCGGCAAGACCACGATTGCGCTGCAGATCATTGCCGAGGCGCAGAAGGCTGGCGGTATGGCTGCGTTCGTCGATGCCGAACACGCGCTTGACCCTAACTATGCGAAGAAGCTGGGTGTAGATGTCGACAATCTCCTGGTCTCGCAGCCGGATTACGGTGAGCAGGCGCTGGAAATCGCCGAAGCGCTGGTGCGCTCGAATGCCATCGACGTTCTGGTGGTTGACTCCGTTGCCGCATTGGTGCCGAAGGCCGAGTTGGACGGCGAGATGGGCGACAGCCACATGGGCCTGCAGGCGCGCTTGATGTCGCAGGCGCTGCGTAAGTTGACCGGCATCGTTTCGAAGTCGCGAACCAGCCTGATCTTCATCAACCAGATTCGCGAGAAGATCGGCGTGATGTTCGGCAATCCCGAGACTACGACCGGCGGACGCGCGTTGAAGTTCTACTCGTCGGTGCGCATCGACATTCGCCGCATTGCCGCGATCAAAGATGGAGATGTAGTTACCGGCTCACGCACCAAGGTCAAGGTGGTGAAGAACAAGGTGGCTGCGCCATTCCGCGAGGCCGAATTCGACATCATGTACGGCGAAGGTATCTCGCGCGAAGGCGACCTGCTCGACATGGCGGTGAACAACAACATCGTCGAAAAGTCGGGTGCTTGGTACAGCTACAAGACCGACCGCATCGGGCAGGGACGCGAGAACGCGCGCCAGTTCCTGAAAGACAATGCGGACATCAAGGCGAAGATTGAGACCGAAGTGCGTAAGGCGCTGGGACTAATTTCTGCAGGCGAGAAGCCCAATGGAGCGACGTCCGAGTTTAGCGAGGCTCCTCCGGTGCTCGCAGCGGCGGCACATTCTTCGGCGAAGACGCCGCCGGCGAGGAAGATAGCTACGAATATAACCACGGATTGGCACGGATGAACGCGATCGGAGTGACAGAGCTTAAAAAGTTCATCTCGTCCGTGTACATCCGTGAAATCCGTGGTTCGCTTTGACTTCTTCATGCCGAGCCTCACACCCACCAATCTGAAGTTCTTCAAGACACCTGCAGAGTTTCGCAAGTGGCTCGAGAAGAACCATGCCAGCGCCACCGAGTTCTGGCTTGCGTTCTACAAGAGAGACTCGGGTCGCTCCTCGATTACCTACCCTGAAGCACTCGACGAAGCGCTGTGTTACGGCTGGATCGATGGCGTTCGCAAATCTGTCGACGAAATCAGCTATACCCAACGCTTCACTCCGCGCAAGCCGAAAAGCATCTGGAGCCTGGTGAACATCCGCCGCGTCGGCCAACTGACTGAGCTCGGCCGCATGATGCCGCCGGGCGTTTCGGCATTCGAAACACGAGACGAGGAGCAGGCTAAGAAATATTCTTACGAAAACCTCGCACGTGCACTCGGCGACGCTTATGAAAAGAAGTTTCGCGCCAACAAGAAGGCATGGACGTTTTATGAGTCGCAAGCGCCTTGGTATCGGCGCACATCGAGCTTCTGGGTGACCAGCGCAAAGCAGGAAGAGACGCGCTTGCGGCGGCTGGAACAACTCATTGCGTGCTCCGCGAAGGGTGAGCGGATTCCGCAGCTTATTAGCAACAAGAAGAAAGCTTGAGCCACGGATTGCACGGATCGGAGAGGAGGGGCAGGTATCCGGCTTCAGGTATCAGAAAAGATTAGCCCCGAAGAGATCCGAATCTGACGCCTGATGCCTGGCGACTGACACCTCAATCTTGATATACGATCTTCCCGCCCACGATCGTCGCAACCGCTTTGCCGGTGAAGCTCCATCCGTCAAACGGCGTGTTGCGCGACTTCGACTTCGACTGAGAAGCGTCGAAGGTCCACTTCTTCTTCGGATCGAACAAGGTCACGTCCGCGTGCGAACCGACAGCCAATCTACCTCGCCCCTCGAGCCTGAAAATCTTTGCCGGATTTGCCGACAACAGTTCCACAACGCGCCATAATGGCAACTTGAAATAGTGATGCAGGACTGTGACGGCAAGGGGTAACGCCGTTTCCAGTCCGGTGATGCCAAAAGCAGCGCGCTCGAACTCCACCTGCTTCTCATGGAAAGCGTGCGGCGCGTGATCGGTAGCAATTGCATCAATGGTTCCGTCGGTAAGCCCCTCGATCAGAGCTCGACGATCGGCGACAGAGCGCAGCGGCGGATTCATTTTGTAGTGCGTGTCAAACTCGCCGACGTTGTCATCCACGAGCGTGAAGTGATGCGGCGTTACCTCAGCCGTGACTCGTACGCCTTGTGACTTTGCCTTTCGCACTGCAGCCAGAGCTTCCATGGTTGAAAGGTGGGCCACGTGCAAATGAGCCTTCAATTCGCTCGCCAGCCGGATATCCCTCTCCACCACATTCACTTCTGCTGCACTCGGCATGCCCCGTAGCCCAAGGCGAAATGAGGCAGCGCCCAGGTTCATGGAGCAGCCTGAAGTCAGCCGGGTATCCTCTGCGTGTTGCACCACCGGAATTTGCAGTTTGGCGGCAACCGTCAACGCCTCGTGCATCACCGCGTCATCCAGGATCGGTTTTCCGTCATCGGTGATTGCGACAGCTCCTGCTTCTTTCAACGCGGCAAAGTTCGTCAGATCGATCCCCATGCTGCCAGCGGTTGCCGCAGCAATGGGAAAGACGTTCACCAAGGCACCTCGCTCTGGCGCCTGCATCCAGCGGGTGATCTCAGGGGAGTCGTTCACCGGTGCAGTGTTGGGCATGGTGCATACGGAAGTGAATCCGCCCGCCGCAGCTGCAGCCGTTCCGGTGGCGATCGTCTCTTTGTGCTGCTGCCCGGGTTCGCGAAGATGTACGTGAAGATCGATGAACCCTGGGGCAATGACGAGCCCCTTCGCCTTAAAGACTTCTACGCCATTTCGATCTAGTTTGCCGGGCTCGCCAATCTCGGCAACACGACCATCGCGCAGTAAGAGATCCATGGCACGATCGACACCGCTTGCCGGGTCGATGACCCGGCCTCCGCTAATTAGTAGTTCGCCCATGGCTAGCGCACCTTCCCCAGTGCGGTGGCGAGAATGGCCATCCGCATCTTCACTCCGTTGGCGACCTGCTGGTGTATGCATGACTGCGGTCCATCGGCAACCTCGCTGGTAAGCTCCATTCCACGGATAATCGGCCCCGGATGCAGAAGAATGGCATCCGGCTTGGCAAGGCTCATGCGCCGCGAATCGACTTGGTAGCGGTCAACGTACTCCTCAATACTGAGCTGCTTGCCTGCAAGGCGTTCCTTCTGGATGCGCAGCGAAATCACGACGTCGGCTCCCTGCATGGCAGCATCCAGGTTGTGGCAGGCAACGACTCCGGGGGCGATGCTGGCCGAGATGTCAGGAACGAGGTCTGGTGGGCCGGAGAAGATTACTTCCGCGCCCATCGTCGTCAGCAAGTGCACGTTCGAGCGCGCAACACGACTGTGAAATATGTCGCCGACGATGACGACGCGCAAGCCTTTGAAAGTCTTCTTGTGATGTGCGATGGTCAACGCGTCAAGCAGTCCCTGCGAAGGATGCTGATGCAGGCCATCGCCGGCATTGATGACGGGCACGGGGCAGTATCTTGATAAGAGGTACGGCGCGCCACTGTTGGGATGGCGCATGACGATGACGTCGGCGCCGAGGGCCGTGATCGTCCAACCGGTGTCGATAAGCGACTCGCCTTTCTCGATGCTCGACGACGTTGCCGTGATCAGGGTAGTGGTTGCCCCCAGTGCCTTGGCGGCGAACTCGAATGAGGTTCGGGTTCGCGTCGAAGCCTCGTAGAAGAGCAGGACCACACGTTTGCCGCGCAGTACCTGCGGCGCTTTACGTGGATCCATGCGTTGCGCCAGCCTCAAATAGGAATTGATTTGTGTGGGAGTGAGTTGGTCGGTACCTAGTAGGGAACGATCGCGCCGGTTCATTGCCCTGGGGGAATCCGTTCCACCAACAGCACTTTCTCCATGCCGTCAGTCTCTTGCAGTTTTACTTCAACAATTTCATCTTGGGTAGTGTCGATTTTCCTGCCTACAAAACCGGCTTCGATGGGCAGCTCGCGGTGGCCGCGATCGATGAGCGCGCAAAGTTGAATCGCGCCGCGGACGGCCGTGATCAAAAAGTGCGTCAAGTGCGGCTCGGGTCGTGCGACCGGTATAAAGCACGTCGTCAACCAAGATGATGTTCTTGTCCTGGATGTCGAACTCCATGTCGCCCTTGCGATACTCGGGGCGGTGCCCAACCGTGGAGAGGTCATCACGATAGAACGTGATATCGAGAGTGCCGATGGGCACTTCCGTTTTCTCAATCCGGCCCAGTAGTTTCGCCAGCCGATTCGCCAAAGGCACGCCGCGGCGCTTGATGCCAATCAGCCCCAGGTTCTGAACGCCATTGTTCTTCTCGACGATCTCGTGCGCCAATCGCACCAGAGTGCGGTCGATTTCGGACGCGGACATGATCTGGGATTTTTCGCGGAGATTCTCGACGCCGGAGGCTGGCTTATTCATCCGCTCCGAATCATACGAGAACCGCCAACTGCGAGCAACTCGGCGGAACTCTTCGCTAAGTGCTGCCGCGTCGACGTGCTGAGAGCGAGGCTCGCAAAGCTCCCCCGGCGGCCGAGAGGATGACGAAAATCACCGCGATCAACGCCATAACCCAAAGGAAGAATGTGGCCAAGCCCTCCGGCGTGTTGAGCTTGGAGATGAACTGCTGCATGATTTCCTGGCTTCGCGGATCGGGAGCTTTAGCGATAGAGGCGCGCAACTGCTCACCCAGCATTTGGCGAAGCTGATCGCCTTCCGTCGCGAACAGAACCGTGCTCGTTATCGCTGTGATGACAAACGCAAACACACCCGCGAGAGCTCCAATGCGCATCCCCATGCCGGGCCTGATGACAGCCGAGGGGACGCGCCGCTGATAGATGGAGACGCTCATGATACCGGCGAGCAGCAGCCAAAGAAGTGAACCCAAGGCGAGAAAGGGCAGGGAAGACAACAGAGCTGCACCGACACCGGCAAGCAGAGCGCCCTGCCAGACCTGGTTCCAGTGAATCGGCTCCTGAGGTGCAGACCCGACGCGCGGAGGTCCCCAAGGCGAGGTGCTGGGAACGGACGCGGATGGCGGAAGTTCGTCGGAAGCCGGCGTCGAACTGAGCTCGGTTGCGACCTCGGGCGGCATTACGCGTATTTGGGGAGCCCCGCAGTGCGGGCAGAAGGGTATCCCTTCTTCCACTGCGGCTTGGCATTTGTAGCAGGCGTGTTCCACCGAAGTGACGTTAGCAGGCGCGCCGCGTACCCCGCAAGATGCCGACGGAGAAGCGGGGCCCCTATCGTCCGACCATCGCGCGAACGACTTCCTGCACAACCACCCGTTTGACCTCTGGAACAACCATAGATGCGATCCAGGCTGGGTATAGGGCGATCGGCGCGGCCAGCAATAGCCATAGCCAATTTCGCTCAAGGAACCAGAGCGAATTCGATGCACCGAGCAGGCTCATATCGCGCCTTCCTTGCCGTGGATCTGAACCAGTACCGTCCCGAAGCGCGTGCCAGCCCCATCGGGTTCGATAGCGACAAGATGTTGGTTGTGCTGCGTTCCGGTCTTAAGTTCCCAGCCGCTTCCGTGAGAATCCTTGCACGTCAGCTTGTCGTCGTTGTCTCCGCGCATCGAGACGTCGCTCTCACTGCTGTGTCCCTTGCACACCAGGACATCCCCAAAGTCCTTGAGTTTGTCTTCGTAGAACGACTTCACCTTTTCGGGCGAATCTGGCGTTACAAATTCCGCTGCGATCACTTTTAGTCCAAAGCCGAGGCCGCCGATGTTCACATTGGCGCGATGCTTGTCGCCGTCCTTGTCAGCTTCGCGAGGCTTGGCACCCGGATACACCGGAATGCCATTGTCCGTGGACTGTGGGCTGGTGTCGACCTTCAAATTTGCTATTGGCGTCTGAATGTCGACCTTCTGCTTGTCCTTGTCCTTATCGCTAACCTGGATCGAACAGCCCGCAAGCAGCCACAGGCTGGCGAGAGCGAGCAGTATTGCTGGTAAATTGACAAACCTCTTCATGTGGCCCTCCGCTGATATGTGGCCCAATAGTTGGTACGCGAACGAGGGGTGATCGGTTCCCGGCAGCGTATCACGACCTGTTGCCGGAGATGGCGGCATGGACGAGTTCGGCGGCTTGGGCTTCGATCTCGTGATCGTCGCCGAAACCGGCAAGCCATCTTACGTCGGACTCGCGGCGGAACCACGTCAGCTGACGCTTAGCGTAATTGCGGTGTCCCTGCTGAGTCAGCGCCCCGGCCTGCGCCAACGTGAGTTCGCCCTCAAGGTAGGCTGTCGCTTGTTTGTATCCCAGCGAGGTAAATGGTGTGGCGCCTGAAAGCTGCGGATATTTCTCGAGCAACAGCCGAGTTTCCTCGACCAAGCCCCCTTCGAACATCGCTGCCGCGCGAGCATTGATGCGCGCATAGAGCTGATCGCGATCCGGATTCAGTCCGAGGCGGAGGATGCGATAGCCACTGAGCGGGTCGCGCCCTCGTTCCTGCCACAGTTCGCTCATCGGACGCCGGTCGGCCAGGCATACTTCAATAGCACGAATCAGCTTGGGCGTATCGTTGGGATGAATCTGAGAAGCCGAAGAAGAGTCCAACCGTGAAAGCAGGCGGTGAAGATAAGACGAGCCTAGTTGAACAGCGCTCTCACGCAGTCGCTCCCGCAGGTCCTCCGAGCGTTGCGGCCCGGGAAAAAGTCCCTCCAGTAGTGCACGCAAATAGAGGCCGGTTCCGCCGACCACGATTGGCAGCTTGCCGCGACTGGAAATGTCGGCGATTGCTGCTCGTGCCTGTCGTGCATATTCGCCCGCCGTGAAAGGTTCGGCAGGATTGGCCACGTCGATCAGGTGATGCGGAATCAGTTCGCGGTCGGCGCGAGTCGGTTTCGCCGTGCCAATCTCAAAATCGCGGTAAACCGCAACCGAATCGCAGCTGACGATCTCGCCGTCGAACTCCCGGGCGAGGGCGAGCGCGAGCGAAGACTTCCCCGACGCGGTCGGGCCCAGAATCACCAGCAGAAGTGGATCAGATGGAGCGGCGGAGGGCATCCCTCAACGCGCGCCCCAGGGAATAGTCTTGCCGAAGCGCACGAATGCGATCACAAGAATCAAGAGCACCACCGCCAACAAGCCCAGCAGCTTCTGTCGCTCGCGAGTACGTTGACGGATAAGCATGCTGGAGTCGGACTTGCCGGAACGCTGCAGGTGAGGAGGCGGCATCGCCTTCATTCTACGCCGCTAGAAGATGCCTCCAATATCACACTCCGCGCGTAACTATTCGTAACGATTCGTTGACAAGTCGTAGCGCATCGATTCACTAGGTTGGTGTTAATAGATATATGAAGTACGAAAAATGCGATTTGTGTGGCGTAGAGGATGCGCAACCAGATGGATTGTTGTGTGGCGCATGCCGAGAGGCTATAGTTCGTCTCCTGGTGATTAGCCAAGGTGTGGCGACGGAGACCAGCGACGCTGCAAACGTGTCACACATCGCAATGCAGCCCAAAGAGACGCAGAGCTTACGTAAAGCAGGTTAATAAGCTTGGCGCGTGCAGCTGCGTGGGGTGAGGCCACAAATGAGTAAGCAGGCTCAACCTTCGTTAACAACCCGACCGAAGATGGATGGCTATGGAGTTCCCCAGTCAAGCGAAGGCACGTTGCCTTGGGAGTGGGCGGTGGAGCGCTTTAGCGGTTCGCATAACTACTGGCTGACGACGGTTCGGCCGGATGGCGCTCCGCACGTGATGCCGGTCTGGGGTGTGTGGCTTGATGGAGCCTGGTACTTCTCGACCAGTGCGACCTCGCGCAAATCGCGAAATCTGGAACGAAACTCCCGCTGCGTGGTCTGCAATGAGAACTGCGAAGAGGCGGTGATCATGGAAGGCACAGCGCAGCGCCTTAACGATGACGACATTCCAGAACAAGCCTTTACGGACTACCAGGCCAAGTACGAATGGCTACTCGATCCAAAACGCGGGCCGGTGTGGCGAGTTACTCCTCAGGCGGTCTTCGCCATGCCCGAACAACAGTTTCCGCAGGCAGTAACCAAATGGATTTTCGCAGGCTAGTGAACCTCTATTGCCGTAAAATTCTGGATCATGCCTGCCAAGGCTAAACCTCCAAACGCTAAACAGACGACCGCGAAACCCAGAGCGAAGGCGACCAAGTCCTCGCAGTCGCTGTCATCTCGAGCGAAAGCCGAGCGCAGTTTAGGCGGAGGCGAAGGACCTGCAGTTGGCACTGGCGTCAGTCCCCAGCCCCTGGCCTCACGTCCGGTCGTTCCTCCGGGCTATCGTTTTCCGACCTCCCCAAAGGGCTTGCTCGATTGGAGTTGGGCGCGCGAGCGGCTGACCGGCTCGCAGAACTACATCATCGTCACTGTTCGGCCTGATGGCCGGCCCCATGCCATGGGTATGCACGGCATCTGGTTTGAAGATGCCTATTATTTCGGAACTGACTCCGCCAGCCGTAAGGCAAAGAACCTGCAGCAGAATCCGCACTGCGTCGTCATCAATGACAAACTCGACGAGCTGCTGATTGTAGAAGGCCTCGCCGAACTAGTTGCCTTTGAGAATCTACCTGAGGAGCTTTCAAAGGCGAGTAAGCAGAAATACGGTTGGCCGATCGAGCCACATAAGGGCGGGAATGTGTATCGTGTAAGGCCACGGGTTGTTTTCGCTTTTCCCCTGCAGCAGATTGCGACCGCAGTCACGCGTTGGAAGTTCGAGTAGTGGGCGTTTCGCCTGACGGTAACAGGGCTGGATTCCGCTATAATTCAGCTACCAACCCACGGGTAGAGAATAATGTCGGAAGGTATCGCAGCCCAAGCCGCTGTCGTCTCGGGGCTGCACGAAGCGCCAACACTGCAGTATGAGCTCGAGCCGTGGGGGCGCGTATTCCGCCGCAATCTCGGCGATTTTCTGTTGCGACGTCAGCCTCCGCCGTTGGAGCTTACCTCCGAGCCGGGTCCTGTTCCTCCTGATATTTTTGTCGACAAAAGCCTGAACTGGTGGGGCATTGCCGAGTCTTATGGCGGCCACATTGTGTTCGTCGCGGTCGTGTACTTCGTGTCGGTTTCGTTTTTCCAAAAGCCGGTACAGTTACAGTCTCCCTTTCAGAACACGGAAATTTCCTATTATCCGGTGAGCGAATACCTGCCGCCAATAAACACTGGCCAAAAGGGCACAACGAAGCCGCGTAAGGGCCAACCCAAGCTGGCGAAGCAGGAGATTCTTTCTGTTCCACCCAACCCGGATAACCGTCAGCAAACCATCGTCGCGCCTCAGCAAGCGAAGTTGAACAGAGACGTGACGCTACCGAACATTGTGGCGTGGACCGCCGTGCCTGCCGCACAGCCGATCGCGGCCAGCTCTAAGGCCGTGTCGCAGTTGAAGATCCCGCAGTTCCAGCAGCAGGTCGTCGAACCGACAGCAGACGTTTCGGGACTGAAGCCCGAGCTACTGGTGCCTCCCGAGCTTCGGCCGACGGTGGTCGAGCCGCGAGCTGATGTTTCGCAACTGAAAACGGCAACTAAGGTTCCGAATATCGCGCAGCCCGCAGCGGTCGAGCCATCGGTTTCGGCCGATGCCTTGAAGCTCAAGGCCGGACAGCTCAACATGGCGCAATTGGAACCGCAGGTGGAAGCGCCGAAGCTGGCGGTTCCTGCGCAGCGTGCAGGCGCGCCGGGAGATGCAGCAGGCGCTGCTTCCACCAAAGCCGCGGCTCCAGCGCAGCCCAGCTTGCAGGGACTATCAAATTCTCGTGGCCAGGGACAGTTAATTGCCTTGGGAATTAATCCAGCCGACGTACGTGGACCAGTTGAGATGCCGGGTGGCAATCGCAGCGGAGAGTTTCATGCCTCGCCTGGAGGTAAGGCGGATGCGCCGGGCACGCCGAGCATCAAGGGTGATCCAAACTCGACGACCTCGGGTTCCGGCAGCGCGCAGGGCAAGGGAAGTGGCAGCGGTTCAGGAAGCAACGGCCTTCCCACCGGCATCAGCGTGGGAAATCCGCCACCGGGCGCTGCGACGTCGGCGGTGGCCGGCTCACCGAGTGCTAAGCCCGATGCTCAAATGGAGGAGCGCAAGCGCATCATAGCGGCCGCGATGAAACCGTCGATTCCATCCGCAACTCGGCAGCCTGTTGCGCCAGCGCAGCCGACGCCCAACATGGAAGACGAGAGTATTGACGCGCGCGTCTTCGGCAAGAAGCAGTATTACTCACTGGTGCTGAATACGCCCAACCTGAGTTCTGCCGCAGGTAGCTGGATCATTCACTTTGCCGAGTTGAAGGAGACCAACGACAAAGCGAAGCCGACGTCGCCCGTGGCGCTGAATGCCGTCGACCCGGCGTACACTCCCGACGCCATGCGCGATCGCGTGGAAGGAACGGTGACGCTCTATGCTGTCATTCGGCCAGATGGCAGCGTAACCGATATCAAAGTCCTCAACAGCCTCGACGATCGCCTCGACTCAAGCGCGATTCGCGCGCTCTCGCGCTGGCACTTTCGCCCGGGAACCAAGAATGGTGAAGCCATCGCGCTAGAGGCGGTGGTGCAGATTCCGTTCCGGATGAAGAAGTATTGAAGGCAGTTGTCAGCCGTCAGCTATGAGCCATCAGCTTAAAACCCGGGTTGTGCTGACTCTTCGGTTGAACCGGCGATCCCAGTCGAGGTCGACTTGCGCTCGAAACAATCGGCCAACCGGGCTTAGCTGAGAGCTGACGGCTGATAGCTCTTTACTGCGCTCCGCTGGCCTTTCGTGGCTTCTCGAACTCATCACCTGGAACCCAGCCGACTTCGCTTTTCTGGCTGCTGCTTGCCATCCCAGAGCAAATCCGAAGCGCGCCATCACGGCGTCACCCGCGAAATCCATCGACGGGTGATACTCGTCGCTGGGGTGGTGATAGTCGTTGGCGACGTATTCCTTTGCCTTTTGCTCTCCCCATTGGCGATCATGTCCTTTGTAGAGTTCGCCTTCGCCGATAGAGAAAGCGGGCACGCCGACGCGCGCAAGGCTGAAGTGATCGGAACGATAGTAATGCCCGGCGTTCGGATTGGGATCGGGCACGATAGTCAGCCCGAAATCCTTCGCCATCTTCTGCACCGTCGGGATAGAACGTGGTGCGCTCGGCTCCAGCGACTTGGACCTCTTCGGGCACGCCCAGCGGCGGCAACGTCGTCATAGTTGAGATCGAGCGATATCTCCTTGGCTGGCACCGGCGGATGCTTGCCGAAATACTCCGAGCCGCGCAGACCTTGCTCTTCGGCGGTCACCGAAACGAAGTAGACGGAACGCGGCGGAGCCTGCTTTGCCAGGCTGTAGGCGCGCGCGATCTCCAGCAGAATGCCGCACACCGGTCGCGTTGTCGTTCGCGCCGTTGTAGATGTTGTCGCCCGCCATTCCGGGAACGATTCCCAGGTGGTCGTAATGCGCGCTGTACATGACCGCTTGCTCTTTGAGTTGCGCATTGGAGCCTGGCAGCATGGCGACGACGTTGTTCGAATCAAAGGGGCGCACGGTGCTGACGATGTGCGCCTTGAGCGATGCCGGAAGCTGCTCAGCCTTGAAGCCGGGTTTCTGAGCGGCAGCCATCATCTCGTCGAGGTTCATGCCGCAGTCTTGCGCCAGCTTGCGCGCGACGTCGAGTTGAATCCACGATGCTACCTTCAGCTTCGGGGCGGGATCGTTGCGCAGGTACGAGCGTTCGCCGCCCCACGAATTACGGACCACGTCCCATCCGTAGCTGGCCATCTCGGTCTTGTGGATCAGGATGACGCCGGCTGCCCCCATGCGTGCCGCCTCTTCATACTTGTAGGTCCAGCGGCCGTAGTAGGTCATGGCCTTGCCGTTAAAGAATTTCGGATCATCTGACGGCGGCTCATTGACCAGCATCAGCAGCACCTTGCCTTTGACGTCGATGCCTGCGTAGTCGTTCCACTTGAACTCGGGAGCGTCGATGCCGTAGCCGATCCAAACCACTGGCGCATCGATGCTGGTATCGGTCTTGCCGGTCTCATCCATGGCTACATAGTCGGTTCGATTCGTCAGGCTCAGGGGAGCGCCTTTCGTCGGGACCAGTTCGAACGTCGTTCCATCGTCAACCGTCTTGATGCCGACCATCGGCACCTTCTGCAAATACGAACCGTTATCGCCTGCCGGCTTCAGACCGTAAAGCGAAAACTCGGTCGCAATGTATTCAGCGGCGATGTCGCCGCCGCGCTGCCCGGTGCCGCGGCCCTCGAGCAGATCGCTGGCAAGAAACTTCACATGCGCACGAATGCGCTCAGGATTGATCGACGCCATCGCCTGCTGCGCCTCAGGCGGGCAGGGAAGCAATCTTGGGAGCGGTGGTCGTAGTGCTGACCGGAGGATTGGAGTTGTTCTGGGCGGACACCATTACTGCAAGAAAAGAGAGAGCAATCAGGCCAAACAGGAATTTGCGCATAGGTGGAAGGTCCTCTGGATAGTCTGCTTACATCAAGCAAACCCTCTATTCTACGGCAAACGTTTGAGCAACTTAAGGGCGGGGAGTGGAGGACCAGTGCAGCTGCTCGAAATCGGGAATAGAAGCAGATCCCAAGGGAGCTAAACTCCCTCGTGATGACAAAGGCTAGTTGCTAATTGCTAGTCGCTTTCTTTCAGCATGATTCGCTCGATCTTGCTTGCCCGCCCAGTCTGCCCGTCGCAGTCGATCAAACTGGCGCACAGCCGCACATCGTCCGCAGCAGTCTCGAAGCGCCCGGGCATGTTGGTAAGGAAGCGTTGCAGGATCATCTCTTTCTGCACGCCGATCACGCTGTCGTAGGGGCCGGTCATGCCCACGTCGGTCTGATACAGCCGTGCCCTTCGGCAGAACGTGCTCATCGGCGGTAGGGATGTGCGTGTGCGTGCCGAGAACCGCCGTTACGCGACCTTCCAGATACCAGCCAAGAGCGATCTTCTCTGAAGTTGCTTCGGCGTGGATGTCCACGAGCACGACTTTCGCCGTGATTTGCTTGAGCAAATCGTCGGCCATCGCGGAAGGGATCATCGTTGTTAGTCATGAACACGCGGCCCTGAAGATTGATGACGCCATAATCCACGACCGCTGCGGGTTCGTCCCTGATACCAGCCGATAGCCGGGAGTGCCCTCGGGATAATTCGCGGGACGCAGAACGCGGCGCGCCAGCGACGCCTCGTTGCCGTTCGCCGAGTTCATGTAATCGATGATCTCGCGCTTGTCCCAGACGTGATTGCCGGTGGTGATGACGTCGATGCCCAGTTCAAACAGTTCTTCGGCGATCTGCGGCGTAATTCCGAATCCGCCGGCGGCATTCTCACCATTGGCGATCGTGAGATCGACGCCGTGCTGCTTTCTGCAATTCAGGCAGGCGCTCGTGAACGATGGTGCGCCCCGGGCGGCCGTAGATGTCTCCGACGAAGAGAATGCGCAAGGCTCTCGCGCTCCTTGTCAGGCGCGGAAAGTCGATGTTAACACGCGATTTTCAGGCCGGTACTCACTGCGCCAGTTCAGCTGTGCGCAGGAAATCATAGTTTCCGGAGGCATTCAATCCGATGCCGCGGACGCGCTTGGTATGCACGATGACATTGTCGAAATACCACAGGTTGATGTAGGGCAGGTCCTCGGCAACGATCTGCTGAATCTGGTCGAAGAGCAGCTTGCGCTGGCTCTGGTCGAGCGTGGCGCGCGACTCCTCGATGAGTTCGTCCACCTTGGGGTTGGAGTAGAAGGTGCGATTAGCACGTTTAGGGGCGAAGCTCTTCGTCGCGAACACATACTCGAAGATATCGGGATCGAGGTTCCCACCGACCCAGCGTAACGAATGGAGCTGATAGGCGCCTTTGGTGATGTCGGAGAAAAAGGTAGCGAACTCGAAAGTATGGATATCCAGCGCGATTCCTACCTCGCGCAACTGCTGCTGAAGCACCGCGGCAAGCAGCCGAGTCGATTCTTCCGTCGACGTCTTCATTGCCAGATGAAAGCGAACCCCGTTGTGAGCCGGATATCCGGCTTCGTCGAGCAGCTTGCGCGCGAGCTCCGGATCGTAAGGATACTTGGCTACATCGGCATCGTAGGCCCAGTGCTGCGGCGGCAATACGCTGTAGGCCGGGCGTGCCTGGTCGCGCCACAAGTAATGAATGATGGGGGCCAGATCGATGGAGTACGCCAGCGCGCGTCGCACACGCACATCCCGCAATGTGGGATCGCGCAGGTTCAGAGCGAGGTATGCGTAGATCGTTCCCGGCCCGCGCAGAGTTTCCAGGCCATCATCTTTTTGCAACGCCAGCACCATGTCGGGAGTGAGCGCGTTGCTGGCCACGTCGGCGCTCCGCTTACGCAATTCGAGAGCACGCGTAGTGGCGTCGGGGATGACTCGAAATTCCACCCGCTCAATCTTTGCCGGCCCTGCCCAATAGTCAGGGTTGCGTTCGATCACGACATCCTTGTCCTGTTGAGCGCTGACAAAGCGAAACGGGCCCGAACCAATTGGGTTGCGATCGAAGTCCTCGCCGCTGCCGTAAGGCACAATCCCGATGGCACCATCCGATACGTTCCACAACAGCGACGCCATGGGCTCTTTCAAGTGAAAAATGATGGTGTAATCGTCGGGCGTGTCGATGTGATCCAGCGCCGTAAAGGTGTTTGCCTTCGAGGTGCGAAGCTTGCCGCTGAGCAGCGAGTCGAACGTCCACTTCACATCGCGTGAGGTTAGCGGCTGCCCATTGTGAAAACGCACGCCGTGGTGCAGGTGAAAGATGTATGTCGTGGGATCGGGAATCTCCCAGCTATCGGCCAGCCATGGCTGAAGCTGAAAGTGCTCGTCGCGGCGTACCAGCGAGTCGAAGAGCAAGTCGTCAATCCGCTCGGATTGCGCATCAATTCCAACCCGCGGATCGAGGTTGGTGGGGCTGCTCTCGATGATCATCACCAGTGTGTTGGGATCAGGCTTGCGCGAGCAGGAGAGAGCAAAGCTGAGACGCGGCCACTGAATAGAAGGACCTTCGCGACCGTAGAGGATCGCTCGACTTCGTCGGATAAATAGCTGGCCACCTTCGCTCAGGATGACAGGACCATAGTTGCTGCTCAAGAAACTACGCATAGCTGATCTTGCCCAGGATGGCGGGTCGCTTTGCGCCAGTCGCTGAAGGTACGTTCGATGGCCGACGATGCCACGTCTGGTAGGCGAGTAAGCGCAAACGCGACGGCTTCCTTCGCTTGCGATGGAAGCCCAAGGTCGTCGGAAGTCCGAACCTTCATCTTCAGCTCAGTGAGCTCGTCCGCGATCATGCGCATAAGGGTTGAGTTCTTTGTTCCTCCGCCGGAGGCGATGAGTTCGCGGAAGCCACCTTGCCGACGCGCCGTCGAGCTCCCAAGTGGCAGCACAAACTTCGTTATAGCTTTGCCAATCGAGCGCGCAGTAAGTGCCGTGGCAGTAGCAATTATGTCGTTCTTATGATGTCCACGGCACAGGCGCAGAAATCTGGCGACGTACTCACGGCCAAACTGTTCGCGTCCTGCGGTTTTAGGTGGACGCTGAGCAAAGAACGGATCGCGCAGGAGTGCTTTCAGAACCGACTCGATTGGCTTGCCGCTGCTGGCAAGCTTGCCTCCCCGATCGAATGGGAGGTCGAAAAGCTCCTGCGCGACGGCGTCGATCACCATGTTGCCGGGACCGGTGTCGAAGGCGATTACGTCGTTAAGCTTGGCTCCTGCCGGAATGGCGGTTAGGTTTGCGATTCCGCCGATGTTCTGCACGATGCGCCCAAAGCGACTATGCCGAAACATGACGAAGTCCAGATACGGAACCAGCGGCGCACCTTTGCCTCCGGCCGCCATGTCAGCGGGACGAAAATCGGAGACCACCGGCACTCCCAGCCTTGCGGCCACCACAGCCCCCTCGCCGATCTGCCATGTACAAGCAATCTTTCGGCCCAGAAACGGCGGCGGCATCTCCTTGGTGATAGATGGTCTGACCGTGGCAGCCGACCAGTTCACACTCGCATGCCCGACCGGCGTTGCGCAGTCTCCACCGCATCCGCGTACAGCTCGCCCAGCAGAAAGTTCAGGCGCGACAGATCGGCAACGCTCGCGACCGCGTTCATGGTGTCGAGAACCGCCCGCCGCACCTTCGGAGCATAGGCAACCTGATGATGCGCCAGCAGTTCAAGGCGCGACCGCGCACCGTGTCCCTGAATGCGAACTAGCGCCACATCGATTCCGTCCGCCGAGGTTCCGCTCATGACGCCGGCGACAATCAACGCAAGTCCTCAGGGGATGTTGTCAGGCGTACTTCTTCGGTGAACTCCCAGATGCGGCGGCACAGTTTATCGACCGTTCTCGGGGTTGGACGCGGCGCCGTCTGAGTCAGCAATCGAGCGCGACTTTCGTTTGAAACTAAGCACTCGTTTGGATTTCTTTGCGACCAGCTTGGCAAAGTGCGAGTCGCTCTCCGCAAGCTTGTGAACGCTCTCGAAAGCGAGCCAAACGTTCTCTTCGGTGTGACAAACCAGCATCAGGTCGCTGCCAGCTTGCAGCGTCTGGATGGCCGCGTCGCCGATGGGCGCGGCTTCGAGCACGCCACCCATTTCAAGATCGTCGGAGACAATCAGCCCCTTGTAGCCAATCTTCTTCTTCAAAATGTCTCGCATCCAGACCTTCGAAAGCGAAGCCGGAAGTTTATCGCCCGTGACGTCAGGATACGAAGCGTGAGCCACCATGATCATGGGAAGCTCTTTGCGCAGCTCGCGGTAGGGTCGCAGATCTTCCTTCCACAAGTCTCGCCACTTTTTCGCGATCGAGGGCAGATGAAGATGGCTGTCGAGCGTACCCTCACCGAGTCCGGGAAAATGTTTTCCACAGCCAATTACGCCCACTTCGCCAAGGCCGCGAAGAAAGGCACGCGCGTAACGGATGGTTCGCTTGGGATTGTCGGATACGGTTCGTGAGCCGAGGACCTTCTTGGACGCATCGAATCGCAGATCCAGACAGGGCGCAAAATCGGTGTTGAAGCCTAGCGCGCGGATCTCCTCACCGATCAGGCTGCCATGCTTGCGAAAAAGCTTTGCGGAGTTCGTCGCAGCGACGTCGGCAACTGACGGGATGGGTGCAATGGCATCGCGCAGGCGATCGACGGTGCCACCTTCCATGTCGACGCACAAGAACATTGGAATGGCGACAACTCGCTGTGTGTGGCGAAGAAGCGCATGCACCTGTGGCGCTTCTTCGATATTGCGCTTGAATAGGATTATGCCGCCGGGGTTGAGCGTTCCCAGCATGGAGCGAAGCCGCGCCGAGACGTCAGTCCCATCGAAGCCCATGACGAGCAACTGGCCAACCTGCTGCCGAAGATCGAGAGCGTTACGAGAAGGCATCGGAGTTGGTGAAGGAGTGAATACGAAGTGTACCGCGAAGTAAGGGCGCTTCGTAGTGCGTGCCGGATACTAGACCGGATTGCGTAGCTCGGAGTCTTCAACTTCGTTCGAGATGGTCGCTCCTTTGGTCGTCTCTTCTTCCACCAGATCGCCTTCGCCAGGAGCGAGGAACAGGTTCTGCTCGATGCCATGCTGCCGCGTGTACAGGTCGTAGTAGCGTCCGCCGAGTTCGAACAGCGATCGCGTGGGTGCCGCGCTCCACGATCTCGCCGGCCTCGACCACCAGTATCTGGTCGGCGCGGCGAATGGTCGACAGCCGGTGCGCGATGACGAAAGTGGTGCGGCCCTGCATCAGGTACGAAAGGCCCTGCTGAATCAGCGCCTCCGATTCGGAGTCGAGGCTGGAAGTGGCTTCGTCGAGAATAAGAATTCGCGGGATTCGCCAGGATGGCGCGCGCGATCGAGACGCGCTGGCGCTGGCCGCCGGAGAGCTTTACGCCGCGCTCGCCAATGATCGTGTCGTATTTCAGTTCGAACTTCTCGGCGAACTCATCCACCCGGGCGATGGCGCAGGCGCGCAGAATCTCTTCTTCGGTGGCGTCGGGCTTGGAGAACGCGACGTTCTCGCGGATGATGCCGTCGAAGAGGAACGAATCCTGCAGCACCATGCCGAGTTGCGTGCGGTAAGAATCCAGCCGCACATGTCGCCAGGTCGATGCCGTCGACCAGCACCTGGCCGGAATTCGGTTTGTGGAAGGCCGCGATCAGTCCGATGATGGTGGACTTTCCCGAACCGGAGGAGCCGACCAGCGCAGTGACCGTACCCGGGCGCGCCTGGAACGAAATATCGTGCAGCACGGTCTTCTTGCTCTCGTAGGCGAAGGTGACATCGTCAAATGCAACATCGCCGCGAATCGGGCGGCAGCGTGATCGGTGCGCTCGGGGTCTTCGTTCTCCGGAGTCTTCGTCCAGCACCTCGCGAGTGCGCTCCAGACCGGCGATGGCCTCGGTGATCTGCGTACCGATGCCCACCACCTGAAACAGCGGCGCCGCCAGATAGCCGAGAAACATGGTGTAGGTGAAGAACCCGCCCAGCGTTAGCTTGCCGGCCAGGATCTGCCGCGTCCCCATGAACATGACGATCGCGCCGATGACGCCCATCAGCGTCGACGAAGACAGGCTCATGACGGAGGTCGCGGTCAGCGTCTTGAAGACATTCTGCAGCAGCCGTTCAACGCCCAGGCTGAACACCGCATGCTCGCGGTCCTCGGCGTGATAGCCCTTCACCACGCGGACACCGCCCAGCGATTCCGTCAGCCGTCCGGTGACCTCTGCATTGATCTTGCCGCGCTCGCGGAAAATGGGCCGAATCGTGCGAAACGCCTTGCGAAGTCCAACCCCGAAAACCAGCAGGAAGCCGAAGGCGATGCCCGTCATCACCGGACTGATGCGAATCAGCACCGCGAACGCGATGACCGCCGTCAGCAAGCCGCCGACAAAATCCACCAGCCCGGTGCCGACCAGGTTGCGAACGCCTTCCACATCGCTCATGATGCGCGACACCAGCATGCCTGTCTTGTTCGCGTCGTAGTAGGAGACAGAAAGCCGCCCGACATGCTCCTGCACCCGGCGACGAAGTTCGGCAATCAGCCGCTGTGCAGCTTTCGACAGTGTCTGCGTGAGAGCGAAAGATGTCAGGCCCTGGATGATCGTAGCCAGCAGAACGACTCCAACCAGCGGATAGAGCAGGCTGTAAATGCCGCTTGCCGATGACGTCATCTACCAGGTATTTGGTCGAGGCGGGAAGCACGAGTCCGGAGACACGGTTGATGACCATCAAGCAAAGGCCCAAGCCCAGCAAGGCTCTGCGAGGACGGATCAAGGACAAGATTTCGGGGATGGCTTTAAAGACGGGAGTCTTGGGCTTTACGGATTTTGCTGGGATTTCCGGCATTCAACTTGTATTGGATTCACCGACAGCTCGCGCGGGTGCGGAATCGGGTTATCAACAACAGTAATAGCGTACTGCTACCTTGTTCGCTCGATGACACCTTCGGGGGATTCGCAAAGCGTCTGCCGGGGAGCCACATAAGACATACGGGCGGAGGAGCAAGGTTAATTATTGCCTAAACTGTTTCGACGCGGTGTAACATCGTAACTAACAGTAAGTAATAGACGGAGGAAACTGTGGGGTCACCTTACGGCTTCGAGCTGGTAGAGAACTGTCTCATCTGCAAGCTTCGGAGTGACAGTTTCTTCTGCTCCCTTCCAAAGCCGTCCCTGGAGGCGTTCGACAAGATCAAGTACACCGCATCCTATCCGGCGGCAGCCATCCTCTTTGTGGAAGGCCAGGCGCCACGGGGAATCTATATGCTGTGCAAAGGCCGAGTAAAGTTGTCGACGACCTCTGCCGAAGGCAAGACGCTCATTTTAAAAATTGCGCAACCGGGAGAAGTTCTCGGGATGCATGCCACTGTATCCGGAACGCCCTATGAGATCACCGCTGAAACTGGACAACCATGCCAGTTGAACTTCATAAAGCGTGAGGACTTCCTGCATTTCCTTCAGGAGCACGGCGACGCTTGCCTGAAGGCGGCACAGCATCTGAGCAAGGACTGCCAGAGTGCATATCAGCAGATCCGCAGCCTAGGTCTCTCACATTCGGCGCCGGAGCGTCTGGCGCGCCTGCTGCTGGAGTGGACAGCGACCAGTCAGGACAAGACCGAACCCAAGGTCAAACTGGCACTGACGCACGAGGAAATTGCGCAAATCATCGGTACATCGCGAGAAACCGTCACGCGTGTGCTTGCGGATTTTCGCAAACGACAGATAGCAGTGCTGAAAGGATCGACGCTCACTATCCGCAACAAGGCTGTTCTTGAGAGACTTGTAGGGGCCTAGGGGCCCGGTAGTCCCGTTTCCCCCCTCCATCACTGCACGCGCCAAATTCCACCATTCGGCTGACCCCACGCCTAAACACCCGAGACAACCTACTCTGCTTAATCAGCCTCTCTCTTTGTGTAAGCAGTTTTGTGCAAAGAAATTAGAGGGAAGGGTACCCATGAGCAAGGTCCTCATCGTCGACAGAAGCATTGATCGCAAGCAACGCATCGCAGCCTTGAAGGAGCGCGGATTTTTAGTTTTTCCGGCACTGCAACTGGCGGAAGCACGGAGCCGCTGCAAGCCAGGCGCCTACGATCTCATCGTCGTGAATGCGCAGGATGAGCCCGAGTTGGCAGCATCCTTCTGCGAGGAGCTCTCGGGGAGGACTCCCGCGCAAGCTGTGTTGCTAGCGGTTTCCAACGTGTCGGGAGCGAACAGCCGCGATTACGTGGTAGCCGACGATCCAGAGATACTGGCGCAACGTGTATCAACGCTGTTGAGTCCTTCACCCCAGGCGCAAGAGGGAAGCGAGCAAGAAAAGCAGGACCGGCCTCCGGCTCGAATTAGCGCCTAGTCGGCTGTCTCTAGCTAGACCTCTGGTTTTGGGAGGACGAAGGTTCGCGATTTCTAGCTGCCAGACGTGTCATCGCGGGAGCGTAGCTCTTCCATCACCGACGTGATGAGCTCTTTCGCGTCGGTGATCCCTTTTAGTACGATCTGAATGTCCATCGCCGGCTTGCCTGGTTGTCTCGCGCTTTGGCAGTAGACGCCGTGCTGGCCAACCATGGTCAACGCGTCCGTCAGGGTGTCGAGGGCAACCGCGAGTCTCCCACGTGGTTTGCCCATCATGAACTCATAGTGCTCCAGCTCAGCACGCTTCTCATCCAGAACGCTCATCATTTGATTCTAGCCTCTGCACTCAAAAGTTGAGGCTGAGCAACATGTTCCGGGTAGAATTCGTTTCCCGCAAATGACTGTACGGGGCATAGTCTGGGAGCAACTCTGCCGTAACGCCGTGTTCACAAAAAGTGCAGTCAATTTGAACGAACCGCGACGAGAGTACAGTGCAAAAGTGAGCTCTGCACGAGAAATTGTGCTTGGTGTGCATCAACTCTCCGGTATGATGAAATGACCCCGGCAAGAAGAGAAAGATCAGACCTCATAGATGAGAGCCTCCCTACTGGTGCGCGCCAACCGAGCCCTTCTCGTGCTGTTTCTTGGTTCGGCCATGGCGTCGGCTTGTGATCGCATACCTGCCGGCGAAATCCTTTGGGTTCGTCTAACAGCGCCGGTCTCCAGTTACAACGCGAAAGTGGGTGACCTCGTCCGTGGAGTGGTCACGCAGGATGTTATGTGCGGCGACGAGACAGCCGTTCCTGTCGGCGCCGCGGTACTGGGCACAGTGCAGACGGTGCGCAAGGTAGGGCTTGGCATTCGTCATGAGACGGCCGCGTTGAAGATCTCATTCGACGAAGTGGCGGTGACCCCTGACAGATCGATGCCGATGAAGGCGTCGATAGCAGGGGTGGACAACGCCCGCGAACAGGTTTCCAACGGAGTCGTGCACGGGATCCGCAGCACCAACACATTGCAGGGAACCATAACCAGCCGTCTGAAGTATCTTCCAGCTTTGAATCCTTACCCGGACCTGGGGCTCCTGTTGTTCAAGGCGACGTTCCCGATTTTTCCCGAGCCCGAAATCTATTTTCCGGCAGGTACCGACCTTCAAGTAAAGCTTGAGGCGCCGATACCTAATCCCCCGTCAACCACGGTCGACGATGGGACTCGCAGCATCGACGCCATGAATCCGACCGAGTTGCGCGCCCTGGTTGCTTCGTTTCCTGGGCGCTCGACCACCACGGAGAAGGTCAGCGCCGATGTAGTTAATCTTGCTTTAATAGGCTCCAAGCACCAGGTCGTGTCATCGTTCAGCCAGGCTGGATGGCAAAGCGCCGACCCGATCAACCGCCACAGCGTAATGCTGAACGTCTATGCCTTCCTGCAAAACAGCAGCTACGCGCAGGCGCCCATGCGCCCCTTTCTGCTCGACGGCAATCTGCCTGACATGAACCAGCAGAAAAGCCTGAATACCTATGCCCAGCGAGACCACATGCGCATTTGGGAATGGGGCGCAACCGAGGGCGGCGATCCCGTTTTCCTGGGGACGGCCACTCACGACAGAAGCGCCGGCATCTCGTTCAAGCGGCGTCAATTCGTTCATCACATCGATCCCAACATCGACGATGAACGCAGCAAGATCATCCGGGACTTGCGCGCCGCCGGGTGTGTAAAGGCGGTTTACCTGGTACCGCGCGGTGGTTTTTCCGCGGTAAACGAAAACGCGACCGGGGATGTGCTGAAGACCGATGGGTCGATCGCAGTGGTGCAACTGCAAGACTGCCACCCAGTAGTACCTGAACTCGAAGCTCTTTCTCCCCAACCTAAATTCAAGCCGGGAAACGTGGTATTCCGGTACTTGCGGCGCGATGTGCTAACTCTTCGAAGCGACATTTGGCGAGCGAACATCATTTACGGCACATTCGATGTGTTGCGTATGGGCTTCCGCGCCTGGAAGCACCGCATTCCCGTGGTGGCCTCCGCGAAGGATCATCTAGAGCATCAGGAGACCAAGGTCTCTGAGAATGTTGATCCCGCTCCCCGTGAAACCGCTGTTCCCTAGGGATCACATTCGTACCAACTCATGTCGATTCAGAGTTCCCCGACCTTGCACCCTCGGTTACTCTCAAGGAACCCCACATCACGTAGCCTTGCCGTTCGCGTCAAAACCTTATAATGCGAAGGAAGGCTGATCGATACGAATGAATTTTTCCTGCTGTTTACTTGCCTACGTGCTTGGCGGCGAAATCACAAGTCTCATTGGAACCAGTGGTCTGGTCGCGAAGGCCGTCCTTCTCATCCTGCTGGTTTTCAGCGTGATGTCGTGGGCCATCATCTTTGCTAAATGGGGATTGTTTCGCCGGGCGCGCTTACAGAGCAATCGCTTTGTTCGCGCTTTCCGCAAATCAACCCGCATCCAGGACATCTCGGCTGTCGCGGAGCAGTTTAAGCCCAGTCCTCTGGTAGCGGTGTTCGAGGCCACGTATGGTGAACTGCGCAAGCAGGCCCCGTTGCCGTTGCGCATGCCCGCGGTACAACGCGCCGCGCAGATTGCATCCTCAGAGGAGCTCACCCATCTGGAGAGCCGACTTCCGTGGCTGGCGACGACCGGCGCCGTGACTCCCTTCATAGGGCTGTTTGGAACAGTGTGGGGCATTATCGACGCCTTCCACGGCTTGGGAACGGCTGGCGCTGCGACCCTGCGCGCCGTGGCGCCCGGAATTTCCGAAGCGCTTATCACCACCGCGGCCGGCCTGTTCGCCGCAATTCCCGCAGTAATCGCCTACAACATGCTCATGCAGCATATCCGCGAATTCGGCGCCCGCATGGACGACTTCAGCCTGGAACTGATGAACGAGATTGAGCGCGCACAGGCAAGCAGTGTGCGGGCCGTGCCGGAACCGGTGGAGCGTCGCTAATGGCGTTCACTAATCTACAAGGCCGTACTCAGAGTTCTCTGTCAGATATCAATGTCACACCGTTCGTTGACGTTGTGCTGGTGCTGCTGATCATATTCATGGTGACCGCGCCGGTGTTGCAGTCTGGCATCGAGGTTCAGGTGCCACGTACGCGCACCGTCAAACAGATCAGCGAAGAGCGATTGGTGATATCCATCAACCGTGAGCAGCAGGTCTTCCTCAACAACGACCCGGTGAACATCAACCAGATCGGCGCAAAGATTCACGACAAGATTCGCGATCCTGAAGGACAGTCGATCTACATTCGGGCTGACGAGAATGTCCCATTCGGTGCATTCGCAACCGTGATGGACGCGGTGAAGAGCTCCGGCATCACTAACGTGAGCATCGTCACCCAGCCTCTGGAAGGCAATGGCAGCCGACACTGACATCTTCAATGGCGAGACCAGTCTGCGCTCGCCGCTGATCGGTTCTTGCGTGCTGCACGTGGGCATCGTCGCTTTGGCGTTGTTCGGATACCTCATTCCCAGCGGTCGCGGCGAGAGCTGGGGTGGCACCGAAGGTGGCGGCGGCGCGATGAGCGCGACGCTGGTGACAAGCGTTCCGTTGCCGGCGCAGCAGGCGCCTGCAGAGAACGTTTTGGCAAACGAGTCAAAAGGTCTCTCGCAATCGGAACCGAAGGAAGAGCCGAAGGTCGAGGAGCCAACGGCGATTCCGATTCCAGATCAAAATGCAAAACGAAAAAACGATCGCCGCGAGTCTATTCAGAAGAAAGAGCCCAAGCAAGTCGCAAAGGTCCAGCAGGATAACCAGATACCTTACGGGCAAGGCGGCCCGGTCAGCGGTCCGTACGGGTCGTTTACGTCAGGCGCTACCAAAGGCGGTTTTGGCTTTCAAGGTGGAAATGGAGATTTCGGTAGCCGCTTCGCGTATTACGTCGACATTGTCCGCCGTAAAGTTTCGGAAAACTGGCTCAAATATGAAATTGACCCGCGAATCAACGATGCCCGGCGGGTATACATATACTTTGACATCACGCGCTCGGGTCAACCGGTCAACATCCGAGTCGAGCAGTCGAGCGGAATTCCATCGCTCGATCAATCTGCGGTTCGGGCTTTGCAACGCATCGATACCTTCGGGCCGCTGCCTTCTGGGTACAACGGAAACTATGTCTCTGTGGAGTTTTGGTTTGATTACCGACGATAAGTTGGGTTCTGAATGAAACGATTGCTGGCCATTATCTTTCTTGTGTTCTCTGCAGGCGCAGGTTTCACTGCGCTGCCGCAGGACTGGATTCGCACCGGCACCGGTCTGGGAGTCGAGAAGATTCGACTGGCTGTCCCTGACTTCAAGGTGACGACGAATGATCCTGTCTCACAGGGCTTTGCGATAACGTTCAACAACACCCTGTGGAAGGACCTGCAAGCAGCAGGCATTTTCGACCTGGTAGGCAAGAGCTTCTACCCGATGGCTCCTCCGGGGGCTCCGCAAGACGTTCGCCTGGCCGACTGGGACCAGCCTCCGCCGAATGCCAACATGCTGGCCTTCGGCAGCCTTGGCGTAGAAGGCGGATCTCTGAGCGTGCAGGGCTGGCTCTTCGACGTCAAGAACGCGCAGTCGCCACAGGTTCTGGGCAAGCAGTATCGGGAAGAAGCCAACGACGCCAATGCGCGCATTATCGCTCACCGCTTTGCCGATGAGATTATTTTCCGGCTCGGTGGCGGCATTCCCGGCATCGCGGAATCCAGGATCTACTTCATCAGCAACCGTTCCGGACAAAAGGAAGTCTGGGGGATGGATTACGACGGCGCCAACCAGAAGCAGATCACGCACAACGCATCGATCGCTTTGTCGCCGCACGTCTCGCCTGATGGAACCCGTATCGCTTACGCCGGGGTGACCAAAGAAGGCTGGCAGATTCAGATGTGGTCGCTGGAGTTGGGACGCAATGTGAGCTTCCCTCGCTTCAACGGGACGAATCAGTCGCCGGCGTGGTCATCAGACGGGAAGTCGCTGGCCTTCTCGTCCTCGTATACCGGACACTCGAACCTCTTCTCGATCGACAGCAGCGGCGGCACTCCGCGCCGCCTGACCAACGACAAGGGACCGGACGTTTCACCGACCTGGAATCCAAAAACTAACGCGCAGATCGGGTTCGTCAGTGGTCGCACCGGGCTGCCGCAGATCTACACCATGGCATCTGACGGAACGAACGTTGTGCGCGTTACCGATCAGGGATACGCAGTCTCTCCCTCATGGTCGCCCAATGGACAGTTTCTGGTCTTTGCCTGGATTCGCCACTATGGCCCGGGTGCGCCCGGCGCCAGCGATATCTATCTCATGGACGTTGCCAGCCGTCAGTGGGTACAGTTGACGCACGACGGCGGTCGCAACGATTTTCCGTCATGGGCACCTGACGGAAGGCACATCGTCTATCAATCGAATCGCAATGGCCGCACCCAGCTTTTCATGATGCTGGCCGACGGGACACAAACCAAGCAGCTCACTACCAGCGGCGAGAACACGCAGCCGAACTGGGGAAATAAATAGGAGGAAGAGAAAGTGCAGCTTACGAAAGTGAAGTGGTTCGGCCTTGTCCTGGCGCTCGCCGCCGCGATGGCAGTTAGCGGATGCGCAAAAAAGCCGGTTGCTAAAGCGCCGCCGCCTCCGCCACCACCACCTCCAGCGCCCACTGCGACCCTGACCTCTAATCCGAACACCATCAATGCCGGCCAGGCATCTACTCTGTCTTGGAACACCACCAATGCGACGGACGTGTCGATCGACAGTTTGGGCAAGGTTGGCCCCAGCGGCTCGGCGCAAGTTTTGCCCAGCCAGTCGACTACCTACCGTCTAGTGGCCAAGAACGAGAGCGGAACACAGGAAGCTACCGCTCGTATCACGGTGAATCCTCCGTCGGCTCCGGTTTCTCCGCCGTCGAATGAAGGCGATGCGCAGCTCTTCCAGCAGAACATGAAGGACGTGTTCTTCGAGTACGACAGCTATGACGTTACCGGCCAGTACACTCAGGTGCTCCAACAGGATGCCCGCTTCCTGCAACAGCATCCCAATATGAGCTTCACCATTGAGGGACACTGCGACGAGCGCGGCTCAACCGAGTACAACCTGGCGTTGGGCGACAATCGCGCCTTGGCTGCCAAGAATGCGCTGGTTTCGATGGGGATCGCCGCTAGCCGCATTAAGACCATCAGCTACGGTAAAGAGAAGCCGTTCTGCACCGATGCCACTGAGGCGTGCTGGCAACAGAATCGCCGTGCGCATTTTGCCTATAACCAGTAGGGTTCTGAAGAAGGATCAATATGCTTCGCCAAAAACACGTATTGCTTCTCCTGGCTGCGACATCATTTACCGTCGCAGCCAGCCCGGCTTTCGCAGTCAGCAAAGAAATGATTCAATTGCAGACGCAGGTCCAGACGCTCTCCGATCAAGTTTCCCGCCTGCAGCAGTCAATTGATGAGCGTATGGGGGTAATGCGCAATCTGGTCGAGCAGAGTGCCGACAGCGTCAACAAGATGAGCGTTACGGTCAACAACCTGCAGCAGAAGCTTTCTTCCGAGTCGGGTGAGAACGCTCAAAAACTCGACCAGGTTTCCAGCCAGGTGCAGGCGTTACACGACAGCGTGGACGAGCTCAAATCGCGGCTGGCCAAGGTCAGCAAGCAAATGGACGACATGCAGAACAGCGGCCAGAACCTTGTTGCAGGCCAGCCAGCACCGGGAACAGGCGGGGCACCTCCAGCCTCTAATGCTGCCGCAGCTCCTTCCTCCGCAGCGCCGCCGGCTGACGTTCTGTACAACAACGCGCTGCGCGACTATAACGCTGGGAAATATGATCTTTCCTCGCAAGAGTTCAACGATTACTTGAAATATTATGGCAACACCGATCTGGCCGGAAATGCGCAATTCTATCTGGCCGACATTGAGTATCGTCAGGGCAACTTCGACGCGGCGGTTAAGGACTACGACAGAGTTCTCGAGCAGTATCCCAGCGGGCAGAAGGCTGCTGCAGCCCAGCTGAAGAAGGGCTATGCGCTGTTGGAACTTGGGCAGCGCGATGCCGGCGTTCGGGAGTTAAACAGTCTCATACAGCGATATCCGCGGTCGATTGAAGCCTCACAGGCGCGCGATCGTTTGCGGCGTTTGGGAGTAGCGAGCGGATCAACTTCGAAACCCCACTGAACGATCGTCGAGGTCTAAGCCCGCTTCTGCTTCGGGCCTGACGCAGTCTTTCGTTTGGCTTTAGCAGCATGGGTGGACGGCGCGGACTTCTTCGCCATGACCTTTTGTCGTTCGCGAGCGGCCGAAGTACGCTTTACCGGTTTGGCAACTATCGAAGCTGCGGGATCGATGCTGGCTAGGGCTTCGATTGGCGGCAACTTCTGCTTCAGTTTCAAAACCGGCTCGAACAGATCGCCGTGCTCCTTGATCCGCTCCAACACTTGCCCTGAATCGAACACCAGAAGACTCGGATCTTTCTTGGCAAGACAGTTCTCCACCTCATCCCAGGTCACCGGAGTTGAAACTGTCGGACGCTCCTTCGCCCGCAGCGAATACACACAGATCGTTGTCTTGTGGTCGTCGTTCTGGCTCCAATCGACCAAAATCTTGCCCACCCGCAATGCCTTCTTCATATCGGAGACGACCAGCTCGGGATGCTGCCGCTCAAGCACGCGAGCCAACTCGTGTGCGAAAGACTTAGTCTCGTCGTACGTCACCGGCGTGTTTAGCGGGACATAGAGCTGCAGCCCTTTCGATCCCGAGGTCTTGGCAAAACTCTCCAACCCTAGTTGCGCGAATACCCCTCGCACCCAGAGACCCACCTGGCAACATTGCACGATATTGGCAGGCTCACCGGGATCAAGATCGAAGACGATGAACGTTGGACGAAGAACATCCTTGCCCAATGACAAACTGGTGTGTAGTTCGAGGTCTGCTAAATTTGCCGCCCACACGAGTGTTGGCAAGTCCTGCGCGAGGCAGTAGTTCATCCACTTGTTGTTGCCTGCGCTCCAGACCGGGGCCACCTGGACCCACTCCGGGCGATGTTCCGGGCAGTTCTTCTCGTAGAAGAACATCCCGTTCACGCCATTGGGGTAGCGCTTCAGTGTCAGGGGACGGTTCTTCAGGTGCGGTAACAAGACCGGAGAGATACGAACGAAGTAGTCGATGACCTGCCCTTTGGTGAATCCCACAGCGGGGTACAGGACCTTTTCCAGATTCGACAGCTTCAGCCGCTTGCCCTGAATTTCGACTACAGTTTCGCTGGCCATGCTCGACACTCTCTAGGCAAAGATGCAGGTTGCACCCAGAAGTATGCAGTGGCGGATGTAATTCGCCAAGCCTGTTTCCGCCTTTGGAAGCATGGAATCGGTTGTGAATCTGGTTCCGGAAGGCCCGGGTCCGCCATGCCGCCAATGCCGCGCCACTCTTTTGTTGTCCTCATCACAACACAACCTGCATGCCTCGCATCGAAGTGTAGGCTGTGGCCACGGATCAGCCATTACCCATAAGTACGTCGCTCGAGCCGGATTTTCCTCCGGAGCAGCGGTCGCTTTTTTGCGATGTGTTGCAGCACCTGAACCGCGCCCAGGTTCCCTATGTGGTCTCGGGTGCTTTCGCATTACAGCACCATACCGGCATTTGGCGTAACACCAAGGACCTCGATCTTTTCCTTCCTCCGGAGGTAGTTCCGCAGGCGCTTGAGCACCTAAAGCAACAAGGCTTTGAGACCGAGATACGCGATCCAGTCTGGCTGGCCAAGGCACACCGTGATGGCTACTTCGTCGACCTGATTACCGGCATGAGCAATGCCATTATCACCGTGGATCAGTCGTGGATCGATCGCGGCTCACCGGCGGAGGTGCTGGGCGTGCCTACTAGGGTACTCGCGGCAGAAGAGCTGATCGCGTCTAAGCTATTCGTGAACTTCCGCGAGCGCTTCGACGGTGCCGACGTGGTGCATATCATCTTCGGAGCTCGCGGCAAGCTCGACTGGCAGCGTTTGCGGCAGCTCGTCCGTGAGCATTGGGGAATCCTGCTCTGGGAGCTGATGCTGTTTCAATATGTCTATCCCGCAAAGTCGGGTTACATCCCCCGTGAAGTATGGGATGACCTGTTGTCGCGTTTGCGCACGGAGTTAGACCATCCTGGCAATAAGTCCCCATTCCGCGGTAGCCTGCTTGACGAGAAGATGTTCGCTATCGACGTGCACGAGTGGGGCATGGAGAATCTGCTGCAAATCAATCGTGATCAGCGCGAGCCGAAGATCATCGCCCTCGTAGAAGCAAACGTCGTCGAGAATGTAGAGACCAACGAGACAGAAACCGAAGCATGAGAATCGCCGCCGCCGCCGACTTGCATTTCACCCCGCAGAATTACGATCGCATACGCGATCAGATGGGCCGCGTGCGCGATGATGCCGACCTGCTGGTCCTCGCTGGCGATCTCACCAACTACGGACGGCCGCAGGAAATGGAATCGCTGATGAACGCGCTGGTGCGACTGCGACTTCCCATCGTCGCCGTGCTAGGCAACCATGACTACGAGAGCAACTGCGTGCCTGAGTTGATCAAGATCATGACCGACGAGGGCATCAAGGTGCTCGACGGCACCGCCTACGAGCGCGACGGAGTGGGATTCGCCGGTACCAAAGGTTTCCTTGGCGGGTTCGGCCGCGGCGCGCTGACCGCATTTGGCGAGCCCGAGATTAAGACTTTCGTTCAGGCATGCATCGACGAAGCCTTGAAACTCGAGCGAGCGCTATCCCAGTTACGAACGCCAAAACGCGTGGTAGTCATTCATTACGCGCCCGTCGGCTGACACGGTGAAAGGCGAGCCGGCTGAGATCTATCCCTACCTCGGCAGCTCGCGGCTGATGGAAGTTATCGATCGTCACGGCGCTGACCTGGTGTTGCACGGGCACGCCCATGGCGGAAGTCCCGATGGCAAGACCACCGCAGGCACACCGGTACACAATGTCGCGATGGCGCTGGTGCAGGCACAAAACGGCGGAAAACCCTACCGGGTGTTCGATATATAGCTTCCTACCTCCACGTCCCCTTTGCCTGCAAGCGCTCGTCTAGAATCATCGCGGAGGTGACTTCCCATGCCGCTCATGCGCTTTGACATCATCGAAGGACGCAGCCAGGACCAAGTGAAGAAGCTGTTGGACGCGGCACACCGTGCGATGGTGAGGGCTTTTGGGGTGCCCGAGCGCGATCGCTATCAAATCGTCCACCAACATCCCCCCAACGACATGATCGTAGAAGACACTGGGCTTGACATTCCGCGATCGCGCAACGTCGTTGTCGTAAGCGTCAACAGCCGCCCGAGAACGACTGAGGCCAAACAAAAGTTCTACGCAGAGCTTTGCCGAGAGCTCAAAGAGACCTGCGGCATCGAATCCAGCGACGTCATGGTCAACATCATGACGAACACGGACGCAGACTGGAGCTTTGGCTTCGGACGCGCGCAGTTTCTGACCGGCGAACTGTAGCCGCTCGCCTTCGTTTGACTTACCCGTCCTAATCTAAGTAGCTTTGACTTCAAGGTGATCTTCGCTTTCCCGCACATGGAGGTACGATGATCGGCTGGCTCTCATCCCAGCGAGCGCAAAAGTGTTGCTCGTTGAGGGCCTCGGCTTGGTCCGCCAAGCTCGTGGCCCTGCTGTTGCTGTCTTTCTCTATTCCCGTCTTCGCGCAGGATCTGGCTTCGTTCGAGAAGAACGTCACGGTGAAAACTCTGCCCAACGGCCTGACCGTGGTTCTCTAGCGCCGCCCCGAAGCGCCGGTGTTTTCGTTTTTCACCCTGGTCGACGCCGGCTCGGCGCAGGACCCGCTGAACGAGACCGGGCTGGCGCACATGATGGAGCACATGGCCTTCAAGGGCACGCCCGACATCGGCACCACCGACTACGCCGCCGAGAAGGTCGCGCTGGAGAAAGTCGAAGCAGGCCTACGCCGCCTACGAAGCCGAGCGCATCAAGCGCGTCGGGCAGGATCCGCAGAAGCTGGCAGCAGCTGAAGCAAGCCTGGCAGGACGGCCATCAAAGACGCCGACCAGTACGTCGTCAAGAACCAGTTCGGCGAGATCGTCGAGAGCCACGGCGGCGTCGGCGTGAACGCCTTCACCAACTACGACGAGACCGCCTACATGTACTCCCTGCCGTCGAACCAGATCGAGTTGTGGGCGGCGCTGGAATCGGACCGCATGTCACATCCCGTGATGCGCGAGTTCTACAAAGAGCGCAACGTGGTGATGGAAGAGCGCCGCATGCGCACCGACAGCCAGCCAACGGGACGCCTGGTGGAGCAGTTCCTGGGCACGGCCTTCATGGCCAATCCCTACCATCGGCCGACCATTGGCTACGCCTCCGACCTGCATTCGTTCTCGGCGACCGACGCCGCAGAGTTCTTCCAGCACTACTACGTTCCCAGCAACATGGTGATCGGCGCTGGTCGGCGACCTCGATCCCGACGAAGGTCATGCCGATCGTCGAGGAGTACTTCGGCCAGCTGCCGACGGCTGCCCAAGCCGGCGGAGCCTTACACCATCGAGCCGCCGCAGAACTCCGTGCGCGCAGGTCACGCTGCAGGATCCGTCGCAGCCGTTTTATCTCGAGGGCTATCACCGGCCCAGCTATCTCGCTCCGGACGATGCGGTCTACGACGCCATCTCCGACATTCTGTCCAACGGACGCACCTCGCGGCTTTATCGCTCGCTGGTGCGCGACCAGCAGATCGCGGCCTTCGCCGCCGGCTTTTGCGGATTGCCCGGGCAGCAAGTACGCCCACCTGTTCGCGTTTTATGCAGTGCCGCTCCCGGCCATACCAACGACGAATTGCACGAAGCGATTCACGAACAGATCGACAAGCTGAAGACGCCAGACGTCACCGACGACGAGCTGCAGATGTTCAAGACGCGCACCAAGGCCGACCTGATCCGCGGCCTCGCCAGCAATGAAGGCCTGGCGCAAGCAGCTTGCGTACTTACCAGACGCGCTATGGCGACTGGCGCGAGCTCTTCCGCTATCTCGATCGCGTCGACAAGGTGACCAAGGCCGACATTCGCCGCGTCGCCAACCAGGTTTCCAGGACAAGAACCGCACCGTCGGCATCATCGAAACCAAACTGCATCGCGCCAACCAGGACCGCCGGCAGCACGGGTAAAGGAGCGGAACAGCGATGAGCACCGCCTCCTCCGCCTGAACCGCGTCACAAGGCTTCATCCGAGCGAGGAGCGCGCCAATGATGCGCAGTCGAAGGACGCTGTATCGGGACGTGTCTTACTGGCTGTGCTGCTTTGCTACTGCTCTGCGTCTTCGCGTTCGGCTTCTGCGCAGGTCAAAGCAGTGGAACAAGATCCAGGCTCCGCCGCTTCCGGCATTCACGCCGCCGGAGCCGACTCGCGTGCAACTCGCCGAACGGCATGGTCATCTTCCTTCAGCCCGACCACGAGCTGCCGCTGATCAGCGCCACCGCCCGCATTCGCGGCGGCTCCATCTACGAGCCGGCCAACAAGACCGGCTGGTCTCACCGATCTCTACGGCGATGTCTGGCGCACCGGCGGAACCAAGACCAAGACCGGCGACCAGATGGACGACTTCCTCGAAGCGCGCGCCGCGAAGATCGAGACCGACAATCAGTCGGACTCGACCACCATCTCGCTCAACTGTCTGAAGGGCGACTTCGACGCCGTCTTCGCACATGTATCTCGATCTGCTGCACAATCCCGAGTTCCGCGCCGACAAGCTGGAGCTCTCCAAGCAGCAGATGTACACCGGCATTTCGCGCCGCAACGACGACGTCGACTCCATCGTCCGCCGCGAAAGCCGCATCATCGCCTACGGCAAAGACAATCCTTACGCGCGCGTTCCGGAATACGCGACCGTCGCGGCGGTCACCCGTGCAGGATCTGCTCAACTGGCATCAGCAATACGTCCATCCCAACAACATCATCTTCGGCATCACCGGCGACTTCGATCCCAAGGCGATGGAAGCCAAGCTGCGCCAGGCCTTCGAGTCGTGGCCGAAAGGTCCGGCGGCGAAGCCGCCTGACATCAAGTTCACCGAGCCCAAGCCGGGCTATACCGGTCGACAAGTCCGACGTGAACCAGAGCAGCATCAACATGCTCGATCTCGGCATCGAGCGCAGACAATCCCGATTACTTCGCGGTCACCGTCATGAACGAGATCTTCGGCGGGCGGCTTCTCCTCGCGCCTGTTCAACAATCTGCGCACCGCCAAGGGCCTGGCCTACGACGTGGGAGGCGGCGTCGGCTCCGGCTGGGACCATCCCGGGCTGACCGACATCGAGATGCAGACCAAGAGCGCGAGCACGGTCGAAGGCATCGAGGCGCATCGACAGCGAAATCGACGACTATGCTGAAGTAACGCCTCCGACGCCGAGCAGAACTGAAACGCGCCAAAGACAACATCCTGAACTCGTTCATCTTCCAGTTCGACACGCCGGAGAAAGTGCTGCGCGAAAAAATGGCGCTACGAGTTCTATCACTATCCGCTCGACTTCCTGGAGCGCTATCGCACGGAGGTCGAGAAGGTCACGGCCGACGATGTGGCCGCGTCGCCAAGAAATATGTGCACAAAGAAAATCTGGCCGTGCTGGTGGTGGGCAATACCGAAGAGTTTGGCAAGCCGCTGTCGAAGCTTGGGCAGGTGCAGGACGTCGACATCACCATCCCGCCGCCGCCAGCGAGCCTGATGGGCGAAGCCGGAGGGCCAGGCCAGTAATGAGGAAGGGTGTGCGCTGCTTCAAAACAGCCCACACCCTGTCTCCTCCTCCTGAAACTCTCTCCGCCGTTAGACTTCCGTAGCTGGGTTACGCAGACGCGTGCGAGCGATGGTGCTTCGCCGACCCCTTCTTCGCCACGGTCGAATGAGCGTGCTCTGATGTGATGAACCGGAGCCGCTTTTTGGCTTTGGGTCGCGGGATGATCGAAATGGTCGGGATCAACTTCCTGCTGCGAGTACGCTAGCTCTCCGGAAAACGAAATCGCCGCGACCGCCAGTAGAAGAGCAATGCCTCTAAGTAAATCCATGCCTGACCTCCACGCATTCCCCTATCGCACGCATCGGGCCATGCTCATTTTTGAACAGCGCGGTACAGGATGTTGATACGACCGGGTGCTGTAAGTAACTGCAGAAAGAGATGTTTGTGTTGGGTTACGTTTGGCTTACGAGCCAAATCGCTTTGCCAGATATTTGCTATGGAAGTCCTGGTAGCTATCGAAGTGGATAGCCGGGAATATCCAGGCAGAGAGTCGCCTAAACTCGCTGCAACCGCGAGACTACTTAATCAAAATTAAGTAGCAGACCTCGAGATAGCAGATTCCATGTCGGCCAAGTGCACCACAGTGCTGGTCGAGGGCTCGTCCAAGCCATACTTCTTACGCAACGCCTCTAGGTTCGCGCGCTCTTTGCGCTCCTCATCAGAATAGAAACGTGCCTTCTCAAATTCATGGTTCGCGATCGCGCCTTCCATGAGGTGGATAATGAACCGGATCCGCTTCTGAACTTCGGTAACCTCTTCCGCAGGATGCGCCTGCCGCAGCATCACTATGGTTCCGGCTGTGTCCACTACATCTATGGCTCTTGCCGGGTAGCCGCGTGCATGTCTTGCGGCACACTGCAGAGCTTCGTCGGTATAAGTAACCGAGTGATACTTCTCAAACCGCGCTTTCTGTTCTTGGAGCACACTCAGGACATCCTGCTCACTTAGAGGCGACACGACTACCGTGCGCGAACAACTCGCAAACCAGGGGACCTTCTGAACCGCGGCTTCGTAGTCGGGTGCGGTCCCTTCCGTAATGAACTGCACCTCGCCTCTACCCAAAGCCGGCCGTAGGATGTTTACCGCATCCAGCGACCCTCCCATTCCCAACCCGACCAACGTTGTCAATTCTCGGATGAAGATGATGGGACTGTGCGCCTCCGCAAGCTCCTTCACCAATGAGTTCATGCGAACGCCAAACTGGGCTGGATTCGCCCCGGCGGCCATCCGGCCCAAATCGAGTGTAAGAATACGTTTGTTAGCCAGGAAGGGAGGAGCCGTGCCGGCCGCAATCCATAGCGCCAGTCCTTCGACGATAGCCGTCTTGCCTACCCCGGATTCGCCGATCAGCACCACGCTGTTCCTGTTTCGGCAACCCAGGATGTGAAGCACAGCTTGCAGTTCGTCAGCGCGGCCGATCAACGAGTCGAGGTCGTTGTCCAAGGCAGCCCGCGTCAGGTCAGAAGAGAACTGTTCCAGCATTGTGGATGCACGTTCGGAAGCGTACGACGCGGTCTGCACTGGGGCATGTGCGAGTTCTTCCCGCGTTGCAGAGAGACGAATGCCACGCTCGTTCAGGATCTCCGCTGCGAAACACTTCTGCTCGCGCAACATGCCGAGCAACAGGTGCTCGGTCCCGATGTGCTTGTTCGACAGGCGTTCGGCCTCCTCGGCGGCATAGGCCAGTACTCGTTTGCTCTCGTTACTGAGGGGCAAGTCGACAGAGGTGGACACCTTTTCCTGAATCGTTGTGTGTCCTTCGATTTGCTTGCGAATGGACTCGACCGAAGCGTGCGAACGAAGAAGCCTGTTGCTAAACACCTTGTCTTCCCGCAGCAGGCCAAGCAGCAGGTGCTCCGTCTCGATGTACGGAGAACCGAACTGACTGGCTTCGTAGCGCGCAAAGAAGATGACGCGTCGAGCTTTTTCCGTGTAGCGTTCGAACATTCGCTGAGCACCCCCAGCTTCCAATCGCCTGATCGCTTGTTCGCGACTACTCCGAGCAAGTGTACTCGCACCACGGTGCTTGCTGAAACGCCACACAGGCTGCACTGGAGGGCGCCGGGACGCGCCAACGCAGCATGCAGAGGCGCGAAAATGCGGGATTGACAACCAGCCCTAGCCACGTTATCGTAGGCGAACAAAAGGCGAAACAACGAACTGCCCTGTGTACCCGCTCATCGAGATCGAATCGCCCGACAATGCTGCCCATAGCAAGCCTGAGCTGGTCGGTATCGCCAAGCTTGCGGCAATGGGTGCCTCGTTGCGGCAGGGTCACTTTGTCGAATATTTCTCTCTGCCGTCCCGTGGCCTGCTGAACCGCTGCGTCTCCAATCGGCGTATGCCGTTTACCTGGACAATCAACCCGTATCGCGGATGCGAGTTCGCCTGTAAGTACTGCTATGCGCGCTACACCCATGAGTTTATGGAGATGCGCGACGGTGTCGACTTCGAGCGCAAGATCTACGTCAAGCAACAGGCGGCGTGGCTGCTGCGGCAGGATCTGAAGAAGGTGAAGCGTGGGGAAGAGATCGCCATTGGCACCGCGACCGATCCTTATCAGCCCGCAGAGAAGCGCTTCGAGGTGACGCGCAGCATTCTGGAGGAATTCGCGTTGCACCGCGGATTCGAGATCGGTATCGTGACGAAATCTGACCTCGTGACGCGCGACATCGACGTGTTGCGGCGGATCGCCGAACACAATCAGCTGTTCGTCAATATCACGATCACTACCCTCGACACTAAGCTGGCGCGCATTCTCGAGCCGCGCGCGCCACGTCCGGATCTGCGATTGAAGGCGGTGAAGGAACTCAACCTGGCCGGTGTGCGCGCCGGAGTCATTTGCGCGCCGGTTGTGCCGGGAATCACGGACTCGCCGTCGGCCCTCGCCGCTTTGGTGAAGGCGACGAAAGAATCAGGCGGCAAATACATCTATGCGAATCCGCTGTTCCTGAAGCCCTGCTCGGCTGCCATTTTTCTGCCGTTCCTGGAGAAGGAATTTCCGCAGTTGGTTGAAGAGTATCGCAAGCGTTACACCGACAAATCTTTCGTCAGCAAGATCTATGCGAAACGGCTCTCAGACCTGATGGCGAGCTTGCGTCAGAAGCACGGAATCACCAAGGAAATAGTCGATCGAGGAGGAATCTCGGCGCAGAACAAACCGGCGGAAGAGCAGATGGCGTTGTTTGGCAGGTAGAGATTCGGTGGCCGATGCCTGAAGGATCGATTTTGTCGAGTTATCATCGCGCACCCGCCGGTGGCGCATTCTGCTACGTAACCCTCCGCTATCGCGAGGATGGTACGACGAGCCATGCACCAGCCGCTATGGTGGAAGGGTCACCCCAACAGGCGCATCAATCCCTTCGCGGGAAGATCGGCCACCAGGAACCGTTGCGGGTTACCGGTTGAAGCGGCCATTGCTTCGGCCGCGCCATATCCGCTGCGCACCGCGCCTTCCATGGTCGACGGCCATCCGGTCGCTGTCCAATCGCCCGCCAGAAACAGACGCGGCCACGGACTGGTATGTGACGGCCGATAGGCATCGCTCCCCGGCACCGGCGAGAACGTTGCGTGGATTTCCTTGATGACGGTCGACTTGGTCAGCTTGGCGTCGCGAACAGCAGGGAAGAACTCGGCCAGTTCGCGCATAGCCAGTTCGATAATCTCGCCGCGCGATTTCTCCACCAGCGTCTTCGACGCACTTACTACCAGCTCGATGTAGCTGCCGTTTTGCGCCGAGTCCCGACGCGTCGCCAGGATCCTCGACTTCTGAAACATCCACTGAATTGTTCGTTCCAGTAGAACCGCGTGTTCCAGCGGCGTAATCTCACGATCGAACCACAGATGGATGCCGGTAATCGGTGCTGTCCCGAAGAAATGCGTTTGCTCGCGCAGCGGCTCCAACTCAGGCGTGTCGGGCAGCAGTTTCTCAAGCACATTGAAGGGAGTCGCGAGCACCACATAGTCTGCCCGAATTTCTTCGCCGCCGACTCGCACAATCGCTCCATCTACGTCGCACGCAACTGACTCGACAGAGGCCCTTAAATGTACCTTGCCGCCACGCCCTTCAATGTAAGACGCGGCTTCGCCATAAAGCTGCGAGAGGGGAACCGCCGGCAAGCCCATGCGTCCGGCTTCTGCCGACTTCAGAAACGAATCGCGAAACACCAACGCCGCATATCGCACCGACACGCGATCGAGATCTTCGTTCAAGGCGCTGATCAGCACCGGTGCCCAGAAGCGATCAATCGACTGCCGTGTCTGGCCATGGTGGCGAAGCCAGGTGAGAAAGTCCTGACCATCGTCGGCCGGTAACGACGGCGTAAGCGCCAGCAACGCACGCGAGATCGCGATCTTGTCTCTGAAATCCAGAACACCTGACGCGAGAAACGCCGGCCCAGAGTGCATCGGAGCAGGAAGAAAGCTCGGCTTCAATACCGACGAGCGGCCTCCCGGCAGCATGAAGGTAATCTCGTCGTACCAACGGATCTGCTGCTCGACCCCGATGCGTTTGTAAAAATCGATCAGATTGGTGCAGCAACCGAGCAACACGTGCTGGCAGTTATCGACGACCTCACCGGTGCCGGGATGCTCGTACGACGACGCGCGCCCACCGAGATAGGGCCGGCGCTCGAACAATTCGACTGAGTATCCGGCGTTCGCTAGCGCGCTTCCGGCGGAGATGCCAGCCAGACCGCCGCCGATCACCGCGACCTTCGACTGCTGATTTGTTGGGACGGAACTCATGTCAGGCGCCGGATAAATCCCTTCGCCAGCACACTCATCTTCTCAGCTGTACTGAGCCGTACCCGCTCGGAAAAGACGTCGTAGTCGCGTTGCGCGATGCGTTCCAACAGTCGACGGTAGATTTCGACCAGTGTCCACAGCGCAGGTTGGCTGTCTTCATCGACCAACGGCAGAAGCTCGTCGGCAGCGCGATAGTACTCCCGCGCGCGCTCAGCTTCGAGGACCAGTACCGGCCGCATCGCAGCCGCTGCCGTTCCGTTCGACAGCATCTCCACATCGACACCGCACTGTCGGAGGTCTTCCTGTGGAAGGTACACCCTTCCCATCAACCAATCCTCCTTCACATCACGAAGGATATTGGTGAGCTGAAAAGCGACTCCGGTGCGCTCGGCCAACTTTTCCGCTCGCGGATCGCGATAGCCGAAGATTCGAATGCAGATCAAACCCACGACCGAAGCGACGTGATAGCAGTAGTCGTAGAGCTGATCAAACGTCTCGTACTGCAGCTTGGCGCCGGGTTGCGCCACGTCCATCGTCGTACCGTGTACCAGCTTCTCGAGCAGCTCCAGGGTATATTGAAGCGCTTCTGCGAATCGGCGAGCGCCATCAGCACCGGGTCGTCCGTCTTGCTCGCCCTCCACAACGCAGCGCAAACCATCGATCCAGTCCGCCAGCTTTTGCGCGGCGCTGCTCGAAGGGAAGCTCAGGGTCGTCGGAGATATCGTCCGCTCGGCGCATGAAAGCGTAGACCGCACAGAGCGCGTCGCGCTTGTAGCCCGGCAGAACCAGGAAACCGTAGTAGAAATTCTTGGCAGCGGAGCGCGCGATGTGACGAGAAACGCTGTACGCTGCCCGCAATTGCAGCGGGGAGTCGCTCACAACAGTCTTCCCAGAGCGGCCCGAGCCACCAGCCACAACTTGCGGGGTTTCGAAATTACAGGACGTCGCGTCAGGACGTCGTAGTCTTGCCGCTCGATTGCATCGAGGATGGCCAGCCCGCCGCGGCTGAACAGTTCGATGTCAAGCGCCAGAGAACGATCGACCATCTTTGCCAGGGGCAGCCCACGCTGAAACCAGTCACGCGCACGCTCGACTTCGAACTTCAGCAATGCGCGAAACTCAGGAGTGGCACGTCGGCTGGCGATGTCGCTTTCGTTGACTCCGAACTTTGCCATGCTGTCGAGCGGAACGTAGATGCGGCCTTTCGCGTAATCGGCCGCGACATCCTGCCAGAAGTTTGCGAGCTGCAGTGCGGTGCAGGTGTAATCCGACAGCTGTTGTCGCTCGGCATCGCGATATCCGCCAAGATAAAGAACCAGATGACCCACGGGATTGGCTGAATAATGGCAGTAGCCAAGCACGTCTTCGAAAGTAGGGAAGCGCGTGATTGTCTGATCCTGTCGGAAGGCGATGAGCAGATCGGAGAATTCGCGCTGCGGTATTTCGAACTCACGCACAGTGTCGCGTAAGGCGACAAATACCGGATGCCGCGGCACACCGGAATAGCACTGCTTCAGCTCCGCTTCCCATTCATCGAGCAGAAGCAACGACTGCTGCTTGTCACCTACTTCATCGCCAAGGTCATCCGATATCCGGCAATAGGCATAGATATTGTAGAAGTGCTGGTGCAGATGCTTCGGCAAAAACCAGGTAACGACCGAGAAGTTCTCGTAATGCGAGTGCGCCAGGCGCGAACAGTATTGCGCGAGCTTCGGCGAGCGTTGGCGCGCGATCGGGAATGGCGTACTCCGGGGGCAGCGCCCGCCAGCCGGCAGTGCTTGGAACTTCCGGATTGTAAGTTAGATCGGACATGCAACGCGGTAAGCAGCCTTCTGCAGGTAAGAGAGCAGGTCCTTCGCTTCGCTCAGGATGACAATCCAAAAGAGACAGCGGGCAAGGCTTGGACTTGCCGCTACTGCACTCACAACTGAGAACCGACAACTGCTCTACTGCCCCGGGATAATCGCCGTCTTGATGTCGTCGGTGCGATTCAGCATGTGCCGCAGTACCTGTTGCAAACGCGACAGCGGCGCCTCGCCGGTGATGTAGTCCGTGCCCTTGATCTTCCGTTCGGAGATTAGGCTGAAAGCTTTTCGCACCGTCTCCGGCGTGTGATGGAACGTGGCTTTCAACGTCAGATCGTTGTAGTGCAACCTCTGCGTATCGAGGGCGACTTTGGTACCGCTGGCGCATCCGCCAAAGAAGTTCACGGTTCCGCCCTTGCGCACCATGTCGATGGACCACTCCCAGGCCTGGGGACGGCCGACGGCTTCCACCACTACATCGCATCCACGCCCGTCGGGAGTCATGCGGCGAACCGCCTTCACCGGATCATCGACCTCGGTAATCTGTACGGTTTCATCCGCGCCAATGCGCAGCGCGGCTTCCACCTGCGAATCGCGCTTCACCACGCTGATGACGTTGCAGCCGGCGATCTTCGCGACCTGCACGAACATCAGGCCAATCGGGCCTGCGCCGATGACGGCCACGGTATCGCCAATCTCCATCTTGGTTTCATGCAATCCGCGGAGCACACACGCCAGCGGCTCAACCATCGCCGCTTCTTCAAAGCTGACGTGCTTGGGCATCGCCAGCACGTTGCTCTCAACAATGCGCCGGGGAATGCGAATGTATTCCGCGTAAGCTCCGTTGTTGAAGAGCAGATCTTCGCAAAGATTTTCCTGGTGCTTCGAGCAGTAGAAGCACTGGCCGCAGGGAGCAGAGTTCAGCGCGACCACACGCTGTCCCTTCTTGAATCCCTTAACGTTGGGACCGACTTCCTCGATCACGCCCGCGAGCTCGTGTCCAAACAGCGCGGGAGGCACAATCATGCGCGCGTGATAGCCGCGCTGGTAGACCTTGAGATCGGTGCCGCAGGTCAAGGCGACCTGCACCTTGATCAGGATCTCCCCCTCTTCGAGCGTAGGGATCGGCACTCTCTCGATTTTGACGTCCTCTTTCCCATAGAGGACGGCAGCGGTCATCTGTCCATTCACTCGACTAGTCCTTCCATGCTCTGCCCGGTTGTATGACGATCTTCATCGAATCCGGCTTTGGGTGGGCAGCCAAATGCAAAGCCTCGACAGCCTCCTGCAAGGGGAAGGAATGGCTGATCAGCCGCTCCATCTCCATTTCGCCGCCTAAGCACGAACTGCTCAGACTCGCTTTGCAGATCGACCGACGCGCTATATGAGCCCAGGAGACTCTTTTCATCGACGCAAACCGCAGCCGGATCAATGGTAGCTTCCCCGTGCTGGGTTTGCGCAAATAACAGAACTCGTCCCCCAGGACGAGTTGCATCCATGGCTGGCCGAATCAACCCGTTGCCAGCCACGGCAAGAATGACGGCATCGGCTCCGCGCCCTTCTGTCAGGTTCTTGATGGTTTCCACCGTCTCCTGACTCGAAGCGTCGATATTTTCCTCTAAACCGAATGCCTTAGATATTGTATGCCTCTGCGGAAACAAATCGGAAGTAATCACTCGTGCGCCACGGCGGCGCGCCAGAACCGCCAAAATGATGCCAATCGGCCCCTGGCCGATGACCAGAACGGTTTCTCCCGGCCTGCAACCCAAGTGTCTCCACACCCTTCATGCAGGTGTTCACCGGCTCGATGAACGAAGCCTGCTCGAACGACACGCCATCTGGAATCCGAACCACCCCGCCCCGGCTCGACGATCCAGTCCATCACGCGAACGTACTCGGAAAATCCCCCGCCGCTGGGCTCGTATCCGGCGGTGACGCCTACTTTCTTGTAGGTCGGACACTGGGCGAAAACCTTGTGCTCGCAGTAGTAACAGTCGCCGCACGGGATGTGATGGAAGACCATCACCCGATCGCCAACGGCGTAACCCGTCTACTCCATCTCCGACGGCGGCTATGACGCCAGTGGTCTCGTGGCCAAAAATACGCGGAGCCGAGTGCGACCCGGTGGCAATCTTCTTCAGGTCGGTACCGCAAATGCCGCAGGTATGTACCCGGATCAGCAGTTCGCCCGCCCCGATCTCGGGGACTGGAACCTCCTGAAGGCGAACATCATTCACGCCGTGATACACCAGCGCCTGCATGGTGCTCGGGATCGCCTTCCGCGTCTCTGGGTTGCGCAACTGTGTCGCTATCGACATGATCTCCGACTACAGCCGATGCTCCTTGCTGCTCAAACTCGTTGCGACGTGCTCCTGAATTAGATGTTCCAGGGCTGCCGACAGGTTCCGAGAAGCGCGTCTGCTATTTAGCGCCAATCGGACGGTCGGCAACCACCACTTTGGCCGCACCGCTACGTATGCCCGCGAACGCGCCACCGACCGCAACCGGCCCTGCGGAGTCACAAACCTACTTACCGGCGGCATGGGGAATTCCAGTTCGTCGGAGATGGCCTTCACCGCCAAAAACGGAATGCCGTGCTGCTTCGCAACTCGAGCCACCGCCGCGGCTTCCATATCGACCGCTGAGGCCGAGTAGCTCGCCGCCAAGCCGTCGCTTTCCCTTGCTTCCAGCCACTCGCAGCGCAGTAACCAAAACGCGCATCGCCGCCGGTAGTTCCGATAGCGCTCGCCGGTCGCTTCGTCCACCACTTCCCGAGCGCGCACGATATCTCCCGGCTTTAGAGACGGCGTCAAGCGCCCCCGCCAATCCGGCGGAAACCAACAACCTCGGGGTTCGCTTCGCGTACAACCAACTCCGCAGCCCGAGTGCCGGCATTGCGCCCGATTCCACCAATCGCCACCAGCGCTGAGGGCAACTCGTATAGTTCGACGCCGTCACGCTTGCGCTTCGTCGCTCCGCGCAACAGCGGCACCGAGTTCGCTGCGCATGGCCGCGACGATCGCGACCGGCTTAGACATATCCGTTGGCGCGGAACCAATCCGCCGCCCGTCGCAATGCGTTGTCCACCGGCCCGGCTCTCCATCCCAACTCGCGCTCGGCTTTCGCGCTGCTGACGAACATCTTCTTGCGGCCCATGCGAACGGCGTCCAGCGTTACGCGGGGCTCGCGCCTGCGCAACTTGCCCGGTCACCAGCGTGTCGACCACTCCGGTCGCGTAGGCCACGGCATAGGGCAGCTCAATCTTCGGCGAAGGCAGTCCGGTAATCGCCGCCAGCTTGTCGAGGATCTGTTTCAGCGTCAGGTTCTCGCCGCCCAGAATGTAGCGCTCGCCCGGCCTTGCTTTTTCCAGCGCCAGCAGATGTCCCTCGGCGCAATCCAGTACATCCAGCAGGTTCAACCCGGTATCCACGTAGGCGGGAAACTTGCGCTTCAGGAAGTCGACGATGATCTGCCCCGTCGGCGTCGGCTTGATATCGCGCTCGCCAATCGGAGTCGTCGGATTCACCATGACCACGTCTTGGCCGCCGCGCGCTGCCTCGATCACCAGTTGCTCCGCCATGAACTTGCTGCGCTTGTAGTCGCCAATCATGTTCGACAAGCGTGACGGGAGTATTCTCGTCCGTCAACCGGCCATTGTTGCCGAAGCCCATGGTCGCAACGCTGCTGGTATACACCACGCGTCGAACGCCCGAAGCTTTGGCCGCGTTCAGGATGTTGCGCGTGCCGTCGACGTTAGAGTCGTAAAGCTCGCGCCCGTTGACCGCCCACAAGCGATAATCGGCGGCAACGTGAAAGACGACCTCGCAGCCAGACATCCCGCGCTTCAGCGACTCGGCGTCGCGCAGGTCGCCGACGACGCGTTCCGCGTTCAGATCGGCGATGTTGTCGAGACGGCTGGACGGCCGCACCAGCAGGCGCAACTCCGCGCCGCGGTTCAGCAGAGCGCGTGCGACGTGGCTTCCCAGGAAGCCGGTCGAGCCTGTAACAAAAGCCTTCATTTACAGTTATGTTAAACATCATTTTTCAATAACTACTTAACACAAAAAATCGTGCTCTGATATGCCGGCAAGATCGTTTCTACCTTGCTGAAACCCGCCTCGCGGCAAAGCTGCTCCATCCACGCTTTGTCGTACGCCACCGCGGCTTCCGGATAGCGCTCATTCTCGATGTACGCGGCGTCCCGGCGATTCGCGAAGCTCCAGCGGCCGCCCAAAAGATTCAGGCTGCGGAGATCGTCCATGCAGAAGAACGTCATCGCCATCATCCCGCCGGCCGCGAAGCACTCGCGCTGATTCCTCAACGTAGCTCCGCAATTCGCGCTCCAGCAAGTGCGAGAACAGTGACTGCGACATCACCAGATCGATCGCGCTGTCTTCACAACCTTCTAATCTTGCACCCCAAGTTCGCGAAGCTCCGCCGGGATTGTAAACAGCGCTGTAGCTATCAATAGTTCCGAAACGTGAAGTGTTCAGGATCGAAATTCTGCTGACACCAGCGAACCATTTCAGCATCCACGTCGAACCCGAAATACTGTCCCTGGAACCGCTCACCCATGTACTCAAAATCTCGCAGAGCCACAGCGCTCTTGCCGCATCCGCTGCCGATATCCACGATCCGCGAATTCAGGTTTGCCCAACCGCTGCGCGAAAGCATAAAGCCAGAAGTTCACCCCGTGCGTCAGGTAAAAGAAATACGGGGACAGCACATCATTGCATCCCGTACGGCTGATGTACCGCATGGGAGGGAAGCGGCGCTTCGTCACCAGCCGGCAAGCCGCTCCTACCGTCCAATCGTCGATGACTGAGAGCGGATAGAACAATGCGGAGCGCGACAGGACCGCCGTCGAAGGAACCAGCTTGCGCAACCAACGCTTAGAGACCATCGGAGTGCCTCATCGTTTGTGCTGGTTGCGCAACTCCTCGAATCGGAATTCACTGCCAGGAGCGGAAACCCAGGGACGTGGATTTTTTAAGACCGGTGCCGGCCAAGCCGTCCCGCCGTCGAACTACTCTGAGTTGTTCTTCGGCTGCAGCTGCCGATGTCTTGGCATAGGTGCTCAGCGCGATCAGCGGGAAGTACTGCCGGTACATGTAGTACATGAGATAAAACACGCGCGGAAATCCCGTGCCGGTGTACCACTGTTCATCCCACGAGCCGTCGCGCCGCTGCGTCTTCAACAGATACGCGATGCCGCGCTGCACGCAATCACTGCGCAGATCGTTGGCCGCCAGCAGACCCATGACCGCCCACGCGGTCTGCGAGGCAGTGCTCGGGCCCACGCCCTTGGTGTTCGGATCGTCATACGAGTCGCAGCTCTCTCCCCATCCGCCGTCAGGGTTCTGCATCATGCGCAGCCACTCTGCCGCCTGCTGCACCATGGGCTCGTGATTATCCATGCCCACAGCTTCCAGACCGCGCAATACTAAAGCCGTGCCGTAGATGTAGTTCACACCCCAGCGCCCGAACCACGAGCCGTCGGCTTCCTGCTCGCGCTTCACGAATTCAACCGCCCGCCGCACGGGAGCGTCTTTCAGCGAATATCCGTAGGTCGCCAGGCATTCCAGCACGCGGCCGGTGATATCCACCGTCGGGGGATCGAGCATGGCGTTGTGATCGGCGAACGGAATATGCTGGAAGACCATGCGGTCGTTGTCTTTGTCGAACGACGCCCAGCCTCCGTTCTTGCATTGCATCGACAACACCCAGTCAATCGCGCGCTGAACCGATTTGTCCTGATACGCTTCGTTGCTGGTCTTTACCTTGCTCAGCGCCAGCATCACCTGCGCGCTGTCGTCGACGTCGGGATAAAACTCGTTGTTGAATTCGAAGTACCATCCCGCCGGCGCGGCCTTGGGATTCTTCACGCACCAGTCGCCCTTGCGTGTGACCTGCTTCTGCAGCATCCACTCGCTGGGTCTTACCAGCCGTGGATCGGTCGGCGAAACTCCGCTATCGCCGAGCGCGAAGATCGCATAAGCCGTATCCCACACCGGCGACTTGCACGGCTGCATGCGGAAGGTAGTCTCTTCCTCAATGCCGAGCTTCTCAAACTCATCCATCGCGCGGATTACCTGCGGATCGTCGAGCGAATATCCCAGGCAGCGCAGAGCGATGATGGAGTTCATGATGCCGGGATAAATCGCGCCCAGCCCGTCACTCATCTCCAGCCGCTCCAGCATCCACTTCTCGGCCTTCTTCAGCGCCTGCGAGCGCAGCGGACGAATGTGGACGCGCTCGAAAAAGTGCACCAGACGGTCGAGGACAAGGAAAAAGTTTCGCCAGCTTACCAGCTTCTTCGACCACTTCAGCCGAAGGTTGTTCTTCCTGCCGCCGACGAACAGCTCGTCGATCTCGTGCTCGTCGGGAATTTTCTTGAACGGCTTCTTGGCATACGCGATCGATAGCGGAACCAGGATGGCGCGCGACCACGACGAAATCTCGTAGATGTTGAACCAGAACCAGTTGGGGAAGAGCACGATCTCCGGCGGAATCGCCGGGACAGCGTCGTAATCGTACTGGCCAAGGAAGCAGAGATAAATCTTGGTGAAGGTGTTGACCTCGGTCACGCCGCCCATGGCGAGAATGCATTCCCGCGCCTTGCGCCAGCACCGGATGGTCGGGCGTGTAGCCGGCCATCTTGAGCGCGAAGATAAGCCTTCACCGAAGCGCTGATGTTCGACGGTCCCGCCGTTGTAGATAGGGAAGCCGCCATCTTCGTTCTGCCGGCGTGAGGATCTCGTTGGCGCATTTCTCGGTGCGCGACAGGATCTTCGGTCCCGAGCAAGCGGTGCAGAAGAATGTAATCGGAAACCAGAGTCGAGTCGGCGCCCAACTCGCCGCACCAGTAGCCTTCTTCCGGTTCCTGCAACGAGAAGAGGTACTTGCGCGAGGCATCGATAGCCGCGGCTACGCGCGCTTTGATGTCATCAATTTTGCCGAAACGCATCTCGGCAGGATTCGGGGGTATTGCTTCTGCCATTGCGCTCTTATTCAGCCAGTGCCGGAGCGGCGCCAATCGCTTCCACAATCTCGGGCGGCAGACCGAAGCGAACGTGTTCCGGCATCACTTCCACTTCTCGCAAGTCGGTGAAACCCTGCTCCTGCAAGTAAGCTCACCGCTTCCTGCACCAGAATCTCGGGAGCCGAGGCGCCCGCCGTCAGACCAACCGTCTTAACGTCCTTCAACCACTCGGGCTCGATGGAACGGAAGTTCTCGATCAGGTACGATTTCGCACCCAGGTTGCAAGCCACTTCCACCAGGCGGTTTGAGTTGGAACTGTTGTCCGACCCCACGACCAGCAACAGGTCGCACTCAGCAGCCACTTCTTTTACCGCAGTCTGACGGTTCTCGGTTGCGTAACAAATGTCCTGCGCGTGCGGGCCCTTGATGGCGGGAAACCTTTCGCGCAAGGCTTCGATGACGTGCTTGGTTTCGTCCAGGCTCAACGTCGTCTGCGTGAGATACGCGACACGTTGCGGATCGGGAACTTCCAGGTTGTCGACCTCTTCCGGCGAGTCCACGACCTGGGTTACCAGGGGAGCTTCGCCCAGCGTGCCAATGACCTCGTCGTGATCGCGATGGCCGATCAAGATGAGCGAATAACCTTCGCGCGCAAACTTAACCGCTTCTACGTGAACCTTCGTGACCAACGGGCAGGTCGCGTCGATTACCCGCAACTCCCGCAGCTTGCTGGCGTCGCGAACTTCGGGCGCAACGCCGTGCGCACTGTAAATCACGCGTTCTCCGGCGGGCACTTCGTCCACGCTATCGACAAAAATCGCGCCCTTGGCGGAAAGCTCGTCCACGACATAGCGGTTGTGAACGATTTCCTTGCGCACGTAGATCGGCGCGCCGAAGGTCTCCAAGCGCAATGCGTACAATATCGATGGCGCGTACCACGCCGGCGCAGAAACCTCGCGGCTTCAACAAAAGTAAGGTCTTTGCTTCGCTTTGAACCATGAACTCCCTGTAGGGTGCGCCAGACAAACTGGAGCCACCCTCACTATAGAGTCTATTTTAACAGTCCGGGACGCAGGAACCGAACCCACCGGAGCTGCGGAATCCAGCAATATACCCCCCGATTTGAGCAGTTAATGGAGAGGATCTTGGGGGTCTAACTTCGCCGGGATGGCCAAACGCCGAGACCGGCCCAAGGTTCCCGCGCCGCAGAGCTTAGCCCAGCGCTGCAACGCTGAGGGAGACCCGATCAACAATCAGAGTCCTGTAGGGACGACAGTAGGCCGGCAAAGGTCCCTCAGTTCTATTGATTTCGCCGAGTGTCTAACGCCTGATCCTTTACACGATTCCACGCGGTTCCACAGGACAGGGGAAGACAAACTTTTCCTGCGTTGTGAAATCTTTCGATCCCCGGCTAGCAGCTCTCGCCGCCGAGACCAGGACCAGAAATATCTATCTTTAATCTCCGTGTCTTCCGTGCCTCACTGGTGAACTCTTCTGTTCCCGTTTGCGCATCCTCCTCACCCTCCTTTATCGTTGACCTTCCTTCGTACCGGCAACAATCATGAGCGACAAAGTGTCCCACCCCACCTTCGAGAGCAAGATCAAGCCCACTTCACCGCGCTTTGAGCACAACGTGCACACCATGGCCGACTTGGTAACCCGCGTGCGCAACGAAGAAGAGATCATCCACGAGGGCGGCGGCGAGAAGGCCATCGAGTCACAGCACAAAAAAGGACGCCTCACCGCTCGTGAGCGCATTGCGCTGCTCATCGATCCGGGCACCGAATTTTTTGAGCTTGGCACATTTGTCGCCTGGGGCATGTACGAAGAATGGGGCGGAGCGCCGTCCGCCGGCGTGGTCACCGGCCTGGCCCGCGTGCACGGCCGCCTGGTGATGCTCATCGTGAACGATGCCACGGTCAAAGCCGGCGCATTCTTTCCCGATGACGGCGAAGAAGGTCATTCGCGCGCAGAACATTGCCATCGACAATCACATCCCGACGATTTACCTGGTCGACTCTGCCGGAGTGTTCCTGCCGCTGCAGGAAGACGTCTTTCCCGACACCGACGATTTCGGCCGCGTGTTTCGCAACAACGCGGTGATGTCGGCGATGGGTATTCCGCAGATCGCGGCCATCATGGGCATGTGCGTCGCTGGGGGTGGATACCTGCCTGTCATGTGTGATCACGTTCTGATGACCGAAGGCAGTGGCCTGTTCCTCGCCGGACCCGCGTTGGTGCAGGCGGCCATCGGCGCGAAGTATACCGCCGAGGAGCTGGGCGGCGCGAAGATGCACGCACAGATCAGCGGCACCGTTGATTATCGCGAGCCGGATGATGAGTCGTGTATTACGCGGATCCGCTCGCTGGTCGACAAGATAGGCAATCGCCAGCTCGGCATCTTCGACCGCAAGGAACCGCACCCGCCACGCTATGAAGCCGGCGAGATTTACGGCATCTTCGACGCTGACGGCGCGAAACAATACGACATGAAGGAGATCATCGCCCGCATCGTCGACGACAGCCACTTCGATGAGTACCGGCCCGAGTACGGCGAAACCGTGATCTGCGGCTTTGCGCGTGTCGGCGGATTCGCCGTTGGCATCGTCGCCAATCAGAAGACGCACGTCCACCAGACTGACCACTCCGGCAACAAACGCGTCGAGTTCGGCGGCGTCATCTACACCGAGTCGGCGGAGAAGGCGGCGCGCTTCATCATGGACTGCAACCAGAACATCGTGCCCCTGCTGTTCCTGCACGATGTCAACGGATTCATGGTCGGCCGCGATGCCGAGTGGAGCGGCATCATTCGCGCCGGCGCCAAGATGGTTAACGCGGTTTCCAACTCGGTAGTGCCGAAGATCACGGTGATTGTCGGCGGCTCCTTCGGGGCAGGGCATTACGCGATGTGTGGCAAAGCTTACGATCCGCGGTTTGTGTTTGCCTGGCCGAGCGCCAAGTACGCTGTCATGGGTGGAGCGGCGGCAGCAAACACGCTGGTTGAGATTAAGATCAAGCAACTGGAACGTGGTGGCAAGAAGCTGAGCGAAGAAGACAAGAAGAAGCTCTACGACGAATTAAAAGCCACTTACGATGAGCAAATGGACCCACGTTACGGCGCGGCGCGACTGTGGATCGACAAGATCATCGATCCGGTTGAGACCCGCGACGCGATTATCACCGCGCTGGAAGCGGCGTCGCTGAATCCCGAGCTGCCGCGGTTCAGCGTAGGAGTATTGCAAACGTAGCGATCAGCCATCAGCTATCAGAAGGGAATAGGGTGTCAGTTATCAGGTTTCAGGTGTCAGAAAACGAGCCATGACCACCTCTGAAACCTGACACCTGACGCCTGAAACCCAAACTGACAGCTGACGGCTGAAAGCTGATAGCTTCTTCTAATGTTCGTTGATGAAGCCAAAATTCGAATAAAAGCAGGAGACGGCGGTAACGGCTGCATGGCCTTCCGTCGCGAGAAATTTGTCCCTCGTGGAGGCCCGTCGGGCGGCGACGGTGGTCGCGGCGGCGACGTCATCATGGAATCCAGCGAACGTCACAACACGCTGGTACACTTCCGCTTCAATCCTGAATACAAAGGCGAGCGCGGACGCCACGGGGAAGGCTCGAACAAAACTGGCCGCGAAGGCGACGACGTGGTTTTGAGCGTCCCGGTCGGGACTGTGGTTTACGACGAACTAACCGGCGAGCTAGTCCACGATTTTTCGAATCCAGATGACCGGGTCGTCATCGCTCACGGCGGACGTGGTGGGCGTGGCAATGCGCGGTTCGCAACTTCGGTCCATCAGGCGCCACGCGAGCACGAACAAGGCTTTCCCGGCGAAGAACGCTCGCTGCGGCTGGAGCTGAAATTGCTCGCCGACGTGGGCCTGGTCGGATATCCCAATGCGGGGAAGAGCACTCTGATCTCTCGCATCTCGGCCGCGAGGCCCAAGATCGCGGACTATCCCTTCACCACTCTGCAACCAAACCTGGGCGTGGTCGCTGTCGGCGACTTGCCGGATGAGCGCAGCTTCGTGGTGGCCGATATCCCGGGATTAATTGAAGGCGCGAGCGATGGCGCGGGCCTGGGAATGCAGTTCTTGCGCCACATCGAGCGCACGCGTCTGCTGGGGCATCTGGTCGATGTGTCTGATTCCAGCGGCCGCCCTAATCCGGTGGAAGACTTCGAAGTCATCACCCGGGAGCTGGCCAACTTCGGCGAAGGGCTCGATTCGAAGCCGACGATCATCGTTGCTACGAAGATCGACGCGGTGAACAAAGACAAGCTGGCCAAGTTGAAGCGTTACGCCAAACGCAAGAAGCTCGATTTCTATGCCATCTCGGCGGTGACGGGCGAAGGTGTCGACGAGCTAAAGTTCGCCATGGCCGATCGGGTGGAAGAGATAAAGAAGCAGCAACTAGCGATTAGCGACTAGCTTCCCGGCTGGTCATTCCTCTCTTGGCGCGACCACTAGATGTAGAACAGCTTGATCTTCAACTCCAACGTACCGCCGGAATATTGGAACGCCGCGGCGTCGAACTTCGGCGGACCTAATCGGCCTTTGGCATCGTTCGAAGCCCCCACGCCCTCCTTGGGTATGCCTATGAAGTTGGCATCCATTTTGCCGTTGGAGTTTTCGTCATGGAAGACGGATACCGCGTACCTGCCCGGCGCTATACCTTGAAACTCGCACACTGAGTGGCCGTTGGTAACGGCTGCATGGGTATGCGCAACGGCGCTTTCAGCTTTGCTGGGGAATCCGTTTCCAGGGGAGAACAGGGCGCACATAACCTGTCCGTGATCGTTTCGGATTCCGGTGATCTCAACCCGGATGAGGTCTCCGGGAGTTGATTGCTGCGAGCTGTCCACAGCCCCGACAGACGATGCCAGAACGAGCAGACCAACGACTAGTCCACCAGCAGCAGTTTTCATACGCGTGACTCAGGCTTCATGTGGATGATTTCGCCCGGCGCCTCAGCCGCAAAGCTGCAAAATGACAGGGGGCGCCCTGTCCCTCCATGCACGCTATCGGTAGTCGGTTGGTGCTGCTAATCCCAAGCAAAAGAAAGACTTGCCAACAGCGCAGGAATTTGAGAGTATCCGGTCGAAGCCGCCTTTGAGCCGTATCGGGCGCAGCGGAAGGGGCGAACCAGATGACCAAGGCAGATTTGATCGATGAAGTATCGCGGCTGGCCGAACTCACGAGAAGAGATAGCGAGGTCATCGTTGAGACCATTTTCGAGAGCGTAGTGCGCTCGCTACGCGCCGGCGACAAGATTGAGATACGCGGCTTTGGTAGCTTCCGCACCCGCCAGCGCAAGCCCCGGGTCGGACGTAATCCCAAGACCGGCGACCGGGTCGAGGTTCCTGCCAAGAAGATCCCCTACTTCAAGCCCAGCAAGGAGTTGAAGGACCTGGTCAACACCTTCCACGAACCACCGATGGCGCAAGCCGCCCCGGCCCCTGAGGGCACACCGCAGGGGTAAGGCTAGCTCAGATCATCGATGATGCTCGGGTAAGCCGGCGAACGGATTCTCCACACGAAACGAACCGTACCGTTGACCAGCGGCGAGATCCTCCGATAGCAGCGTCTCGACACCCGCACTTTCGGCCGCTTGCAGTATCAGCGCATCCCAGAAGGACACTTTATAGCGCCGTTCAAAAGCGAGCGCTTCCAATACGGACTTGGTATCGTTGATGACGACTTCCCAAACCGTGTAGCTCTGAATGAGGATCTGGGTCTCCTCTATCGAGAACGGCCGCCGATATTTGCGACGCACAGTCAGGCAGAGTTCCTGTAGAACCTGGGTGCTGATTACCCCGGTACTGAAGTTCCAGAGCTCGCCCAGAACTTCCTTTGCGCGTTCATGTTTTGCGCCGGCCTCCGCATCATGCGCATACACGAGAACATTCGTGTCGACGAAGCACTTACCGCTCATGGAGCTCATCGCGCGAGGCTGGTCGTATCCATCCCCGCGGCTTTGCTTGCGTCATGAGCCTCATTGCTGTTCGGCGAGCCGCCGAGTAGTTTTTACGCTTACGGACTAACTCCTCCAGCTGCCGGGCCAGCAAAGCGCTAACGGACGTGTCGTCTTGTGCAGCCACAATCCTGGCTTCACGTAGAAGGGCATCGTCGATCTTCAATGTGATGTTGGTCTTCATGGTAGCACGCAAATATGTGCAGCACTATTATACGTGCCACCAGATAACTTGCAATCTGGCCGTCACATTACTGCGGCTGCGGCGCTGGCTGCTGACCCGGCGTTCCGAAGTTTACCTTGGGCGCCACACGCGATCCCTCATCTGCCTTGAAGTAAGCGTCGTCCTTCTTGAATCCTGACAGGCTGGCCACGATATTGTTCGGGAACAGCTGGATGTAGGTGTTATAAGCCTGCACCGTTTCGTTGTAACGGCGGCGTTCGACCGCGATACGGTTCTCAGTTCCCGCCAACTCATCCTGCAGCCTCAGGAAGTTCTCATTCGACTTCAGCTGCGGATAATTCTCCGAAATAGCCAGCAAGCGGCCCAACGCTCCATCGAGCTGTCCGTTGGCTGCGATCTTGTCTGCCGGAGACCTGGCGCCCAGCAAGGCAGACCTGGCGGCTGCAATATCGCCGAAGACCTTTTGCTCCTGCCCAGCGATCCCTTTCACGGTTTCCACCAGGTTGGGGATAAGATCGGCGCGTCGTTGCAGCACGACATCTACCTGAGACCACGAGGCGTCTACGGTTTCTTTCAGCTTCACCATTTCGTTGCGATGACTGACGAAGGTGGTTCCGAACCAGAGCGCCACAACTGCGATGATGATGAGAACAATGCAGCCAATCTTCATATAGAGTCACTCTCCTCTTACGCGGTAGGTTGCAACTTCTTCTTCGGGACCCGAACATCTAACTCGTGCGCGACACGCCCAATGGCGGCCAGATATGCATGATAGAGCTCCACCGGGCTTCGTGGCTGGCTGGGATCGTTGCGCAACTCCAGGATCGAGCGCAGCGGTTGGGCATCGAATCCGAATACCTCTCCTGCCTGCTCCAGCAACTTTGGCTTGGCGTGCGGCGTGTCTTCGCCCAGCGCAATCAGCGCATGGCGCAACAGCGTAACCACGCTACTGATTGACTTCGCCAGAACCGCGCGCAGCTCGTCAGGCTTCTCCGGAGAGAGCAGCAGGTGCTGCCGAAGCCGCAATAGCGTCGTCCGCAACTCGTGTTCGACTTCCACCCGGTGCAAGTTCATCGGCACGTCGATGGCGCTTACCACGTCTTCGCCCGCCAGCGTCTTATGCATCATCTTGATGTCGAGCAGCTCGATCGCGAAGACGTCAGCCGACTCCTGCAACTCCTGAAGCGTCATGATCATCGGCGGCCTCAACTTCTCTTCGTGCGTCCACCACCCGATGACCGGCGCAAGCCCGTGCAGAGCAGTCGGGCCTAGCTGCTTCAACACCAGCAGAAGATTTACGTCGGAGTAGTGCTCGTGGAAATCCTCGCGCGCTGCCGAGCCGTAGAGCACCACCGAGACGAGATTGTCCCCGCATGCAGTCTGCAGACGCTGTACCAGCTGCTGAAGCTTGTCTTCCGGTTTTTTCATCGTCGTACTTTCGGGGACTCAGGTCCCGCTTCGGTTATCACTTGAGTCTCAGGTCTCAGGTATCAGACAAACCGTCGCGTCGGATACTTGGTAACTCAGCCCCATTCGAATTTCCCGACAACCGACAACCTGCCTACTGTCCTACCAACTTCCACCGGCGCCGCCGCCTCCGCTCATGCCGCCGCCGAAACCGCCAAATCCGCCTCCGCCGCCCCCCCAACCACCGGAACCGCCGCCAAAGCCCCCGCCACCGCCCCAGCCGCCGGGAAAAAAGACGACCGGAGGAACGCCGAAGCCTCGCCTCCGCAGTCCCGAACCGGGCCCGCCACCACCACCGCGGCGAATCAGCGCCCGAATAATTTGGAAGACGATGAAGATGCCCAGGAATATCACCCACCAGGGAATGTTCTTCCCGCGTGCCGGCGCACGCTGAAGGTTGGGTACTCCGGTGAGTTGTACGCCTTTGTCGGCAGCGATCAGTTGCGCGATCTGGGTCATCGCACCAAGGATCGCCGCGCTGTAATCGCCAGCGCGCAGACTCGGCACCATGGATCGCCCGATATCTCCGGCGCGCGCATCGTTGATGGCCGGCTCCAGTCCATAGCCGACCTCGATTTTGTACTGCCGTTCCTTGGGAGCGACTAGCAGCAACACGCCTTCATCAGTCTTCTTCGCCCCGATGCCAAGATGCTTGTACAGATCGGCAGCGTATTGTTCCTTGGTGTCACCTTCAAGCGAGTTGACGGTGACCACTGCGATCTGGGCTCCAGTCTTTTGCTGGAGCTCAGTCGCCATGGCCGTGATCTTTTCCTTGGCTTCCGGCTGAATGGCGTTGGCTAGATCTATGACATAACCGGTGGGTTGAATGTCATTGACCTTCTCGGCCGGCGCGAGGCCTGCAAAGGCGAGGATCAGTATTACGGTGACTGCGAGTTGGCGGTGCAATCGCACGGTGAGATCAGGAATATGAGAGTTCCACACTAACGCTAGAAGGGGAGGGCGGGCGTGTCAAATGACCAGGCCCGGCGATGATTGTCGTGGGCCAAGAGTACGGCGGCAAAAAAAAGGCCCCAAGAGCCTGTGTCCTGGAGCCCATGCTTACACTTTCACACTAGCGAGCAGTATCCGAGCGCTAAGCGCGCTTCCGCTCCTGGTCGTGAACGTTATGCTCGGGCTGCTGGCTCTTCTTGTCGTCCTGCTTACCACCCTGCTGCTGACCACCCTGCTGTTGTCCACCCTGCTGTTGACCACCTTGCTGTTGTCCACTCTGCTGCTGACCGCCCTGCTGCTGCTTGGGATCGTTCTTGTCCCAGTTCTGCTGCTGTGGCTTACCCTGGTTCGGATTCGAGCTTTCCTGGTTCGGTTTGTTCTGGTCCATGGTTTACGACTCCTTGTGCTTAGTCGGATGGCACCCCGTAGAACGGAGATGTATCGAGAGGCTTGTGTTTACAGGTACTTGGGACAGCTCTCGAAGCAGTGCTCCTGCCCGGCTTCAGCTCTCGATAGCTACTCGATGATCACTTAGGATTGGACACAGTTGCGGCTGGTGCGGGCACGTTCTCTGCTTTTGTTATCTCCTGGCGGCACTTCTGCAGCCATGGACGAACAACATCGTCGCCTCCCGCGATTGCTTTGTTCAGCAACTCATAGGCGCGGGCGTAGTCATGCGCCGTTTGCTTGCCGAACATATACAAACGCGCCTGATTGGAAAAGGCGCGCGTAACCCCTTTCTCGGTCGCGGCGACAAACCAGCGCAAAGCTTCCTTCTCGTCTGGCGGAGCCCCGGCACCCTCCTCATACAAGAGTCCCAGGTTCAGTGCCGCTAGGCCGTCGCCCTGTGACGCCGCTTGGCGATACCAGTAGGCGGCACGCGCCTTGTCGAGTACCACCCCTTGTCCGCGGGAGTACAGGTACGCCAGATTGTTCTGTGCCGTGCGGTTACCTTGCCGGGCTGAGACCTCGTACCACTTGGCAGCGTCGTCGAAGCTGTGCAGCACTCCCCAACCCTTCAGGTAGAGCGTAGCCAGATTTGCCTGTGCGGCATCATTGCCCATGGTTGCAGCTTTCTGAAACCATTCCGCCGCCTCGGTATAGCTCTGCGGCACGCCTCGTCCCTCCTGGCAGAAGATCCCCATGCGATTCTGCGCATCCACGCTGCCGCCCTGTGCCAGCCGCCGGTACCACCTGGCGGATTCAGCATCGTTCTTGACTACGTGAATCCCTTGCTCGTAGGCAACAGCCAGAATCGCCTGCGAGATGCGATCTCCATGGCTCGCCCTTTGCTCAATCTCCTGGAACTGCTGGGGCGTAAGTGCCGCAATTTGGCTCAATCCGCTTTCGCCGGCAGCGGCCATTAGGCAAGGCCAGCCGCAAATCGCAAACGTAGTGAGCGCGCAGGTCAGGGCAAAGGTGCACAGCCGGTTCTGGCGACCGGTACGGGCCATGTTGGCCTCCATCGAAGAATAACCAGGTAGGGAAGGCGGGATGAGTGTAGTGCGGGACTCAGAGACTCTCAAGCAGAATCTGAAGCTCCCAAGTGCCTCGACAATGGTAGGACCGTGTAAAAAGGAAAGGCTCCCACGAAGGGAGCCCTGGCCTTGGATGTCTGTTGGTTACGAAGGGCTGGGATTTGTCGTGCTAGGAGTGGTCGGGCTCGAATCACTCGGGCTCCGCTTCAGCGTCGGACGATCGTCATCCGGCTGTGTTCCGGGAGCGCTGTCCGATGGTGTATTCGAGGTCTGCTGCCGGCGCAGTGTAGGACGGTCGGCGTTGCTCTTGTCAGTCTGCACCTTGTGCTTGTTCTCAATCGAAGCCAGCCGTGCCTTCACCGTCTGGAATTCAGAAGTGTCCACTACGTATTCAGGACGCGGCGGCAGCACGTTCTTCATCTCCGTCTGCGCATGAGTAACGCGGTCAGTCGTCATGGGATGCGAAGAGAACGCTTTGGCCAGGGTGCCTGGCTTCTTCTTCTCCTGCGCTTCGATCTTCTCGAAGAAAGAGATGAACGACTGCGGATCATAGCCCGCCTTGTACATGTACTCCATGCCGAGGAAGTCGGCTTCGCTCTCGAAGTTGCGTGAGAACTTCATGAAGGTCAGGGGGACGCCAATGCTCAAAGCCGCCTGCGTACCTTCATAGACCGCCCAACCTCCGGGAACGAAGATCAGCGGAATGCTCGCCAGTTGCACGATATTGCCGCGTGTCTGCTCGCGGGCCACGTGGCAGGCGGCAACGTGAGCAGTCTCGTGAGCCATAACACCGGCCAGCTCGGCTTCGTTATCGGCAGCCAGGATCAGGCCCGAATTCACATAGAAGAACCCGCCCGGCAGCGCGAACGCGTTGATCGCGTCGTCGTCGATTACCTTGATCGTGAAGGGCACCTTCGAATCCGAATTGCGGACAATGTTTTGTCCAACTCGGTTGACGTACTCGGTTATTAGCGGATCGTTGATCAGCTTGGCACTGTGCTCGACCTGCTGCGAGTAGTCGCGGCCCATTGCGACTTGCTTGTCGAGCGAATACCAGTTGCCCATGCCCTTGTTGCATCCGACATTGCGATTGCCAATCGCGTCGAGGTTATTCATGGTCGACGGGTTCGGCGCTCCCTTGTCGTTCTTTACTTCGGGGGCGTAATCGCCAGGCGAGTCGTTGCCGGTGGTCGACGACGTGGTTGACGAAGAGGTGCTAGAGGTGCCGCCGCTCTGCGGATTTGTGGTCTGCGGGACCGTGGTCGGGGTGCTGGGAGGCGTGCTGGGCGTCGAGCCCGGCCCTGAGGTGCCCGGATACTGTGAACCACTATTCGGATACGGCGAACCGCTGTTCGGATATTGGCTGCCGCCCATCTGCGCCGCCGCATTCATCGACAGCAGGGCCGCGGCCAACGCCGCACTCGCTACAAACCGGAGATAACGCATTTCGTTGTACCTTTTCCGGGGCCTGCAAAGATGGTCCTCTGCAGGCATACTCCGGCTACCTAATTATCAACCCTAAGCCGACGAAAGTGTTGCAAGAATGATGGCGAACTGATCAAGCGGTCCTGATTTCGCTAACTGCTATAGACGGATGAGGTTCATTGACGGTTAGATTCCTCTGGATGTTCTGTCCCGTCACCCAGGGGGTTCCTGAAAAGCAGCCGATCGGGAGGTCTGGGTTCCAGATGTTAGACTTGATAACAGCACAATATGGCTCAGATTCAACGTAGGAAGACTTACACCGCCGTCGTCGGAGGCGTCCGCGTCGGCAGCGATGCACCCATTGTGGTGCAGTCGATGACTAACACCGATACGGCCGACATCGACAACACCATCCGCCAATGTGCGGCTCTGGCCCGTGCCGGTTCGGAGCTGGTGCGTGTCACGGTGAACAACGACGCGGCGGCCGCAGCAGTGCCGCACATTGTCGATGGCTTGGACAAGATCGGCCTGCCTGTACCCATCATCGGTGACTTCCACTACAACGGCCATATCCTGCTGAAGAAGTATCCCGAGTGCGCCCGCACACTGGCCAAGTACCGCATCAATCCCGGCAACGTCTCTATTGGCAAGAAGGATGACAACAACTTCCTCGCCATGATCGAAGTTGCCATCGAGAATGACAAGCCGGTGCGCATCGGCGTCAACTGGGGCTCGCTCGACTCGGCGCTGCTCACCCGGCTGATGGACGAGAACTCCAAGCTGGACGAGCCGAAAGACGCGCGCGACGTGACCATGGAAGCCATGGTGCAATCGGCATTGCGCTCGGCTGAGATCGCCGTGAACTACGGCATGCGCAAGGACCAGATCATCCTCAGCGCCAAGGTCAGCGGAGTGCAGGACCTGATTGACGTCTATCGCGAGCTGGCGCGTCGCTGCGAGTACCCGCTGCATCTCGGCCTCACCGAAGCCGGCATGGGCTCGAAGGGCATCGTAAGCAGCACTGCTGCGCTCGGTGTCGTGCTGCAGGAAGGCATCGGCGATACCATTCGCGTCTCGCTGACGCCCGCTCCGAACGGCGACCGTACCGAAGAAGTTCAGGTCGCGCAGCAGATTTTGCAGTCCATGCAGATTCGCAGCTTCACTCCGCAGGTCACCGCCTGCCCCGGCTGCGGCCGCACCACCTCGACCTTCTTCCAGGAGATGGCCGAGCAGATCCAGGGCTACCTGCGCGAGCAGATGCCTGTCTGGAAGACTACCCACCTGGGCGTGGAAGAGATGAAGGTCGCGGTGATGGGCTGCGTCGTCAACGGCCCCGGCGAATCGAAGCACTCGAACCTCGGCATCTCGCTGCCGGGAACGTTTGAAGAGCCCAAGGCGCCGGTCTATGTTGATGGCCGTCTGATGACCACGCTCAAAGGCGATCACATCGTCGCCGAGTTCATCAAGATTCTCGACGACTATGTCGACTCGCACTACGCCAAGAGCGAGAAGCCGCAGTTGACGACCATCTCGTAAAACTGTGTCGCCGATTCCTTGTTTTCTTAGGTTTAGGCTCGTTTCGTCTGCAAATTCCTGAATCCACAGCTACTTACAGCTAAATTCCAGATTTAAATGCACTTAGGGTCTCTGACTCAAGGCTTCTGCTCAAGACTTGGCAGCTAAGCGCCTTGTTGTCAGCAGCAGATGGGTGGCCTCCGGGGCTCGCGGGTGCTACCAAACCGTAATGGTAGCAACCAGCAATTGTTACCAATCGTTTTATGTAACAGACACAATCCTATTCGGTCTCGTTTGCCAGTCGCCCAAGAGCCCACTTTGCGTGCTCGGCCACAGTCGCGTCGTCGTCCTGGGCGAGCTTCTCCAGCGTGCTCCTGAACCGAGTCTCGCCGCTGTTGCCCATTGCCACCGCGACGTTTCGACGAAGTCCAGCGTACTTTGCGCGTTTGATGGGTGAGCCGCGAAAGACTTCACGAAACTCCTCCAGCGAAAGTCCGGCAAGCCACGCCAAATCGGGGTTAACTAACTGGGTTCTGGGGGTGAAATCGGCGATATTGGTCACTGGAGCCTCGCGATTCCACGGACAAACGTCCTGGCAGATGTCGCAACCGTAGACCTGGCGCCCGATGTCTTCGCGCAGCTCTTCTGGTATCGAGCCCCGCTTCTCGATCGTCAGGTACGAGATGCACTTGGTCGCGTCGAGCTGGTACGGAGCAGGAAAGGCGTTGGTGGGACAGGCATCAAGGCACCGTGTGCAAGAGCCGCAGCGATCAGCGGCGGGCAAATCCGGCGTCAGTTTCAACGAGGTAAGCATGACGCCCAGGAAGAGCCACGATCCCAGCTTCTGGTTGAGAACGCAGGTATTCTTGCCAATCCAGCCGATGCCCGCATGCTGAGCCATGATGCGCTCGATCACTGGCCCGGTATCGACGTAGCACCAGGTACGCGGCTTTCTCGTCACCCCGCTCAGCAACCAGGTCCACGAACTTCGTTTCGAGCGCACGCAACTTCGTCAGCAAAGTGTCGTGGTAGTCACGCTCGGTGCACGCATAACGTGAGATCCAACCTTGCGAAGGCGTGCCCGAGTGCGTCGAGTACGGCGCATCGCTGTTGTAGTTGAGGGCGCAGACTAAGACTGAGCGCGCCCACGGAGCGGCGTTCGCCAGAGACGCACGTTTCAGCTCGCCGGCTTCGTTGCGCGCCTCCAGGTAACGCATCTCGCCGCCGTATCCGGCGTTAAGCCACCCAGGGAAGAAGCGGTGCTCGGCCGTTTCCGCTACGCCGGCGACCCCGGCAAGGTCGAAGCCTTCGCTGAGCGCGAGGCGCTTGATGTCGGTCGAGAGTTGAGAGGCGGGATAAGGCAATGCAAATCGATTCTAACCACGGATTAACACGGATCAACACGGATTGAAGTCTTGACGCTGTGTTTGTTGGCTTCTCGGTATCCGTGTACATCCGTGACGCTCCGTGGTTTGCTTTCTTCTGCTTCCGAGCCAGCAGGTACAATGTTCAAAATACATCGTCTAACATCTGTCGCAATCTAATGAGTTAAGTCAGGAGAGACTTAAGAAATGCCTCAGTTGATGAGAACTTCGAATCCCGCGCTGAGCGGCGACGCCTTCCGGACAACCGGCACAACCGGCGTCAGCACGCTGGGTGAAGGGATGACGGTTTCGGGCGCCGTGAACAAGACCGGCATCCTGTTGCTGTTGTGTGTCGCCAGCGCCGCCTGGACCTGGAACCGTTTCTTTGGCGTGCCACTGGAAGAGGGCATGGCCGCGATTGCGCCGCTGGTGACGGTTGGCGCGATAGGCGGATTAATCGTCGCCTTTGTCACTATCTTCAAGAAAGAATGGTCGGCGATCACGGCGCCGATATATGCGTTGCTGGAAGGCCTGGTGCTGGGCGGCGTCTCGGCAATGTTCGAGATGCGCTTGCACGGCATCGCTATTCAAGCAGTCTGCCTGACGTTCGGCACGCTGGTGGTGATGCTGTTGGCGTACCGCTCAGGGCTGATCAAGGTTACCGACAAGCTACGCCTGGGCATCGTCGCTGCCACCGGCGGGATCGCGGTGTTCTACCTGATCCAGTTCGTGCTCGGGTTCTTCGGCTTCCGCTTCGCCGCCATCAATGGCTCCGGCCCGGTTGGAATCATCTTCAGTCTGGTCGTGGTCGGCGTCGCCGCGCTGAACCTGGTGCTCGACTTCGACTTGATCGAGAACGGCGCCCGCTGGAACGCTCCCAAGTACATGGAGTGGTACAGCGCCTTCGCGCTCATGGTGACACTGATCTGGCTGTATCTCGAGATGCTGCGCCTGCTGTCGAAGTTCAGGGAGAGATAACTATCCCAAGGACTGGTTGAGGTCGTATCCCGATAAAGTAAAAAGGCGGCGCATCCACGCGCCGCCCAACATTCCAGCATGCGGATTTTTATTGGCAGCTTTCGCTGACCATTTTCACGTTTGTCACTTTGAGGTCGGAATGCTGGTTGCTGCCGGCCTCAGCCTTCTCGGCGGACTCGACTTTGGTCTCGTGTGATTTCGAGGCCTGCATCTGGGTTCCGCTGACCATGACCTTGTGGCCGACATGAGCCGCCAGGCCGCTGCCCATCAACTCCCAGGTCTTGCCGTTTTCGTCGGTCAAATAGTAGCCGCCGTTTTCCTGTCCTTTCTGCAGGCAGCCGGTGGCACTCATGTCCTGGCCATGCATTGATGAATCGCTCTGACCCATGTCGGAGCCGCTCTGCCCGAACATCGCCAGCGGCAGCAGAACGAGAGAGAGCGCGAAGGCACAGCGCAGCAGAATTTTGCCCATAGATCCTCCTTGCCCAAGATAGGGCGGACCTTTCAAATAGATGCGCCCCGCCCAACTGCTGATGTGTCGCGTCTTTCCAGGCAGGTGAATTCGTGAACTCCTTTTTCCAAAAGCTGCGGTCAATCCAGCCCTGAACGGCTTACGTACTTCATACGCAGGGCCTGTAACGAACTGGGCTTTGAGGTATCTAACAAATAGGACTTGTGTTTGGAGAACGATAGATGTTTATCAAAAAGGCGTCAGACATTCTTTCCTCTGAGCTAACGCCGCAGAGTTTGTATATGAATCGGCGCGCCTTTCTCGCCGGTGCCGGTGCGATTGCCGGAGCTTCCGTGGTGGGAGTGAAGTTGTCTGGCCTGCTGTCGCCGAGCGAGACGGTTTCCGCGAACGCGAAGCTGAACTACAAGCCGGGCCCGTACGGCACGACGGAAAAACAGACGCCCTACAAGGACATTACGAACTACAACAACTACTACGAGTTCTCGACCGACAAGTACGAACCGGCAAAGCTGGCGGCGGACTTCAAGCCGACGCCGTGGTCGGTGAAGGTCGAGGGACTGGTGAACAAGCCGAAGACCTTCGACATCGACGCGCTGATGAAGATGCAATTGGAAGAGCGCATCTATCGCATGCGCTGCGTCGAGGGCTGGTCAATGGTGATTCCCTGGATCGGCTTCCCGCTGAAGGCGTTGCTCGACCAGGTTGAGCCGAACTCCAAAGCCAAGTACGTGCAGTTCACCTCGCTCGATGATCCCAAGCGCTTTCCCGGGCAGCAGCGGGGCGTGCTGGACTGGCCGTACGTGGAAGGTTTACGGCTGGATGAAGCGATGAATCCGCTGACCATTCTGGCGGTCGGGCTTTATGGAGAGACACTGCCCAACCAGGATGGCGCTCCCATCCGTCTGGTGGTTCCCTGGAAGTATGGCTTCAAGGGAATTAAGGCGATCGTGAACATCAAGCTGGTAGAGCAGCAACCGGTGTCGACCTGGACGAAAGCTGGGCCGAACGAGTACGGGTTCTACTCCAACGTGAATCCCAATGTTGACCATCCCCGCTGGAGCCAGGCCAAGGAACGTCGCATTGGCGAATTCTTCAAACGGGACACGCTGATGTACAACGGCTACGGCGAACAAGTCGCGTACCTTTACAAGGGCATGGACCTGAAGAAGAACTTCTGAGTGGGGAGGCGCGGACTGTTTTAGGGCGTATGCCCAGCGTTTCCGTGCTGGGCTCGAATTGTTTTGAAGTTGCCATGAAATCTAAGCATCTCAAACCGATCATCTTTCTAGCCTGCCTGATCCCCCTCGCCCGCCTCGGCTGGAAGGCGTTCAGCTCCGGGCTGGGGGCAAATCCCATCCAGGTGATCACATTTTCTACCGGCACGTGGACGCTTGTCTTCCTGCTGGTAACACTCTCGATCACGCCGCTACGTAAGCTGACGCAGCAGTACTGGCTGATTCACTATCGCCGCATGCTGGGCCTGTTCGCCTTCTTCTACGCTTGCCTCCACTTCACCACCTATATCTGGCTCGACCAGTTCTTCGACCTGCACAGCGTCTATAAGGACATCTACAAGCGGCCCTTCATCACCGTCGGTTTCACTGCGTTTGTTTTGCTGATTCCGCTGGCAGCCACGTCGACGCAGTGGGCCATCCGTAAGCTTGGGAAGCGGTGGCAGAAGCTGCACCGGCTGATCTACCTCAGCGCCATCGCCGGCGTGATTCATTACCTGTGGCTGGTGAAGATCGACAAGCGGGTGCCAGAAATCTACGGCGCCGTCCTAAGCGTGCTGCTGCTGTACCGGCTGGCTATTTGGTATCGCGACCGGAGGATGGCTCCGAAAAGCGTAGTAGCTCGCCGCCTACCTACGCCACGTGTAGTCGCAGAGTAACGATACAGTACGATTCTGCGAAAAATTGGCTGACGGATGCCGCCGCCCGCTGGGGTATCATCTTACAGACTCAGGGCGGAGTCCTCTCCGCGTTAGTTCATGCAGACGCGCACCTTCCGCAATCTCTTACGCAGGACGCTCTTCCTTCCCTTGATTCTGCTTGTTCTCCTGGCGGTCACGCTGGTAGTGGAAGTACTCTCGCTAACCTCAAGTCTGGCTTGGATCGATCATTCCGACCGTGTGATTGACCAATCGCGGCAGGCGATGCGGTCCATGGTCGAGATGGAATCAAGCGTTCGTGGTTACGAACTCACCCGTGATCCGAAATTCATCGACAGCTTTCAACAAGCCAAGTCGCAATTGCCGGACGAGATGAGTCGGCTCATACGGCTCACCGCAGACAATCAACTTCAACAGAACAGGCTGAAGGAGATTGGCAACCTAGACAACGCATGGGTTCAGTGGGCGGAGCAGGAGATAGCCCAACACTCCACTAAGCCTCCCAACGACGATGAGCTGCTATACGGTGTACGCCTGATCGACGAGATTCGTGCGCGCCAGAGAGAGGTGACCGCCGAGGAAGAACGCTTGCTGCGTGAGCGCGCCCATAAAGCGTCGATCCTGGGGAGAGTCGTCGTGTTCAGCGCCATTGGGCTTTCCCTGCTGGTGGCGATCGTTTTGTTGACCCTTACGCGCCGGGAATTGCGCTCTCTGACCGAGACCTACGAGATGCATTTGCGGGCGGAAGCAGAGCAGACGCAGCAGTTGCAGGAAAGCCGCGAGTTCTTCCGCATCACCCTGAACAGCCTTGCCGATGGCGTAGTGACTACCGACGCTCAGCAGCGAGTGACGTTCATCAACCCCATAGGGCAGAAGTTAGTCGGATGGAAGGACGCGGCCGAAGTGCGAGGGCGTCCGGTGCAAGAAATCCTCCGGCTACTCGATGAAAGTACGCGAGCCGAACTGCGTCATCCACTGCAGAGGTTGCTGCGTTCCGGCGATGGGTCGCGAACTGCGCAAGAGCTTCTGATGGTGGACCGAATGGGCCAGGAATTTCCCGTCGAGGTGACGGCCGCGCCGATCATGAATGAGGCCAGCGGCCTGGCGGGTACGATGATCGTGTTCCGTGATATCAGCCACCGCCGGCAGACCGAGCAGACGCTTCGCGCCAGTGAGCGGCTAAATCAGGCGGGCCGGCTTTCGGCTACCATCGCCCACGAAATCCGCAATCCTCTCGACACCGTCACGAACCTCATTTATTTGCTGCAGCACGACAGCAGCTCGGGCACTATGACACCACAGTACCTGGAAATGGCGAGCGAGGAGCTGTCGCGCATAACTCAGATCACCGGCCAATTACTTACGTTTCATAGAGAGGCGCGCCATCCGATCGACGTCAGCCTGGCTGAGGTGCTGGAGAGCGTACTGACCCTGTTTTCGCCCCAGATCCGCATGGGAAGCATCACGGTCGAGAAGTGCTTCAACACTACTGCTACGGTACGTGGCTTTCCCGGCGAGCTGCGGCAGGTGTTCTCCAACCTGGTGGGGAATGCTATCGACGCGATGCCGCACGGCGGTCGCCTGATCGTGAGCGTGCGCGAAAGTAGTCGGGCCCACGACCCCGCCTGTAAGGGCGTAAGAACGACCATCATCGACAGTGGGTCAGGCATGCCGCTCGGGGTGAAGCGCAATCTGTTTGCGCCGTTCTATACGACAAAGGGAGAGAAGGGAACGGGACTCGGCCTCTGGGTGAGTCGCGGTATTGTCGAGAAGCACGAGGGGACGATCCACGTCATCAGCAGTGTGCGGCAGGGCAGAAGCGGTACTGCGTTTTCGGTGTTCCTGCCCTTCCAGCAAGAACTGGGAAAGCTGGACGCGACACGCACCGCGCCTGCGGTGCACATCTAACCGCCGAAACTACACCCGAGCAGCACTTCGTAGGACATCACGCTTAAGCGCGCCTTGGGCGGCCGCTTTGCGGGTGAGCGGTAGAATATCTCGGGAGTTGTCGTGCGAGGCTTCGTCACTGCACTTTGTCTCGGTGCCACGTTGCTCGTGCCCGCCTGGGCACAAACCGCGAGTTCGCCGCCGTGGAACTGCACCGGCACGTACAAGGGAGCGCAGTTACAGCCTTCTAACCCAAGTTATCAGGATGCCCTTGCTCTTTTTCTGACCCTAAACGACCGCGGCGTTGTTTCCGACTGCGTGGCTATGTCAAAGTCGGACGGATTGCTGAAGGGACAGCGGGGAGCCGCCGTATTTCATACCGACAAGGGTTTATTCGATGCGCTCTTTTTCCCCACGCGACAGCAGGTGCAGGAAATTCGCATCGCCGAACAGCAGAACGGCGGCTCGTATACTCACACGCTCTCAACTCCGCTGACTCACTTCACCCGCACATGGTCTAATCACTTTCCTATGTACTACGTGAAGTACGAGAACGTACTGTTGATGATCTTCAAAGACGAGGACCTGGCCAGGGTCCTGCGAGATGCTCTGACCCCATAGCGGTCTTCACTTCTGCACCAGCCGGTTGTACTTCCTCAGCACTTCCTGAAGTTCCTTGTGCGGTATGGCGTTCACTGTGTGGTCGTTGATGCCGGTCATGGTCTGAGCCGCGACCATCGCGTTGATCACGGCTTCTTCTACGCACTGCACAGTGGCGAGGAAAATGCGGCTCCATTTCATCGTTCGGCAACATTGCAACTTGTTTTACGCCTTTAGGATCCCACGCTCCTGAGTTCGCAGTAGAGAACGCAATGAAGATGTCACCTGAGCCGTTGCCGGAATAGCTGCCGTCGCGTCCCAACCCGAGCGGCACACGGCGCGCCAGGCGCTTCAACTGGTTGGGCAACAGCGGCGCATCGGTGGCGACGACCACAATGATCGAACCCTGGTCTTTTTCGCGAACGATCCCCGGCGGCAGCTCGCGGCCCACAGGAATTCCGGCGATGCGCAACTGCTCCTGCTTGCCGTAATTGCATTGCGCCAGAACGCCCACGGTGTAGCCGCCATGTTTTTCGTCGAGCCGGCGCGATGCCGTCCCAGTGCCGCCTTTGAATCCGTTGCAGATCATGCCCGTACCGCCGCCGACGTTGCCTTCCTGCACGGCACCGCCGGAGGCCATATCCAAGGCATGAAAAACATGCTCAGGCTTCACGTGGAAGCCGTTGATGTCATTCAGGTATCCGTCATAGGTCTCGGCGACCACCGGCAAACCCCACCATACCTTGTCGGACGGCTCTCCAGAATGCTGCACTCGCCACTGGATGACAGCGTCGCGCACGACTCCCACGCTGTGGGTGTTGGTGATCATCACCGGCCCCTCGAGGAAGCCCGATTCCTCCACCCAGGTCGTACCGGTCATCTCGCCATTGCCATTCAGCGAATACCAGCCTGCAAATACCGGATCGCCAAACATGTTCTTTCCGCGCGGCCACACCGCCGTCACCCCGGTGCGTACCGGACCCTCGCCGACTTTCAACTTGCCGGAGCCGGAGATCAGAGTTGTATATCCGACTTGGACGCCAGCACATCCGTGATGGCATTGAACGGTCCGGGCGTGCCGTCAAACGGAATACCCAAGTTACGGGCGCGAGGCTTCGATTGGGCTGAGGCCACAGAGGAGAGAGCAATCATGACAACAATTATTGCCAGAAGTTTAGGGCAGTGGATAGTGCGGCGATGTGGCATAGCAGGGGAAGTGTATCAATCGCGTGGCAGGACGCGGAGGTTGGTCGTGCGTCCCAGGCACTACGCGAACGCTTTCGGTAGATCACCGAAGGCACATTGCAGATCAGGCACGGTGCCAGCGAAATCAAACCGCTCAGGCAGTCACTACGAGCGCCTGGCAGGGTGGTTTACCGAGGCGGCGATAGGTGTGCGGCACGCTAGGGTCGAAGTAGATCGAGTCGCCAGCTTCCAACTCGAAATCATCGAGGCCGAGTTTCAGTCCGAGCTTGCCCTTGATTACATGAAGGAACTCCGAGCCAGGATGCTGATGGGGCTTTACCTTTTCCGGGCCTACCGGCTCAAAATCCGCCAGGTACGCGTTAGTCTGTCGTTCGTTACACTTGAAGTCAAGGCTCTCAAAGTAATAAGCGATGTCCTGAGCGCCGGGGCGTTCCGGCAGCCGAACACGTTCGTCCTTGCGAATGACGGAAGCGACGCGACGCTTTCGTTCGTCAGTAAAGAAATAGTCCAACCCAACACTGAAGACCATCGCGATCCGCAACAAGGTGGGCAGCGTGGGATAGAGCTTGTCACGTTCAAGCTTAGAGAGCATGGCAGGTGAAAGCCCGGTGTGCTTGCCCAACTCCACCAATCCCATACTCTTCTTCAGGCGGAGCGCGCGTAATTTTGGCCCGATCTGATAGGGGCGAAGCCCGTCTTCTATGGTCTTGTTGACCACGTTCACCTCTCTTTTCTTGCCAGGCAAAATATTCTAGCTAAATTTTGCTTAGCGCGCACAAAACCTCATGTTTTCAATGGGTTTGTCCGTATAGTCAAATAGATTATCGGTATAGTCAAGAAGTTGCAGGTTGTGCATTACCTGCTTGCAGACCGCCAAGTTGGGCGCAAGGATCGTGCGGTCTGCCGCGGTGGCTAGCTTGGGGGAGTTAGCCATCGCAATTTTTCTCTTCGCGCCAGTGCGATCTGCCATGCACGCGCAGCCTCGTCTCCTGTATTACACTCACGCTCATGCCGCGAGACCCAGTCGAACTCGAAGTCTTCAAGCATTTGTTTCATGCCATTGCAGAAGAGATGGGAGCCGCACTGCGGCGAACTGCGTTTTCGCCGAACATCAAGGAGCGGCGCGATTATTCGTGCGCGCGTGTTCAACGGCGACGGTGATGTTCTGGCCATGGGAGACCACATGCCGGTGCACCTGGGATCCATGCCCATGTCGGTCCACGCAGCGATTACGCAGCTCGATCTGGGAGTGGGCGACGTGGCCATGCTGAACGATCCGTTTCGCGGAGGCACGCACCTGCCAGACATTACGATGGTCGCTCCGGTGTTCGTCGGGAGTGCAGGCAAGCGCGTCCGGGCGAAGATGCGGCCAGCCTTCTACGTAGCAGCACGGGCACATCATGCGGACGTCGGCGGCACCTATGCAGGGTCGATGGGCCCCTGCCGCGACATTTACCAGGAAGGTCTGCGGATTCCCCCGGTGAAGCTGGTGCGCGAAGGTAACGTTGATCGCGATGTTCTCTCGCTTCTGCTTAACAACGTGCGCACGCCCGAGGAGCGCGAAGGCGATCTGCGGGCCCAACTCGCCGCGTGCCACACCGGGGCCGTGCGACTACACGAGCTTTGCGTGCGTTACACACTGAAGCGCGTGCATGCCGCCGGCAGTGACTTACTGCTCTACTCCGAGGAGATGATGCGGGAGTTCTTGCGCGGCCTTCCCCGAGGGAGCTACTCGGCGGAAGACTTTCTCGATGACGACGGCATGGGATCGGGGCCCATCCGCATCGCCGTACGCATTACATTTCCGCCGCAACGCCGGAGAGCCGCTGAAAATCGAGGCCCGGCTGCCATTGTTGATTTCACCGGCAGCTCGCCGCAGGTGGAGGGCAGCATCAACGCCGTCGAAGCGATCACGCAGTCGGCCTGCTTCTACGTATTTCGCAGCTTGCAACCCGGGGATGTGCCCGCGACGGCTGGGCTGATGCGGCCGCTTGAGCTAGTCGCGCCGCCGAGGACAGTTGTTAATGCGCAGGCGCCCGCGGCTGTGGCCGGAGGCAACGTCGAGACTTCGCAGCGGATCGTCGACGTGCTGCTGAGGGCCTTGGCCCAGGTGCTGCCCGAGCGCATCGCAGCAGCCTCTTCGGGCACCATGAATAATCTGACGATCGGTGGCATGGACGATCGTTCCCATGCCCATACTCCTTTCGCTTACTACGAAACAATCGCCGGCGGCTCGGGCGCGAGCGCTGCCCATGACGGGGTTTCCGGCGTTCACACTCACATGACGAATTCTCTCAACACTCCGGCAGAAGCGCTGGAGTACGCATATCCTTTTCGCATTACCCGGTACAGCTTACGGAAGGGAAGCGGCGGAGAAGGAGAACATCGCGGCGGAGACGGCATCGTCCGCGAAATCGAAGTACTGACCGACGCCACGGTCACGGTCCTTTCGGACCGGCGCGAGCTGCGTCCCTACGGGTTGGCAGGTGGCGGTGAAGGGCAGGCCGGACGGACCAGCGTTGCGCGTCAGGACGGCTCGACCGAGCTGCTTCCGGGAAAGGCGAGCGTCCGTCTAAGACGGGGAGAGCGGGTGCGCGTGGAGAGTCCTGGCGGCGGAGGATGGGGCACGGTGGGCACTGGAGTCCCGCGGGCGAATGGCGCATGAGCTAGGGCCGCCAGCTTAGGCTTTTGGAAGTAGGCACACGCATCTCGCGCTATTGCTTTGATGTGATTTGACTTTCGCCTGCAGCGTGCTGAACAATAGGCGGCAGTTCTACGGGCCCGTAAGCGATTGCCCTTATCTTTTATTTTCCACGCCGCCGACCGGTTGGCCGACAGGATCGAATTAAATGGCAAAAATCCTTTGCGTCGATGACGAGGCGAGTATCGTCACTCTTAAGTGCACCATTTTGGAGGCGGCCGGCCATATAGCAACCGCTTCCACCTCGGCGGAGGACGCTATTGATAAGCTCGAGCACAATGCCTACGACGCCGTTGTCACCGACTGGCGTTTAGGAGATGCCAACGGGCGCGCAGTGTTGCAGGCTGCCAAGACCAATTCCACCATGCCCGTGGTGGTGGTTTCCGGCTATGTGTCGGAGGCCTTCCAGGCTCCCGAGCCGCTAGCGGACCTTTATCTTGAGAAGCCGATTAATCCTGAAGAACTGGTTACCATTGTCAACGAACTGCTGAAGATCGGAGACAAGCTCCACTCGGAGCAGGAGAGGGTTGAGCAGAGCAAGGCTGCGCACGCGAGCTCCGGGGAAGTGAGTGCAGCGCTCGACGTCGAAAAGCCGAACCCGGCAAACCAGAGCAAGCCAAAGCAAGGCCGATCAGGAAAGTAGAAGGTCCGCCGGTCTGGTTCTATCGGCTACTGCAGAATTGTCGGCGGCTCTTTCGAGTCCGGCTTACCTTCAATTCCCGCTACTGCGGTGCGCTTCAGCTTGCGCGGTTCGGGTTCGATCTGCACAGCTGCTGTGGCCTGTGCCAGTACTCTGTGGTGAAGTACGAAGAGCGCCAGCTCCAGCCGGTCAGAGACACCGGTCTTATCAAATATGTTTCGCAGGGCGTTCTTCACCACCTGCTCCGTGGTGTAGAGCTGCATGGCGATGTCGCGGTTTTTAAATCCGCGCACGACCGCAGCCATGATGCGTACTTCCTTCTCGGAAAGGCGATCGCGCACGCGGGTACCGACCATGTCCTGATTGAGGTCGATGCCGGGTGCTCCCTGGGCTTGTATGTATGTCTCTCCGCGCGCTATGCGACGCACGGTGTCAACCATGCAGGTTCCTGGCACGGAACGGTAGACCACGCCCTTGACACCTGACTTGGTGAACTGGGCAGCGGCCTCCGTGCTCTCGGCCAACATGATCACTGCTACTGAATGGCGCTGGGCTGTCTCAATAGCATCGCTTCGTCGCGTGCTGAAACCGCTCGAGAGCAGGAGTACTTCAACCCGCAGCTTCTCCAGACAGACCAGCAGCTGTTGCATGGTTGGGGGCTGTCCTACGATTCGGAGATCGTCTTCTACGGCTAGAATCTTGGCAATGCCAGCGCGGAAAATCGCCTGATGGTCAGCGATTACGACATTAATCACGGGGGCTCCCGGCGTGGAGGCAAGTGAAACTCGCGAACTACTACCTGGCGCGGAGCCTGGAAGAGTAGGGGGACGCTACTCTGCTTCGGCCTTCACTTGGCTCAACATTCCCGGCCTCAGTTTTATCGTGCTTCTCGCACGAAGCCTATAGCACTTCGGTGGTAAGGTAGTACCACTGAAGTTCACTAAGGTTAGCAAGAGGTGGGGTGTCAGTCTCTGGTGAACATGCCTGCCGTCGCGTGCCCCAGCAGCAAACCTAGAATGGCCGCGGTGGCAGTGGCCGGACCGATGTACTCGCGAACATAGCGTTTAAAGTCGAGTTTTTCGCGCACTACTTCCGTCACCGACGAGCGCAGGTCGTTGACTGAGTTATGTAACCGACGCCTTTGTTCTGCGGCGCGCTGCTCAAGCACTTCGGGTGGCATATCGTTGCTGCTCATATCTGGGTCTTGGCCTCCGTTTGTAGCCACACCTCATCCTGTTTCAGCACTCGCAATGTGCGCGCGGGCACGAGGTTAGTACGTTTCAGCTTCGACCATGCCCCGACGGCGAGCATAAGGCCCAGCAGCAAATAGGCCCCTGCCACGATCAGGAAGGCGTACACCCATCCCCACGGGCTGGAGAATGCAGTTGCGATGGCGGTAACGAGCAATCCGGTGAACAGCAACCAACACGTCCACAGCAGAACCAGACCTACGATCAGGGCCGGTAAGGCTGCCTTGAAGGATGACAGCTTCTCGCTCATCTCCGAGCGGAGCATGGCAAGGCGCGTCGCGACGAAGTCCTTCAGTTCGCCCTTAAGGTCGTTTACGACTTCCGGCACCGATTTAGTAAACCCATTATTCATCTCCGCGCGACCTCCATATCCGCAGCCCCGCTCCGATGACAAATGCGGTTCCCGCGACCAGCGCAAGGAATCGCACCGGATCGTCCTGTTGCATGCGTGTGACCGCTTTCTGCGTCCGGTCCCACTGGGCGATTACGCGGCGGCTCGCAACTTCGACGTGGTCCTCGGCCGCAGAGCGGAGGTCTCGCCATCTCTCGGCCGCTTGATTTTCCAATCGCGCAGTCCTGCGTCGAGCGTTACGGGCCCAGCCGGAAAGGGTTTCGCCACCGGTGCGCCGAAGGTCTTCGGCACGTTGGGCTGCCGCGTCCATCATGTCGAGTGCGACCGCGGAGGCTTGCGCGCGCGTGATATTGCCGGCGTGACGAAGGCGCGACCTGGCTTCACCAACTCGCTGCGGGAAGCGGAGAACCCCCGACACTGCCGTTCCAACGCTATGTCCGAAGCTCTCGGCACGGCTCCTGGGTAGCTCACCGTAGATGTCGCCGCGACGAGGATTGCTGCCGGTGGCGAGCGGCTGCTGAAAATTCGTTTCCGCGGAGGTGAAGTCTTCGCTCTCAGCACCCTGCGGATACTGCGGGTTTTTCAAAGGAATATCCGTTCTTGACGGTTCCGACATCTCGCCGCCTTTCTGACTCACAGTAGATGGATGCGCGGTTGCACGCCGGCAGTTTGCTCACCCGCGATGCTTCTCCCCCGAGGAGCTTCATTGCCACGTATCCATACCGCCGTGCGGTTGAAGCGCGAGAGCGTTGCGAGTAGCTGCGTCGTCAACACGCCGGGCATTGTGCTCGCGCTATCATGAATCATCTTGCTCAGCCAGCCTGTACTCTCCCGAACCTACTCCCGTCCAAACTGGGCTGAGGTATCGCTTTCGGCATTGCGCCACAATTTCCGAGTGCTGCGGGAGCATGTCGGGTCCGAGGTGACGATCTGCTCGGTGGTGAAGTGCGATGCCTACGGGCATGGCTATGCGGAGTGTGCACGAGCGCTGCAAGAGGAGGGCGGACGCTGGTTCGGCGTCACCTCAACCGATGAAGGGGTAGCCCTCAGGGAGTCTGGCATCACCGGCCGGGTGTTGATCATGGTGGGAGTATGGCGAGGCGAGGAAGAAGACGCGCTGCATTACTCTCTGACGCCGGCAATCTCACGCATTGAAGAGCTTGATACGTTTGCCCGTGCGGCGCGAAAGCTGCGACTCGCGCATCCTGTGGCCGTACATTTAAAGATTGATACCGGCATGGCCCGGCTGGGATTGCCCCTGCCGGAACTACACAAGTTCATCGAAACTTTGCAAAGCACTCCCGAGATCGAACTGGAGGGCACCTTTAGTCATCTCGCGTCCTCGGAGGTACTCGACGATTCGGACACGCGCAACCAGATCCGGCGATTCGAGGAGGCTCTCGAAATCCTGGCGCGGCACGACTTGCATCCGCCGATCCGTCACTTAGCGAACAGCAGCGCAGCCATCGCGCGGCCCGAGACGCGGCACAACTTTGTCCGGCCCGGTCTGGCGATCTACGGATATCAACTGCCGCTGGTGAATCGCGACGGCCATACAGCCGAAAACGCGGTGCCGCGGCTGGATCTACAGCCTGTCTTGCAGTGGAAGACCCGCATCATCTCCTTGCGCGATGTTGCTGGGGGACAGCCACTCGGTTACGGCGGAACGTATGTTACATCCGGACCAGCACGCATTGGCGTGATCGCCGCAGGCTATGGCGATGGTTATTCGCGCAAGCATTCTTATCCAAAGAACGGACACGTAACTGCAGGCTCGAGCAACGGAACTGCCGGCGCAGCCCGGAGCAGTGTGCTAATTCGCGGTCAGCGCGCTCCGGTACTGGGGCGTGTTTCGATGGACACGACGATCGTCGACGTTTCACACATTCGCGACTGCGAAATCGGCGATGAAGTTTTGCTGATCGGCCGCAGCGGCGGGGAAGAGATCACCGCCTGGGACCTGGCCGGCTGGTCGGAAACCTTACCCTACGAGGTATTGTGCAATCTCTCGGAGAGAGTGCTGCGAAGATACGTGTGATCGACCTCAATATTCTGTAGTGGGTCATCCCAAGCGTAGAGAGGAACCTGCACCTTGCTGAGGCCCCAGCAGAAACCTCCACAGGGAAGCTGAGTATTGCGCCGCAGGTCACAGACAAATCTAAAAACGGTGGTGTAAAAGAGTGAGAGGCTTCTCGATGCAGAGACGCTGGTTCATCCTGGCCGTACCGCTTGCTGTCTCCCTGCTTGCCGCTTGCGGCGGCAGCGGCCCCGCCGGCTTGCAGATTCAATTCACGCCCAGCGCGCCAACCGTTTCCGTCAACTCCTCGGTACAGATCACCATACAGACATCGCCGCCGCTCAACGACTTGAGTTCCAACCTCACTTGGGAGGTTGTAGGCTATCAACATCAATGCACCGAAGGTGTGCTCGATGCCTTGAATGCCCCGCCCCTCCCCGGCTGCCCAAACGGCTACATCGCTTACGACACTGGAATCGGACCTGATCGTGGCAACACAGTGATCTATTACTACGCCCCCTCCACGACCGGCACCTATCAGATCTCTGTCTCCGGAAAGAACTACGCAAGCTCCGGGAACAGACTATTGAATCAAGGCAGCGCGACGGTAGACATTACCGTGACCAACTGACCCCACCGTAGTTCGACTATGTAACGGGGCCGGGGACGGAAACGATCCGCATGTTACGATTCCTTGCAATCCGAGTTCAGGCTTAAGGAATCCTCTCAATGAAACTCTTACCCGCAGTCCTGCTGGCATTCACCGCGACCTTCGCGATTTCTCAAAACCCCGCGGCTCCCGCTGGACCTACGCAGCAGCAGCAAGTGATGGAGTATTTCGTCGGCAATTGGAGCCTGCAGGGAACCATGAAGATCAGCCCGACTTCTCCTTCCGCAGAGTTCACCGGCAAAGAGCAAAGCGCCTGGACGCCGGGAGGCTACTTCGTCGAAACCCACACTGACATTCAGGGACCGCTGGGCGACGTTCGCAGTACGCGAGTGATGGAGTACAACCCCAAAAGTAACGTCTATTTGTACAACTTCTACAACAGCCTGGGCGAGCACATCATCGCGATGGGCCATTTGACGGGAAATACTTGGACGTGGAAGGCCGTGCAGAAGTTGAACGGAGTGGTTGTGCAGGCACGCTACATTTTCAGCTTTGTCTCGAAAGATTCCTACACTTTCAAGCAGGAATTGCAGTCACCGGGCGGCGCTTGGGTGACCGTGATGCAAGGCACAGCCACCCGCACGCAATAGTTCCGCTGTTCACCATTCGCTGGAAGTCTTCCCGGCAATCACACCTTTGCGGCGGTTACACCTTCGCGGCCAGGCTTGACCGCTCCAGTATCGGCGCCACGGTGGGGATGATGGTCAGCATGTCGGTCTGCACCTTGTCCCACTGCTGAATCAGGAAGCCCTTCTGCTCGAAGACCTCGCGAATGGACATGGAATCCCATCCCACAACTTCCTCCAGGATGGGGATCAGGATGGCCAGCGCATTGTCGCTCAGGATGGAGCGCTTCGCGATGGGCGCCAGATATTTGTTCTCCGAGACGGCGATGGTGAAGCCGTCGCGCCGGTTGATGTGCAGCATGACGTGAATGTCGGAGCTGCCATCGCCGACGTAGACGATGCGGTCCGAACCGGTCTTCAGTTCTTCAAGCAGCTTGTCGATGACTGCCACCTTGCCGTAGCCGGCCGTGACCTGCACGATGCGCTCAATCTCGCCCTCGTCGTTGTACTCGAACTCGGTGCCATAAATGTGGTCGGCAGGAATGATGCCTTCCAGTGCCGAGCGAATGATCTCCACCGGCCCGGCCGAGATCACGTAGAAGTCGAAGTGAAAGCCTTCGACATCGTTCGACAGGAACGAATACAGCGCGTCGATATTTGGCTTCAGGCGCACCCGCTTGCCGGCCTCGTAGAGATGCTCGCGGCGCACCTTGGAGCGGAACTCCGGATCGTGCAGCAGCAGGTAGGCAAGTTCGCCGCCCTGCTGCACCAGGTTCAGCTTGGCCATGCCCGTGATCTTGCGCTCGAACTCCGACTCAGCAATGCCCAGCAACTCGCTCAGGACGTAGCCTGAGTCGTTGAAGCTGAAGGTCTGGTCGAAGTCGCTGGCCAGGATGTATCGCTTGGTTTGCGGTTGTGTTTCAGCGTTGATCATTGCGAACTTCTCGTATTCCTTATGATTGCGTGCGTTCAAGACACCCTTCCTTATCGGTTAAAAGCGTGAAACAGCCAGAAGACTTGGAGGGACGATTATCTATTGATTAGATTGCGGGCTGCTGTTGGAAGATTGTGAATTACGATTGATTGTTTCGTATTACCTCTATCAGCAAACATTATCGCTTAACGGTCAATTTATTCAGCTATTTACGCGTTGGACCCGTCGGGCATACGGCGAAGGTAAGGAGAACAAACCCACCTGATAGCATGTCCGTTGCGAGGCGCTTGCCAGAGTCCCCCGCCCATCTGATATAGTTCTGTGCCTGCAATGAGTTAGCCCACTTCAGGACTCCAAAATGAAGATTCTTGCGCTTAGCACCGACGAGGAACTCAATCGCTTACGCCAGTTCGCGTTGCACTATGCCGGACACAAAGCGGACATCGTCAACACCGAGAAGGAAGCTATCGCCGCAGTCGAAAGCAGCGAGGAATACGACGTCATTCTGCTTTGCCATAAGTTGCCGTCTTCTGCTGGGGCGACAGATCGTGCGCCTGCTGCGCCAGAAGTCGTCACAGGTAAAACTGATCTACATCTCGCACCTATATGGCGAATGGCCTGAGGTCGAGGCTGACCGATACATCGTGGGCGCCGATGGTCCCGAGGCCCTGAACCGGGTGTTGGAAGAAGTGGCAACGCCTGCGACTTAACGCGGGCTTCGCCTTTGCCGAGGTCCATCCCTCGATCCTTCGGTGGCCGCGGGTGTTATGCATTGGCGCCCGCATTCGGCCAGCAACCTACTTCAAAATTGCGGAGGCGTTTTCGGCAGGTCTGCCGAGCTGATGCCCTCGCACATGGAATTGTCGACCGTCAGGTTTCCCTGTCCATCCAGCTGCACCCTCCAAATACTGTCGTAGTCGCTATCCAGCCAGTTCGGCACGGTCTGTCCGCCGTGGTAGGTGGAGAGTAATGCGTTGATGGTCGGCGGAATGTGATCGTGCTCCCATGCCACTAGCAGAGTTTTGTTGGAGAATGTGCCTCCGGTGAAGAAGAAGTAGCTGGCGTCAGTGGCCAGGTCGGGTGCGTTCTGATCGAAGACAGCAAAGCTGGTAGCCAGCTCAACGGCCAGGTTGTTGGCGATCGCATACGGCGCAACCGTCAACGCTGGCCTGACATACGAAGAGGGTGCGCCACCTATGGTTTCGGCATATCCAATGGCGGGATCAATCGAGTAAATCTCATCAGGCTTGATCTTGTCCCTCAACGCGTTGGGAAGATCAAGGGCGCGCCATTGCCCGGCGCCGACATAGTTGCCATCTTCGAAGTAGGGCACAGGGTGCGCTTCCGCGTGACGAATCATGTACACCGTCTCGTTGGTGTTCGTTCCAGCGGGAATTACGGCCGTGCCCACGCCTCCGGTTACCTGGAAATTGAAAGTCTGCTTGCATGGTGCGCTGACAATCTTTCCCGCGGGCAGCGTCGGATAGGTGTTTGGCGGATTGAGATTCGCGTTATAGGTGACCAAACCAGCCGTTCCTGACGAACCAATCGCCAGAGCGTAGACATAGTTCTGGCCGGCATAGCTTGCGGGCACGCTCAGGCGATAGCCGTGGATACGATTGATATTTGCCAGCAGAGCGCTGATCGTCTCCCAAGGTGCGGAGAAGACATAGAACCCTGGTGTGTTTGCTTGGATAACAGTGTTGACGAGCGCTTCGTTGTCGCCCTGCTGGTCACTGAAGTCGAGACCCTGGCAAGGCGAGCATAGCGGCAACTGCGGCACAACTCCCTGCGGTACCGAGGCGGCGGTATACGACGCATACAGTGCATAGCTGTTCGCGGTAAACGGTGCATTGCCTTGCGGCTGCTGGGTGGTCAAGTTCAGCATGGCGAATTGTTGAACCGTTTCCAGCGGCACCATATCGGGATATTCGTTTGCCGTCTGTAGATGGGTCGTCGGTTCCAGAGCGTAGATGCTGGTCACGTTCCCGCCACCCAGCACCTGCTGCTGCAGAAAGCTTCCCATCAGTAGCGTGCGTTGCAGGCCGCGATTGGTGAGATTGGCCGTATTCGGGTTGACGTCTCCCGCGTCCTGATAAGCGATGTCCTCGCTTACAACGAAGATCAGGTTCACATCGGCGGCGTTCAGCGGAGCCGGCGGATCCACCGGAGAGAAGCCGCCGCATCCGGCGAGAAGTACCAAAGCAATGATTGCTAACGACAGGGAAGTGAGTCTCTGCACAGGGGCCATGAAATCGTCCTCGGGCTCATTTCATATCCAGTGCGACACGTTCGGCAGTGATATAGGCCGGGAAGTACGGCCGATAAGTTAGGTCGAATGCTAAACGCGGAAGCTTCCCGGTTCGGGAAGCGGAGGAATGAAGGGTTGCTTAGGCAACAGCCGTTCCTGCCAAACCACCCTGCCGCGAGGAGAAATACCCGACCAGTAATGCCAGCCGAGAAAGTTTTTACCGAGCTGAGACGTTCACAGGCTTCCAACCTGTGATATATATATGCACAACTTCCGGTGCTCCCACTCCGTAGGAGATGGGGAGGCGCCAGAGTCGGCTTTGCGCCATGAAGGGGTGAGTTCAATGTTGGCAATGGTGGTAGTTGTGAGTGTGATCCTCGTTAGTTTTCTGGTCGGCTCTTTGACCAGCTCGGTGGAGACGGAGCTGGAGTTGCCCCACCGTTACTGAGTCTTCGCCACGCTCTAGAGGAGCTCGCGGCGCAGTTCCGCGCTGCGGACCTTGCCAAAGGCCCGAGCTGCTAATCTAGTATGGCCGCGGCTGAGGCAGATTCTTGCGGCCGCGCGAATTTCCACCACATGACTCATGCATGGCACGACGTCACTCCCGGCGAGCACCTGCCGCAGGAGTTCAACGCCGTCATCGAAATCCCGTTCGGCTCGAGCGTGAAGTACGAGCTCGACAAGCAGAGCGGCCTGATCAAGCTCGATCGCGTGCTCTACTCGGCCGTCTATTACCCGGCGAACTACGGCTTCATCCCGCAGACGCTGGCCGAGGACGACGATCCGCTCGACGTGCTGGTGCTTCTGCCAGGAAGCGGTGGTGCCGCTGACGCTGATCCACGCCCGCGCCATCGGCCTGATGACCATGATCGACTGCCGGCAAGAAGGACCACAAGATCATCGCCGTCGCGACGCAGGACCCGGAATTCAACAGCTACCGCGAAGCCGCCGAGATGCCCGAGCACCGGCTGACGATGCTGCGGCGCTTCTTCCAGGACTACAAGCAGCTGGAAGGCAAGGCCGTCGAGGTCGACGAGATCCAGCCGGCCGAGGCGCATTCCCGATCATCGAAGACGCGCTGCACCGCTACAGCCAGCAGCGGCGCAAGGGATTCGGGAAGGGACACTAGGTACAGGGTTTCGCCGTCGTCGAGATGAAACATCCCCACCCCGCCAAATACAGTGGAATGGGCGCCCGCAACTTTCAGATCTACAAAATCGCGTCTTCCCGCACGATGGGGAGACCCGAAACCTCTTGCACTTCTGGGGACAGGTCGTAGCTGACCGTAGTGATCTCGGGGCAACGCTTACAGGCGGCCCCTCCTTCCTGCGAATACCAACGGCAGTCCTTGCGAATGATGCAGGGAGGCAGAGTATCAACTGCGACAGGCAGAATCTGGACCACCCTCGCGGCCAGGCGACAATCCGTCCCATCAAAATGCGGACACTTATGTTCGGCACAAGTGGCAGCCAGACGGAACACCTCGGTCGCCTTCAACGGAGCCGCCATCGCCAGAATTTCGGGAGTGGCGGGAAGAGTCTCGGCCAGGTACTGGAGCATGGGAGTGGGGCCATCTCGCTGAACCACTCCCAAAACTCTGCACTTCTCCATACCCGGCTGCGCACTCGGACACAGCTTAGTCATGGATCGGCCTCCCTACTCCGTTAACAGGAAATTCTCGATAGGCGGGATACCGATGATGATGCGGCCGCCCACTGAGATTACCGCGCCCTCCGCCGCGCGCCCTCCGCCCCTGCTAAAGAGGTCCTGATGTGCTGCCGACACGTGCTGCGCGACGTCTGTTGCGAAAGACTGCAACTCTGGAACAGTCATATTGTGAAGAAGTCCGTCGGGCACCGGAATACCGCGGATGAGATAGGACACACTGATGCCCTGTGTCGCCTCGATTTTGAATTTGGGATGCTTTGCCGATGCCGCTTTCACCGCGTTGTTTACCGACTCGGTGAATTTTTTCAGGGAAATTGAAACCGCGTGCGCCATTTTTCCTCCTTAAAGGTACTGCGAGAGGAGCCATGCTTTGGCTTTCCTTGCGGGCAGGGCAAGCATGCTAGCCCACATCGAACGCGATTTCAACAACTTTTGACAAGTTTTTTGATCTTCAAGATTCCATTGTCACTTAATGCTCCTGCGCCGGCGTGCCGGCCAATTTGTCCTTGTAAACCACGCCGCCCTTCATCACAAAGCCGACCGATTGCAGCGCAGCAACATCGGTCAGAGGATCGCCCGACACCGCTATGATGTCGGCGTATTTGCCGGGTTCGATCGTCCCCACGTCTTTGCTGCGGCCAATGAGGTCGGCAGAATTCTGAGTGGCCGTCCGAATCGCCTGCGCCGGTGTCATCCCATACTGCACCATGGTTACGAACTGCTTCGCATTGTCTCCGTGGGGATAGACGCCGGCATCGGTGCCAAACGCCATCTTCACGCCCGCCTTCACAGCCTTCTGGAAGGTTTCGCGCTGGGTCTTGCCGACCATCTTCTCTTTCTCGACGTTCTCCGGCTCCAATCCAAACTTGATCGCATTGCCCAGCAGGTAGTCGTCGTTATAGATATCCATGTCGAAGTATGTGCCGTGCTCGACGGCAAGGCGAATGTCTTCGTCGTCCGCCAGGCTGGCGTGCTCGACGGAGTCGATACCGGCGAGGATCGAGTCCTTGATGCTTTTCGCGCCGTGGGCGTGCGCGGCAATCTTGCGTCCAGCTTTGTGAGCTTCGTCGGCAGCAACCTTCAGTTCTTCGAATGAGAACTGCTCCGCGCCGGGGCTGTCTCCTTTGGAGAGCACGCCTCCGGAGGCAAGAATCTTGATCACATCGACGCCGTATTTCACCTGCGCGCGCACTACGTGCCGCACCTGATCGGGACCGTCGGCAATCTGGTAGTCACGCTCCTCGGGGAAGAGCGTGACATGGGTCTCGGGCGAGAAGTTGTTCAGGTCGCCGTGTCCGCCGGTGATGGAAATGCCCGGCCCACTGGCCACCACGCGCGGGCCAATGATGTATCCCTCGTTGATGTAGTTGCGCAGATCGACCGCCATGAAGGGCCTGAGCCGACATCACGAACGGTAGTGAAGCCAGCGAGCAGGGTAGTGCGAGCATTCTTTTCGGCGGCGAAGCCTTCTTTGTATGGCGACCACCGGAATGCATTGATGGGGTTGTACTGGTCCGAGCGCGCGCCCAGGTGGGTGTGGCAATCGATCAGACCAGGCAGCACGGTGGCTTTCGACAGGTCGATGACATTGGCTCCGCTGGGGATTTGGGTGGAGGCTGCGGGCTGCACCGCTGTTATGCGCTCTCCCTCGATGGTAATGACGACATTCTCGCGATAGTTGTCGTTGGTTGAGTCGAAGAGCCGCCCGGCACGAATGTAAGTTACAAGCTGAGCTTTGGACTGGGCCGGCATATTGGCAGCTTGGGTTTCCTGTTTCTTCACAGGTTGCGCGGGCTGGGCGGGACAGACAGCACTGAGTACGATGACAGCGGCCAAAACGGTCTGCAGTTTCAAAGAACGACTCCTGATCGGAAGTAAGTAAAACGAATGGCGTGAATATAACAGAGGTGAGCGGAAGCGGAATCTACAGCTTGGCTCGCAGCATGTTGATGACATCGTCGGCGGTGATCACACCCGTGAGCGTGCCATCGTCATCGATAACCGGCAGGGTCAGCAGATTGTATTTGTCGAACATCGCCGCCACCTCCTTCTCGGAGGCGCCGGGATGGATGGTTGGCATGAAGCGCGTGCTGAGCAACATGAGCGCCGTCTCGGCCGGAGCCAGCACAATCTTCGCCAGCGGCACAGCGCCGAGAAGCTTGTCTTTGTCGCCGATGATGTAGATGGTGCTTAGACTCTCCAGTCCGCCTTCGAAGTTGCGGAGCATCTCGATAGCGTCGGCCACCCTGGCCCCCGGCTTCAGCGCCATGTACTCGGTGGTCATGCGCCCGGCAGCGGTGTTCTCATGGAACGCCATCAGTTCGGCGACTTCGGCACGCTCCTCGGGCTGCATCTCGGTGAGAATTTCCTGCGTCTCCTCCGGGGGCATGTCGGCGAGTACATCGGCCGCAGCGTCGGGATCCATCTCCTCGACAATGTCGGCGGCGCGGTCCGAGTCGAGTGAGCTGAGAATCGAAACCTGCATCTTGGGATCGATCTCTTCCAGAGTCTGCGCGGCAACTCCTTCATCCAGCGTTTCGAAGATGGCTTCGCGCTCCGCCGGGGCAAGGTCCTCGACGATGTCGGCAATATCAGCAGGATGGAGCGTCGCCAGACGGTCGAGAGAGATCTTCAGCTTGACGCGGCGCGCGGGATCCGTCTCGATGATGTCGACGAACTCCCAGGGAATCATCCGCGGCGGCACCTTCGAAAGCAGCGCGTGCAGTGCGCCGGCAGGCACAATTCCTTTCAACAGCCGTCGAATGGCTCCGCGCGCGCCGACGTCCACCGCGGCCAGCTTCAGAATGACGTGCTCGTGACCGACCTCCTCGTGGATGTCGATATCATTCACCCGCACAACTTTCCTGCCATGCACGTCGATGATTTGCTGGTCGAGTAGATCGCGTCCCAGTAGCAGCAGCCCTTCGCCGTTGCTATAGGGCAACCATTCGGTTGCCAGGGTGCCGATGCGCACTCCGCCATTGATGGAGCTGATGGCCTGCGGATGAAGCAGCCGATCGCCAAAACGTGTCTTGACCACCATCGCGGAGATGCGGGTGGCGTCTTCCTGCGGCGAGACGGCAATTTCGCGCACCTTGCCAGCCGACGAACCGGAACAGTCGTAGACTGTCGCGCCCAGCAGCTCCGAAAGTGCAATCGAAGGCATTGATTTCAATATATGCGATGCAATTGAGATTGCTGAAAGAAAAGCGGGAAGCGGTCTCAGGTTTCAGGTGTGGAGTGTCAGATTGGGTATCGGGCGTCAGGTGTCAGGTGCCAGCTCGAGTTCCGTGGTTCAACATGTAGGGGTCCTTCGATTCGTCGCTGCGCTCCTCGCTCAAGATGACAAGACCTGAATCTGACAGCTGAAACCTGAGAGCTGATACCTGGTATCTGACCGGCGGCGTTATCATGGTTGCATGGCGACGGCAACTACAGTTCCTATCGAGGTGTATCTCCGGTCCTCTTACGAGCCTGATGCCGAATACGTGGATGGGGTGATTGAGGAGCGGCCAATGGGCGAACTGGATCACGCATCATGGCAGGGGGCAATTCTGGCGTACTTCCTACGGCATCCGGAATGGGGCGTAAAAGCATACCCCGAATTGCGGATACAGATATCTCCGGCCCGCTATCGCGTGCCCGACGTCACGGTGCTAAAGGCCGACGCACCCCGAGAACAGATCGTCACCCATGCTCCGCTAATGGTTTTTGAGATACTGTCGCCCGAAGATACCATGAAGCGCATCTTGATCAAGCTAGCCGATTACCAGCAGATGGGGATCGAAGGTATCTTTGTTATCGACCCGGGCCGCCAGACATATTTCTATGAGGGCGGCAACCTGGAAATCGTCGGCGGGCCGGCGACGGTTGGACATTGCCAGATCGACTTCGACGAAATTGCTGCGCTGGCGAGTTGAGTTTTTGCCCACCACAACCGGCCTTCCTTAATGCCTCTTTTCACCTGCCAGGCGGTACTCTTCGATCTGGATGGCGTGCTCGTTGACTCCACGCCGTGTGTCACGCGTGTGTGGACTACGTGGGCCAACGAGCACGGGTTGGATCCGGATCATGTTGTGCATGTGGCGCACGGGCAGAGGGCGATCGAGACGGTCCGCAAAGTGGCGCCTCAGCTCGATGCGGAACGCGAGTTTCGTAACATCGAACAAATGGAGCTCGAAGATACCGAGGGCCTGCGGGTGCTGCCCGGCGCACGGGAATTGCTTGAGGCACTGCCGACGGAGCGTTTCACCATCGTTACCTCCGGCACGCGGAGACTCGCGACCAAGCGTCTCAAGACTGTTGGGCTGCCGGTTCCGGCAAACATGGTTACGGCTGACGAGGTAATGCATGTGGCAAGCCCCATCCCGAGCCTTACCTTGCAGGCGCAACTGCCTTCAGCGTTAGCTGCTGTGATTGCCTGGTGTTTGAGGACGCGCCCTCGGGAATTGCCTCTGCCATCGCTGCCGGCGCACAGATCGTTGGAGTTTCGACCACGTACAAGGTGGAAGAACTCACGGGCGCCACTCCCGTCATTCCATCATTGTCGGCGGTCCAGTTCCGCGGAGTCGACGCGCGCGGTCAGCTTCAGTTCCACATTGACGAGCGCTCGCGATGACTTCGCCAACGCGAGGCTACAGTTGAGCGTAAGGACTGTCTGGGGCTCGACTCACGACTGGTCTCAGACATCCAGCTCAGGTTTTAACGCGTCTAAACTTATGCACCGCCTCGTCCCGCCCGAGCCCGCACGGGCACTCGTTGGGACGCCCCGACGGTAGTTCCCCAACGAGGTCAAGGGTACTCATGCCAAATTTTGTGAAGGACGTAGAAGATCTTCGCGCGCGCGCAGAGAAGAAGATCGACGAAGGCGCCGTTATCGATACCTACCAGGGCGACGTAAAGCAGACGATCTCCATACTCAATGAAGCGCTGGCCACCGAGATCGTTTGCGTGCTGCGCTACATGCACCACTACTTCATGGCCACTGGTGTTCATGGCATGGCGGTACGTGATGAGTTCAAGGAGCATGCTGATGCCGAGCGCGAGCACGCCGACGAGATTGCCGAGCGCATCCAGCAACTCGGCGGAAAGCCGGACTTCAATCCCGCGTCGCTGTTACAGCGCTCCGTGTCGCAATACGTGGAAGGCGAGACTCTGTCGGACATGATTCGCGAAGACCTCATCGCCGAACGCATCGTGATCGAGGTCTACCAGAAAATGATTCGCCATTTTGCCGACCACGACCCAACAACTCGCGTCATGATCGAGCACATTCTTAGCGAAGAAGAGGAACACGCGAGCGATCTTTCGGATCTGCTATTCATCGTCAATCCGAGCACCGCGGAGACCGAAGGCGAGGACCCAGGCACGCATCCCCTGGACATACCTGCGGGTAATGAGAAGTCGCGCCAGCAGAGCAGTCAGCCAAAGGCGAGCAAAGGTATTCCAACTGGAAAGCGGGAGTCGGCCAACCTGGAAGCCAACCAGTTGTCGAAGGTGACGAACAAGGGAAGCCGCAAGAATCGCGTCTAGCCACTCATGACCATGTTGCCGGTTTACCTTCGCAGTGAGCTGCGCCGACATGCTCGCTTGATCCCGTGATCGAGTAAGCTGGCTCGCAGATCGCGCGCGAAAAAAAGGACTGTTGCGTTTCCGCTCGAGGTGGCGGGAGTGCAACAGCCCTTACTGGGTTGCGTCGGACTTATCTTCCCAACTTGCGCCGGATTGCCCCCACGAACGCGATCAAACCGCTGCCGGTGAGAAGCAGGGTGCCAGGTTCAGGAACGGCGGTGTCAAAGCCGGTCACTAGACCGTATCCCTGATTGGGACCACAGATTCCACACCAGCGGGAGAACGGGCCATCGATGTTGGCGTCAAAGTAGGTGGGGAATCCGCTGTTCGGGTCGGTGCCGCCGGATGTTTCCAAGATTAGCTCAAGGTTACCCTGGCCGGGGTCGAAAAGGTATGGCGTCCCGGTGAAGGTCAAGGTATTCCCGAATGTAAAGCTCCCACCGTCGAGACTGAAGTTGCCAAACAAGACGGCGTTGTTGGGGATGGAGCCATCCGGAACAGACTGGTTGGTGGTTGCCAGAAACAGCGAGAAGTTCAGGTTGGCGACTCCCTGGTTGGAGCCATTGTCGAACAATGTGTCGTAAAAATCGATTGATCCAATGTTAATGGATCCATTGAACGCTGAACTGTTGTAAATCTGTTCGTAGTTGCCGTTGTCAAGCGATCGGCACGCAAACGGAACGCAGTTTGAACTGTTCGGGGGATTGCCGAGGATGATGTCGGCATGCGCACAGCCGAGCAGCACCAGGATCGTGATTGAGATCACGAAAAGCTTCCTCATTTGTTTCCTCCTCTAGGTCTGGATCGATGCCTCCTTGGCGGGCCCGGAGTGATGTAACTCTGCTTATGGCCGAAAGTCAAGTTAAATCACTTTCCTGGCTGACCCTGTATTTACATTGAATTTGCTTGCCCGTTCCGGACTGGGTTTGGTGCACTATGCGCGGACACTCCGGTAGGAGGGGCGACCTTAGATCGCCCGCTATCGCTCGCGCTGCCTAGGCCAGTGGGGTAAGGGAAGTGCTCAAGTTGGTAGCCTCTGGCGCATACTTTCTCTTGCACTCCGCCTGCATCAGGCCTAAGATTCGCGGCATGGAGGCAGCCATGCATTTATGCGGCCCCATATCTAAGAATCTGCTCCTACTAACTGCGCTTGCTGTGCTTGTGCCTAGCGCGTTCGCGCAGGCTCCGGCAAGCTACGATGCTGCCACCGAAGCCAAAGTCAAAGGGATCGTCGAAGAGTTGAAGCTCGATCCTCCCACCGGGGGAAAGCCCGTAGCTTATCTGGTCATCAAGAACGGCGACGACAAAGTTCGAATCTTTCTTTGCCCCAAGACCTTTCTCGACGAAATGGGAGTGAGTTTCGTCACGGGAGACAGTGTCCAGGTGACCGGATCCAAGGTCAAACAGGGCGGCGCTGACGTGATTCTGGCGCGAGAAATCACCAAGAGTGGCGACACCGTTACCCTACGGTTCACCGATGGCAAGCCCGCGTGGTGATTCGGCGGCCGGGTGAGTTAGGGGCTTCCGAATGTGGTTCTGCGGCCGTCTCTATCCAAAGGGCGACCGTTTGGCTTAGCGCTTGCTGACACGGTTGCACTCTGCAGTTCGTTGATAGCGCGCAGGTACTTATGCGGATTTACCGGGGTGTCGTTGATGCGTACTTCATAGTGCAGATGCGGTCCGGTGCTGCGTCCGCTTAATCCCACGTACCCGATGACCTGCCCGCGGCGCACTGTATCTCCGTCGGCGACCGCGAATCCCGACAAGTGTCCGTAACGAGTGACAATCCCATTGGCGTGATCAACCTCGATCATGCGTCCATAGCCGGGGTGCATGTCGGCATACGTGACGGTGCCATCGGCTGGCGCGATCACGGGCTGGCCATAGGAGCAGGAGATGTCGATGCCGGAGTGGAATGCGCCCTCACCGTTGAACGGGTCATTGCGCTCGCCGAACGAACTGGTGATTGGCCCCATAACCGGCCATAACGTTGGAGCAGCCGCCATGCGCGCCCATTCGTTGAGCGTCGCCTGGTGGTTTAGTCCCAGTCCCAGCGCGGTTGTCGCGGTTCCCGTCAGCGCCGAGCTGCGCAGTGCGTAAAGCTGGTCGATGGTGTACTTCACCTGCTCCGCCGGCATGGGCTGATCGGGCTGGGCCATGAGCTTGGGATTGGGTTTGAGGCCGTAGATAACCGAAACTTCATTCGCCAACGAGCCCAGCGAAGCGACCTGAACATCTTTCTCGTGCGATACCGTTTCCAGCTGCTTATATTGCGTCTGCAGGGCCGTTTTCTCTGAACGTAACTCATTGAAACGAGCTACCTTCCACAACATACGCGTGTACGAGCCCGCCATACCGGTAATGGTGAACATGCCCAATAGGGCTCCGGCCATGAATACATATAAGTAGTGGATGGGAATCGGGATCTTACGAAGCTGGCCTTCGGCGTCACGAGCTACAAAAAGTATGTAAAAGCGCTTCCGCAAAAAATACCCTCGGATGATTATGAATTACGGGAACTGCGTTGAACTTCCCTTTAATGAATGATGTTCAGGAACCTTAACTCTCGCGGGCCTCGGATTCTGAATCCGTATAGTGGTACAGGATTACAGCCTTTTGCTAAACCGCCTCTTCTGGGTAGAAGTATTTGTTAAGGAACTTCAAACCCTAACAGCGCGGTTCGCGCGATGTCAATGATTGCTGAACATCAATGATGTTACGAAAGTCACTTTGAGTTGCCATGGGGCGAATAGACGGCGAACATGATATTGCCCAAGAAGCGCGGGGACCTCACGCCCACCTAGCTCAAAATCTGACAGCGGCTACACTCTATACCGTGCCCTTAGTGGAAGGAAAACTCATCGATCGCATCCGGCGAATGTCGGGCCGCCGACCGAAGCTTGGCCACGGTATCGGCGACGACTGCGCGGTCGTAGCCCTGCCCAAAGGCCATGAAGCCCTGGTAACGACCGACTTCAGTTTGGAAGGCATTCACTTCCGCCGCGAATGGCACCCAGCCGACTCAGTTGGACATCGCTGCTTGGCGCGAGGGTTGAGCGACATTGCTGCCATGGGAGGCGCGCCGCAGGCAGCGTTCCTGTCCTTGGCGCTTCCGGCAGAACTTTCGCAGGAATGGGTGGACGAGTTCTTCGCGGGATTCCTGAAGCTCGCGAAACGATACTCGGTTCAGCTTGCGGGCGGCGATATCGCCGAATCTCCGGCTGGCGTGTTGGCTGACATCATGGCGCTCGGATCGGTCCCACGAGGAAAGGCGGTGCTTCGCTCGGGTGCGCGCGTCGGCGATTTGGTTTATGTGACTGGGACGCTGGGTGCGTCGGTGGCTGCGTTGCAGTTATTACGGGAAGGGAAGCGAATTCGGCCGAAGACTCATTTGCGGCACTTCTATCCTGATCCGCGCCTCGAGGTCGGCCGCTACCTGCGCGAGAAGAAGCTGGCTTCAGCCATGATTGATACCAGCGACGGCCTCTCTGTGGATTTGCGACACATCTGCGACGAAAGCGGAGTCGGCGCCGTAATCTATGCGGAATCGCTGCCTCGCCTCACCGGCTCGAGAGGGTTGCAGTTCGCTCTTCATGGTGGCGAAGACTACGAATTGCTCTTCACCGCTTCGCCCCGGGCGAAAGTGCCCAAGCTTATCGCCGGTGTGTCCGTGACCCGGATTGGCGAGATCGTGCGCGGAGATTCGATTCAGCTTGGTGACTCTCACGGCAGAACGAAGCCGCTGCGGCCCGAGGGATGGCAGCACTTCGGGAACTAAAGAGGATTCACCACCGAGGACACGGAGAGTACGGAGAAGTCAGATGGATGAACTGTGAGAATGTCCTCTGGGGCAGACCTTCGCAGCCCGAGTTTTTTAACCCTCGACTTCCTCCTCCTCGCTGCCCTCCGTGTCCTCCGTGGTGAGCCAATCGTCCGCCGTACCCGCAGGCCGTCGCGGTGCCCCTCGTTATAATCCCCCCTTATGAACCTCGAACAGAAATTGGCCGAACTGAAGCGTCGCGACTCGCTCGCCGAAGCTGGAGGCGGCGAAGAGCGTCGCGCGCGCGAGCACAAGCAGGGCAAGATGTCGGCCCGCGAGCGCATCGAGTTCCTGCTCGATGAAGGCACCTTCGAAGAGACCGACAAGCTGGTCACCCACCGCTGCACCGACTTCGGCATGGAGCAGAACGTTGTATATGGCGACGGCTTCATCACCGGCTACGGACGCATCGAAGGACGGCTGGTGTTTGTCTTTGCTCAGGACTTCACCGTCTTCGGCGGCTCGCTCTCGGAGACCAACGCCGCCAAGATCGTGAAGATCATGGATACCGCCATGCGCGTGGGCGCTCCCGTCATCGGGCTGAACGATTCCGGTGGCGCGCGCATTCAGGAAGGCGTGAAGTCGCTGGCCGGCTACGCCGACATCTTTCTGCGCAACGTGCTTTCGTCAGGTGTCGTGCCCCAGATCTCGGCCATCATGGGCCCATGCGCCGGCGGAGCCGTGTATTCACCGGCGATGACCGACTTCATCCTCATGGTCGACAAGACGTCGTACATGTTCATCACCGGCCCCGACGTCATCAAGTCCGTCACCCACGAAGAGGTCACCAAAGACGAGCTGGGCGGCGCCATGACACACAACGCGAAGTCGGGCGTAGCGCACTTCCTGGCCCATGACGACGCCGAGTGTCTCAGCATGGTTCGCGAGCTATTCAGCTTCATTCCGTCGAACAATCTCGAAGACCCGCCGCGGCGTGCCTGTACCGATCCGATCGATCGCGCCGACGAGGAACTCGACACGCTCGTTCCCATCGAATCGAACCTGCCTTACGACATCAAAGACGTGATTCATCGCGTGGTCGACGACGGCTATTTCTTCGAAGTGCAGGAGCATTACGCCAAGAACATCGTCATCGGCTTTGCCCGCCTGAACGGTAAGTCAGTCGGCATCGTCGCCAATCAACCTGCGTTTCTCGCTGGCGTACTCGACATCAACGCCAGCGTCAAAGGCGCGCGTTTTGTGCGCTTCTGCGATTGCTTCAACATTCCGCTGATTACCTTTGAAGATGTGCCCGGCTTTCTGCCGGGTACGCAGCAGGAATACGGCGGCATCATCGTGCACGGCGCGAAGCTGCTGTATGCGTTCTCCGAAGCGACGGTACCGAAGATTACCGTCATCACCCGCAAGGCCTACGGCGGAGCTTATTGCGTCATGGCATCGAAGCACATCCGCACCGACGTGAACTACGCCTGGCCGACCGCGGAGATCGCCGTTATGGGTCCCGAGGGCGCGGTGAACATCGTCTACAAACGTGAGTTGGAGAAGTCAGACAATCCCGAAGCCGAGCGCGCCGCGAAGATCGAAGAGTTCCGCGACCGCTTTGCCAATCCTTACGTCGCCGCCGAGCGTGGATATCTCGACGCCGTCATTCGTCCGCGCGACACCCGCCGCAAGCTGATTCAGGCGCTCGACATGCTGGACAACAAGCGCGACAAAAACCCGCCGAAGAAGCATGGGAATATACCGCTGTGAGGAAAGGCAGTAATTACAGTTTTCGGCGGGCGGATTTGCCGACCTACATCACAAAGCTACGGTCTCGATTTTCAGTTGCGGGAAAGCGGCTCGATACAAACGTTCGTCACCAGTAAGAAATCTAAAGCCGTTAACTTGTGCGTGGGCGCCAATTATGAAATGAGCCAATATGCGCCGCGTGCCCGAATCGCGTTGTTTGCGCCGTCGCTCGGCATACGACTGAAAAGCCTTAGCTGCAGTGCGCCAAACTTCCTCTCCCAGGTCCCAATCGACCATGATCGTTGTGTCCCTCAGAAACTTGGCGAGAAAAGCCTCAGTTCGACCAGGCGCCGCTAGCAGTTCTGCGAAAACTGGTGCTGCGATGACCAGCCCTCCGCGTAAGAATGCGATTTCTAGAGCGCGCCGCGATGGTGAGCTGACAACGGGGTCCTTGTCCCATAGGGAAATGATGACGTTCGCATCGACGGCAGTTGTCATTCGCCGCGCTGGTCACGCAACCAGCGATTGATATTTTTCATCCCGGAGCCTATGCCAGGATTGCCGATGCCTTGATACTTTTCGAACGCGCTTTTCTTGTGCAGGGGACGCACGCGCACAGCTTCGCCATCACTCTCAAACACTAGAGAGTCCCCGGTATCGACCCCGAGTAAACGGCGGACCTTTCGCGGAATCGTGACCTGTCCTTTGCTAGTAATTTTTGCCTGTTCCTGCATTTGGCTGCTCCAATCCTTACTTTAGCACAATGTCCTTACTTTTCTATGGTTCACCGCATTTGGGGGTCTGCAGCGAAACGCGTTCGTTCACTCACTGCGCAGCGCCACCACCGGATCCACCTTCGTCGCTCTTCGCGCCGGGATGTAGCAGGCCAGCAATGCGACAGCTGTCAGCAGGAGAACGACCGCGGCGAAGGTCAGGGGATCGGTTGCGGTCACGCCAAACAGCAGCGACTGCAGCGTGCGGGTGAGGGCCAGCGAACCTACCAAGCCGATGGCGACGCCGATGAAGACAGTTCGCAATCCCTGCTTCACGATCATCGCTACCACATCGTGATAGGTTGCACCGAGTGCTACACGCACTCCAATCTCGCGAGTGCGGCGGCTGACGGAATAGGCCATCACGCCAAATACGCCGGCAACGGCGAGCAGCAGCGCGACCGTTCCAAAAAACGCAATGAGGATCAGGTTGAATCGGCGCGTGCCCAGCGACGCCGAATACACCTGCGAGAAAGTTTGAAAGCGTGCCGGAATCTCCGGGTTGAGCTCATGCAGAATGGCTCGCGCTGCACCGGTCACCATCTGCGTGTCGGCATCGCTCAGGATAGTGACGGCGATTGCGGCGCTCGGCCGCTGGAACAAATCAACATACACCGTGGGACGCGGCGGCGAATCGAGACCATACTCGCGAATATCACCAACCACCCCCACGATGGTCAACAGGCGCATGTCGTTGTCCATGTTTCCGAACTCAATGGTGTGCCCAATCGGGTCCTGCCCCGGCCAACGCTCGCGCGCCAACGACTCGCTGATGACGGCAACGTGCGGCGAGTCGGGGCCATCACTCTCACTGAACAGGCGACCACGAATTAACGGGATTTCCAGAACCTTGAAGTAGTCAGCGGTCGCAACGCCGAAATCCGCCGTGCCCAATCGTTCTTTCTGCTGAAAGAACGGCCCGAATTCCTCCATCGTTTTTGGCAACTCATTCGGCGTCATCAGCATGAACATACCGTCAGGAAGGCCGCTGTCCATGGGCAAGCCGCTAGTCGCGCCCACGTTATGCACGCCCGGGATTTGCCTGAGCCGGTTGATCAGGTTCGAAAAGAAAATCGCCTGCGCTGCTTTAGCTTTCGCGTCGTCCGACTGCACCCACGGCAACGAGACGTCCATGGTGATGATCTTCTCGACGCGAAATCCTGGATTCACTTCCAGCACCTTCATCAGGCTGCGTCCCAGGAGTCCTGCGCCGACTACTAGTACCAGCGTTATAGCGATCTGAGCAGCGACAATCACTCGTCCAACTCTTTGGCTGCCCTGCGAGCCAGCTTGCTGTCGCCCGCCTTCTCCCAGGCCCTCGCGTACGTTCATGGAGGTGGCCCGGATGGCGGTGAACGCCCCCAGACCAACCGCGACCACAGTAGAAAGCAGTAACGCGAAGACCAGCACAGGAACGTCGATGGAGACGTTCTCCAGGCGAGGAAGGTTTTGCGGCGCCAGGGAAACCAGCGCTGCCACTCCGGCGAATGCCGCCAGCACTCCCAGGCGCCGCCCGCCAGCGAGAGCAGGAAAGCCTCTGTGAGATATTGGCGCACCAGTCGACCCTGCGTCGCACCCAGCGCGCTACGAATCGCGAGCTCGCGGGTTCGAGCCGAGGCTTGCGCGAGCAGCAGGTTGGCAACATTCGCGCAGGCCACGAGAAGAAGGAATGCCACCGCGCCGAGCAGGATGAGCAAAGCCGAACGCGCCTTGCCGGTCATCGACTCCTGCAGTGGAACCACCGCCGCGTCCTTCAGCAGATACTCGTTCTTCTCGTTTGAGGTTTCGCCAATGCGCCGGGCAATTGCGCTGATGTCGTCCCGCGCCTGCTCGACCGTAATCCCATCACGCAGACGGCCCGCTGCACTGTAGTTGTGCGAAGTGCGGCTGGGATTTTCGCCGTCGAGATCCGCCGGCAGCCATAGTGCCGTTTCCCCAGGGAACTGAAAGCCGTCAGGCAGCACGCCGATTACCGAAAAAACCGTGTTGTCGACCTTCAGGTGGAGCCGTGCGAGGTCGGTCGCTGATGCGAGGTATTGCTTCCAAAAGCCGTAGCTGACCAGAGCCACCGGTGCAGCACCTTTTTTGACATCGGCAGCATTCAGGTCGCGTCCGAGGAAAGGCTGAACCCGGAAGACGTGGAAGAAATCAGGCGACACAGTCGCAACCGTAGAACGCGTAGGCTGCGAGCCGCCTGCTACGGAGGAAATGCCGGCAGTATATTTCGCGATCGCCTGAAAGCTACGGTTTTGATCGCGAAAGTCGTCGAAGTTCGGATCCGCCAGCCGCGACCACGTGCCCTTGGTGTTGACCTCGTGAATGGCCATGATGCGGTCTGGCTCCGGATACGGCAGCGGACGCAAGAGCACTCCATAGACGACGCTGAAGATCGCAGTGGTCGCACCAATGGCTAAGCCGAGTGTCAGGACCGAAAGCGCGGTGAATCCCGGACTTCTACGCAGTACTCGCAACGCGTAGCGCAGGTCTTGCAGCAGCGATTCCATGGTTGGCCCCCGAACGCACCCAAAGTGGTCTCAATTCACGAAGCGTTCTGAATTATCGGATACGCAGAAAGAGCAACTACGGTTCCAGACCACGGCGCGGCTAAGGCGTTGCGGCGGAATGGCAAATTGCAATCCGGGAGCTTTCAGCAGGAGGACGCTGCCCAGCCGTTCACATCGCCCGTCCGGAATCGGACAGCGACCGTCCGTCTAAGTCGTGGCGGACCGCTACTTCTTCGGTCGGGGGTATCGCGCAATCACCACGGTTCCAATCCCGCCGCGGGGACGGAACTCGCCCTTAACTTCTGCCCACTTCGGTTTGGTCGCACGGACCACGTCCTCGAGTACACGGTTAACGATGTTCTCCTGAAATATTCCGAGGTTGCGATAGCAGGTGAGGTATTCCTTCAGCGACTTCAGCTCCAGGCAATCCTGGTCGGGCATATAGCGGATCCACAGCGTTCCGAAGTCGGGCAGGCCGGTTTTCGGGCAGACCGAGGTGAACTCGGGGATATCGATTACGATTTCGTAGTTTGGAAACTGATTTGGCCAGGTTTCGATCTCGGGAAACTTGGCGTCCAAGCCGGATTCAGCGTGCTCCGGCGTGTAACGAGGACTCTTTGCCATGGATTCATTCTAGCTGCCAGCGCTCGCCGGGAAGCGAAGAGCCGCCAGCCGCCAGCTTCCAGCCGCGTGTCGGAGGGGTGTCAGGCGTCAGGTATCAGGCGTGAGAGAGAAATACAGCCCTCTCGATTTGTCATCACGAGGCCGCCTTTCGGCCGAGGGATCTGCTCTTGTTCGCAGTACGACGCACGTCTAGACTTTTGGGCGGTGCACACGAGAACAGATCCCTCGCTCCGCTCGTGATGACAAATCAAAAAGAACGGATGACCCAAGAGGAGAAGCTCAAGTCTAAGGGCGGCGCCTCATGGCGTTCCCGCTGACAGCTCGCTTCCACTGACAACTGATAGCTTGCTCTCGCTGATAACTGACAACTGACCACTGACCCTGCTACGCCGCCGGCTCCGCTTCCTCCGCAGTAGTTGCCGGATGCGGCTGCACCTTTGCCGGTGGAGGCTGTTTCAACGCCAGCTTGCCATCGCCGCGTTCTTGAATTATCTCGGAGTTCAACACCGCTCCAATCAGGACGGTGAAGCTCGACCAGTACATCCACAGCAGGAGCGCGATGCCTCCACCCAGCACTCCGTAGGTCTTGTTCAGGTGAGCGACGCGATGTACGTACAAGCTCAATAAGCTCGAGAGCAGAATCCAGCCAAGCACCGCCAGCGCAGCGCCGGGCAGGGTGTCAAGAAAACGATGCTTGATGTTTGGTCCGTGGAAGTACAGACCCTCGACCGCCAGCACAATGAAAGCAACGGCGAGGGCGTAGCGCAGATAGGGCCACGCCATGGCGAATGCCCAACTAAATCCCATGTGCCCGGCCAGGTAAGCACCGAACTCCGGGCCCACGATCATCACCGAGAAGGCAAACAGTATTAAGGTGCCGACCTCGAATGTAAGCTCGAGGGCCAGTAAGCGCGTCTTCCACATGGGGCGGGTTTCCGGAACGTTGTAGGCCACATTCAGCGCTTCAATCATGTTGGCGAAGCCGCCTGATGCGCTCCACAACGTGCCCAGCAAGCCGAAAGAGAGCAAGGCTCCGCGATTGGGCGTGATGATCTCCGCAACGATTTTGCGCACCAATCCGGTGCTCTCCGGTGGCATCACGCGCGACAAGGTGCCCACCATGGTGTTGAATAGATTTGGAATCGGCAAGTAAGCGATGATCGCTGCCAACGCGATAAGGGCAGGGAAGAACGCCATCACGAAGTAGTAAGAAAGGGCGGCCGCGAAGGCGAGCGTGTGATTCCGATCCACGTCCTGTACAGTACGGACGATGACCCTCCTCCACTGACTGAGGCCCATGACTGCTCCCAGAATCCCACTTAGTACAGACTCTCTTGCATGTGGGATGGCAAAAATTGCCTTCGGGCTGTGTTGTCGCCGGCTGAGTCGTCCATTTGGCAAGGACATCAAACATCAGGGGTTCGGCCAGCGCTCTCGCCCAAGATTCTGAGAACGTCGTTCCATAGGAACCGGCTTATACACTCTGGATACGCCCTTCGGACTACCGGAAAGGGCGCATTTCTAAGCTATACTCGTGGGTTTGAACTTCGATGCTGGCAACCGAGAGACGTCGCAGGACCGTTAACGGCAAACTGACATGGAGCATCCTTATCGGGTTGATCCTGGCAGTCGTTTTGCTGGCCGCGTTTGTCTCGTTGCGGCGGGCGCGGGTCGCAATTCGTGTCGGAAAAGCGGAGGTAGGGACCATTACCGCCAGCATTTCAACCAACGGCAAAATTGAGCCGATAACCAATTTCGAGGCTCATGCGCCGGTGGCGACCACGGTAACTAAGGTGTACGTTCAGCAGGGTGACTGGGTAAAAGCAGGCCAACCGCTGTTGCAGCTCCAAGATACGGATGCTCGGGCCCAGGCGGCGCGGGCTGAGGCACAGTTGCGCGGCGCTCAATCAGACTTGAATGCCGTAACCCATGGTGGAACCCAGGAAGAGCTGTTGACCAACCGCAATGCACTGACCAAGGCTCAGACCGACCGCGATACCGCGGAACGTAATCTCGCGGCCATGCAGAAGCTGCTGCAGAGTGGAGCCGCGTCGCAGGCCGAGGTTGATGCCGCGCGTAACACGCTGAAGGCTGCAGAGGCCAATGTGCAACTGTTGCAGCAGAAGCTGAAGGACCGCTACTCGCCTTCCGAGATCGGCCATGTGGAAGCGCAGCAGTCTGAAGCCAGGGCTTCGCTGGCGGCCGCCGAAACGCTGTTGAGAAACTCGAATATCTCCGCGCCGTTTGCCGGGATGCTCTATTCACTTCCCGTGAAACAGGGAAGTTTCGTCAATGCTGGCGACCTTCTGGTACAGCTCGCCGACGTCCACAAGGTAAGGGTGAGGGCCTTTGTTGACGAACCGGAAATTGGCCGGCTGCGTAAAGGACAGCAGGTGGAAGTCACGTGGGATGCTTTACCCGGGCGCGTGTGGAAGGGCGAGGTTGAGACCTTGCCGACCGTGATCGTACAACGCAACACTCGCAACGTCGGCGAGATTACGTGTCTTGTCGATAACTCCGATTTGCGTTTATTGCCTAGTACCAACGTCACCGTAGCAGTGATTATCGAGCAGCAGCAAAACGTATTGACGGTTCCGCGCGAGTCAATCCACCAAGACTCCGAAGGACGCTACGTGTTTCAAGTTACTAATGGAGAGCTGAAGCGACGGAACGTGCAAACCGCCGTGTCCGATCTCACCCGAGTTGAGGTAACCAGCGGGTTGTCAGATCATGCAGTCGTGGCCTTGGGTGCCATCAACTCGCAGTCGCTTGCGGCTGGAATGCCAGTGAAGGTAATTAATCAATGAAGTTTGGCTTTACAAGGGTCACCGCATTTCTTTGCCTCAGTGTGGCGCTCAGCCTTTCGATGGCTGCTGCTGGTCCGGCTCCGCTGGACTCTGTGCAACTGATCTCTTCCGGACGGATGAGCGATTTGATTGGTAGCTTGATGAACCGCAACGATGCGGAATCGTACAATCTGCGTTCCCGCGCCTACTACGCGACCGAGCAGTGGGACCCGGCCATCCAGAACGCTGAGCGCGCCGTGGACCTGCGCGGGGACGACGCTCAATATCATCTTTGGCTCGGCCGCGCCTACGGGCAGAAGGCCGCCGAGATCGGAAATCCCCTGACGGCGGCCAGCCTGGCGCGCAAGGCCAAGGCGGAATTCGAGCGCGCGGTCGAGCTTAATCCGCGCAACCTCTCGGCCCGCTCTGATCTTTCGGAATACTACGTCGAGGCGCCTGCCATCATGGGTGGAGGCCTGGGAAAAGCGCGCAGCCAGGCTACTGAGATGCAGGCTCTGGATCCGGCTGCAGCCGACTGGGTTCGGGCAATTGCCCTGGAGAAGGAGAAGAAGTATAGCGACGCCGAGAACAGTTTGAGGTCGGCTATCTCGCGGGCGCAAAACCCTGCCCAATACTGGATGAGTCTGGCTTCTTTTTACGGGCGGCGTGGACGTTTGGATGACATGCAGAGTGCCATTAATTCAGCCCTCGGCGAGCCTGCTCGTCCGCCTGTAACTTACTACGATGCCGCCAGCGAGCTGTTGCACGCGGGGCGCAACTTTCCGGCTGCAGTGCAGTATGTGAAAACGTACTTGTCCTCGGGAGCGTTGGTGGAAGACGCGCCCGCATTCCGCGCCCATTATCTATTGGGACAGATTTACGAGAAGAGTGGCGACAAGGCCAACGCTTCGGTTGAATACCAGGCCTCGCTCTCTCTTGCTTCAAGCTTCGGCCGTGCCAGGAAGGCCCTCGATCAACTGCACTAGGCGCAGCCGTTCCGCTTTCGCTAGTGGAACTCGACGAGAGATGTCGCGTAAACCTGTATACCGCAAGTTCAGTTTTGGTTTCCGCAGCGTTCGCGCACTGGCGCTCAGTGCCTGCCTGCTGACGGCATCGCTTACGCTCGCCCAGACATCGGAAGAGTCGCCGAACGCTGCCGAGGTTGCAGGCCCCATACCCTTTCGGCAGGCGATCTCGCTCGCCCTCCAGAACAGCGGAGTCATGGGAATCGCCAGCGTCAACCAGTGGCGCTCCTTCAAAGGCTTATCAGGAAGTCCGCAATCACTACCTGCCGCAGCTCACCGATCGGTTCCGGCCTGGGATACTCGTATGGCTTTCCATTGACGCTGGAGGGTTCTGCGCCTTCGGTAGTAAATTTCACCTCTAGCCAGTCGATATTCAGTCTTTCACTGCGGCAATTCCTGAAGGCCGCGAAGATCGAATGGAAGGCCCAAGCCAACGACGTTCAGGACAAGAAGAACGACGTTATTCTCGACACTGCCCTGTGTATCAGCAGTTGAGCATCGTCAGTAGCCGGATTGGCGCGCTCCGCAAGGCCCAGACTGCCGCCGACAAAGCTCAGTACATAACGGAGCAGCGGCTCAAAGAAGGCGTCGACAGCCAACTGGAGCTCACCAAGAGCCAGCTGGTGGCGGCGCGGATTCGTTTGCGGATTGCCGAAGCGGAAGGCGAGCAGGATGTGTTACGCGAGCACCTGTCGAAGCTGGTCGACCTGCCGGCCGCCAGCATTCAGGTCGACGCAGAATCCATCCCTCCACTGCCCCTGATCTCGCAAGAGGACAATTACTCTGCCCGGGCAGCCACGGATAGCCCGGTGGTGCGCCTGGCAGAACAGAAGGCTCTGGCGGCCGATGCCCGTGCCAAGGCCGAGCACAAGACGAACCTTCCAACCGCGGACTTTGCCAGCCAGTATGCGTACCTGGCAAAATTCAACAACTACGCTCTCTACTATCTGAGGTACTCGGCGAACAACCTGAGTGTTGGCTTAAACCTCAGATTTCCATTTATGGATTTTGTACAGAAGGCCAAGGCCCAGCAAGCCGATGCTGAAGCCATCATCGCGCACAAGCAGGCGGACCTGACCAAGAACCAGGTGTCCGAGAATGCCCTCAAGTTGCAGCGCTCGGTTCGACAGCTGCAAGCGGCCCGCGATGTAGCCAAGCTCGACTGGCAGGTCTCGCAAGGTGAGCTGGACGCCGTAGGGGCTCGAATGCAAACTGGAGCAGCCAATCTGCGCGATCAGCAGAACGCCGAACTGGATAGCAACGACAAGTACTCGATCTATCTCGATACGGAATACCAGCTTGCTAAGACCGAACTCCAGCTGCTGCGCATCACCGGTGAGCTGGAGAATTGGGCCATTCCCACCCCATAAACTGCCGTTCGCTGATTATCCGGTAACTTCGTGATTCACAAGGTACTTGGATAGCATCGAACCTGAAGACGATAAAGTACAATGGTGAAGATGCCTCTTAAGACGCTGTTCCTGAACCCTCCTTCATTTGAGAACTATGACGGGGGCGCTAGCTCGCGCTGGCCCGCTACCCGCGAGATTGAGTCCTACTGGTACCCGGTATGGCTGGCTTACCCCGCCGGAATGCTGGAAGGTTCACGCCTGCTGGATGCTCCTCCGCACCACGTGAGTTCGGAAGAGACCATTCAGATCGGCAAGGACTACGAATTTCTGGTGCTGTTTACCAGCACTCCGGGCTGGCAGGGCGACATCCGTCTGGCCGCCGCGATGAAAGAGGCTAATCCCAAGCTGAAGGTCGCGTTTGTTGGCCCGCCGGTTACCACCGCGCCGGAGAAGTCGCTGCGCGAAGGAACGGCCATCGACTTCATCGTGCGTCGCGAGTTCGACTTCGCGACCGTGGAGTTCGCCAACGGCAAGCCGCTGAATGAAATCCTCGGCGCCTCTTACCTGGACGCGAACGGGAAGGTAGTGCATAACCCCGACCGGCCAGAGATCGCCGACCTTGACGTCCTGCCCGATGTGGTTGACGTGTACAAGCGCGACTTGGACGTCACCAAGTACAACGTTCCGTTCCTGCTCTATCCTTACGTCGCGCTGTACAGTACTCGCGGCTGTCCCGCGCAGTGTACGTTCTGCCTGTGGCCGCAGACCCTGAGCGGCCATCCCTGGCGCAAGCGCTCCAGCGATGCGGTGGCTCGCGAGATGGCGAAGGCCAAGAAACTCTGGCCGAACGTGAAAGAGTTTTTCTTCGACGACGACACCTTCAACATCCAGAAGGCGCGCACCATTGAGTTGTGCGCCAAGTTGAAGCCCGTCGGTATCACCTGGTCCTGCACCTCGCGCGTCACCACCGATTACGAAACTTTGAAAGCGATGAAGGAAGCCGGTTGCCGGCTGCTCATCGTCGGTTACGAGTCGGGTGATCAGCAGATCCTGAAGAACATCAAGAAAGGCGCCACTGTCGAACGCGCCCGCCAGTTCACCAAGGATTGCCACAAGCTCGGACTGAAAGTCCACGGCGACTTCATCCTCGGTCTACCTGGCGAAACTAAAGAGACCATTCGCAATACCATCGACTTTGCTAAGGAGCTCGACGTCGAGACCATTCAGGTTTCGGTAGCGCACGCCTATCCGGGCACCGAGTTCTATGACTACGCCAAGTCGAACGGCTTCATCGTGAACGAGGGCTCGCAGATGGTGGACGAAGGCGGACACCAGCTGGCCATGATCGAGTACCCTGGCCTGCCTCGCGACTACGTCATGGAGATGGTGCACCGCTTCTATGACGAGTACTACTTCCGTCCCAAAGCGATCTTCCGGATCGTCCGGAAAGCCTTCTTCAACACCAGCGAGCGCAAGCGCCTCTACAAAGAAGCGAAGTCGTTTATGACCCTGCGCGCGGCGCGCAATCGCGCGGTGAAAGAAGACGCGGCGGAACCAGCCCAGCTCCTCCGGCGGCACCGTCGCAGCCTGGCAACGCTAAGCCGGAGAGCGAGCTGGTCGTCCTCTGAGGCGGTAGTGAGTTTCCGCCGATACCTGGTCTTGATTGCTGTGGCCGTCTTCGCTGCCAGCGGAGACGTCTGCCTGGCGCGCGGCATGCGCGACTTCGGAGCGGTCAGCCTGGCGAATGTCGGCGGCATCTTCACGGCTCTGCTGAATCCGTGGATCATCGTTGGCATTCTGCTGCTGATCTGTTTTTTCTCGAGCTACCTGACCGCTCTTTCCTGGGCCGATCTCACCTACGTTCTTCCAGCTACCGCGATCAGCTACGTCATGATGGCGCTGTTAGCGCAGCAGATGTTGCACGAGCACGTGACTAGCAGGCGATGGTTCGGTATCGCGCTGGTCACGTTAGGCGTAGGATTTGTCGCCGCCGGGCCAAGCAGAACGACGCGCCCGGGCTCGGGCTCGCGGCGTGAAGGGGAAGAGCTCTCTACAGCCGCTGTCCGTCGAGGCAAACAATGAGCGCCGTCGCGACTTGGGGCGGCGTTGCGGCAATCGTCATTTCCGCCACTGCCGGCGATGTGCTGCAAGCTTCCGCCATGCGCCAGATCGGCGACCTGGGAGCAATTCGTCAGTCGCAAGGCCTGGGTGAAGTGATACGTCGTGTAGCAACCAATCCTCGCTTCATGATTGGCATGGTCTTCATGGCGCTCGGATTTTTCAGCCTTCTGATCACGCTGTCATGGGCCGATGTCAGCGTTGTCGGCCCCGCATCAGCCTCACTGACGTTCGTCGCCAACGCCCTCGCCGCGCGTATCTTCTTGCACGAACATGTGAGCCGGTCGGCGCTGGGTCGCAGCGCTTTTTGTTGCAGGTGGTGTAGCGCTGCTGGCGAGCTAGTCACTTGCCGTCGGTAGTGCCGGCTGTCACGCCAGCGTATACCACGGGAAACAAAGGCGGCGTGGCCGATCTTTATGGAAAAGTTACACGCCACATACGCCTTTTTTATGGCTGCCCAGTTCAAATAAACTTTTACCGTCGGCGGGTATGTTCCTCGCCGGACAAGTTCATGGTCATCAGGATCTTCTACGCCATTTGTGGGCTGAGCCTTCTGTTCTTCGCTGCGTTCTTCCTCCAATGCTGCCGGTCGGCGTCGCGAAAAAACAAATACGTAATTGGAGAGCTGTCGATTAGTGACATCTTCGCTTCGGCTCAAAGCACGCGACAGCTCGCACGGTGGGAAAAGGAAATGGCCGAGTTCATGGCCCGACAGGTGCGCAGCAAAGCACCGTTGTTCCTGATCGCGGCAAGTTCAGCCACTCTGCCCAACTCAACCATTCCGCCTGTGCACTCTGATTCAAAAACCACGCAAGTCGATCAACGTACCCCGTTCCTGCCTGGCCGGCCTGCTTCTCCGGGCCACTCGCAAGCCGGGCAAACACCATGCAAAAAGAACTGACACTGAAAGCACCCGGGGTAAAAGTCTTCGTCGCCACGACGGTGATGTTGACCTTCATCTCCTTCTGGCGAGCCGCCGCGATCGTGCTTTCTGATCTTGCGTCTTCGGCCTACTACGTTGGCGGCGATGCGGAAAAGGTCATTGGCAAGAGCGCGCCCTGGTTCGTGCTGGCGGTCATGGTGTTCAGCTACGCCGTGCGAGCGCTGTACATTGAGTCGAGCGCGATGTTTGTACGCGGCGGCGTTTACCGCGTTGTAAAAAGCGCGCTTGGCGGCAACCTGGCCAAGTTGTCCGTCTCGGCGCTGCTCTTCGACTACGTCCTCACAGGGCCGATCAGTTCCGTAGCCGCCGGGCAGTACCTCTCGGGATTCATCACCGATACGGTGCATCACCTCGGGAAGACGAACTTTCATCTGCCTGACAACCTATTCGCCGCGCTAGTAGCGATTCTGGTGACCATCTACTTCTGGTGGCAGAACATCAAGGGCATTCACGAGTCCAGCGGGCGCGCCATGCAGATCATGAAGATCACCACGGTGATGGTCGTGGTATTGATCATCTGGTGCTTGATCACAATTTTGAAGAGAGGGGCGCATCTGCCACCGCTTCCGTCGGCTGCCGCCATCCCACGGGACCGCGAATCGATGGGTTGGCTGCTCGGCTCATGGGCGAGCAGCATTCCCTTGATCCTGATGCTGGTGGGCTTTGGACATTCAGTGCTCGCGATGAGCGGAGAGGAGTCGCTGGCCCAGGTCAACCGCGAAATCGAGCACCCTAAGTTGAAGAACCTGGAGAAGACCGGGCTGGTCATCTTCGTTTACAGCCTGCTGTTTACCTCCCTGGTTTCGTTCTTTGCGGTGATGATTATCCCCGACAAAGTTCGCCCCGAGTACTTCGCTAACCTGATCAGCGGCCTGGCAATGCACATGGTCGGACCCTACTGGTTGCGGCTGCTGTTCCAGGGCTTCGTGGTGTTGGTCGGCGCCCTCATCCTCTCCGGAGCGGTCAACACTGCACTCGTTGGCGCCAACGGCGTGTTGAGCCGCATGGTGGAAGACGGCGTTCTAACCTCTTGGTTCAAGAAGCCTCACCACAAATATGGCACCTCGTTCCGGGTCATCAACATGATCGCAGGGCTGCAGCTGCTCACGATCGTGGCGAGTCGCGGCAACGTATATCTGCTCGCGTCTCTGTACGCGTTCGGTGTCATCTGGAGCTTCTCGTTCATGTCCTTGTCCGTCCTGGTCCTTCGCTACAAGATGCCGGAGAATCGGCAGTGGAAGGTGCCCGGCAACATTCGCATTGGCGGGGTTGAAATTCCGGTTGGCGTTGCCTTGATTTCGCTTGTCTTGTTCGCAACTGCGTTTGTCAATCTTTTCACTAAGCAGTTAGCCACCATTGCCGGAGTCAGTTTCAGTGTCGTTTTCTTCTTCGTGCTGACTGTCTCCGAACGAATGAATGCGGCACAACACGCCCGGGGCGAGTCGGAACTGGAGCAGTTCCGCGTCAAGGCGCATGAGGAGTTGACGGCTGAGACCATGGATGTGCGGCCCGGCAATATTCTTGTCGCCGTGCGCGATCCTCATAACCTGCGCTATCTCAAAGATGTGCTGTCCGAAACTGACACTGCAACACGCGATGTGGTGGTCATGACGGCTCGCATCATTCATCGTGAGCCTTCGTTCAGTGGTTCCTCACGACTGGATACTTCAGAAGTATTCGAACAATATGAACGCGAGCTTTTCACTGCAGTCGTGAATGCTGCAGAAAAACTGGGCAAACACGTCTCGCTGCTGGTCGCACCAACCAATGACATCTTTGAAAGCATTGTGGCAATGGCGCAACGCCTGCACTCTACGCGCGTGGTGTGCGGACTTTCCAATAAGCTCACCGCTGAGGAGCAGGGCAAGCTCACCGGAGATGCATGGGAGCGATTACCCAATCCCAAGCCGCGTCTTAACTTGGAGGTCGTTGCCCCCGACGGAAATAAATGGGAATTCATACTGGGCCCGCACACTCCCAGATTGCGTAGCCAGGACCTGAAGCTTCTGCACGACATGTGGCTGCGCATCACGCGCGACCGCGAATTCCGGCAGCTCCATCACTATCACGTCATTGCGGTCGCATTGCATGAGTTGAACGAGCGATTGACAGGCGAGGGCCGTGAACGAGCACTGGAAGACCTGCGGCGCGAACTCAATCGCGAAGACCAGCCCTAGATGGACTGCAGCTCGTTTTCACCCATTCGCTCCGGGGAGCCCTCGCTGAGTGGCGTCTAGGTTTCCCCGGTGCCCGCCCTAAGCGCGACGGTAGAGTACCGCGCTAGATTGTGCCGTCTTCGGACTATGGTGCGGGTTCGACACATCCCTACGGCCGCTGTTAGCCTTCATATACTCGTGAGACATACCTTCATCGCATGCCTGGTGCTGGCGCTTTTCACCGCCTGCTCGTCATCGAAACCCGCGGAATCGCCATCAGCCGCTTCGCAGAGCGCAGCCAAAGCTCAAGCCAAACAGCCTCAGTTTGAAACCGGACGCACGGCGTTTCAGAAGATGTATTTAACGGCACGGCAGTGGGCGCCTGACGTGAAGCCTTTCCGGCTGCAATCGCAGTACTCGCTCGACGCACCGGCCACCGAGGGCAAGGCTGGTTTGTGGCGCGCCTCATTCGCTTCTCCCGCGAAGCACTCGATGAAGATGTTTATTTGGTCGGGGCTGGTAGGACCGGATGCGCCGGAGCCTGGAGTCACCTTCACCTCGGAGGACACTTGGAGTCCTACCAACAGCTCCACCCAGGTATTCGAGTTGGCATTCCTCAAGATTGACAGCGATCAGGCATACGACGTTGCGCAGAAGCACGGTGGGGATAAGCTGCTCAAAAAGAATCCCAAACAGCCCGTCTTCTTCGTACTCGACTGGGATGCCCGCAAAAGCACATTGCTGTGGCACGTGGACTACGGAACCAGCATGGATGACGCGCAACTTCGCATCGCTGTGAACGCCACTAATGGAGAATTCGAGCGCGTTGAGAAATAGTTACGGCAGTGCGAATGAGCGCAAGCCTGTATTGCGGATGAGCGCACGCATTTATTAACCCTATGCGGCACTGTGCCACGTCAAAGCAGGATCTAGCGGTGGCAGCCCTCGCATTTATGCGGGGGAACAGAGTCTCCGTTGGGACCGCGTTTCAGTGGCGGAAAAACTCTTCTCAGGACAAAGTCCCGCACGCTAGCGAAACACTCTCGCGCCCGTACACGCAGAGGCTTCCACCCATGGCTACGTCGCCTTGGCAGCGACAATATCCCTGTGACTCACCGTCACTCGGCGAGAGCGAGCCGAGACCGCATTCAGAGCAGCCCCTGAACGCCTGCGATGGCCTGACGTTCTATGCTCCTGGTTTCTCTGGCTTCCAGAGTTCCCAGATGGGCACGCCCTTTTCGTCGCGCAACACCATCGTGTTGTTTCCGAAAATGACTTGGCGCGCAACAACGTCCTCTGCTGAATCCGTCACTTTCGCGCCGGTAATCTCGACCGTGTCGCCGACCTTGATCCAGCAATCGATTTCTTTCAAGTAAGCTTTGGGTGCCAGTTGTACTGTGACTACCTTGTCTGAGACTTTGACCGTCAGTACGGTGGGATCACCCGCGCCAGTCGGCTCGACGACTTGTGTCACCGTTCCTTTGAGCGTTACCTCTTTGGCTTTGTCGTATTTTGAACCCGTTTTTCCGGACGTCTGAGCAGATGCGCTCAGGGTCATTAAACAAACAACAAGTGAGAGTGCCAGAGCATTCGACCACGATTTATGAGTCATAGTCGGTACCTCCTTCCGGCCTGTTGGTGCCACAACGTTTCCGCAGGCGGCAAGGCGGTTAAACCCAGCCAGACTCTTTCCTGCTCCACGTAAGGCACTGCAACTGTTTAGCTTAGCTCTGCCTATCCATTCCGGCTGTGAGCCCCGTCACCCGGTATGGTGATACTCAAATGTGAACATGAATACGATAGTGCTTGCTTAACCCACTTTAGTGTGCATAATCGTGGAATGTAGCCAAGTCTCTGGTCGCCCCCGGGAACTTAGGCGCCCGCAGCGTTAGGCCGCCGCAGCACCTTGATGGTGGGCTGTTTTCGCCGCACCCGAATTCTGCGACGAGTTGCACTGCAGTTGCGGTTCCCGAAAGGATAGTAACGGTATGGATGACCGACTCACAGTAAGCATTGTCGTGGCCGATGACCACACCATCTTTCGCGACGGCCTGCGTCGACTGCTGGAGTCCGAACCGGAACTGAAGGTTATCGGCGAAGCGGCCGATGGCGATGAAGCCGTCGCGCGCACCCGTGAACTCAAGCCCGACATTCTGCTGCTCGACCTTGCCATGCCGCGCGAAAGCGGGCATGGATGCCATGCGCGAGCTTTCCACTGAAGGTAACGGCTTCAACACCAAAATCATTGTCCTGGCGGCATCCATTGAGCGCATTCAGATTGTGCAGGCGCTTCAGTTTGGAGCCCGTGGCGTGGTGATGAAAGAAGCCGCGACCCAGCTGCTGATGAAGGCGATTCGCGCCGTGATGTCGGGAGAATATTGGGTTGGCCGCGAAGCCGTCGGCGACATCGTTGACTTCATGCGCAACAGCTCCTCTGGCGACAAGCAGCAAAAGAACTATGGCCTTACCAAGCGCGAGATGGACATCCTGGTGAGCATCGTCACCGGGCTCAGCAACAAGGAGATCGCACGCCGCTTCTCGCTGAGCGAAGACACGGTAAAGCATCACCTGACGAACATCTTCGATAAGGTGGGCGTGAACAGCCGTCTGGAGCTCGCGCTGTTCGCCATCAACAACCGGCTAACAGACGCAGCGCCCAATTGAGAATTGTCGGGACCCGCGTCGCGCGTGAGCATGGTCAGCGCCAGCGGCCCATCATTTTCAAGCCGCCTCCTTCTCCACCTCACCAATCGAGTCAGGAACGCCTTGCGAGCCAGTCCCGCATCAGAGCGACGACTCAGCTTAGTCCACAACGCAGGCGAAGCCGGAGTGCTGGGTATTGGGCATTGTCGCAAGAGCCCCAGCAAGGGGCCTCCGCCTTTTTCTACGTGGCCTACCCAGCGTTCGGCTGCGCTGCACGCTGGGCTAGGCCGATACACCGTGACGGGCTTGGATCCAGATTGCGTGTGAGCTCTACCTTAGGTCCTTGCCAGTAGCCCCGTTACCATTCTTTACATCTCTAGCGTAACAATCGCCTTGCAATCATGCGGTTACTCTCGATGTTCCAACAGCGACAATGCTCCGTTTTTCGGGTTTATGCGTCTGTAATACAGGAGCGAAATATGCCCAGGAAGTATCTTGCTTCAAGCGTTGTGACCCTCGTGCTGGCGCTGCTCGTGCTTGCAGGATGCAACCAGAAGCCTGCACCCACTGACGCTCAGGTCGCGAGCGATGTACAGAGCAAGATTTATGGCGATGCCGCCGTCGCAGAGCCGCACCATTGCCGTGCAGGCGAACAACGGAGTCGTTACGCTGAATGGAAACGTCGCCAATGATAGCGAACGTGGAGCAGCGGCCAACGATGCCGCGACCGTGAATGGGGTCAAAACAGTAGTCAACAACCTTCAGGTTCAGCAGGCCGAGGCGACGCCTCCTCCGCCTGTAGCCGAGCAACCGAAACCTGCCCCGGCTCCGGTTCAGACTAAGCGTGAGCCTGTGCGCTCCGTGTCAAACTCGAACTCTGTCAGGCATCAAGCCGCGAAGCATACCAGCGGCAACAGCAACGATGGTGACCAACCCATCCTCGCGCGTACGGCTCAGCCGGATGCAAATCCGGTAATGCAGTCCGCGCCAGTGATGGCGCCTGCGCCTCCTCCCCCCGCCGCAGAAGGTAACGATCCCAGCGGGCACGCAGCTGACGGTTCGCTTGAACGAGCCGCTCGACTCGGAGACGTAATCAGGTTGGCGACCAGTTCCAGGGCAGTCTGGGAGCGCCGATTGTGGTTGACGATCAAACCGTGATTCCGCTCGGCGCTGACGTTACGGGCCGCGTGGCCGCAGTTCAGAGCGCGGGACGTTTCGCCGGCAGCTCATTGTTGACGCTTGAGCTCACCAGCCTGTCGGTGAATGGCAAGACGTACAACGTTCAGTCCAACCAGTGGTCGCGCCAGGGTAAAGGCGAGGGCAAAAATACGGCCATCAAGGCCGGAGGCGGAGCAGCACTGGGAGCCGTCATCGGTGGCTTGGCCAGTGGAGGTCGCGGAGCTGCGATTGGTGCCGCCGCAGGCGGTGCTGCGGGTACCGGTGTCGCCGCCACCAAGAAGGGCGAGCAGATTAAGCTTGGCCCTGAGTCGACTCTGAACTTCCAGCTGACCAATGCGCTGACGGTCATGCCTCAAAGCAACAATGACCGCAACGCCGGTCGTACCCCGATGGGTAACTAGAAGCAAGTTTCAACGGGCGCAGTCACAACCTGACTGCGCCTTTTAGCTTCTATATAAAAGGGAGAGTAGTACCTTCTCCGCTCAATCATGCCTAAAATTACTGCTCTCCTGCATACTCACAACGATGCTTTGCGCCTGGGACGTGCGCTGGACTCACTGCGTCCCTGCGATGAAGTATTGATCATCGACGACAACTCGGACGACGATACCACCCGTGTTGCGCACGAAAACGGTGCTTCGGTTAAAAGTGCTATTCCCGGGGTAACTCATGGCGCGTACGTCATGGACGCCAGCCATGACTGGATCCTCTGCCTTCTTCCCAATGAGGCGCTTTCCGAAGAGCTTGGAGGCCTCGCTGCTGGAGTGGAAAGTCCATGACCCCGGGAAACGCTTACCTGCTGCAAAGTGTCGCTGCGCGAGCAGAACGGTAGTGGCTGGCATAAACTTGATCCGGAGGTGCGCCTGATCAATCGCAAGCTATTGAATTGGGTGGGAGACCTTCCGCCCGGCCAGCACTGCGATATAACCTTGAAAGGAGATTTGCTGCGCTTTAAAAATCCCTAGCGCAAACTCCGCAAGGACTCGAGTGGATCTTTTTCTGGCATGCGGGCTGGCGGTTGCAGGACTGGTCTTTGGCAGCTTCCTCAATGTCTGCATCAGCCGCATTCCGCGCGACGAATCCATGTCTCTCCCCGCCTCCCACTGTCCCCGCTGCGGCCAGCCGGTTCGCTGGTACCACAACTATTCCCGTTTCAGCTTTCGTGTGGTTGAAAGGCCGGTGTGCCGACTGCCAGCGGGCGATCTCGTTTCGCTATCCCTTGGTCGAAGCTGCTTACCGCCGCTCTCTTTGTCGCCTGCTTTGCACAATTCGGCTTGAGCCTGGCGCTGCTGAAATTCTGCATTCTCAGCTTTCTGCTTGCTCGGCTTGATTTTCATGGACGCAGAAACCGGCTTGCTGCCGGCAGAATTCACTTATACCGGTATCGCTCTTGGACCATTCTTCGCATGGCTGGTGCCCGGCGACAGCAGCGGAACGGAATTTCTGTTGCGATTGCTGGGGATTCATACCACGATGTCAGACGCCAGTTGTCGCTTCTCGTGGACGCTTCGTCGCCATGCTCATTGGCGCCGCATTCTTCTATTCCATCTGGGCGTTGTATTACCTGGTTCGCAAACGGCATGGCCTCGGCTTTGGTGACATCGCTCTTATCGCGATGTGTGGAGCGTTCCTCGGCCTCAAGCTGACGCTGTTCGTTTTGTTCGCAGCGCCGATGCTGGGCAGCTGTTTACGCCGTTTGCTGGATGGGTTGGAATGCGATACGGTGGCCAGGAGCCACACACTGCTGCCAGTCCCGGCTTAGTACAGCCGAGATGCTTCGGTTGGGAGAAGTTCCGTTTGGAGTGTTCCTCGGCGGCTGTTCGTTGCTGGCTGTGTTCTTTGGGGAGGCAGCCTGGAGCCACTATCTTGCGTGGGTTGCTCTTGAGCTAGGAAAAGCTAGGCCGATACTCTCATCTCACTCGCGCGCGGACGACGGGCGACGATCTGCCGGAAATGATGTTCGGCATGTACCCGATGAAAACGGCGCCACTCTTCTGCCGTCAGCGGCCCCAGAATGGGATGGTCCAGAATCCTTTTCTTCTTCCCGAAGCGACGCTCTGCATCGGTTAACGTTGCATTCATGGCCACCAGCGCATCATTGAACGCGCGCAGGTTGCCACTCGGCAATCCCTGCTTGGGAGTGATGTTCTTTGTCGCTTCCAGTCCACTTGGAATCTGACCCAGACGCAGAACATACAATCTGCTGGCGCGATCTCGCCACGTCGCGTCCCGGCAGAATGGTTCACCCGCCTGCATGGTCTTCAACATCGCCTTTGGTCGTGGCGGTGAAGGTCAGCAGCAGGTGCTCCAGAATAAGCGAAGCAGACCACTGCCCATCGCGCGAATAATGCCACTCATCTGGCGAAAATTCGCTCGTGAGCTGCTCCGCTTGGGTGCGAACCTTGGCTAAGTGGGGCGACAAAGCCTCTCCTAAGTTAAATTTGAAGTCTCGGTGTTTTCGCTATTATGCCTCAAGCGAGTCGGCATTCATCAAGCGCCATTCTCCGCCTGCACGAATTTTGCGATAACCTGCAGATCGCTGATGAACAGTTGCATTTCCCTGTGACGCGCCTCATCGTCCGGGGCCCGCAAAATCGATGATGGGTGTACCGTGGCCGCAATCTTCATGCCGGCACGAAAGTCCAGTACTGTCCGCGCTGCTGGGTCACCCGAAATCCGCGGCCCAATAGCGATTGCGCAGCCGTGGCTCCCAGGCAGACGACCACGTCCGGCTTGACGACCTCGAATCTCAGCGTCAAGCCACGCGCGGCACGCGGCGATCTCCGCCGAATTCGGCTTCTTGTGAATGCGGCGTTTGCCACGGGGCTCCCACTTAAAGTGCTTCACCGCATTCGTGACGTACGTCTGCTTACGATCGATGCCGGCTTCAACCAGCGCCTTATCGAGCAGCGCGCCTGCCGGACCGACGAAGGGCTTGCCTTCGAGGTCTTCCTTATCGCCCGGTTGCTCGCCGACGAACATCACCTTCGCATGACGAGCCCCTTCGCCGAATACCGTTTGCGTCCCGCGCAGCCATAGATCGCAGGCTTTGCAATCCTTGCCACTCGCGGAGCTGCGCCAGCGTCGGATGTGCGGGAATCAGCTTCGCCGCCGAGGTGGTCTCGCTCGCGGATTGCGCTTTACGCGCCATAGCTTCAACGATGCGGGGTAGTGGGAACAAGTTGTGAGTTGATGGACGAATGTTGGAATAGCCGGAGCGGCCGCTTCCAGCTTGTATTCCGATAGACTTGAGGGCCCGAGCTCTTTGTAGAACTTCCGTCTCCGAACGCGTTTTTCTCGGCCGCAACCAAGGCGCGTCGTAAGTCAGCGTTATTTCGCCTGAACCTCGACCGGTTGGGCAAGCTTCGTCGACCCTCTTTCGGGACCCGCGATCGTGATGGATTGTGCGTGATTGGTGTACCGCGCCAACACCTCAGGTTTTCCCCAGTCCAGGTCCCAACCATTTTCGATTGCGATCACGGTGTAGGTGCCGGGGAAGACTTGTAACAGGCTGAAGGTCCCATCCATATCGCTCTGGTCGCGGCGAAAAAACTCGCGCTGTTCGGGGTCTTGCGGCACAAGTACGACCATCGCACCGGCAAACGGCTTACCGGATTGTAGGGCTACACCTTCTACGGTCGCTTCGCCGCCGAAAAGCGAAAGTGAGACCTCCACCGACGATCCAGACGACACATCGAGCGTGTGTCCCGCAGGCCCACCTTTCGCCGTAACGATACTTACTGCGTATGGTGTGTTAGCCGATGCGGCCCGGAACTCGTATGGACCGGCGCTGACATTGTTGAACGTGACCTCGCCGTCGGTATTCACCGAACGCACCGAGATAGATCTGCCTTTGACGCTGCGTATTGCCACCCGGAGTGGTACCGGCAACTGCGACTCGCCCGCCATCCGTATCTTCGCCTTCACCGTACTGGTGAGACCGCCCGAGGCCATGTCAATCTCGGAATTAGTGGGACTGAGTTCGACTTCCGTAGGCTCAGTGGTCTGCGAGTTGGAGTTGGCAAATTGCCCGAGCGTGTAATGTCCGGCCGGGATTCCTGTGATCTCAAAGCCGCCGGCGGAGCGCTGAATTACCCCACTCGTTTCAATGTGCTGCATTCCGCCGAGCGATTGCTGTTGAATCATTGGCATCGGATAGCCGTTCGTTCCGCTGTCCTGCGGGTGCACGATGACATGCAGGGAAGGAGCCGGACTGAGGTGGATGTCAGCCTCTACCTTCGCGCCGCCGCGGATGGGTATAGGAGTGGCCTCATCCGGGTCCGTGGTGTCGCCGTAATAGGTGATCGGATATGCGACATCAAGCGCCGGGTCCAGTGGGGGAGGCTGGGGCGTTCCCTCCGGTTCGCTATGAGCACCATGTACTGCATACCACGGTTTTGCCTGCACCATTACAAAGTACGTTCCGTCCTCAAGCGGTGTCGCTTCGTAGCTGCCCTGATCGTCAGTGCTGGCTCGCCGCACGGGACGGATTTGGCTGATGCCTGACTGGCGGCTCTCGCCGAGAATAATGACAGTTGCATTCCGGACCGGTTCACCTGATTCGTCCATAACCTTGCCCCTCAACACCGGATTGGGAGCAAGTTGGAGGACAAGGTTGTCGGTGTCGAAACTGGTTCCGGTCACAATCGCCGTGGAGAACTGCTCGTGCTCCTTATACGACGTCGGAAGGAAGCCCCGCTTCTCTGCGCCCAGCGAGTACTTACCGACGGGAACGTGAAAGACAAATCGTCCATCATCGGTCGTCACCATCGATTTGGTACTCTCTCGATTCCGCGCGTCACCCACCGTGACGCGAACCCCGGCGAGTGGATGTGCGCCAATCTTGTTCACGACCGTTCCCGAAACTACGTAGGATCCAAACGGAATCTCAGACGGGGACGCCTTCAGAAGCAGCGGTAGGCAGAGCAGCGCCATGCCTAGTGCAACAGAGGAAGGATCGCAACCCGGAAGACCTTGTCGTCCTATTCACTGGTCGTCACCAACTGCAGCTGCATTTTCGCTTTCTGTCCCGCGGCCAACCGCACCACCTGTCCCTTGCCGTCGTATGCGCGCATTGCATCTTGGTTCTCGTATTCGAGTTCGGGTCGCACTTGAGGAAACGCCAGCACTCGATACTCACCGGGCGGCAACGATACAGAAAATTTACCGTCCTTACTCACTAATTGTTCCGTGAAGCGCCCCTCGCTGTCAGGTAACGGAATGAAATACAAACGCGCGCTCGAATCCTGACCCGACGGCCCTCCGATCCCATAAGGTCCGAGAGAGATGGGAGCCGCGGGACCTGTAAGAGCGCTAGCACCTTCGACCATTCCTTCGATGGTTGCGTTATCGTTTCGCAGGATTACTTCGATGGAAGGTAGGGGAACTTCCTGAGGGCACCACGAGCGGATGGTGCCGCAAATCGATACCGCCGGCCTTCGCCGAAGCCACGTAGCCATTTGTCGGATACGCTCCAACCCAGTAGCGTCCCGGCGTGACATGTTCGATCTGTATCGAATCGGTATGCGTACCCGAACCACGCATCGTCGAAACACTCTGCTCCTGCTGCTGCTGCTGCGTGCCGAAGTCGTCCGCAGATTCCAACGTCACCGTGACATCGAATCTCCGCTGTTGCGAGATCATCTTGCCGTTTGGGCCTACCGTCTCGGTTGTAACAGGAGTGAAGTCGGAGGAGAAGTCGTCTTTCACATCCACGCCAATGCGGAGTGGCGACTAACGGCAAGATTGTCCCTTCAGCTCCGCCATGGACCGTAATGTTCGCCTCGCCACTGAGCGCCTGCTCTCCGAAACTGACCGCCCGCAAGCGATAGTTTCCGTTAGGCAGCAGTCCCACGATCGACTGCTTCTGCCCGTCGTACTCCAGCGCGTATCCTGGCCCGCCGGGGCCCTGAACCGAAACATCGATACCCCCGAAACCTCTGCCGGGCGGAACATTGGTGACCGGAATGATTACC
>CAVWWZ010000017.1:0-443079 GCA_963758835.1 uncultured Acidobacteriaceae bacterium | reverse complement strand
CAGCGTGTTATCGCTCAGGGCGACATGCGCCCCATGGCTGACAATCGCGAGTCGATGTCTGACCTGGAACGCATTTTGGCGGTGCGCGAACCGTTGTACCGCAAAGCCGACCTGACTATCGACACCAGCAACCAGCCTCCGGAGGCCGCGACGGAGCTCATAACGGAGACGCTGCGCACACCAGGTAGCCGATAACTTGCACGATATTTCCACCGCAGACCCGGGTCCTTATGCACTATAATGCATCTCACAGTACTGTCTCGGCACGTGGGGTGCCCGGCCTGCTGCACCGCAGTGACGCCCTTTCGTTACCCAGGTTTTCGTTTTAAGACGAGGAGAGCTTTATGCCTGAAGTGCTCGAAGCACAGCAGATGATTACTTTCGACGTGCCCGGCGAGTATCGCCATTGGCGACTTCGATCGATGGCCGCTCGCGACGCTGGCCATGGACGTGAATGAAGATTGCGGTCTGAAGCCCGGCTACAAGCTGAAGCTCAACTCTTACGATCTGGGCGTCGACATCGAGCTGTACGATGTGCTGCAGCGCATTCGCTTCGAGCATCCCGAGGTGCGCGTGCGTGGTGCTGACCAGCGCCAAGGAGCGCATGTTCTGCGCCGGCGCCAATATTTACATGCTGGGTACGTCGTCGCACGCCTGGAAGGTGAACTTCTGCAAGTTCACCAACGAGACGCGCAACGGCATGGAAGACTCCAGCCGTCACGATGGACTGAAATTTCTTGCCGCGCTGAATGGCACCACGGCCGGCGGCGGCTACGAACTGGCGCTGGCCTGTGACGAAATTCTGCTGGTCGACGATCGTTCCAGCGCCGTGAGTTTGCCCGAGGTTCCCCTGCTGGGCGTGCTGCCGGGCACGGGCGGCCTGACGCGCGTCGTCGACAAGCGCCAGGTGCGTCGCGATCTTGCCGACATGTTCTGCACCAATCCTGACGGCGTGAAGGGCGAGCGTGCGAAAAGTGGGGCTTGGTAGACGACATTGCAGCGCCGGCGAAATTCCAAGCGCTGTGCACATCGCGCCGCCGCGTTGGCCAGCGACTCGACGCGCCCGGCCAATGCAGGGCATCAAGCTGACTCCGCTGCCCGCGCGGTCGACGATATCGGCTACCACTATAAATACGTTGATGTGAATTTGATCGCCCGGCGCGAACGGCGACACTGACCGTGCGTGGCCCGGAAGGCTTGCAACCGGTCGAGCCCGATGCGATCCACGCTGAAGGCGATCAGTGGTGGCCGCTGCAATGGCGCGCGAACTCGACGACGCCATCCTCATGCTGCGAATCAACGAACCGGAGCTGGGACTGCTGCTGCTCAAGACATCCGGCAGTGCGGAAGCATTGCTCGCTTCCGACGCGGTAATGCTGGAGCATCGCAATGATTGGCTGGTACGCGAGACTATCGGCATGTTGCGCCGGACGCTGGCGCGGCTGGATGTTTCTTCGCGCAGCATGTACGCCATCATCGAGCCAGGATCATGCTTCGCGGGCCTGCTGTTTGAACTGGCGCTGGCGGCCGATCGCAGCTACATGCTGGCGCTTCCGGAAGAAGAAGGCGACACCCCCCGAAGATTGCTGTGAACGAATGAACTTTGGTTTGCTGCCTGCCGTCAACGACGCAGCCGTCTCGAAACGCGATTCAGCGGCAAAGCCCGATGCACGGCCGAGCGGTGGAGAGCCAAGGGCAAACGCTCGGCCCCAAGAGGCTATGGCACTAGGCCTGATTACCCTGGCGCCGGACGATCTCGACTGGGAAGACGAAGTCCGCGTTGCCATCGAAGAGCGCGTCAGCGCTCTCGCCAGACGCGCTTACCGGCATGGAAGCAAGCCTCGCTTCCCCGGCGACGAAACCATGGAGACGAAAGTTTTTGGCCGGCTCTCGGCGTGGCAGAACTGGGTATTTATCCGGCCGAATTCGACCGGCGAGCATGGCGCGCTGAAACTATTCGGCACCGGATCGAAGGCAAGGTTCACTTGGGAGAGGGTGTAGGTAGAGCCGCCTTAATTGGATCATTTATGTGTTCTTGTCGGCTGAAGACAGCACGCTTTGAAGGGGTACGGCTTCAGCCGTGCCGTTATGTGTGCGTGGAGAGTTGGGCTTCAGCCCGAGGTAACTCGCAACTCCTCGACACCGAGATCCCTCAGTGGCTAAAGCCATCTCAAATTGTGCCAGCTTCGACACGGCTGAAGCCGGCCCCTTCAAGGCGTAGAACCCTCATCAATAATCCTGGCGAAGGCACGGCACCAGGTCACAATTTTAGGAGTATCCAATGGCAATCAATTATCACGATCGCATTCCTAACAACGTTGATCTCGGCTCGAACCGCACTTTGCAGCGCGCGCTGGAACATTGGCAGCCCGAATTTTTGAACTGGTGGCAGGAGCTCGGTCCGCGCGATTTTCAGGTGGCCGACGTTTATCTGCGCACCGCGACTTCAGTGGATGCCAAGGGTTGGGCCACCTATGGCTTCGTGCACATGCCGGATTATCGCTGGGGAATCTTTCTTGCCGATCGCGATCCGGAACCGAAGATCGGCTTCGGCGACAACTATGGGCAAGAAGTCTGGCAGCAGATTCCCGGCGAATTTCGCGCCATCCTGCGCCGTCTGATCGTCACCCAGGGCGATACCGAGCCGGCGTCGGTCGAGCAACAGCGCATGCTCGGCCACACCGCTCCGTCACTTTACGATATGCGCAATCTTGTTCCAGGTGAACGTTGAGGAAGGCCGTCATCTGTGGGCAATGGTTTACCTGCTGCACGCCTACTTTGGGCGAGATGGCCGCGAAGAAGCCGAAGAGTTGCTGGAGCGCCACTCCGGCGACGCCGACAAGCCACGCATTCTGGGCACCTTCAATGAGCCGATCCGCGACTGGCTCAGCTTCTTCATGTTTACCTACTTCACCGATCGTGATGGCAAGTTTCAGTTGAAATCGCTGGCCGAATCGAGCTTCGATCCACTGGCCCGCACCTGCTCGTTCATGCTGACCGAAGAAGCACACCACATGTTCGTCGGCGATACCGGCATCAACCGGGTGGTGAGACGGACACTGGAAGTGATGAAGGAGTTGGGCACAGAAGATCCGCTGGCGGTCCGTAACGCCGGCGCTATTGATCTGCCGACGGTACAGAAATATCTGAACTTCTGGTTCAGCTCGTCGCTTGACCTGTTCGGCTCGGAAACGTCCTCGAATGCTGCTTCCTATTTCGCGAACGGACTGAAAGGGCGGCCGGACGAGACGCAATACGAAGATCACATTGCGGCCGAACAGAGCTTTGCGCTGGAACTGCCTGACGGAAATGGCGGCACGAAGACCGAGCAGATTCCGATGCGCAATGCGATGAACGAAGTCACGCGCGGCTCCTACGTGCGCGACTGCGAGCTGGGCGTGAAACGCTGGAACCGGCTGATCGAGAAGGCCGGCTATTCGCTTCCGCTTGTCGCTGCCCGCACTCGCTTCCGGCGCAACATCGGAGCTGGGCCGGCGTTCCCACCGATTTAACCGGGAACCGATCGGGCAGGAAGAGTTCAACGCGCGCCAGCGGTGGCTTCCAAGCGAGAGCGACCGGGCATACATCATGAGCCTGATGCACGGCGTACACGAGCCAGGCAAAATGGCAGCATGGATCGCGCCCCCGACCGGGGCATCAACAACAACCCTGTGGACTACGAGTACGTGAAGATGGCGTAGCGCGCTGCGCCATCCCGCTTTTGGCTTTTGGCTTTTGGCTATTGGCTTCTTTTGGCCAGACAGGAAAGTTCTAATTCCCACGGGAACTATGCTTAAGGTCAAAAGGACAATTATGCCTGTCTGAATCGATGTCGACCGCGTCCACCTGTGGCCAAGAGCCAAAAGCTAAGAGCCCGGGAAAAGCTTAATTTGTGTTGTCGGCTCCGGGCCTGCCGGATGCTACGTCGCCGAGCATCTGCTCAAGCTGCTGCCGGATGCTCGCATCGATGTGCCTGGAAAAGCTACCAGTTCCCTCGGGCTGATTCGCTACGGCGTCGCGCCTGACCACCAGAGCACCAAGGGAGCGTCGCGAGTCCTGGATCGCACCCTCGCGCGCGATCGCGTTCGTTGCTTCGGCAACGTCGAAGTGGGCCCGCGATATCACACTGAACGAACTTCACACCAGATGTACCACGCTGTGGTGCTGGCTACGGGTGCGCCTCGTGACCGCAAGCTCGGCATTCCGGGCGAAAGCCTTCCCGGCGTGATCGGCTCGGGGGCCTTCGTCGGCTGGTACAACGGTCATCCTTCCCCGCACCATTCCCGATCTTCCGGGAACGTGCGCTCCGCGGTGATTATCGGTAACGGCAATGTTGCGCTCGACGTTGCGCGAATTCTTGGCCAAGCATCCCGACGAACTGAAAGGTTCGATTTGACGCCCGACGTACTTATCGCCCTGGGTTCGCAGCCCATCGAAGACATTCATATCGTCGGGCGTCGCGGCGCTGCCGATGCAAAGTTTACCCCCCAGCGAACTCAAAGAAATTGGCACACTGCAACGAACGAAACGTCGTCGTCAATCCGAGTGCAATCAATGGTGGCGCGCCTGTGGAGCACGTACTGCGAGAATTCGCGGCCGACGATCGTTCTGGTTTGCCAGGTCAGGATTCGCTTCCATTTCGGTCTGACGCCAGTGGCGTTCGCCGGTGAAACGCATCTTGAAGCCGTCACGTTCCGCTCGATCACCGAAGAAGAGGTCAGCATTCCCGCACAACTCGCCGCAACCTGCATTGGGTACGAAGCAGTTCCCTGCTGCACGACAACGCCCCAAAGCGGAGTCTTCTCCAACGAAGCAGGCAAGATCGACGAGGGTCTCTATGTCGTGGGTTGGGCCAAGCGCGGCCCTACAGGAACGATCCAACCAATCGCGCCGAGGCGCTCGAAGTCGCACAGAAGATCGCAAAGGAAATCAGCGGTGCGGAAGCCAAGCCAGCTTCCGACCTCGCCGAGGTATCTGCAGTCGCGTGGCATCGTTTGGACCGATTACTCTGGCTGGAAGCGAATCGAAGAAGCAGAGCGAGCCGGTGCCTGCGACGAGCGCTGCCGGCTGAAGCTTCTGACGCCGAAGACATGATGCGCGTGGCGCAGCTTGATCTGCAACTGAAGGAGAATTGACTTAACCGCCCGCTTGACGAAGAATTAACCAAAATTTGTCGAAAACCTTCGTTGACGGTTCGCGCTTCCAATCGACAATAGAGTATCGGCGTGAGGATGCCTGAGTTAGAGCCATTGGTGCACAATAGCAACATAGCCGCATTGAGAGAGCTGCCCCGAAACCGTTGCCAGGCCCTGTGCCACAGCCCAGGCCACAAAAAAGGCCTGCGAACCGTCGCGGCGATTGAGTTCGTCAAAGGGCTGCTTGCAGTTGGGGCAGGCCTGGTTTTCCTCGAGCTGATTCGCAAAGACTTTGACCTGGAAGACGCCGCACAAAACCTTGTTTATTACCTGAATATCGATCCTGACCGTCGCCTGTCGCAGGCCTTCGTTCACGCTGCCGCCAGGATCATGGACGCCAATGTCACGTTAGTGGTAACCATCGCCCTGCTGTACGCGACCGGGCGGTTCATCGAGTCATACGGCTTGTGGCGCCAAAGGGTTTGGGCAGAGTGGTTAGCCATCATTTCTGGAGCGATCTATCTCCCGTTCGAGTTATATGCGCTCATCCGGCATCCCACGCTGGTTCATTGGGCGATTCTTCTGATCAACATCATGGTCGTCGTTTATATCGCCTGGGTACGCTGGGATGAAGTCAGCTCGCGACGCGTCGCTCGGGTACGCCTTGCGGAAGAGGGCGACTAGCGCTTCCCGGCTGAAATCCCCGGCTGGCGACAACCCCTTCTGTCGCCGCGAATAAGCCCCAAACCGGCTGGCCTTGCATCCTGTTCTGGCGTAGGGTTTCAGGGCTCCAGCTGTCGGTTTAAGGGGCCGCCGCTGTTTTCACATCAGGAGTCGCAAGGTGAAGAATGGTCTGGCAGGAAGCCTCGTAGCGACGGAGAAAGAAGTTGGCATGCACGCCCAGCCAAATCATCAGGACACACAACCCCACCATCACCCACTGCTCCCGGCGGTTTAAGTCCCGTATGTCACGGTTCTGCGGCACAGTGACTGCACCGTAAAAAACACGCTGATAGGCCCACAACATATAGGTGGCCGAGAAGATGACACCGGTGGCAGCCCAAATTGCCCAATTTGATCGAGTCTGGAAGGTGCCGGCAAGGACCAGGAACTCGCCCACGAAGCCACACAGCAGAGGCAATCCAATAGCCGCGAGTGAAGTAAACAAAAACACCGACGCGTAGCGTGGCATCGGTGTCGCCAAGCCTCCGAACTCGCGTATCTCGTAGGTGTGGCGGCGCTCATAGAGCATGCCGCAAAGCAGAAATAGCGCACTGGAAGTTATGCCGTGCGCCAGCATCACGTAAATGGCACCCTGAAATGCCATCAGGTTGAACGAGAATAAGCCTAAGGTTACGAATCCCATGTGACTGATGGAGGAATAGGCCACCAGTCTCTTGAGGTTCGGCTGGACCATCGAGACCAGCGCGCCATAAACGATGGCTATGACCGATAGCACTCCGATGACCGGGGCCGCAGCGTGCGCCGCATTGCCAAAAAACGGCAGGCAGATGCGGATGATGCCGTAACCGCCAAGTTTCAAAAGTACGCCCGCTAAATCTGCCGATCCCGCTGTAGGCGCTTCGGTATGTGCATCCGGTAACCATGTGTGCAGCGGAACCATAGGCAGCTTTACCGCAAACGCGATAAAGAAGCCCAAAAACAGCCACATTTCTGTGCGTGGGCTGAGCGCCAGTTCCCCGCTCGCAATCATCCTTTGGATCGTGATCATATCGAAGCTGCCAGTGTGAGCGTGCAGCCAGATAATGGCCACGAGCATGAAGATCGAGCCGCCCATGGTAAACAGTACGAACTTTACCGCCGCGTAAATGCGCCGCCCGTGTCCCCAAATTCCAATCAGCAACGCCAGGGGAATTAGTCCAAACTCCCACCAGAAGAAGAAGAGGAACAGGTCAAGCGAGATAAGGACCCCAATCACTCCCATCTCCAGTAGGAGAAGAAGGATATGGAATTCCTTCACTTGGTGTTTGATCTCACTCCACGACGCCAGCACGCCGATTGGGGTCAGCAGTGTAATGAGATGAACCAGGAAGATGCTGATGCCGTCAACGCCGAGGTGATAGTTAATATTCCATTGCGGAATCCAGGGAACGAAGACCTCCAGCTTCATGCCACTTGAACCCGGAGGAATCGAATAGACGGGGATAAACGATAGAACGAACGCGAGCAGCCCCACGCCCAGGCTTATCCAGCGGATAAGGACGTGTTGATCACGGTTACGAAGGGGCAGGAGCACCAGTGCTCCCGCGAGTGGCAGAAACAGCAATATCGTCAGCAAATTGCTGTTTGAAAGCATTGCTCACCCTTGCGAATCAGAAGGAACCAACGAGGCCTCACAACTCTAAATCGGGAACGAAAGGAGCGCAAGAGTCGGTCTTGTACAGGGCATCTCGCCCGTTGCCTACATTATTTAACGATACTTCGCTACGCGTTGCGTCGGCGTCACACGGGTGCTGAGGAGACTTCGATCGTGGACCTTGCGGCGACTTCCGCGGGAGCATACGGGAACCAATTCCATTGCTAGAATGAGTCCAATGCCTGAAGCAACAACACCCCGTCTCACGGAGATGGTCAAAGCCGCGGGTTGAGCCAGCAAGCTAAGTCCGGCGGTGCTGGACTCGGTGCTTGGGAAATTAGCCCGGCAACATGACCCCAACGTGCTCATCGGCTTCGACACAGCCGACGACGCCGGAGTGTATCAACTCACGCCTGAGCTGGCGATCGTGCAGACGGCCGACTTCTTCACACCGATTGTCGACGACCCCTACGTCTTCGGCCAGATCGCCGCCACCAATGCACTGAGCGACGTTTACGCCATGGGAGGCAAACCGGTGAGCGCGCTGGCACTGGTGTGCTTCCCCGAAGATGGCGACCCCAACATTCTGGAGCGGATGCTCTCCGGCGGACTGTCAAAAATGATTGAGGCCGACTGCACGGTAATCGGCGGCCACACCATCCGCGATCCGGAGATCAAGCTCGGCTACTCGGTGACGGGGACGATTCACCCGCAACGCATTTTGGCCAACAGCGGAGGGCGGCCCGGCGATCGCCTGGTATTTACAAAGGCGATCGGTACGGGGGTGATTTCGACGGCCATCAAGCGCAACAAGGCGGATTTTGCCTGGACGCGTGGCGCCATTCGATCCATGATCACCCTGAATAAGACTGCGGCCGAGATTGTTACCGCCGGCTTCGACGTAGGCGGCATGACCGACATTACCGGCTTCGGCATGATTGGGCATGCTCGCGAGCTGGCCCGCGGCTCTGGCGTCAGCCTGCGCATCTTCGCCTCGAAGGTGCCGTTGCTGGAAGGCGCGTTGGAATGTGTGCGCCGCGGCTACGTTCCGGGTGGGTTGAAGGCCAATCGCGGCTTTACCGAGGGCTGCGTCGAGTACTCCAGCGAAGTGCCGGAAGACCTTCGCACGCTGCTGTATGATCCGCAGACGGCGGGTGGGCTGCTGATTTCCGTCGCCGCCACCGATTGCGAGCGCATGGTTGAGAAGCTGCTTGCAGCTGGAGTATGTGCCAAAGAGATTGGCGAAGTGTTGGAGAAGCAATCGACGCTGATCGCGATAGAAGCCTGATGATGCGAGTGTGTCGGCGGGTAGCCCACGCTGCAGCGCCGCGTCGGCTGTGATGGTCCAAATCAAATGGGCTGGGATGGTCGTCTGCAAATGACCGTTCCAGCCCGAGCTTATTGGTATAAGAACCGAACGCCAGCCTTATTACCGCCTCAACCCTGCTACTTGGCCTTTGTGACTTTAGGCGCCTGCGCCGGAGCTGCCGCCTTTAACTCCCGCGTCTTGATGCGAAGCTTGTCCCTTTGAGCCCGGAGCCGGTGAGCGCGCGAGCGGTCACCATTTTTTAACGACATGATTTCACCTCAAGTTGGATTGTACCCCGCGAGTGCGATACGCGGTTCGTGCTCAGCCTACATCTCCGACTTCCTACTGGCTGAGGCTGCGGTGGCGGAATCGTATGCAGCGCCTCGACCATCGCGTCGGTGAATTCCGTCGTACTGGCGCTGCCACCAACGTCGCGCGTCAGGTGCTTCTTCTCGGTATAGACCTTCTCGATAGCGAGACGAATGTGGTTGGCAGCGTTGCTCTTCGCCCAGATGGCGCAGCATCAGCATGCCCGAACGCAGCACCGCTGTCGGGTTGGCCATGTCTTTGCCTGCAATGTCGGGCGCAGAGCCGTGCACGGCCTCGAAGATGGCGATTTCGTGTCCGAAGTTCGCGCCTGGTACCAGGCCGAGGCCGCCGACCAGACCAGCACATAGATCGGAGACGATATCTCCGTAGAGATTTTCCAACAACAGGATGTCGTACTGGTACGGATTCATCACCAGTTGCATGCAGGTGTTGTCGACGATGTGCTCGCCGTAGGTGATCTCCGGATATTCTTTCGAAATATTGCGCGAGCAGCGAATGAAGAGCCCGTCCGACATCTTCATGATGTTGGCTTTGTGGATGGAATGAATTTTCTTGCGCTTCAACCGGCGGGCATACTCGAACGCAAACCTTGCGATGCGGGTTGAAGCTTTCTCGGTGATGATCTTCAGACTCTCGACCACACCCGGCACTACCTCATGCTCGATGCCGGAGTACAGTCCCTCGGTGTTCTCGCGCACTACGATGAGATCGATGCCCTGATAGCGGGAGGGAACACCCGGCAGGCTTCGAATGGGCCGGAAGTTTGCGAACAGCTCGAACTTCTTGCGCAGCGCGACGTTGATGCTGGGAAATCCGCCGCCAATCGGAGTGGTAACCGGACCTTTGAGCCCGAGCTTTGTCCGCTCAATCGAATCGATCAGGTCTTGCGGGATGTATTCCTTGTACTTCGCGAATGCTTCTGCACCAGCGGCGTAGCTCTCCCATGCGAACTTCACGCCGGTGGCTTCCAAAATACGCACGGCGGCGTTCACGACTTCAGGGCCGATGCCGTCACCAGGAATCAGGGTAACTGTATGTGCCATTATTTTGAGTTGCCGGTTGTCAGTTCTCAGTTGTCAGTAGTGAAGTTTTCAGTGGTTGCTAGAAACCGAGTCTCACCGGTTCCGTTGTGAACTCATTACTCATCACAAATCTCGAAAGGCGTGCTCCTGAGTTCAACAGGCGGTGACCCCAACCGGCAACCGTCTCACGCGAACTGAGCACTTACAACTTCTCTCTGACAACTGACAACCGACAACTGGTCACTTTCCTTTCGCCGGCGCATGCTCTTTCGTGTCCAACAAATCCTTCAGCTCCGACATGAACTCGCCCACATCTTTGAAATCGAGATAGACCGAAGCAAAGCGCACATAGGCCACCTTGTCGATGCCCTTTAGTCGGTTCATGATGAGCTCGCCGATTTGGCTGGTCGTGCGCTCGCGCTCGGCGGAGTCGATGACAAAGCCTTCGGCGTCGTTGACGATCTGTTCCAGCTTGCCCATGGAGACCGGACGCTTTTCGCAGGCCCGCAGCAGGCCGGCGAGCACCTTCTGGCGCTCGAATTTCTCGCGCCGACCGTCCTTCTTCACCACCATGTAGGGTATCTCGTCGATGCGCTCGTAGGTGGTGAAGCGCCTTTCGCACTTCAGGCACTCGCGCCGGCGGCGAATGGATTCGCCCTCCTTGCTCTCGCGCGAGTCGACCACCTTGTCATTTTCGAAGCCGCAGAACGGACATTTCATGGATGAAAGACAGCGGGCACAGCCCCAAATTCGATTCTAGCAGGGGAAAGAACAGCTCACCCAGCACGGCCAAGGTCATCACCACAGAGGCACAGAGACGCAGAGAATAAGAAATTGTCGATTCCTCTGTGACTCTGTGCCTCTGTGGTGAAAACGCCTTTCGTCAGTCCCGCTGGAACCCTATCTTTTCGATCATCGCCCGAATTTCTGGGTTCGACATGAACGACTTCCAGATCACGCCCGAGCGATAGTTCTCGATCATTACCGCCATAGGCGCCTGGTTCAGGCCCATGTAGATGCCGGAGACCCAGTCTTCCTGCTGATTGAATGCGTCGGCGAAGCCGTACACTCCCCAAAGCTGCGCACCCAGGTCGCGGTAGAAATGCTTCAGCGCGGTAACCGACGGTTCGGGCGTGTACACAATGGATGACACCGCCCCAGTCGGCGCGATCGTCCCATCGTCGAGCTTCGAGTTGGGAGCGTAGTCCACGTAGCCGTGCGGACCATCGACTGCCGTGATGCCCCAATCGTCAGCCGAATAGCCCTTGTAGGCGCCGGGGTTCGCGATGCAATAGCGCTGGTTGATCAGGGCCATGTTGCGGTTGTTGTCGAAGTAGTTGGTGAAGCGATCGCGTAGATGATGCGGATCAAATCCCATGTACGAGTAGTGGGTGAAGAACAGAGGACTTCCCTGCTTGAACCCGACATCAAGCTTGATACCGTAATAAGTTTGTCCATTAACGTATGGGTTGTTGATTCCCTCGCCCACCCATCCCGAGTAGTACAGTGAGCCGGGCACGCCGTGACTAGGCGAAGCGATCGCGAGCAGGTAAGTGATCATCACCTCGTTGAAGCCAGTCAGGCGGTTGTTGATGACGAAGGCGTACTCGGGCGACCAGTGCCAATAGAGCGCATCGCCTTTCGGAAAGCGGCGAAACCAGTCCCATTCCACCTCAGCCCAAAGCTGCGTGATGCGATCATGCAGTTGCTTCTCTTTCTCGCTCGGTGAATTGAAGTACCCCCGCGCAGCGAGCAGACCTTCCATGAGAAATGAGGTCTCTACCAGGTCAGCCCCGTTGTCGTACACGCCGAACACCGGCAGGCGATGACCCGTGTCGTCGTCGAGAAAGTGAGGCCAGGCTCCATGAAAGCGATCGGCTCGGTCAAGGAAGGCAGTGATCTGTAGCAGGCGATCCACTGCCTGCTCGCGTGCGATGAAGCCGCGCTCGACGCCAACAATCAGGGCCATCACGCCGAAGCCGCTTGCGCCCAATGCAATGATGCGATCGTTGCCCGGCAGATTCTCGCGCGTCATGCCCGAGTTCGGTGCCGCGCCCTCCCAGTAATAACGAAACGATACCTCCTGCACCATGGTCAGCAACTCGTCGTCGCTCATCGGTCGAGTTGAGGCACTCACCGATCGCGATTGTGGCGACTCAACTCCATTGCGGTCGACGGCGGTCACTTTGTACGAAGCCTGTTCACCTGTCTTCCCAAGGTAATCGGCGTAGCGATGAATTCCCGGTGCCTGCATTCCGACCTTCTGATACGGGCCCCCACCGGTGGATCGATACACGTTGTAATAGTCGATTTGCGGATCCGCGGTCTCATCCCAAGCGAGGTCGATGTGCCGCTCGAAGCCATTCGCTCGTAAATTGCGGATCGCGGCCACACGCCCGCTCTTTTCCCGCGAATCAACCTTGATTTGATCAATCACCAGGACGTGGTTCTTTCCGTCGCTGGCGCCTTGTACAAACAGGATTCGGATCAGCAGATGCGGATCGAACTTCGCGACCGACGCCGTCACAAAGCGTTGCATCGGGATCAGCACCTGAACCCACCTGCCTTGTGGCAGGTCTTTCGTGAACGAGCCAATTTCTAGCGGCTGGGTGAAGTTGCGATTCGAATCCTTCAGCACGATGCGTGGCAGATCGCCTGCGGCTAAGGGCTGCGGCGAATAGATCCAGAAGGAAAGCGTGTCGCCGGGAAAATACAGCACTCGATTGCGAAATTCGTACAAGTGAAGCTCCGCCGACCAGAATCCCTTCGGCTGGGAGCTCCACTCCAGCCGCAAGGCGTTCGGACCGGTGTAGAAATTTGCTGTGTCGACCGGGACCCGCTTCCCGACCAGCCGCAACGTGCTTGGGGCGGATGCTTCGCCCAGGCTATAGAAGTACGAATCGGGAGTCGTGCTGTTGTCGAAAAAGACGCGCTGATAATACGCGGTGTCTGCATGCAGAGTGGTCGCAATAACAGCGGCGAAAGCGAGACACGCGACCAACCGCGCGATAGAGGCGCGAGCCAACATGACCTCTCAGAGCAAAATTCGTTGCGAGCAGTTGTATCGCTCATCGCCGACTAAGAGATTCCGCCGGCGCCTGCAACCAGCGGGCTGAACTGAAACCGCTGCTATCTACTTGCGATTGACCATAGAAATGAAGGCGCGAACAATATTCGGATCCCACGGGCTGCGATCGGCTTGGTCCTGCGTCACCTCGATTGGCGATTCGTGCGACAGCGCCGTCTTGTAGGGACGCCCAGTACCTGTAGGTAGCCACATTGAGCCCGGGACGTAATCTAAGGCTTCCTGCGTAGACGACACGTTACTAAAGGAACTTGCACCCTACCGAAACCGGCTTGTAGCGTTAGTTTGATGGGCATCATCTTTGGTCGGCGGTGCTTCGCGGCAATCCTTTTATCTGCGGCCTTGGCAATACCTGCTTGGAGCGCTTCCAAGCCTCACGTTGTGCTTCTGGGCAAACCGCAATCCGTCAAAATCTCTTTCGGACGCGACGACAACCAATCGGCAGCCATCACCGTGCGTCCGCTGTACGTTGACACCAAGCTGAAGGACTACACCACCGGCGAAGCCCACGACGTGACGGACCGCCAGTTCGTCGTACAGCGCGCCTATCGCCTGAACGATTCGCTTCCCGCAGATTCGCCCAAACAGAGCAAATGGGTCTGGCAGCGCGGAGACTGGTTGCTGGTGGACCGAATAAGCGGCCACATCGCGCAAGTGAAGCTGCCCGACTTCGACTCAGCGAATTCCCACGTTAGCTGGTACCGCGATTACGCAGCTTACTGCGGCACTTCTGATAGCGGAGCCCGTTGGAACGCGCTGGTTGCACAAGTCGGCGTCCGCAAAGCGCTATTCCGCAAAGAGCTGGCAAGAACGGCAGGGCGATACCGAAGCTCCCGCCCGGGATTGCGCGACAGCAAAGTGGGAGCGGCAACCGGCGCGCGTCACCTTCTCACCAGCTAGCGGCCAGTCGTTCACCGTCAACGTGGTACCGCATCACGCCGAGGAACTGCTGGCAGACAGCGAGGACGAGCAGTAGTTATGTCCTTCCGGGTTCGAGGCATCGGACCGCAGCGTCGAATAAAAAGTTTTTTGGGGACGGTCCACTGCAACATGACTGCGCCCCAGATTCGCGTTCGAACTCGGACGAACCTGGGGCGCGCAATCAACTACTTCGATTGGGATCATTGCTCTTAGTGTTTGCTCTCCAACGCGGGATTGTAGGAGGCCGAATTCACCAGATCGCCGCCCAGCGAACATTGCGCACCCTTACCGGTGAGCTGGAACGGTCCGTAGAACACCGGGCATTTGCAGTTGGCGGTGCCATCGCCGTTGTTGCGGCACGGGGCGGTCATGCATCCCGCGTATGCTCCCTTATCACAGGTGATAAAGTTCTTGCCCACGGTCCCGATCGCTTTGAGGATCTCAGCTTTCGATTCGGGATCGAAGGTGGAGATCACGTCTGCGCCAGGAATAAGCTCGCCGTTCTTGAGGAGTTTGCAAACCGGGGCGTCGTCGGTATTCGGGCATTCAGAGTCGTCTGCCTTGCATTTCTTCGAGGGTTGCGAGATAAACCGGGTAGTTCAGAATTGACCCCTGCAACACGTAGTTTGTGGTGGTCTGAACCGTACACAGGCAATTGGCGGAACGCCCATCGGGAGCTAAATGGCACGGATACGGTTCCGGCCCCGAATGGAAACAGAGCGCGATACTGAGGTGAACACGCAAGGATCTGCTTTGGGCTTAGAACGGTGTCTCGGTAGGCAGGGCCGTAATTGGTCGTCCAATTCTTTGAGTTGTCCCAGAACAGCTGGTTGTCTGGTACAAACTGCTCCAGCCAGTTTGCAGGATCGCTCCAGTAGCCAGATCCAGGAGCAGCCTGCGGGTGAGAGTTGATACGATTGCGCCGCCAGTGGACTCGCCAAGCCAAAGCCCACGAGTACCGCCAAGGACGCATAAGACTAGCCATTTAAGTGGTCGCATGTTAAGTTTTCCTCCAAACCGCGCCGGAATTTAGCACACCTTTGGGAAAGTTCGGAAGGCACCTAAGTCGTGCAACGGCCTAATCTAAAATCGAAAGTAACCAGTGAACGACGACCTACGTCCGACATCACTCGATGAGTTGCTGCACGAGGCGGAAATCGCTCACGGACATCTATGCGCCGGGCAGGTGCTGGGCGTGCGCATGGCGATGCTCGGCCTCGAACTGCTGCGTATCGAAGACCCTAAGGGCCGCGACCGCAAGCGTCTCATCACCTTCGTCGAAATCGACCGCTGCATGACCGACGCTATCGGCGTGGTCACCGGGTGCCGCCTGGGAAAGCGCGCGCTGAAGTTTCGTGATTGGGGTAAGGTGGCAGCGACTTTTGTTGACTTACAGAATGATCGCGCGGTGCGCATCGCTGCCCGCGAAAGCTCGAAGGCCCTGGCGCGGCAGATGCATCCTGAGATCGAGAGCAAGAACCAGCAGCAGATGCTCGCATACCGCGAGATGCCGACCGAAGCGCTGTTCGATGTGCAGTGGGTGAAGGTGCATCTTCCTCCTGAAGAGCTGCCCGGCTACAAAGGCGAGCGCATTATCTGCGCGAAGTGTGGAGAGGGAATCAACTTCCAGCGCGAGGTGCGACAGGCCGGCGAGACGTTGTGTAAAGCGTGCGCTGAGGGCAAGTACTACGAACCGCTGGGGTGATTTGCAACCTGTCTGCTTTGTAATCGAGCGCAATGAGGGAATACAGCTTCTGGTCCACACTGTACGGCTGCGTTGTCACAGAACTCAATGCATCTCCATTGCTATACTTTTTTCTTCATGCTGAAAGACACACTCGAACAAGGACGCCTCACCACCGACGAAGCGCTGGAGCGCCTTCTGCCTGCGGCGACGCAGTACCCGTTCTCGATCCATCAGGCCATGCGGCATAGCGTGTTTGCCGGAGGCAAGCGGCTGCGGCCGATCCTGTGCATGGAAACCGCGCGGATGGTCGCGGGCTGTGTTCCGCTGGGAGTGGAAGAATCTGGGCGCCGCGCTGGAAATGCTGCACACCTATTCGCTCATTCATGACGATCTGCCGGCGCTCGACAACGATGATCTGCGCCGCGGCCGCCCGACCTGTCACAAGGTCTTTGGCGAGGCCATCGCCATCCTGGCCGGCGACGCTCTGCAGACTCAAGCCTACGAGGTGCTGGCTCAACTGCAATGTCCTGCTGAGGCGCGCGTGGCCATCATCGAAGAAATCGCGCACGCCACCGGAACCATCGACGGCATGATCGGCGGACAAGTGATGGACCTGGAAGCCGAGCACACGCGGCCCGATGCGAAGACGCTGGAATACATTCATCGCTCGAAGACTGGAGCGCTGCTCACCGCCAGCGTTGTTACCGGTGGCATGTACGGCGGCGCCGACGATGCGCAGGTGCAAAGCTTGCGCGACTTCGGCATGAACATCGGGCTGGCGTTTCAGATTGTGGATGATGTGCTCGACGTGACCCAGATCCTCGGAGCAGCTTGGCAAGACCGCCGGCAAAGATACCGCGAGCGAGAAGGTGACTTATCCGGCGCTGTTCGGTATCGAGGCTTCAATTAAGAAGGCTGACGAGCTGGTGGCGAAAGCCGACACTGCGCTGGACAGCTTCGGCGAGCACGCACAAACTCTGCGGGAGATCGCGGCGTTTCTGGTGGAGCGGAAGAAGTAACTAGATCGACTGCACCGGAATCGCCAGCAGGTCCTCCATCAGCCCGACCTCTTTCTGTACGAAGGGCTCCGCGTACTTGACTCCCGCGAGCAGGCCGTAGAAGCCCGCCATATTCGCCAGCTTCTCGCGTATCTCGGCCTCGCGCGGAAACAAGCCGCTCCCCGAGGTCTGGTCGGAATACTGTGAGCGATACGCCAGTAGCGACTGCAACCGCGCTTCGAACTGGTCGGTGATGTCGACAACGAACGTCGGCCGCACCTCGGCGTACAAGCTGGCATAAATGATCTTGAACGGACGATGAGCGGGAAAGGCGAGGTCGAGCTTCGCTAATCCGGCGACGAAGGCTGCCTCGTAGCCGAGAACGCCTGCGGTGTAGTGATCGGGATGGCGCGCCTGCCAATAGGGCAGGATCAGGACGCGCGGCCGCAACTCGCGAATGACTGCGGCAACCTTCTGCCGGTTCTCGAAGGTGTTCTCTACCCGGCCGTCAGGGATGTCGAGCGCCTTTCGCCATGAGACGCGCAAAATCTGTCGCGCGTCTTCGGCTTCTCGGGCGCGGTCTTCCATGGTGCCGCGAGTTCCCATTTCGCCGCGGCTTAGGTCGAGGATGGCGGTGGTCCTGCCCATTTGCGCCATCTTCAGCAACGTTCCGCCGCAGGTTTGCTCCACATCGTCGCGGTGTGCGGCGATGGCAAGAATGTCGATTGCTTCCGGCATGGCGGAATGATAGCCGATGCCACTCTTTCGCCGCTCCGACTCTGACGGCTGTGTTGTGGCTCCCTCAAAGTGCCTCTTAATCCGTCGTGCAATCGCCACTTCGGAGTCGCCCCTCAATGGTCACGTTCGTGTTTTTATCAAGATTCGCTAACGAATATCTTTGAATTGCTCTACTGCCCAGCTATATTTCAGTGCTGTTACAGCAGTGGTCTGTACAAATACAAGTGCGACTGGAGAAACAATGAAGACGAGGAATCTGTTGTTGGCTATGTTTTTGTGCTTGTTCGCAGTGGCGATGTATGCCGCCGACAATCCGAACATGGGTACATGGAAGCTGAATGCGGCGAAGTCGAAAGGTCCTAGCGCCCCGTTGAACACTACGGTGGTCTACAGCGCCGATGGCGACAACATCAAGGTCACGACAGACGGTGTAGATGCAAAGGGCCAGCCTGCGCATACCGAATGGGTGGGCAAGTTCGATGGCAACGACTATCCGGTAACGGGCACTGAAGCTGGGACCACCCGCTCATACAAGGTCGTTAACGATCACAAAATGGAGCTAACCAACAAGGTAAACGGGAAAGAAACCCTTCACGGAACCATTGAGGTCGCCAAGGACGGCAAGACGCGCACCGTCGATCTCGAAGGAACTACTACTGACGGAAAAAAGACGAAGTCAAAGGGTGTTTACGATAAGCAGTAGCGGCAGCCCACACAAAGGCTTCTGTGAACGCGCGCCTCTACTGTAGGCGCGCCTTTTTTTGTCTCCAGCGCACTGGAAAATTTCCTACAGAATCACTCTCTCATCGCCAACCCTTTTGGTCACGCGCTCGCGGTCAAGGTACTCCAGCAGCGGAATGGCGTATTTGCGAGTGATGCCGAACAGGTCTTTGAATGACGCGACATTGAGCTTTGGCGTCTTCGTCTTTTGTGCCGCGACCTGCTGGCGCAACGACGCCAGCGCGCTGCTGTGAAATACCAGGTCATCGGCCAGCTTTCACCAGCACGCGATCGCGCAGCAGCAAGGTCACGATCTTCTGTGCGCGTACCTGGTCGATGCGCAACGACGCCAGTACTTCTTTTAGCAGCGGAACCTGCAACCCGGCCTTGGCGAAGGCCTGCTCGATCTTCTGCTTTGATTCCGCCTCGTCATCGCGCAGTACCACCCCGCGCCCGGCACCGCGCACCTGCTCGCCTGCGATTTCGACTTTCTTCTCGCTCACCAGCGACGCGACGACGGCGCGATACACCTCGGGACGCAGCCCAAGTTGCTCGCGCAGTTGCTCCTGGTTGAGTCCGGCGACCAGAGGATTTGTCTTGTGGAAGGCTTCGATGATAGCCAAAGCGCTGTTTCGTGCGCGCACAAATTCTTCGGCCGACAGCAGCACTTCGCCTGCCTGGACCACGGTCTTCGCCTGCTTCAGCACCGCCGCAAGCTGATCGACGCGTTCGCGCGGCCATCCTGTTTCAGCCACGGCCTCTTCCATCGACAATCCGGCAGCGCCGCGCCGCGCCACCCGCGCCAGCAACCCCTGCTCCGGAGTTGCGTCTCGCGATTCTCTGCACGAAAGCCAGCCGTTCTGCGGCCTTCATCCGCCGCGAAGGCTCGATCACATCCAGCACCTGCCCGCCGCCGATGGTGATCACCGGCGAGAACTGGCGGATGATGAAGCGGTCTCCGGGAAACAGCAGCAAGGGGTCATCCAGCTTCAGTCGCGCGTATCCTGATTCGCCCGGCTTCACTGCTTCCCTCCCAGCAGCTTTACCTCGGCAATCGTCTCTGCGGTGAAGGCGTGGAAGTGTACGCGTGCGCCATCGCGCAGCGGCTTGGCCGAGCGCAGCAGATCCAGGCTCACGGTCAGGCGCTGCGTCGGCTGAAACATTCCCGCCTCGGTCAGCATCATGCCGCGCGCCAGATCCGTGGTTTCGACGCCCGCAAGGTTCAGCGCCGTGCGCTGCCCGGCGATAGCGCGCGTCGCCGCCTCTCCATGGACCTGCACGCCGCGTACTCGCAGCCGCCTGCCTGCCGGGATGCACCTCGACTTCCTGCTCTGGTGCGACGCTGCCGGCGATAAGCGTGCCGGTGATCACCGTGCCGAAGCCCTTCATGCTGAAGACGCGATCAATGGGCAGGCGAAACGCCGCCTTCGAATCTTTGGCAGGAATTTCAGCGGCGAGCCGAGCCAGCTCGCGCTTGAGCTCGTCTAGTCCTTCGCCGGTCTTAGCGCTGACGGCAATGATGGGCGACACTCGCGGGATCGAGAAACGATCCCTTCAGATACTCGGCCACTCCATGCGTACCACTTCCAGGGTCTCGCGATCGACCAGGTCTGACTTGGTCAGCACCGTCATGCCTCGCCGCACCGACAGCAGGCGCACGATGTCGAAGTGCTCGCGGGTTTGCGGCTTGATCGACTCCTCGGCCGAGACAACCAGCAGCACCAGGTCGATGCCGCCCACCCCGGCCAGCATGTTGCGCACGAAGCGCTCGTGCCCGGGAACGTCGACGAATCCTATGCGCACGGGCTCGCCCGATGGTGCAGACCAGGTCGAGGTTGGCAAAGCCGATGATCGATCGTGATGCCGCGCCGCTTCTCTTCTTCCAGGCGGTCGGGATCGGTGCCGGTCAGGGCGCGCACCAGCGCGCTCTTGCCGTGGTCGATATGTCCGGCGGTGCCGACGATTACGGCCTTCATTGCAAACCAGTTTATCGAAGAGTTTCTGGAACTTTGGTGGGTTGTTCGGAGAACCCAGAAGTAGGGACAGGTGTGCGAAAATAAAGGTAGAACGATTTCCGCTCGCTGCCGGGCTAGTTTATTCGCGCCATCCCAGTGGACGGGGTCGCCCAGGCACCGTCTTCTGGGCGTGTTGTAGCTCAGCGCAGTCGAACATACGGATGGCATCCATTCTTACACCGCCCATCGGAACTCCACCCGGAAGACCCAAGCCACAACGCTGGGATACGACCGCCGCGGACGCCGAGTTCCTCACGCCTCATCTGCTGCTGCAACTGGAGGACGAGCTGGAACGCTCGCGCATGCGCGAGGCAGTGTGGATCTCCGTCGTCGTCCACCTGATGGTGTGCTGTTGCTCATCAATACCACCAGGCTTTTTCCCGGTCTCAAGGGACCGATCATCGCTTCCGCGGCGGACCTGATGAAGAACCAGCAGCTGACCTATCTCGATCTGCCGCCCGATTTGCAGAAGGCGCCTCGAAGCCGCCGCCGACCAACGTTATGTCGGACAAGAACCGAATCGCCGAGAGCCGTCATCCCCAGATCGACAAGAAGACGCTGGAAGAGCTGAGCCGTGCCGGCACGCCCGGCCGAAATGCACCACAGAATCCAGCCCAGCAGGCGCAGCAGATGGCGCCTCCGTCACAGCAGCCCGGACAGCAGCCGTCGCAGCAGCAGGGCCAGCAGCAACAATTGGCGACGCAACCAACCTGTGTTGCAGGACCCGCGGCTGCCTGTGCCGCAGCAAGGTTCACAAAAGCCGACGGTCGACTTCCGTAACATGATGTCGCCCGGCCAGCAGATCAACCAGGCTGCCAACAACGTCGCCATGGGACGCACGGCTCCGTCAGTAGGATTTGGCGGCGCGGTGGGCGGTGGCGGCGATTATGGCGCCGGCAGAGGCGGGGCCGCTCGCGTTCAAGGCAACCTTGAGGTCCTCAGCGATACCCAGGGCGTTGACTTTGGTCCATATCTCGCGCGCGTGCTGCAGGCCGTGCGTATGAACTGGTATGCCATCATTCCCGAGTCAGCACGACCGCCCTTGTTGAAGAAAGGCAAGGTATCGATCCAGTTCGAAATTCTGCCCAACGGCAAGGTGGCGGGCCTGCAGTTCACTGGATCCTCAGGCGACGTGGCGCTCGACCGCGCCGCTTGGGGAGGCATCACCGCATCGGATCCATTCTCGCCCCTGCCGAAAGAATTCCACGGCCCTTACCTGGCCTTGCGCTTCCACTTCTACTACAACCCGGAAAAGGGCGACCTCGAGTAAGCGGCGCGCTCCTTGCGATAAGATTAAGTCACGATGATCCTCCCGTTCGTTCGCGAACTCTTCGCGGACGTGGAAAATGTCTCCGCTTTTGCGCGTGCTGTAGCCCAGATCAAGGGCGGCGCGGGGCGGATACGTGTGTCTGGACTCACCCCCACCGGCAAAGCGCTGTTCTACTCGTCTGCTGCATCGCGCGCATCTCGCGGCCGCTGATCGTTGATCGTCAGCGACAACCGCGCGCATGGATGAGCTTGCTGCCGGTGGTGCGCTCGCTTGCCGAGCTGACCGGCGCCGTGTCGCCCGACGCCGTCATCGGCCTGCCGGCCTACGATGTGCTGCCCTTCGAGAATCTGTCGCCGCATCCGGAGATCCAGGAAGCGCGCGCCACCGCTCTATGGAAGATTGCCACCGGCGCAGCCGCAATCGTGGTCACGCCGCTGGCGCGCTACGGCCATGCGGCTGCGCGACGCCGGCTTCTACGCCGACCTGGCGAAGGTCGTGCGGCGCGGCGAAATGATCGACGCCGAGCGCCTGGTCGAGCATCTGCGCATTGTCGGCTATAACCAGGTGGATGTGGTCGAGATGCCGGGCGAGTTCGCCCATCGCGGCGGTCTGCTCGATGTCTATCCGCCGGAATCGGACCGGCCGGTTCGCATTGAGTTCTTCGGCGACGAGATCGAGTCGATCCGCAAGTTCGATCCCGACACCCAGCGCTCGGCCGCCGTCACCGACGAAGTCGTTCTGCTTCCGCTGACCGAAACTCCGGTGGAAGAAGAGACGCTGGCGGCCATCAACGCGCGGCTTACCGGCGAGCGGCTGGCCGGCGAGCGAAGAGATGATCGAGCAGGCGGTGCGCGCGACCGGGGTCACGGTTTTTCCGGGATGGGAGCTCTATGCGCCCGTCGCCGGCGCCGACGAGACGCTTCTTCGATCTGCTGCCCAACGCGCACGGTCATCCTCGACGAACCCGACTGCTCTGACGGAAGTCGCACGACGCCTGGTGGACGAAGGTCGACGGAAGCCCACGAGCGCAGCCTGGTCGGCAATCTGGTTCGGCCCGAGGATCTTTATCTCTCGCCCGAGCAGTGGAGCGAGCGCCTGCAGCAGGCTACGACCGTTGCGCGTGGAGCAGCTGGGCATCGAGGTCGAGCGATCGGCGGCGAACACCTGACGCTGCAGACGCAGCCGACCACGCGCTTCCATGGCTCGGTTGCCGCCATGACCGAAGAAGTTGGCCGACTGACGCAGGACGGCAAGCGCGTGATGTTCGCCGTCTCGAGCACCGGCGAAGTCGAGCGCCTGGCCGATGTCTTCAACGAATACAACCTGTCATTCCGCATTGGCAGCCGCACGCCCAAGCCGGGCAGCGAAGTCTACGTCGACGAGTCGACTTACTTCGCCGAAGAGATGGCGGCCACGACCATCGTCAAGGCCTACGTGCCGGAAGGCGTGGTGCTGCCCGAAGCGAACCTGGTGCTCTTCGGCGCGCGCGATCTGTTCGACGAAGCCGAAGTTTCCGCTGGGCCGCCCGCAGCAGCAGAAATCGAAGGTCTCGGCGTTTCTTTCCGACTTCCGCGATCTTGCCATCGGCGATTACGTGGTGCACGTCGAGCACGGCATCGGCCAGTACCAGGGGCTGAAGGAGATTCCGCAGGAAGACGGCGGCAGCTGCCGAGTTCATGGTCCTGGAGTATGCCGAAGGCGCGCGGCTGTACGTGCCGCTCACGCGGCTCGACCTGGTGCAGAAGTATCGCTCGTCGGAAGGCGTGAAGCCGGTGCTGAATCGGCTGGGCACGCAGCAGTGGCAGAAGACCAAGGCGCGCGTGAAGAAGGCCATGAAGGACATGGCCGAGGAACTGCTGAAGCTCTATGCCGCGCGCAAGACCGCCGCAGGGTCACGCCTTCGCCGCCGACACCGAATGGCAGCGCGAGTTTGAAGACACCTTCGAGTTCAACGAGACCGAAGATCAGATGAACGCCATCGCCGACGTGAAGCGCGACATGGAGGCGTCCACGCCGATGGACCGCCTGCTGTGCGGCGATGTCGGCTACGGCAAGACGGAAGTCGCCATGCGCGCGGCCTTCAAGGCGGTCAGCGACAATCGCCAGGTCGCGGTGCTGGCGCCGACCACCGTGCTGGCCTTCCAGCACTACAACACCTTCCGCCAGCGCTTCGCCGCGTTTCCCATCAAGATCGAGATGCTCAGCCGCTTCCGCACGCCGAAGCAGCAGAAGGAAACCATCGCCAAGATCGAGGCCGGGCAGGTGGACATCGTCATCGGCACGCATCGCGTGCTGTCGAAGGACGTGAAGTTCAGCGACCTGGGCCTGGTCATCGTCGACGAAGAGCAGCGCTTCGGCGTTCGCCACAAAGAGCGGCTGAAGCAGCTGCGCAAAGAAGTGGACGTGCTCACCATGTCGGCCACGCCGATTCCGCGCACGCTGCACATGTCGCTGCTCGGGCTTGCGCGACATGAGCGTGATCGAGACGCCGCCCAAAGACCGCATGGCGATCCAGACGGTGGTGGCGGCGTGGGATGAAAAGCTGCTGCGCTCGGCCATCGAGAAAGAACTGGAGCGCGGCGGCCAGGTGTACTTCGTGCACAATCGCGTGGAGAGCATCTACGACATCGCCGACAAGATTCGCGAGATGGTGCCCAAGGCGCGCATCCTGATCGGCCACGGCCAGATGCCGGAGAGCGAGCTGGAGCGCGTCATGCTGGCCTTCATGCGGCATGAAGCCGACATCCTGGTGGCGACCACCATCATCGAGAACGGGCTGGATATTCCGCTCTGCAACACCATCATCATCAATCGCGCCGACCGGCACGGCCTTGTCGGAGCTTTACCAGTTGCGCGGACGCGTGGGCCGCTCCGATCGCCGCGCCTATGCGTACCTGCTGATTCCTCCGGACCGCGACCTGAGCGAGCTGGCGCGGCGCCGGCTGGCGGCGCTGAAAGAATTCAGCGACCTGGGCGCGGGCTTCAAGATTGCGGCCCTCGATCTGGAGCTGCGCGGCGCCGGCAATCTGCTGGGCGGCGAGCAGAGCGGACACATCGAAGCCGTGGGCTTCGAGCTGTACACCACCATGCTGGAGCGCACGGTCCGCGAGCTGAAGGGCGAGATCGAGGAAGAAACTACCGGAGACGCAGCTCAACCTCGGGCTGAACATCCGCATTCCGGCCGACTACATCCACGAAGAGAACCAGCGTCTGCGGATGTACAAGCGCGTGGCGGGCGTGGAGTCCGAAGCGCAACTGGAAGATGTTGCCGGCGAGTTGGGCGATCGCTACGGCACGCCGCCGCCGCCGGTGCGCAATCTGCTGGAGTACGCCGGGCTGCGTCTGCTGTCGCAGCGCATTGGCGTGGCGCAAATCGAGCGGCGCAGCGAGGCGGTCAGTATTCGCTTCACCGAGAACGCCACGGTCGATCCCGAGCGCCTGGCGCGCTTCGTGGCCGGCGAAGCCGGGAGCGCAATTTACGCCGGCGGGCGTGTTGAAGTTCTCCCTCAAAGAGAAGCAGCCGGAGCAAGTGCTGGGACGCTTGAATTCCTTGCTAGAAGAACTGGCGGGCGAGCCACAGATCGTGGCCTGATGAAAATAGGATATTGCAAGCAGCCAAGCCGTTTGGTTCGTCCCGATGATGATCAGGATACTGAGCCGCCCGAAAGTTCTTCCACTTTGGCTCTAGAGCAGCTACTCTGATTTGTACCGCCCGCATTACAAAGCTTTCCCCTTGCACGGATCTCGTCCAACGCGTCCCGGAGCATTTATGTCATCGAGCCATCCTCGGCTAATTCATATGTTTCGCCTTGCCATCTTTTTCAGCTCATTAGTCCTTGGCTTTTCGGCGGTCGCGCAGGAGAGCTATTTGGTCTCCAGCCAGGATGGAAAAGTAAGTATGTACGACCTGGCGACAAATAGTCTCGTCATGTCTTCCAAGCTCAGTGGAGCTTCGTTCAACATGGTGCCGTCTCCAAATCCGAGACTGGCATTCGTTTCGATTCGGAGCTCGTACTATTCCGTGCTCGACATGACGTTGGACCGGGAGGTCACTCGCATTAAAGGCGTCGGGGCGTCTTCAGGGACGTTCACTCCCGACGGTTCCCTCTTTGTGGCGCCCGACTTCGCTCTCGACCTGGACATCGTCGATGCGGCTCGACTGAAGCTGGTTCGAAAAGTGAATCTCAAGTCAGTGCAGCCGTCAGGAGCGCCGGGCCAGATCGTTGCTACAGGTAATCGGGCATACGTCTTCCCGAGGAATGCTTCGCTAGATCCAAAGATCGCAATCGTCGATCTCACTACCTATGCCGTGTCCAGCATTTCATTGCCTTCCGGGTCGGTATGTAGAAAGTGCGGAGCCATAACGCCCGATGGAACTACTTTAGTTGCGATTGACCGCGGCTACGATGGCATTGTGCACATCCTGCTAATCAATACCGCAACCAAAAAAATCATCGCCGACAACATCCAGGCTAGCCTCTCCTACGCCCAGGGACTAGTGGTGACTCCCAAGGGCGCCGATCCCTCTAAGATCTACGGCTATGTTGTCGGCAGCATAAATGGACTTGGCGTAGCGGTTCTTGATCTTGTAGTGAACTCGCCGACCTACGGCATGGTTCTTCCAGCGACGAAAGCAGAGGTCGACCTTAGCTTGCAGGAAATGGCAATCAACTCGGATGGGAGCCGCCTCGTCGCGGTCGGCATTGGCGAGTTTCCCTTCACCAATCACAATGTCGAGACATATGACACTGCTAAGCTGCTGAGCGATCCTGGGAACGCTCGCACAGGCACCCTCAATGTAGGGCCTGGATTGCAGGTGAGCGCAGTTTGCATCGGCAGCTTTTCGACCACCATTCCCAACACTGCTCCTGTCGTCACTAGTGTCAGCGGCGACATAGCCAATGACGCGCAGCACGATATTCAGATTACTGGTGGCAATTTCCATCTTGGAGCATTCGTGCGTATCGGCAGCATGGATCCACTGCCGGCGAACGTCACCGGAGGCGGTACTCTAACCGTGACTGTGCCTGCCAAGGCTCCGGCGGGCAAAGCGCTCGACATAACTGTTACCAATCCTGCGACAAATGGGCCGCCGAACCAACAGAACCAGAGCGGCCTGCTGGCAGGCCAGTTCAACATTCTTCTCGATCCCAAATTTCAGCCGCAAACCCCGTTCGCGACAGTGAATATCGATAATTCGTTTTCCATTTACAATCCCATCCAACGGACGATAATCAACAATCAGGCCGCTAACAACGGCGATAACTTTTACTATCCCGTGTTCAATGTTGATGGGCGAGAGCTCTATATTTCGCAGCAAAAGACCAGCTGGCTCAGCACTGAAAGTTGTTGCGAGGTGCTCCCGGTTAAACCGTCTGACAACAGGATAGAACCATCTGTTCCTCTCCCACCCTCGAGTCAGACGATTTCCTTATTGGAGGGTCTGGATGCGAGGCTCAATCCATCAACCGGCAAACCTGTAGTAGACATGATGTGGTCGAGTGATGACCTATACGTCGGCATGATCGATACCGACCCGGGCTCTCCTACGTTCCACACAGTTATCAAAGTCCTCAGTGCCGGCATTGCCGCGAACTATCCATGGCCGGAAATAATGACGGTAACTCCGGACGGAAAATTTGCTTACTTGTGGTACGACGATTACTCCGGACCGGACGGTCAGTACACTTCGAGCCTCGGGGTCATGGACCTGACGAGGGGAAGCTTTACGAGTCTTAGTTACGCCTCACTGCGTGTTTATAACGTTCAACGGCAACTCTCTGTCACTCCGGACGGAAAATTCTTATTGCTGATGAGTTACAAAGGCAATCGGGCGGGAATCAAGGTTTTCGACATTTCCAATCCCACGCACCCGAGGTCGCTGGCCGAGCTCACTCCCGTGCCTGTGCCAGGGCGTGGATTTCCCTATGTAGCGAACTACCAGGTGGTCGGCAACAAGCTCTATGCCATCGACACCAATGGCGTCATCGTCGTCTTCAACTTCGATCGAGCTGCAGGCGATTTTCGTGAGCGTGGCTACTACCTTCTTGACCCGTCATCTCGGGTCGTGGCATTCGCCTTCTCTGCCGACGGTAGCAATTTATATCTTGCGGACAATCTCAACGATCGTGTCCTGGTACTCGCGACTGACAAGCTCGCCTCCGGCAAGGACGCAGAGGTTACAACTCTCCGCGCTCCTTACGGTCCTGATGCTCTGGGGTGAGCCCCGTTCCTGGCGCCATGAGGTCGCTGAGAACGCTGGCTCCGAGAAAATAGAGAGGAAGGCGCCCGCGCCAGCTCCGGTGCGTGATTTCCCCGGAAGGCCCGGTCGTCACCCGGCACCGGTTGCGCTTTCCCCAGCCCTCTGTTATCTCTGGCGTGCGACTTCTCGACCCTCATGAGCCGCCACTTCGAGTCCGAGCAGTGGGTGCCTGCGCCGGTGGAGCGCGTGTTCGCGTTCTTCGCCGACCCTCACAACCTGCCGCGCATCATGCCGCCCGGGCTGGGCACTAAGCTGGTAAAGCTCAATCTGGTGCCACCGCGCTTCCCTGCCGGCCAGGTCCCTCCAGGCACGCTCCGCATGGCCGGCGCTGGTACGGAGATGACGGTCGCTTTCCGCGTGATCCCTTACCTGCCGGTACACGAGCGCTGGATCGTCAGCATTACCGACTTCTCGCTGAACGAATATTTTCACGACGTGCAGAAGCAGGGACCGTTCCGCCGCTGGGAGCACACGCACAGCTTCGAGCCGCTGATGCATGGGGGACACGAAGGCACCCTCCTCCGCGACCAGGTGGATTATGAAGTCGGCTTTGGCGTCGTCGGCCGCGCACTCGAGACCGGCGTGTTCCAGCAGATGTTCCGCTCAACCTTTAATTACCGTAAGCGAGCCATCGAAGAGATCTTCACGGTACCCGCCACAGTCTCTGCAGGAACCTAGAAATCCCTGCGGTGTGCGGGGCTGAAGCCCGCTTGGGCTGGCCGTAACGCGTTCGATCTCTGCGAATCACACGCAGGCGTGACAGAGGTCACATCGCGGCTGCGGCGGCTGCGTTAAGTTGAAATTGAAATTCAATTTCAACTTGGCAGGTAGCTCCATGCGCACTCTTACTTTTATCCTGCTCCTGATGATGATCGCAACGACATTCTTCCCCGCCCGCGCCAACGCCGGATCGAACTCTCCCGCGGTCGAGCCGGAGCCCACCCCGGCGGCCGCAACGGCTTCCGCGGCACCATCCGACGGGCCCATTCAGGACAATAGCTTTCTTGTCGAAGAAGCTTATAACCAGGAGGACGGTGTCATCCAGCACATCAGCTTTGTGCAGTTCCTCAACTCCCACGACGTGGTATACACCCAGACCGATGAGTGGCCGCTGCGGTCGCTCAAACACCAGCTCAGCGTGACCGCGTCGTTTAACGAATCCGGCAACTATCGCGAGTTCGGGCCAGGCTGGGGCGATACTGCCCTCAACTACCGCTATCAGCTCGTCGGAAGCGGAGAAACCCGGCTGGCGATTTCACCGCGCCTCTCCCTGCTGCTGCCCACCGGCGACAGTGGCGCGGGACGCGGTTACGGAGGCTGGGGATTGCAAACCAACCTTCCCATCAGCTTCGAGCTCAATCGCCGCATCGTGACCCACTGGAACGCCGGCGTCACTTGGATTCCATCTGCGGAGGACGCGCAGCACAACCACGCGACACTGGTGAACCCGAACCTGGCACAATCCACCGTCTGGCTGGTAAAGCCGCGCTTCAATGCGCTGTGCGAGGTGGTGTGGACTGACAACGCCACCGTTGTTGCTTCGGGACAGACCACGCGCCAGCAAGCCTTGTTTATCAGCCCCGGCGTGCGTTGGGCCTACAACTTCAAGAGCGGATTGCAAATCGTCCCGGGCGTTGGCGTGCCGATCGGATTGATGGGCGCCTCCGGCCAGAAGGGCGCCATCTTCTATCTGAGCTTCGAGCACCCGTTCGCGTTGGCACACTCGAGGTGAAAATAGGCTATTGGCCATTGGCTTTTGGCTCTTGGCCGGAGTTCTCGACACCACGGCAACCTTCTCACATTTCGTCATGAGCTAATCGCTATGGCAAAGTGCAAACAGCGGGAATCCAAAGGCTAAGAGCCAAAAGCCAAGAGCTTGTTACGATGACCCCATGGACTTGTTCGCCCTCACTCGCAAACTGATCGACATCGAGTCGATCACCGGCAACGAAACCGCGGTCGGCGAAGCGCTTGCAGACGAGTTACAGCAGCTGGGATACAACGTTGAGCGCATGCCCGTAGAGCGCCATCGCTTCAACTTATGGGCGACGTGGCCGGGCGAGCCTCATCCCGCTGTAGTGCTCTCGACGCACATGGACGTTGTGCCGCCGTTCTTTCCCTCGTCGGAAACCGACGACCGCATCTATGGTCGAGGCTCGTGCGATGCCAAGGGAATCATTGCCGCACAAATCGGCGCGGCTGAGAAGCTGAAGCACAGCGGTATTCATGTCGGCTTGCTGTTCCTGGTGGGCGAAGAGCGCGACAGCCAGGGAGCACAGGTGGCCAACCAGCAGCCGCGCGGCTCGAAGTTCCTGATCAACGGCGAGCCCACCGAAAACAAGTTGGCGCTGGCGTCCAAAGGCACGTTGCGGGTCGAACTCGAAGCCAAAGGAAAGATGGCACACTCGGCGTATCCCGAGTTGGGTGAGTCGGCCATCGAAAAGCTGCTTGACGCCCTCGATCGCGTGCGTGCGCTGCCACTTCCGACCCATCCCACGTCCGGTCCGTGCACCATGAACATCGGTCTGATCGAAGGCGGCCGCGCGCCCAATGTAATTCCCGATCATGCTGTCGCCCACCTGCTGTTCCGGCTGGTCGGTCCCGCCGAAGGAGCTACGCCAACAAATCAGCGATGCGGTTCGAGGCAAGGCGCAAGCGCACTTCAAACTCGAGATTCCTTACATCGAGATGGCAACTGTCCCCGGGATCGAGACCATGATCGCTGCATTCACTACCGATATTCCCGCTCTGACCAACTGGGGACAGCCGTTGCTGATCGGCCCGGGCTCGATTCACGTCGCCCACACCGAAGGCGAGTACATCGAGAAGAAGCAGTTGCTGGAAGCGGTGGAGCTGTATGCAAAAATCGCGCGTGGGTTAACGGTACAGACATAGCGTGCCATCCTGAGCGGTGTCGCACCCCCATGTCCCTGTCGCTGCCGACGGCAGCCGGGCCAATTCTCTGCCTCTTCCCCGTCTGAAGGACGGGGCTTTCACCTTTCGCATCCTTCGGACGCTGACTTATGGGTCGGCATGGTGTTCATCGGTGCTGTAACGAGCCGCTATCCACTTGCCCACCCTCCTTCTTTCTGGCACCATACCTCACGCCCATTCCGTCCGGAGGTGCCTATGAGCGCCAGCGCGTCTGCAGCCCAACCCGCCAACCAGCCACGAAGCACTACCTTCACCGTGCAGCGCGGATCGCCGATTCCGTTGGGAGCGACGCCGTTCCGTCGCGGGGTCAACTTCGCCATCTTCTCCAAACACGCCACGTCATGCACGCTGGTGCTCATTGATCCTGCGACGCACAATACGCTGGCCGAACTCGCGTTCGACCCAGACCACAATCGCACCGGCCAGGTGTGGCATGCATTCGTCGAGAACGCTGATACCGGGATGCATTACGGCTATCGCTTCGACATGCAGCCCAATCCCGACCCGCACGGTCTACCGCTTCAATCCTGCGACTCTTCTGCTCGACCCTTGCGCGCGCGCGATCTCAGGTGGAGGCGTCTGGGGAGCTCACACCGCGGCCGCCCCTCCGCAGCGTGTGGGAGTAATCAAGGAATGGGGCCTTGCTGACTGGGAAGACGATCAGCCACTCAATATTCCGCTGGTCGACAGCATCATTTACGAACTGCATGTGCGCAGATTCACCGTGCATGAAACTTCGTTGGTGGCCAATCCCGGAACCTTCGCCGGGATTGGTCGAGAAGATTCCTTATCTCAAGCAACTGGGCGTCACCGCGGTCGAACTGCTTCCGGTCAACGAGTTCGAAGAGTCCGACACCGATCGCGTGAATCCCTTCACCGGCGAGCCGCTGCTGAACTTCTGGGGCTATCAGCCGACGGCCTTCTTTGCGCCCAACACCGCATACTCCTCAAAGCGCGGCGATGGCGAGCAGGTGACGCGAGTTCAAGCAGATGGTGCAGGCCTTCCATCAGGCCGGCATCGAAGTCATCCTCGACATGGTGTTCAACCACACCGCCGAGGGCGACGAGCACGGCCCGACATGTTCGTTTCGCGGCATCGACAATCCGACCTACTACATTCTCGAGCCAGGACGGCGAGCTACGAGAATTTCACGCGGCTGCGGCAATACCGTGAACTGCAACAATCCCGTGGTGCGCGACTTCATCGTCGATTGCCTGCGCTACTGGGTGATGGAGCTGCACGTCGATGGCTTTCGCTTCGATCTCGCTTCCGTGCTGGGACGCGGCCAGGACGGCTCGGTGCTCGCAAATCCTCCGCTGCTGGAGAGCCTGGCCTACGATCCCGTGCTCGCCAACACCAAGCTCATCGCCGAGGCTTGGGACGCAGGCGGACTCTACCAGGTGGGAACGTTCCCGTCCTGGGGACGCTGGGCGGAGTGGAACGGCAAGTTCCGCGACGACGTGCGCAAGTTCGTGAAGGGCGATGCCGGCATGACCTCGGCGCTGGCAACGCGCCTGCTGGGCAGCCCCGACCTGTACGAGACCAGCGCGCGCGAGCCGTATCACAGCATCAACTTCGTGACCTGCCACGATGGCTTCACGCTGAACGACCTGGTCTCGTACAACGAGAAGCACAACCTTGCCAATGGCGAAAACAATACCGACGGCAGGAACGACAACAACAGTTGGAACTGCGGAGCTGAAGGGCCGACCGATGATCGCCGCAATCCACGACCTTCGCGACCGGCAGCGCAGAAACTTCGCGGCCATCCTGCTGATGGCGCACGGCGTGCCCATGATTCTCGCCGGCGATGAGTTTGGCCGCACGCAACAGGGCAACAACAACGCTTATTGCCAGGACAACGAAATCAGTTGGGTGGACTGGCACATGGCCGACGCGAATGCCGATCTGGTGCGCTTCTTCCGCTTGCTGATCGCCTTTCGCAAACGCTCTCCACTGCTGCGCCGCTCGACCTTCAATTTCAGTGGCTCCGATGGCTTTCACGTGACGTGGCACGGCGTGAAACGCATGCAGCCTGACTGGAGCTACGACTCCCACGCCGTCGCCATGCAGCTGACGCAATTCAATGCCGACGGCTCGCGCGACGATCTTCACTTCATCGCCAACGCACATTGGGACGACCACGAATTCGAGCTGCCGCAGATTGGCGAACGCGAGTGGTTTCGCATGGCCGATACCTCGCTGCCGTCGCCGCACGACATCGCCGACGACGGGCAGGAATTTCCGTTGGTGTCGCAGGAGAGCTACGTCGTAAGAGCCCGCAGCGTGGTGGTATTCGTGGCGAAGTGAAGAGCTGCAACGCTCTGAGGCGCCAGATTCCCCGCTATTTCCGTGTTGCTTATCTGGGAACCTGCTCCGCAGCCGCATGAAAAGCGGGGCTAAACGACCCTGCCTGTGGAAAACCCGCATAAAATCAGGCTGAAAATGCTTTGCGTGCGCTCGGCGTTGGTATAACATACCCTTCAATTGAGCGTCATCATCGGCTCAAATCTTCAAGGAGGTAGTACTAATGGCAGCAGGCATGACAAAAACTCAGCTGGTTCGGCACATGGCCGAGTCGCATGAAATGAGCAACAAACAAGTCGCCGCGTTCCTCGATGCGCTGGCGGAAGTCGCAATCAAAGAGACCAAGAAGAACGGCGTATTCGTGGTGCCGGGTCTTGGCCGTCTGGTGAAGTCCGCCCGCAAGGCCCGCATGGGCCGCAACCCGCAGACTGGCGAGGCAATCAAGATTCCTGCCAAGACCGTGGTAAAGTTCCGCGTCGCCAAGGCAGCCAAGGACGCGATCGCGCCGAAGAAGTAGTTATCCCCCTGCGCATCACGCGCCAACTTTTTGTTCAACCCGAGGCCGGCCGAGCGCCGGCCTTTGCTATTGTCCCGCGATGTAGGTAGTGGTTTGGCCCTATGGTGCCTGCTGCCTGTTTACGCCATCGTGACTAATTTATGGCGAAATACCAGCAAATTGTGCCGAAAAGTGGTGCTATGCTTTGGGACATTCTCTCAGGAGGCTGCAATGTCCGCCCAAACCGCCGCCCAGATGTCCCCTCAGTCTCTCGACCAGTTGAAAGCTTCGTTTCGCGGCGAGCTGATTCAAACCACCGACGCCACGTACGACGACGCTCGCAAGCTCTACAACGGAATGATCGACAAGCGTCCGCTGCTGATCGCGAAGTGTGTGGACGTAGCCGATGTGATTGCGGCCGTGAACTTCGGCGTAGCCAACAACCTGCTTACCGCCATCCGCGGCGGGGGACACTCCGGCGCTGGCTTGGGATGTTGCGACGATGGGCTGGTCATTGACCTGTCGCGCATGAAGGGCATTCGCGTGAATCCCGCCGACAAGTCGGTACGCGTCGAGGCCGGCTGCCTCTGGGGCGACGTTGATCACGCAACCCACGCATTTGGCATGGCAGTGCCCTGCGGCTTCATCTCCACCACCGGAGTGGCTGGACTCACGCTGGGCGGAGGCATCGGCTACCTCGCCCGCAGCTACGGCCTGACCATCGACAACCTGCTCTCCGTCGACGTAGTACTGGCGGATGGGAGCTTTGTCACCGCGAACGACAAGCAGAACTCTGACCTATTCTGGGCAGTGCGCGGCGGCGGTGGAAATTTTGGCGTCGTCACTTCGTTTGAATTTCGCATGCGGCCCGTCGACACGGTTCAGTTCGGCCCGACCTTCTGGCCGCTGGAAGAATCTGCCGACGTGTTGAAGGCATATCGCGACTTCATCAAGTCCGCTCCCGAAAACATCAGCGGCTTCTTCGCGTATCTTGTGATCCCACCCGCACCGATGTTCCCGGAGAATCTTCATCTCAAGAAGGTCTGCGGTATCGTGTGGTGCTGCACCGCATCTGCGGAAGAAACCGAGAAAGCCACCAGGAAGATCCGTTCGATGGGTCATCCGCTGCTCGACCACGTTGGCCCCGCGCCGTTCCCTGTCGTGCAGAGCATCTTCGATGGCCTGTTCGTTTCCGGCTTGCAGTGGTACTGGCGCGCCGACAACTTTACCGATCTGAGTGATGAAGCGATCGCGCGCCACGCCGAGCATGGAGCGAAGATTCCGACCATGCTCTCAACCATGCACCTCTATCCGGTGAATGGCGCAGCGCAGCGCGTCGGCAAGAACGAAACCGCCTACAGCTTCCGCGAGGCGCTGTTCGCCGAGGTCATCGTCGGCGTTGATCCCGATCCTGCGAACGCCGACAAGATTACTCAATGGTGCAAAGACTATTGGGAAGCCCTGCATCCCTACTCAGCCGGCGGAGCCTACGTCAACTTCATGATGGACGAAGGTCAGGAGCGCGTGCAGGCCAGCTTCCGCGACAACTATGCGCGATTGTTGGAGGTGAAGAAGAAGTACGACCCAAACAACTTCTTCCGGGTGAACCAAAACATACGGCCGAGCTAGGAAAGCTCTATAGTTACGGAGCACCGGCTCTTGGCTGGTAAGTAGTAATTAGCATCTAGGAACTGACGCCAGGTGCTGGCTGCTGGCCGCTAGCTAATGAATACTAGCTGCCAGCTCTAGTCCCCTAACTGCCAGTTATCAGCAGCTTCTTGTACTCTATCGTTGTCGCGATGAAACGTCGGGATCATCATCTTCCGTTGGCCGCATACTAAACATTATTCTCATGGCAGTGGAGCCGCCGTCCGTTCTTTTCACCCCAGCGCATATTTGACGAAGTCCTTCAGGCCATACTGCACCCCTTCCGCGGGTTCCCAATTGGGATCGAGGTTTAGGAGGGAGTAGCGATCGCCAAACAGCAATCCTAAAAAAACTTCTGCTACGATGCGACCACCTACAGGCCCCAACTTCGGTGTCGGTGTCTTGATACTACCGACGGGGGCGACTGGTACAGACAACTCTTCCGGGTTCTGCATGGCTTCGGCAAGGATGTAAGTCCATAACGGACAATTACCTTTAAAAATTGCACTCACTTCAGCGATAGGTATCGGCGGGTTCGCCGCATCAGTCACCGCCTTACCGATCAGGATCTGGCTGTCGTCCAGCGGCTTGATGGCCATAGCGCGAGCTACACTCTGTCCAGACGGCAAACCCAGGCGCCACCCACGCTCCAGGTTACGCTCGGGCAGCGATGGAGGCCGGTCCGAAACTACCGTGGGCGGCAGATTTGCAAGAGGATTTACGAGAGAGGTGTCGATCTTGTAAGCGAACTGCAGCCGTCGCTTGTCGGTCTCGGACGATCCGCCATCCTTTCTGATTTCCCCATCAACGAAGCGAGCCCAATCGATGCCAAAATTTGCTCCCATCTCTTTAAAACCCCTCAGGTCATTGCCCGAGGTGTCAAAGATGGGTAGCAACGTACTGTCATCATCATTCAGGCGATAGCCCGGACGCACCATGGAGTGGCCGAAGCGATAGGCCGCTGCAGAAAATTCCACCGGCATAAATGGCTCATTTTTCCAGCGGAAGAACTTCAGCTTGTTGCGGTCGTAATGACCACGCGAGTCCTTCAGGTCGGCCAAAATCTTCTCCTGGACTATGCGGCCCAGAAAGTCGTTGAGCACGATGTATTGATAGTGAAACCTTACCAGCTGCTGAACCCTCTCAAAGCTCTCGTCTTTGTTCTCATCAGCGGTTCGATTATGGAATCGCAGGAAGAGTCCCTGTAGTTGCGAGACGATCACGTTCTCATCGTTGCGAGGATCTCCAATGAGAGCACGCGCCGGCTCGTGTCGCGCAAGGGGCTGGTTGCGAGGCAAATCTCGAGCGTTAGGGCTACCCCCTGCGATCTCGCGACCCAACAGAAAATGCTGCGCTTTCGAACTATGAGTCTCGGGACGCTCGTACATGTAAGGCTGATCGGCAGGACCCCGCCCGTAGACGTTGTCGAGGTCAAATGCCGGTGTGCGGTAATCGATCAGCGCGTCGGGGTCGCTTTGTTTTTGAAGGCTGCTCGCTGGATCGAAAGTGAGGTCGTGATCGACAAACTGTCCAAAGTAGGTGTAGAGCGCGGGGATGTCACTCTCTTCGTCGTCCGCGCCATCTTTTGGGTCTCCGGGGTCGGCATTCGCCGTCATCGCTCTGCCGAGTGCCTCAAGGTTCACCTTTACGGCATCTTCGGTAGCGCCGAATTGTGCGGCGGGAAGGTAGCGAAAAAGCCTGCCAAACCGGCCTTGGAAGAAGGGCGAAGTCTCAGTCGACATCAGCCCACGCAACGGACGCCCATGCGATCCGAGGGCTGAACTTGTCGGGGATTTTTCTGACGGAGTCAGCCGTGCCGCAGTCGCTTGTGGGGAAGTCATGGATTGCCTCCTGAGGTCGATAATTGCCGGTTATGAGAAGTGAAAACTTTTTCCCGCGCCGCAGTGGCTTTGTGGCGCGGGACGAAATGGCACGCCAGGCGTTGAGGCCGTTAGAGTTGTAAAGCGCAGCATCAGCTTTGCGCATTCACCCGCGGCTCAAGACATCCAAGGTGCCGCGTGGGCCCTCCTAATGCCCCTAGCCACCTCCGGGCTGTGTCTGACTACCCGACTGTGGGCTGTCTGGACCCCAACCCAGATAGACATCCTTGCCCCGGGGCTTGATCCAGCACCGAAAGTCGAAGGTACCGAACCTCTTGACTTTCAAGTCCCTGGCTCCCTCGACTACCAGACCAGGTTCGTCGGCGAAGAGGGAATCCGCCGGAAAGACTACCCTGGCGACCCCGTCGGGGCTGACGAATTCGAAGATGTCGTCGATTTGGTAGTTCGTAGGCCATTCCTGCGCAGGAATCGCATGCTTGCCGTCTACCAGATGGATCGAAATCTGCCACCGTGTAGGTACGGTTGGTTTGGAAGCCGCAGCTGTGGTTGTATCGGGACCCGCAACTGCGGTCGTATTGGAACTCGGAGGTGCAGTTGTACTGGAACCCGGAGGTGCAGTCGTATTGGAACCCGCGGGTGCGGTTAGATCGGAACTCATGATTATTGACCTCCTTTGTCAATCCTCAGTTGTTTAAAGCGAGGATCCTGGCAAAAGTCCGCCAAGTCCTCATGTTGAGTGAGCCGTTTGAGTTCTGCCGAGGTAAATCGAGGAAGCAAGTCGATGGCACGCTCGCGCTCGCCCAAGGCTTCATAAGTGAGGACGGCGCGGCGGAGAAGTTCGTTGTCGCCGGGCGCGAGGCTGATCGCCTGCGCAATTTCATCTTCGGCTCGAAGCTTGTCTCCGAGATGGGCAGAGAAGTATGCGAAATAAGCCCGAGCTCGCGCCGCTTGGGGATTTATCGTCATCTCAGACTTGGCCAGTTCTTGGGCCTTGCGGTAATAAGGTTTGGCGGCGGCCAACTGGCCTGCCCAGCGAAGATTGTCTGCTACGTTGAACACCCAGAGATAGTTGTTGGACTCATAGGTCAACGCCTTCTTCTGCAGCTCGACTGCCTCCGCAAAGCGCCGTTGCAGCGAGCGGATGGCACCAAGGTTGTTCAGTCCCTGTGCGGTTTCGCGGATTGTTAGTGATTGCCTCAAGGCCTGTTCGGCCTCGTCATAACGGCCAAGCTCTACCAGGGCTGCGGCCAGACTCGAGTAGCCATCGAAAAAGCCCGGAGCTTTTTTGACTACGATGCTGAACTGCTCGGCGGACTGCTCGTAACGGCCGCGATGGTAGTAGTACTCCCCCAGAAGCTGATAAGAGCGGTAGTATTCCGGGTCTAAATTGATGGCCTTCTGGTAGGTGGCGATGGCTTCCCCTGGCTGCTCGAGCCGGCCATAAACCATCGCAGTTCGCAACAACGCGTCAACGTTCCGGGGCTCCAATTCCAACATGCGGCCATACTCCTGCAAGGCAGGCTGAAATTGGCTACTGACTTCATCCACCATGCCTGACGCCAACAACACGGGTACTGAATCAGGAGCGCGTCCCTGGGCAACGCGAACCCTGTCTCGCGCTTGCTCAAGGTAGGTGTTTTGCCTGGTGGCCCCATACTTCTGCACCAGCGCCCGCGCCATGCCAGCCACGGGCAGCGCCGAATTAGGATCCAGGCGTTCGGCTTCATGGAATTGCGCAAGGGCTTCGTCGAAGCTATGAACGTCACGGTTTAACAGAAACAGTCCTTGCAGGTAGGGCACGGCCGCGGTGGGAGAGATCGGCGCTTGCGGAGAAGGCTCACCTAATCGAAACGCCTTCGCTGCCAGACCAGTTACGGCTGAAGAGAGCTGCGGGAGGTCGCCCCGCGGATAGGCCACGGAAATGTCGATAATCGGCAGCTGCGAGTTCAACTCAATGACGGATGCCTGCGTGGTAAACCCTTGGCCTTCAGGACGAACGCTCACTCTCAATGCGTGGGTAGCGTGCAAGACGTCCTTCGCCTTTTGGGGACTGTCGATTGCCAGGTAGCCGGTTCGGGAAGGAGGTATAACCACGATACTTCGGCGCCCAGGCGGCAATTGCTGAATGCGCTCAGCCGCCTCCTGCAGGGCGCCGCCCACCGTGGAAGCCAGCTCCTTCGGTCCGCTAAACGGAAGCACCGCTAATCGCACATTTGGAGGCCAGACAAACTCGACAAACCGTTGATGCAGCGGAGGGACAAACCACACGACTGCCGCAAGCACCGCGATGATCAACGCCGCCGCGGCAAACGGTGTTTTGGGGATCCGCTTCTTGGTTAAGCTCGTGCCGTACGTCGTCGGCATCCTGGATGCGGTCTTCCGGCGCGAGCGCGAGACAGCCCATGATGACGCGGTCCCATCGCGGATCAAGATTTCTACTCCTGCTACTCGGAGGCGGCGGCAAAACAGTTGCAGCTGCGCTATGTATCCCGTCAACGGTCGACTGGCCAGGCAACGTGACAGTACGAGCGCGAGGCGAAGCATCCTCCGAATCCATCGCATACGGCATGACACCGGTGACCATCCGGTAAAACATCACTCCCATCGCGTACAGGTCAGAGGCTCTCGATGCCGGCTGGCGATCCCACAATTCTGGTGCCATGTAACCTGGCGTCCCGCCCAGTTCACCGTTGGGACTGGCCAATGAACTGGCCAATCCAAAGTCGGTGATCACCGCGCGACAGCCGCCGTCTGGTTCCTTGCACAGAATTACGTTGCCCGTCTTCAGGTCGCGATGCAGCACTCCGCTGCGATGGGCCTCGGCTACCCCAGCGCACAGCTGCATGGCGATATTGAGTGCTTCCTCGTGGCTCAGCTTGCCTCGGGTCGCAATGCGCGCCGTGAGCGTCTCGCCTTGCAGTAGTTCCATGGTTAAAAAATCGATTTCGCCCGCGCTGGTCTGTGTAGCGTGAATTTCGTTTACCAGACAAATGTTGTGGTGGCGCACTTGCAACGCGCCTTCCAGTTCCGGCGAGAGCAACCGCTGGAAGCCCGGTTTCGCGGCCTTGATGGCGATTCTTTGCTGGCGTCTGCGATCAAATGCCTCATACACCACGCCCATCCCGCCGGCGCCGATCTCGCGGACGATCTCGAAGCGCTCGGTAACGACTTGTCCGGGTTCAAACGGAGGTGCAAAGGCGACTGAGTTGAGAAAAGGCTCGCACAAGAAACTTCCCATGCGCTCTTCCCATAGCAGCGCTTCCATGACTTCGCAATACAGGTCTTCATCCGCGGCACACCTCGAGCGGAGGTAGGATTGGCGTTCCGAAGAGGGCATTTGCAGCGCCTCCTCCAGAAGCTCCATCACGCGTTCGTCGCGGTCGCCCCCCGACTGGTTGGCTCGCATTGGAGTCGCTGGAACAGCCATATTTTTGCCCGCTGATAGCGCCGTTGAAAGGTGCGCAGGGGAAGTCCGAGGATCTTGGCTGCCTCGTCGTCGTTTAGGCCCAGGAAGAATTTCAGTTCCACAGCTTCACACAGTTCGGGAGACTGCTCTTTCAGTTCGTCCAACAGCATGTCGATAGCAAGAGCCGTTTCGCTGGGACTCCGCTTTCTGCCCATGGGCTCAGGAAGACCTTCCATCGGGATGAATACGACGCTGCCCTTGTGCCGAGCGTGATCGATCAGGTAGCGCCGCATGATCCTGGCCGCGACCGCGAGGAAGTGCGACCGATCGTGCCAGTCGATCTGATTTGCGTTGGCTAATCGCAGGAAGGCCTCGTTGACCAGCATGGTTGATTGCATGCTGTGGCCTTGACGCTCGCCGCGCAGGCAGAAACCAGCTATTTTTCGTAAGTCAGGAATGAGCAGCTCAAACAGGCGTGACTCGGCATTCCGGTCGCCGGTGCGCCAACGCTGCAGCAGGACTGTGATCTCCCCAGGGCCGGCTTCCATAATTCACCTGCCGGTTTTTGAACATGACTGCGGGGTGTCGGCATTATACCCGACCGTCGGTCAATGACAAGATCAATCGTAGCCCTCCTGCGGACTCGGGAACTCCTCGATCCCGCGCTCGGAGCTGCCTCATCAAAGCCCCCCTCTATGTTTGGCGGACTTCGTGTCCAAATTCCGCTCTCCAGAATGAAGGAACAAGCCGAACGGTACTCAGGGGAGTCCTGAAGGCGAAGCCAACCAGCTTCGATACTCACGTCGGGGACAGGCAGAGATAAATCCACTCTGCCTCCACTCTCCTCTGCCCCTTCGACCAAAGAACTTCAGAAAGAGAGACTGCGATGAAGTACCTTACATTGCTCGTTCTCCTTCTGGGACTGGCGATCGGCGCCTGCGCCCAGGGCACCTTTAACTTCTCCAGCTTGCCTGACGTCTCGATTCCGACTCCCATGCCCAACGGCTACGGAGGCGTGAATTGGGTGGGCGTCTTCTACGTCGATCCGTGGAGATGGAGCGGCGCCGGCCCTGGTTTCAAGCACATCCAGAACACTCCAGGGAAGGACGTCGCTTTCTTTCCCTACGCATGCATATCAGTGGGGTGTTTTGCCTCCATCAACTCAGTGGACGGTAGGGGATTCCTGTTTTCCTCAGCGACTGCAGCCGCGGGCTATTACAGCAAGTCCCCAGTTCCTCTGATAGTTCGCGCCTATAGCAACGGCAAGTACGTCGGTACTCAGACATTCATGCTGACGACCGATCTCCAGCAACTCGACTTACCACCCGAATGGGGGCCTATCACGCAGGTGGTCTTCCAAGGCTCGATTGTCTTCTACGACCTGACAATCGAGATCCTCCCCTAGTGATCTCACTCAACCGTTCAATTGGGAACGGGCCTGGTCTGGCTCGTTCCCCGCCAAAATCGCAGGCAGCCCAGGCTGCCAAGAAAAGGTGAGGAATGTCATGAAAGCGAAATCGACATTGAATCTGGCTGCTCTGGCAGTGCTACTTGCGCTAGCGCCACCGGCCAATACCCAAAGCCTTAGCGTACTGCACACCTTCGAAGCGACCGATGGCGCCGGGCCCGGGGCTCTGGCCATCGACGCAACCGGCAACCTTTATGGAAGCACCACATCAGGCGGCATCCAAAATTGCTCCAGCGTGGGCCGCTTCTGTGGGACGTTGTTCGAACTGGCTAAGCAAAATTCCAGCTTCGCGTTCCACTCGCTCTACCAGTTTCAGAACAACCAGGACGGATTCTCGCCCAACTCTCCCCTAACAAGTGGGCCGGGCGGGATGCTTTACGGCTCTACGCTTGATGGCGGCATTGAGGGCGGTTGGGGGACGGTGTTCAGTCTGCGGCCCGCCTGCGTCGACTTCGGCTGCAGGCAGCTGCTTTGGAAGAAAGCCACTCTTTGGGCTTTCGGCGAATGCGATGGCGCCGGCACCAATGGCGGACTCGTCCTGGACTCAGCCGGCAATCTCTACGGAACCACCGTCGAAATGTGCGGTCAAACCGGACAGGTCTACGAGCTGTCTCCGCCGAAGGGTCTGAATAGCGGCTGGCAGAAAACTCCGGTACACATTTTCCGTGGTCCTGATGGACGCTGGCCCGAGGGACCAGTCGTTTTCGACACCATCGGCAACCTTTATGGAGGCACCCTGGGCGGCGGCAACTCCAATCTGGGTACGGTTTACAAACTGGCTCTGCAAGGCCAGACATGGAGTGAAACCGTGTTGCATACCTTCACTGGACCTGACGGGATAAAGCCTATCGGTAACTTGGTCCGTGACGGATCGGGCAATCTATATGGAGTTACCAATGGCGACTCACAGCCCGGTGGCGCGTTCGAATTGGCGCCTGTTCCCGGCGGAGGCTGGAAGGTCTCGCGGCTCTTCTCATTCCAACCGGGGCAAGGCCAAAATCTTTCCAGCGGCCTGGTGATGGATGCTAATAAGAATCTGTATGGTGTCGCAGGTTACGGTGGAACTTTCGGCAATGGCACCGTCTACAAGCTAACACCCACGATGAACGGCTGGTCGTACTCCAAACTGTATGACTTTACCGGCGGCAACGATGGTTCCAATCCGCAGGGACCGCTGGTGCTGGACGCCAGTGGCAATCTCTATGGCTCGTCTGCCGCGGGCGGAGACCTGAATTGCAACTCCGGAACCGGGTGCGGGACCGTCTGGATGCTCAGTACGCACTGAGGGCTGGTGCTCGATCGCTTAGCTCTACTAGCCCGGGGAAAAAGCGGCCCATGTTTAAAGACTAGTGGAGCAATCGCATGTACTCGGCGGGACGAAGCTTCTCAAAGCTCCCTCCCGCTCGTTTCATTTCGTTAGTATCAATATTTCGCAACCTTCTTCCCTTTCTGCTCTGTCGAGCCTTCTTGCCCACTGACCGATGCAGGGTGATCGTCACCGCGATTCAAGAACATGCGCGCAGCTGTGACTCACGGAATTTAACCCTGCTGTCTGTGACGCGAATCACAGCCTGGCGTGCAGCCAACGATGACAATGATCAAGGCGTCTCTCGCCCGCTGTTCTCGCGGGCGTTCTGAGCCAAATTACGGAACTGAGCCGTCTTAGCCGAGCATCTTCTGCAGGCGAGTGTAACCGGCTGAAATACGTCATTTTCAATCGAGGTCCATGCATGGATAGCGCACTACTTATTCATCGATTGCAATTCGCCTTCACGGTGACCTATCACTACCTGTTTCCGCAGCTCACCATGGGACTGGCGCTGCTCATCGTGGTACTGAAGACCATCGCTCTGCGCAAGAACGACGACGCCTACGATCGCGCCGCCCGCTTCTGGGCCAAGATCTTCGGCATTAACTTCGTGATGGGCGTCATCACCGGCATCCCGATGGAATTTCAGTTCGGCACCAACTGGTCGCACTTCTCGCGCTTCGCCGGAGGCGTGATCGGGCAGACGCTGGCCATGGAAGGCCTGTTCGCCTTCTTCCTGGAATCGACCTTCCTGGGCCTCTTCTTCTATGGCGAGAAGCGCCTGAGCAAGACGCATGCACTGGTTCGCGGCGTTCATGGTGTTCTGCGGATCGTGGCTCTCGGGCTACTTCATCGTCGCGACCGACGCCTGGATGCAGAATCCCGTGGGCTACGAGAAAACGGCCGACGGCACCTTCCAGCTCACCAGCTTCTGGCAGCTACTGCTGAATCCCTGGGCGCTGGTGCAGTACGCGCACAACATGAGCGGCGCCGCCATTACCGGTGCGTTCGTCATGGCGGCGGTCGGCAGCTTTTATCTGCTGCTGAGGAAGCATGCGAGCAGGGCCGCATCTACGTGCGGGTCGGCGTCATCGCCGGACTCATCTTCAGCGTTCTGCAACTGTTCCCCACCGGCGATCACGCCGGCAAGATGGTGGCGCAGAAACAGCCGGTAACGCTGGCGGCCATGGAAGAGCTGTTCAACACGCAGCAGGGCGCGCCGCTGGTCATCATCGGCCAGCCGAACATGGTGACGCAGAGCATCGACAACGGCATCCACATCCCGAAGATGCTCAGCTTCCTGACCTATCGCCGCTGGAACGCCGAGGTGAAGGGACTGAACGACTTCCCGCAGGACGACTGGCCGCAGAACATTCCGCTTCTTTATTACTCGTATCACATCATGGTGGGCCTGGGGACGATCTTCATCGCGGTCATGCTGCTGGCGGCCTTCCTGCTGTGGCGCGGATCGCTGTACAACGCGCGCTGGATGCTGTGGATCCTGCTGCTGCTGGCCCCGTTCCCCTACATCGCCAACACCGCGGGCTGGATGACGCGCGGAACTGGGCCGCCAGCCATGGCTGGTTTACGGCCTGATGCGCACCGCCGACGGCTACTCGAAGATGGTCTCGGCCGGCAACGGCTGGTTCACCTTGCTGGGATTCGTGGGCATGTACACCGTGCTGGCCATCCTGTTCCTGTTCCTGATCTGCCGCGAAATCGAGCATGGACCTGAGCCTGGGCCTGATCCGGACAGACCGAAAGTGCTGCAGCTGAATTCCGTGGAGGTGCGATAGCCATGGCAACGCTCTGGTTCATGATCGTTGCGGTCATGGTGGCCGCCTACGTTGTGCTCGATGGCTTCGACCTGGGCGCGGGCGCGGTCCACCTGTGATCGCCAAGACCGACGACGAGCGGCGCACGATTCTGCGCGCCATCGGTCCGGTGTGGGACGGCAACGAAGTCTGGCTGCTCGCGGCCGGCGGCGCTCTGTACTTCGCCTTTCCGCTGCTCTACGCCTCCAGCTTCAGCGGCTTCTATCTGCCGCTGATGATGGTGCTGTGGCTGCTCATGCTGCGCGGCATCGGCATCGAATTCCGCACCCACATCGATGAGCCGATCTGGCAAGGCTTCTTCGATGTCGTGTTTTCCGTCTCCAGCATGCTGCTGGCCATTTTCTTCGGCGCGGCGCTGGGCAATGTGGTGCGCGGCGTGCCGCTGAACGCCGACGGCTATTTCTTCGAGCCCCTGTGGACGAACTTCCTGCGTCGGCAAGAACAACGGCATCCTCGACTGGTACACCGTGCTGTGCGGCGTGGTCGCGCTGGTCACGCTGACGGTGCACGGCTGCCTCTATCTGGCGATGAAAACCGAAGGCGACCTGCAACAGCGCGCCCGCAAAGTGGCGATCATCACTGTGGCCGGTGCAAGTAGTGCTCACCGCGGTAGCCTGATCGCCACGCTGTATGTTCAGCCCAAGGTATTGAACAACTACGCAATTGGCCCATCGGGTTTGTGATCCCGCTGGTGGTCATCATCAGCCTGCTCTATATGTTCTTCGCCATGAAGAAGAAGAATGATCTAGGGCGCGTTCCTCGGCTCCTGCGGCTACATCGTCGGCATGCTGGTGGGTGCGGCCTTTGCGCTCTATCCCATCGTGCTGCCCGCCAGCACCGATCCCGCCTACAGCCTGACCATCGAGAACACCAAGACCGGCGCGCATGGAATGGCTGTCGGCTTGGTCTGGTGGAGCATCGGCATGGTGATCGCTATCGGCTACTTCGTACTTCTCTTCCGCATGTTCCGGGGCAAGGTGAATCTGGATGAAGGCGGGGAGCATGGGTATTGAGGAGCAATTAGCGATTAGCAACCAGCAATTATTGGTTAGCGATTACGATTGCGATTGCGATCGACGCTAGCGCTGGTCGCCTTTTCTGTCCTTCGACGCACCAGCCTCTGTAGGAGGCAAAAGGTGAAAGCCCCGCCCCTCGGGGCGGGGTAGGCGTTCATAAGAGAGACACGGGAGTGCCGGTAGGCACGGCAGCGATTTCTGTCGCATTCGGCAAACACACCTGTTGTGCCTGCGGCAAGCTGCGCTTGCAGCGGTTCTTCAACAGATGCCATTGCGGGCAGCATACCGCACGGCAAACGAACTCACAATATAAATACGAGAACTGTGCACCTCGCGAGTTCCAAACCAGAACTCAAAGCTAGCCTGGCTACAAACAATTCTTGATGTAATTGGACTCCCTGTCGTAGTATTCCTTTTACACTCGCCGTAGAAAACATTTGAAAGCTTTCCCATCTCTATGAATATTCAAAGCAGATTTGCGCCTTGTGTAGCTACAGCTCTGGTATCATCTAACCGTTTTTTTCTGTTTGTAATCGCGGCTATTCCTATATTTATGCTGTGCGGTTGCGGAGGCTCCGGCAACTCCAACCAGAACATAAGTGTTTCTGTATCTCCCGCAACCATAACCGTATTTTCGAACCAAAGCACCACATTCACCGCTTCAGTAACAGGTACAAGCAACACCACTGTGACGTGGAGTGTCCAGGAAGGCTCGGCCGGCGGAAGCATCACAAGCTCAGGGGTGTATACAGCGCCCGCTTCCACCGGGACTTTTCATGTAATCGCTACCAGCCAGGCAAACTCAGCCAAATCGGGATCGGCCACCGTGACCGTGAACGCGCCGCCTGCTCCAAACTTCACCAGCACTCCGGGAACGAGCGCCTCCGAAGGGCAGGTTTATAGCTACCCGATAACGGCTACCGATTCCGCTGGCGGCGGCGTTACCTTTGCGCTGACAAGCGGGCCAACCAATGCAACACTCAATGGCTCTACCCTTACTTGGACTCCCAGCCATGCTCAGTCACGAGCAGCGAATAGTTTTACGATAACGGCTACGACGACCGAACAAGCCACCGCTGTCCAGACGTTTTCCGTGACGCCGACTGGCACGATAAACGGCACCGATAACATCAACGGATATACCGCGACGGGAAAGACGGTTGTGCCGATAACGAATATTTCGAGTGTGCTGGCCTTTGTGCCGGATGGCAACGGGTCTTACACCACGATTACCGGTACTGCAGGATCAGGATCATTCACCATTCCGGGTGTACCGCAAGGGTACTTCCTGCTCCAGGTTAATCGAACTCACGATAACGTTCTGCTCTGGACGACTGCTTCGGATATTGATCTGTCAACCGCTTACCAGGGCCGACTCGATACGACCTTCCCCGCCTCTGACCCCACCTTGAACATTGATTTTGCGAATCCGGCCAGCGGCTTAGAGTGCAGGCTGGTCATTCCTAACCTAGGCCCGTTTGTGTATGTCGATGAATCGAACTTCTCAACGTGCGGCACCATTTGGAAGGAAAGTGCTGATTGGTCAAATCCTCTAGCAGACCCGGCAAAGGGTGATCAAACCTACGTCTATCTCCGTCAAGGCGCCGGTACTTTCCTCAACAACACCTGGTCGGGAATCTCTTTTGCCAGCTTTGCTGGTCCATTCGACCTTGCCATACCAGACGGCAGCACCGTCAACTTCTCCGGCTCCACCGCGGTGCCACCATTAAATAGCACGGTGCGGGCCAATCTTGGCGTTGCGCAGCTCACAACTTTGGCGAAGGGTGTTCAACCTGGTTTCCCTCAGTATCCCTATGGTCCTGACTTCATTATAGGAGTCCAACCTTTCACGGCGGATTATTACTTAGGCGACTGGTTCGGCCCCTTCAACTCTGACACCTATGTATACCTTTATGAGCTTGTTCCGCTCGACCTATATCCACAGTCGACGTCTTTCAATTCTGACGCCGACCTTGGAGACGTAAAATACGCTAATCCATTTCCAAGCTCCTGGGCCACCTACGCAGGGTTGCGAATCCTGGGCAAAATTTCCTATACAGCTGACGGCGCAAGCTTTCCAGCTACTGTCAATGGCGGAATCGGTACCTACAGCCTGACCATGCCAACCAGTGGATCACCCATTGAGCCGCTGGTCGGCCCTGCTACCTCGATCAAAGTAAATGGCACTGACTTCTTCCAGGACCAATCCAGCACCGGGACGCAGCCGGTAATTTCCTGGAGCCCGCCGTCGTCCGGGACGGCGGATGGCTATAGCCTGAGCGTCGTCCAACTCGAGGTGAAGAATACGGCAACGGTTACCGGTAAACCCTATACCATCTACACCACCCAGACCTCGGTCACCATTCCGCCGGGCATTTTGCAAGCCGGCAATCAGTATTTCATTCAGCTTCGAGCCTTCAAGGGCAACAACAGTGTGGAAACGGCTCCGCGGTACGAGTCCTTCCCCTGGGGCTTTGCGGATGCCTTTTCTGGAAAGCTGCACGTGGGACAGTGAACTTCAGCCCTGACTACGGATAGAACCGAGAGGCGGCGGATTTTAATCCGCCGCCTCGGACTTCGCTTTCGAGTCAGGTACGCTTGCGTATACCCCGCGCTTGCGACCCCACGCGTAGTAAACGATAGTAATCAGCAGCATCCAGGGTATGCCTGACTGAATCGCGACGCGCATCCCCTCCACCCACCAGGTAGAGATCAAGATTGCGATGATGGCCACCATTCCGAAGAGCGTAGTCACAGGGAACCACGGCAGGAAGTGTCGAACGTTCTGGCCACGCGTGTGCCTGCGGAATTGTATGTGGGTCATGAAGATCAGCACCCATGCGAACAGCGCTCCAAAGAGAGAGATCCCAAACATATAAACATAGGCCGACCGAGGCAGCAAGATCGACAGCAGCAGCGCGGCCGCCAGTCCTCCTGCCGATGAGAGCAGCGCCGGGAAAGGTGTTCCCTTCCGTGACACACGTCCCAGGATGGGCGGAGCGTAGCCGCCCCGAGCCAGTGAAAAGATCATGCGCGTGCCGAGGTAGAGATTGCAGTTCATGCTGGAGAGCGCTGCGGTGAGCACCACGAAGTTGATAATGTGCGCGGCAGCGGGAATGTGCACGATCTCAAAGACGCGCACAAATGGGCTGACCGTGATGTCCTTGCCCGGCTGCACCTGTGTCCAGGGAATTACGCCGACCAGGATAGCGATTGCGCCGACATAAAAAATGATGAGCCGCGCCAGCATAGTTTCCATTGCCCGTGGCACCGCGCGCTGCGGATCTTTGGCTTCGCCGGCGCTGACCGCGATAACCTCCGAGCCAAGAAAGCTGAACATCACGAACGCCAGAGCAAACCACACTCCACGCATGCCGTTGGGAAGGAAGCCTCCGTAGGCGCGAAAGTTTTCCAGTCCGATCGGCTGGTCCTGGTGGTATCCGAAGATGACGGCGATCCCGAGCAGGATGAACACGACAATCGCGCTCACCTTGATCATGGAGAACCAATATTCAAACTCGCCGAAGGCCCCGACGCTAAGCGCGTTCACCAGAATCAGTACCGCCGAGTAGAAGACCACCCATCCCCACATGGGCGAGTTCGGAAACCACCACTGCGTATAAATCGCCGCGGCCACCGCTTCACTGCCCACACTGATGGAAACTGCGACCCAATAGGTGTAGCGGATGGTGAACCCCGCCCAGCGCGAAAGGTATAGCTCGGCGTAGATGCCGAACGATCCCGCTGTCGGATGTGCGACTGCCATCTCCGCCAGGCAGCCCATCAAAACCATGGTGACGAGCGAGGCGAAGATGTAGCTGAGAATCACGCCGGGGCCGGCAATACGAATCGACAACGCACTGCCCAGGAACAGTCCTGTGCCGATGGCGCTGCCAATGGCCATCATTCCCAGCTGGCGCTGCGTGAGCTGGCGCGAGAGCCCCTGCTCGTTGGCGAGAAGCTGATCGGCGTGCCGTGCTCGTTCGGCGTGAGGTGGCGTCATGGAGTGAGTCCCACCGGTCGGGATGACACGAGAATAAGCTATGGATTCATTCTGCGCCTAGGCTTCTGTTACTCCTGGCTCGGCAAACCCAAAGCGTATAGTGCGCCTAGATTTGCGACGTACACCGTTCCATTTGCAACCGTGGGAGAGGAATAAAAACTATCACCGGTGTTATAGCCGGAGAGGAGAGCTCCGGTCGCGGCATCGAAGGCGAATAGGCTGGTATAGCCACAGATGTAGAGAACGCCATTAGCCACCGCCGGCGAGGAAAGGTAAGTACCAAACCGGGTCTGTTTCCAGATAAGCGCCCCGGTACTTTGGTTGAGAGCCAATATGGTGCCAATGGAATCAGCAATGTAAACCACGCCTTTGGCCATTGCCGGCGAAGCTAGGATCTCGTGGCCGCTTGCGTACATCCAGAGCTGCGTGCCTTGGCCAGCATCCAGAGCGTACACGTTCCCATCTTGCGAACTAACGTAAACCGCACCTTTGTCGACCGCCGGGGAAGCGGTAACTGCCCCTCCCGTGGCATAGGTCCACAGCAGAGAGCCTGTAGTTGCATTCAGGGCATATAACCAGTGGTCGCCCGAACCGATGAAGAGCATTCCGCTTACCACGGCCGGTGAAGAATAAACGTCGCCAGAGGTGGCATATTTCCAGAGTAGCTTTCCCGTAGTCGCATTCAGCGCGTAGACATAGTGGTCCAAGGAACCAAAGTAAACGACCCCGTTTGATACCGTCGGGGGTGAATAGATTACCCCCTCAGTGGGGAAGCTCCAGATGAGCTTGCCCGTCTTCGCATCCAATGCATAGAAGCTATGGTCGCCGGAACCTATATAGAGCACATCATTAGCGACGGCGGGCGAAGAATAGAGCCGGCCCCCGGTTGCATATTTCCAGATGAGCGCACCCGTCCTGGCGTCGAGAGCGTAAATCTTCGTGTCGTATGAACCTGTATAGACCACACCCTTGGCCAATGCTGGTGAAGAATAGAGCACATCGCTAGACAGGAACTTCCATCTAAAGGCTATCTTGCTGACCGTCTCAGTACCTAAGATAATTTCGAATGGGTTATAGCCCGACAGGCACGTATCAAAACGGAATTCGGGCCAATTTACAGCAGCCCCTGCGGATTGATGCGCCCCGCACGGCAAGTCCGGAACCTGACTGAGCAACAGAGGGAGCGGCCAGCGTCACCAGCAGCAATAAGCACAGAACAGCGACAGTTCTCATGAAATCACCTCCACATGTTGGAGGCAACATCTTAGCGCGAACGATGTTAGTGCCGAATTAAATCTGCACCGAGCCCAGTGGGCCGCGCAGGTATACCTACCGTCGGAAACCTGCACCACAAGGGCAAAAGGGAAAACGACCTGAGGTGGGTCTCGTGCGAGAGCGTCGCGGGCGCGACAGGTCTTGCCATTTGCAGAAAAGGCCGCCCACCGACAGCCCAGGGAAAGCCCCAATTTGTGCTTTCCACGATGGCCAGGCGGCCCGATTATCACTTGCAGTTTCTCTAAACCGCTACCATCCCCGCTCCCGCGTGCTCCAGCTCGTGTGCCACGGCAATCGACAGCCGGCGGACGCCTTCGCGGATCATCTCCGGCGTCGCATTCGAGAAATTCAGCCGCATGTGCGAACCCTTATCGCCATCGGCGAAGAACGGATCGCCAGGAACGAAGGCGACATTGTGCCGTAGCGCTTCATCGAGCAGCTTGCGCGCGTTCACGCCCGTCGGCAGCGTCACCCACAGGAACAGTCCGCCATGGGGATGCGTCCAGGCGACTTCCTCCGGGAAGTAGTCAGTCAGTGCCCGCAGCATCGCATCTTTGCGCTCGCTGTAACACTTGCGAATGACTTTTACATGCTCGTCCAGGAAGCCATCGCGCGCTACCTCGTAGGTCACCATCTGTACGAAGGTAGAGGTGTGCAGATCGGAGCTCTGCTTGATCTGTACCAGCCGCGCAATGACGTCCGGCGGCGCAACAATCCATCCCAAACGCATTCCCGGTGCCAGCAGCTTCGAGAACGTACTCAGGTAGATGACGTTGCCCAGGGTATAGCCGTTGTCGCGTTGCAGGTTGGTGCGATCGAGCACCACCAAGGGAGTCTTGTGCTCGCCTTCATAGCGAAGCTGGCCGTAGGGATCGTCCTCGATAATCGGGATGCCGTACTTGTCCGATAGCAATACCAGTTCGCGGCGGCGGTCCTCTGACAATGTGACACCCGCAGGATTCTGGAAGTTGGGCAGGATGTACATGAACTTCGGACCTGAGCGCAGCGCCGCATCGAGATAGTCAGTGTTGAGGCCATGATCGTCGATGGGCACCGTGACGTACTCAGCTCCCATCAGATCGAACGCTTGCAGCGCGCCAAGATAGGTGGGGGACTCAACCAGGATCCGGTCGCCGCGATTGATGAGCAGCTTGGCGACAAGGTCCAGCGCCTGCTGGGAACCCGAGGTGAGCATCACGTTGTCGACGCTGGCCATGATTCCGTAGCGCGCCATCTGCTCGACGATGAACTGACGCAAGGGCAAATAGCCTTCGGTCGCGCCGTACTGCAGAGCTACGGTCGGGTTATCCGTCAGTACGCGCTGGCATGCTTCTTTGAATTGCTGCACCGGGAATACCTGGGGAGCCGGCATGCCTCCGGAGAAGGAAATCACTTCGGGGCGCTGAGTGAGTTTGAGTAGTTCGCGGATGATAGAGCTTTTTGCGCACTTCGTGCGTTGGGCGTAGCGATGCGCCCAAGGTGCTGCCATAAGAGATCCCCCTTGGAATTACAGGTGATCGTAGTACCAGGATGAACGTTCGTCTGTGATGCAGGACACTGGGGAACGTGCGGTGCGCACCAGCACCGGGCCCCGAAGCCATCAAGGCGCAGTCGGGCAGCTAGCGGACATGCGATGCCGCATGGAAGTTACAGAACATTGGCAGAGACGGACTGCCCCAAGGCTCAGCAGGCCAGCTGACGATCGCGACACGAACCGCAGCCGGCTCGGTTGCGCAGCTCAATGCCTGGATTTGCGTCAGGGCAGCAGCGGGACCCCGCCGACTAGTCCGTCTCGTTGTTATAGGTGGCGTGCTGCGCGATGGGATCTTTCACGCCACCGGAAAGCCCGAACGCAGCTTCGTCGGCGATGGTCTGCAACTCCTGCTCAAATTCCCGGCTGCGCCAGCGCACTACGAGCAGTTCTTTGTGCTCAACTCCGTGGCCATGACAAAGGGGACACAGCACCACATTCTGATCCGGCGAATGACTCACGATGAAGCCTCCACGCGCGGACTGTCTGCGCTCCTCTATTCAACCCCTAAGCCCCACGTACCGCAGTGAGAATCGTCACCGCCGAGTGTGAGAAAACGGCTACCCCGGCCGACCTTCAAGTCTCTCGATCCCGGGCGCCGCAGGTTTGCCGGCGCGCTGATTGGAGGCTACGATGATGGAATGTCTCGGGTTCACGCCTTTGTCCTAGTCTTCGGTTTGGCTGTCACTTCCCTTGCCGCTTTTGCGCAACAGTCCGCACCGCCCCCTAAGTCGCCCAAAGTGGCGCCGACAAAAAACGAAGCGCTGATCGATGCGTTGACCACCTACCCCTTCGGCGAGGTCTACTTCGAAGACATTACGGCCGCCAACAGCATCACGCACTTCGGTAAGAAGGTCTCCGAAACCGATGAAGGCGTGGTGCCTGCGCCTCCGGTAAGGGGCATCGCCGAGCTTGGCACGGCCGCCATTCCTTTGCTAATCAGCCATCTCGCGGACCAGCGACCCAGCCAGGCACTGTATCGCCAGCAGCCGGTGCCAGTCGCGTACCTGGCGCTCGATTTGCTTCTTCACATGACGGACATGAATGACGAGAGGGTGGTTGTGCCGGGATGTGAGCAGCACGGACTTACCGACTGTATGCAGCCAGAATTTTATTTTTCGCCCGACACCGCTGACCCCAATACCCTGGCGTCTGTGCGGCAAGATTGGGCAGCGGAGAACAAGAAGCAGCCCATCAACTTCACCTATCCGACGTGGTGGCGGCCGGACGCGCCTGCGGCTCCGGCACAACCTTCATCACACCAGTGATGAGGGCATGACCGCTTGCACCCCTGGAATGCCGATTCTCCCGATGCGGGGGGACCCCATCTGACTACTGAAAAATCGCGACACCTGATTTTTCCGCAGCTTTGCGCATGGCCGAGTCCAGAGTGGCGAGGGTCAGTCTTTCCCGCGCAGCAAGATCGAGGTATGCCGCGTCGTAAGCCGTAAGGCTGTAACGCACCGTCGCCGCAGTTCCGTCGCGAACAGCAGTCACGGTTTAGCGGATTGTTCAACATCAATGTTCAAACGTGACAAAGCTGCGAGAAAGGCCTTCTCATCGGCAGGCGTGATACGTTTGCGCAGATAGGCGACGGCAAGCCATTGGCAACTTCACGCGCCCAGAGATCAGGAACGCGCAATCCGTCCGCCTCAGCAGCGACCAAAACAGAGTCGGCGTAGAAGCTGCTTTCATCGGGCAACGCCCAGGCATGGGCAACGGAAGCATCGACGACCAGAGGCATCTAGCGGCGGCCGTAGTTAACGTAATCGCGCGTTGTCCAACCTTCGGGATCAGGTTTGACGCGGGCACGCAACGCACGCATCTCTGCAACTATGCTGCCGGGAGCAGCCGGACGGCTCTCAGCGGATTCTTCCAGCAAACGTAGGGCGGCGTCCTGCACCAACTGCTCAGGGGCGGTTCCGGCCTTCGTGGCCATCTGCGCAAGTTGCGCTTCCTGCTCGGGCGTGAAATGCACTTCCATAGCCCTCAGAGTACGAGAAAACACCCCCGTGCAGCAACCGTTCATCGAGTCAGCGGACTCACCGACTGAGCCCAAGAAATGTGAGCTCGTTTGGGCAGAGCCAAAGCCGTGCCCTTTCAAACCGATTTACGAGATCGCTCTTCGTTGCTAATTGCTAATTGCTCTACATGATCGCCGTCGGCGGCGCCGGCTCCTCGGGACGTCCCGCATTGGCCAGCGGCACGCGTACCATCACAATAATCAGAATCGCCAGCGCGATCAACGCCACGAAAAATGGCGGAGTCCACTTCATCAGCGTCGACGTCGTGCCCCGAGCCGACCAGTCCGGCGATGACCAGGCCGCAAAGCGCTTCTCCCGCGATCAAGCCGGAAGCCGTCAGCACGCCCGCATTATCCACGCGCGCCTTCTGCGCATCGTTGAAGCCGCGGCGGTCGCGCAGCTTGTCGGTGATCCAGCGAACCACTCCGCCAACAAAGATGGCGAAGGTAGTGCCCAGCGGCAGATACATGCCCACCGCGAACAGCATGACGCTCTTCACTTCGATCATGATCATGCGCAAATCCCATCAGGATGCCGACGATCACCAGCGGCCAAGCCATGTCGCCGCCAACGATGCCTTTCGCCAGCATCGCCATCAGTCCTGCCTGCGGAGCAGGCAACGCCGCACTGCCGAAGTGGTAGGCCTTATCCAGAATCGCCAGCGGGAAGAACAGCACCAGCGACGCCACCACGATACCCAGCAGGTCGCCGATCTCCATCTTCGCGGGAGTGCCTCCCAGAATATGGCCGACCTTCAGGTCCTGCAGCATCTCGCCCGCAACCGCCGACGAGACGCAAACCACCGCCGCCACGCCTAGCACCGCCGCCACGCCGCCGGTTCCCGAAACTCCCAACGCGACCATCAGCAGGGCCGCGACCACCAGCGTGCAGAGCGTCAGTCCGGAAACAGGATTATTCGACGAGCCGATCAGGCCCACCAGGTTGCCGGAGACGGCAGCGAAGAAGAATCCCAGCACGAGCATGACGCCAGCGGCAACCAATGCTCCAGCGATTACCTTGGAGCTGGACAGGTTCCCCGCGCTGGAGATGAAGCAGTAGTAAAGAGCGATCATGGCGACGAAGACCACGCCCGATTCCCGCGAAGACAATCTTGGCCGGCAGGTCGCGCTCAGTGCGGCTGGTGCTGGCGTGGGCCTCAGCCGATTTCTTCAGATCGGAAACCGCACGTGCCCATGCCCGCGATCAACTGCTTGCGCATCTTGAACAGCGTGTAAGAAGCGCCTACCAGCATTCCGCCCACCGCGATGGGCCGCACGATGGAGTAATAGATGGAGTTGGCCAGCAGCGTCCACGACAACGGTCGTGCCCGCCGGCTGCTGCGCCTGGATGTAAGGACCCAATCAGATAAGTAAGGAGTGGAACCAGCAGTCCCCAGGCCAGCACGCCGCCGGCAAAGTTCAGCGCTGCCAACCGCGGCCCGATGATGTAACCCACGCCGAGGTAGGCCGGGCTGACGTCAGGAGCGGTAAAGATCGAAGCGCCGCCCGTCATGAGTCGTGGCCACGCTGGGATTGGTGCTGGTGCGCAGGTAGCAGCCGCTTGCCCAAGTCGCGCGATGTTCACCAGGAAGGTGTTGTTCGGCCGAGAATACGTTGATCGCTCCCAGCAGATACATCAGGCCGCCGAAGCCCATGTTGCTGAACAGAATCTTCGCCGCCTTCGAGCCTTGCTGGCCCGCCTTATGAATCTCCGACGCAGCCACCGATTCGGGATAAGGAAGGTCGGGATCTTCGACCATCACGCGCCGCAGCAGCGTCACCAGCAGAATGCCCAGAGTGCCGCCAATCACCATCAGCACCACCGAGTTCCAGTAACGCTCCTTGGTCAGCCCCGGCCAGAGCCCCGCCATGACAAACGCGGGAATGGTGAAGACCGCGCCGGCCGCCACCGACTCGCCGATCGAGCCGATGGTTCGGGCGATGTTCTCTTCCAGCAGGATGCCCTTCATCAGACGCAGCAGCGCCATGCCAATGACGGCTGCCGGATAGGTGGCGGCAATGGTCATGCCGGCCTTCAAGCCAAGATAGGCATTGGCCGCGCCCAGAATGCCGGTCAATACCAAGCCGATCAGCACGGCGCGGAAGGTGAACTCCTTCATCTGCATGGTTTCGGGAACGTAGGGGCGGTGGACCCGGCGCTCTTGCCGGGTGTCGGTGATCGTGGGAGTGCTCATGTTGGGACCTCGAAGGCCGCCGCGAGTTCGCGGCAAGTCGCAGATACAGCAAGCGCGCACGTTAACACGCCGGAAGCGCCGGATACAAGTATCAGCGCAAGCCCGGCGACTGGGGTACAGGCGCCACGACAAGGCTACACCATTTATCCGTAGAGTTCCGCAGTATCACAAGAGCGGTATGACTGCGGTTCTGCACTCAGTCTTTGGTCTGTTTTTCCGTTTCTGAATTGTTGGTAGAAAGCTTGGCCGCGTCGCCGATCGCGGTGGGATGCCGCGGCTCGTAGATGCGTAGCACATCGCTCACCCGGGATCTTGATGGTGGCCAGCCGTCCCCAAGGCTGGTCGCTGATGGGTTCGGCCTGTCTCTACGCCCTTGGCCTGCAGCTCAGCCAGGGTCGCCTCCAGGTCGTCGCACAACAGGTACATTTCGTGTGAGCCCTCGTCGCGGGTGGGATGGATTCCAAGCTCGCCGGGAGGCAGCGCAAAAATTAGCCAGTCGTGCCCCGCATCGACAAAGGGAAATGCGAGCACATCGCGGAAGAAAGCACGTAGCTTATCGGCATTCTTGTTGTAGATAATGGAGTGGACGCCAGTGATCATGGATGGCTCTCTTTCGCCCACCACCCTGGGAAGTACGCCATCGTAAAGCTTTCCCGGCGCACAGACAAGAGCCTGCATGCCGTACCGCGACATAAAAAATCAGTTAACAACCGGTGCGAACCACGCGTGACATTGCAGGCCAGCTGCAAACTTCATATACTGATGCCATTGGTATTTCGCCTGCCAGCCAAATCGAGTGTGCGGCTTTGTTACCCGCCCACCTGAAAGCGGAGGTCGGTCTTCAGCAGTTGTGAAACCGTAGCGAGAAAACGACGAGTCATGCGCGTCGAGCCGCGTACGAGCTTGGTCGCGCCTCTTAAGTCGGTTGTTAGCGGTCTTTCTGCAGTCTTCTTCCCATCCGATTGCCGGCTCTGCCTGACCCCTCTGGTTTCCATTTCTCGTCTGCCTGTCTGCCCTGAATGTCTTGAGTCTCTCTCCCCTATCCGAATAACGCAGTGCGTGCTTTGCGGCGAGCGCCTGGCTCCGGCACAACTGCTCATCGGCAATGGACAATGTCAGGCATGTTGTGAATATCCCCCGAACTTTGACCGCGCCATTTCCTACGGTGAATATGACTCGGGTCTGCGCGACCTGATTCACCTGCTGAAGTACTCCGGAGTTCTTCCCGCTGCCAAGCCTTTGGGCAAACTACTGGCGCACAGCATTGAGCAGCTTGGATTGGGAGACGCCGCCGTCGTATTGGTTCCAGTGCCACTGCATGCTTCAAAACGGCGCGAGCGCCGATTCAATCAGGCGGAGCTGATTGCCCGGGCGGCGATGAAGCACCTGTCGCCGCGGCCTGAGCTCGATCGCAATGCTCTGGTGCGCGAGCGGCAAACGCGATCCCAGGTTGGACTCGATCGCGAGGCACGCATCGAGAATATGCATGGGGCCTTCCGCGTCATAACGCCGCAGCGCATACAGGGCCGAACCGTCATCGTGGTCGATGACGTGATGACCACGGGCACCACGGTGTCCGAATGCGCGCGCGTCTTGAAGCGTGCCGGGGCAGAGAGAGTTTTTGCGGCTACCGTCGCGCGCACCTTGAAACGTGCGAACGCCTCGAGTGACAGCCAAGAACAATGGGGGGAGGAAGCCGAGGCTGCGGAATTGGCCTCGGTCTAACAAGCTATGTCAATGGCTCAGAGCTCACCATCACGCCACAAGTCGTTGGCCGGATACATGCACCACGCCCGCGTTGCGCCTGAAGAACGCGTTCAGCGCTCGCCAATGCACGCGCCCGTGCTGGTGCTGAACGCGTCCTACGAACCCATCAACGTCTGCGGCGCCCGCCGCGCCATCATCCTGGTGCTCAAGGGCGTCGCCATGATGGAAGAGGAAAACGGCCATCGTATGCATGCGGCCAGACTCGCGATGAACGTCCCCTCGGTCATCCGCCTGCTGGAGTATCGCCGCATACCGCACCAGACTCGTGCCCTGTCGCGCAAGAACATCCTGTTGCGCGACCGCAACACCTGCCAGTACTGCGGCAAGATTCTCGCCGCCGGCGAGCTAACGCTCGACCACGTCATGCCACGCTCCCGCGGCGGCGCCTCGACCTGGGAAAACCTGGTCGCCTGCTGTCACAACTGCAATCGCCGCAAAGGCAACATGCTGCCGAATGAAGCCAACATGAAGCTGATGCGCGAGCCACATGCTTTCAATCTGCACACCAGCCGCCACATCATGCGCATGATGGGACGCTCCGATTCCAAGTGGCAGAAGTATTTGTTCTACTGACGGCGCGATTTTTCTCAGCCCTACCATAAGGAACGCGGTTTGTTGCCGGCGCACGCCCGCGCAAAGCTATTGCGGACTCGTAGACGTGGGCTTCCACAACCCGCCTGGTTACGCCATCCATAGGCCTAAGTGGCAGGGCAGCCTTAGCCGAGCTGCCCCTGTTTGTCACACGAGATGTTGTTGGTTCATTGACCCGGCAGATGGAAGACGTACAGGGCACCGTCGCCAGCGCCGATGTACACCGCGCCGTTGACGATAGCCGGCGAGTTACCGATTAGCCCCCCGGTCGTGTACTTCCACAGGAGTGCTCCTGTGCCAGCGTCCAGGGCGTAAATATTCTGATCGCCAGAGCCGACGTATACCACTCCATTGGCTACCGACGGCGGGCCATACACAGCGTCTCCGGCCGTGTACTGCCACAGGAACGCTCCCGTCGTGGCGTCAAGCGCGTATAGATTGTGGTCAGTCGAGCCTGCGTACACCACTCCATTGGCCACTGCCGGCGAACGAGAGACAAGCCCGCCGGTTTTGTAGTTCCACACCAGCGCTCCCGTTTGGCCATCCAGCGCGTACAGGTTGTGGTCATCGCAGCTAGCGTAGACCACTCCATTGACCACCACCGGTGAACCCGCAAACGCTCCATGTGTCGTATATTTCCACCGAAATGCTCCTGTCGCGGCATCCAGAGCGTACACCGTATCGTCATCCGAGCCGATGTAGACCATGCCGTTCGCTACTGACGGCGGAAAACCCGCGTAAAAAAACAGATACTTCCAGATGAGCGCTCCTGTACTGGCGTTCAGCGCGTACAGGTTACCGTCTTCCGAGGCGATGTACACCACGCCGTTGGCGACAGCCGGCGCACTGTCGATCCAGTCCCCTGTGGTGTACTTCCAGATCGGCGTCCCTCTACTTGCGTCCAGGGCGTACACATTGTGATCGCCAGAGCCGACGTATACCACTCCGTTAGCCACCGCTGGCGAAGAGCCGTGTATGTTTCCCACAGTGGTGTACCGCCAAACATGCCCTCCTGTACTGGCGTTCAGTGCGAACACGTTATAGGTGTTCCCAATGAGCGATGTGGCGTAGACCAGTCCGTTTGCCACCACTGCATCACTGGCAACAAGCGCACGCTTCCAGTCCAAAACCAGGTTCCCAACGGTTGAGGGACTCAGAACGGTTTCATTCGGGTTGTAACCGGTGTGGCAGATGTCAGACTGATACTGCGGCCAATTTACAAACGTGGTCTGTGTCCGGACGCCGCACGGTTGGTTGGATTGTGCGAGCACCGGATGGGCCGCGACTTGGGAGAACATCACCATCAGGACTGCAGCCCAGCAGATAAACCTAGTATTCATATCCCCTCCTTGTCGAGGTCGAGATTCAAACTGAGCCCTTTCCGCAACGAGGAGATTCGTCCTGGGCAAGGGAAAAGCTAGTATGCACAACTTGCCGCGGCGAGATTTTCGAGCCCCGGCTTAATCCGAGCCAAATGAAAGTAGCGCAACGTCGGCATCGGGGGAAGTATGACGATGAGAATATAGACCGGCAAGCGAAATTGCGGATGGCTGATTAGAAGAGTTGTTGATTACGACAAAGCCGGTCGCAAGTGCTCACCCCACGATCGGAGTCTCTGTCCATGCCACCGATCTTTTGGGTGATCAGGCCGTGCCTCAGGCGGTGCCAGCTGTCGTATTCGGGGTAGTAAAAGGTCGGGCGACGGGAAGCCCGTCGCCCGCACTACAATTCAGCTTGCGTAATCACTTCACGGCTTCGCAATCCCTTGATAGCCTGTGCCGCCAAAGACGCCAGCTCCCCAACGCCCGACGACGACCAGCGAGTTGTTCACACCATTACCGCGGGTGGAACCTGCTTCGTTAGGGTCGTCATAGTCGGTAAACGTCCCAGCGTGATATAGCGCTCCATGACGGTTGCCATCGACGTCAAAAACGGTCGCTACAATGTCTCCGTTGTTGCTGATTTGGTGAATGACCGTCCCTGTCGGCCCTTCGTTGGGGTCGTGGAACGGGGTGTAGGTTGTTCCCTTGTCGGCGGTAGTAAACGACAGGAAAGTCCCGTTGGGGTCGGTGCCGTAAATTGTGATCACGCCCGAGTTGTTGATGCTCCAGGCGGTGTTCCCACTTATGGTGCCCGGCGGGTCTAACGTCGTGAGATTGCCGCCACTCAGTAAATACCCATGCTGCAGGCCGTTAGCATCTGTGTAAGTGCCAACTACGTCCCCCGCATCGTTAATCCCGTTCGCGTTGACAAGTGTTGCGCCCGGAATGCTGATATCTGTGAAGGTTCCCTGGGAATAAGTGAACCCTATCTCAACACTGCTTGTGTTAGTGCACCAGCCCGCAGCCACACCCTTGTTGTTGACGGAATAAAAGGCGATGGTGGTCGAACCGGGGGCGGTTACGCAATCCGCCCGGTCGGCGGTGGTTAGCTTCGGAACGACGGAGGCAACACTGGAGAGGATCATGCCGTGCTGGGCGCCGCCGCTGTCGACGTAATCCCCGGCGATTACCGAGCTATCGTTTAATCCATAAGTATCCGTCTCCTGCGCTGACTGCAGAGCGATGACATTTCTGAAGAGTACGAACGTCACCGCTGCCGCAATACCCACGGATACACACACGACTAAGCACACGCCAATAACCATCCTACGACTTTTCATTTGGCTCCTCCTTCTGGGAGAGAATCGTTCTGGGAGAGAATCGTTGGTCCCCTTCCTGCTGTAAGCAAGAAAACTCACGACAAGAAGCACCGCGAGGCCCGATGTACATCTATCCTGGGATTTCCGCTTGATCTCGAAGTGACCACGATGTATACACCTCGCCCCACATCTGGTCAATGGCTTTGTTCAATATGAGTGACGTGATAGCTGGCGTAGCATCGCCATGGCTTTCAATTGACGCCGCGCCGGGACGGTGATTGCTATCGCCGGTTTCGCCCGCCGTTCGAAAGAGCACCGCCCGCCCATGAAAGGCAGGTAATCAATTTTCGCGTTCGCATGCTGCGAGCTGTTCCTGCAACCGCTTCAGCCGTGACTGGCAGCTTCTTGTACGCACCCTGTCGCAGTCAACCGCTTCTAACTGATCGCGCAGTGGCTGACAGCGATCGTGCAAAATCCATGCGTTACGGCCGTAGGTAGCTGCTAGGAGTTGGCCTCCGAGTACGATCTTCACTTGTGTCACGGGAACATTTGGCAGTCCGGCAGCTACCTTGTGCCATCGCTCACCAACCACGCCACCATCATCAGCTCCGAATACGCCCATATTCGTAGCGAGATAAATTGTTCCCGGATGGTCCGGATCGAGGGTAATCCAGTTCACCGGAACATTGGGCAGGTTGCCGGAAATATCGATCCACCACTTGCCGCCATTGGTGCTCTTGAAGACTTTCTGGCCATCCAAGAAACCGACCAGGGTGAGGTACAAGGTATCGGCGGACGCAGCCGCCAGATGCCCTAGAACGGCCTTCGCCACCGGAAGAGTTTGACTCGCGTTAGACTCGCTTTCCCGGCGAAGCTGATATCGCTAAGGCGGAAGAGCGAAGAGCCGGCAACCATCCACGCTGTCGTGGGATCTCCCGGGACCGGAGCTATGTACTGGATAGGTTGATTAATACCATTGGTCAGCTGGACTGCCTGGGGATTGCTTGTCACCGACTTATCGCAACCAACCGGCGCCGGCAACGGAGGAGGAGGTGCGGGCTGGCAAGGATTGCTCGGAGCGGTCGGATCAAAGGCGATGAGCCATGGATTGAAAGACCCCGCTAATAGGATACGGCCATTCTTGGCAATCGTCGTCCCCTCCTCGTTAAGTCCGCTGCGAACCGGCGAAGTGGCCGGAGCCGTCAGGATCTCAAAGGGTCCCATGAAATCTGAGCCCAGACCCGTGAGACAGAAATTGGCAACCGGAAGCGTCCCCGAGCCTCCGGTGTTTACATAGAAAATGTTTCCACACTGCGTTGACATGAAGAATGCTGTGGAATTCAACGAATCGGCCTCGACATAAGTACCGTCGCCCCCTGTCAGCTGCTGCCAGCCCGGACCGATCGACGTGAGTATCGGCCCGTTGTCCTGCAGCCCGCCGGCGAAAGTCCCGTCCTGATTTTGGTCGGCGCTCAGAAACTCCAAGGTATGCAGATCTGCGTTCAGACTGGTCCAAGTGTTGCCGCTGTCGGTTGTTGCCCAGGCGCCGCCATCGTCACCGACGTACCAGCTTGTGGCGTTGGCGAAGGCGATCGCATGCTGATCGCCGTGAATATTGTGGCTGATGTTCTTCCACGAGGGATTGATTTTCAGAGTATCAATCGCGTAAAGCCATTGAGTTGCCGCCAGAAGTAAGCGGGAACCGGGCGGAGCCGCCACATACATGAGCGCACCTTTGAACAGTGCTATTGGGTTGATTGTTTGGTTCCAGTTGTGTCCGCCATTCGCTGAATGCATCATCGTGAAAGAACACGCCGCCGGTGAATTGGTTAACAGGAACGCCCATAGCTCCCCGTTGCGGGAAGCCATGCTGACTTTGAATATGTCCGTGCCGGCTGGCAGGCCTTTACCGAGTCCCACATCGGCAAGTGATTGCCACGTTGCACCGTGGTCACTTGACGCAAACAAACCAACGCCCGTGATACCGGCAAAGTAGATCGCCTGCGTAGGTTCGTACATCAGTTCAATATGAAAAAAGCCGACCGGTGTAAGGACGTCTGGCGCGCCCACACAGGATCCACTGGGCTGAGTTGTATAGGACGCGGGGATCATTTGACTCCACGTCTTGCCTGCGTCGGTGGAGCGGTAGATACCAAGGTTATTGAACCCTGGATCGTTCTGCGGGATCGAACTGTGCGGATGATTTGGGTCATTCGCCATCCCAGTGGCAGCTAGAAGAATGTCAGGATTCACGGGATCGACGAGGATGCTGGAAAATCCCAGTCCGACGAAACTGTGCGCGCCCCCGTCTGCGGTGTCCACTTTGGTCCAAGTGGCGCCGTTGTCCTTCGTGCTCAGAATGCCAACCCCGGTATAGCCGCTAATATTGCTGGAATTGTCTGGGGCTCCGGTGCCGACATAAATAGTTGGCGGGTTGGTGCGTGTGTCCAGGGCAAGTGCACCCACGGACAGGCTCTGGCTTTGATCGCTCAGCGGCACAAGTTTCGGGTTGGCACTCAGCCCGTTGGTCGATTTCCAAAGCCCACCACTGGAGCTGCCTACATACACCAGGTTGCCGCTTGGATCGTGCACCAGGTCAACCGCAATCGCACTCACCTGCCCCGACATCGCTTCCCTGCCGCCCAAAGGATTGATGCCCATGAATGGTTGTGTATTGACTTCTTGCCACGAGGCGGCAAAACGGGAGGGTCCTGGGTTGAAGAAACTGACTTGCTTCGGGGTGCCGCAGTTGGCGCAGATGATATTCGTGTGCGGAGACGTAGGATCCGTCAGCGACATCAATGTGAAGATCGTCGTTCCACGCGTGATCATCGCTGTGGGAACGGAGAAATTGAGGCTTTTCTTCCAATGCGCGCGGCGCGTCTGTAAGGTGTCCGCTGCATCTACGGTGAAGGCGGCTTCGGGTGAGATGTTAACCGTGTTGCCGTTTCGGCTGGCCTGCAATATAGCCGTAATCGTCCGCATGCCGTTGGTCTTGTCGAGGTAGACGCGCATCCATGTGGGTTTATCGGCGATCAGCTTCGCGGGGACCGAGGTGCCTCCCCGAACCTGCACGACGTCCATGCCTTGCAGCGAAACATGATCTACGTCGGGCGGTGGTGGCGGCGAGCAAACACTGGGAAGCTGAGCCTGATCAGCCATGATCTCGCGCTTGACGTTAGTGATCGCCAGCTGCCATGCATTGATCACACCCTGAGTGCACGAACCGGGATGGTTGTTGCAATTATCCAGTGCGGCCTGATCGGTGGCCAGGCTCTGTTGAAGAGTGGCAATCTCAGCCTTCAAGTCCACGCAAGTCTGCTGCGCCCGAGCTGGCCGACCAGAAAAGATCAGCGCGACCATCACGGCTGAGATCAAGCCAGAAGTATTCTTCACGGCGACTTCCCAATCCAAATCGGAGATAGAATCGCGGCTCCTCTACAGAGTTGCCGTCTTCCAAGGACCGGTGTGCCCTAGTTCAAGGGATTGAACCGCCTAATATTAACCTCTACCATCCCATCCGTGAATTGGTTTGTGATCGCCGGTATCGGGGCGCGTGGCCCGGCAGGCACTCGGGGTAGTCGATGCACATAAGGATCTCGATATCGGCTTACGACGCTTATTCTCGCTGCAATTCGTAAGGTGGAGAAAACTCCATTAATTCAATGGGTGCGCCATGATCGAGGATCATGGCTACTCTCACTCCCGCGCATGGGCTATTCGGCGGAATCAAAACCTCTTGCCCAACCAGTGCAGTTGCAAGGTCGTCTACCTCGAAAGCTACATGAGGAGTAGTTTTGACCACCTCGGGATAGGGTGCATCTGGATCAAATCGCATCCACTGAACACCGAATGGACTAGTTCGAAATCCCGCGACGTGAATATGTAGGTGGGGCACATGAATCTCATCGGGACGCGTGGTTTGAGTGGGAATACCGATGTGGTGGTAGCGCCAGCCATTCCTCGCAATTACAGCTGGGGGTTCGTTGTCCTGTCTCAGATATTCATGCAAACCGGACCTCCTTTCGACTCAAAAGCGGCACGACTGCACGTTCGGTCTGTAGCCTCACCGAACCACCGAGCTAGCGGCAACAACCGGGGGCCGCGAGAAAATTTGCTACGAACTTCGCGCTTGCTGGCCGCCGCCAACTGGAAAGGGATTGGTGTTCGCCCTGTCCCACTCAATCCAAACAAGGGATTGAGTGGGGCACCCGTCGGAAAGGCTAAAGCGCCCGGTTGCGATCGCTATCCTTCTCGAGACTACTGTAAACAACGGACGTCGCGACAGAACACGTTCACGCGAACCGAGTTGGAAGGGATGCCGTTAGTGACTGTCTGGAAATCGTACATTCCACGGGCATGGACGGCAGATCGAAATGGGTGTACCCGAAATTAGTCGGCGCGATGGAGTGCACATTGGGTCCGGCAGGCCCATCATCGTGGGTGAACGCGTAATAGACATAGCCTGGGGTACAGGTGTTGCCTGGCATGTTCACACAAGTGAGGCGAGCTAACGGGAAGTTGGTGTCGGACTGTTTGTCATCTCCGTAGAAGTTGTTCTGCGACATGCCGTTCAGCCGGTAGCCATACACGATGTTATTCGATAGAACCGCTGACCAGCTTGGGGGTCGGCAACACAATGCAGCAGCAAGGGGGTAGCTTTGTGCAGGCACGCAGCTGTTGCACGTCCACGTGGCAATTCCCTGGCGCAGGGTTGTAAACCTCCACGTATAGATTGAATGCCGTGAACATGATTTGGCCGGTGGGCAGGATCATCAGCATTCCGTCGTAGGAGGTATCGTGTGACGGCGGCATGCAATCCGCCGGCTGCGGAATCAGACTGGTCGTAGTGTTGGTGAGCGTGTTCGTATCGGGATCGTACTCCAGGAAATAGCAGCCGTTCTGGAACAGTCCCGGGCTATACATGCCCAACACCTTGCCGTTCGGCTCAAGCGCGGCTGGGGCCGTCCGACTGGCTGAGGTTGGCATCGGGAACCGGGCCAAGGGACCAGCTGTTCAGCGCCACGTCGTAAATCGCCGTGGCATTCTTGGTGCCGCCAATCTGGAAGACCTTGTTGTTGTACATCATCACGCCGGCGCCCAGTTCCTCGTCGCCGCCGTACAGCAGCACGCGGGATGGACGGCCCGCAGGACCACGTTCCGACGCCGGTTGCCGGATCCGTGACGGTGTACAGCTCGGAGCTCTGGGTCGGGTCTGGGACAAGAGGAGTGCTCGTTTGGCATCGACCAGCAGCACATGGCCGTTGGTCAAGAGGGTGTAACCGGATTCGTCGGTCGAAGACGCCAGGGTACTCGCCGGTGGTTATCCACGAGTTTGGACCGTTGAAAATGGCATTCTGCAGGCCGGGAGGATTTTGCCCGTTGCAGCAACTCGACTGCAAATAAGCTCCGTTGAACAGGATCACGCCTGCAGCGTCGCCGATATTGGACCATCCGGCAGGCGGACTGTTGGCGGTAGAACTTGATCACACCGGTGAAGGGAGAATAGGTTCCGATTACCCCCTGGTTGGTCCAGACCCCGGCGTTGGCGTTGTACTCTCCGCCTTCGAGGATGATCTGGCCACATTGACGGCCGGACGGGCAGTCCGTGGGTCTTGATGTGGTTAACTGCATTCAATAGCGTCTGCGAGCTGAAGTACAACGGCTGATAGGTGACGTCCAGATTGCCAGCCGGACTCCATGTTCCGTTGACGTAGCTGCCGAAGGCATCGGGAGTCAGGTAGTACCAATCGGTATAGCCCCAGTTGAGGTTTCCAGTGCCATTCTCGTGGTGCACGAGAATGCGGCCGTCCCGAAGCTGGAGCATAGCGCCCACCCCGTCGAAACCTCCGACAGTGACAGGCTGATTGGTTAAAGGTGTCCAGGATTGCGCGCTAGCGATTCCGCTACACGCCAGCGCAAGAATGAAAGTCGCCGCAAAGATTTGAGAAACCTTCATAGTTGGTTCCTTTCCCGAAGCTATATATCGATAGGTTCGCCGTAGGCTTTGCTCAGGTCGATCTTGCGCTCGGCAGTTGCGCCGGTTTAGCCGGATGACAGTGGAGGACATCGTGCCGGTCTGCGATGAACATCACTTGATACTAGACCAGGAGCAGGCCCAAACAGCACGGCGCTGTGCACTTCATATTCTCTCCCAGCGGGCGCTTGCAAAAGAAGAGTTGCGCAGAACTGAGTCTACAACGGCTTCCGACTAGCAAGGCTTCCTGCTAGCGTAAACATCGCCACTACACTTACAATCCCGGTCTGCCCGTTCCGCCCTAGTTCTCGCCCAGGTTGAACTCTTCCTGGTAATCCCTCCAAATGCCACCGCGATAGATCTGCCGCACCGGAACATCTTCGGCGTGCTTCGCCCCTTTCGCCCACATCCAGGCCTGCTGCATCTCGCTGGCTTCGAAATAGCGAACATCTGCTTCCGCCAGCACAGTAGCGCCGACAAACATGTTCTCGACCTCTTGCCACCTCGATGCTCCAACCAGGGCTACGCGCGCAATATGGTCTGAGTACTTGTGCAGGAAGCGCAACTCTTCCCAGCGCGCCTTCCACTCAACGCCCTGTAATTCGCTCGCATCGACCACGATGCCCAAGGGTCGCTTGCCGCGGTCTCTGATGGCAAACTGCATCTGCGGCTCGAAGGCTTTCACGTCTTCTTCCGTGATGTGGCCCACCACTTTGAAGCCGTAGGCCCATCCGCCGCTCTCCTTCAATCGTTCGATCATTGCTAAACCGTCCTCCCGTAGAGTTGCCTGCATTAATCCAGCCTGAACTCACCCGAGACTACGCGACCTAGCTGTGATCGCGCAAATTACGGCCCCACCGCACCGAATATGGAGCATTTTCTGTTCATGCGCGCAGTTTTTTGCATCTTACGACCAAGGTTCCTATGTTGTTATACTTCCAGGAAATTCAACTTCGCAGTTGGCGGCGATGAAGCGGCCGCGACTTCCAGCCCGCTTCTTCGGTCCGCAGCACTTTCAGGCCCCCATGTCGAAAGCCGAAGAAGAACGAGCACTGCTGGCCGCAATCATTGCCAGCAGTGACGACGCAATTTTCAGCAAGACGCTCGACGCAATCATCACCAGTTGGAACCTCGGTGCCGAACGCATGTACGGATACACGGCCGATGAGATTATCGGCCAGCCAGTATCGCTTCTGGTTCCTCCGGAAAAGCCCGACGATGTGCATTTCATCATGGAGCGCATCCGTGCCGGCGAGAGTCTCGACCACTACGAAACGGTTCGCCGGCACAAGGACGGCAGCCTGGTTTATGTGACGCTCACCATCTCACCCATTTGCGACCGCCACGGCGAGATCGTAGGCGCCTCGACCATCGCACGCGACATGACCTCGCGGCGGCTGGCTGAGGAAGCTCTGCGGGCCTCCGAGAAACTTGTCGCCATGGGACGGATGGCGGCTTCGATCGCTCACGAAATTCGTAATCCCCTCGACGCCGCGAAAAACATTACCTATCTGCTGCAGCAGAACCAGCAACTCGATTCTTCAACCCAGGGGCTGCTGAACCTGCTGGATAACCAACTGAACCACCTGGGCGAAATTTGCAGCCGCACCCTGACCTTTGCCCGGCCTGGCGATGCGGCCTCGCGCGTCGCGCTGGCCGGAATGGTGGACGAGGTGTTCGCGCTGCAGCGCAAGAACCTGACGCTCAAGGGAATCGAAGTAACCCGGCGGTTTGAATCGCCTGGCGAGGTGATCGGCTACCCCGGGCCGCTACGCCAGGTGCTGGTAAACCTCATCAGCAACGCAATCGATGCTATCCCCGCCGGCGAGAACGGGAGAATTACAGTACACATCGCTGACCTGCACCATCCCGCAACCAATGTGGAAGGCGTGCGCATCTCGTTCAGCGACAACGGTGGGGGCATCAGACCGGAAAATCTCAAGCGGTTGTTTCAGCCCTTCTTCTCCACCAAGCATGAAGAGGGTACCGGACTGGGCCTTTGGGTGTCATACGGCATCGTTACCCAGCACGGCGGTTCGATTCGCGTGCGCAGCCGGGTCGAAGGCTCGGCCCGGGGAACGATCTTCAGCATCTTCCTGCCACGCCTGGGCGTGCGCATGAACGGTAATACTCAGGCGGCGTAAGGCCTATCTCGCTTCGTTGGAATCTTGTTTTGAAGGGGCGCGCCTTCAGTAGCTCTATCTCGCTTCGTAATAACCCTGGCGGGTTTGTACCACCAGGTCTTTCGGCTTCGCAGCCAGCAGAATTTTGTGATACCCGGTGCTTTGCTGCGCAGTCTCCGGACTGAAACCCAGGCTGTACTGATTGCGCAACTCGTCTTGCACCTGCTTGTAAATAGCCGCGACGGATTCCTTCTTGCTCACTTCAAAGAAATGGCCGCCCGTCTCCTGTGACAGGCGTTGCAAGACTCTCCTCCCGTCAGCGTGTGACTCCATGGGTGGCGCAGGATAACGGGGTCCCGCCCATCGGAGGGCCTGCGGGTCCGCCCCACGGGCCATTCCACCCACCGTGGTGGCCGCCGGGATATCCAGCCATGCCTCGGTTGTAGGCTTCCGGATCGGCGAACAGGATGGAGTACACCATGGTGTCCGAGCGCTGCGCGGCCTCAATCGCGCGGTCGAGGGTATATTTGCTGCCCTGGTCAACGCCGTCGGTCAGCAGGATCAGCGCTTTGCGCCCCTGCTGTCTGGCGCATCAACTCATCCGAGGCTAGAAACACGGCGTCATACAACGTGGTACCTGCGGGACGATGCCAGCCGCCATTCCCATGTCCGCCACTGGGATAACCCCCGCCGGGATATCCACCTCCACCTCGGCCACCCTGGCCGCCGTTCTGATCAGGTTCGCCGACGTGTACGCGGTCGAGGGCGGTCTCCAGTTTCGGCTTGGAGTTAGTCAGGTCTTGCAGCAGCACGCTTTCCGCATCGAAGTTGATGACGAAGGCTTTGTCGCGGTCCTCACGCATGACGTCGTTCAGGAATTCAAAGCTCGCGGTGCGCTCCTCTTCCAGTACGCGGCGCTGGCTCAGGCTGGTATCCACCAGCAGACCAAGAGTGAGCGGCAGGTCGGTTTCACGCGCGAAATAACGTATCGCCTCCGGGCGTCCGTCAACCTGAAGCAGAAAATCATCCTTCGCCAGGCTGGGAACAATTTGCCCATGCTTGTCGCGCACCGTGGCAAAGACGTTCACCACCTTCACGTCTTTCTTGAAGGTAGGCGTATCGCCCGGGTCGCTCGGATTTGAGGAAGGAGCGGAAGAGGCTGCCTGATTCTGGCTATAAAGCGGCACGGTGCAAAGCGACGCTGTAACCAGGCCAACGGCCAGCGCGCGGGCGCAGTAGCCGGCCAAGCTCTGCACGGGTCGAAGATCAGGTGCTTTCATCAGTGTGTTGCGCCACTGTTCTAGACCCGCGTCATCGCGGAAAGTTGCTGTTGGTCATGCGGGCGATCAGTTTGTCGTAGCCGTCGGCAGCACCGCCACGCGCACGATGGTGCAGCTCACTTCCTTGCCGGTGGAACTTTTGACTTTGCCTTTGTTGCCTTTCACCTGGTAGTCGATGTTGCTGCCGACGACGAAGTCAGTGGCATTGATCTTGTCGCCTTCTTTGGAGCGGCAGGTGTACTCGTGAGCCTGGGCATCGAAGGTGAAGTCGTATTGCTGATGCTTGTGCTTTTTTTCCGTGGTTCCGGCCGGTTCTGCGTTGACGAGCTTGGTGGTGCCGGTTTCCTTCTGAGCGGCCAACGCGGTACCCGCCAGGCACAATGCCACCGCAAGAATTGAAACTGTGCGCATGAATGGAATCTCCTCTGAAGATTGTAGGGGGCGAGGCCTGTTTTGCGGAAGAGCCTCGCCCTGGTATGGAACCACGGTCGGCCACGAGTAAACTATTCCCGTATGACTCTGTTTGAAGCTCAGCCCTACGACCCGGCGCGTGCTCGCCGACGACGCGCGCGCATCATCGCCATCATCGTGGTCGTGATTGTGCTTGGCCTGCTGGCCTGGCACTTCCGCTATTGGCGCGAGGAGCAACAGGTCAACCGATTCTTTGACGCCCTGCAAACGCAGAGCTATGAAAAGGCCTATGGCGTCTGGATGAACGATGCGGACTGGAAGCAGCATCCCGACAAATACGCTCGCTATTCCCTCTCAGACTTTATGAAGGACTGGGGGCCGGGAGGGGAGTGGGGCCTCATCAAGAGTCACAGCATTGACGGAGTGGCCGTGCCGAAGGGCGGGAATGCCAGCGCATTTGTCAGCCCCAGTGGCGTCGTCGTGGTGGTTACGGTGAATGAGCGGGTGGCTGACAAAGCCCACATCTGGGTCGAGAAGTCTGATAAGACCCTGAGCTTCTCGCCGTACTAGAAAAGCCGCTCTTGGCTATTGGCTTTGCCATGGCTTTGGCTTTTCGCTCTTGGCCATAAGCTCTTCGCTGGTCATCCTCTGCCAAGGCTTCTCTATGCAAAACATTCTTCCTGCTACCCACGCTCTGCAGGTCTTCTGCTCCCTCCTGCAGATCCTTAACGTCAAGTAATAGAGCTCGGAGATACGAGCGTCTGGCTAAGAGCTAAAGGCCAAAAGCCAAGAACGGCTTTCCTACGCTGCGGGCGCCATCGAGCGTTCCGCGGCAGTCTGGATGAAGCGCTTCATCACGTTAGCCCACATCACCTTCTTGCGCTGCGCGCTGTCCTTCACCGCTCTTCCCTGGGCAAACAATTGCAGCAGCATTTTCAGCTTCAGCACCGTCAGTAGCTGCAGCTCCTGCGGGTTGACCCCGTAGGCGCGAATGAAGGAATCCTGCACCAGCGCAGTCAGACTGCGATCGCAGAAAGGATATTTCTCCAGCGCCTCCACCGCTGCCAAAAAAGTAGCGGCGTCATGCATTGAGTTTCCCTGGGGACTGAAGCTGGCAAAATCGCAAAATCCAACACCATGCTCGGAGATCATCACATTGAGCGGAACGAATTCGTTCAGCACCGCGGAAGACGATATTGGCTTCTTCACCTTGGCAAGCGAGGCGCCAACATACTCCAGGATCGACTCGATCGAGTCCTTTGCCAGGCCGTCTTTCTGTGCTTTGACGCAGAGCTTCTCAATGTCAGCCAACAGGGCTTTACCGTCGATCGGCTGAGGCTCTGTTGCCGTGGCATCGTGAAACCGGCGCAGCCATTCGCCGGTGCGGCGGGCGGCCATCTCCAACGTGCCGTCGTTTCCGAAGTCGGGCAGCAGCGCGGCTTTCATGACGATACTTTGCAGCGGCAAGCCGTTAATCTTGGTGCACACTACCGCTCCCAGCGCGGAGAAATCTCCGATGGCCCGCGGAACGCCATCCAGCTGGTGCTCAGCACAGGCTTGAGAAATGCGCTGCAAGTTGTCCAGTTCCTGGCGGGCCAACTCACGCGAGGATTGCGCGCTTGTTTTCGCACTGCGATAAATCTTCGCACTCACCCGTTCGCTGCCATCGGCAAAATCTAAAACGATTTCGTAGGTGTAATGATCGGCTTTAGGCGTGTGGCCCACTACCCGAACGGCTTTTACTTCGGAATGCCCGGGGAAAAGTTCGGCTCCAGAATTTCGTAAGCTATCGACAATCTGGTCCAGAACAGCGTCTGACATGAATGACCCAACCTTTCTCGATATCCCGGGGAACGCGACCCAAGCCCCTGATAATAAGTTGCCAAAAAAGGAGGTTCAGTTGGCTGGCGGATGGTCAAAACGAAAGCGGGAACGAACTAGTACACGAGATAGCGGGCGGAAAATGAAGTCGGCGATACAACCCCTACATACAGCGGCGAAATTCGAACGCAGTAGTAGTGCGAATGTCCAAGCTATGTCGCGCCCTTCGTGCGCACGCGGGCTGACGTCGCTATTCCCACGTCTGCGTGACGCCCTCTTCCAAAACTCGCAGCTGCTTCTCGATCCCTTGCCGGCGCGCGTCCTGCATCAGTCGCGCGAGTGGTTCGTCGATCGGCTCGTGGCCAAGCCGGAAGCTGCCGTAATGCATAGGCACCATCCAGCGCGCGCCCAGATCGCGAAAACCTTGCACCGCATCTTCAGGCGAGGTATGCACATTGCGAAACGATGCCGGGTAGTAGGCTCCGATGGGCAGAAGCGCGATCTCGGGACGCAGCCGTTCGCCGATCTCCCGGAATCCGTCAAAATACGCGGTGTCGCCGGAGTGGTACAGCGAATGCCGCCCGGCACGAAGCACGTATCCGCCATACCCGCGATGGGTGTCGCGAATCACGCGGGCACCCCAGTGTTTTGCGGGCGTGTGCGTAATCTCGAGCGAGCCCAACTGCAACGTCTCCCACCACTGCATTTCGATCACGCGCGCGAAGCCCAGATCACTGACCAAGTCGCGAACGTGCGGTGGAACGATGATGAGAGGCCGCTTGCCTGATTTGCTCCGCGTCAGTCGGGCAATCGCGCGCAGCGATGGGCGGTGCAGGTGATCGAAGTGCGCATGCGTCACCAGCACTGCATCGATGGGCGGTAGATCGCGCAGGCTCAAACCAGGACGTCGCAGGCGCTTGAGAACGAAGATCCAGCGTGCGAAGTTTGGATCAATAAGAACGTTCTTGCCGCCGATTTGCACGAAAAAGCTGGAGTGCCCGATAAACGTCAGGCCCAACTCGCCGCGTCTGGCAAGAACCGGTTTGCGCGTGAAGCCGGTTCGCGGAGTCATCGCCGAATGGCGTGCCAGTCTGGCGAATTGCCCGGCCTTCCTTCGAATGACGGTACTTAACATGCGTGGTATTTAATTAGACGCTAGATTTAGGGCGCACGATGCGGAGCCACTTACATCGCTCCCGCCATCGGATCCAGCACCAGCTCTGTTAGATTCGCCTTCGGTGAGAGCACAACCGCCTCAAGCACCAACTTCGCCACGCTCTCCGCCTCGATCATCTTGTCGCGCGGCGCATCCGGCATCACCTGCTGCCAGATTTCGGTGTCGGTTGCTCCCGGCATCAGCGCGGTGACGCGAATGCCGCTGGCCTTCAACTCCTCACGCAGTGTCCGCGTCAAACTTAGCGCGCCCGCCTTCGACGCGTTATACGGCGCATACCCGGCGAACGAGTCGCGGGCTGCCACGGAGATGATGTTCAGGATCGTAGCGCCACGCTTCATCAACGGCACCGCAGCGCGCGTGCACAGGAATGTTCCGGTCAGGTTGGTATCGATAATGTCGCGCCAGAGTTCAACGCTGGTTTCCTGTACTGGCGCCGCCGACTGCGAGATTCCTGCGTTATTCACCAGGATGTCGAGGCGTCCGAATTCGTTCGTCACGGTGGCGAACAATCGCGCAACCGCTTCGTTGTCGCGCACGTCGCATTCGAGCGCCAGAATCCGTCCATCCTCGAAGAGTTATTCTGCCAAGCTCCGCCGCCGCTTGCTCCAGCGTCTGCTGATTGCGGCCGCTGATCACCACGCTACACGCTTCGCCAGCCAGCGCACTGGCAATCGCAAGACCAATGCCACGGCTGCCGCCGGTAACAACGGCTACTTTCCCCAGCAGGCGAGTTCCGTGCGATGGCTTCGAAGCAACGTTCTCTCGCAGCCATCGGCTAAAACCCGTTGCTGTTCTTGGCGTGGATGAGCGAGAGGAATTCCTGCCGCGTCTGCTGCGCGCGGAAAGCGCCCAGCATCGACGAGGTCACGGTGGCGGAGTGCTGCTTCTCGACCCCGCGCATCATCATGCAGAGGTGGCGCGCCTCGATCACCACGCCGACGCCCAGCGGCTGGATGGCCTTCTGGATGGTCTCGGCGATCTGCACCGTCAGGCGCTCCTGCACCTGCAGGCGGCGGGCGAAAACTTCGACCAGCCGCGGCAGTTTGCTCAGGCCGATGACCTTGCCCTTCGGGATGTAGGCGATGTGCACCTTGCCGAAGAACGGCAGCATGTGATGCTCGCAGAGGCTGAACATCTCGATGTCTTTGACGATGACCATCTCGTCGTAGTCGACGCTGAACAGTGCGTCGCTGCAGGATCTGTTCGGGGTCTTCGTGGTACCCCTTGGTCAGGTACTTGAAGGCCTTGGCGTAACGCTCGGGCGTCTGCACCAGGCCTTCGCGGTCGGGGTCTTCACCCAGGCGCACCAGCATCTCGCGGGCCAACTCTTCGAAGCTGGCGCTGGTCAGGGTCGGGGTTTCGATAGTGTCCTTCATGATTCTCCCAGTCGCGTCGGGGGAAACGCTGTGTTCAAGATAGTTGGCTCTCTGCCGTAATACTCGAAACTATTCTTCTGTGTCTCTTCGATCCTTACCTTTTCCAGATGAGCGGCGTGAAACTTTCGCTTCAAAATGTCGAAGATCACTTCGCCAGGTTTTCGGTTGTCGGCACGCTGATCGGCGAACTCTGGCCGGGTATTCAGGTTCTCGATGATCGAAGCGCTCCAGCACCTCGCGCCGGAAGCACTCGTCCAGATCGACCAGATTGCAGACCATTCCGGTCTCGGGCTCACCTGGCCGCTTACCGTCACTTCCAGCGCATAGTTGTGCCCATGTCCGTGCGGGTTATTGCACTTGCCATAGATCGCGCGATTCTCCGCCTCGGACAGTTGATCGCTGTGCAGGCGATGCGAAGCCGAAAAGATATAACGGCGGGTGAGATGGGCCTTCATGCTTCTCCGTAGAAGTCGACGAACAGGTCGGGCATCTCGTAGACGCGCACGCGATGCAACTTGGCCATGTTCAGCTTCTATGCAAGCGCTTCCAGATGGCGATGGCCAGGTTCTCGGTCGTCGGAATCTGGTTGGCGAACTCCGGAACCTCTTTGTTCAGATGCCGATGGTCCATCGCCTCGACCACTTCGCCGTTCAAGATTCTTTCAGCTCTTCAGGTCGACGACGAAGCCGGTTGTAGGGTCGACCTCGCCCTTCACCGTGACTTCCAGGGTGTAGTTGTGGCCGTGACCATTGAGGTTGGCGCACTTGCCGAAGACGCGCTGGTTCTCTTCCGGAGTGAAATCTGGATTGTGGTAGTAATGCGAAGCAGAAAATTCGCACTTGCGGGTTAGATAGACCATGGTAGTTTGAGCAACAAGCGATTAGCAGCTGCGCAATTAGCATTTGGAAGTGACAGGGTTACCCGACGCTGCTAATCGCTGGTTGCGTAATTTCCTTCCCTTCCACTCACCGAGCCACGCTTATGTGAGATGTAAGAGTGCAGCAAAAGAATCGCGAAAAGCGGCAGCCCGAAAATGGCCAGAGCGTTTGAAACCCATCAAAATGCGCTCGCTCGAATTCGCTGGTAGAAGAAAACCAGCAAGCCGAACGCTGCACAGCGTCACCAGCACTGCGCATCGCAAGCTCCGCGTTACGAGCGCTATCACCGCGATCGATCAACGCCAGGCGGCGATCAGCAAACGAACTCCAGCGCCGCGTCGTAACGCCAGCCCGCGCGGATGGGGAAACAGCAGCGCCAGGTTCTTCGTCCACCCCTCCCACATCTGCGGGAAGCTGCGGTACATGCGCGTACTCACCACATCCGACACCCGAAACTGAAGACGATAGCCGGCCCGCTTCACCTTGCGCGCCAGCTCCACATCTTCCAGAATCGCTCTGGCCACCGCCGCATGACCGCCGACCGCGTCGTAGGCATCGCGACGAATCGAGCAGGTACTGTCCATTGGCCGCCGCCACCGGCGATGCCGGATCGCACACCTCCTGCGGCCGATAGGTCGCCGCCAGCTCAGCAAAGATCACCGGCATCAGCGCGCGCTCGGCGAAGCCATGCACTTCCTGCTTCGGCGAGTACGACAGCAGCGCGGCCCCATGCTCCTCGGCCTCGCGCAGTCCACTGGCAATCGATGAGGGCGAGTGCCGGGTATCGGCATCGGTGAACAGCAGCCACTTCCCTTTCGCGACCTTCGCGCCGCTCCAGCACGGCTTGCACTTGCCGCTCCAGCCGGCCGGCAGCGGATCCGCCTCGATCACCCGCACCGGAAAGCTCTCGGCAATCTCTCGCGTGCGATCGGTGGAGTGATCGTCGACCACGATCATCTCGTAGCTCACGCCCTGTGTCCGACCAGCGACTGCAGGCAGTCGGCAAGGTTCGCCTCTTCGTTCCGCGCGGGAACGATGACCGAAACCTCGACTGCGCCCTTCGTGGCATCCATGCCTCGTGCACGTCCTTCGTTATTATAGATTTGTGAAGCGCTTCGCATGGTCTACCGCTCTGGTCTGCCTCTTTCTGCTTGCCGCCTGCAATGGCAACCGTCCTCCCAAGATCGGCGAAAAGGCGCCCGACTTCACGCTTACCGACTCGGAGCGCACCGTCTCGCTCACTCAGCTTCGCGGCAAACCCGTGCTGCTCAACTTCTGGGCGACCTGGTGTCCGCCATGCATTGAAGAGATGCCTTCGCTGGTGCAGCTGCAAAAGCAGTTGGGCGACAAGGTCACGATTCTGGCGGTCAGCGAGGATGCCGACGACGCCGCCTACAAGCAGTTCATCCGCGACCACAACATCGACCTGCTGACCGTGCGCGACCCCAAGAACGCAGCCAACACTCTCTACGGCACCTTCAAATTTCCCGAAACCTACGTCATCGATAAAGACGGCGTCATCCGGCGCAAGTTCATCGGCCCCGCCGACTGGACCAATGCGGAAATCATCGATTATCTGAACAAACTGGAGGCAGGCAAGTCATGACTCTTTCTGCGCGTAATCAACTGGAAGGAACCATCGAAGAACTTCAGCTCGGCGGCGTGATGGCGCACGTCGTAGTGCGCGTCGGTAACAACCTGATCGAGAGCGTCATTACCCGGCGCAGCGCTGAGCAAATGAGCTTGAAGGTCGGCGACAAGGTGAAAGCCGTCATCAAATCAACCGAAGTGATGCTTCAGAAGGACTGAGACACGGTCAGGTCGAACAGGGAGCGCTTATGAAACCTCGCGGCCTCCAATTCCTAGCAGTGGCGTTGTGTCTGTTTTTCTGTGCGCTCGGCGTGTGTGCTCAGACGCTTCAGATCACCGACGCCCAGGGTCACACAGCCTCCGTCACTCCCGAGCAGCTCGCCAAGATGCCGCACGTCACGGTCAACACCAAAGATCACGAGACCCCTGCCCAGTTTGAAGGAGTGCCGATGGCCACGGTGCTGGCCGGCGCGGGCATTACGATGGGCGATACCTTGCGAGGACCTCGGCTTACCGAGGCATTGCTGGTTGAGGCTGCCGATGGTTACAAGGTCGTCTTCGCCCTCGCGGAATTCGACCCGGCGTTTGCCACAAGGGAAATCATCCTGGCCGACAAGCGCGACGGCAAACCTCTCGGAGGAAAAGAAGGACCCTTTCGCATCGTCGCTCCCGGCGATAAGCGTCCCGCTCGCTGGATTCGTCAGGTGACGAGCATGAAGGTTGTCTCCGTGAAATAGTGCACGGGAACCAAACAGCGCACAAGCAACATCAACCAGGACGAGTTACTTTAGTTTGGGTTGCGTGTGATCGCCATCACAGACATTGATTTCGCAACCGTCATACTATGGAGCCTGAGTGAAACTGTGCGATGGCTGATGTCTGTGGCTTCAAACTAGTGCCTGGCCACCTGAAGTAAGTACGAATCCCGTCTGACGGTTAGCTGCTGAACCAGATGGACGTCTCGGCCCTTAGTGCAAAAGGGCGCCATTCTAGACACAGGGAAGCGCGCTTCCGTTTCACCTTATCTTTCCAGGTGAACCGCAGAAGAGTTACGAGAACGCCAAATCAGCCAAGTACGTAAGTAGCAAGCTGAAAGCTAGGACGTAGACGAGGTGTCTTGGCTCTGTCGTAGTTGAATTGACAGGAAGCGTACCTGATTTCTAAAACGTCAGCGGGTACGCGTCATCGGCCCTGATCGCAAAACTTCAGGAACGATGAGGCGCGCCGGTGCGTCCACTTCGACGCTCGAACGCAAACCTTTCCTTCTCTAGAACCGATCCCCATTCTCTGCAAGCGGTCTTACGAATACGTGTCCTACAGTCCGGCCTCAAGCCTCGAGCGCGGATCCAAGTAGTCGCGCAGCCCATCCCCCACGAAATTGAATGACAGCACGGCCAGCATCACCGCTCCCGCGGGAAACAGCACCAAGTGCGGCGAGTCGAACAGGTGAGAACGCGCGTCGTTCAGCATGGCTCCCCAGCTCGCAGTCGGAGGCGGCACCCCCAACCCGAGAAAGCTCATGGTGGCCTCAGCCAGGATCGCGCCCGCCATGCCGATCGCCGCCTGCACCAGCACGGGCTGAATGATGTTCGGCAGGATGTGCCGCAGGATGATACGCGCGTCGCTAGCTCCCAGGGCGCGGGCCGCTTCCACGAATTCTCGTTCGCGCACGGCCAGCACCTGTGCGCGTACCAGTCGCGCATAGCCCACCCACCCGCCAATCGATAACGCGAGAATCAGGTTGAAGATTCCCGGCCCCAGGAAGGCTACGAAGGCGATTGCCAGCAGGATTCCCGGGAATGACAGAAACGCATTCATCACCACTACGTTCAGTACACGGTCGGTGAGTCCGCCGTAATAGCCGGCGATGGATCCGAATATCAGCCCCAGGGTAAGCGACGCCACCACCACGCTGCTACCCACCAGCATCGAGATGCGCGCCCCGTAGATGACACGTGACAGAATGTCGCGTCCCAGCTCATCGGTGCCAAACCAGTGTGCGGCCGACGGAGCCATCAGCCGCGACGGCAGGTCGATGTAAGCCGGGTCGTAGGGGGCGAGCAAAGGCGCCAGCAGCGCACATGCGACAAAGACGACGATCATCACCGCGCCCGCCGTTGAGAGCAGGTTGTAGCGGGCGGCACGGCGAAAGCTGGCGAGTTGGGCCGCTGGAAGCATGAATGCGTCATCTTAGCCTACGCGGGCCGCCACGCAGCGGAGTACAATCGCATGTTCGTCCGCGGCCATGCTTCCTTTCAAACTTGTTTACAGCGAGAAGTACTTCCTTCCCATCGGAGAGCACGTCTTCCGCGCCGACAAGTACCGCTTCATCGTTGAGCGGCTGTTGCAGCAGGGTTGGGCCGACCGCTCCGACCTTATCGAACCTTCTCCTGCGTCCGAGCAGGACGTCATGTTGGTGCACTCGCCGCTTTATGTAAACAAGCTGATGGAAGGCAGCCTCTCGGCGCGCGAAGAGCTGCAGATGGAAATCCCCTACTCGCCGCAGGCCGTCGATGCGTTCATGCTGCATACCGGCGGCTCCATTCGCGCTGCCGAGCGCGCGCTCGAAGACGGAATCTGCATCAACGTCGGCGGCGGTTTTCATCATGCCTTCCCCGATCACGGGGAAGGCTTCTGCATGTTGAATGACATCGCGGTGGCGATTCGCGCGATGCAGAAGCGAGGCCGCATTCAGCGTGCCATGACAGTGGACTGCGACGTTCATCAGGGAAATGGCACCGCGGCCATCTTCAGCAAGCCGGTGCAGACTTCGCCGACGCTGCCCTCGGCTTCACCGCAAACTGTCGATAGCGGACGCGGCGCCACGGTCCAAAGCTGCGGCCCGGACGTCTTCACAATCTCGTTGCATCAGGAAAACAACTACCCGTTCGTCAAGCCGCCATCATCGATTGACGTAAATTTGCCGGACGGGTGCAATGACGAACAGTATCTGGCGTGGCTCGACAATGCCCTGAGCTCTGCCCTGCGGCAGTTCGAGCCGCAGCTCATCTGCTATGTTGCCGGAGCCGACCCCTTCCGCGAAGACCAGCTTGGGGGACTCAATCTGACGCTCGACGGCCTGAAGCAGCGTGATGAGCTGGTCTTCCGGGTAGCACGCGCACGCGAGATTCCCGTCATGGTGACCTACGCCGGAGGCTACGCCATCCACGTCGAAGACACAGTTACGATTCACTGCAACACCGTACTGGCGGCAGCCGAGGTCTATCGCGAAGCCAACACCGAAACTCGCGGATAACTGCGTCGCCAATTCGGGCGCAAGTAAGATGCCATCCATGGTTGCCTGCCGACCCCTTCACACCGCACAATAGTTGGAATCCGGAGATTGCCCTTGGAGATTGCGGTTGGAAGCACCCTTTTGCAGTACACCATTCTGCGGCGCCTGGGCGCGGGCGGTATGGGCGTGGTGTACGAGGCGGAGGACAGCAAGCTCGGACGCCACGTGGCGCTGAAGTTCCTGTCGGCTGAAGCTGAACGCGACACCTACGCGCTTGAGCGCTTCAAGCAGGAGGCACGTGCCGCGTCAGCCTTGAACCATCCAAACATCTGCACCATCTATGCCGTCGAGGAGTGCGAAGGCCGCAGCTTTATCGCCATGGAGCTTCTCGAAGGCCAAAGCCTCGCCGAGAAGATTGATGGCAAGCCGATGCCGCTCGACAAGATCCTCGACATCGGAATTCAGGTGACGGATGCGCTCGACGTTGCCCACCACCGGGGGATCGTCCATCGCGACCTCAAGCCTGCGAACATCTTCATCACCACCCGCGGACAGGCCAAGATCCTCGACTTTGGATTGGCAAAGCTCATTCGTGAACGGCGGGCCGCGATGGAAACCGTCGGTGGCGATGCTCCGACCTATGCGGCACCGCATCTGACATCGCCGGGAACTGCCGTCGGTACCGTGGCCTACATGTCGCCCGAGCAGGCTCGTGGCGAAGAGCTCGATGGCCGCAGCGACCTGTTCTCGATGGGAACCGTTCTTTACGAGATGGCCACCGGACGTATTCCGTTCGCAGGCGGCACCTCTGCCGTAATTTTTAGCGAGATCCTGACGCGCAACCCGCCGCCGCCTACCGAGTTCAACGCCACGCTATCGCCCAAGCTGGAAGAGATCATCGGAAAGGCGTTGGAGAAAGACGCCGATCTACGCTACCAGACTGCTGCCGAGATGCGCGGCGACTTGAAGCGCCTGAAGCGCGACAGCGATTCGGGCAAGGCAGCTGCTCACTCAGCCACCGGATTCGCGCCGGCTGCCTCATCAGGATCGACGCCGTCGCAATCGCCATCCCCATCGACTCCGGTTACGCCGATTCCCGCTGCACAGGGAGCATCGCACCAAAGCTCGCCCGTGATTCAAGCCGCACGCGACCACAAGGGCCGCGCCGGCCTGATCGCGACAATAACGGTACTGGTTTTGGCGGCGGCAGCCTTTGGCGTCTACTCGCTTTTCCGCTCCTCCGGAGGCGGCGGTGCGCTACCGTTTCAGAACGTCAGCCTGGAAAGGCTCACTGACACGGGCAAGATCCGGCTGGCTACTCTCTCTGCGGACGGCCGTTACCTGTTCAATGTTCACGACGATGGCCGCGGTACCCAGAGTTTATGGATGCGCCAGGTCGCGACCGGCAGCAATAAAGAGATCATCCCTACCACCGAAGCGCGCTATGTCGGCCTCACCTTTTCGCCGGATGGGAACTATCTGTTTTTCGTGCGCAATGATCCACCGCGGCCAGACATAAATCTTCTTTATCAAATCCCCACGTTGGGGGGAAATGCCCAGCTTTTGATCACCGATGTGGACAGCGCCATAAGTTTCGCGCCCGACGGCAAGAGGTTCGTTTTCATGCGTGATAGTGGCGCCGAGGCGAATTCCAGCCTGATTATCGCTAATGCTGATGGAACGAACGAACGTGTGCTGGCCACGCTTCCCTTGCCCGGTTACAAAGATCCAGTGTGGTCGCCCGATGGCAAAACGATCGCCGCGTCAATTCTCGATCCTGGCGGCGAGAACCTGGGCAGGATTGTCGGCATGGATCCCGAGACGGGCAAGGAGCGCACGCTCTACGCAGCCCTCGCCCAACTCAGCAAGCCGACATGGCTACCTGATAGCAAGACCCTGGCCATGATCTTCCAGGACGTAGCAACCGGCTGGAACGGACAGGTCGGAGAGGTGAGCCTGCGCGACGGCAAGTTCCTCCGCATCACCAACGACCTGAATAATTACAGCAGCACGACCCTGGCGGCGACCAGCAACGCTAAGGAACTAGTCGCTGTCCAATCGACTCCGAATGTCGGCATTAACACCCTGAGTTCAGAACCCAATTCGCACGGCGCTCCCGCGATCATTGAGAATCGGAACGACCGCTTTGTTGGCTGGACTAAAGATGGAAATCTGGTCGGGATCGACTGGGACGGTCACATCTTCACCATGAATGCCGACGGCAGCAATCGCACGGTGGTCTTTTCCAACAAGCTGTTCATGACCAACCTTTCGGTCTGCCAGGACGGCCGTCACGTTCTTTTCAGCATGCCTAACAAAGAAACCAAAGGGTTGAGCGTGTACCTGCTCGATCTACAGTCAGGAACCACAAAGCCCCTCACCTTCGGCAAGGCTGACGTGAATGCGTTCTGTTCTCCCGACAGTAGTTTCTTCCTCTACACCAAGCTGGTAAACGGCAAGAAGTTGCTGATGCGACAGCCGCTCGAGGGAGGCGAAGCGAAGCAGATTTATCCAGAATTTGCCGAGTTTGCTGCTCTGACTGCTGATGCAAAGACCGTAGTGCTATTAACCCTCGAAGGCAAAGGCGTGGATACCAGGGCGGTGATCAAGCTCATCGATGCCGATGGCGGACCTCCCATCAAATCGATCCCTCCCCGTTCATCCATCTCGGGACTGATAACCTTCTCGCCCGACGGCAAATACCTTTATTATCCGGTGAACGAGCATGGAGTATCGAACATCGTGAAGCAATCGATCGATGGCGGCGACCCCATTCCGGTCACCAATTTCGATGATCTCCTAATCTACGATTACGCTTACGACTGGAATAATAAGAAGCTTGCCGTAACCCGTGGCCGGTCTGTCAGCGACGCGGTATTGATCAAGGATCAGCGCACGGAGTGAAATTCAATAAAGCAGGGTTAGTAAATTAGCCATGTTCTGCACAAATTGCGGTGAGGAAATGCGCGCGACCGACAAGTTCTGCGCCAATTGCGGAACCGCCGCCGCGCCCCGTCCGGCCAAGACTCGCGAGGTCGCTTCTATACCGACGGAACCGCCGGCGCCGGTGCGCGCTGCGCAGTCCACTGCCGAAGCCTTCCACGCGCCACTGCCGGCAACCTCGACTAGTGCCGCCCGTGTGAAGCAGCCCGTGCCCCCGCTGAAATCCGCTGCCGCGCCACCTCCGCTTTCACGCCAGCAGGAGGAGCAGGTATTGCTGGAAGCGGAAGAGATCGCGTCGGTGCGGGACATGTTGCCGATCGATGCATTGCCAGAAGACTTCTCTTCCGCAGGGCCACCTCCAATCACGCGGACGGGCGGGCAGACCTGCGCGTCATGCGGTGAGCCGAACCCGGTCGGCAATCGTTTCTGTGAACGATGCGGCAAGTCGCTGCAAGCCGAGGCTCCAGTTCGATCGACTCCGGTTCCCGCTACGGCCCGCTCGTCTGCTCCGCCACCCCGCGTGCAATCCAGTTGGCTCGACGTGCCGGAACCAGCGCAAGCTGTCGCGGCAGCACCGGTAAAATCTGCAGCCTCGAGGAAAGCGGCACCCTCTCCCGCATCGCCGGTTCCGACAGCGAAAGACGACAACTTCTTCTACTTCTATGACGACAGCTCCGCACCTCGCAGCAATCGCAAGCTGCTGATCCCTCTGATGGTCGTTCTGGCGCTCGGAGTTCTGGGAGTTATCTACCTGCTGTCGCGCCCATCGGCCAGGAGCACGGCGGGAGCGAACATTACGGTCACGATTTCGCCTACGGAAGCGCAGGTGGTATCCGGCCAGGCGCACGATTTCGTGGCTACGGTCAGCGGCAGCGGCGACACCGATGTCAACTGGTCAGTAGCGGAAGGTAGCGCGGGCGGGAAGATGGTTAATCGTGGCGCTCAGGCCCAAGGCGGAACCGTTTCAGACATGGCGGTATACGTCGCGCCGTCAACTCCGGGGAGCTATCACGTGGTGGCAACCAGCAAGGCGGATACATCGAAGTCAGCCACAGCTCAAGTGACCGTCAACACTCAGTGAGATTTAACTGTCCTGCTCCTTCGGAATTTTGAATGAGCAGGACAGTTGTTTCGGAGCTACAGCTTCTTCACGCTATTGAGTGTTGTTTATCAGCAGGGAAACGGCGCTGGCCGAGGTCCCTATCCCGGCGTTGGCAGCTACCCCAGTGGCCACAATATCCTGCTTACCATCGCCGTTGAAGTCTCCCGCGGCAATTGACTGCGCGAACGTCGTGACCCCAAATTCAGGTGTTACCGTATTTTCAAACGTTCCATCGCCGTTGCCGGTTAGCACCGCGACCGACAGCGTATTGAGTCCGGTCACCGCCAAATCCATCTTGCCGTCTCCGTTGAAGTCAGCAGCGATAACTTCAGTAGCAAAACTGCCGAAGAAAGGAACGCTAGCGGACGTACGGAAGGTACCATTTCCGTTTCCGAGCAGCACATCAACCTCGAAGGTGGAGCTGTCCTGAGTCAGACCGATGATCCCCAGGTCAGGGGTGTGGTCGCCGTTGAAGTCTGAAACCACCACCTCACCGGTGAATCCGGTGTGCACCATCTGAGGTTGACCGAAGCTCCCAAAGCCGTTGCCTTTCACGATCCAGACGCTGGTTCCTCCCCCCACGATCAGGTCCTGGTTATGGTCCCCGTCCACGTCGGCAGCAAATACCTGCAATACCTGACTAAAGGCTGGGAAGGCGATTGTGGTTGGTGCCCCAAAGCTTCCATCACCGTTGCCCCGCAGGATCGACACCGTATTATCCACAAAGTTGGCGACGGCCAAGTCTTGCTTGCCGTCATTGTTGAAATCGGCAACTGCGGTGAACACTGGTATGTTTCCGACCGTGATGTTCTTTGCGGGCTGGAAGGTGCCATCTCCGTTGCCTAGAAGGATCGATATGTTCCCCGGATCATCCGAGAAGTGCCCGTTATTCGCCACCACCAGGTCCGGCTTGTGATCGCCATTCAAGTCGCCGACGGTAACGGAAAACGGCTTGTGCCCGACTGGTATGTCGATCTTCGAGGCGAAGCTTCCGTTGCCTTTGCCGAGCAGGATTGAAACAGTGTTGCTCAGTTCATTCACTACCGCGACGTCCAGCTTGCCGTCGCCGTTGAGATCGTGGGCGACGACGTAATTCGATCCCTTACCAGAGGCGAAGGAGGTTGCAGACACGAACCTGCCGAACCCTGTCCCCAGCAAAACGGAAATGTCTCCCAACTGAGTGGCGGCGACCACGTCCGTTTTGCCGTCGCCGTTAAAGTCGGCGGCGACTAGCGCCGCAGGATTTTGCGATATGGCGACGCTCGGGACTAGACCGGAGAGGAACCTGCCATTTCCATTATTCAAGAACACCGTGACCAATTCCGTCGATGAGCCGCTGATAACGGCCAGGTCTGCCTGTCTTCCAGTTCCGTGAAAATCACCCACTGTGACAGCCACCGGCTGGGCAGGCGTCGGAACCGTTCCAGACGGCAGAAATGTTCCGTTCCCTGAGGCCAACTCAATCAGCACCGCCGATTGGCTGGCATCGATTACAGCCAGATCCGGAAGCAGATCGCCATTCAGCTGCGCAGCGACCAACGAGACCGGGCTTCCTCCAGTGATGATGTTGGTTGGCGCCTGGAAGGTTCCATCGCCGTTGCCCTTCACCAGGGATACGCTGCCATTCCTCTGATCCGGATCGCCGGCACTGGCTACCGCGATGTCTGTCGCGCTCGTTCCATGGAACCTGCCGACCGCAACCGACACGGGCGAGGTACCCACATGAACGGTAGTCGCGATGCGAAGTGTGCCATCACCATTGCCCAGCAAAATCGAAATGCTATTAGAACCGGAGTTTGCCACCACTACATCCGGTTTGCCATCTCGATTAAAATCGCCTACCGCGATGGCGAGCGGGCTTAGGCCCACAGCAAAGACACGCGGGCTCTGCAGCGTGCCATTCTTGTTTCCCAGCAGCACAGCGACGTTGTTACTCAGAGAGTTAGTGACTACCACGTCGGGCGTGCCATCGTTGTTGACGTCCGCCACGGCGACGGCGAACGGCGCTCCTCCGCCGGTTGAAAAGAAGATAGGTTTGGCAAATGAGCCATCGCCGTTGCTTCTCAGCATGGCGAGGGTTCTCGAATTGGCTGATGAGTCGGTGACGATAACGTCTTTGAGACCGTTGCCGCGAAAATCGCCAGCCGCCGATCCACTGGCGTGAGGGATGGCCGGATAATCGTGCCTGGCCTGAAAGCTCACGTTGCGAGGCTGGGCGCCGCTCTGTAGAGACACGGCGATGTTAATGGTTAACAGCAAGAGCAGTGTGTACAAGGGCCGATACAGACGCATTTACCACCTCCGGCAACGATCATCCGATGATGCTGGCGGTCACGTTGTCAGAAGCGTGGCAGAAAGTCGTCAAAGGCTGGTCAGGCGCAGGAGAATCCAGCCGGACGGCAGTAAGTTGCCGGCATGCTGAGCGGGGAAATCATGCGTCGTTAACAGTTTGTTAACTGTGATCAGGTGGCAGGACATTCACTCCGTCATGCCCCGCCGCCGGCGGCTGCCCCTAACGCTTCCAGCACATCCACCGCGCAGGAGTAGCGTCCGAACGGAGCGGCGATCTGTGCGCCCTGCACCATCTCGCGTACGGCCGACGAGCATGTCGCGGGCGATGGCTACGCCTTCGGCGCGGGCAGCATCGGCGGTGGTGGCCTTCGCCATGCGGGCGAAGATCTCGTCGGGGATCGAGACCCGCAGCTCGTTCTTCATGAACTCAGCATTGCGCGCGCTGGTCAGCGGCCAGATTCCCGCCACCACCGGCACACGGCAGTGCTCGATCTTCTTCATGAAACTCTTCCAGCAAGCGCATATCGAAGACCGGCTGGGTGACCGCCAGTTCGGCGCCGGCTTCGACTTTGTATTCGAAGCGGCGAATCTCTTCGTCGATGTTGTCGGGCTGCCCGGATTCGCTCCCACGGCGATGACGAACCTGGTCGCGCTCGCCGATGGGATTGCCGCCGATGTCGAGTCCGCGATTCAGGTTGTGGACGATGTTGACCAGCCCGATGGAGTCGACGTCGAAGACTGCGGTGGCGTCGGGATAGTCGCCCATCTTCGGCGGATCGCCGGTGATGCAGATCAGGTTGCGGATGCCGATGGCGCTGGCGCCCAGCAGGTCCGACTGAATGCCCAGCACGTTGCGATCGCGGCAGGTGTAATGCAGGATCGGCTCGATGCCGACCTGCTGCTTCGACCAGCAGGCACAGCGCCTGGTTGCTCATGCGCGCCGAGGCCCGCGGGCTGTCGGGAATGTTCACCGCATCCACGCCGACCGACTTCAGAAACTTCGCGCCTTCGATTCTCGCTTGGCAGCGTCGATGCCGCTTGGGCGGAACGATCTCCACCATGGTGACGAACTCGCCGTCGGCGATTTTGCGGCCCAGCTCGCGAGCGCTCGGCCAACGGCGGCAGCCTCGACCGGCTTGGCCTACGGGCGCGGCGGCAGCTTGTAAGAGGGTGTGCGCGGCCGTCGCCCACGCGCCAGCCGAAGACTTCATCTCGTGGATGTGTTCCGGCGTGGTGCCGCAGCATCCGCCGACCAGCGCGCACGCCCAATGCCGACAAATTTCTCGGCGTAGCTCGCCATGTACTCGGGCGAACACAGGTAGATGTTGCGGCCTTCTACCGAGCGCGGCATTCCGGCGTTAGGTTGCGCCGACAGCGGAGCCGTCGTTACGGCGCGCACGCGCTCCAGAGCATCCAGCATCGCGACCGGGCCGACGCTGCAGTTGCAGCCGACGACGTCGGCGCCCCAGGCTCCTGCAGCTGCGGACCATAGTGCTCAGGGCTCGAGCCGTCGAGGCAGTTGCCGTCTTCGTCGATGGTGACCTGCGCCACCACCGGCAGGTCGGGATTGACTTCGCGCGCCGCGAGGATCGCCTGGTGCAGCTCCTCGAGGTACCCGAAGGTTTCCAGGATGATGAGGTCGACGCCTTCTTCGTTGAGGGCCTGCAATCTGCTCGCGAAAAGCGCCGCGCGCCTCGGCCAACGAAATTTTGCCCAGCGGCTCGATGCGGACGCCCAGCGGCCCGACAGCGCCGGCGACCAGCGCATCGAAGCTCTTCGCTGCCTCGCGGGCCACGCGGGCGCCCTGCGGTTGATGTCGGCCAGCTTGTCAACACATCCGTGCTCGGCCCAAGCGAAACGAATTGGCGCCAAAGGTGTTTGTTTCTATGATCTCCGCTCCCGCCTTCAGATAGTCCTGATGAATGCTGCGGATCAGGTCGGGCTGCGAGAGGTTCAGCTCGTCGTAGCAACGATTGATGAAAATGCCCTTGGAATACAGCAGGGTACCCATGGCGCCGTCGCAAAGAACGGCTCCGGATTGCAAGCGAGTTAAGAGATCTGTGGCCATACCGGGTGGCTGCTACCGTATTGGTCGCAGAACTCTATCGTACATGAGTGGGAACTCGAATGACCCTGGGGAGGCGGCATGCGTTCGCTTTGTTATAATTCACTTTTCCAACAACTTACGCAGCATCATAAAGAATTGCGGGGCAGAGTTTTGAATCGAGTTTTGACGCTTCTCGGAGCGGCAATGTTCTTGCTTACGATTGCCGCCTGCGGGGGAAACAACGGCAATACCAGCGTTACCACTCCCAACGGAAACACCATCAACAATCCTAAGGGTACCCTCAAGAACCGGGCCTACATCAGCAACCAATTTTCGGGCAATCTTCAGATCGTTGACAGCGCCAACGACACAACCGCGTTCTTCAACTCGACCAACACCAACACCAATACCACGAACCAGATTGTCGATTTGTCAGTCAACATACCGGTTAGCATCTCGGCAACATTTCTGGCGCGTAGCCCTGACGGGACGACGACCGCAGTGTACGACCCGAACGTTGTCGACATCAACTTCGTGAACAACTCGAGCCAGACCACAACGGCTACTGTCTCCCTGCCTGCATGGGCGGCAATGGAAGTCTTCTCGAACGATTCGAAGACGTTATATGTCCCCACCGGCAACGTGAATGCGATCCAGGTGCTCGACGTTACGAATGCCATCATCTCGACCAGTTACGCGGTTCCGTCAGTGCGATGGATTGCACTGAATCCTGCGGGCACGGTTTTGCTGGCCTTCGCCGACAACGCCGATTCCATGTGGCTGATTAACCTGAGCGCCACCACCATCACCCCGGTTGCCATTGCCGGATTTTCGCGACCGGTGAATGCCTTCTTCAGTAGCGACGGCAACACCGCCTACGTACTGAACTGCGGCACCCAGTGCGGAGGTACCGCGCCTCCATCGGTGGCACAGTTTGATATGACGGCGCAGACCATCCAGACTACGGTCCAGGTTGGCGGCGCAACCGTAGGTCTGCTGAACGGCACCAGCCTCTATGTCGCGGGATACGGTGGCGGCGCGAATGGTACCTTCGACATCGTTGACACCGGGAGTATGAGCCGCACCACCACGAATTCCATCCTGATCAACGACGGCCAGCAATGGAAGATGGCGCTGAACAACAACAAGGTTTATATCGGCGCCAAAACCTGCAATAACACGGTTACCGGGTGCCTGTCGGTGGTGAACCTGACGACCCAAGCCGCCGATGCGCCCCTGCCACCGCTGGGCCCTATTACCGGCATGCTATCTGTCCCCAATCGGACGGTTATGTATGTGATTCAGGGCGGTGTGCTGAATATCTACGACACCACCACGGATCAGCTGCAGAAGGTACAGCTCGGCTTCCGCGGTGCGCTGAACGACGTCGTCCAGATCGATCAGTAGCTGCTCGCGGCTTAGAGAAGACACCAACCTACGTTTCGCAAGTCTCTATGAGCGCCATTCTGCGCCTCTACTCCTTGAGCGCATTACCCTGAGTACAATAAGCAGCTGTCGTGATGTGTCGGAATATCACCAAGCGGATGCAAATTCCGAGTAGCTCATTAGCATCTAACTTGGCGCTGGAATCGCCCGGAGTAGCTGGACCGTTACGAATTCCCTGTCATTAGATATGAACGCTCGCGCCACGCCCAACTCCAAAGTTAGCTCGGAAAATATCGCTGATGCTGCCGCCGATGGCGCAGGCGCGCCCCCCAACCCATCGGAACACGACCTGAAGCTGGCAGTAATGGAGGGGGAGAGCGAAATGGCCGCTCTCATGCGCGCGCACGACTGGTCGCGCACGCCGCTGGGCCCGGTTTTCTCGTGGCCGCAGAGCCTGCGAACCTCGGTCAGTCTGATTCTCAATTCGCAGCACCCCATGTGGATTGGCTGGGGTCCAGCGGTCACTTTCCTCTACAACGATGCTTACATCCGGGTATTGAGCCTGGCGAAACATCCCTGGGCTCTAGGCAGGCCGGCGCAAGAGGTGTGGCGCGAGATCTGGGATGTCTGCGGACCTCTGGCCGACAAGGTCTTTCAAAAAGGCGAGCCGTCGTTTCTGGACGACGTGCGGCTGTTCATGAATCGCGGCGACTATCTGGAGGAAACCTACTACTCGTTTTCCTATAGTCCGATATTGGATGAGTCAGGTAAGGTCGGAGGGCTTTTCTGTCCATCGGCCGAAGTCACACCGAAGGTACTGAATGCGCGCCGGCTGCGAACGCTGTCAGAGCTCTCTGCTGATGCTTTTCTGGAAAGGAGCGTAAACAACGCCTGCACCTCGGCCGCGCGCACGCTCTCCCGAAACCTGGACGACGTACCCTTTGCGCTTTTGTTCCTGCTATCTCCCGACGGTCGCGAGATAGTCCTCCAGGGCAGGAGTGGTGTGCCGGCGTTTGACTGGCACACTTCGTTCCCGTTTCTCGTCCGAAGGGGCTTCTGGTGCAGCGGAAGGCGCTGACGGCTTTCTGAAAGATATCCGTGGCGGGCAGTCGCGAGTCATCTCCGTCGCCCACATCGACTCGTTGCCCATGGGGCCGGCTCAGCAGAAGGTTATGCAGGCGGTCGTCCTGCCGATGAAGTCGCGAGCTGAGAAGCAGGCGCTTGGCATTCTCATCGCGGGGGTCAATCCCACACGCAAGCTCGATGAGGAGTACCGCACGTTTTATAGCCTGGTGGCCGACAACATTGCCACCGCGATCACAAATGCGCGCACTTACGAGGAAGAACGCAAGCAGGCGGAGGCGCTCGCCGAGCTCGATAGAGCCAAGACCATCTTCTTCAGCAACATCAGCCATGAATTTCGCACGCCCCTCACCCTCATGTTGGGCCCGATCGAGGCCGCGCTGGCGAGGCCACACAATTCGGAAGAAGAGCGACAGGATTTAGAGCTGCTTCATCGCAATGCGATGCGCCTGCTAAAACTGGTGAATGCACTGCTCGATTTCTCGCGTATCGAGGCGGGCCGGGTGCAAGCGGAATTTGAACCGGTCGATCTGGGGCAACTCACCTCGGAACTGGCAAGCGTCTTTCGGTCCGCGGCTGAGAAAGCTGGCCTGCAGTTACGAGTCGAGTGCGATGCTCTCTCGCAGTCGGTGCATGTGGACCGGGATATGTGGGAGAAGATTGTGCTCAACCTTCTCTCCAACGCGTTCAAATCAACCTTCGCAGGCGAAATCAGTGTGGGGCTGCGCGAGTGCGATGGCCTAGCCGAACTCACCGTTTGCGATACCGGTACCGGTATCCCGCAGCAAGAAATACCCCACCTGTTCGAGCGATTTCGGCGGATCGAAGGCGCGCGCCGCCGGACCAATGAAGGCAGCGGCATCGGGCTGGCGCTGGTCAACGAACTTGTGGCACTGCACGGGGGCTCGACCGCGGTGGAAAGCGTTCTGGGCTCCGGTACGACCTTCAGGATTACGCTTCCGCTTGACGCTCGCCACCTCTCCGGAAACCGGGTGGAAGACCGTCCACGGGAGCGCGCCACTGCGCCCAGCAGCTGCGGCCGCCTACGTTCAGGAGGCACTAAGCTGGCTGCCGGATGCAGGTGTCGGCCCGGAGCTCCCACTCGATCTACGAGGCACCGACACTTCGCTGGCGGTTAAACCTGACAGCGGCCATCAAGGCACTGTACTGCTGGTGGACGACAACCACGATATGCGCGACTATGTTCGCCGCCTTCTGTCCGGCCATTTTCGCGTGAATACTGCCGAGAACGGCAAGATGGCGCTCGAGTCGGCAGCTGCCGAGCCTCCGGACCTGGTTCTGACCGACGTAATGATGCCGGAGATGGACGGGTTTCAGTTATTGGCTGAGTTACGACGCAATCCGGCAACCAGTACGGTGCCGGTCATCATGCTGTCTGCCCGGGCGGGAGAAGAGGCTCGAGTAGAAGGCCTGCAAGCCGGCGCGGACGACTACCTGGTGAAGCCGTTTACCGCGCGCGAGCTGCTGGCGCGGGTTGAATCGCATATCAGGATGGCCGAGTTTCGCCGCAAAGCGCAGGAGCGCGAGCTTGAATTGCTGACCTCCGTGCAGCAGGCCCGCCATCAGGCGTCTGAGGCGTTGGAACACATCAGCGATGGATTCTGGATTTACGACTCGCAATGGCGGATCACGTATATGAATGCCGCTGCCGAGACGGAGTCGAGAAGGCCTCGGGAAGAGCAAATTGGCCGCACCATTTGGGAGCTATTTCCCGATCTGGTGGGAACGGAGCTGGAACTTAAGTTTCGCCATGCCATGGCCAGTCGAGAGATGGTGGAGTTTGAATGGCTCTACCAGCCTTGGCAGCGCTGGTTTCGCTTTCGGATTTATCCCACGCCAGACGGCGGAGTAGCTGTCTATGTTCGAGATTCAACCGAGGCACGCCTGGTCGAGAAGGCGCTGCTGCGTGCCGAGCAGGTGGCCGCCGCCGGCAAACTGGCGGCCAGCATATCGCATGAGATCAACAATCCCCTCGAAGCGGTCACGAACCTGGTGTATCTGGCCAGACCGCGCCAGAGTTGTCTGAAGAAACCAGGCATCTGATGGCCGTCGCCGACGCGGAGATGCAGAGGCTGTCGCAAATCGCGCGTACCAGCCTGAAATTTTTCCGCCAGTCCACTGCTCCCGCGCAGATCTCTGTCCGCGACCTGATCGATTCGGTTTTGACCGTTTTCCAGCCACGTATCACCCGCCTGGGAATCAGGCTGCGAAAGCATTATGCGGATACGCCGGAGCTGCTGTGCTTCCCCGGCGAGCTGCAACAAGTGTTTACCAATCTGGTCTCCAATTCGCTCGATGCTATGAAAGAGGGTGGAGAGTTATCGATCTCGGTGCGGCCCGCTTGGCATGCAACCTCACCGGCAGTCCGCAGGCATCCGTGTGATTGTGATGGATTCCGGGAATGGAATGGACGCGCAGGTCCGATCGAAACTCTTCGAACCATTTTTCACTACCAAGGGCGACACAGGAACTGGCCTGGGGCTCTGGGTGAGCAAAGGTATTGTCGAGAAACACGGGGGCAGAATCCGGGTGCGCAGCTTGAAAGAGAAAGGAACAGCAGTTTCCGTGCTCCTGCCACTGCATGGTTTGCAATCTGCGGCAACCGCGTGAGCCAGCTGCCTCCTGATTTTCGTGTTCCGTCCTATTGCGGCTCCAGCCGCAGATGATGTACTCCGGCCTGCTGCACGGCCTTCGTCGAAAACGGCAGCGCGAAGGTGCGGCCGTTATAGTACGCGTCCCACTGATCATTGAAGTGCTCGTCGAAGATGTTGCCCGACTGGCCATTCACGATGTCGAGCGTCGAGTGATCCAGGTCTGACATGTCGGCGGTGAAGCGCTCGGAGGGCCCGAAGTGCGTGCCCACCTGCTTGATGGTCTCCTCGTCTCCCGACAGCGGCTGCGGGCCCGGCGTGGCGCGCTTCAGCACCGGGAAAGTTGCTCCAGAACGGATGCTTGATGTCGACCCGGTGTACCCGTCCCCACTTCCAGGTGGAGAGCACAGTGGGCGCGTGCTCCTGCGACAGCGCTGCTTCCACGGCGGCGGTCAGCAGCGCGTCGTAGTTGGCATACTGCGACGGCAGCCAGCGCGGTGGCTGGTTCATCAGAATGTTCTCCAACCACACCGGCTTCATGAACCAGTGGTACGTCTTCCAGTCATCGCCAAGCTTCGCCTTCAGCAGCAACTCTTCCAGCTCGGCGCGGGAGTAATAAGCGATGGTGGGCGGCGGCGAGGTCGGTGCCATGGTGCCGTCCCAATTGCGCATCAGGTCGGCGGCAGCCTTGGCGCGCTGCGACGCGCTGGGCGTGTGGTCGATGGCGTAGACGAATCGCTGGGCGCAGAAGCGATCGATCTCCGACACCACGTCCGTCTGGATGGTCAGCATGTCTGCCGGGGTGAGCTTCTTTTTCGCGCCCAGCAGCTTGTAAATACGCTGCATGCGATAGGGCGCACTCCACTCGATGGCCAGCGTGTAGGGATAATCCTTCGGCGTCACGCGCGCGTTCGCGGTCGCGATGATGCCCGATGGCGGATTGTAGACGCTCGGCATCTTGTCGTAAGGAACGTAGCCGGTCCACTCGTGGCTGTCATCCTCGCCAGGCACGGGCAGCGAGCCATCGCCTGCCGCGCGAATCGGAACGCGCCCGGTCGCCTGATATCCGATGTTGCCGTCGGTATCGGCATAGACGACGTTCTGTCCCGGCGCGGTGAACTTGGAGAATGCCGCCCGAAACTCCTCCCAGTTGCGCGCCGAGTCCACTTCGAAGAACGGATACGCCCGGCGCTGGTGTCATAGACTGTCCACTTCAGCGCGAGCTGGCGAGTCTCGCCCGGAATAATTGGCGTGATGATCGGGCCGTGCCGGGTGATCACCACGTCGAGGTTGACCTCGGGCTTGCCCTTGACCCGGATGATCTCTTTGCGATGCTCCGGCTGCTTCCAGCCTTGCGGGGTGAGGTATTCGCCTCGATCATTGAACTTCTCGACGTACAGGTCTTCGACGTTGGGGCCGAGATTGGTGAATCCCCAGGCAATATGCTGATTGTGTCCCACGATGACGAATGGCACTCCCGGCAGGGTCACTCCCACAACGTCGTAGTCCCCCGCTGTCAGATGCGCCTCGTACCAGGTATTCGGCATGCGCAGGTCAAGGTGCATGTCGTTCGACAGCATCGGCTTGCCGGTGACCGTGTGCGCGCCCGAGACCACCCAGTTGTTGGAGCCGGGACGAAGATCGGCCGTCAGCTGCAATTGCCTTGTCATGCCTGAGCGAACGCAAGTCGCGGCGAAGGACCTGCTGTTCGTTCTCGCAGCGACGCAACGCTTTGGCGGGCGCTGACTCTTTCGCGGGCGCCTCCTCCTCTTCCTGCTCGGGGTTTTCGTCCCCTGGGCGCCTCGTTCTCGATCGACTGCCCTTCTTCGCCCGGGCGGATGATCGCGCCACGAGGAGTTCACGTACAGATCCGCCGTCAGCTCCGGGCCCAGCCGGGCAAGGATTTTCTCCCGCTGCAGTTCCTTCTTGTACATGTAGTGATTCAGAAACTCCGTCATCGACAGGCCGACCAGCATGGAATCCTCGACCGTCCACTCGTACGGGAAGTAGGTCATCAAGCGGAATTCCATCGGCAGGCGTTTTCTGATGCTGCGCGATGTAAGCGTTGACGCCATCGGCATAGGCCTGCAATCGGGCGCGCTCCTCGGGAGGCATCGCTGGCCACCGTCTTCTCCGCGACCTGACGCAAGTCCGAGGATGCGCTGCTCGCGTCGTCGGTCTTGACGTACTCCGGGCCAAGGATCGCGGAGAGGTCGCCTGAGGCGTAGCGGCGCGTCATGTCCATCTGCCAGAGACGATCCTGCGCGGTGACGAAGCCCTGGGCGAAGAACAGGTCGTGCAGGTTCTGGGCGGAGATATTCGGCACACCCAGAGAATCGCGAGTGACGATCACGGGAGCCGTCAAACCCTGCAGATGTAAGGTCCCGTCAACTAAGGGTAGCGACGCCTTGGCGGCGCGGAAGAACCAGATGTCCGCCAGCAGGAACAGCAGCAGCACAAAAGCGAGCAGCGCAATCACCACTCGCAATGTCAGGCTGGATCGTTTGGGACGCGAAGGCGAGAGAGTTGTCGGGACGGCCATGGAAGTTTCGATTATAGCCATGCACTCGGTTGGAAACCGTTCAGCACCGAACGCGCGGAGGTCTCGGGGTCGAGAAAAAGTCTGGGATTTTTCTTGTTCGTACACTCCGTATTCTCTGTGTTCTCAGGAGTGAAGAGGTTTTAGGAATGTTGGCCGGCAGACATGCTCCAGTTCAGCCTCTCTGGCAGGTTGCAGCACCTCACACGAGTTGCCATAATTGGGCGCATGAAGTTACGTTGCGCGATGCTGATCGCACTGGTCCTAGCGCTTGGCACTGGTCTGTTTGCAAAGGACAAGAATGGCGCTCCCGAAAACCTGGCGAATATGCACTTCACCGTCGTGAAGGACGATAACGGCAAGCCGGTGCGGAACGCATCCATTGTCCTGCACCCGGTCGGCAAGGATGGCGACCAGGGCAAGGGCGGCTATCAGCTCAAGACCAACGGCGAGGGTGAGATCGAAGATCAGGGGGTCCCTACGGCAAGATCGCATACAGGTGCTTGCGCACGGATTTCAGACGTTCGGACAGGATTACGACATCAACCAGGCGGCCATGGATATCGATATCCGCCTCAAGCGACCCACGGAACAGTTCAGCATTTACGACAACTCCGCACGCGCTACCCAAAGAAGATGGAAGCCCGCAGCAAGGAACACCAGTGCAGCCGCCGCCGAAACAGTAACCTGCTACTTCGGCTGATTGGGTTTTGCGCGGTCGCGGTGATGCCCTTCTGCTTCAGGCGCTCAATTCCTTTCTCCGCCTTCTCGGCATAGAGACCCTTGGGAAGAATCTTCAGATAGTCCTGATAGTTTTCCATGGCGCCTTTCAGGTCGCCTGACTTCTCCAGCGCAGCCGCCAGCTTATAGGTGGCCTCCGCATCGTGCGGCTTGTACTCCAGCGCCTCTCGATAGCGGCTGACGGCGGCCACATAGTTCTCGCGCTTGAAGTAAAAGTCACCCACCTCGATGGCTTTCATCGCCTTCATCGGATTCCAAGTGGTGAACTCGCTGGACTCACTCGCGGTGTCCAGGTCCGCTCCGCGATGATCCTTGGCGTCGCCTGAGGGAGGCGAGATGTCGATCTCGGTTTGTTTGCTCGAACTCTCGTCGGGACCAGCTCCATCCGACCGCGGCGCATTCGCCTTGTTGTCCTCCGGCGGGGGAGCATTCTCCTCGACTGGCACCTTTTCCACCGGTTCCTGCGCATGGGCCAGGTACAGCGGCGCAACCAGGAGGCAAATCACGAAAAACAGGATAGCTCGCAACTTCACACCCATATTCTAGAGAACCCGGCACGAGAATTGAAATCTCTGTGTTTCTGCTAAATGCGGCTGGCCAGACGCTTCTGCTTTAACAGAGACCGTTGACTCATTCACGGCAGGGGCGGCCATTCTCATTCTTCCGTTTCTCACATTCTTCCATTTTTCCCGGCGGTCAATGAGAATCAAGACATGAACGTTCTGGTCCTCAACTCGGGAAGCTCCAGCCTGAAGTTCCAAGTGATTGCTACTGATCTCGAACGCATCAAGGAATACAAAGACGAGCGTCTCTGCCGAGGCGAGGTGGAGCGACTGGGCGGCGAAGCCATCGTCACCTTTCAGGCGGGCCGAGAAACCGAAGCGGAAGCTCACCGCTCCGTTGCGCGACATCGCAGCGGCCTTGGACTACCTGATACGCTACATCGCTTCCGACAAGTCGGAGGTCACGGCAATCCGCAGCGTCGGCGACATTCACGCGGTGGGGCATCGCATCGTGCATGGCGGCGAGACGTTCAAGGAGTCAGCGCTGATCGATGACAAAGTGCTGCAAGGAATCGAGGAATGCATCGATCTGGCGCCGCTGCACAATCCCAACAACATCCGGGGAATTCTGGCCGCACGCGAGCTCTTTGGATCGCGCGTTCCGCAAGTCGCCGTCTTCGACACTTCTTTTCACCACACCATTCCGGAACAGGCTTTTCTCTACGCAATTCCCTACCATCTTTACCGGCGGCACCGCATGCGCCGTTATGGCTTTCATGGCACATCGCATCGCTACGTCGCCTTTCGCTATCGCGCGCTGCGCAACCTCACGCGCGAGCAGACGAACATCATTACCCTGCATCTAGGAAATGGCTGCTCCGCCGATGCGATCAAGGGCGGCAACTCCATCGACACCTCGATGGGCATGACTCCGCTGGAAGGCCTGGTGATGGGCACGCGCTCCGGCGATCTCGATCCCGCGATTGTGAACCTCATTGCGAACAAAGAAGGCATGTCAGTATCGGAGGTGGAGAATCTGCTGAATACGCAATCCGGGTTGCTGGGACTTTCCGGCCTGACCAATGACATGCGCGTGCTGCAGTCGGAACTCAAGGATCACGACGACCGGCGCGTGCGCCTTGCCATCGAGGTCTTCTGCTATCGCGCCCGCAAGTATATTGGCGCGTTCCTCGCCTGTATGCAGGGTGCTGATGCTGTTGTATTCACCGGCGGCATTGGAGAGAATTCGCCTGACATTCGCGCGCAAATCTGCGCGGGAATGGAGTGGGCCGGATTGAAGATTGACGACACTCGCAACCGGCAGACCGTCGGGCGCGAAGGGCTCATCTCCACCGACGACTCAAGACTGCTCGCCTACGCAATTCCCACCGACGAAGAACTGCTGATCGCTCGCGATACGGTGCGCGTCATCGAGGGCGTGGCTCATCCTTCATAGGAAACAACCATATTCTCGTGTCATCAGGTGCAAAGCGCGGATCTGTTTTCGCCGGAAGGGGAACATTCTTTGGGCTGCAAACGAGAGCAGATCCCTCGCTGCGCTCGTGATGAAAATCCAAGAGTCAGAACAACAAGGAAGCAGTGATGGGTACCACAGTTGCTCACGACTGCTTGACCGCGGCTCCAATGCCGAGGGCGGAGCAGATGGTGGACACGATTTCGGATATCGGTTTGGAGGCATCGACGGCAATAGCATCCGTGGGTATTTCCAGCGTATCGAACTGGCTCTGCAACAGCGCAGGATTCATGAAGTGCCCGTGGCGATGTGCCAAGTGTTGGCTCACTACGCTGAACTCGGCGCGCAGAAACACCAGCTTCACCTCAGGCCCAACTAGAAGCTGCCGGCGATACGCCTCCTTCAGCGCGGAACAAGCCAGCACAAGGGATTCCCCAGCGGCAATCCAGCCGGCAATTGCGTGATGCAGGGATTGCAACCACGCCGCACGGTCGGCATCGTCGAGCGGGATCCCGGCGCGCATCTTCGCCACGTTGGCGGCGGCGTGAAATTCATCCGCATCGACAAAGCGCCAGCGCAGATACTGTGCGAGAGCTTCTCCTACGGTGGTCTTCCCTACTCCGCTCACACCCATCAGCAGGATAATCATCGTCGAAAGTTTCGCTCGTCCGGCTCTCGCCAGCAGCTTTTACAATTCGCCCAGCGCGCGGTGCACCAGGCTGATGGCCATCGAGCCTTCGCCGACAGCTGACGCCACTCGCTTGACGTTTCCTGAGCGCACGTCGCCTACAGCGAACACTCCCGGCAGACTTGTCTCTAACATCTGCGGCGGACGGGTGAGGGACCACCCCGCAGCCTGTAGAGCGTTCGAGTCGAGATCGCGGCCGGTATAGATGAAGCCTTTGGTATCCAGCGCCATGCAGCCCTCTAGCCAAGCGGTGCGCGGCGAAGCTCCTGTCATAATAAACACATGCCGGATATTGTGTGCCGAGCATTCTCCCGTTTGCTTGTCCTGCCATGTAACGGATTCCAATTGCGTGTCGCCGTCCAAGGCAACGATGTGGGTGTTGAAGTGCAGCTCGATGTTGGGATTCTCTTCGATGCGGCGAATCAGGTAGCGTGACATGGTGTCGGCGAGCTGGCCCGAGCGTACCAGCATGTAAACCTTGTGGGCGTTTTGGGACAAAAACACCGCTGCCTGTCCGGCGGAGTTCCCTCCGCCCACCACGATTACGTCCTGTCCTTCGCAGAGCTGCGACTCCATGAATGTCGCGCCGTAGTAAATGCCCAGCCCTTCGAATTTTGCAAGGTTGGAAATCGGCGGCTTGTTATACTGCGCTCCCGTGGCAATGACTACCGTGCGCGCCGCGAGCTTGGTGTCGTCTTCCAGAAGGACGTGGTAGGGGCGCCGCTCGCACTTGAGGCGGGTGGCACTGCGCGACACCATGATGTCGGCGCCGAACTTAATTGCCTGGGTCAATGCACGGCCAGTCAAGTCCAGGCCGGAGATGCCGGTGGGAAATCCCAGATAGTTTTCGATCTTAGAACTGGATCCTGCTTGTCCGCCCGGATTAGCTGTCTCCAACAGCAACGCGTCAAGCCCCTCAGAAGCCGCATAAACTGCCGCCGCCAGTCCGGAGGGACCTCCGCCCACGATGATCACATCGCGGATCGTGGTTTGATCGATATTGGCGTTCAGTCCCAGGCAATCCGCCAAGCGCTGAATCGATGGATTCTTCAGAACGTGAACGCCGTTGCAAATTGCGACCGGAATCTCATCGGCGGTCACATTGAAGTGATCGAGCATCTCCTGCGACGTCGCGTCCATCTCCAAATCGCGATAGACATACGGGTAACCATTGCGCCCCAGGAACTCGCGCAGCTTCAACGTTGCCGCAGAGTGGCGCGACCCCAGTATGATGACGTTTCCCAATTGCCCCTGAATGAGCGCGACCCGGCGGAGAATGAATGCCTTAAGGAAAACCTCGCTAAGCTCGGCATCGCGCGCGATCAGCGTGCGAAAGTCCTCATGCCGTACTTCCAGAAATTCGCCGGAGTTCGCAACGCGTCCAATCACGAAGGCACGCTGGCCCGACATGGTGGTGATCTCGCCAGCAAACCCTCCGGGCTGGTGGGTCACGATGGTCGTCTGCTGCGGCGCACTCGGCTGCACGATCTCCAGATTGCCCGACAACAGCACAAAGAAAGGGACATGCTCGTCGCCCGGCTGGAACAGAATCTCGCCCGATTGCACCGAGCGCAACTTCGCCCACGGCCGGATGCGATCGATCTGGGCCGAGGTGAGAGTGGGAAACATTTGTGCCTGATAATCGAAACCGCTAGGCAGCGGAAGCCCAACAATAGCCATGAAAGAAATCTCCCAAACAGTCGAGCAGTAGATGACAAGAAGCTGGGGAAGGCTTCATTACACCAGTTGTCAGGTTGTCAGTTGTCAGAAAGTAAGGTGTCAGGAACAGGTTGCCAGAAAAAGCCCGTCAGCTACTAGCCAACCATTCCCAGGAGACGCATTGCACTTGCGAACGATCAAGTGCACGAACTCTTCACGAGGGACACACGCTCATCAGCAGTAGCCGACAGCAAATAACTGCGTCGTTGACAACTGACCACTGCGTTTCTGATGCGGGCCACCGGCAACTGCCAACCGTTTTTCTGACAACTGACTACCGACCACCGGCAACTTTCTTATAATCGAAGCTTATGCCATCCTTTCTGCCTGTTGCCGAGCAACTGGAATACCTGCGCAAAGGCGCGGCTGAAATTATCCGCGAAGGCGACCTCTGCGAACGAATCGAGAAGTCGCTACGCACCGGCAAGCCCATGCGCGTGAAGGCCGGTTTCGATCCTACCGCCCCGGACCTCCACTTGGGCCACACCGTGCTCATGCGCAAGCTGAAACACTTTCAGGACATGGGCCACACGGTGATTTTTCTCATCGGCGATTTCACCGGGCTGATCGGCGATCCCTCAGGCCGCTCGGCCACCCGCCCGCCGCTTACGCGCGAACAGATCGACGCCAACGCCGAGACCTATAAGGCGCAGGTGTTCAAGATTCTCGATCGCGAGAAGACCGAGGTACGCTTCAACAGCGACTGGCTGGGCAAGCTGGGATTCGAAGGCTTCATCCGGCTGGCGGCAAAGTTCACCGTCTCGCAGATGCTGGAGCGCGAAGACTTCCACAAACGCTTCACCGAGGAGAAGCCCATCGCCATGCATGAACTGTTGTATCCCATCGCGCAGGGCTACGACTCGGTTGCGCTCGAGGCCGATGTTGAGCTTGGCGGCACCGACCAGAAGTTCAACCTGCTGATGGGTCGCCAGCTGCAGCGCGACTACAACCAGCCGCCGCAGATCGTGCTGACCATGCCGCTGCTGGAAGGCACGGACGGCGTACAGAAGATGTCGAAGTCGTACGGCAACTACATCGGCATCACCGAGCCGCCGCAGGAGATGTTCGGCAAGGTCATGTCGATCTCTGACGAGCTGATGTGGCGCTATTACGAGCTACTCACCGATCTGACCACGCGCGAGATCGAACAGCTGAAACACGCGGTCGCGAAGGGCGAAGCGCATCCGATGAAGCTCAAGCAGGACCTGGGCAAGCACATCGTCAACGACTTTCATGGCTTCGAAGCAGCCGAACAGGCGGCACAGGATTGGTCACGCATGTTCCAGAAGGATGAAGCGCCGGAAGATCTGCCACTGGTTAGCGTGAAGTTGGATGAGGTCGCCGCGCCCAATGCAACGATTTTGGATGGCATGGTCCAAGTGAGACTCGACAAACTGCTGGCCGCTATTGGCCTGGCGACGTCCGTGTCTGACGGCTCCCGCAAGGTGAAGCAAAATGCGGTCAAGGTCGACGGCGAGTTGAAGACCGAGCTAGTTGCGTCGGTGAAGCTGGGCTCCGAGTTCACGCTAAGAGCCGGGAAGAAGATGGTGCGCGTTAGCGTAACCCAGTAGTGCGGGCTGCAGCATCTTGGCGGTTACAACGGGTAACACAGATGGGATAATAAATGTCCTTTCTGTGTTATGATCTTTGTTGGTAAGGAAGAAGCCGGGTAGGTCGAGCAAACCGCAAAAAGTTGTCGACGACACCTGCTATCTCGGCGGCAGGCGGCGCGGGGCCATTCTCAAGGAAGAAGTTTGGTTAGAGAGTGGCAAGGTGGTCAAGTACAGCTTGGCCGACATCAATCCCCGAGTCTGCGCTGCGGATCACGGGCGCGTCCTTGGATATGACAACTGCCGTGGACACCACCATCGCCATTTCATGGGAAGCATCGCGCCCTTCCCATTCTCAAGTTACGAGGAGCTTGTAGAGCGATTTCAAGAGGAAGTCGAGGCGCTATGGAGGCGGGAAGATGAGCAGAGTTCCTAAGGGCAGCGTAAACAATGATGGAGTGAAAGGCTTCTTCGAGCGCGCTCGGGAGCGTGCCCGTAAACTTGATCGCAACGAGCCGCTCACCCCCGAAATAGTCATTGGATTTGAGGATGCGGTTGATATGGTTCGCGTGCTCTCGACCGAACGAGTGCGGTTGCTGGGAGCGGCAAGAAAAAAGTCGGCTTCGGTTTCGGAGCTGGCAAGCTCGCTGAAGCGCGACCCTCGCGCCGTAAGTCGTGATGTCGATCTGCTGGAAGCGTTCGGCCTGCTGTACTCCAGTTATCAGGCGAACCCCGGACACGGCCGGCGTCGCGTTGTCGCGCCCAGAGCCTCTCGCTATAAGCTCGTCGCGAATATCTGACATATTACCGTGAGTGCTCGGGAATCGACGTGCCGTCCCGTCGGGACTCGGAACATTTATTCAGAGCAAATTCCCCCGCATAAATGCGGGGGTTTCCGCCCCTCTATCCGATCGTCTGCACTTCCACACTAAGCACCGACGGCAGATCGCGCACAATCGGCTTCCAGTTATCGCCGCCGTCAGGTGAGACGTACACCTGGCCGCCGGTGGTGCCGAAGTAAATGCCGCAGTCGTCGAGCGTATCGACAGACATGGCGTCGCGCAGCACATTGACGTAGCAGTTGGCTTGCGGAAGGCCTTTGGTCAGCGCCTCCCACTCGGTGCCGCCACTACGGCTGCGATAGACGCGCAGCTTGCCTTCCGGCGGATAGTGCTCGCCGTCGCTCTTTATGGGAACAACGTAGATCGTTTCCGGCTCATGCGCATGCACGTCAATGACAAAACCGAAGTCGGTCGGCAGGTTACCGCTCACCTCGTGCCAGTTGTCGCCGGCGTCATCGCTGCGCATCACGTCCCAGTGCTTCTGCATGAAGAGAGTGCCGGGCTTCTTGGGACTCATGGCGACATGGTGTACGCAATGTCCGACCTCGGCCTTCGGATCGGGAATGTACTGCGAACGTAGTCCCTGGTTGATCGGCTTCCAGTTCACGCCGCCATCGTCACTACGAAACGCTCCTGCAGCCGAGATGGCGATATAAATTTTCCCGGGATCGCTGGGATCAAGAATGATGGTGTGCAGACACATGCCGCCTGCGCCCGGCTGCCATTTCGGACCGGTACCGTGACCCCGCAATCCGGGCATTTCGTGCCACGTGGTCGCGCCGTCGGTGGTACGAAAGATGGCCGCGTCTTCTATGCCGGCATAGGCCGTGTCAGGGTCGGTAAGCGACGGCTCGATATGCCAGACGCGTTTGAACTCCCATGGATGCTGCGTGCCGTCGTAGAACTGATGGGTGGTGAGCGGCTTACCGGTTTCGGACGAGGTGTCGTAGACGAACTTGTTGGCCTGCCCGCCGGGACCCATTGGCGTCATCTCAGGCGCGCCCCCCGGTGTCGCCCACGTTTTGCCGCCATCGTCCGAGCGCTGGATGATCTGGCCGAACCAGCCGCTGGTCTGTGACACGAAGATGCGGTCAGGATTAACCGGCGATCCCTTCATGTGATAAATCTCCCATCCGGCGAAGTGCGGGCCGCTGACCTGCCAGTTGTCGCGCTTGCCGTCGGAGGTAAGAATGAATGCGCCCTTTTTTGTGCCTACCAATACGCGAACCTTGCTCATACCTTCTCCTCAAATTGATTTGTTCGAGGCCAGAAATAACGTTGAAGTTCGAAACCGTGAAGCCGTGATGAATCCTGGATGCCAGCTGTTTCACGAATATTCGGTAAGCACCGGCAGTGTCCTTCGTATCTGATTGTTCCGAAGATAGAGTCCAAGCCATAGCAGGATGCCGACATAGACCGGGAAGAGGATATAACCCGCCAGCGGAAGGCTGGCGCGCACATTGGTGGCGACCGCACCGCCCAGGTAGCCGGTTACAAGAACGGCGCCAAGCGCTGATGTACGTGGAATAGCATACAGAATCGTGCAGATCAGCAGAATTAGCCCGATCGGCATGACGACATTTTCGGGGTACCCCAATTTCACAGTGCCATCGACCGCTACTTGAACACGCGCGATCTTCAAGGCGGAATCAAATAGGAGGAAGAGTACAACCAGCGCGCTGAGCACCCGTCCGGTCCAAAGTGCTGCTTTGGAAACCTTTCTATTCGGCGCAGATTGCATAAACGGCGTTCACCTCTGCTTTCTCTTCTGTCTTTCTATCGTTTTCGTTTTGCGTCCTTCAACCTGGCCCAGCGGTGGTTGGAACGGCGGCAGGAACGGTGTCGGGTCGCGCTGTTCCCAGCGGCGTCGCACCTCGGCCAACACGTGTTCGCGATTTTGCGCCATGCGCGCGATCACGTCGCAAGGCGCGCCAGTTTCCTCGTGTTTCGCTCCCCAGACCAGCAACTCAAGCACGACTGGCGCAAGGTCAATACCCTTCTCCGTGAGGCGGTAGTTTAGCTTGCGGCGGTCCAGCGGATCCGCCTCGACGCTGATGACATCCGCCAACTGAAGCCGCCTTAGTCGGTTGGCCAAAACGTTGGTCGCGATGCCTTCGCCCGAGTCCTGGAATTGTTTGAACGTGTGATAGCCGCGAACCATCAAGTCCCGAATGATCAGCAACGACCAGCGATCTCCAATTTTTTCCAGAGAGATGCTGACAGGGCACCCCGAACGGGGAAGCCGCCGCTGTCGTTCGCCAATCATCGGAACAACCTAGCAAAAGTCACTTGCAAAACGCAAGTAGATGGGACGAGTAGCTTGTGGATGTAGCTGGATAACATTTGGGTATGCCGCTCTGCGACCTCAGCTCTCATTGCTGGAACGCGTACCCCGGGCTGGCGCCGCGGGGCCGGGGCTCCGAGGATGACGCCGCGTACCCCGCGTTCCGCTTCGCTCCACGCGGGCTAAGCTGAGTCGCGCCTGCGGCGCTGGGTTGGGGCGCACCCAGATTCAGGAGGGTTGCGAAATTACTTCTTAGCGTCAACAGCGGCTGCTTTGGGCACGTCTGGACGCCCCGGCTCCTGGCCCGGATATTCATACACGCCGCGTCCGGCCTTGCGGCCCAGGCGGCCGGCCTTGACGTACTGCACCATCAGCGGCGCAGGACGAAACTTCTCGCCCAGCTTTTGTGCAGGTATTCCAGGATGTGCAGGCGCGTATCGAGCCCGACGAGGTCGACCATCTCGAACGGACCCATGGGATGGTTGAGCCCGAGCTTCAGCGCTTTGTCGATGTCTTCGGCAGACGCGACGCCTTCCTGCAGCATGTAGAACGCTTCGTTGCCGATCATGGCATTGATGCGGCTGGTGATGAATCCTGGCGACTCGCTTGAATGACGACGACTTCTTTGCCCATGCGCTTGCCGACTTCGACTGCGGCGGCCAGTGTGTCTTCGTCTGGTTTCGAGCGCGCGCACCACCTCCAGCAGCTTCATCTTGTGCACGGGATTGAAGAAGTGCATGCCGACGCACTTCGGCGCGCGATAGGTGACGCTGGAGATTTCGGTGACGCTGAGCGAAGACGTATTGGAGGCGAGGATGGTTGTCGGGCGGCAAACCTTGTCGAGCAGGGTGAAGATCTCGATCTTCGACTCCATCTCTTCGGGCACCGCCTCGATGACCAGATCGGCCTCGCGCGCCGCCTGCTCGACCGATGACGCGTACTCCAGCCGCTCGAACGCCTCGTCGGCGGCATCCTTCGTGACCTTGCCCAGTTCGACCGCTTTGTCGAGGTTGGCGCGAATCTCGGTTTCGGCCTTGCGCAACGTAGTTGGCAGGATGTCTTCCAGAATGGTGCGATAGCCGCCGAGAGCCGCGGCATGCGCGATGCCCCGGCCCATGATGCCGGCGCCGATGACTGCGACGGTGCGAATCTCAGACATTCGTTACTCCGGCTTCTCCAGCAGGTCGACCATCTGCAGAGAAATTCGGGATCCGACTTGCGCATGTACTCCGCAAGGCGCTGTTTTTCTTCGGGAGACAGCAGATACAGGCTGGCATTGATGCGGCGCAATGTGGCCGCAATGTCGTCGATGTAGTTCATCATGCGAATAAGTTCACCGCTGGCTGGCATGAGAGATCCCTTTCGTGACGCGTTAAAAAAGTAAAGGCTGAGCCGCCGACCACGATGCGCACACATCGACCGACAGGCAAACACTTATTGTCGCCGTTCGCATTGGATTTAGTAAAGAAGGCCGCGGTAGAGGAGGATCGCGATCAACACTCACGCTGGTGTAAAGGGAAGGGGCGCACCCACGGGATGCGCCCATGCCGATCAGAAGCTGAATCTCGCCTGTAGTTGCACGGTTCGGCTGCCCAACGCATTGCCGGCTACGCCGAAATCCGAGTTTGGACTTATCGTGCCGTTCGGCGCAACCGAGCCCAAGTTCCCGTCGATCATCAGAGAGTTAATGTTCGTCTTATTGAAGAAGTTGTAAACGTCCGCACGGACCAACAGCTGCGCTCTTTCTCCGAGTCCTTTGATGTTCGGCAGGCCGAAAGCCTTGCTCAGGGTGAAATCCACATCGTTATAACCGGGCGAGTTCAAGGTGTTGCGATGGATTCCAGGCAGTGGCGCAGGCGAGAAGCCGGGAAAGTTCGCGCCTTCTACATAACTCGGGGCCGCGAAAAAACTCGTTCCGTTGCCACCGAAGTTCGGATTGATGGGCTGCATGTATGCGTTGTTGCTGGTGCTTGTGCCCGCACCAGGCAGCATCTCTGAGGGCCGCAGTTGGGCGTAACCGCTGCCTTGGTAGTACAGGGTATTGGTGTTGTAGAAGGGGTTCCAGGGAAAGCCCGAATGCACATTCCATATTCCACTCAGGCTCCATCCGTCCGCTATTTTGTGGAGCCAGCCATTGCCGTGGAAGAACGTAGGCTGCCACAAGCCATACAACTTGAACGCATTGGTCACGTCGTAGTTCGACCGTCCATACGCCGCAGAGGGATCGAATGGGTACGGATCCTCGTAATACGGACCTGAATTCTCGTCCATCGCCTTCGACCAGGTATATTGCGCGGTGATTTGGAAGTTACGCGAGAAGTTGTGGGCGATGCTGAAGATCCCGGCATTGAAGTTTCCGTTGCCGTTGTTATCCCAAAAGTTCAGGACATTGACCTTCGGATTGAGAGCCAGCCCTGCCGTCCCGCCGATTGCATTCCAGTTGCTATGTATCAAGGTGTGCCGCGTCTGATTTCCCATGTAACTCATCGTCATTACCCAGTTCGCCGGCAACTGATATTGAAAGTCCAGTGAATAGTGATAGACAGCGATGGTCTTAGGGTTCGATGGAAAGCCGGTAACAAAGATTGGCTGCCCGTTGGTCGGCAGGTTGTCGGGGCCAAAGGTTGTGATGGCGTTGGGGTTGGGTGAGTATCCAAAGAGAGAAGTAGGAGAATTCGCAGTTTGGTAAAGGATTCCGTTGCCGGCGCAGGAGGGGTTGTCATTGAAGGGGAAGGGACAGGTGTAACTTGCCTGTACTGCATTGGGCGGGTTACCGCTGCCATTGGTTGTGATGGCGATTTCGTTTTGGTTATAGGCGATGCCGAATCCCCCGCGGAACACCGCCTTACCGTCATACTTGTTGGGCGACCAGGCAAAGCCAACCACCGGCCCAAAGTTTGACTGTTGCGGTTCGTAGAGAGATCCACCTACGCGGATGTGAAGACCCGTCAGTGCGTCTGCACCCTGCCCAAACTTCACCACGTCCAGATTGTTCTGCTTGGTGGCAAACGCTCCGAAGTTGGTCCAGCGAAGGCCCAGGTTGATAGTCAGGTTGGGACGGAGTTTGATATCGTCCTGCCCAAAAAAGCCCCATATATTTTGCCGACCGTCCTGGCGATTCGCGAAGGGGATACCGGTCTGGGAATCGAACTGGCCATTTTCAAAATAGGGAGCGTCGTTGGCAAAATCCCACAGGTTGTGGAAGTTAAAGCTAGGCCGCGCCGCATAAACCGGGTTATTTAAGTAGTACAGCCTGGTTATATCGCCGCCAACCTTGATGCTATGGCGTCCGACGATCTTGGTGAGGACGTCACTGTAGGTGTAGGTCCACTGGTTGAGGTTGGCGGGTCCGGGAGCGCCAAAGAATGCAATATTTGAGCTGTTAATACTGCCTATGCCGTCGATACTGTCCTGCGGCAATCCAAAGGGCGCCTGCGGATTGGTTGCAACCTCATTCCAGCGCCAGCCTGCGGCATTGGCGCGCGCCTGATTCAGTAACGTGGGCGAGAAAGTGTGAGTCCAGATGACCGCAAAAGCGTCATTGATCTGGTCGTGATGCCAGAGGTTCATGGGACGGACAGTGCCCTGGTAATTCGTGGTTGACACCGGCACCCAGTAGATGGTGAAGCTGAGCAAGTCCTTTTGCGTAACATTGGCGTCGATCCTGCCGTTAAATTGCATCTGTGACGTGGTGGTCGGATTCACCAGGTTGAAGAACGCCAAGTCTGGTACTCCATCCAGTCCCGCGCCCACGCCCGGAGCATTGGGATTGCCACCATAAGTCAGGTCCTGCAAGCCCAAGCCGGTCTGCAGCGGCGAGCCCAAGTCCAAGCCCCCGGATGTGGTCCTGCAGTTCACATTCTCCTGCAATCCGACCGAGGCACAGGTACGCTGAATAATCCCGTTCGATGCCACGCCGCTTCCAGGAAACGAAAGGTACTTCGCCGCAATGCTCCCGGGCGGCCCAGCGTTGACAAACTGCGGTGTTGTATACCAGTTTTGAGATGTAGCAGAGGCTGAAAGCGGGCTGGTCTCCCAGTTGAAGAAGGCAAATATCTTGTTCTTCCAAATCGGTCCGCCCAGACTGCCGCCGTATTGGTTGAATCGGTTCTCATCGCGGTTCAGGCCACGCTCGGCAGGGGTTCCCGGTTTGTCCGAGCCCACGCCGTTCCATCGCTGATAGGCATTTAGACCGGGCCGGGATGCCTTGAAAAAGGCGCTGCCGTGCAGTTGATTCGTGCCGCTCTTGGTGCTGACCTGGATTTGCGCGCCGCTGAACCTGCCGTACTCGGCATCGTAGTTGTTGGAAACGACCTTCAGATTGTCCACCGAGTCTTCGCTGGGGGTAATTATCGACGTGCCGCCCCACACCGCGCTGGTCGTGCTGATCCCGTCAATACTGATACCGTTGTTCTGGTACTGTCCGCCGCCCGTGTTGACCTGCGGACCGTTCTCGGTCGAGAAAATTCCGCCATTACCTCCACTGGTCCCGCCCGGTCCCTGGTTCCCAGGCGTCTCGTAGGCTCCGCCGCCGCCTTGCTGCGAGGCATCTCCGAAAACTCCCGGCGTCAGTTGCGCCAACTGAAAGACGTCGCGGTTGAAAGACGGCATGTGCTGGATCTGGTTGCTCGAGATCGTGCTGCTTATGGTGGCAGTTTCCGTGTCCAACGCCTCAGACGTGCCTGTTACGGTCACCGTCTGATCAGCCCCTCCCACCTCCAACTGCAGGTTCAGGGAATTGAGCTGCTCGGGAATAATCTGCACATCCTCGAGCACCTGCTTCTTAAATCCCGTGCGTTCCGCCGTGATCTGGTAGGACGCCGGCGGCAGGCCGTTGAAGATATAAATGCCATTCTTGTCGGAGGTGGATGTCATCGTACTGTTGGTTTGTTTGTTCACCAGGGTGACCGTCGCGTCAGAAATCACGGCACCCGAAGGGTCGCTCACGGTACCGCGTAGTGAACCCCGATACTGCGCCTGAAGGGCGGGTGTGAGAATTGCGCAGCAAAACACCACCAACCAACCGAGTAACAGAAGCTTTGAGCTCTTCATGACATTCTCCTCCGGCGTGCACCGGTTTTGGGCGGCTAGGTGTGCCCCGACAGGCTTGGAAGGTTCAAGTGGGTGAAAAAGCGAACTAGCCCCCCGACAACTGGTCGTGTGAGATCGAGTTTTGGCCAGAGAGGTTGTCTCTTAGGATTGAAAAGTATCCGACCAACTGCCTGTCAGCTGACCGGTTACACCCCGCCAGCGCGCGAGCGCCGCTCGTCCATTGCAAACAATAATGAAGAGACCGTAATGAGACTCCAAGGGCATGGCAAGTTGTTCGGTGCAAACTTTCCCATAGATTGAGAGCTGCTGGACGCCAACCAGCCGCGTTCCAGATCCGGCCCTGTTATCCCGCTTCACAATTGAATTGCACGCCCGCTTCAGCTTCTAGCTGGAACGGCCAAACACGCGCATCCGGAAGAGGGTGCGCCCTTTTTTGTAAAGATGGCTGCCATATGTGATCAATCTGTAAACGTTAGTCTCGCGTCGCCTTTCAGGAACGGCTCGGTTTCCCTTCCGTCGTCATTTCCTGCAAAAATCACACGATACCCGCTGCACAAATTCGCGAATTCGTTGCACAATAGTAGGTACACCGCATCTGGGAGGATGAATGCCGCTTGGCCCGAATCGCCGAACTGAGCGGACCGCCACGGAGCTCCGTCCGGTTCAACGCCTGAAGATCGCATTCTTCGGTACGCTTGTGATTTTTGCCGCGTTGGGCGCAGGCGAAGCGGTATACCGTCTGTTGTTCCTCGACTTCGACGGCGCCAAAGATCGACTGCCGATTGAAATCTGCTTTGGGCTGGCCTTCGCCTACATTGGGGTGAGGATTGTGCGACGCATCTACCAGCACCGGGTGAACACCTCAACCGGCATCGGCGTGATCTCCGACCGCAACCACAAGATCCGCCACGCAGTCGAAGCGCTGATCCCCGCACCCTTCCCCGTCAATCAGCAAGCCATCCGCGTCATCCGCGAAGAGGTGGAGCGCATCGATGGCGTGCTGGAAGAGATTCAGCCGCGGTAGAAGCGGACCCTAGCCGGGACGGCATATCTCGCGCGCCTGCAGACCCCACGTTCCGCTGCGCTCCTCGCGGGGCTAAAACTGAGTCGCCCCTTCGGGGCTGGACCTATCTGAAGACCTCACGGTTCCGCTAGCGTCCACGTTCTCCAACCCTACGTCCTTCGCGCAAGGCGCGGCTAAACTGAATCGCCACTTCCCTGGACTTGGTTCCGCGGATAGCATCTTCGCAGTTGGGTGTATGGCCTGTCGGGTTTCGGGAAGGCCGTAGTCTTCTCATCCCACCTTTCGTGCTAAACCCTGGCAATCCGCGCTAATATGTGTGACGCGACTCTCCGCTGAGGTGAGGCATGTTCCCACAAGGCGTCACGGCCAGCTCGCTTGTTGGCTTTCTCGTGTTTCTCTCCTGCACGGCGACGGCTACGCTCGCCTTGGCGCAGTCGGGCGATCGAGTGCAGCGGATTCCGCTTCCTAACTCCGATTTCCCTATCTCCGGTGCAGTGGTTGTTCCTCCGGGATACGAAACGATTTATGTAAGCGGCACGGTTCCGCAGGCGATAAATCCCAAGGCTTCCAGCGCCGCAGAGAAGTACGGCGACACCAAGACGCAAACCATTTCGGTGATGAAGCAGATCGAAGCGGCGCTCGACAAACAGCATCTTTCCATGGGCGATGTCGTGATGATGCATGTGTACCTGGTGGGTGACCCGAACAAGGGCGGGCAGATGGATTTCCAAGGAATGATGGCGGGCTATACGCAGTTCTTTGGCACTCCAGAGCAGCCCAACAAACCTGCCCGCTCGGCGATGCAGGTTGCGGCGCTTGCCGTTCCCGGCGCCCTGGTTGAGATTGAAGTCATCGCGGTGCGAAAGCAGGGCGTACACGCTGAGCCAGCGGGGTTGAAGTGATGTCACATAACCAAGACACAACCGGCTTCTCTCGTCGCAGTTTCCTGAATCTGGGCCTGGCAGCCTCGGCAGCCGCCGCATGCGGAACCATCCTTACCGAATCGCTGCTGGCCCGCAAGCACGACCAGATTCCGCAGGGGGCTGTGGCCATCGACTCGAACGAAAACCCGCTCGGGCCTTCGGAAGGCGCGCGGCAGGCGATGATCGCCATCCTTCCCCAGGGCGGTCGTTACTCCGACGGACTGACTGAAGATTTAGTCCAGACCATCGCCCGAGCGGAGGGCCTGCCTGCCGACCACATCACGGTCTACCCCGGGTCGGGTGAGCCGCTGCACTATTCGGTGCTCGCCTTCACTTCGCCGGCAAAGAGCTATGTAACCGCCGACCCCGGCTACGAGGCGGGTATGCACGCGGCGGGGATCGCGGGCGCACGCGTGGTCAAGGTGCCGTTGACCTCGAACTACTCCCACGATGTCAGAGCTATGATGGCGGCGGGTCCTGATGCCGGGCTCTTCTACGTCTGCACTCCGAACAATCCCACGGGCACGCTCACCAGCCACTCGGATATCGAGTACCTGGTCGAGCATAAGCCGCAAGGCTCGGTGGTCATGGTCGATGAAGCCTATATTCACTTTGCCGACGGTGCAACTCCAGCCATTGATCTGGTCAAAGCGGGCAAAGACGTTATCGTATTGCGGACCTTCTCGAAGATCTACGGCATGGCTGGACTGCGTTGCGGATTCGCCATCGCTCGCCCCGACCTGCAGGAAAAGGTCGGCCAGTATCACGGCTTCAACCCCATGCCGATTACAGCGGTGGTTGCGGCCAATGCGAGCCTCAAGGACGCCAGCTTGGTGCCCGAGCGCAAGCGCATCAATTCGGCCACACGCGAGCAGGTATTCGACTGGCTGCGTACCAACGGCTACTCGTTCATTCCCTCGCAGTCGAACTGCTTCATGCTCGACACCCAACGCGACGGCCACAATGTAATCGAAGCAATGCGGCAGCAGAACGTTTACATCGGGCGTATCTGGCCGGTCATGCCGACTTACGTGCGCATCACCATCGGTACCCCCGCCGAGATGGGACAGTTCCAGACGGCATTCGCGCGGGTAATGAAGGGCACTGCCGTGGGAAAGATCACCAGCCCGCCGCCAAAGACCAGCAAGATTCAAGGCCTGCACCCCAGCGGGTTCCGTTTCGCATAAGTCAGGGAGGAGCCGTTGGAACACACGCGCCGCAAGTTTCTCGCCCAGAGCGCGGGAGCGCTCGGCCTATTGTTTCTGGAATCGCTCACCCCGCAACTCATTGCACAGGCGAATGAGCACGCCCGTGCGGCGGCGTCCACAGGCGAGCAGAGTTTTCATTTCCTCACCAAACAGGAAGCCGCGGACTTCGATGCTTTCGCGACGCAGATTATTCCCAGCGACCGACGGTACTCCTGGCGCACACGAAGCGGGCGCGGTGTACTTCGCCGATTACGTTCTGACCGCTATCAATCCGGAGCAGCAGAAGGATTTTCGCGGGGCACTGGCAGCGCTGAAAAGAGCGGCCGTCGCAACTCAGCCCGGTGTGGCTTCGTTCGCGTCGCTTCCCGTCCGACAAGCAGATCGCCGTCATGAAAGCGATGGAAAAGCCACTCGCAGCAGCCGCAGCCAGCAACAGCATCGCTGCCGAAGCCGGCGCGGGCGGCAAAGATGCAGAAGCTTTCGGCGGCTTGCGCGCCATGGTGCTGATGGGAACCTTCTGCGATCCGTCGCTGCACGGCAATCGCTCAAAAATCGGCTGGAAGCTCATCGGCTTCGACGACCAGGCCTACTGGGCTCCGCCATTCGGCTACTACGACGCGCATCCGGAGGAGAAGGCGTGAGCACCGCTTCTCATCCTCAGAAACGCTATCCGCTCACCGAAGCGGTGGACTTCGTCATCGTCGGCTGTGGCGCCGCGGGTGGCGTGCTGGCGCGCGAGCTTTCGCAAAATGGCTTCAGCGTTGTGGTGCTCGAGCAGGGGCCATGGAAGTCCGCGAAGGATTTCGGTCACAACGAATATCTCAACTGGAGCAATTCGGCGCTCACCAACGACTGGCGCAAGCAGCCGCAAACGTTCCGCAAGACTCCGCAGGACAAAGCACAGAAGCAGCCTTGCGTCATGTATGGCCAACTGGTGGGCGGCGGCCCGGTACACTTCACCGCGAACTACTGGCGCTTTCACGAAATCGATTTCATCGAGGCGAGCAAGAAAGGCACCATCGCGGGCACCGGCTTTGCCGACTGGCCCATCACCTACGCCGACCTTGAGCCCTACTACACCAAGGCTGAATGGGACCTTGGCGTCTCCGGTGAAGCGGGCGCGAGCCCGTTCGATCCGCCGCGCTCCAAGCCTTATCCGCTGCCGCCAATGCCGGTGAAGCCCGATGGCATTCTGTTCGAGCGAGGTGCGCGCAAGCTGGGCTATCATCCCTTCCCTGCTCCGGTGGCGGTCATCTCGAAGGCCTACCAGGGCCGCATGGCGTGCCAGCATTGCGGATGGTGCGAAGGTTTCGGCTGTGAGCACGGCGCGAAGTCGAGCCCGCTGGCGTCGATGGTTCCGCAGGCTATCGCGACCGGGCGTTGCGAGATCAGGCCGCACAGTTACGTTCGAAAGGTCGACGTCAGCCGCAAACGGTCGCGCGACCGGCGTAGTTTATTTCGACGAGCACAAGGTGGAAAGGCGGCAGCACGCGAAGGCTGTCGTCCTGGCAGCCAACGGCGCCGAAACGCCGCGCCTGCTGCTCATCTCGAAGTCGAACCGCTTTCCCGATGGACTAGCCAACTCCAGCGGGCTGGTGGGCAAGTACCTGATGTTCAACACCGACCCCATGAGCGCCGGCCTGTTCGAGCACGAGCTCAACGGCTACAAGAGCATTGAAGTAACGCGTGTGCTGATGGACTTTTACGAGGTCGATCCCAAGCTGGGCTTCTACGGAGGCGGTGGCATCAGCGCACGCTTCCAGAACTATCCCATCTCGTTCGCCTTCGGTGGGCTGCCGCCCGAGCTCCCACAATGGGGTACAGAGTACAAAAAAGCGCTGGCCAAATATTTCGTCCGCAGCATGTCGCTGATGGGTCACACCACGTCGTTGCCGGTAGAGGACAACAGCATCTCGCTGGACGACACGGTCAAAGATGACTGGGGCCTGCCGGCGATGCGCGTGACGTACAAAGATCATCCCGACGACTTGAAGTTCGCCAAGTATCTGCAAGATCGGTCGATGGAGATTCTTGAAGCCGCGGGCGCGCAGAATAGCTGGCGCTATCCCATCACTGAATCCAACTTCGCGGTGCACCTGCTGGGAACCTGCCGCATGGGGAATGATGCGAAGTCATCGGTGATCAACGCCGACCATCGCACGCATGACGTGCCGAACCTCTTCCTGTGCGATGGCTCCAGCTTTGTCACCAGCGGCCGCGGCCAGCCGACGGAAACCATTCAGGCGCTGGCCTTCCGTGCCAGCGATCGCATCACGGCGCTGGCGAAGAAGGGCGAGGTCTGACGCGACCAGTGTTAAAATCGTTCACGACTGAGCGGGAGTAACTCAGTGGTAGAGTCACGGCTTCCCAAGCCGTTGGTCGCGGGTTCGATCCCCGTCTCCCGCTCCAGAATTCCACCAAACATCGCATAGCTTTTGCAGAGGAGGACAAGGTACTATTTTCCTCCATGCGCATTTCCATGTCTCATAATTGCGAGGCCGCAGGAGGCCGCGTAGACCTCGGGTCCGAAGCTTGAGGAACGCCGACAAAACCTTTGCTGGAGCCATGCGGCATCCGGAGTGGTTCCTGGTCGTCAGCCTGGGAACGTGTCTCGCGTTCCTCATCGCAGGCAATGCAATGGAGCAGAGCCTCAGCCGCCCCGCAACGCTTGCCCTGGTTTTTCTGTGGCTCTTCGGCGTGATCCTGGGCTCGGCCATTTGCGTTGTGCGCCAGGCAGAGAGCATCGCCACGCTTTCTGGGAGAGCCCTACGGCACGCTGGTCCTCACCCTGTCCGTCACATTTATTGAAGTTGCCAGCATCTCGGCCGTCATGCTCCACGGGGAAAACAACCCGACGCTGGTGCGGGAAACATTGATCGCCGTGGTGATGATTATTCTCAACGGAATGGTGGGCGCTTCCCTGATGGTCGGGGCATGGAAGTATGGCGAACAGCACTACAACCTTCAGGGCGCCAATGCGTACCTCGGGGTGATGATACCGCTGGTGGTGTTAGCGATGATCATGCCCGACTACACCGTGACTACGGCCGGCCCAACTCTTTCCCGGGCGCAGGAGACGATGCTCGGGGTCATCATGATCAGCCTGTATCTGCGTGTTCTTGGCGGTGCAGACCGGACGGCATCGCGGTTATTTCGGGACCGGCGATGAGAATGCCAAGCAGGAAGGGCAGGAGGAGCCGAGTCGGCGGTCGTTGCCGTACTCAGTGGTGATGCTGCTGCTGTTTATTGCGCCGGTTGTCTACCTGGCTGAGCAATTGGCCAAGCCGATCGATTACCTGATTGAGACGTTGCATGCGCCCGCGGCCCTGGGTGGTGTCATGATCGCGGTTCTGGTAGCGACGCCTGAGGCGATTGGAGCTGTACGAGCAGCACTGGCCAACAAACTACAGCGCTCGGTCAACATCTTTCTGGGATCGGTGCTGTCGACTATGGGGCTGACGGTCCCCGCCATGCTGGTCATCAGCCATTGGACAAACCATCCGATTGTGCTCGGCGTAGAGCACGCCGAGATGGTGCTTTTGCTGTTAACCATCACCCTCTGCGTCGTTACTTTTTCCAGCGGACATACCAACGTGCTGCAAGGCGTGGTCCACCTCTTGCTGTTCCTGACTTTTCTATTTTTGCTGGCGCAGGGGTGAGAGCGTTCGCTTGCCCCACGTCTTGAATCAAGGATCTCGACGTTCTCAGCTAGCTGAGGTGAAGAAGCTTCTCCCATGCTGCTCCTTCCCAAAGATCAACAATATCGCCAGCCCGGCAATGACCACCACTTCGAACGAGGTCAGCGCCCAAGCGTAACCCAGCCGATCGCGTAGCGCGAATTCGACGCGTGGGCGTTGAGGCGGCGAGCAGAATTCCGATCTGATATGTAAATCCGGGCAACAATCCACGCACCGCGTGCGGCGAGAGCTCGTTCAGGTGGACGGGAATAATCCCCCAGGCGCCTTGCACTCCGACCTGCATGACGAACGCTCCCAGCGCCAGCACCAGCATGGTGCTGCCGAACGCCCACGCGGGCATGATGGCCAGCGAGACGGCGAGCGCCGCAAGCATGCTGTAGCGGCGGCCGATGCGCTCCGAAAGCAATCCGAAGATGACGGCCCCGACGACCGCTCCCACGTTGTAGAACATGGCGATATAGGCGACGGTGTTCGACGCGATGCCGTGCTGGTGCTTGAGGAAGTCGGGATAGAGGTCCTGCGTGCCGTGCGAGAGGCAGTTCATGAGGAACATCAGCGCGATCATGTAGAGCACCAGCTTTTTGTGCTGCCAGGCGATGCGTGGGCCATCGATGGTGCGCGCCACGCGGTGCTGCTGCCATGCTTCTGACTCGGGAACCTTGGTACGAATGTAGAGCGCGAGTAGCGCAGGCACGCCTCCGGCCCAGAACATCACACGCCAGCCGAGGTCGGGAGAGAGGTTAGGTAGGATGACGCGGGCGGCGATTGCGGCCAAAAGGTAGCCGTTGGAATATCCACTCTGCAGAATGCCCGACAGCACGCCGCGCCAGCGCACCGGAGCGTGCTCCATCGCCAGCGATGCGCCTACTCCCCACTCGCCGCCCATGCCAATGCCGAAGAGCATGCGCAGAATGAAGAACACGGTAAAGTTTGGCGAGAATCCGCAAAGCAGCTCGATGACAGAGAAGAAGATGACGTTCGCCATCAGTGGACGGCGGCGGCCATAACGGTCGGCCATCATGCCGAAGATCAGCGCGCCGATGGGGCGCATCGCCAGGGTCGCGGTGATGCTCAGGACGATGTCGGCCTTGCGTACGTGAAAGTGCTCGGCCAGGATGTCGAGCAGGAAGATGACGACGAAGAAGTCGAAGGCATCGAGCGTCCAGCCGAGAAAGCCGGCGGTGACGGCATGCCAGCGATCTGAGCCCGATTGTGCATTGTTGAGCGGGGGAGTGGGCATTTCGTTCGAGGACAGAATAACCGCTTTTCGCTCTTAGCTCTTAGCTCTTGGCTGTTAGCCAGTGCTCTGAATACTCGTAGGGTACTCTCCCGAGTCTTCCTCGACGGCAGAAGGTAGTGCCGCTATCTGGCGAAGAGCGACTGGCGACTGGCAAGCTCCCGTAGGCGCGTTCATGCTGCCTGACCGATGTATGCTTTATCCACGACGAACTCCATGACTGAGCGACTTTACTATCCCGACTCGTTCCTGCAGATTTTCGAAGGCCGTGTGCTGGAGGTGCGCGGCGGTGCAAATGGTGCCGCTGTCATCTTCGACCGTTCAGCGTTTTATCCCACCAGCGGCGGCCAGCCGTTCGACACCGGATGGATTGGGCTCCCCAGCTTGCAGGGTGACGCGCCAAGGGTGAATGTGGTCAACGTCGAGGAGGACGAGGCGACTGGCGCGGTACTGCATTATGTGAATGACAGCTCGGCTATTCAGATAGGCGCTGTGCTCGAATGTGCAGTCGATGCCGAGCGCCGCCGCGACCACATGCAGCAGCACTCCGGACAGCACGTGCTGTCGGCGGCTTTCGAGAAGCTCTACAATTTCGCAACTGTGTCGTTCCACATGGGCGACGAGAGCTGCACCATCGACCTTGCGGCCGATGCCGTTATCGCCAAGCAACTTGCAGCACGCGGAGAAGCTGGCCAACGAGATCATCTTCGAGGAACCGTCCGGTGAGATTCGCTTCGCCACGGCTGACGAAGCGCGCGCCATGGGCGTGCGCAAGATTCCGGCTGCGCAACGCGAGAAGCTGCGTCTGATCGACATTGAGAACCTTCGACCTGAACGCCTGCGGCGGAACCCATGTGCGCAGCACCGGGCAGATCGGCTCGATCCTGCTGCGCAAGACAGAGAAAGTGAGGCAGGGCGTACGCGTCGAGTTCGTCTGCGGGATGCGCGCTGTGGCCACGGCGCGGCGCGACTTCAAGACGCTGACCGAAGCCGCCGCCCTCTTCTCAACCCACATCCATGACTTGCCCGAGCAGACCGCAAGGTGCTGGAAGAAGCGAAAGCCGCCCAGAAGGCGCAATCGAAGCTGCTGGAGGAAGTCGCCGAGTTGCAGGCAGCACAGTTTCTGCAATCGGCAACTGTAACTGCCTCGAGTACCGAAGCTGGTGACGCAATTCTTTCCCGAGCGCGATCTGGCATTCATCAAGATGCTGGCGCAGAAGCTCACGCGCGCCGGGCAGTGTATTGCGCTTCTTGGTTGCGGAGGAGCGCAACCGTCGCTGGTATTCGCGCAAACGCCTGGGCTGGCGAACGACATGGGTGCGCTGATGAAGCAAACCTTGCAGAAACTCGGTACGCGCGGCGGCGGGAACAGAGACATGGCACAGGGCGGCGCTCCGGATGCAGAGAGTGCGGAGCAGGGCAGTGACTGAAGACCGCAGAAGGGTTGGAGGCGTCGATGAAGGTAGCAGGTCCTTCGCTGTCGCTCAGGATGACAAGAACGCTTGAAGGTGATCTCTGACTGATAGCTGAGAACTAAGAACTGACGATCTGACGGCTGGCGACTGACAAACTGATAGCCGACAACTGACAACTTTTGACTCATGGATAACCGCCTCATTCTCGTACCTTGCTGATCCGCCTGGGCGTAGCTGCGGCCATCAGCAGCGTGCTGGTGCGCGCGCGGCGCTTTCGCGTGCTGCTGTTCCGCGAGGAGCGCACGCTGGGCGAGAAGATCGAGATCGTCTTCATCGTCAGCACGCCGATCGCGCTGGGCGTGCTGGTGCGCTGGTGGGTGCACAACTTCTACGCAGCCGACATCGCCTTCGAAGGCGCGATCCTGATGGGCGTTATCGGCGGCCGCCTGGTCGGCACTGCTGGGCGGCATCGCTGGTCTCGCTGCCGTCGCTGTATCTGCGCACGAGTGGCTTGCGCTGCCGATGTATGTTCTGGCCGGATTGCTGGCCGGCCTGCTGCGCCATCTCGCGCCCGAGCGCGAAGCCATCTGGTCGTTCTCGCCGCTGTTCGACCTCAGCATCTATCACTGGATCCGGCGCAGCATTCGCAAGTCGTTCATCGACTGGCAGACGTCGTTCTTCTTCCTGATCCTCGCGCTCGAGTTCGTGCGCATTCAGCTGCATCGCGCCTTGCCGCGCCGCATCTTCGCGCTGGACTCGCAAAACTGGTGGGTCAAGCTCGCCATCTACGCCGGCACGGTGATGGCGGTCGCCATCGCGCTGAAGGTGCTGAACAACGTGCGCATCGAGATGAAGCTGGAGCAGCAGGAACGTCTGCTGCTGCAGGCGCGCATGGAAGCGCTGCAAAGCCAGATCAATCCGCACTTCCTGTTCAACACGCTGAATTCGGTTTCGTCGCTGGTGCGCCGCGATCCCGATTCCGCGCGCGAGATGATCGTGAAGCTGGGCAACATTCTGCGGCGGCTGTTGCGCAAGGGCGACTCCTTCGTTCCGCTGCGCGAGGAGTTCGAATTCCTCGACGACTATCTGGACATCGAGGTGGCGCGCTTTGGCCGCGACAAGCTGCGGTTGGTGAAGGAGCTGGAGCCCGCTTCGCTCGACCATCTTGTCCCCAGCATGATTCTGCAGCCGCTGGTGGAAAACGCCATCAAGCATGGCCTCGCCGACAAGGTCGAGGGCGGCAACATCTACATTCGCAGCCGCTGCGCCGAGCATCGCGTGGTCATCGAGGTGGAAGACGATGGCGTGGGTATGCCAGCTTCGGCGGCAGCAGCGCCGGCACCGGCATCGGCATGGTGAATGTGCACGGAGCGCCTGCAGGTGGTTTACGGCGACGCCGCCGAGATCAACATTGAAAGCCAGCCTAGCCGCGGCACCATGGTGCGCCTGGTGCTGCCGATTCTGCAGGCGGAAGAGATGGGCGGCTCGGTGGCCGGCGCTATCTACGAAGAGCGCTCCAGCACTTCGCGATAATAGTCCTCATACATGGGAATGATTTTGCTGGCGCAGAAGCGCGCCTGTGCGCTGGCCGCGCGCTGCTCACCCATCTCGCTCAGCTTGGTGTCGTCGCACAGCATCTCGATGGCATAGCGCGCCATCGTCTCCACGTCGCCCACGTTCGGCCAGAAATCCGGTCTTGCCGTGATCGATCACCTCGGGCACGCCGCCCACATTGGTCGCGATCGGCACCACCTCGCAAGCCATGGCTTCCAGCGCGGCCAGGCCGAACGATTCCAGCTCGCTGGGCAGCAGCATCACGTCGGCCACGGCCAGCTTCTCGTGAATGCGGTCCTGCTTGCCGAGGAAATCCACTTTGTGTGGATGCCCTTCTTCACCGCCAGCCACTCGGCGCGCGAGCGTTCGGGACCATCGCCGATCATCAGCAGCCGCGCCGGAATTTTCTTCTGCACCCGGTCGAAAATCTCGATGACGTCAGGCAGGCGCTTCACCGGGCGGAAGTTGGACAGATGCACCAGAATTTTCTCGTCCGGCGCGGCGTACTCGGACCGCTTCTGCATGACCTCTGGCGTGCGGTGATAGAGATCGCAGTTCACAAAGTTGGGAATGACCTGGATCGGCGTCTGCACATCGAAGACTTCGACAGTTCGCTCCTTCAGATAATTTGAAATCGAGGTGACACCGTCGCTCTGGTCGATGGAGAAGCGCGTGATCGGCAGATACGACGGATCGGCGCCTACCAGCGTGATGTCGGTGCCATGCAGTGTGGTGACGTACGGCAGCTTGCGGCCGTGGCGGCGATGATCGCAGGCAAGCATCTGGCGCGCGAGCATGGCGCTGACCGAATGCGGAATCGCATAGTGCACGTGCAGCAGATCGAGATCGTAAATCTCGGCAACTTCGGCCATGCGCGTCGCCAGCGCCAGGTCATACGGCGGATACTCGAACAGCGGATAGCGCGAGACCTCAACCTCGTGATAGTGAATGTTGGGCATCGGCTCGGTCAGCCGGATGGGCTGCGAATAGGAGATGAAGTGGACCTCGTGGCCGCGCTGCGCCAGCTCCAGTCCAAGTTCGGTGGCGACCACACCGCTGCCGCCGTAAGTGGGATAACAAGTGATTCCAATCTTCATCAGGCTTCACGCTGGGACTCAGTAAGGATACCGATTGGATGGAAAGAAGTGAGCAGAGATTCAGCGGGGTGGGTACACCTCTCCGGGACAGGCCGAAAGCAGGTCCTTCGCTTCGCTCAGGATGACAATTGAAGTTGGATATTTAACGCCCGCACGCGCCTATTTCACTCGCGATGCCACGTTGCGTTCGCCTTGTTGCTCAGAGTCCATAGGGCGCAACAGCAGCATCTCGGAATGTCCTTCCCTGCCGCCGGGCAGGAAGACGATGTTGCTCTCAGGATCGAACGCGACGTTGTGGCCCTTGATGTTGCTGGGGATTCGGTCGGCAACTGCGAAGCGGCCGTCGTCCGCCTTGATCACCGTAAGCTCGCCCGGGCTGGCTGCGTAAAGCGTGCGCAGCTTCGGATTGAGCCACAAGCCATCCACGCCCATTGGTGCCTCGACGCGACTCGTCTCGCTGCCATCCTGATCGTTGATCGACAACACCGCCTGGCGCGCAGCCACATATAACCGACGGGTGCTCGCGTCGTACACCACTTCGGTCGGCTGCGAGGCATTCAGCTTGAAGCGGCTGACGACCTGCAACTTCGGATCGACGGCGACGATCTCGGATGTGTCCTGAAGAACGACGAAGGCGACACCGCGTTCGTGGTCCCAAACCATGCCGCGCGGACGTCCGCCGAGGTCAATGGTGCCCAGATTTTGGCGAGTGCTCAAGTCGAGGATAGAGAGCGAGTCGCTAGTCGCGCCTGACCAGTACAACCGCTGTCCGCTGTCGTCGAGTGCCAGCGTAGACGGGGCTTGGGGCAGGGGAATCGAGCCGGAATATTGCCATCCCTCGAATTTGATAACGGCGATTGAATTGTTCCCCGCCTGCGCGACGTAGATCTTTCCGTTGGTAGCGTCGACCGCAATTCCACGCGGTGATTGAAGATTGATAATCTGCGCCACCACGCGCCGCTTCGCCGGGTCGACCACGTCGAGTGACGACGCCGCGGTATGCGTCAGCAATACCTTACCTTGGGCAATCGCCACGGCATCGAAGCCGGGGCTGCCCGGAATATCCACCATCCCGATCTGTTGCAATGTGCGTTCCTGTGTCGAAGCACGAGGTTTTGCCGGCACTGCCGTTGGCGCGGGTTGACTGCGCGTTATAGGCGAGGAACCGCTGGCGGTCAAGTTGCTGCTGCACCCCGGGATTCTGCCCATAGCGCTAGCGCAACATGCAGCCGCCAGCAAGCAGGTCGGGACAGTATCGGAAAATTGGCATCATCATGAGCGAGCAGAATTCCTCAGTGTTAGGATGCGCCGGGCAACCCGAACTGCTGCCTGGAGGCTGCCCAGATGGCGCAAGAAATCGGCATAGAAATGTAGAATTCCCAAGGATGCAGCTGAAGGAACAGCCGGTGGTCGTGCCGGCCCAAATCGAGGCCTTGCCGCCAGCCGCAGCGCCGAATCACGCCGCAAACCGTGATGTGGATGATGTCTGGCTGGCTTTGTGGTGCGGCTGCTCTACATCCTTCTGGCGCATTCCTATCGTTTTCGCACCAACGACCAAAACTTCTCCTTCGGCTGGGAGATCGGCCGACTCGCCTACTCCATCGCGACCGGTCGCGGCTTCAGTTCGCCGTTCGGCGGCGAGACTGGCCCATCGGCCTGGACAGCCCCTGTCTATCCCTACATCGTCGCGCTTGCGTTTCGGCTGTTCGGAATCTACACACACGCGGCGGCCATTGCGCTGCTGACCTTCAACAGCCTGTGCGGAGCGCTTACCTGCTGGCCAATCGTGCGCATTGCGCGACGAGTCTTCAATGAGCGCGTCGCCTTCTGGTCAGGCTGGATCTGGGCGTTGTTCCCTTACATGATTTATTGGGCGGTGCGGTGGGTGTGGGAAACCAGTTTGTCGGCGTTGCTGCTAACGCTGCTGTTCATGCTGACGCTGGAGATGGAAGGCGACCGCCGCCTGCTTTCGTGGTTTGGCTATGGACTGCTCTGGGGCGTGGTGGCGCTGACCAATCCGGCGGCGCTGGCGTTTCTTCCCTTCTCCGGATTATGGCTCGCCTACAGCCTATATCGTCGCAAACTGTGGATTTGTGCTGCCGGCATTGGTTGGCGCGGTGGTCTTCTGGCTGACGCTGATGCCGTGGCTGGTGCGCAACTACGAGGTCTTTCACAAGCCGGTATTTGTCCGCGACAACGTGGGCGTGGAATTCCGCTGCGGAAACAATCCGCTGGCCGAGGGTATCTGGGTGGGGATGTACCATCCCACGCAGAACCGGCTGCTGTTTCAGCAATACAAGAGATTGGGCGAGGCCGACTACTCTGCCGAGCAGTCGCGGCTGGCCAAGCAGTGGATCGCGGAGCATCCGCGGAAGTTTGCCACGATCAGCTTCCGCAAGTTCATTTACTTCTGGACCGATATTCCTTCGGCGACCACCATTCCCGAATGGATGATCGAGCACCACAACAAGTGGGCGGCACGAACCTTTCATTCCGCCATCTTTCACCCCGATGGGAGCACTCGTGGCTGGCTTGTGGATATCCTGGAACAGCTCAAGCCGGCGCTGTTCCTGGCATCTACGTTGCTGGCATGGGGCGGCCTTCTGCTCGCGCTGAAGCGGCGGGTCCATGGAGTGTTCCTCTTTACCAGCTTGGTAATCTTCTATCCGCTGGTTTACTATTTTACTTTCCCCCATCCCCGCTACCGGCATCCGATTGAGCCGGAATTGCTGATCCTTGGAGTGTATTTGGTTACAGAAGCGCGGCCGCGACTTACCCGAGAAGACCAAACCAAAGCTCTCGCTCAACTCGACGAGATCGATGCGTTGCCCACCTTTCACACTCTGTCTATCATCATTCCGGTTTATAACGAGCGGCGGACGGTGATGAAGCTGCTGAAGCAGGTGGCCGCACAGCCGATCAGCCTGCACAAAGAACTCGTCATCATCGACGACTACTCGACCGATGGCACGCGAGAGTTCCTGCAGCAGACCGACCTGGAAGGCGTGCTCGGCGATGGTGGACGGAACACCGTCCGGCTCGTGCTGCATGAAAAGAACATGGGCAAGGGCGCGGGGGTTCGTACCGGACTGGCGAACTCGACCGGCGACATGGTGCTGATCCAGGATGCCGATCTGGAATATGATCCCGGCGATTATCCGGCGCTGATGAAGCCGATCCTGGAAGGCCATGCCGACGCCGTTTTTGGCAACCGCTTCCACAGTGGCTCGCATCGTGTGCAGCGCTTCTATCGCTACATGTTGAACCGGCTGTTCTCCGTGGTTTGCAATATGCTCACCGGAATCACGATTCATGACGTCACTGCTTGCTACAAGGTTTTTAAGCGCGACGTGCTGGAACGCATGCACCTGCGCTCCGATCGCTTCAGCGTGGAGACCGAGATGACTGTGAAAGTAGCCAAACTGAGCGCGCGCATTTACGAAGTGCCTATCGTGTATCACGGACGGACCTATGCCGAAGGCAAGAAAATCAGTTGGAGTGACGGCTGGGTCGCGCTCTATGACCTGGTGCGCTACCACTTCGGCGACTAATCCTTTAGTTCAATTTGCTTGCGATTTGCCAGGCGCGATGGGACGAGTCGCACTAACCCTGTCATACGCCAGTGCGTCTAATTCGCGACGAGGAGGGCTGTCATGTCGGGAGATCTTGCTACTCAACTTAAATCCAAGGGAGCTGTTTTCGCGGCGCTGGTTGCAATGATTCTGGCTCCGTCAGCGTACGCCGCCAGCGGGAATAATGTCACCGAGGATTTTCACAAGACGGTTCCATTGAATGCCATGGGCCGCTTGTCGCTGGAAAACGTCAACGGCAACGTAGAAATCACCGGCTGGGACAAGAACGAAGTGCAGATCGACGCGGTGAAGTCGGCGCGTGACCAGCAGCGGCTGGACGAAGCTAAGATCGAAGTCGAGGGTAGTGGCGACGCGGTTCACATCCGCACTCGTTATCCTGAGGGCCAATCCAACAATAACCCGGCGTCGGTCCATTACACCTGCATGTGCCTGCAGACGCGCAGCTCGAGAGAATCAACCTGGTGAACGGCAGCCTCGAGCTCTCGCAGGTGCTGGGCGACGTAGATGCAGAGCTGGTGAACGGGAAGCTCAAGGCGCATGACCTGGCAGGCCGCGCAAAGCTATCAACGGTGAATGGATCGAGCGATATTGCATACAGCACCCTCGCAAATGTGAGCGAAGTGAGGATCTCCGCGGTGAATGGGAACATCAATCTGGTGCTACCGGCTTCGCCGAATGCGAACATCTCAGCTTCGACGACGAATGGCGGCATAAAGAGCGACTTTCCAATGCAAGTTGAAAGTGGATTCGTAGGGCGGCATGTATCAGGGACGCTGGGGAGCGGAGGTACTCGCATTGAACTGAGCAATGTGAACGGCAGCACACATATCGGGCCGGGAGCGTAAGGAAAGTTGCCAGTCGCCAGTGGTCGGTTGTCAGTGGTCAAAAGCAAGAACTCTTACAAGAGAGAAGGCTCCCGAACATGGGAGCCTTCGTGGTATTGAGGGGTTCGATGGGCTCTTTGCTAGGCGCGCACCAGCGCCGTTGCTGCCTGCGTCGTCTGACGCATTTTCTGGAACACGCCGACGGCGAGCAGCACTGCGGTTGCGATCGGTGGTACCAGTAACAGCAGAATCATCCATCCCGGACCCATCGTGGGCGCCGCTACATTGAAGACATAGGGCGTCAGCCAGCGCAACATCTGAATCATGTTCTGCGGGCCAGCAACTACGGCGGCCACGACGAAGCTGGCCACGTAGTAGAAGACCAGCAGGGCTGAGCCTTTCAACACCGGTGCCTTGATCTTCTGGCTCACCATCCACTGCAAGAACATGCCGTCGCGGGTAACGTAGGCGATCACGCTCAAGTACATCGCGAACATGTTGAACCATTGCGGCGGGGCGCCGGCAAACATGTGGCGATACCCGACCAGTGCAAGCACGGCGGCCAGGATAGATACGAATCCGGTGGCGAGCCAAGGCGCAATCACTCGCAAGCCCACTTCCATGGGCGCGCGATTGCGCAGTTCGTGCCGTAGATTGTCGCGCCTGAGCAGCGTGGCGTTCACAGCGAAGTAAAGACAGGTAACCGCGGCACCAATGCCAAGAGCCAAGAGGCTTTGCAACGTGAGCTGAGCGGTCTCAAGATCATCGGCAGGCAGGTTCGGCGCGGTGACGAATGCCGTAACTGGCTGAAAGGCCGCGTAGACAAACAGCAGAACCGATGACGAAACACCAACCACCTGTGCCGGGGAGAACAGCGAGATCTGGTCAGGTTCGAACTTGATGCAGCGCACCAGGGCCACCAGACACCACGCGATGACTGCCAGCGACAGCGCAACCGTCACGAGCAGCGACGGAACAGACATTCCGAACAGCGATACCCGGAGCACGCTCCCTTGCAGCCACATCGATACGCCTTGCGCGGGACCAATTGCCGACCATGCGCTCAGGGCCGAGCGAAAGTGATGGACGGTGGAGTTCACACCCATCGTCGGCAGCAGGGCAATTACCGCGACAAGCATGAAGATGTTCGCTCGCCGCGAATCCTGCGGCGCGTGCCGAACCGCACAGCGCAATGGAACTCAGCGCGACGTTAAATAACGCGACGACCAGATACGATCCCACAATGGCGGACAGGCGGAAATGGGCCAGAAGTCCAGTGAGCATTAGCGCCGGGAATGCCGTCGCATAAAGCAGCCAGGGACTGAGCGGCGCACCAAAGAGTTTTCCCAGCGCCAGGGTGAGCGGCGACAGGCGAGTAGTTCGCCAGAAGTCGAAGGTGCGGTGCGTCCGTTCGCTCACCACCGATTGCGTAACGTTGAGCAGGCTCCACAGCACGAGGATGATAGATGACGCGACAAAAACCGCGCCGAAGATGCTGGCCCAATAATCGGGCCCAAGCTCCTGACCGCCATTTTGCTGGAACACGAAAAGCGCCATCAGCAAGCGCCCCAGCCAGCGTCGACAAAACGATGACGGCAACGCGAGCGGGCCGCAGTTCAGAGCGCACGTAGCGCAGGAATTCAGGATTGCGCGAATCATCACATCACCTGCCCGTGAGAGAGTTTCAGATAGAGTTCCTCGACCGACTGCTTCACCTCGTGGAACCCGGTGAGCCGCAGGCCAGCGGAGGTCATTTCAGAAAGTAACTGGCTGAGCGCCTCGTCATCACCGCGGAACGGGAATGCGCCTTCGTGCTCTTGCAGCACTGCGTGCTGCAGCAGCCCATGGGCGCGTAAAAGCTCGGCTACCGGCGTTACCGGGCCAACCCAGCGAAGCTGAATAGTGCGAGCATCGCCAGACTCGACTTCCTGCCGCAATTCGCCCACTCGGCCGCTGCGCAGCATCACACCGCGCTCCATCACGCCGATGGAGGTGCTGAAGTCTTCGAGATCGGGAAGGATGTGCGAGGAGACGACGATGGTCGCGCCCTGATCGCGCAAGCGCTTCAGAAGCTGCCGCAGTTCGAAGCGCGCTTTAGGATCTAGACCGGAAGCCGGCTCATCAAGCAGCAACACCTTGGGACGATGAATCACAGCGCGGCCGATGCCCAGCCGCTGCTTCATGCCGCGCGACAGGCCTTTCACCATGGAGTCGCGCTTCACCTCGAGGCCGATTTCGGCGATAACTTCGTTCACCCGCTCAGGAACGCGAGTTGAATCGAGCTTGTAGGCGCGTGCGAAGTAGTCGAGATATTCCCAGACCTTCAGATCGTCGTAGACGGAGAAGAAATCGGCGAGGTAGCCGATTTGCGATTGCGCGGCCTCTAGATTGTTCTGCACATCGATGCCGTTCACCATCACGCGCCCGGAGGTTGCAGGAAGCAGGCCGCAGCACATACGCAGCATGGTCGTCTTACCCGCGCCATTGGGGCCGATCAGGCCATAGATCTCGCCTTCGGGTATCTCGATCGATACCTCGCGAACGGCCGTGACCTCGTCGTATTCCTTGGTGAGGTTCTCAAGTCGAATCATGGGTAGTGATCCCTCGAGAATAGATACGGCATGGCAGGGGAAGAAGTTCCGGAATAGGTGTCGGGCGTCAGGTATCAGGTGTCAGAACGGACTTCAGCCACCAGCCACGAGCTCCCAGCGAAAGCTGCTGCTTGGAATTCTTATTGGTAGTGGCCAACTGGTGGCTGCCAGCTCTCTAGTACACCTGCATGGCTGGCGGAGGCACGCGGAAGTTGGGCTTGCGCGCGATCAGCAGCAGCGCGCCGATGCGCTTAAAGTCACGCAACTCCTCGGCATCCTTAAACCAGCGACCTGTGTACTCGTCGGGAGTTGGTGTGAGATCGGGTACACGCACGGCGCGCACGTCTTCGAAGGTATGCGCCTTGAGCAAATCGATGTACTCCTGCTCAGAACGCATGTGCACCGGCACCTTCAGTTCTTCCACCCAAAACTGTGAGTATTCATTGTCGCGATAGAGATTGATGAGGATGTAGAGCTCGCCCAGCGGCGCCATCACGCGGAATAACTCAGCCAGCGCACGGTCCTGATCGGCGTAGTAATAGAAAGACTCGACCGACAGCACCTTGTCAAAGAAGTTCTCTTCCCAGGGAATCTGCTGCGCCGAGCCGATGACAAACATCAGGTTATCGTAAGTCGCGAGAGGCCGCCCGGGCGCGCCGAATCATCTCATCCGAGACGTCAAGCCCGATCACCTGCCCCGGCTTCTCGCGGTCGTCCACTGCCTTGGCCATGCAGGCGACTGGCCCAGCCTGCGCCGCAGCCGAGATCGAGCACTTTATCGCCCGGCTTAAGCTTCATCATGGCCAGAGTCTGCTCGGTGATGGAGATGTGGTGGTGCTCCATCTCCTCGCCCTTGCCCTGCTCGGCCCACTCATTGAATTCCTGGCGTAAACGCTCGTCGGCAGTATTGGTTCGGGGATCAGCCATTGTCTCCTCGCGGTATCGAATTCTCTATGCTACAGTTTCCCGAATCCATGGCTCAAACTCCAGAACGCCCGACCAACGGATCCGGCCAGCCGTCTTCCCTGCTGTATTGTCCAAGTTGCGCCCGCGAGGTCTCTGACCCGCTGACCTGCGGGGATTGCTCGGCTGTCATCTGCCGGCAATGCGGAACACCGCTGGAGATGCCGGAAGACCTGGGAATTGGATGAGCATGGCGCACGCTCCGACCGTACCCGAGCGCACTACAAAGCAGAAAGTCACGCTGCTCCGCGGGCTGTCGCTGACGGACTCGGTGCTGCTAATGGTCGGCGGCATCATCGGCTCGGGCATTTTTCTTACTGCCGCACCGATCGCGAATGCCGTACACACGCCGTTGTACTTTCTTGGAATTTGGGTCGCCGGCGGCCTCATTTCTCTGCTTGCCTGTTTCGCCTTTGCGGAGATGGCGGCCATGTATCCCGAAGCCGGGGGACAGTACGTCTTCCTGCGCGAGGCATATGGCGAGTTCCCGGCGTTTCTGTATGGCTGGATGATCTTCACCGTTGGCCAGAGCGGAACGATCGCGGCGCTTGCGGTCGGGTTTGCGGAATATTTTGGCGCGGTGCTGCCGGTTGCCGCGGCGCACGCTCCTGTCGTTACCATGGGGCGATTCACCCTGACGCGCGGCGACATTGTCGCGGTCGTGGCCATAGCGTTGCTGACGGCGATCAACGTTCTCGGATTGAAACGCGGATCGGCGCTGATCAACGCCGCAACGTGGGCGAAGTTCGCGGCCATTGGCATGTTCGTTCTGCTGGGACTCGCCATCGGACACGGTTCGTGGAGCAACTTGCGAGTCAGCATTCCGGTCGATCAGCCCGTATCGCTTCCCGGCGTCATCTCGGGCTTCGGCGTGGCATTGATTGCGGTGTTCTGGGCATTCGATGGTTGGGTGTACATCACGTGGGTGGCCGGCGAGATCAAGAACCCGCAACGAGTCCTGCCGCGGGCGCTGGTGCTGGGGATACTTCTGGTAGCCGCGATCTACATCAGCGTCAGCGTGGTGTACCTCTACGCATTGCCGATCACGCAGGTTGCGAAAGAGGAAACCATCGCACAAGCTGCCGCGACAACCCTGTTCTCATCGAAGGCGGCGAAATTATTGGGCGCAACCATCGCTCTGTCTTGCTTCGGCGCAGCTTCGAGCGCGATTTTGTGCAGTGCACGCGTCTCCTACGCAATGGCACGTGACGGAGTATTTTTCGAGGCCATGGGCCGGGTGCACCCGCGATATCGCACCCCGGCAATCAGCCTGATTGCGCTGTCGAGTTGGGCGTGCGTACTGGCGCTCAGCGGCACTTTTGACCAGCTTTACACCTACGTGATGTTCATGATGGTGCTGTCGTATGTTGCAGCCGTTGCAGGGCTGTTTGTCTTGCGGCGCAAGCATCCCCACGCGCATCGCCCATACCGCTGTACCGGGTATCCCTATCTTCCGGCGCTCTACGTGTTTTTCGCCGGAGCGTGGGCGCTAAACTCCGTAGTCACCCGTCCGAAGGAGACACTGATCGGAATCTTCATCGTCTTCCTGGGGGCGCCGTTCTATGTGATATGGAGACGGCGGGCGCATTGAGAAACTCTCGTTTTTGCTACGGCAAGTGCCTGCCTATCGCGATTGCTGTGGGCGCGGGATTGCGGCCATTCCAGTTCACCGCGATGAAGATCGCTGCGTCCTTGAAATGATTCACGACGATTGCAGTGCTAAATCCCACCGTACCGCCGTTCTTCACGCTCTCGGGATGAAGCTCGGGCTGCTCGCCTTGGTTATCGTCCGGCCCGGAGCCTAGATTTTGCTCCCAAGCCATGGCCTGCTTGGCGTTCCCGCGAGGCAACGTGTAAATCGGAGTTTGCGCCAGCTTCATCGCGGCGATCAGTTGATCGGAAACCGCACGGCCATCCACGTCTTTGTGGCCGAGGTTGGCTTCTCCGAAGCGCAGCATGTCCGCCGCAGTGGAGCGCAGTCCGCCAGCAGCGTACCAGGCGAAGATCGGCCAAGGTGGCGCGTCTGTGCCATTGGCGTGGTGTCCTTTCGCCAAACGCTGCTTCTGCTCGTCCGACGGGCGCAGCTCAGTGTCGAGCATGCCGAGCGGTCCGATGATCTCTTCCTCAAGCTGCTCATGCCAAGTCTGGTGCGTTGCCGTGTCAACCAGGAAGCTCAACAAGCCAATGCCGGAATTTGAATAGAGATACGGCGCCGGAGGCGGACTCTCCGGGTTGCGGTCTGCGACCCACGTAAGGAAGTCCTTAACCGTGTAGTACTCGATCCCGCGCTTCTCCAGCGGCGCCTTCGGCAAATTAGTGGGATCGTCGGGCATTCCCGAGGTGAAGTCCGCTAGTTCCAGAGGTGTTATCTTTCGCGCGTTGCCGCGGAGGTGATAGTTCTTTGGCATGTAGCGCTCGGCGGGCGCGTTGGGATCGATTTGGGTGCGGTTGATCGCGAGAGCGAAGAGCGTGGTCGTAAACACCTTGGTACACGACCCGATTTCCACCAAAGTTTCCGGGGTAAATGCCGTTCCGTCGTCCCGCGCGGCGCCGTAGTGAAAGAAGTACCGCTTGCCATGAATCGAGATGCCAACAATCGCCCCTGGCCGACGTAGTCCGGGAGTACTTCTCGCGAGCAGGTGATTCATGTACTGATCGACCACCTGTCGAATTCTGGCGGCCTCAGGGGCTTCCTTGGCTTCCTGCGATGAGAGCCCGGGAGAAATTGCGACACAGAGTGTGAGGGCGCAAATGACGGGGCGAAACATTGTCGTTGCTGCAGGACCTCCGGGGGGATTGCCGGAGCCACATATTACGTTGTGGGACAGAGCCGCATCAACGAGATTGTTGGAAAACAAAAAACGCACGACGTGGAGGCGTCGTGCGTTGGAGTGCGAAAAACTTTCGTCCTACGGGTCTACCTGAATGGTCGCCATCATACCTCCATCCTCATGATCCAGGATGTGGCAGTGATAGACGAACGTGCCAGCGATGTTCGGATCGCTGAAATCCATGCGAACCTTAATGGAATGGAAGGGTCCGCTGCCTGACCATTCGCCAACCGTGACAGTGTCGGCCAGGTATGGATTTGCCAGCGGCTGCCCGTCGATTTCCAGGACCAGGAAGTGAATCTGGTGAATATGGAAGACGTGCGGCTCCGCTGCCTGGTTAGTGATGGTCCAATCCTCCACGCTCCCTACCTTGGTCTTAATTGCGGGGGGATTCATGGCATCAAATATCTTCGGTAGCTGACCCTGTACCGTGATGAAGAACTGCCCAGGACCGTTGGTGCCCACGTTTATTTCAGAGAAATAGAGATTACGCTGGATGTTTGCCTGCTTGCTGCCGATTCCGGCAAAGCGCTCAACGCGCGTCTGCGGGACGAAAGGCGGCATCTTGGGAGGCTCTTTCTTGGCATTCTGGGCGGAGACAACCACCTGTGCCAATCTCCATGCCCTCATTGGATCGCCGATCGAGCCCGTATCAAAGCCCGTGGTCTGAAGCCGGGTTTGAACATTGGCCTGCAATTCCGGGACGATAAATTCTGCTCGCGCCGCCGGGGGAATGGTCACCGTCGTCATGGATTGCGGAGGATTAAGAGGAATGCCGTCGATAGACACGACCAACAACGGCAAGGCATGATCCGTGAAAAGCTGCAGAGTCATGAAGCCGTTGGTCGAGGCATTCAACACGCGCCAGAATTCCTTTTGTCCAGGAACCGTATTGATAACCGGCAAAGGCTTGAATGGCCAGTTGGTCGGCACGAAGTTGACGCTGAACTGACCGTCTTGGTCGTCGGTTCTCATGTCGGCATTGTTACGGATTTGGATGATTCGTTCCGGCAATCCCTGGGTGTACTGATTGGAGCCATTGATGATGATCGATCCGGCTGCACCACCAAAAACCTGCGGTGCTGAAAAACCGTGTGGATGCGGGTGATACCAGTACATCCCAAATTGATCGTTTGCAGGAATCTGCGTGTTGTACTGGAACTGCGAGCCGCCATTCGGGATGACGGTTTGGGTTACTTCGTCCTGGTGGCACACCGGAGGAATATTCAGTCCATGGAAGTGGATATTGGTAGTGGTGGCATCGATCGTGCCACCCTGGCAGAAGTCACCGGTCTTTTTTGCCAGTTCCGGATCCCCCATTGCCATCGGCTTGTTGGGAGCGTGACGCGACTTGAGCACCCGCGCTCCGTCCACCCCTCCCGTGACCGAGATGTTGTTAGTGAAATTGATTACCAGCTGGTCGCCAGGATTGACACGCAGTGTGGGAGCTTCCACGTTCTGGCCACCATTGTTGTAAACGTAGCAGTAGCGAACCATCTGTGTCGGGCCGAGGGAACTATTCTCCGCAAGGTTTAGCGTCAACGTCCCATTCTGGCTGGACACTTCCGGCGGATTCACCACCTCATCGCCATACGTCGGGCGCGTGGGACAGAAATTCTGACCCGCCGCTGTCATTGATAACCCGCAGAGCAGAGCGCCCGCCATTATGCCAATTTTCGAAATCATCTTCATATCCTCAGTCCTTTGTCACCGGAAAGATCTACAAGCACTATGAAAACCAACCTCAGTAAGGCCGAGGCGGATAGACACCGAACGACAGCGTGCCAGTTAGTGGTACCTCCACCGGGGACGCAGGAGCTTCAGTGAGAGTACAGGTATTGCCATTGACCTTAATGGTCAAAATGCCGATCGCCGAAGGAGGACCTTGCTCGTCGACGAACCGGCCAAACTCAGCAACATAGAGCACCTTGCCGGTACCCGTGGTATCGCGGGTCTGGATCATCCCATACCAGGGAAGGAAATTGAAGTTCCGCAGCGGAGGCGAGGTGCAGCCCTTGGTGAGCAGTCCGGCCGCGCTATTGAAGAAGGCGGCGGTCACCGTTCCACTTTCGTTGTTCACCATGTAAAGCATCGTGCCGTCGGGGCTCAGGTGTACGTTGCCCGCATCGATGCTCTTACCCAAGCTGTAGTATGGGGCGGGTCGAATTCAGCTGGGTGTGAGCGAAGCTGAAAAGGCTTGAAAGCTCGACCAGAGACAAAGTCGAGGTATCGCCAAAAATCGCCCATCGACCGTCCTGGCTGATATCTACGCCGTTCGGAATGTTGCCCAGCGGTGAGTTGATTCCGGGCACCGGTCCTGCGAAGCCGCGGGAGTTCTGCAGATCGTGGTTGGGCACGGGAATGCCGTGCGTCACGTCAAAAGACTGAACCGACCCATCACCGTAGCTGACAACCAGGATGTTGTTGCGCACCGCGATGCCGGTAGGCGAACCGCCGTTCTTGCCGGCAGCCGGCAAGCTCTGCAGATAGGTGAGGCCACATCCCGGGCTGGTGCTGAAAACGGCGATGCTCTGGGAATCCCCGTATCCGGCATACAGATAGTTCCCGCTCACCGCCATGCCGATACCGTCGGGTATCCCGCTATCGCCAAGCACCACCAGAGAACGTCCCAACGAACTCGAGCGAATTCAAAGCCATCGCCGAAATCGTGTTATCGCCGGAGTTCGAAACGTAAACGCAGTTGGTGTTTACGTCAGGAGCGGAGGCGACTCGAGGTGTTCCGAAAAAACCGCCGTAGCTGCCATATCCACCCGTGTAGATCTGGTCAGTGAGCGTGAGGGTCGGATTCGTATCCGTTCCGCCTGCCAGATAGAATAGCGACCTGATTCGGATAAGGAACGCCCTGATCCTGGTTAACGATCACAGTAATGGGCGGCGCGGGCGTCTGAGTCTGCCGGCTTTGACTTCGCGTCGGCCGCGCTACACAGGACACTCGAACCTAACAAGAGGACAGCTGAGAAACAGATACGCAGGTCGGCTTTCAAGGTGATTCCTCTTTTGTGCTTTGAAAAGCGTGGGGGCACAACGGAAAGCAGAACGACAGGAAGCTGATGACCGTCGGAGCCGCTTTAACGTAGCATATGATGTTGCTATTTACTAGCGGTCGATGTCAATGGGATAAGGAAGAAACAGTTGCAACACGGTGCAACTGTTAACCCGCATTCCCATTTTGGGAACTAGGAGATCCGGACTTAGAGCGAGTGGGGCAGAGCTCCGGTGCGCACGCCGCATGTTTGGCGCTATTGCCAACGGTTGGGAGTCGGCTGCCGCAATCAGCGATCCGTCGGATGTACCAATAGTTTAGAACAAGTTTGACTTTGTTTCATCGTTGACAAATCGTTTACATATCCTGTCGGGCGTACACATGCCCGGCGGCGCGTTGGGCGTCGGCGGCGTAGGCGGTGTAGCCCACGGGAGCATTAGTGAAGTCAAAGAAGTTCAGCAGATCGGGCTGAGCCGCATCGCGGTTCGTGAGGTGCGCAGCGGGTCCAATGAAGCGGTTCTCCACGAACTTGATGATGGCAGTGTGGTCCATCGGGATGTGCGAGACGTAGTGCTTCCGGGTAAACGGCGAGATCACCAGGTTGGGCAGCCGGAAACCAAGCTGGGCGGCAAATCCTTTCTGAGCCGGCGCATCGCCTGGGTTGCGCTCCGGGATCGCTGGGCTTGAGATCGCAGTGCAAGGTAGGAATTCCACTCGGCGGCAGACACGGATTGTAGCCATCGGCGTTCACCGCGATGGTGGAAATATCCGGCGCGTTGATACCAGGCATCGGTGAAATCGTTGGAGTGGTCCGGGCACCGGCGGCACGTGATCGAAAGGACCGCCGCGGCTCGTCGTAGCTCAGGAAAAAGACCGAGCTCGCCCATGACGGGCTCTGCATCAGCGCGTTCACGATGGATCGCCACCTGTTGCTGGCCGTACGAGGATAGACTGCCCGGAACCGGGATGCTCGTCGCTGTGCCCGTAAGCCGCTTCGATGTAAGCGATAGCTGGGCAAAGTGTTGTTCTGCACGTCACTCAAGTAGTGGTCGAGTGGGGCGACGTGATTGATGTCGATGCAGAAGGCATTCGTCAGGATCGCCAACCGCCTGCTTGGAGCCGATGGTGGGCGCAATACAGGCCTCGTGGTTCGGGTTCGAGTAAAGGTATTTGGCCGGAATAGGAGAAGTCTGAGAATGTGGTGACGGGATAGTCGCTGGAGTGTCCGCCCTGGCCACAATCGCCGTCTTCATCGGTGCAGCCACCCGCCGTCAGCGAGTAGTAAATCTTCCACGACACGCCGTTCTGATCCAGTTCCTGGAAGATGGTTTGAATATTCAGTTGATCGGTGAACTTGTCGTCGACATAGGGATCGCGTACCAGACCCTGGGTTGTTCCCCCGGTGTAGGTCGCGATGCGGTTGGGCGTGCTCTTGCTGGAGACGGGCGAGAACCAGCGATCGGAAATCGCGAACTGCGCTGCCATGTAGTAGTAGTAGTTCAGGATGTCCTGATCGTAGTACCCCATGGCGCGCTTGCCCTGCAAGTCAGTGAACTCGCCGTCACCCTCGCCCAACTTTGCGAAATTTTCGGCGGTGTGGACGAACCCGTCCATCAGGATCGGCCGGTTCAGCAAGAAGTTGTACCGGTTGACGTCGCCGTAGCTTTCCAGCCATGCCGAGGTCATGTCGTCCAGGCACGTGCTCTTCAGTTTGAAAAGCATGAACGGCTCGTTCTCGTCGTCGAAGTTGGTGAGCTTGTCCAGCTTGTCGTCGATGCCGTCAACCGTGTACGTCTGGTCGTCGTCGCCCATGGTCCAACCGTTGGCCTGGCGATACGGATTCAGCATCCCGAAGTAGCTGTCGAAGCTGCGATTCTCCTGCAGCATGAAGATGACATGCTGGATGCTGGTCACAGAACCGGCTTGAACCGTGATTGTGGCTTGCGCTGTGGCGCTACCACCCGGACCGGTCACGGTCAGGGTATACGTAGTCGTCGTGGTCGGCTGTACGGTTACGCTGCCTCCCGACACGGGTGTAACTGTGCCGATGCCATTGTCGATGCTGGCTGTGGTCGCATTTGTGGTCGCCCACGTAAGTATTGCTGTCTGGCCCGCGGTGATTGTGGTCGGCGACGCCGTTAAGGTTGCTGTAGGAGGAGGTGGCGGCTGCACAGTTATGGTCGCCTTCGCCGTTGCCGTGCCCAAGGGACCTGTGGCCGTCAGCGTGTAAGTCGTCGTGACCGCCGGCTGGACGGTGACGCTGCCGCCCGCTACAGGCGTAACTGTGCCAACACCATTGTCGATGCTGGCTGATGTCGCATTCGTGGTTGTCCAGGTCAGAGTTGCGGTTTGTCCCGCCGTGATGGTGGTTGGCGAAGCAGTTAGCGTTGCGGTAGGAGGAGCGGCCGCCTGCACCGTCACTGTTACCTGCGCAGTTGCGGTGCCGTGGTCACCTGTCGCGGTCAAGGTGTATGTCGTCGTGGTCGTCGGCTGGACCGTGACGCTACCTCCGGCCACCGGCGTGACTGCCCCGACACCGTTGTCGATACTGGCTGAAGTAGCATTCGTTGTCGCCCAGCTCAAAGTTGCCGTCTGTCCCGAGGTGATGGTCGTCGGCAATGCGCTTAGGCTTGCCGTAGGAGAGGTGCCACCACCGCCGCCTGAGCCGCCGCAGGCCGTTAGAAAAGAAGAAAGAAGATCGTGATGACCGCTGCTATCCAGAGAGCCTTGGGCTGGGCTACGTTTTTCATAGTTAATATGGAGCCTTCCGGTACTCAGATCGGGAAAAGTGGGGGATGCTTGCATGAGGAACTCTGAATGTGAAACCTTAGTTTCCGCTGATTCCCTTACCGCCGTCATGACGTAGGTTGCCGAGTGCACGCTGGGTGACGTGTACTTTGCGCCCGCATGACCGGCCAAGTCATCGAATGACTTACACATGAGCTCTACAAAAGTTCACCAGCCAAGGCGGCCGTGCGTACGGAAAACGTCTGCCGCCACTATGCGATGGGCGGCAACATCATCCGCGCCGTCGACGGCATCTCGCTCGACATCGAGCCGGGCGAGTTCGTCGCTCTGCTGGGGCAGTCGGGCTCGGGCAAATCCACGCTGCTGAACCTGCTTGGCCGGTCTCGACCGCCCCACCTCGGGCTCGGTGCTGGTGCAAGGACGCGACCTGGCGAAGATGTCGTCAGAAGAGCTGGCGCGCTATCGCCGCAACGATGTTGGCATGGTGTTTCAGTCCTTCCACCTGATCCCGTCGATGAAGATCACGAGAATGTCGAGCTGCCGATGCGCTTTGCCGAAGTCGATCGCACCGAGCGCACCGCACGCGTTCGCGAGTCGCTGGAGCGCGTAGGACTGGGGAAGCGGATGGAGCATCGTCCGTCGGAGCTGTCGGGCGGCGAGCAGCAGCGGGTCTCGATCGCGCGCGCGCTGGCCAATCGTCCTTCGCTGCTGCTGGCCGATGAGCCCACCGGCAATCTCGACAGCCGCACCGGCGAAGACATCCTGAACCTGATTCGCGACCTCAGCCTCTCGCTGGGCATGACCGTGGTCATGGTCACGCACGAGCGCGCGCTGGCCGAGCGCTTCGCGCAGCGGCTCATCTTTCTTGGCGACGGCAAGCTGCAAAGCCAGGAGGTGCGGGCATGAAGAGCTATGACCTGTTCGATCTGGCGGTGCGCAATCTGCGGCAATCGAAGCTGCGCAATGGATTGACGACCATCGGCATCTCGGTGGGCGTGGCGTCGCTGGTGGCGATGTTGTCGCTCGGTGTGGGACTGCAGCAATTGGCGACGCGGCGCCTGGCAGGCTCGGGAATGTTCGACACCGTCTTCGTCACCTCGAAGCAGGATTTCCGCGGCTTCGACAAAGAAGACGACGCGAAGGACCAGAATCCGGAGAAGGCTCCGGTGCTGGACGAGCCTGCACGCCAGACGATCACCAAACTGCCGTACGTGACCGAGGTCGAGCCCGAGATGCGCGTCATGGGCGAGATCGTCTATGGCGGCCAAACACACTTTGGATTCGTGACCGGCCTGCCGATGTCGGCGCGCGAGAACGAAGCCTTCGACAATCTGAAGGGCAAGTTCTTCTGCAGCGACAATGCCGACGAAGTCGATCCTGCTGAACGACTTCGCCAAGGAGTTGGACGACAAGGATCCCAATGCGCTGATCGGGCAGGAAGTCACGCTGCGCTATGGCGAGCGTCAGGCGCTTGCCTGACAGATGCCTCCGACCGGCCCGGCATGGCGGCGCAAGCGACGCCGGAGTCGCGGACAATTCGGGCGACAACTACGGGTTCTCCGTGGTGCGCAAAACGCAAAAGGTGAAGGTCGTCGGCATCATCGACGAAGAGCCCTATGGCGGAATGCGCACGGTTTCGCGCGGCCGCATCTTTCTGCCGGTCGAACCATGGAGAAGCTGAACATGGCGCAGTTCACCGACATGCGCAGCTCGCTGCGCGGCAGCGGCAAGAACTACATGACGCTGACCGTGCGGGTGAAAGATCCGGCCAAGGTTGCAGGGTGCAGGACGCGATCAACAAGATGGGCTTTCGCACCTTTTCCGTGCTCGATGCCACCAAGAGCCTGCGGCGCTTCTTCACCGTGCTCGATCTCTTCCTCGGCATCTTCGGCTCGCTGGCGCTGGCGGTGGCCACGCTGGCGATCATCAACACGCTGGTGATGGCGGTGCTGGAGCGGCGGCGCGAAATCGGCGTGATGAAAGCCATCGGCGCCAGCGACGGCGATGTGAAGAGGCTGTTCTTCACCGAAGCGGGAGCGATGGGCTTCTTCGGCGGATTGCTGGGCATCGCGCTGGGCTTCGCCATCGGCAAGGCCATCAACATCGGAACGGGATTCTATCTGCAGCGCCACCAGCTTCCGGCCGAGCCGGTATGGATTCTGCCACCGTGGCTGATCGGCGCGGCCATTGCGTTCTCGATCGTGGTGAGCCTGCTGGCGGGTCTCTATCCGGCAAGCCGCGCCGCGCGACTCGATCCGGTGCAGACGCTGAAATACGAGTAGCGAGATTCGTCGATCCTAAGCGCTCGTGGACGTTTAGCGGGGCACGACCGTGCCCCACTTTGGCTGCTCCATGGATTGTCACTCCCTGAACCGCTTGCTACATTCAGCAAGCGATGAGTGGCTCGCAATTTCAGCAACGACTTGAACAGGAACTCCGCGACCGGCGGCTGAAGAATCCCCGGTACTCCCTGCGGGCGTTTGCTTCGTTCCTCGAGGCTGACCACTCGACACTCTCGCAGATCCTGCGCAATAAACGACCGATACCAGTCGCGCAACTGCGTCAATGGGCGAAGAAGCTGGGCATGACCTCGGAGGAAACCGCGGCGTTCATAGCGGCTGAGCATCTGCCCGATTCAGCCACTCTGAAGCGCCAGCAACACTTGCGCCACTGGACAGCGGAAGCGCTTGCGGTGATCAATGACCGCAGCCACTGGGAGATCATCCGCCTGGCAGGCACTCGCGGCTTAAAGGCGAATTCGCGGGCCGTCGCAAACGAGCTAGGCGTCTCGGTGGACCAGGTCAATGTCGCGCTCGGCCGCCTGCTTCGTTTAGGGCTGCTTGAGATGTCGCCAGGAGGCAGATGCAAACCACTGCTTGTCTCAATGCGCGTCACTGAAACTGAGTTTCGCAAGCGATCACTGATACGCATTCGCGAGCTCGCCGCCGCCGATGGCGTTCAATTGGGACGCCTAAATACGAAATCCACGAATCAATAGAGGAGCACTACGAAATGGCCGATCCCGTGATTCAGTTTCAGATTCTCTCCACTGTCCCTGACGAGACCGCAAAGTTCTATTCCACCTTATTCGGATGGTCCGTCAACAGCGACAATCCTATGGGCTATCGGGAAATCCGCACTGGTGTTGCGGAAGGAATCGAGGGCGGGATATGGCCGGCACCTGCGCAGGCTACTAATTTTGTCCAGTTGTTCATGGCCGTGGATGACGTGAAGAAGTCGGTGAAGCGAGCAGAAGCACTCGGCGCCAGGCTGCTCATCCCGCCCACGAGCCTGCCGGACGGAAGTGAAATGGCCGTGATGCACGATCCCCACGGCATGTCTTTCGGCATCATGAAACGGAATTAACAGCTTATTCGTAGCGCAACGCCTCGGCCGGAAGCACGCTCGCCGCCGACCACGACGGATACAGCGTCGCGATGAACGAAATTCCGATGGCGACGAGCGCCACCAGCAATCCGTCGAGCACGCGCGGCGCGAAGGGCACGTAGTCGATGGAGTACACCTCGGCCGACAACGACACCAGCCGATAGTGGCCGGCGACCAACGAAATGCCGTAGCCAGCACCAGTCCGATCACTGTTCCGATCACGCCAATCAGCATTCCCTGATAGATGAAGATGCGCCGCATCTGCCGCCTCTTCGCGCCCATCGAGACCAGCACGGCGATGTCGCGCGTCTTCTCCATCACCATCATGATCAGCGAGATCAGGATGTTCAGCGCGGCGACAAACACGATCAGGCCGATGGTGATGAACGTGACCACGCGCTCCAGCCGCAGCGCGTGGAAGAGCGCGCGGTTCTGCTCCATCCAGTTGGTGGACATGAAGCCCTTGCCTGCTGCTTTCTCAAGTTCGCGGCCGATCTGGTCGGCCTTGTAGATGTCGTCGACCTTGAACTCCAGCACCGAGACCACGTCGCCGAGATCGAAGAGCTTCTGCGCGTCGGCAAGACGAATGAATGCCCACGTGTTGTCGTAGTCGTAGAAACCCGAGCTGAAGATTCCCACCACTTTGAAGCGCTTGTACTTGGGAACGATGCCGAAGGGCGTCAGCTCGCCTTGCGGACTGGTGACGGTCACCAGCGATCCGACCTGCGCTCCCAGCGAGTCGGCCATGTCCTTGCCCGAGAAGGATGGGCGGCAGCGAGCAGTGACTCGCGCCGACTAGCGGATTGCTCTCGTCGTTCGCGGGAGGCGTGTCAGCGGATTTTCGCCCGGCGCAGCCTCCAGTGGCGTCGCCGAGCCTGATTTCACGGAATCGAGAATGTCGCTGACCTTGCGCTCGTAGCTGGGGACGATGCCCTTCAGCACGCGCGCCCTGGGCGTGCGCGCCGCGCGAGATCAGCACCTGCTCGTACATCGCGGGAGCCGCCGGCGACCACGTGCGGCTGCTCTCTCCAGGCGCTTCAGCAGCTCTTCCCAGTCGCGGATGCCGTCGCTCTCCACGCGCAACAAGTTGATGTGCGAGGTCGAGCCCAGCAGGCGGTCCTGCAGGTCCTGGCGGAAACCGTTGTTGATGGCCAGCGCGATGATGAGCGAAGCGACTCCGGCCGCCACTCCGATGATGGAGATGACGGTGATGATACCGATGACGGCCTGCCGCCGCTTGGCCCGCAGATATCGTGCCGCGACGAAGAGTTCAAATTGCATGAAACAGACATTGTAGACGTGTAGCGCGATGAGTTACGAAGCGGCTCCCGGCACAATCTCCGTGGCCTTGCCATTGTCGAAGGTCACGCGCAGCGGATGGCCATCGTTGAGGTAATTCACTATCCGCGGATTACTCGTGCCCGTGCCTTCCGGCACACCGACTCCCACAGCGAAGGAAGCCTGCAGTTCGTTCATGCCGGGCTTGACTTGGTGATTTTCGATGGCTTGCCAGGCGTCCGCAGACCAGTGCTTGTAGAGCTCGTGCGGATCTTGAATGAAGAGAATGTCGTCGGAATAAATCTTATAGCTGTTGTCCTCGGCGTTGCCGATGGTAAAGGCGTAACGCTTGCCGTCTTTTTCGAATACCGCCATCACTTGCTTTTCGCCTTGCGGCGGACGATCGACAACGACATCTTTGATGTCGAGCTTTTCAATCGGGGCAAGCTTGCCGGATTCATGCTTGAAGTCGGTATGTCCATTAAACGGGTAGTAGACGATCTGGTATCCGGCGCGAACCCAAACCGGCTGCCTGGTCAACTCCTTCGCATCCTGCAGGTCCTGCGGATGAAGTTTTTTAGGCATCACGTATGCGTCAGCATCGAGAGCGACTTCCTGCTGCGTGGGAGGTGCGAGCGCAGCTGTACTTCCACGGTCGCGCATGTAGAGGTAGAAACGGATGCCGGCGGCGATGATTACGACCAGCAGGACGGCCTGGATTATCTTGGTTGTTTTCGACATTCAGTTTCCGAACGAAGTTGGATGCCACCCGCGCAGAACGCGTCAGTCAATGCCCAAGCTGCTTTCGAGCATCGGCGCTTAGACGCTCAGGCGTCCACTGCGGAAACCACACAATTTCCACGGTGGCGTTGTTCACTCCGGGCATGCGCAGCAAACGCTGCTTCACCTGATCGCTGATGTACGCGCTCGAAGGACAACCGGGGGCCGTCAGAGTCATTTCCACTTCCACATCTTCGCTTCCCGAATTGGGAGTCTCTGAATTGGGGGTCTCTGATTGCTTAACCCTAACTTCATAGATCAGACCCATGTCTACGATGTTTACCGGAATCTCGGGGTCATAGCATTCTTTAAGTGCCGTGAGTACTTCCTCTTGCGTGATTGCCATGCTTTCTCCTGTTACTAAGTGTACCGAGTAACCCCATCTTAGGCGCATCGGGTAATCGCGAGTTTTTAACGTATTCAGCAGACATTCTGCTTGACATTGCGGAGCTTTGATTTCAGTATCAGTTGCGCAACTGAGGCCGATCGCACAAGGACGACAAATGGTTTGCGATTTTCTCCGTTGCTCAAGCCAACTCCCGCGGCCAGTCGGTAATTGCGTCACCCAGTCTGTGGTTGGGGATCCGAGAAAACCCCAGCGTCGAGATTCCGTGTGAGCGGCCCTCAAACTCACTGCGGTACCTCCCAATAACCGATCCCACCTGACTACTAACGAAGGGAGCACGTCCGTGAAAGAAGAGCATCGCCAAACAAATACATTGGTTAAGAGTAAAGATGAGACCAACACCAAACCGGAGTCACCGCGCCACAGCCCAGCGGCGACTGCCGACTCCAGCCGTCGTTCGTTTCTCGGCAAGATGGGCGGAGCAACCGCCGTTGCACTCGCGGTTGGTATTCCGTTGGAACCACTGTTCGAAGGTAAGCACGGTCAAGCCGAAGCGTCAGTGATCGGCTACGACTCATACGGTCGCGCTAACGATAGCTACAATTACCGCAAAAATACAGCCCTGAACGAAAAGATCAACGTTGGCGTGCAGCCCGACAACGGCGATGCCGCCCGATACTCGGACTTCAGCGGCAGTTGGAGTAAGTGTCTGAAGCACGATGCGCTTGGAATCGTGAATAGGGCATCGTGGCTAAGCCTCACACACGCCTTGAAAACGGGCCGCTTCTCAGATTTCGAAAACATCCAGGTGGGAAATCCGGGTGGTCCTGGATTCACCGGGACCCTCAACGGTCCGATGGGCGCTCTGGCCTTCGATTTGGAGGGATTAGACGCGTTCGCGACTGTGATCCCGCCCGCCCCCTCCGTGTCCAGCGCGCAGACCGCTGCCGAAGAGGTCGAGCACTATTGGGCCGCCTTGATGCGCGACGTCCATTTTGAGGATTACGCGAACAGCCCTATCGCTGCTCAGGCGTGCGCCGACCTCAACAACCTGTCGTACGTCAGGAGCAATAGCAGCATTTTTCCCTATCCCGTCACGCCGCAAAATCTCTTCCGCGGCCAGATTGTTCGCGGCGATGGGAGCGTGAAGGGACCGTATGTCTCACAGTTCCTGATGCAGCCGACGTTCATGGGTGCGCAGCCGATGAACCAACAGATGGTACGATACCTGTCCGTCAGTGAAGGTGGCGCGGACTACCTGACGGATCCCACGGAGTATCTGAGGGTTGAGAGCGGATTTCCCCCGTCGTTCAGTTTGCAGGTTGATCCGATTTTCCGTCACCTTCGCATGGGCCGAGATCTGAACGCTTATACCCACGTCGATGCCCTTCATCAGGCATACTGGGTGGCCTGTCTGATCCTCGCGGAGATCGGATGTCCGGTGAACCCCGGGAACCCGTACAACAACTCACTCACCCAACATGGCTTCGGTACTTTTGGCACACAGGCAGGTGGTCCGGTAGACGCGAAGGGTACAGTCCCCGAGATGGCAACGCGAGCGTTGAAAGCTGCGTGGTTCCACAAGTGGGTTGTGAATTTGCGGCAGCGCCCGGAAGAGATCGGCGCATTGCTACATGCTCGACTGACGAATCAGCATCCGATGCCACAGGCGGCATTGGCGCTGCATTCGGACCTGCTCCACTCCGCCGTGTTGCCGATCATTAAGTCGACCTACGGGACCTATCTGTTGCCGCAGGCTTTCCCAGAAGGGGCGCCGGCACACCCCTGCTATCCGACAGGACATGGAACCGTTGGTGGGGCGTGCATCACGGCCATCAAATTCTTCTTCGACTGCAACCAGCCGATCCGGCCGATGCTGCAAGCTATCGGCTCCGATGTCATGGTTCCGAGCGACGATGGTCTTACGCTTGTACCCTACACTGGCGACGACCGAGACAGCCTCACTATCAATGGCGAGTTGTCGAAGCTGGCATGGAACATCACAGCTGGACACGGCATCCACGCTGGGATCCACTTCCGCAGCTCCAGCTTTTACTCGATGTTGCTGGGCGAGCAGGTAGCCATCGCCGCGCTCAAGGATCGCGCCAACAGCTACGCCGAACCGTTCACCATCAGCATCACGAAGTTCGACGGAAAGAAGGTGACGTTCAGCAACCAGTAATTTGCCCGTTTGAACCTTCGCTCAACAGGGCCGCTCCTTCGATATTGGGCGGCCTTTTTCTTAGTTAACACGTTCATTTCGCCACCCTTCACTGTTCAAGTTCGACCTACCTCATTCTCTTCATGTAAGCTACGTGGTTTTGTAACAGGAGGCCGGATGCGTCGTCTGCTCGCCGTCACCTTGATGTTTGGAACGTTCTCCTCTCAAACCTGGGCGCAGGCTCCAAGCGCTCAAGGGAGCGAGCCTTTGCTCGGGTTCACTGCTCAATCGAGCGCGCAGGAGCGCCAGTGGGAAGACAAGTTCAAGAGCATCCCGGATCCGAAGTTATTGCGCGATTACATGCAGCGGCTCAGCGCCCGTCCTCATCATGTTGGATCGCCATACGACAAAGAAAATGCTGAGTGGATTCGGGCTCAAATGCAGTCGTTTGGATGGGACGCGAAGATCGAGCAATTCGACGTGCTCTTCCCGACTCCGAAGTCGCGGCTGCTGGAGATGGACGCGCCCACGCACTTCACGGCGAAGCTGGAAGAACCTGCCCTCGCTGTTGATCCCACCAGCAATCAGAAGAACGAACAGCTACCGACCTACAACGCGTACTCGCCCGATGGCGATGTCACCGCTCCGTTGGTCTTCGTCAACTATGGCGTGCCGACCGACTATGAGGAGCTCGATCGTCTCGGAGTTTCGGTCAAGGGAGCGATCGTCATCGCCAAGTATGGTCATTCCTGGCGCGGTGTGAAGCCGCGCGTGGCGTGGGAACACGGAGCTATTGGCTGCCTCATCTATTCCGAGCCGCAGGACGATGGCTACGCTCCGGAACGCACATTTCCTGAAGGGCCCATGCGTCCTCCGGATGGCGTGCAGCGCGGCAGTGTGATGGATTTTCCCCACGCCTATCCCGGTGATCCGCTGACCCCAGGCATTGGCGCGACCAAAGATGCCAAGCGGCTGGACATCAAGGAAGCGAAGAATCTTGCGCCGATCCCGACGCTGCCCATTTCCTATGGCGACGCGCAGCCGTTGCTCGCAGCTTTAAGCGGGCCGGTTGCACCTCAATCCTGGCGTGGCTCGTTGCCCATTACGTACCACGTCGGCCCGGGGGCGGCGAAAGTTCACCTGGCCCTTACGTTCGATTGGAAGATACGTCCGGTGTACGACGTCATCTCCAAGATGGCCGGCAGCAGCGAGGGTGATCAGTGGGTGGTACGCGGCAACCATCATGATGCGTGGGTCAACGGCGCCGAAGATCCGGTGTCGGGACAAGCGTCATTGCTAGAGGAAGGCCGCGCGTTAGGCGAGCTTCACAAGCAGGGATGGCAGCCCAAGCGGACCATCATTTACTGCTCATGGGACGGCGAAGAGCCCATGCTGCTCGGCTCAACTGAATGGGCGGAGACGCATGCTGCCGAGCTTCAACAGCACGCCGTGGCCTACATCAACACTGACGGCAACGGCCGCGGCTTCCTTGAGGCCGAGGGATCACATTCCCTGGAGTCGCTGGTCAACGGCGTAGCTCGCGACGTTCAGGACCCCGAGGCAGGCATATCGGTTTGGAAGCGAGCACAGGCCGAACGCATTCACGACGCCAAAGACGCCGAGGCGCGGCTGGCGATTCGCAATCGTAGCGACTGGAAATTGTTCCCTCTCGGTTCCGGGACCGATTACACAGCTTTTGTGCATCATCTCGGAGTGGCCTCGCTCAATCTCGGATATGGCGGAGAAGACCGCGAGGGAATCTATCACTCCATCTATGACGACTTCTATTGGTATACACATTTCTCCGATACCGATTTTGTTTACGGAAAAGCGCTGGCGCAAACCATCGGTGTGACCGTGATGCGCCTGGCCGATGCTGATGTGCTCCCTTACCGGTTCAGCAGCCTGGCTGATGCGGTCAACGATTATCTGAAAGAAGTGCAAGACCTGCTGAGGCAGAAGCAAGAGCAGGTAACCGAGCAAAATCGTCAGCTCGAAGATGGCGTGTACCACGCGATCAACGATCCGCGTCGTCCCGAAGTTGCTCCCAAGCAGGAGGCCGTGCCGCCGTTCATCAACTTCGCTCCCCTGCAAAACGCAGCGGACGCCTTGGCGAAATCAGGCGCGCACTATAACAAGGCTGTCACGGCCGTGCTTAAAGGATCTCCCGATTCGGCGAAACTGGCAGCGTTGAACGACCAACTGCTCAAGTCGGAGCGGCTTCTGCTTAATCCAGGAGGCCTGCCTACGCGGCCTTATTACAAACACATGCTGTACGCGCCCGGCCTCTACACCGGTTATGCCCCGAAGACGGTTTCGGGCATTCGCGAGAGTATCGAGCTGAAGGATTACAAGCTGGCGGACACAGAAGTTCCGAGAGTTGCAAAAGCCGTGAACGATGAAGCGGTCTTCGTTGAGCAGATGGCAACGGAGTTGGATCAGATAGCGGCATCGGCCAAATAGGCCGTGCCGAAGGAGCGCGCCTTCAGGCGCTGCGGGAGCTCGCCGCTAGCGCGCAGAGCACGAGAGTTCCCTCAGGGGCTAAAAGCCCAAGCTTCAGGCGCCCACCGTGGCGCGGCTGAAGCCGCGCCCCTTCAAAACAGGATGTCAACAACGCCAGACAGCTTCTAATGGAATAGGGGTCCTTCGACTCGTCGCTGCGACTCCTCGCCCGGGATGACAGCTCTTGGTGAAGCATCGATGCAACTACTACTCGGTGCGCAGCGCCTGCATCGGGTCCGTACTGGCAGCGCGGCGCGCGGGAACGAATGCCGCCAAGATAGCAACGGCGACAACCGCCAGCAGCGCACCGGCGAAACTGAGCCAGTCGTTAGGGCCAACGCCGAAGAGCATTGCGCGCAGCAGACGTGAGGCGAGAAAGGCGATTGGCAATCCGATCGCAATCCCAATGCTCGCCAGGATGAGGCTCTCGCGCAGCACCATCAACAGCACCTCGCGGCGCTGCGCTCCCACGGCCAGCCGCACGCCAATTTCAACCGTGCGATGACTCACTCGATAAGCCAGCGTCCCGTATAGACCGGTAGCCACGAGCAATCCAGCAAGCAATCCGAAGAACACCGCCAGCCGGGAGAACAGCCGTCTGCCGCTGATGGAATCCTCAAACTGTGCCTGCTGCGTCATGGCATCCCGCAGCGGTAGATTCGGGTCTATCTCGTGAACCGCGCGCTCAGCATTCGGCAACGCCGACATGGGATCACCATTGATGTGCATCTCCACGTGCATTTCACCGACTCCGAGCGCACCAAGCTGGGTGTACGGAATCCACATCATGGGCCGGTCCAGTTCGTCGACGCTGGTGTATTTGCTGTTGCCCACAACGCCGACGATTGTCCGCTCCGACCCCTTAGCCCCAACCTGGTGCCCGAGTGGCGACTGATTGGGAAGGTATCGCTGGGCAAACGTCTCGTTGACGACTGCAACGCGGGGCGACTTCGCAGTGTCGCTCTCATCGACACCGCGCCCTTGAAGAATGGGAATGCCCATCACGTGGAAGAAATCTGAGCCGACATTATTCGACCGCAAGGATGCAACTTCTCGCTCCCGTGGTTAGGAACCATCCCGTCGACGATGGCTTCGTTGTTGCTGCTCCACCCCGAGCCCGGCCGGTTCTCGACCAGTGTCACCGACTCGGCTCCCGGCAACACGCGGAGACGGGTCAGCAGTCGCTGATAAAACTCGTTTTTCTGCTCGCCGTTTAAGCTGCCCGGGGCATCGACGCCGAAGACGAGGAGGCCTTGGGTACGCATGCCGAGCGGTACTTGTTCAAGGTTGCGAAGGGTGCGCAGCAACAGTCCCGCCGCCACCAATAAGACAACACAGAGTGCGATCTGCAAGGCGACCACCAGGCGTCCGAAACGCGATTTCCGCTTGTCTTGCGTGGCGGTGCGAGTCGAGCTCTTCAACGCCAGCCCGGCCGGGACCGATAGGGCGTCATACAACGGCGCGAGGCCAAACGCCAATGCCGCCGCAATCAGCACTCCCAGGGTGAAGAGCAACACCGTCGTGTCAGGGCGCAGGCTAGTGTCCAGGTGCGACCATGCCGCCAAGGCAGTGGTCGCCGGCTCAGCGAAGAGCCATGCCAGCAGCCCGCCGGCGAGTGCCAGAAGGAGGCTCTCCATCAGCAACTGGCGAAACAGGTCGCCGCGACCAGCGCCGATTGCCAGTCGCAGACTGAATTCGCGCTGTCGCGCCTGGTTGCGCGCCACCAGCAGCAACGCCACGTTGGAACAAGCGATGAACAACACCAGACCGACCAGCGCCATCAGCAAGGAAAGCGGGCGGCGGTAGTCGTTAACATAGCTGTCGAGGCCTTTCGCCGGCGTCAGCGTGAGATAAACCTGCTGCGCGCCGGGCTTCGGAGGTCCCAGCGGAGCGTATGCCGTTGCTTTGAAGAGAGGCTGCACCCGCGCGACAGCTTGCTCCGGCGTGATGCCAGGCGCCAGCCGCGCCGTCAGCAGCAGGCACCACCACTTCGGCTGCGAGAAATACGTCTTGCCATTCACGGCCTGCCTGTCCCCAGGCATTCAGCGCAACGTTGTCCTGCATCGAAATCCAAAAATCGGTGTCGCCCGCCCCACGTTTCAGGCCGTTGAATCCTTCGGCCGATACCCCGACGATGGTCTGCGGCACTCCGTTCACGAACAGCGTCTTACCAATCACGCTGGGATCGCGATTGAAGCGGCGCGTCCAGATATTGATAACTGAGCACGGCGACTGGCGACTGTGCAGTCTCGTCCTGCTCGGTAAAGCCGCGCCCTCGCGCCATCTTCACGCCTAGCCCGGAGAAGAAATTTCCGCTGACAACTTCCCCTTCCGCCAATTCAGGCTCATTGCCAAAGCGAATGCTCGTCTTGCCGATGGCCAACGGTAGCCGAAGCAATCACGTCGGAGAAAACGTCGTGCCGCTCGCGCAGCGCTTGAAACACGGGATACGAGAACGACGTGTCATCGTTGCCGGTGTTCTCTGCTCCGTTGGGTTGGCCGGTTGGAACGCGCAGATAGAAGACGCGGTCCGGCTCAGGAACAGGAAGCGAGCGCAGCAGCACGGCGTTCATCACGCTGAACATTGCTGTGTTCGCTCCGATGCCCAGACCGAGCGTCACCACCGCAGCTACGGTGAAGGCAGGCGACTTGCGCAATTGCCGAACCGCATAACGAAGGTCTTGTACGAGGCCTGACATTGATCCTCCCCCGTTGATTCAATCTGTGTGAGCACTCTGGGCGCCACAATAAGAGCAGTTCGAGCGCTTTAACTTACGCAGAACTCACGATACGGCATCGCTGTTCGAGCGCCGGGCGAAGCGTCCGAAAATGGACAGCCTCATTGGCGAAAGGAACAGCTCGCGTTGCGGATGGGGCTGCCGCACGATCTCCGCAACCCCCTGAGCCATATAGGCTTGCCGTCTGTCGAGCACGTGTGTCGCTGTTGGAACGGCAAGTGCTCTATCCATGGCAATGGATATCGCTCGGCCCGAGTTTAAGAAGCAGAAGCGGCGCAAGCAAGCGCTGATCGGCGTTGTGCTGATCGTGCTTGCAGCCGCCGCTTTCGTTGGAGTTTCGCGGCTCAAGCCCGCCGCACCCACGGTTGAACGCAGCACCGTCTGGACCGACACCGTGAAGCGCGGCTCCATGCTGCGCCAGGTGCGAGGACTGGGCACGCTGATCCCCAGCCCCGAAGACGTGCGCCAGATTCCCGCTGAGACCGAAGCCACCGTCGTGCGCATCCTGGTGCTGCCCGGCACGCAGGTCAACGCCGATACTGTGCTGTTGAGATGAGCAATCCGCAGACCGAGCAGGAAGCGGTCGACGCGCAACTGCAATTGAAGGCCGCCGAGGCCGAATTGCGGAGCCTGAAAGTTAAGCTCGACAGCGACCTGATGACGCAGAAGGCCGGCGCCGCCACCGTCAGCGCCGACTATTCGCAGGCGCAACGGCAGGCGGAAACCGACAAAGAGCTCTACAACCTCGGCGTCATCTCCGGGCTGACCTACAAGGCTTCCAGCGGCAAAGCCACCGAGCTGAACACGCGCAACGATATTGAGAAAGAGCGCCTGACAGATCAATCAGCAGGCCATCCGCTCGCAGCTCGCCGTGCAGGAGGCCAAGGTCGACGAGATGCGCGCCCTGGCGGAACTCAAGCAGAAGCAGCTTGACGATCTGAAAGTACGCGCGGGTATCGCCGGCGTGCTGGTCGATATGCCGCTGCAGGTCGGGCAACACGTGCAGCCCGGCACCATGCTGGCAAAGGTCGTGCAGCCCGAACACCTGATTGCCTCGCTGAAGATTCCTGAGACCCAGGCGCGCGACGTGCAGATCAGCGAGCCCGCCACCATCGACACCCACAACGGCGTGGTCGCCGGCACGGTGATGCGCGTCGATCCGGCCGTGCAGAACGGAACCGTTACGGTTGACGTGCGTATCACGGGTGAGCTGCCCAAAGGCGCGCGTCCTGACTTGAGCGTCGACGGCACCATCGATCTGGAAAAGCTGGACAACGTGCTCTATGTCGGACGTCCCGCCTTCGGGCAGGAGAACAGCACCATCAGCCTGTTCAAGCTCGATCCCGCGGGCAGTACGCGACGCGCGCGCAGGTGAAGGTCGGCCGCGCCTCGGTCAACGCGATCCAGATTCAGGAAGGACTGCATGAAGGCGACACCGTGATCCTTTCGGACATGTCGCGCTGGGACAACACCGATCGCGTGCGGCTGGAGTAAACGAGATTTATTGAGAGAGGCGGAGCAAATGAACAATGGCCAGACCTTAATCCACATTCGAGAACATGACCAAAGTGTTCTACACCGATGAGATCGAGACCCACGCGCTCTCGGGCATTCATCTGACCATCAACCGCGGCGAGTACGTCGCCATGTCGGGCCCTTCGGGCTGCGGCAAGTCGACGCTGCTGTCCATCATCGGCCTGCTGGACACGCCCACCACCGGCACCTATAAGCTGAGCGGCAAGCCGGTGGCGAACCTGGATTTCGCCGAGCGCTCGCGCATTCGCAACCACGAAATCGGATTCATCTTCCAGAGTTTCAACCTCATCGGCGATCTGACGGTGTATGAGAACGTCGAGCTGCCGCTGACCTATCGCCAGCGCATGTCGAGCGCCGACCGCAAGCAGCGCGTGCTGGAGTCGCTGGAGAAAGTCGGCATGGCGCACCGCCTGCGGCACTATCCTTCGCAGCTCTCCGGCGGTCAGCAGCAGCGCGTGGCCGTGGCGCGCGCACTGGCCGGAAAGCCGTCGATCCTGCTGGCGGACGAGCCCACCGGAAACCTCGATTCGCGCAATGGCGAAGCCGTGATGGAGCTGCTGCAAAACCTGCATCGCGAAGGCGCGACCATCTGCATGGTGACGCACGATCCCCGCTTTGCCGCGCACGCCCAGCGCGAAGTTCACCTGTTCGACGGCAAAGTTGTGGGCGAAGAAGAACTCAAGAAGCTGGTGCAAGAGGTGAGCTGAACGGGCGGCGCTGTCGCGTCCACCTGGATCGTGGCGAAACCGTTATATGGAGTAGCCATGAGTTCGCTATGGACAGCATCTTCGTTACGCATTTCGGCAACTGAATCGTTCGCGCGGTTTCGCCATCATCGCCGCGCTCACGCTGGCGCTCGGCATCGGCGCGAACATTGCCGTGTTCAGCGTGATGAATGCGGTGCTGCTGAATCCCAGCGGCATTCCGAATCCTGATCGCATGGTGCGCATCGCGCGCGCACTATGGCACTCCGGCTGAGCTGGGCAACATCGGCATGTCGCCGCCTGACTTCGCCGACGCCGAAGCCGGCAAGCAGTTCCTTTCCAGCACGGCCGCCATGACGGTCAAGAATCTCTCCTACCTGGCGGAAGGGCGACGGCCCGAGCGGCTGGTAAACGCCGCCGTCTCGTGGCAGTTCTTCGACGCTTTCCTGGCCAAGCCCATACTGGGCAGGACCTTCCGTTGCGGAAGAAGATGTTCCCGGGGCGAATCGCGTGGTTGTGCTTTCGTATCCCACGTGGAAGAAGCGCTTCGGCGGCGACCCCAACATCGTTGGCCGCAAGATCACGCTCAACCAGCAGCCGTACGAAATCATCGGCGTGATGGGGCCGGAGTTTGGCTGGCCCAACCAGGCGGAAGTTTGGACGCCGCTGGCGCTTGATTCCCGCCCGGCTTGCACGACCACGAACTATCGCTACAACGAGTATCTCTTTGTGGTGGGGCGCATGACGTCCCGGCGTCAACATCGAGCAGGTCAATCAATATCTGGCGTGAAGGCGCGCGAGAACGCGAACTCCGAAGGCGAACAGAGCTACGCCAAGATTTCGGGCTGGGGCATGTTCTCCATGCCGCTGTTGGAGTACGTCGCCGGCGATTTGCGCAAGCCTCTGTCAGTTCTGCTGGGCGCGGTCGATTCTGGTGTTGCTGATCGCGTGCGCCAACATCGCCGGGCTGCAACTGGCGCGCGCCTCCGACCGGCAGCGCGAAACCTCCATCCGCATTGCGCTGGGCGCCGGGCGCAGCAGGTTGCTGGCCCAGGCCTTCACCGAGAGCGCAGTGCTGTCGGTATTCGGCAGTCGCTCTCGGACTGGTCCTGGCGCAAAGCCACCATTCCGCTTGCTGCTGATGCTGGCTCCTGAAAACCTGGTGCAGAACCTGCACGTGCAGATCAGCATTCCGGTGCTGCTCTACGTCATCGCTCGCCGGCGTGCTGTGCGCGATTCTCTGCGGCGTCGCCCCGGCGTACCAGATGACCCACATACGCTGGTTCCAGTCGTTGCAGGAGAGTGGACGTTCGGAAACTTCGAGCAAGGGACGCCAGCGGCTGCGCTCGGCCATGGTGATCGGCGAGATCGCGCTGGCCATGTTGCTGCTGGTTTCCGCCGGACTGCTGGTGCGCAGTCTGCAAGCAACTGCAGCGGGTCGAAGTCGGGTTTGAGCCGCAGGGATTGATGTCCGCCAGCCTGACTCTGCCGCGCGATACCTACAAGACGCGACGAACAACAGGCCGCATTTGCGCAGGCGCTGGAAACTCAGCTCAAAGCACAGGCAGGCGTAACCGATGCCGCGCTCGTCGACGCGCTTCCCTTCTCCGCCAATGGCGGGTCGTCCTCGTTCGAGATCGTTGGACAGGTTCTTGCCGCCGAACGCGCCACCCCCGCACGGCAACATTCGTGCCATTTCGCCCGACTACTTTTCCACGTTGAAAATTCCTCTGGTCGAGGGCCGCTTCTTCACTTCGACCGATCAGGCGAACACGCAGAAAGTGGCCATCGTTGATGAAACCCTGGCGCGCGATTACTGGCCGGGCCAAGATCCGCTGGGCAAGCAAATCAACTTCGGCCCCAAAGAACCGCCGATCACGATCGTCGGCCTGGTGAAGCACGCCCGCGTTTCTTCGCTGGAGCAGGACAACAAAGAAGGCTTCTATTACCTGCCGCTTGTCGCAGTCGCCCGACGCGTGAATATGGAGATCGTGGTGCGGACTAACGCGAATCCCGACCTCCATGGCCGACGCCATCCGCAATGCCGTGCGTCAGGTCGATTCCAATCAGGCCGTCTATGATCTGCGAACCCTGGACCAGCTGATCGACAACTCGCTGGTGAGCCGCCGGTTCATCGTGGTGCTGCTCTCGATATTTGCCGGACTGGCTCTGCTGCTGTCGGCACTTGGGCTCTATGGCGTCATCAGCTACGGCGTACACATGCGCATGCGCGAGCTGGGAATTCGCATGGCGTTGGGCGCAGGCCGTTCCGACGTGCTGCGCTTGGTATTGCGTCGCGGCATGGAGCTGGCCGTCGCCGGGCTTGTACTCGGCGCTGGTCGCGACCTTCGTTGTCGGGCCGAGTGCTCTCGAGCATGTTGTTTGCCACCAGCCTGTTTCACCCGCTGACCTTGCTTGCCACTTCGGCCCTGCTGACCGCGACCGTTCTGCTGGCCAGCTATTTGCCGGCGCGACGCGCGGCGAAGCTCGATCCCATGCGCACGCTGAGGGAGGAATAGAAGATGAGCGCCCTGCTGCAGGACCTTCGCTACGCGCGTCCGCCAGTTGCGCAAGAGCCCGGGATTCACCATTGTCGCCATGTCATTCTGGCGCTTGGGCATCGGAGCCAACACCGCGATCTACAGCCTGCTCGACCAGGTGCTGCTGCGCAGTTTGCCGGTGAAAGATCCCGGCGGGCTGGTTCAGCTTAAGTCGGTCGGAGGCGATTCCGGTCATGTGAGTTCGTGGGGCGGAGACGACCATCTTTACTTCTCCTATCCGATGTATCGCGACCTGCGCGACAAGAGCGCGGTGTTTGATGGAATGCTGGCGCGCACTCCGGCGCAGGTCGGGCATCCAGTATCACAACGAGTCGAAGCTCGGGATGGCCGAGCTGGTCACGGGCAATTACTTTCAGGTGCTCGGACTGAATCCGGCACTGGGACGGCTCATCACGCCGAGCGACGACGAGGTGCAGGAGCGCGATCCCGTCGCAGTCCTCAGTTACGAGTACTGGGTGCGGCGGTTCGGCAGTGATCCCAAGGTACTGAACAGCAGCATCTCCATCAACGGACATCCCTTCACCATCGTCGGCGTCGCGCCTGCCGGGCTTCAAGAGCGTTGTGGTGGGCGACAGTCCTGACCTGTTCGTTCCCATGATGATGAAGCCGGAGGTGACGCCCGGCTGGAACGATCTCGACAAGCATCGCTCGCGCTGGCTGAACATCATTGCGCGGCTCAAGCCGGGCGAGTCCGTCGCCACCGCCGAAGCCGGCCTGGAGCCGCTATGGAAAGCGCTGCGCCAGGAAGAGCTCAAAGAAATTCACGACCACTCCGACAAGTTCATCGAGCGCTTTGTCAGCCAAGTCGAAGATCTCGTTGCTCGATGCGCGGCCGCGGATTCTCGCCCTTACGCGACCAGATACGCACTCCGCTGCTCATCGTCATGGGCATGGTCGTGCTGGTAATCGTCATTGCCTGCGCCAATCTCGCCAGCCTGCTGCTGGTGCGCGCGGCCGGACGTAAGCGCGAGATGTCGGTGCGCTATTCGCTGGGCGCCAAGCGCAGCCGCATCGTGCAGCAACTGCTGATGGAAGGCATGCTGCTCGGCATTGGCGGCGGCCTGCTCGGCCTAGCGCTGGCTCCCGAATTGACCAGCCTGCTGGTGAGCCGCATGTTCAGCGATCCGAACATGCATCCCTTCAGCTCGGGCCTCGACCTGCGCGTGTTCGCCTTCAACCTGGTCGTCGGCATTCGTGGCCGGGCTGGTCTTCAGCGTCGTGCCGGCACTGGAATTCTGGCGTCCTGACTTGACTGCCGCACTGAAGCAGCAGGTGAGCACCGCGACCACGAGCCAGTCGCGGATGAAGAAGATTTTCGTCGGCGTGCAGATCGGCTTGAGCGTGCTGCTGCTGTTCGGCGCGGGCCTGTTCGTGCGCACGATGAAGAACCTGCGCTCTGTCGACGTGGGTTTCCGCCCCGATCATCTGCTGACATTCACCATCAATCCAGTGCTGGCGGGATACAACAAGGACACGGCAATATCGCTGCACGCATCGTCTGCTGGACGCGATGAGCGCGCTTCCCGGAGTGAAATCGGTCGCTGCGACGGATGATCCCGAGCTCTCAGGCAACGATAGCGGCACGAACATCACCGTGGCCGGCATACCAGAGTCGTCTCAAGACGACACCGATGTCGAGCGGGGACAAGTCACGCCCGGCTACTTCGCGACCATGGACATGCCGCTGGTCGCCGGACGTGCCATAACCGACCAGGACAATCGCCCCGATGCGGCCAGAGTAGCGGTCATCAATGAGACATTTGCCAAGAAGTATTTCGCCAGTCCGCAAGCTGCGATCGGCCGCTATTACGGTCTCGGTGGCGGACCCACGGTGAAGACCGACATTCAGATTATCGGCGTCGTGCGCGACGTTAAGCACTCCGACTTGCGCACGCCCTCGAAGCCAACCGGCTATCTCGCAATCGATCGCGATACCGACCGCAGGCGTTTCGATATGACCTACTACCTGCGGACCTCCTCGGCACCCGACACGCTGATGAGCAGCGTTCGAGCCGCGGTACAGCAGATCGATCCCAAGCTGGTGCTCGACTAGCTTCCACACCATGGACGAGCAGATCGACACCCAACTGACCACCGAAAAGCTGGTGACCTTCCTGGCAACCTGCTTCGGGGTGCTGGCGACGTTGCTGTGCGCCATCGGACTTTATGGCGTGCTGGCGTTCTCCGCTACGCAACGCACGCGCGAGATCGGAATCCGCATGGCGCTGGGCGCGGACCGGGTGCGGTGCTGCGCATGATGCTTGGCGAGGTTGGCCGCCTGCTGCTGATCAGCTTTGTCGTCGCTGTTCCGCATCGCGGTTGCGCTGGGACGCCTGTTGCGCAATCAACTGTTCGGCGTCTCGCAACCACGATCCCCTGACGCTGCTGGCGGTGGTCGGCATTATCGCGCTGGTCGTGCTTGCGGCTGCGCTGTTGCCGGTGCGGCGGGCGGCCGCTGTCGAACCCATGAAAGCGCTGCGATACGAATAGAAATCCCATGATTCAACTCAAAGACGTTGAACGAAGCTACAAGACTGCCGCCGGCGAGACCTGGGTACTGCGCCGCATCAACCTCAAGATCGAGCGCGGCGAGTTCCTTACCCTGATGGGGCCTTCCGGCGCAGGCAAGTCTTCCCTGCTGAACGTGCTGGCGCTGCTCGATGACGAATGGCGCGGCGAGTACTTCTTCGGCGAGCAGCCGGTGCACGAACTCAAGCGCAAGGGCCGCGCCGAGCTTGCCAAGCGCAATATCGGCATGGTCTTCCAGAGCTATCACCTGATCGACGACCTCACCGTGCAGGAGAACATCGACCTGCCGCTTTCGTACAAAGACATTGCCAAGTCGGAGCGGCAGAGCATGGTCGCCGATACGCTCGATCGCTTTCAGATGGTCGCCAAGAAAGACCTCTATCCCAGCCAGCTCTCGGGCGGGCAACAGCAGCTCGTGGGCGTCGCGCGCGCCATCATTCACAAGCCGGCGCTGCTGCTGGCCGATGAGCCGACGGGCAATCTGCACTCTCAGCAGGCCAAGGAGATCATGGAGCTGTTCTGCGAGTTGAATCGCGAAGGAACCACCATTGTTCAAGTGACGCATTCGGAGGCGAACGCAGCCTACGGCGGCAGAACCATACAGTTGCGCGATGGATGGATTGTCTCGGAAGAACGCAATGCCGCGCGCGAGGTGGTGGCCCGGTGATCGAATGTCTCCGCAAGCCGTGTGCAGTTCTAGCCATCGCCGCTATGCTGTTCGGCGCTCCGCTCACCACTCTGGCTCAGCAACCGCAGGAGCAAGCGCCTCCGCCGCGACAGCTTCGCAACCGCAGGAGCAACTGCCTCCGCTGCCACCGGCGCCGCAGCCACATGTTTCGCTGGCGACGCCGCCATCGTTGCAGATGCCGAAGATCCTACGGCCCGCTCGCGCCGTACACACCGGCCGACGGTGCCGCAGCCGAACATGGACAACTCGTCGCTGCTGCAATCGTCTGATTCGCGACGGCAAGCTCTACATCTCGCTGCGGGACGCGATCGATCTGGCACTGGAAAACAATCTCGACCTGGTGATCGCGCGCTACAACCTGCCCATCGCCGACACTGACATCCTGCGCACGCAGGCAGGCGGCACCTTCCGCGGCGTCAATACCGGTATCGTGCAGAACACGCCGGGCGGCGGCGTCGGCGGCTTTGGCGCAGGAGCTCCCGGAGCGGGCGCGGGCGGCACGACTGGTGGCGCAGGCGGTGCGGGCGCAGGCGCGTCCGGACTGGTGCAATCGACGCTGGGCATCGGTGCCAACGTTCCCAGCTTCGATCCGCTGATCACCGGCAGCGGTGGAGTCGAGCACCTCACGCTGCCGCAAGCCAACCTGCAATTGAACGGCGTGCCCACGCTCCAGCAGAACACCGGCACCGTCAATCTTGGCTATCAGCAGGCGTTTTCGACCGGCACCATTGTCACCGCCCAGTTCTTCAACAATCGGCAGACCGTCAACAGCATCTTCACCAGTCTCTCGCCGGCATTGAACGCGCAAACGCAATTTCAAGTTCGCGCAGCCACTGCTCGCGGGATTCGGCTTCGGTCCCAACCTCCGCTTCCTGCGGATTGCGAAGAACGACAAGGAAATTTCCGACATCGCCTTCCGCAACCAGGTGATCGCCACCGTTACCCAGATCGAGAACATTTACTGGGACCTGGTCAGCGCCTACGAGCAGGCGCGGGTGAACGAGCAGTCGCTGGCGTTCGCGCAGCAGTCGCTCGACATCGCGCACAAGCAAGTCAACCTGCAGGCGATTCCCGCACTCGATGTTACCCGCGCCGAAGCCGAAGTCTCGCGCCGCGATCAGGACCTGACTATCGCGCGCACCAATCTTCAGTTGCAGGAATCGTTAATCAAGAATGCGCTGACCAAAACGCTCGACGACCCCGTTGCTGGAAGAGATGCCGGTGATTCCCACCGACACTCTGCAGGACAGGACGGTGCAGGTGCAGAGTCGTGCCCATCCTCGATCTCATCCAGGAGGCGTTGCAGGCGCGGCCGGAATTGTCGGAATCGATCATCGACTTGCACAACCGCGAGATCAGCCGCAAAGCAGCCCGCAACGCGCTTCTGCCGAGTGTGGACCTGGTTGCGTCCTACGGAGGCACTGGCCTGGCTGGTCTGGATAACCCGGCGTACACCCTCGGAGGAATCGAACAACGTGCCCAGAGATTTCGGCGGCGCTTTCAGCAACGCATGGAATGGCTCGGCTTCGGACTACTTATGTCGGGCGCATCGCTGAACATTCCGCTGCGCAATCGCGTCGCGAAGGCCGACCAATACCGTTCCGAGCTGGAATATCGCCAGGCTGAGGTGCGCCTCGAAGAGCTGAAGAAGCAGATTCGCATCGAAGTCCGCAACGCACGTTACGCGCTGGAGCAGAGCGCGGCCCGTGTCACCGCCGCCGCCAAAGGTCGCGACCTGGCGCAGCACCTGTTCGAGATCACCCAGAAAGAGCAGCAGTTGGGCGCGGCTTCCAGCTTTCAGACCCTGGGAGCGCAGCGCGACCTGGCCCTCGCGCAGCTTGACTTCGTGAACGCCATGACGGTTTACGAAAAGTCACGGGTCGAGCTGGACCGTGCAACTGGAAGAACTTTAGAACATAATGGGGTCCAGGTGCAGGACGCGATCAATGGTACAGCCAGCTCTCGAAAGTAGGGACATGAATCCGGTACGCTCAGCCCGCAGGCCCCGCACTGTGGGCAGCGAACGCCCCAGGGTGCTGGCCGCCGACGATCAACAGGACATCCTCGACGCCATCGAGCTGTTGCTGACCGCTCAGGGATACCAAGTCGATACGGCCCGCTCTCCCGCCCTGGTGCGCGAGGCGCTGTCGCTCGACAACTACGACGCCGTGCTCATCGACCTGAACTACACGCGCGATACCACCTCCGGGCAGGAAGGTCTCACGCTGCTTTCCGAGATTGTCGGCATCGACAGCAATCTGCCGGTGATCGTGATGACCGCGTGGGCCAACGTGCAGCTCGCCGTCGAGGCCATGCGGCGCGGCGCTCGCGATTTCATCCAGAAGCCGTGGGACAACGAGCGCCTGGTCTCCATCGTTCGCACCCAGATCGAACTCTATCGCGCTCTGCAAAAGGCGCAGCATCTCGAAGCTGAGAACCGGCTGCTGAAGGCGGAGAATCGTCCCGACTTCATCGCCACGGCGCCCGCCATGAAGAGCGTGATGGAGACGATCACGCGCATCGCGCCGTCGGATGCCAACGTTCTTATCCTGGGCGAGCACGGAACCGGCAAGGAAGTTGTCGCGCAGACCATTCACGCGCTTTCGGCCCGCGCCCAACGCTCGCTGGTCGCGGTCAATACCGGCGCGCTTTCCGAAGGCGTCTTCGAGAGCGAGCTGTTCGGACACGTGAAAGGCGCCTTCACCGATGCCAAGACGGACCGCATCGGCCGCTTCGAACTGGCACATGGCGGCACGATCTTTCTCGACGAAATCGGCAATGTTCCCTTACCGTCAGCAGGCCAAGCTGCTGCGCGTGCTGGAGTCAGGCGAGATCGAGCGCGTCGGCTCGTCCCGCTCCAAGCAGGTGGATGTGCGCGTCATCTCGGCCACCAACATGGACCTGCACGCCGCCTGCGCCAACGGGCAATTTCGCGAAGACCTGCTCTTCCGCCTGAACACCGTAGAGATTCAACTGCCTCCGTTGCGCGATCGCCGCGAAGACATTCCTGTTCTGGCCGCGTACTTCCTGTCGCGCTATACCAGCCGCTATCGGCGCGATATCCGCGGCTTTGAACCGGCGGCGCTGCAGGCGCTGTTGCAGCATCCCTGGCCGGGCAATGTTCGCGAGTTGGAGCACACGCTGGAGCGCGCCGTGCTGATGTGCCGCTCCTCCGACTTGCAAGCGGCCGACCTGGGACTGTCGCAGCAGCGCAGCGGCGTCCGGTCACCATCGACGACATGAGCCTGGAGTCGATGGAAGCGGTGCTCATTCGCAAGGCGCTGCAACGCTTCCAGGGAAACGTCACGCAGGCGGCGGAGGCGCTTGGCCTGAGCCGTGGCGCGCTCTACCGGCGCATGGAAAAGCATGGCATCTAGCCGACACGGGCCTGCGAGCTGCATTCTCGCCGGCGTGCGCAAGCGCAAGACTTCGCCGGGTGTACGAGCGGCGCATTCATGGGTTTTCCTTCTGCTTGCGGGACCTGGGCTGATCGTCGCCATCATTTTCACCTTTCAACAGAACTGGTCGCGCGATGCCAAGTGGTCCCTGGCCGTGGCCCTCGTCCTCTTCTTCTTCATCTTCGAAGCCGTTCTTCACGATCAGGTCATCCGTCCGCTGCAAACGCTGACGAATGTGATCTCGTCGCTGCGCGAAGAAGACTTTTCCTTTCGTGCGCGCGGCGCGGTTCAGAATGACGCGCTCGGCGAACTCGCAACGGAAGTGAATGCGTTGGCCGACACTCTCTCTGCGCAGAAGACCTTCGCCGTCGAAGCCACGGAGTTGTTGAAGCGCGTGCTGGAAGAGATCGACACTCCGCTGTTCACTTTCGATCCCAACGGCAAACTCAAGCTGGTGAACTCCGCCGGAACGCGCCTGCTGCAACAGTCGCGCGAAGACCTGCTGGGTCGCACTGCCGACGACATCGGTCTTACCGCATTCTTCGAATCCGAGACCGGCGTCACTTCGGTCAGTCCGCTCAGTCCCAATGCGCGCTGGCTGGTGCGCCGCACCTCATTCCGCGAGAAGGGCGTGCCCCATACGCTGATCCTGCTCTCCGATGTGAGCCGCGCGTTACGCGAAGAGGAGCGCAGCGCATGGCAGCGACTCATCCGCGTTCTCGGCCACGAGCTCAACAACTCGCTCACGCCTATCAAGTCGATTGCCGGGACGCTGCTGCTTCGAGTGAGAGGGATGGAGATCGGCGAGCAAGAGCAGGCCGACTTCGAGAAGGGGTTGGGCATCATCGAATCGCGCTCGGCATCGCTAAACCGCTTTCTTCAGGCTTACCGTCAGATTGCGCAGATGCCAGGCCCGAAGCTGCAACCCACGTCGGTTCGCGACCTGGTGGAGCGCAGTGCGGGGCTGGAAAATCGCGTCCGTGTACTGGTCGAGTCCGGACCCGACGTTACCGTCAGCGCCGATCCCGATCAGTTGGAACAAGTGCTCATCAACATCGTGCGCAATGCCGCGGAGGCCGTGATTCAGACGGGACATGAAACAACGCCCGAGCACCCGTGTCGATTCGCTGGTCGCTTAACTCTCACTTCTTGCAGATACAAGTGATTGATAGCGGACCGGGCTTGCTGAATCCGGAGAACGCGTTTGTGCCCTTCTATACAACGAAAGAAAGCGGCAGCGGCATTGGGCTGGCTCTTTCGCGCCACATCGTGGAAGCACACGGCGGCAGCATTCAGTTGCTCAATCGCAAGGATGCTGTCGGATGCGTCGCCATTATTTCCATTCCGGCGTACGCATAAGCGCTGCCGTGCCGGCGACGCTCATACTCAGGCATGCTAGAAAAAGAGGTTGAGCGTCAATCCCCCGACGTTCAAGTGTGCGGGGCTACAGGTTGTGCAGTTTTGCGCGCAGATAGTAGGTCTGGAGCATTAGTATCCGCTTGTACGGCCATTCGATGCCTGCGGTGTACTGCTCTTCATTCCAGGAGCCAACTGCTCCGTTATAAAAAGCCTCTGCCGACGCATACGGACTCAGTCGGAAGTTATGAATGGCGATGTCATATTCACCGAACAGCAGGTTGCGATAACGAGTCGAGTAGGTACCGTTGACCCAGCGAAATTCAACCCTGTTTCGGTCGGATAGGTACACGCGTGAGAGCGGGCGGAAACCAGCGAGAGCTTGTAGCACCATCCGATTCTCATCGCTCGTCGCCCCGGACTGTAGGGTTTGAAGCCGTTCGTATCCGCCGCCAAACAAGAAGTTATGCTCTTTGTCCGGGTCAATGTTCTCAAGGTGAGGCTTGGAGATTGTCTTCCACTGATATCCGAAGCCCACTCCCGCATTCAGTTCTTGATAGGAAACTTCCTCGCCTTTCTTCAAACCTACAAAAGCCAGCATGCGCCAGTCCTGTGGAAACTGGACATGAGCAGCGATTCCTGGCCAAAATTCACCTGTAGTCTCTGACTGTGCCGATGCCAACCACGGCAGCGCCAAGATGAACCCAACACATAATGCGATTCTAACCGCCATAGCTTCACGCCATCTTGCGCGTCGAAATTCGCGAATACAATCCGTAAAAATAGGGAGCGTTGCGATGTGCACGCTCCCTTTTGTTTATCCCAGTGCTCGTTTTTCTAGTCGGACGAAGGGACAGCCTTCGGCATGTTGTTGGGATCCAGCAGCGGCACCGGGTTCTTGGGATGCTGGAGATCCGGTATCAAGTCGTTTGAGGCGCCGCCCGGGAACCGCTGGATGCTCGGATACTTCATGATTGACTTGTCGAAGTCGAGCAGCGCCTGCGAAAAGAGTGCAGCTGACCAACCGTTGTCTTCGCCGGCGTACCTTCCCGGCGAGGTCCTGCAGTCCATTCATCTCGCCTTCCGCTCCGTTGAAGATCATGTCGTATCTCTCAAACGGGTCCATGGTGAGGTTATACACAGCCGGGATAGAGCCCAGGCCCTGCGTCGGTCCCAGCCATGAATCCTTCGCCGTCCACATGAACTTCCAGGCGATGTTCACCCAAGGCTCGTTCGGGATCTCCAGCCGATATCGGTGCGGATGGCGTTGAGATACTCGCCATTGATGTAGATCCACGACGTGCGCGCCGAGTGCTGCGACTTGCCCAGGATGTAAGCGCTGTTGTCGATGCTGTCGAAGTAGATGGGCTTGCCGTTGTTGTCCTTCATTTCGCCGGTAGGCGGAGGAGTAATGCCCGCCATCGCAGCCAGGGTCGACCAGCAGTCGATGTGCGACATCATTTCGCCGTAGCTGCGCGCCGGCCGGAATGTGCCCGGGCCACGTCATGATGGCCGGCACGCGCCAGCCGCCTTCAAACGCCGAACCCTTCTCACCGCGGAACGGCGTGGTTCCGGCATCGGGATAGGCATCGAGCCATGCGCCGTTGTCGGCGGTGAGGATGACGATGGTGTTGGGGGCGTCTGCACGAATTTCATCCAGCACCTTACCGATGTCGGCGTCCATTTCCATCAGCGAATCCGAGTAGTCGCCCAGGTGCGACTTGCCGCGGAAGTCCGGCGCCGCATTGGTCGGATTGTGCATCTTGATCCAGTTCACGTCCATGAAGAACGGCTTGCCGCTCTTGGCGTGCTCCTTGATGTAGGCGACGGCGTAGTCGGCCTGCCGTTCGTCCATCGTCGCCATGTAGTCGTAAGTGATCTTGGCAACCTGCTTGGCAGGCTGACCAGCCACGCCTTCCCATTCGCACAGGTTCACCACCGAGTCGAACATCTTTTCGAAATCCGGGTTATACGACGGGAACCAGGGATGGAACCACTTGTCGAGGTGTCGGGGTAGGAATAGACGCCGGCGTAGTAGGCAGCGAACTCCTTCATCTCGTCGAAGCCATGATTGATCGGATAAGCCACCGGCTTGTCGCCGAGATGCCACTTGCCGGAGAAGTATGTGGTGTAGCCGTTCTTCTTGAAGAACTCGGCGATGGTCGGGGTCTCGGGCCGGAGATAGTTCTCGTCGCCGGGGGCAACCACGATCGATAGCGCCGAGCGGATGGGAATGCGCCCGGTCATGAACGAAGCACGGCCGGCGGTACAGCTCGCCTGTCCGTACCAACTGGTGAAGACGGCGCCTTCTTTGGCCATCTTGTCGATGTTGGGCGTCGGATGGCCGAGTGTCAGCGCCTCCGCCTGAATAGGCGCCGAAGTCGTTCCATCCGGTGTCGTCGGTCATCAGCATGACGATGTTGGGTTTTGAATTTTGCGCCGCGCTCGGTACTGCGCCACCACTCAGCAAGAAGCTGGAAATGGCTAGCGCGCCCAGCGTTATTTTGCGTACACCCGCTACGAAGTCCATATTTCTCTCCCTTGTGACATTTCTGTTTACTGACGTGCAGAAAATCCCAGCAGCCTGGCGGGCGAATAGATTCGTTGCCAGGTAATTCCCAACTGCAAATACGGCGAGAAGTTTATTTATGAGTTGAGCTGACTGTAGTACGAAAATGGTGTTAAGGCTAGCAAATTTGTGGGTATTTGATCCTAAGACCATTGACGGCGGAGGAGACTAGAGCTACTACTGCAGTGATTGCCCCTGCTCCACCACCAGCTTGTAGGCGATGTAGTACTTGTAAATGTTGCTGACGTACTGGACCGTCGTCTGTCCCACCTTTTGCGACACCAGCAACTCGACATTGCCAAACCACTTGTTGGGATCGAGCCCCTGGGCCGGTGCTTGCTTTCGAAGATCGGCAATGCGATTGGGGCCTGCGTTGTAGGCCGCGAAAGTGAGCAGCAATCGGTTCATCGGATCAATCTTCGGATCGCTGAAATATTCGGTCGCAATCGAATTAAGCAGCTTCACTCCGGCGTGAATATTGTTTTCGGCGGTCGCGATGTCGGGAATACTGATGGGCGGCGCCGCCGCGGTCGACGGCTTGACCTGCATGACTCCGACTGCGCCCCCAGGACTTCTCGCCGCTTGGTTCAGCATGGACTCCTGGTAGCCCTGGGCCACGACCATCAGGTAGTCGAAGCCATATTGTGATGAATAGGTCTTGAAGAAATTCGCCAGCTGGTTGAATTTCTTGATCTGTTCTTCATTGGTCGGATTCGTGATCCACTCGATTACTTTCCAGGTATCGCCGCATCAGGGTGTTGCCGAACGACGTTCCGGCGGCGTGGATCTTGACGAATTCATCCACCAACTCTTTGAACTTCGGATTGTTCTTGCGCATCGCCCACGCCAGGTCCTCCTGGTTCGCAATGACGATATTCGGCTGAGGAGTGATGTTGTGAAAAACGCTGGCCCAGAGTTTGGCTCGCTCCGTGATCGTAACGGTTGCGGGAAGTATGCCCGCATTCACCATTTCCATCAGGTCTTCGTCCAGCAGGTTCTTGTCGGCACTCTGGATCAGGATGGGGGGCTTGCCTTGCTTGCGCAGCGAGTCGTTGACCTTCTCAAGATTCGCGTAATACGTGGTGAAGGGATTGACGAAGACTTTCTTCCCGCCCAGGTCCTGCAACGAGGAAACCGGACCAAAGTTCTTTCCCGTCACGAGAATCTGTTTCACGCCAGTTTGGATCGGGACTGAGAACGCGACTTGCTGTTCGCGTTCGGGAGTAATAGCCACCGGGTAAGCGATCAGATCGCCGATGCCTTCGTTCAAATACGATTCCAGTTGATCGGGGCGGACCGGAATAAACGTGACCTGCACGTGTTGGCGGGTACGCAGCTTCTGATTCACGAACTGCTCGAAGGCGCGCAGCGCTTCAAAAGAAATGCCTTCGGGCTTTCCATCAACGTAGAAGAAGCCCGATCGGCTATACAAGACGAGGGCCCGAATGCTCCCGCGCTTCACCATCGCATCCAGGTCGCCGGTATGGCGCTCGAAGTTCAACGGCAAGCCAGCATCAGGGGTTTGGGTGTTCCCCGTGGAAGCCGCAAGCTGCGTAGTTTGAGGGTTGGCCGCAATCGCCGCCGTATTACAAACAGCGGCCAGTGTCGCTCCCAAAAGGAGGGCAACCCATATTCCCCTTCGACCAGAATGAATATCTAAGCGCAAAAATTCCCCGGACACGCGATACGATGCCGGCGTGCTCGGCGGGTATTAGTTCTTGCAGGGTGAGCCAAGTAACGTGTACCGGAAGTTTAGGCGAGTGGTAACTCTACGTCCAATAATTTTTCTAGATGACACGAATTGGATAACAAAAAAAAAGACCTTAGGGACTCAGAATAGCAGGCGCATCGCACCCTTGATCAGGGTATCGAATGGAATGGACGCGATGACAACCGGAATCGCCGGAATCGCGGCAGCGATCACAATCGCATACAGGTCGACCAGTCCAACTGGGACGATGCGAATATCGTCGATATTATGCACCACTCCGTAGAGATCAGCTGTGGTCGAGAAATCCGGCACAGACAATACCTCTGCCGTCAAGTAGCCCGCCTGATGCAGCCACTTCTTCTCAAACTCCTCCCCAACGGCACGGGCGAACGCGCCATAAGACAACATTCCCTGGCGTCGCATTTGTAAGAGAGTTCCAATGAAGAACAGGTAGGGCCCGATACAGAATAAGAGCACTCCGACGAGAAGGGCCGGGGCGAGGAAGCGATAGCTCATCAGCGGGTATCCATGATGTAGAACCCGATTCGCGATGGCGCCAGCCAGCCCTACACCGATGCAAAAACTGAAGGGTATTTGCCCCAGAATGGAAGCCTCGAGGAAACCGAGTCCGCCCAAGTGATCAGGATGGGCAGCGATCAGGGCGAGCTTCAATCGAGTTGTAGACCGCAGGAATCGCGCCCAGAGTAACTGCCTCCATATCCACAAGAATGTGAAGTAAACCAGAATCGGATAGCTGACAAAGAGGGCCCAAACTCCTGCTAATGAAAAAAATTTGAAACCGATACCGCCCCTCCACCAGTCGACAAATTCAGATCCGCTCGGACTCAAGAACCTGCTGAGGAATACCGCCGTTGCGCCGACCAGCAGGATGATCACTGCTCGGGCCAGCCCCGAGTCCCGCAGTCTCTCGCACGAATTCCAGTTGGCCTGAAATTCCGGCCATTGGTCGCGGGTTACCAGATCGGCCTCGAAATGATGGGCCACCACCGCTAGCCGTTCCCGTAACTGTGGCTCGGCCAGAATCAGAACAGGGAGAATGAGCAGGAAGCGCGATTGCGTCGCGTAATCCGTGAGAAACGAGAGAAAGGAAGCGCCTCCCCGGAGGGCAGACAGTATCGCGAGTGGAATCCACACAACTGCGACCGCGATGAATGTGCGAGTTAGTGTGCGGGAGCTGGCAGTCCGGAAAAGATCCAACAACCTCCACCCTCGAGCGAGTGTTGGTCGAACGCCAAGCTGCGAGTGAGAGCGGTTCATATAGAACCGTCAGTGTACAACCTAACTGTCGAGAGCCATTAGCTGGATGATGGCACCACCCGCTGCAAGGCGCACACCGGGAGCGGCCACGGCGAGCACCGAGGAATGCATTTAGGGGATGCATCCCTCGGTCAGTTCCTAAACTGCTGTTACTGCGTCCGCACGTCGGATAGCGGGAACGGCGGTGTCCTGCGCATCGACTACTGCGATGGTCGCCATGTTGACGATGTCTTCCACTTCCGCGCCGCGTTGCAGGAGGTGCACCGGCTTCGCCATGCCGGCAAGAATCGGTCCAATCGCCTCTCCTCCGCCGAGTTGTGGCAGCAGTTGCGCGGCGATGTTGCAGGACTGCAGATCGGGGAAGATCAGCACGTTCGCGCCGCCCTTCAGTGATGAGAACGGGAACGCCGCTTCCAGCTTCTTTCCATTCACCGCGATGTCGCCTTGCACTTCGCCGTCGATGATCAGCGTGGGATCGGCGTAGCGCGCCAGTTCCACCGCCCTGCGCACCTTGTCGCACAAGTGGATGCTTGGTGCTGCCGAAGCTGGAGAACGACAGCATGGCCACCCGCGGCTCGACATCGAAGCGGCGCGCCTCCTGCGCCGCACACAGCGCGATCTCCGCCAGGTCCTCGGCCGTGGGCTCGATGTTGACCGTTGCATCGGCCAGGAAGTAAAGATCGCCCTTGCGGGTGATGACCAGGTATACGCCGGATACCTTGTGAATGCCTTCGCGCACGCCGATCACCTGCAGCGCCGGACGAATGGTCTCGGGATAATTCTGCGTGACGCCGGAGACGATGGCGTCGGCATCGCCCATGCGCACCATCATCGAGCCGAAGATATTACGGTCGTTCATCAGTTCGTCGAGCCGCGGCGAAGGTCACGCCACGACGCTGGCGCAGGCGATACAACTCGTGAACGTACTCCTGGCGCCGTGGCGCAGCTCTCCGGATCGACGATAATGGCGCCGTCGAGCGTCGAAGCCCAGTTCTGCGGCGCGTTGCGCTGGATCTCGTCTTGTCCGGCCCAGCAGGATCGGCATCGCAATCTTCTCTTCGATCAGCACGTGGCAGGCACGCAGAATCTTCTGGTGATTCCTTCGGGAAAGACCACGCGCTTGGGATTGGCCTGCGCCTTGTGGATCATCATGCGCATCAGTTCGTGCGCCTTGCCCAGCCGCTTCTCCAGTTGCTCGCGATATTCGGCCAGATCGACCGGATTCTGCGCCACACCGCGTCTCCATGGCCGCTTTGGCCACCGCAGCCGCTTCCCACACCAGCACGCGCGGATCGAACGGCTTCGGAATGATGTAGTCCGACACCAAACTTCAGCGTCTCCACACCGTAAGCGCGGCAAACGGAGTCGGGCACATCTTCTTTCGCCAGCGCCGCCAGTGCGTAGGTCGCCGCCAGCTTCATCTCTTCGTTGATGGTGGTGGCATGCACGTCCAGCGCGCCGCGGAAGATGAAGGGGAAGCCCAGAACGTTGTTGACCTGGTTGGGATAGTCCGAGCGTCCGGTCGCCATGATGATGTCGTCGCGAACGGCCCGGGCTTCGTCGTAGGTGATCTCGGGATCGGGGTTCGCCATCGCGAACACCACCGGCCGCGGCGCCAGCGAGGCGATCATCTCCGGCGTGAACGCACCCTTCTTCGACAGCCCCAGCAGCACGTCGGCGCCCTTTACTGCTTCGGCCAGCGTGCGCAACGGCGTTTCCTTGGCGAAGCGCTCCTTGTAAGGATTCATGCCCTCTTTGCGGCCCTTGTAGATGACGCCCTTGGTGTCGACCATGGTGATGTTTTCGCGCTTCACGCCCAGGCAGATGTAATGCTCGGCGCAGGCGATGCCGGACGCTCCGGCACCGTTGACCACAACCTTGATTTGGTCCATGCGCTTGCCGGCTAAGCTCGACCGCATTCACCAGCGCCGCGCCGGAGATGATCGCTGTGCCGTGCTGGTCGTCGTGGAAGACGGGAATCTTCATCGTCTTCTTCAGCGTCTCTTCGATGTAGAAGCACTCGGGCGCCTTGATGTCTTCCAGGTTGATGCCGCCGAAGGTCGGCTCGAGCAACTGGCAGGCCTTGATGATTTCGTCGGGATCTTGAGTGTCGAGCTCGATGTCGAACACGTCGATGTCGGCGAACCGTTTGAACAGGACTCCCTTGCCTTCCATGACCGGCTTGCCGGCCAGCGCGCCGATGTCGCCCAGCCCCAGCACCGCCGTGCCGTTGGTCACCACGGCAACCAGGTTGCCCTTGGCGGTGTACCTGATATGCATCCTGCGGGTTCTTCTCGATTTCGAGGCAGGGCATCGGCTACGCCGGGCGTGTAGGCGAGGCTGAGATCGCGTTGCGTCAGGCACGGCTTGGTGGAAACGACTTCGATCTTGCCCGGGCGAGTTCCCTGGTGGTAGTCGAGTGCATCCTGCTTGGTAATTGCCATTGACGGACTCCTATTCGTGAACTGAGGTAAAGCAGATAGCTCGTAAGACAAGCTGCACGCGCGATCGCGCGTCTCACTGTCTTTCAGCATCCGCCGCCGGGCGTCCATCGGCTAGTACAGACATCACAACGGCCAGTTCGTATGTCACACCAGTTTGTGATGGGCTCCCATCGGAGCGCTCTGGAGGCTCCTTAGCGCAGGTCAGCCGTATGCACGTCACCTGCAGACGTGAGCGACGCCACATTCACTGTGACGGCATCGTGCTAAATGTTTAGTTGTGGGCGCTGGTGCGACCAAATTGCGAGCGCAGGAGCCCGCAATTCATAAACGGAGGAAGAATGACGTTCATCGTACGCGTACTCATGGAAGAAGCCGGTAACGGAAACAAAGTCATGCTCAGCAGCAGCAAGATTCACGTGGATGGTGAGTTTGAGTTCGACAATCTGGAAAAAGCACGGGAAGCCGCCGAAGTAGCCTGCCATGCTGCCGCCAATCTCAAGCCGCGCCGCTGGAAAGAAGTTGACGATGACGACTGGAAGTTTCACCCCGACCGTACCGACGACTAGCGGTCTGCGAGATTCGCAGAGAAAAGACTAGCTATCCCGGCTGACAAATGGCGTCTGCGGTGCGCTGGAATTGAAGCTGGGCACCAGTGACGATTACCTGCGGAATGTCCACCCTAGCATCAGCAGACCACTGGCCATCCACCCCTCCTTGCGCTGTGCTTCGAGGTAACGGCAGAGGTCTTCGGTATACGGCGTGTCGAACGCCGTATACGGCATGGCCGGTCACCCGTCGGCGAAGATCACGCAGCGGTATAGGTTCTGAAACTGCTGCGCCGACATCCATTCAAACCCCACAAATATCGAGAACTACTCTTGCTTGTAGTACTTGTCCGAGATGGCCGCAAACCTCTCCTATGCAGTTTTGGATCGTTGAACTCAGGCAAATCTCACTAGTGCGGTAAGTCATCCCTGCTAAGGGAGGATTTCGATAACATGCGACATCGCGTGTTCATATGGACCTTGTGACTGCAGATCTTGCCGACTAACTTAGTCTCGTGATAGCTGCCCTCGGCCATGATTAACCACTTTCGAAATACAGGCCGTTCGACGAGTTTTACTGCCTGGAGATCTGGTAGCGGACCAGAGTGGAATCCCGGTGAACCCGGTCCCACGGGCATGCATCATGGACCGCTCCTCGCTGAGGTGTTGCAGAAGATGGCCAGAGAGGAGGAATCAGGCAACAAGCAGCGGCGTGCGACGAACCGTCCACACATTGAATTGAATTGGGCACGTAAGAGAAGTCGCTCCGGCGGTGGTCTTCCTAGCTTCGGAGCAAGCTTTGTTTACTACAGGAGAAATCTGCGGTGGATGGCAGCTCGGTGGCGAGTATCTACAGAAATCAACTGCGGCGCGCACTTGCAGCGGCTCTAGTTTTCTTCCCCCAGTTGGAGCGGTCGTTGAAGCCAATTGCAACCGATCCCTCTAATACCATTCGGCAAACTTCCTCGATGTAGCGTTCGTTGAGTTCGGTGTGACGGATAAGGAAGCGCATGTACATTGCGCCATAGAGCGTGTCGAGCACGAGGTCTAGGTCGAGGTCGCGTGGTAGTTCACCGCGTTCGATACCGCGCCGCAAGGTCCGATAAGCATCCTGTCGCCGGGGCCACAGAAAGCGCTTGCGGAATTCATCAATCAGTTCCGGGTCCGATTGTCCACCGGCGAGGACCGCTCTCACAATGCAACCGCGCGGCGAGCGCAGAACGCCCAGCCACTGTTTCATTTGGAGACTCATGTCCTTGAACACCGAGCCGGAGTCAGGGAAGTGGAGATCCTCCTCGGTGGTGGAGGCGAAGGCATCGACTACCAGCGCGCCCTTGTTAGGCCACCAGCGATAAACGGTGGCTTTACCTACCTTCGCATTTGCAGCAATCGCCTCGATAGAAAGATCGGCGAAACCCTCACGGCGAAGGAGCCTGATGGTACTGCGCAAGATGGCCTGCCGTGCATTTTCGGACCGCGGGCGACCCGGCGGTCGCTTATCTCCCTTGGTCTTGGGAGGTATGTTTTGTCGAGAAGATGCCATTCTGCGACTCGTTGTCAATAATGGTTGCCCGTTACCGATACGCTCAGTTGTCCCTGCGAAACAGCCGTCACCGATTCTCTCGGATGTATGTCAGCTTAGAAGCTTGAGGATATTTCACTGGCTTACAAGGTCGGCCCATTGAATACGATACACTCCGTATCGTATCATATCGATTACCTCAACTGCTTTGCCGCGCGCTGTTCCGCGGTGACCAGGGAGTTCGACCCGATCCATGTGGATTGTTGCTTTAGCGCTTCGGCGCCCTTATACGTTTGTGGTGATGGCGCTGGTTATCATCCTGCTGATGCCGCTGGTCATCCTGCGCACTCCGGTCGATATCTTCCCTGACATCAATATTCCCGTCATCAGCGTGGTGTGGAACTATCACCGGCTTCGCGCCCGAGCGACATGGCGGACCGCATCGTCACCAACTCCGAGCGCGGCATGACGGTGACGGTCAACGACATCGAGCACATCGAGTCGCAATCGGTGAGCGGCGTCGGCGTCATCAAGATCTTCTTCCAGCCGGACGCCAACATTCAGACGGCGCTGGCGCAGGTGACAGCGATCGTGCAGACCACCGTGCGCAGTCTGCCGCCGGGCACCACGCCGCCGCTGGTGATCACGTACACCGCTTCGTCCACGCCCATCGTGCAGCTCGGCCTCAGCAGCAAGACCCTGCCGGAGCAGGTGCTGTTCGATCTGGGCCAGAACTTCCTGCGCACCCAGCTGGCGACGGTGCAGGGCGCGGCAACGCCGTATCCCTATGGCGGAAAGATCCGCCAAGTGCAGGTCGATCTCGACATGCCGCGGCTGCAGGCACACGGCCTGTCGCCCAGCGACATCGTGAACGCCGTCAATGCGCAGAACCTGATCACTGCCGTCCGGCACGACCAAGATCGGCTCGCTCGAATACCAAGTCGAGATGAACAGCGCCCCGAGCACGATCGCCGACGCTGAATGATCTTCCGGTCAAGACGATGAATGGCTCGACCATCTACATGCGCGATGTCGCCCATGTGCGCGATGGCTTTGCGCCGCAGACCAACATCGTGCGCCAGGACGGCGTGCGCGGCGTGCTGATGTCGATGTACAAGATCGGCAACGGATCGACGCTGACCATCGTCAAGGCGGTCAAAGGCATGGTCCCGATCGCGCTGCAGTCGCTGCCGCCGGGCATCACGGTCAAGCCGCTGTTCGATCAGTCGCTGTTCGTGCGCGCGTCGATTAACGGCGTGTTGCGCGAAGGCCTGATTGCCGCGGCGCTCACCGCGTGCATGATCCTGCTGTTCCTGGGCGACTGGCGGCCGACCATCGTCATCTCGATTTCGATTCCGCTGTCGATCTTCGTTTCCGTGCTGCTGCTGAGCGCGCTGGGCGAGACCATCAACATCATGACGCTGGGAGGTCTGGCGCTGGCGGTCGGAATTCTGGTGGACGACGCGACCGTCGAAATCGAGAACATCGAGCGCAACCTTGCCCAAGGCAAGGAAATGAAGCAGGCGATTCTGGATGGCGCAGCCCAGATCGCGGTGCCGGCGTTTGTCTCCACGCTGTCGATCTGCATCGTGTTTGTGCCGATGTTCTTCCTCACCGGCGTGGCGCGGTTTCTTGTTTGTGCCGCTGGCGGAAGCCGTGGTGTTCGCCATGCTGGCGTCCTATTTCCTCTCGCGAACTCTGATTCCGACGCTGGTGATGTACATCATGCGCGGCCACGAGCACCAGGCGGCGGGGCCGAAGACGATTTTCGGACGCTTTCAGCGCGGATTTGAGCGCGGCTTCGATAAGTTCCGCAACGGCTACTATCAGCTGCTGGAAACGACGCTGGAGCATCGCAAGCTCTTCGCCGCCTGCTTCCTCGCCTTCTGCGTGCTGTCGATGGGTCTGGTGTTCTTCCTGGGCGAGGATTTCTTCCCGAGCGTCGATGCCGGCCTGATGCGTCTTCACGTGCGGGCGCGTGCCGGACTGCGAGTGGAAGAAACCGCGCGCCTGTGCGACGAGATCGAAGCCTATCTGCGGCAGCAGATCCCCAAAGACGAACTGGACACGATCCTCGACAACATCGGGCTGCCCTACTCCGGCATCAACCTGTCCTACAGCAACTCCGGCGTGATCGGCACCAGCGACGCTGAAATTCTGGTGGGCTTGAATCAGGAGCATCATCATCCGACGGCGGATTACATCCGCAGGTTGCGCGAAGATTTGCCGCGCGCAATTTCCCGGCGTGGAGTTCTTCTTCCAGCCGGCCGACATCGTTACGCAGATTTTGAATTTCGGATTGCCGGCGCCCATCGATATCCAACTGATCGGTGCTGACATGAGCGGACAACTACGAGATCGCGCAGCAGATCGCCAACCGCGTGCGGGATATTCCGGGCACGGCCGACGTCCACGTGCAGCAGATGCTCGACCTGCCGACCCTGCATCTCGACATCGATCGCAACCGCATGACGCAGGTCGGAATGAACGCGCGCGACGTCGCGCAAAGCGTGCTGGTTTCGCTGAGCGGCAGCTTTCAGACCGCGCCGAATTTCTGGCTGAATCCGACGAACGGCGTGAGCTATCAGATTGCTGTGCAGTCGCCGCAGTATCGCATGACGTCGCTGCAGGACCTGATGAACACGCCGGTCAACAGCCCGAGCGCGCCCAGATCCGCAGCTGCTGAGCAACCTGGTGCAACTGACGCCGGCGGCGCGGCCGGCGGTCGTCTCGCATTACAACGTGCAGCCGGTGATTGACGTTTACGCCAGCACGCAGGACCGCGATCTGGGCGGCGTGGCTCGCGATGTCGATGAAGGCCTGGAGCCATTCCGGAAGCACCTGCCACGCGGCACGCAGCTCATCGTGCGCGGCCAGGTGGAGACCATGCAGAGCTTCGTTCATCGGCCTGGGCGTCGGACTGGTGATGGCGATCGTGCTGGTCTACTTCCTGATCGTGGTGAACTTCCAGTCGTGGCTCGATCCGTTCATCATCATCACGGCGTTGCCGGGCGCGTTGGCCGGAATCTGCTGGATGCTGCTGCTGACGCACACGACGCTCAGCGTGCCGTCGCTGACGGGAGCGGTGATGTGCATGGGCGTGGCGACGGCGAACTCGATTCTGATGGTTTCGTTCGCGCGCGACCGCATGCATGCTGGAATTCCTGCGGTGCAAGCCGCGCTGGAAGCCGGCTACACGCGTATTCGTCCGGTGCTGATGACCGCACTGGCCATGATCATCGGCATGTTGCCGATGTCGCTGGGCTTGGGCGAAGGCGGCGAGCAGAACGCTCCGCTGGGACGAGCCGTGATCGGCGGCTTGCTGTTCGCCACGGTGGCGACTCTGTTCTTTGTGCCTTCGGTTTTTGCCATCATTCACGGGCGCCGGGAAGCCAAAGCAGGCTGAGAGGCAGTCGTAGAATACTGGAGATTCATACGAGAAAGATGAAGCGCAATACAATTCGGCAGACGAGACAGAAACTCTCGCGAAGCCGAGCCACTCCGATGGTAATGCCACGCGCGCTGCCACTGATCGTGACAATGCAATCGACGATGGCGCTCATGCCGCACCGGAGATCACCCCTCCTCCGAAGCTGGCGCCGGCGCCTCCGCGCAAAGCCCTGCTGTTCATCGGTGCGTCATCGTGCTGGTGCTCGCCGTGGCTGCCGTTGTCGCCGCTGATCTCGCGCATGCACGACAGCCGCGTTCTGGCGGACGACACCGACGCAGGACGCAGTTCCCACCGTGGCCGTCGTTCATCCGATTGCGGAGAAGCCGGACGAAGAACTGGTGTTGCCGGGCACCTTGCAGGCCTACGTCGAGTCGCCGATTTACGCCCGCACCAACGGCTATCTGCTGCGCTGGTACAAGGACATCGGCAGCGCATGTGCAGCAGGGCGAACTGCTGGCCGACATCGACACGCCTGAAGTCGACCAGGAGTTGATGCAGGCGCGGGCGGCGCGACAGCAGGTGGTCGCGGCCGATGGACCTGGCGAAGATCAACGCCGACCGCTACCAATCGCTGCGCAAAACCGACTCGGTTTCGCAGGAGGAAGCCGACACGCAGAGCAGCGGCTATCAGCAGGCCATGGCGAACCTTGCCGCCGCCGACGCCAACGTCAAACGCCTGCAGGAGCTCGAAGGATTCAAGCACGTCTACGCCCCTTTCGACGGCGTGATCACCAAGCGCAACGTCGATCCTGGCGCGCTGATCAACGCCGGCAGTTCCGGACAGCGTGGGCAACGGAGCTGTTTGACATCGCGCGGACCGATCCTTTGCGCGTCTACGTCTCCGTTCCCCAAGCTTATGCGCCCGCGATTCATCAAGGGCGTGGATGCGGTGGTTACGTTGCAGGAATTTCCCGGCCAGAAATTTACGGCACGGTGACGCGCACCGCCGACGCCATCGATCCCACGACGCGAACCTTGCTGACCGAAGTCGATGTTCCCAACAAAGACGGCAAGCTGCTGCCCGGCTCGTTCGGCGAAGTGCACTTCAAGCCCAACATCAACGCGAAGAAAGTGACGATTCCGGTCAATGCCATGCTGTTCCGCAAGGAAGGCGCGCAGGTCGCCGTGGTCGGCAGCGACGGCAAAGTGCAGTTGCGGCACATCACCATCGGCCGCGACTACGGCACGACGCTGGAGATCGTCGGCGGCGTCGATGCGAACGATCGCATCATCGTCAATCCTTCCGACTCCATCGAAGAAGGCCAGAAGGTTAACGTCGCTCCCGCAGCACCAAGGGAGGCGCGAGCGAGTCATGAAGCAGCTGGGCTGCTCGCGCGGCCGTGCTGTGGCTGCGCCTGCTGGCCGGATGCGCTGTCGGCCCGAACTACAAGCGGCCGTCGCGCCTGCGCCTGCTCCCGATGCCTACAAGACGCAGGCGCCGTGGCGGGTGGCCGCTCCCAAGGACAGCCTTCCCAAAGGCGCCTGGTGGGAAGTCTTTCAACGATGCCGAGCTGAACGGCTACGAGCAGCAATTGCTGGCGGCAAATCAGTCGCTCCTGGCCGCGAAAGACCGGCTGGAAGAAGCGCGCTCGCTGGCGCGGGTCACCTCGGCGCAGTTCTTCCCCCAGGCGTCGGTCGATCCCAATGCCTCGCGCAACCGCTATTCGGGACATCGCCCGGAGGTGCTCACGATCGGCAGATCCGCTGACGCAGAGCACCTACGAAATTCCGTTCTTACATGAACTATGAGCCTGATCTGTTCGGCAAGTTCCGCCGCAATTTGCGAGGCGTCGAACGCCAATCTGCAAGCGACCGCGGCCGACATGTACAACGTGAACCTGGTGCTGACCTCGGAGCTCGCCGCCGACTATTTCAGCCTGCGCGAGCTCGATGCCGAAGCCCAGGTCGTGCAGGAATCGGTCGACATCCAGCAGAAGGGTCTGCAGCTGGTGGAATACCGGCACAAGGGCGGTGTCGCTTCCGGACTCGACCTGGCGCAACAGCAGACATTGCTCGACTCCACGGTCAGCGCAGCTCTACCTGGTGCAGCAGCAACGCGATCAGTTTGAACATGCCATCGCCGTGCTGACCGGCAACCCGGCCTCGACCTTCAGATGTCCCGGTGCGGCCGCTGAACTGCAAAGCCGGTTCCAGTTCCCTTGGGTGTGCCGTCGGATTTGCTGGAGCGGCGTCCGGATATTGCCACCGCCGAGCGTCAGATGGCCGCTCAGAATGCGAGATCGGTGTAGCCAAGGCGGCGTTTTATCCGCAGCTCACGCTCTTCGGCAGCGGCGGATTTCAGAGCACCAACATCACGAACCTGATCAGCGCACCCAATGCGATCTGGTCGCTGGGCGGCGACCTGCTGGAGCCAGTAGTCAACGGCGGACGCAATCGCGCCAATCTGGCCTATGCGCGGCATACTTACGACGAGACCGTGGCGAATTATCGCGAAGCGGTGCTGGTAGGCTTTCAGCAGGTCGAGGATGGACTGTCAGGTCTGAACGAGCTGTCGCAAGCGATTACGAGTCAGAACGCGGCCGTTGCCGATGCGCGTCGCGCGCTGGAGATCGCCAATAATCGCTATGTCGGTGGAGTGACCAGCTTACCTCGACGTGATCACTGCACAAAGCGCCTGCTGACGAATCAGCGGCTGCAACGCAGCTGCTGGGCCAGCAGATGGTGATCGAGGTAGCGTTGGTCAAAGCTCTTGGCGGAGGCTGGGATGCTTCGCAGATCCAGAACGAGCAAGTGCATCCGAAGGCGATACAGGCGATACAGCAATAGCAAAGAGGGTCCTGAGTTGTTACGCGGGGGGCGAGGTTTGTCCGAACCTCCTCCATGAAGTCGAGGATGCGGGTCAGATTGGGTTGCAATTCGAGCTTTTCTGCTTCGGGACGAATTGTCTCTCTGACCTCAGTAATGCCGCGACAAATTTCTGCCGTCGAAGTGAGCAAAATTGAAGACCACCCGGTTAGGCAACGCCGCCCGCAGCAGCCCCAAACCAGGCATTCGAGAAGAGCCTTTCATTGTGCGGCCTCCGACGCTCCCGGTTCCAAGCCACCTACAGGCAGGAAGACCTGAAAGATTGTGCCTGTCGGCCTGTTCTTCGAGCGGGAGCGAAAGCGTAATCTGCCCCGATGTTTGGAAATCAGCGCTCGCGTTACCCATAGTCCCAGTCCTGAGCCCTTCAACTCCTTGGTCGTGAAGAACGGGTCGAATATTCGTTCCTGCACGTCTTCGGGAATGCCGGGTCCGCGGTCATGAATTGTGACCTGAGTACCGTAGCGCCCTAGCCGGGAAACCGATCGCACTCGTATCACGACACTGGTATTCGGCAAAGCGGCATCGAGAGCGTTCCGCACGAGGTTGCCGAACACTTGCATAAGCTGTCCTGGAAACGCGTCTATGGCGAGTGTTGGTTGCTGATCCACCACAATTTCCACATTGCGGGCTGCAGCGGATTTTTGGTAAAGAGTCACCACTTCGTCCACCAGAGTGCCCACATCAACCGGTATGGCATGCACAGTGTCCCGATGGAAGGACAGGGACTGCTTTGTTATGCGCCCAATCCGATCAAGCTCACGGCTGGCGGAAACGAGGTAGGCTTGTATGTCCCCCCGGGACGAAACCGACTGCGCCAAATAGATAAGGTTGGTTAGTGCCTCAAGAGGATTGTTGATCTCGTGAGCGATGGCATGGGCGAGTTTGCCGGTCGCGGCGAGCATGTCGGCAGTACGCATGGCGTATTCGGCGAGGTTGCGGTCAGTGATGTCCCTGAGAACGATCACCTTGCCGGCATGCATCCCATCCACCCGAATGAGATTGACAGTCACTTGAACGGCCCTTCGACCGAGCTGAAACTCAGCGCAGTAGGGTTCTGTTCCTTCGTGGAGCAGCGGGCGATTCGTTCCTAGCACCCGCTCGAGTAGCTCTGAGGCGTCGATGCCGAGCTTGCATGGGCATTGCAAACCACAGATTTCCGCAAACGCCTGGTTCAGTCGAGTTACACGTCCCTCCGCATCCACAAGGGCCAACCCTTCCGATAGGGCGTTAAAGGCCGACTGCCATTGCGCCGCCGATTCACGCGCCACCATTTCGGCTCCGCGCAACCGGAGAAGTGATCGGACGGTAGCGACCAGCACCAAGCCATCGATGGGATGGGTCAAGTAGCCGTCCGCTCCAACTTCCAACGCTTTCACCTTGTCTTCGTTGGCGGCGAAGGAAGCTGAGATCTGCAGGACCGCAACTTGCGCTGTACGTGGATCGTTCTTGATCGCCCGGCACACGTCATAGCCGGACAGGTCCGGCAGGTGCACATCCAAAATCACGATGTCGGGAAGCAACTTCGCCCGCTCGAGCGCCTCCTTGCCGCTACTCACCGGTTCGCATTCGTAGCCGGCACGTTCCAGAAAACGGCAGAGGACGTAACGATTCTGTTCACGATCGTCGACGACTAAGATGCGGGGACGTTTGTCAGGCATTCTGTTCCGACCCGGTCATCTTAGGTATGATCCCCGCGCTCTCCAGCCAGTCCAGGAATGGCTGCGCTGACAGTCGAGTCGCCACGTCCTCCTTGCGAACGACGCTGGTACCGAAATTCTCCAATTCCAACTTTTCCATTTCCGAGAGCGGCTTGGAGGTGTAGATCAGGACGGGTAGCATCTGGGTGGAATATTCCTGTCGCAGCTGTTGCAGTACTTCTATACCGCTCATGTCCGGCATGAGGAGATCGAGAATCACAGCATCGGGACAGTTCTGGCGGATCAGGCGAATAGCTTCGGTACCATTGGCGGCCTCGGCAACCTCAAGCCACGGCCGATCCAGCAACTCTCGTACGATATATCGCGACACTTCATTGTCATCGACGATGAGAAGTCGCCGCAGTCCCGTTTGCGCCGTAAACTGGCGCAGCTCCCGCAGTAAAACGTCACGCGAAATGGGCTTTAGCAGGAATACGCTTGCTCCTTTGGCAATCGCTTGTTGCCCCTCGTCATGCGCACTGGTGATGATCAGTGGCAGTGAGGGCAAGCTGCCCCGCACGCCGCTGATGAACCCCCAAATAGGATCATTTCCGATATAGATGTCCGCCAGCACAGCTACCGGTTCATGCCGCTTAATCCAAACTTCCGCCTGGGCCGCGTCACGAACCACAATCGGTTGGAACTCCGAATGCCGCAAGTAGGATTCGAACAGAGAGGCGGTCGGGGGATCATCCTCAATAATCAAGACGGGTGCACGATGGAACTCGGGCGTTGGAAGCTCTGCGGCTTCCTCTGAGTGCGCCGACTCGCCCCGGTAAACCACAGGAATTTCGGCATAAAACGTCGAACCTACTCCCACTTCGCTTTCCAGCCAGAGCCGTCCGCCTAGCAGCATCGCAAGATTGCGGCACAACGGCAATCCCAGACCGGTGCCCCGATGACGCTCCTGCAGGGGATTTTCGACCTGGCTGAACTCCTGGAAGATGGTTTCGTGATGTTCGGGCGGAATACCGATGCCGGTATCGGCCACGGCGAACATAACGTGATTGTCGTCTGATGTCCGCGCAGACACCGTGACCCTGCCGTTGGGCGTGAATTTCAGAGCGTTCGAAATCAGGTTGCGGAGGATCTGCGATACCTTGCCCTCATCAGTGTGCAGGGGAGGGAGAGCAACTGGATCTTCGAAGATCAGATTCGACGGAGGTGTTGTCCGCCAGCAGCGGCTTGAGCATGCCTTTCAGTGCGCTGAACAGCTCATGGACTTCGAAGGTCTTGGCGCGCATCTTAATTTTGCCGGCCTCGACCTTCGCCAGATCGAGCAGGTCGTTCACCATTTCCTGCAAATCGCGAGCCGAAGATTCGATGTAGCGGACCTGCTTCTCCTGCTCGCGAGTCAGCTCGCCATCCGATCTTGTCCATCAGCAGCCGTGCCAGCGAGATGATGGAGTTCAGCGGAGTGCGAAATTCGTGGGAAACGTTGGAAAGAAATTTGGTCTTGAGTTCAGAGGCGCGCCGCAGGTAATCGGCGCGCTCGTCCAGTTCGGCATACAGAGCCACCACGCCGCGGTTCGTGTCCTCCAGTTCGCGGTTCAGCAGCTCAATTCTTCCTGGCGGGCGCGCAGCTCCTGCAGCGTCTTCAGCAGTTCCTGGTTCTGCCGCTCGATCTCTTCGTAGGGACTTTCTGGTGTCGCTGCCTGCAGCCTCTGGACGAGCTCGCGAACCGATTGCAGTTGTAAGCAGGCCGACGTGGCGCGGAAGTACGCTTCGCCATGCGCACTGTCGTACCGGTGGGAGCGCGGAGATATGCAAACTCATCCATCAGCCGCTTGGTGCCGACGATGCCCATGCCCATTCCGGTTTCAGACTTGTAGCGGCCTTCCAGAATCTCGCTCGAGGTTTGAAATGCCGGGGCCGGAATCGCGACACTATGATCTCCAGCCGCTTGCGGCGGATTCGAGAATCACGGAAAATGCCACCTTGCCATCCCGCGCATAGCGGAACGCATTGCGGGCCATCTCCGAGGTGGCCGTCGCCAGCCGAATCTGGTCCTGATTGTCGAAACCCAGGGCCGCGGCCAACTCGCGGGCGCGCTGACGGGCCTGAACAACGTCGCGTTCGGTGCGCAGAGCGATATTTAGAATGGCGGACGACATCGAGTTACACGCAGCCTTTACCACTACCACGCTGGCGTCATCGCGCTGACGCCGGAAATCGCGGAACAGCGCCGCGCCAATCACTGCCGCGTGGCGCGCCAGCAGGCCAGAATAAGACGACAGGTCCCACCGCGACTGCAGTCCGTCGGAATGCATGATCAGGATGCCATCGTCCGGCCATTCCACCTGGAATTCCTGGATCTTCGGAGTCGCCACTCCCAGAGTTCCGTTATGCGAAACCAGGCTTCGCGAGCTGCGCTCGCTCAGCAGGACGGCAGCGATGTTTCCTACCCCGGCATAGGTCAGCGTCTTCTGACCGGACGGATCTCCGCAATCGCGCCCACCGCGCCACGAGTCTTCCTCAATGCTCATGGATATAGGACAGGATCTCAGCCGGGACGGTCGGTCTACCCGCTTGCGGAACACAGCGACGGCCTCCTCGGCCGCTTCGGCGGCATCCCGGCCGTGGCCCAGACCATCCACCAGCAAAATCAGCGTGCGCTCCGGCAGTCTGGTGACATGTCCAGCGCGTCTCCGCAAAACGCGTTCGCCCGGATAAGGAACCGCCAGCCCGGCGATCTGCAAGCCGTTGCGGTCGGCGCAGTGGCCGTGAACTCCAGAAAAACGATCGTTCCGTTTCGCGCCGTGAATATCTCCAGCGACGTGGCGATTCTCTTCATCGCGCCCAGGCCGGCGCCCATCGTGCCCGCAGTGGAATATCCGTCGCTCCAATCGCTTGGGTCACGTCCGCGATGCCGGGACCGTTGTCCAGCGCCAGGATGCGGGCCACCGGGCCATGATCATTGCTTCGACCCAGAGATGATGGTCTGGCCGCCGCCGCCATGCAACAGCACATTGCGCGAAACCTCGGTGGTCAGCAGCGCAAACTCGCCGCACTGGACTGTGTCCAAGCCCAAGCGCTCGGCGGCCAGCAAGTCCGCGTCGCCGAGCCTCGCCAACCGAGCTTTGCATCGGTGATGGGCACGCATTCGGTGAAGGCTATTTCCATCGGACCACCGTAATCCTCGTTCCTTTTCCCACCTCGGATTCGATGGCGAATTCGTTGACCAGGCGCTTGCTGCCGCCCAGCCCCAGTCCCATTCCGATCCGGTGGTAAAGCCATCTTTCAGCGCCGTCTCGATGTCGGGGATTCCCGGACCGTTGTCCTCGAAGATCAGCTTCAGGCCGGTTCTAGACGCCCGTTGACGACTTCGATGGTCATTTGGCCGCCCTTGCCATGGTCCAGCGCATTGCGCGCCAGTTCGCTGGCAGCCGTAACCAGTTTGGTCTGGTCCACCAGGCTGAAACGCAACTCGATCGCCCACTGCCGCACCTTCTGCCGAGCCATCACCACGTCGCTCGAACTTTTCAGCGGCAGCTGTTCACGCTTCAGCACGGTCATCACCCTGTCCCCAATTGCAGTCCGACCCAGGCTCCCGTACAGCAGTTCCATCCCGATTCAACGTTCAGAGCCGTGCGCACTCCGGGCAGAGACATGCCCAGCTCGACCAGCGTGATGGCCACTGCCGGCTGCATGCCGACGACCACGGTCTCAGCTCCCAGCACGCGCGACATGGCTGCGATATTGGCCAGCATGCGTCCGATGAACGAATCCACAATCTCCAGCGATGAGATGTCGATCAGCACGCCGGTGGATCCCCATTCGGAGATGCGTTTGCGTCACGTCATCCTGCAGCTGCATCGCCAGCTTGTCGTGCATGTCCACCTGGATGGTGATCAGCAGGAAAGTAGCCCATGCGGAGGATCGGAATACGTTCCATCTAGCCCTCCTTCGCGCGACTGAGTGTCTGCTGTGCGCGCATTCCGTTGCAGCCGGCTGGAGTCCGGACCACCGTCCTGCCGCTTCTTTGCAGCGCCAGGGCAAACGCGTCCGACAGCTTGGCCTTGGTGATGACATCTTCCAGATTGATGCCGAGATGCACGATGGTCTGCGCGATCTGCGGACGCACGCCGCTGATGATGCATTCCGCGCCCATCAGCCGGGCCGCAGTGATGGTCTTCAGCAGATGCTGCGCCACCAGGGTGTCGACCGTGGGAACGCCGGTGATATCGATGATCGCGAACTTGGAGTTGGTCGCCACCACGGTCTGCAGCAGCTTTTCCATCACCACCTGGGTGCGCGCGCTGTCCAGAGTGCCGATGATGGGCAGCGCCAGAATTCCGTCCCACAGCTTGACGACCGGAGTGGAGAGCTCCAGCAGCTCCTGCTGCTGCCGCGCGATGATCTCTTCGCGGGTGGCCAAGTATGCATCGCTGGTCAGCAAGGCCAGACGGTCGATCAGCTGAGTCGCCATTCCAGATTGCATCGAACATTTCGTCCTGGTTCTTGGATAGCTCCGCGCGCAGGATGGAGAATAGTGGCTGCTTGAGCGAGAGCACGAACATCGCGGTCTCCGACGGAGTGAAGCCCTGGCGGGCACGCGAAGCGGAGATTTCTTGTAACAACTCCTTTGCCGGAGTCCACCCGGGACCACTAAGATCGGCCGCTTCGCTCGACCTCACCCCTTGAACAACGGCATTCAGAAGCGCGCCGCCTTGCTCTTCCAGTTCCACCTTACTCATAAGATCGGACCGTTGAAGGGATTTGGTCATCCCGTCAATCCAGTCTTTACGAATCCGCTCTTGATGGCGCGAAATAATTTCCGCCAGTTGGCTCATGAATTCCTCCATTGGCAAATCGATGCCGCACAAAAGCGGCGCTTCTGACTCCAACAACCCAGTTGTGCGGCTTACTGAGACAGCAATAACTCCGCACGGAGCGATTGCTCGCCAAGAACAGCAACGTATGTGAAGACGATCAGGCGCTGGCGGCAAGCGGTTCGAGCGCCCGCTTGAGCGCGGCCGCGCCCTCCCACTTGGGTACGACAGCTTTAACCTTGAAAAGACGGCAAAGGTCCTGTTGCTCCTCGCCCATGACAGTCCAGACAATCATCTGCGTTTCCGAAAGTCCGCGGTTACCGTGCCAGAAGCGCAAAAGTTCGTGACCGCTCTCGTATCCCAAGTCGAGGTCCAGGAGAATCACATCGGGCAACGGACAGTGACCCTCTAGTGCGCTTTCCAAATAAACCTTGGCCGCACTCGTCGAACCGCGCGCCTCGATGGCTCCGAATCCCAGAGCCTGTGCAATGTCGGCAGCGATCCGCACATCGGTGGGCTGATCCTCAACGATAAGCAGGCTCCTCATAGCTGACTCCATCCTGTAGCATCTTAATCGCGCAGTGCTGTTCCGCACAAACGCTGGCTATTGCTCGGCGCTTCGTTAGCGGGTGCACGTGTGGTGAACGGATCCTCTGCCCAACCACGCCTCGATTCCGTGTAATCGCAGAGTCGTAAAAGGTTATAAAGGCGAATTTCTTGTTCCGCCTCAAATCGCCAGCTTTCGAGCCAGACCAGTTCCTAAGGCGGCAGTGGCCTTGGTTTTCAAGGGTGTCACCTACGATTCTACAAACGACTCCGAGTCGTTGGCCGCTCTGGGGCAAGCTCCCGTGCTGGGATAGAACCCTGATGCAGAATTCGAGGCGCCGGGCGGGGCACCGCGGCTCTTCGTCAACGATTCGTCCAGCAATGTGGGGTTGGGGGATTTCCCGATATTGGCGACGGTTCGCGAGGACTCGTGCGGATTTCGCGAGGCACTGGGATCAACCATCCTCTCGCCTCCCAGACAGGACCCGCGGGCTCCCCATACCACCTGAACTCTCTCAGAAGAAAGTCCGCAATGTTTGGGTTTTCACCCTCGACCACAAGGACAGTTCATGTCCAGTGGCTTGCAGCTATTGATTTCAAGAGCCTTGGACGAAATGGGAACGCCTGGAGCACGGTTGCTCCAGCGTTCCCACGGACATACCAACTGGACGGAAGATTGTAGGCGCAATTTGATGCTTCGGATGTAGATATCGCTCACACCTTGAGCTTGCGACGAAATGCTCCGGCCATACCGAGCAGGCCGGTGCCCATTATCAGAATGGAGCCCGGTTCCGGCACGGGAGAGACACTAACCTCGCCGTTGTCATCGATCCCGTGGTCACTCAGCAGGTTGTAGACGAAGAAGAAGTAAAGATCGTACTTCACTCCATTTGAGTCGGTGAAGGCCACGCCGTCACTGTCGAAATACTCGGGCGCTTTCGGGTAGAAAAGTAGGTTGTCGTTAACTTCGTAGGAGTCGAGCGGCAGTACCGACGTGATAGGTATCCCATCCACCTGGCCGTTGAGGATGTCGGTGATCAGGAATTGGCCGTCGGCCTGCGGCGTGGTGACGAAGGTACCCGATATATTGTTTTCCTGTCCGGTGAAGGTGAAGTTGAACTCATCGGAAAAACCGAAGGCGGCGGTACACAGCAGCATCGCCGCGAGGGTAAGCAGTTTGCGTGGTTTAGTCATAAAGGCTCCTGGGGTTGTTAGTGAGCAATGCGCGGGAAGCGAGACCCGCGTGTTGTCAGAGTACATCTGAGCTACTTCTGTTGTACGACGGCGATCGACAAGCCTCCGACGCTGCTCTGGGCAGCCGCAGAGGTGAAGGTTCCAGTGACCTGCAACTGGCCCACGAACTTGCCGACATTTACCAGCGGGATGCTGCCCACCAGCACGCCGGTGTTGGCGTTGTAGATCTGCAATGAGGCGACCCGGTCGGTACTGCTCGCCTCGATGTTCAGCTGCGACTTCTTCACTACGTATTCCGCCTTGGTAATTGTGACCGTCGGCGTCTCCTTGAGCACGGTTACCGTTCCAGTCCGTTTAACTCCTGCATAGGTAGCCGAGACCATGACCGGAGTATCCGTCGTGACATGGAAAGCGGTAACGGGGAAAGTTGCGGTCATGGAACCGGGGGGAACAAGCACGGTTGAGGGCACCGTCAGCGCCGCTGAATTGGCACTGTTCAATTGGACTACCACATTGTCCGATGCCAGTCCGCTCAGAGTCACAGTTCCCACAGCCACGTGTCCTCCAAACATTCCGATGAGGCTGGAGGGAGCCACTGATACGGAAACGAGACTGAAGCTTGGCACCACGGTGAAGTTTGCGGTGAGCCGTGTGGCATGGTAGCTGGCCGTGAGGGTAACGGCCGAGGGCGTGGTTACGACTTTGGTCGAGATCGGGAAGGTGGTGGTTGCCAATCCTGCCGGTATGGTCACCGTGTTTCCATTGGGGAAGAACGCGGCGAGATTGTTGCTTGAAAGTGCAACTATCGCGCCGCCTACGGGTGCCGGACCACCCAGGGTCACTGTTCCAGTGATTTGTGTGCCGCCCAAGGGGAAGGTGGAACTGGTTGTCACCTGCGCCAGCAGCGGCGGATGGCCAGCGGTGTTGAGAGCAACCAACACGCCGGTACCTGTTGCCATAACCAGATCGGGCGAACCGTTTCGGTCAAGGTCCCCGGTGGCGGAATAGCTGGGGAATCCAGGACGGAATCCGAAGCCGGCTCCTACGCGCTGAAATGTGCCGTCGCCGTGGCCAAGAGAGAGGCCTTCTGCGCTGAAGATGTCGAGCTTACCGTCGAGATCGAAGTCAGCCGGCACCGCGTTGTCGGATTTGCCATAGAAGTTGGTGATGAACGAATCGGCGAAGCTGCCATCGGCATTGCCGAAGCCCATTTCCGGCACTATGGTACCGCGCGATCCTACACCGGCCGTCGCGATATCTAGTCTTTTGTCGCCGTTCCAGTCGCCCACCAAGGTGTAAAGTACCGGTGGCAAAGACTGCAGCAGACCATCGTGGAAGGTACCGTCTCCGTTGCCCAGTTGCAGGTCATAGCTGCCACCGGCGATCAGGAAGTCCTGCTTGCCGTCACCATTGAAATCTCCCGCCGTAACCTTTGGAAGGATAGCCGGGTTAAAAGCCACCGTGTAGCTGACGGTGAAATTCCCGGCGCCTTTGTTTAGCAGCACAACTTCTCCCGTATTGGTTCCCGACACGGCGAGGTCTGGCTTTCCGTCGCCATTGAAGTCAGCCACAGCGATCGACTCCACTTCCCCAGTGAACAGTTCGATCGGCAGTTGAAACGTTCCGTCGCCGTTGCCGAATAGCAGGCTCACGGTTGTGGTGTTGGGACCGTTGGCAATCGCCAGGTCAGCCTTGCCATCGCCATTAAAGTCGGCTACGGCGACGAAGGTTGGGCTGCCGGTAGCCACGACGGTGCGGCGGGGCTTAAAGCTTCCGTCCCCGTTACCCAGCAGCAAGCTGACGCCTTGGCCGCCAGTGAATCCGTTAGCCGTGATGATGTCGGGTGATCCATCACCGTTGACGTCCGCAACGGTGACCGTAAGTGTGCCGGGCACGTCGTAATTCACCGGAGTGAGAAAGGGAGGCGCTTGGGCCGACGCGATACAAAAATGCCCAACAATACTTAGCGCTAGAGCAAACAACGTGATGCGCAGAATGGCGTTCAAGGGAAAAACCTCTTTTGTGAAATTGCCGTCGAAGCGGCGTGACAGACCAGAACCTTGGGAATCCCAAATCCAGAAAGGCTCGTGTCGCGTATCCCGACTTAAAAGGTTCTCCGAAATTTCAGCAAGCGATTTGTTTGAGAGTCGATGTGATCATGTAACTTGCTGGATACAAAGTCCTTATCTAGTTGTGATCAAGCCCGGTTCAGGCAATCGGATGACTGGTTAACTGGTAATCAGTTACTAATCTTCCGTGTGACATAACGTTGCCAAGGGGTTTGTCTTGATTCGGTATAATCCTTCTAAATTCGGGGTGCTTACCCCTCTCCTGACCTGTGGCAAATCCAACTCAAGAAACTCGCGAACCAATTTTTTCGGTTCTAGTGCGCTTCGGCCCCTATGAGGTCAACCGCCAGAGCGGAGAAATTCGCAAGTACGGCAGCAAGATCAAGCTCGCACCGCAACCACTTGAAATCCTGTTGTTGTTGCTGGAACGCGCGCCCGAGTTGGTAACCCGCGAAGAGTTACGACAGCGGCTTTGGGCGCAAGACGTATTTGTGGATTTCGAACGGAGCCTGAATACCGCAGTCAAGAAACTTCGCGGGTCACTCGGCGACAGTTCGCAGGAGTCCCGCTACATAGAAACTCTTCCCCGTCAGGGCTACCGTTTTATCGGGAAGATCGTGGAAGTTGCCTCAGCCGGCGAGGCCAATAACACCAAAGTTCAAGATGTGAGTGGCGACGATATCCTTCCCGTCGGCGATGAGTTCAAAGAAAAGTCATCGCCGGATATGGCACTTGTCGCGCGAAAAAAGCTCGGCTGGTGGGTAGCGGCGAGTCTGGCCTTACTCGCCGCGGCTGGCGGGCTCTTCCTGTTCGCGCGTCATCGTAAGCCAGACTTCGGCGCTGGTACGCCGGTTGCAACAATAGGTCCCCACATTCGCTCATCAATCGCGATTTTGGGCTTCACCAATCTCTCCTTTCAGCATCAAGGCCAGTGGTTGGGAACGGCGATCACGCAGATGCTCGCCACCGAACTGCAGGCTGGGGGAAAGCTGCGGATCATTCCCGACGAAGCGGTCAACAGGGCCAAGACACAGCTCGACCTGAAAGAAAAGGATGGTTACCCTCGCGAAACCCTGCGGCAGCTGCAGAAGAATCTCTCCAGTGATTATGTGGTAGCGGGCTCGTATATCGCTTTGGGCGACCGGGAATCGGGCCAGGTGCGGCTTGATATGCGCCTGCAAGAATCAATCTCCGGGGAAAATTTGGCGAGCATCTCCGTCAGTGGCAAGCAATCGGAGCTGTTCGATCTGGTGAAGGCGGCGGGACGCGAGATGCAAACCAGAGTCGCGGGCACCATCGGCCCTGAGGGAGACGCGGACTGGCGAATGGTATTCCCCGCTGATCGCGAAGCTGCACGCCTGTATTCTGACGGGCTCAGTCAGATGCGCACCGGCGACAACCTATCGGCCAGGAAACTCTTGGAACAGTCGGTTGCGATCGAACCGCAGTTCGCCCTTTCGCATGCTGCCCTTGCGCAGGCATGGCAAGGCCTGGGCTACGACGACCGGGCACAGGTGTCAGCTCAGAAGGCGCTATCTCTGGCTGTATCCCTTCCTGAGAATGTCCGCCTGAGAGTCGAGGGACAGTATTACGAATCGCAGCACGACTGGGATGGCGCAATTCCCGCGTACCAGCACCTGTTCAAAGACTACCCCGACGACCTGGAAGCAGGTCTTAAGCTCGCCCAAGCTGAGATTTCTGCCGGACAGTTAAGTGAAGCGACTGCCACGATTTCCGGAGTGCGATCGCTGGAGACGGCTGATCGTCAAGATCCTCGAATCGACTTGCTAGAAGCGTTGATCGCGTCCCACAATTCCGACTTCAAAACCCAACAGGAGCTCGCACGAAAGGCGGCGAAGAAAGCAGAAAAAGCCGGATCGCGCTTGTTGTTGGCCCGCGCAAAGCTGACAGAGGGTTGGGCTCTTGACGATCAGACGCAAGTTGACGGCGCTCTACAAGCTTATCGCGAAGCCCAATCCATCTTCGTTGCGTCCGGAGATGACGACGCCACCGCTACGGTGCTTGACGATATTGGAATCGTTTTAGAGAAACAGGGGAAGCTGCAAGAGGCACGAGACAATCTCGAGCAAGCCCAGAAGCTCTTTCGGCATATCGGCGACGAGAACGGCCTGGGTGCCTCACTAACGAACCTAGGAGAATTGGACCACGCCGAAGGCTATCTTGGCGAGGCAGAAGACCTCTACCGCGAAGCGCTGGTGTTATTCAGGAAGAATGGTCGTAAGGACAATGAATATGCCACTCTGAACAACTTAGGTGGCGTGCTCTTCCGGCGAGGCGAGTTCCGAGAAGCCAAGAACACTTATCAGCAGGTGCTGCGACTCCGGCGCGCGGCTGGGGACAAGGCAGGGGAAGGCTACGCCAAGATCAACCTCGCGGCGGCTTTGTGGGTAGAGGGAGATCTGGACGGTGCCGTTTCTCTCTTAGAGGAAGCCTTGCGGATATTTCGCGAAGTCGGCGATCGGGCTGCCATCGGCTCTGTCGAAACAGCCTACGCCAGAGTGCTGATCTCGAAGCACGACGACGCGGCTGCGCGCCATCACCTGCTGGAGGCAATCAAAATCCTGCAAGAGACCGGGGCCAAAGGTGAGGTGGCCGCAGCGCGAATGCTGTTAGCGAAGGTTGCGCTTTCGGAAGGCCATGTCGAGCAGGTTGACCAAACCAGTCTGCAATCGTCGTTCCAAGACCTGCAAGCCGAACATCGCGAAGCCGACGAAATGGAAGCTCTGACCATTGAGAGCCAGGCATACCTCGCGAATGGAAATCTGAAGCAGGCCCAGCAGAGTCTCACCCGGGCGAAAACATTGCACGGCGCAACCTGGTTGTCGAATTACGAATTGCTTCTGGCCAGCGCGCGGGTCGATGCTGCGGAAGGCCACAGCGCTAACGCTCATCGCACCATGGCAGTGGCCCGCACCAAGGCTAAGCAGGCGGGATGCGGTGCTTGTGCGACCGAGGCGATCTACTCCGAACTCAGGTGATTTACCCGAAATGGTGAAAACCGCAGGGGCCCACATCGTCCCGGCAATCGAAACAGGGGATTACCAGGCAACTAGCTGATTGCCCAGCACGGAGTCACAAGATTTAGACGATTCTGTGGTTTCGCGAACAATTCGACTTAACTTGTCAGATATACCTTCCAACTACGCTGGGCAAGGGCTAATGACCAGCACAGCAGCTACCTGCTAACGCAAATTGGAAAACTCAGCTTTGGCTTGATGCAGAATAGTCAGGTCCCGATCAGCGTCATTCCACAGTTTGAGAAATTGCTCGTACTCAGCGCGTGCCTTGGCAGTTTCTCCGGAGAGCACGTAAGACCGACCTAGTTGCAGATGAGCCACCGATCCCAAGACATAGTTCAGCACGCATCCGCGGTGGTCGGGAAGCTTTTGAAATTCAGCGGCTGCCTTCTTCCCATCTTTCAGCCTTAGATAGGCCTCGCCGCGCACATACGCGGGATAAAGAGTAGCAGGACCCATGGGATCGGGCTGGCCAAGTTCGTAAGGATGGGTGACTTCAAGAGTCTCAAGCGCTTTCGCCGGCTGGTTCTGATGAAGCTGAATCAATGCTTGTATGGTAGGTAGCCAGTAGACATTCAATATGGTGTTGGTGGAGTTCTCGGTCGCAAGCTCATCGGCAAGTGTGCGCGCCTGGCTTGTCAACCCCACGCGGGCGTAGGCCAGGGCCGAGAGCGTCTTCACGTCCCGTGAGTGGGTAAGCGCGAAAGCCGCATTGAGCGCCTGGACGACTTGTTTAGAATTGCCGAACTCTGCTTCGTGCAGAGCAGCCTGACACATTCGGATCGCCGCAACTTCACGCTCGTGATTGCTCTGAGCCGACGCTGAGCCCCTGAGCGACAGCTCCCACGCTTCTCTTCGACGGCCTGAGTAGGCCGCAGTGTCAGACTGCATGTTATAAAACCTATCTGCTACGGCGGCTCTCTCGGCGCCCCACGCAGCATCGGCGGCCACGGCATCCATCTTGCCTTCTGCGAAATCGATCAAGTAAAGCGAAACATATACGCCCAGGGGCCTGGTGTTGCGGGCTGAGGCATCCGCGATGATCAATCTCGCGTCTTGATAGCGATCCAAGGCAATATAGGCGGAGGCGAGATTACCGTAGTTATAAGTGGTGGGCGCAAGACGCTTCTCCTGTAGTAAGGCTTCCAGAGCTTGCGGATAGTTCCCCAGGTATAGATAGGAATTCCCCAGATTGTCCCAAGGGGCCGCATCCTGCGGGTAGGTTCGGGTCCACAGTTGATAAATGTCACCTGCCTTAAGCAGATCGCCTTCAACTTCTACTTCGTAGATCGCGGTAATGTGAAAACGCTCTCTCGCACTCACGCGATTCGAGAGATCCAAAGCCTTCTTCAAATAAGGAAATCCCTGCTCGAATTCGAATGCATTGGTCAGGTTTATTCCCAGGGCCAAGTAGGCCATCGCAAAGTTAGGGTCGAATTCGATTGCGCGTTTAAAAAAAGGGCTGGATTCAGCAACACTGTTTTCTCTCGCCATTTTTAATCCAAGACTGTACGCGTTCAATGCCGCCAGAGAAGAGGTCGTCACCTCGGCCGGTGCAACATCGTAAGCCTGCACTGAACCCACTGATTCTCCGAGCTTCTGTCGCAACTTAGCGGCCGCCTCGCCGAGTACTGGAAGCACCCGTTCCTTGCTGCCGGCCGTAGCCTGTTCCTCCGCGAGCAGGTCGCCATCACGGCAGTTCAATGCCTTCAGACCCAGTACATACTCGCCGCCCAACCGGGCGATAGAGCCTTCGATAGTGGCTGCGCCGGCGGTGCGCTGACAAACCTCGGTGGCAAGCTGGTGTGTCAGCGGTGTGTCCTGTGGCTGAGTCATCAACGTCAGGGTGCGTCGTATTTGTCCGTCGGAAAGAAGATTTAAGAAGGGCGATTGTTCCAGTTGTGCGGAGAGGCCTTGGCGCAGGGTCGCATCGAAGACCTGCTCGCCAGTGGTGTTGACGAAATCGGCCAGAACTAGCGTGTCCTTGTTCGTTAGTCTGCTCGCCTGTGCTGCGCGGTTACGGAATATAACGAAAGCCGCCACTGCCGCCAGTATCAGGAATATTGCGATCGCGATCGGCCAATGTTTCACGCGTGCGCTGCGCGCTACAACAGGCTGAGTTGCAGATGTTGCGACGCCTTCAAGTCCAAGACCACTCAACTGAGTTTGCAGACGCTCCAAGTCTGCCCGCATTTCGGCCGCGCTCTGGTACCGAAGGTCCCGGTTCTTCTCGATAGCAAGGGTGATTACTGATTCCAGCTCAGGGGGGACGTCGGAATTCATTCGTCGTACCGGCGGTGGGTCCTGGTGCAGAATGCCGTCATGGACTACCGCCGTGGTATTACCGGGGAAGGCGCGATGGCCGGTCACCATCTGATAGAGCACTAACCCAAAAGAGAACAAGTCCACGCGCCTATCCAGTGTCTCGCCCCTAATCTGCTCGGGAGACATATAGAAGGCGGTTCCCATGTGGACTCCCGTTAACGTGAGACGCAGATTAGGAGGCTCCGACGCTACATCTGTGGGTGGTTTTTCTATCCGTTCGTCCTGAGCATCTGCTTCCACATTCCATTCGCCTTCAACCATCTTCGCCAGTCCAAAATCCAGAATCTTGACCTCATTCCGGGAAGTGATAAATATGTTGGCTGGCTTGATATCGCGATGGATGATGCCCTTTTGGTGGGCTGCCTCCAGACCATTAGTTACCTGTAGCGCTATATCGAGCACCTCAGGCAGCAATAGTTTTCCGGTATTCGGGCTGTGTTCAATCGCCTCCTGCAAGGTTTGGCCTTCCAGTAGCTGCATCACAATAAATGGCTGACCTTCGTGTTCGCTCAGTTCATAAACCGCGCATATGTTTCGGTGGTCGAGGGCTGACGCGGCCCGAGCTTCGCTTTCCAACCGCTCGAAAGCATGGGGACTGGTAGCAAGTTCAGCTGGAAGAAACTTGATAGCAACTCGGCGGCCTAGTTTCAGGTCTTCCGCCCGGTAGACCACCCCCATGCCGCCGCCGCCGAGCAATTCCAGAATGCGGTAATGGGAAACCCTCCGGCCGAGGAGGCTGTCCGAAGTAGTCCCGGAAGCTTTCGCGGCCATTGGCCGCAGGAACACTTCGGCCACAGCCGCAACGAACCGATAGCCTTTGCCTGTTACCGTCTGTACAAAACGCGGCTGATTCGCATCGTCGCGCAGTACCTGACGAATTTTGCTCACAGCACCGTTAATACTGTTGTCGGTATCGAGGAAAACATCCTTTCCCCAGATGCGTTCGACAATTTCTTCGCGAGTGACCAGCTCTCCCCGACGCTCCACAAGAAAGATGAGCAGCTCCATGGGAATGGGCTTGAGCTTCACCCGAGTCCCACGCCACCGCAACTCGTAGGCGCGCAGGTCGAGTTCAAAGTCCTCACCAAAGCGAATTATGTCAGCAGGAATGACTGCCTTGGAACCCACCGATGTCTCACCCTTGAATCGGCAGCATTCTAACCTGACTTTGGCCCTGTGGCGCAAGGAGGTCAATTTTTAGTCAGTGGCAGCAGGGAAACTTAACCAACAGTTAAGCTCTTGCCGAGAGTGGACGGTGAAGTTGTGAAACCAGTACTCACTGTTTGGTCAAAACCGGGGTTGCTCGTCTAGCGCGAGGACAGCTTCATGCAGACTGTTCTTAACGAGAGGGAGGGAAGGGTGTTCAGGAACAAGCCGCTGCTCAAGCACAACCAGGGAATGTTCGAGGAGAGGAACAGCTTCTACCGACCTTCCCATCCTACATAACAGGCTACCCAGATTATGGCTTGTGAGCGCCGCGTCTGAAGAATCTGGACCCAGCAGGCGTTGTCTGATCTGCAACGCCCGCCGGTAAGCCTTTTCTGCCTCCTCATAACGATATTGCGCGACTAGCAGCGCGGCTAAGTTATGCAGCGTGGCGGCCACTTCCAAATGGGTCGATCCGTATTCTCGCCCCAGTAACTCCAGGGCATGGCGATAAATTGTTTCGCTCTGCTCATATTTCATCAACCCATCGAGAACGGCGGCATAGGCGACCGCATCGACCAATGTTTGCAGGTCGGCTTCACCTCGTAACATGTGAGAAATCTCCCAAGCTTTGCGTGCAGGCTCTTCAGCCTCGGCGAACTTGCCTTGGGCGTGAAGAATACCTCCAATGTTGTGCAAAAGAATCGCAACCTCGGCGGAAGCGCCGTCCATTACCTCCAACGCTTGCCAGTAGAGACTTAGCGCCTTTTCGAAGTAGCCCCAGTGCTTATATAGGACGCCGAGATCGTTCTTCGCCCTCGCTGTGTCCGGGGAGTTGTCTCCGAACGCCGCAACTGCCGTCGTCAGTGCCATTTTCAGATTGGCTTCGGCTGAGGGGTAGTCGCCCAGCGTGCATTGAATTGTGCCCAAGGAACGTAACGTCCTGCACTGCATCTGTGCCGCGTCTTCACGGTCCAGCATCTCAGCGATTAGGTTGAGAGTTACCAGAGCGCACTCGCAAAGGCTTAGTGCCTCCTGAAAATTCTGCCGGTCTCGCTCAATCTCCGCGAGGTCGGTCAAAAGATTGGCGACATCGGGCGAATCTTGCGCCTCAGCTTGCGCCAATCGAAGGGCCTCTCGACAAGCGCAGGCAGCTTCGTCAAACTTGGCCTCGGACTGCAGTTTCCAAGCCTGCTCCTGAAGCTCGCTGATTTGATCGATATTCATAGGTGGGCAATCAACATTACGGTTTCAGCTCTTCGCATCACACATTGCAAGCACTGTTCTAGGTTTTCGGGATCAAGGGCGGCTAATGTCTCGTCGAGCAGCAGAACCTCCGAGCGCTGCAACAGGGCGCGTCCCAAAAAGATGCGGCTGCGTTCTCCCTGCGACAATTGCCAGCCTGTTTCACCCACCATCTGTTCAAGGCCGGCGGGCATGCGCTCAAGCAGCGGGCCGAGGCCGAGTTCGTAACACACCTCTAGTGCCTCGCTCTTGTCTTGCTCTGAATGTGGATAGGGCCGACCGATCAGCATATTAAATGCGAGCGATGCCGACAGGATGTGATTTTCATGATACTGAGGCGCGAATGCGACGCGCCTTCTCCATGCTTCAGTGCCGAGAGTGACGCGGTCGAGGCCTCCGCTGAGGATTAATCCAGAGGTCGGAGTACACAGGCCTGCCAGCGCTGCTGCTAACGTCGATTTGCCGCTACCCGAGTCTCCTTGCAACAGCAAACGGTCGCCACGCCTGATGGCTACCGAACATCCTTTCAAGACCGGCTCAGTTCGTCCCGGGTGGGTGAACACGACCTCCTCAGCGTGGAGCATTTTTCCGGAGGACGGGGCCTGCATGGCTGGCGCCATCCCTTCGTTGCGGGACACAGACGAGGCGTCGAGGGTCGGTTTCAAATGCCGCCACGAGATCCATGCTGCATTTGCTCTCGGCACCGCAAACGTGAGTCTTTCCAGGGCTGCACCAGCAAAGAGAATGGTGCCGAGAGTAATCGCCTGCTGTTCGAGAATTGGGTTGCCGCCGACGAACGATGGTGCCAGGACAGCTACTGCGGCGATGACATAGCCACGGGGTAATACTGCCTCGATCCAGGCGATTGTTCTATCCATCTGGGATGAAACTCCGCTATATCGGCTTAGTTCCATGTCTTCGTCTTCGTGCCACTTCTCGGGAGCCTGTTGTACAACGCGGGTGCGATGAGCTGTCATGTTTTCGATAGCGCGATGAGAGACGCCGAGACGCGAAGTGGCCCATTGGCCCTGTTGTCGATGGTTTACTACAAACAGCACGCCAATAAGACCAAGCCAACCGCCAAATGCGGCGATTTCCATACCCGCGGCAACTCCCTTGGCCAAAAGCAAAGGGATAACGAGCAAATCAAGCGATGCAAGAAGAATCTCGACGCCGCTGTTGGTGACCAAGGCCTCTATCGCCTCCACGTCAAGATTCTTGCTGAGCAGTTCTCCCATTCCCTGGTAGCGAATGGTCTGTGGATCCAGCTTCAACACTGCGGCAAGCAAGCGCTCTTTGAGGCATCCCGAGAAGCCGACGGAAAGTGTTCCCTGCAGGGATCTCACCGCAGCTTGGGCGAAGACTGCGCTGCCCAGGCACATCGCCCAAGCCATGAGGTACCCTCGGTCCAAGCGGCCGCTGAGTGCGGCGCGGCCGATCAGTATCCAACTTGCCAGCAAGAGCGCGGTTTGGCTGAGATACGCTCCGGCAAGTGTGGCGAGACACCTTGCCATATGCGTGGCCCGAAGCTGGCTTGCCCAGGTTGTATCTGGCGATGGCGTTGCGGCATTTTGGACAGGCCGGTGTGAAGGGGCCGTGAGGGCCGAGACATAGGTGGCTAAGCGCGCATCCATTCACGCACCTTCTCTGTCTCGGTGAGAAGCCCATTGCACATCTTTAAGCGTCGCCAGGATGGGTCCTCCCATATGGTCCGGGTCAAATCGTTTTCCCAATTGCATAGCTCACGATAGCGAGATCCCAATCGTTCGTAGAGATCGCGAGGGCGGCCGTTCTCGATAATTTGTCCCTCTTCGATCACCAGGACTCGGTCTAATGTGAGGGTGGAGTTGATGTCATGCGTAATGTAAAAGAGGGTGGCCGCAGAAAAGTTTTTCCGCACACTTGCCAGAAGATTGTCCCTGTCATTGCGATCGAGCCCGTACCCTGGCTCATCGAGGATGGCTAAGCGAACATCTTCGCGGGCCAGCGCACGGCACGCCCGTATGCGTTGACCTTCCCCGCCCGACACCATAGCGCCACCATCGCCGAGCGGGCTCTGCAAGCCCCTGGGCAGGCGCTTCAAGAGATGCAACAGATCCCCGCCTTCGAGCGCCCGATCCAGGCGCATGCCGACATCGTCACCATTTCCGTAACAAACGTTCTCCAACAAGCTTGCGCGAAACAGATGGACTTGCGGATCCATCCAGGCAGTCACTTTGCGCAATTGCGTTAGTTGGCTGTCCGTAAGCAACATGCCATCCACGTAAACCGAGCCAACGGCAGCCTTATGCCAACCCAGCAGCAAGCCCACCAGTGAGGATTTCCCTGAGCCCGACAAACCCACAATTCCGACATGCTCTCCAGAAGTGATGTCCATTTCGATTCCGTCGAGGATGCGGTGACCACCTGCCACCACGCCCACATTCTTTATCTGGATAGCAACCCCGCGATGGTTCCTGGCCACATCTATGGAGGTTACTTCTTCCTCCGGTGCTCCCAGTGGTTCAAGAACTCGAATCGCTGTGTTCCGCATCGCTGGAAGATTCCAAGCGATGGAGGCGAACCTCCGTCCCATCGCTGGAATTGAGAGAGCCCAATAAATCAACAACAGAAGGCCGGCGGGATTGTGAGCGCGCATCGCTTGTAGTCCGACAAGCGAGACAACCGCACCGAGAACGAGCGTCATGTGTAGTACTTCAGCAAGAACCAGCGCTGAATTCTGACGCACTGCAGCTTTGGTCCATCCTGCTAACTGATGGGCGTGAACAATGCCAATCGCCTGTTCTCCGCCATGCGCGCGGATAGCGCAAGATCCGAGCATCGCATCCAGGCAAAAGCGACTCAGACCAGCGCTTATCTCTCGGACACGTGAATCTCGCTCGCTCAGTAGGGGCTGGAGCAGCAACGGGATGCCTATTGCCAGGATCATTGAGAGTACGGCGAGCAAGGCTGTACCGGGATAAAACCAGCTGATGGCAAAGACGGTAACCGAGAGGGCCGCGGCGAGACGTATCAATTGCCCCATTGATTCCGGCAACTGGCGCAGCAATTGCAGAGAGTGCGCTCGCGAGGCCATGTCGGATATCAATCGCGAGCGAAAATAAAGGTCGCTGAGGCGGGGAATCTTCCACAGCAGCTGTGTGCGAAGCCTTATCTCGAGTTGACGTCCCAATTTCAACAATCCTGAGGTCGCAACCCAGTCCAAGCCAAGCAATGCAACCACGATAATTAGTACCGCAGCAATGGCTGCCACGCGTTGAGCCGCTAACCGTAGATGAGGGGACAGATTGAGGAAACCGCGAAACAGGAACGCTTCAAATACTGTTCCCGCAGAGCTCAACCCGAGTGCGAGGGTCACCGTGCAAAGCAGTTCGCGACCACACCCGTGCAAGGCCGCCCGAGCAAAACTCCAGGCTGATGGTGGCACCTCGCGACGGGCTGCCCTCAGCGATTCGGGCAATTCTGTTTCTGATGGGATGCTGCCTTGGGCACTTACTGAAAGCAGAACAACGCCCCGAAGTAGCATTTCGTTGCAAGCCAGTACTGGGCTAAAGCTCCAGTATTGAGGCGGTATCTGCTCCCGATTACCTTTGCACAATTTGAGAAAATTTTCTGCTTCAGCACCCCTCTTCAATTTGCCATTGCTTAGCAAGACCCACGCCAGTCGCAATGATGCGTCCAGATGCGGTCGGTCGGTCCATATCTCCGGCGCTACGCGGAGATGACGCATGCGGAGCAGCAAGCCGTTGGTAAACGTTTCGCTCTCTACCCATTCTTCACACGCTTCGAGCGACACAGTCTGTTCGTGTTGGTACAGGGACTCAAGAAGCTGGTCCTTTGCAACCCACAACCGACCCGCAGCCGGATCCATGATCTGAACTAATGAGCCGTAGATTCGCCACAGGACCACGAAATGCAAAGCGCCATCGGACAAGCGCACGACCGCGATTGCGGGTAGATATTCGAGTCGGTTAAACACCAGCAGATCCGCCGGCGTCACGGACTGCGTCGCATTCAGGCCAAGCCTTTGCGCTACTTCTTCCAGCGTATCGATACTGGTCCCATCCACATCAGTCTGGCAGGCTTCGCGTAGGCGGCCGTAAGAGAGGTAGATACCGAAGCCGCCGAAGAGGGCTTTCAGGGCCGCCGGGCCACAGTCCGTGGCAGAGGACTGAATCACCTCCGGGATGAACAGACGCCGTCTCATCGGCGCGCTGTCAGCCATTGGCCACCCGTTCTCGAGATCAATGCGAGGGGCGATTGCCGATCAATAAGAATTTCCAGGGTGCCGGGCATGCCGTGCTGCAGGCTACCCTGGAAACTTGAGTCATGGTTGACGGACAGCTCGACCCTAACTTCTCCATGGGTTGCCTCTTCGGCAACCTTAGAAACGGTCGCGGTCACTGTTCCGAACTCTTCCCACGGGAATCCGTCGAGCCTGAGTGTGGCTGCCTGGCCGGCTCGTATCCGGCCAAACGCGGCATCCGCGGGATATTCCGCCACCACTATCAGACCGCCCGGAGCCAGAACAGAGCCGAGCCTCTCGCCCTCGTGCACAACCGATCCAATGCGCAAGATCTCGGCTTCGGCGACTCGTCCCTCGACCGGAGTTCGAATGCGATGTTGCTCAGTCTCGTAGGTGAACCGGTCGATGCCAACCTTCGTTGTTTCCTGCTCCGCCTTCAGCTTTGCTAAGTCTTCCTGGAGCCCCCGTACCCGGATGTCACGTTCGCGGTCGCGCGTGGCCTGCTCTTGAGGAATTCGGCTCGCGGCAGATTGCAATGCAGTCACTGAAGCGCGCAGTTTTTGTGCATCGGCCTCAGCCTTTTCCAAATCTCGGTCAGGTAGCACTCCCTGTGCGTGGAGCGCGCGAAAACGAGCTAACTCGTGCTCGGAGTACTTCGCAGCAATCTCTGTCTCCCCTACCTGATCGTCGGCCTGCCTGATGTTCAACTGCGCGCTTTTTTGCTCTTCCGCGCGGGCAAGTTCCTCAGCCGCAATCTGTAATCGCAATTGTTCCAACTCGGAACTTAGAGACTGCCGGTAACGCATTTCCTGATCGCGGTGTAGTTGGTCAGGCAAGTCGTCAATTTCGACGAGCATGTCTCCGCGATGGAGTTGCCGCCCGACCTCCAGGCGAGACTGTACTATGCGGCCCGAAACCGGCGAGTCGATTTGATAGATCCCGGAGTCCGCCTCGATGCGAACTTTGGAGGTAACCTCATATAACGAGATTCGTGCCCAGTGTGCCCAGCACAACCAACCGCTCAGCAATGCGACAACGACTGCTGTAATCCACCGGCGCGACCGTCTACGCTCTGACATTACCGCTGCGAAAGTGCGCGTGAAAGCGCTTATCGTCTCGACTGGTGCCGGCGTGACAGTTTTTATTTCGGATTCGGACATTTGTTTGGCGCCGAGGCTCCTATCGGATCGCTGTTCGCTACCTAACGGCTTCGCCGGGCAGAGCCCTCAGGCGAACTGATAGCCAACTAGTGCAGGCCCGCCATTCCTGACAGGCCTGTTTTCGTCGACCGTGGGATTACCGGACCGTGGTGTTATGGTTCGACGCTAGTCTTCCCGCTCGAACCTTGGTTTTCATCTTCTTCATACTGCCTCCTTTGAAGTGGGTGTTGTCCCGTTGAGACTTGCCGCATAGTGTTCCACGTGCGGGGTTTTGGGCAATAGCCAGGAGCTTAGCGTTTGCTTATGTTTGCCTTATCGTCTAATTCATTAAAACTAAATGGGTTATAGGCGAAGCTAGTACGAATTAAGCAGCTAAAGCCGAGAGCAACCATGGCGGACTGAGCCTTTGGGGAGAAATCCCTCATCCTGCTTACCAGATCGTTTTAGAAGTCTTGCTGCCAAATGGGCGGTGATTGAAATCCGAGATGTCACCCCGTTGGGCGGGCTTTAAAGGCGCGAGAGGAGGCGAACCGCACGACCGCGAACGTCCGACCAGCTCAGGAAGTGCATGTCTAGGTAGGGCCAATGGCGATCAGAAATTCTCAGCACTTCGACACTAGTAGGCCCTGGCCATCGCGGGATCGAGGCCGTTGCCCCTTGTTCGATGGTCGGCATGTGGAACGCTGCCGTGTTGGCAATTGCCTGGGAGATGCTTCCACGGTTAGATCGTTATCGTCTCCGGGGATGGCTGAGTGCGGCCCAGCAGCTAAGGCTGGGACCGCCTGTGGCAATCCGAATGTGAATAACAAATTCGGAAGCGTTTGGTTTGGACGCCAAAACAAAGGCGCGTTGCACAAGTACGGTTGTGAACGCGTCGCGAGTTCCCGTGATCGAGTCTCATTCGTTACGCAATGCGACTTGTGGATCGATCCTGGTCGCACGCACCGCCGGAATTAGACTGGCGACCAGGGCCACGGCCGACAGCAAGGCGCAACCTGCGAGTAAGGCCACGGGATCACTTGCTCTGGTCGCAAAGAGGAATTGCGAAATAGAACGCGCTAACGCGAAGCTGATCAACAGGCCGATCGCCATCCCGATGCCGGTGAGCAACGCGCCATTTGTAATAATCATCCTGAGTACATCGGAACGCTGAGCACCCAAGGCCATTCGGACACCAATCTCGTGCGTGCGTTGAGTGACGGAGTAGGAGATCACCCCGTAGATCCCCACTGCGGCGAGCATCAACGATAGCGCCCCAAACCCGACCAGTAGGAGCGTTCGGAAGCGAGGTTGCGCCACGGATTCGCCCAGCAAGTCTTCCAGGGTTAGTACGCGGCGAACCACAGCATCGTTATCAATGGCGTGAATCTCACGTTGGACCATATTCGCTAATCCGGCGGCCGGCTGAGGCGATCGCACTATCACGAAGATGCTCGTATTAAAGTTTTGCGTGAATGGCCGGTAGTAGGCGGGTGCAAATTCACTTTCCGGACCCCAATACTTGACGTCACCCACCACCCCGACAACGCTCATATAAGGATCGGTGTTCCCCGGGCCGCTCGCCCGGATCTGCTGACCGATCGGATCCGTGCCTGCGAAGTAGCGACGCGCCAAAGACTCGCTGATGATAGTGACCGGTGCGGATTGGGCTGTGTCGTCCTGGTTGAAAAAGCGTCCACGTAGAAGAGGAATTCCTAGGGCGCGAAAATACTCTGGGCTGACCTTAGGTAGTGTGGTACTTGGAAACGCCTGCTCGCTCCACGGCTGACCTGCAATCATGAATGTGTCGTCTTCGCCCGCCAGGTCTGGCGGAAGACTGTCAGAAATTGCAACATGCTGCACTCCAGGTATCTGAGCCACCTTCTCTATTACACGCTGGTAGAAGCTGAGTATCGCGTTGTTGAGCGCAAACGGATTCTCTGCTTTGCGAAGAGTCTTGGGCGTGACCGCCATAGTCAACACGTTGGCCGGTGGTGCACTGGTGCCGATGTCTACTTTCTGCAGCAAGACAAAACTGCGCAGTAGGAGCCCGGCCCCCACAAGTAAGGTGAGCGAGAGAGCAATCTCAGCGATGACCAATGCTGCTCGCGTGCGATTGCGAGCAGCCCCCGATGCGGCTGTCCGTCCTCCTTCTTTCAATGGCGCTTGCAGATCGCCTCGCGCACTTTGAATGGCCGGAACCAAGCCAAACATGATCCCAACAGCCGCCGAAATTACGATCGTGAACAGTAGTACATTCCCGTCAAGTTTGACCTGATACGCAAGAGGAATATTCGAGGGATGGAAAGCACGAAAAAGGCGAATGCCGGTAAACGCCAACGCCAAACCAGCGACCGCACCGGCGAGCGAAAGCAAAACGCTTTCCGTGAGGAACTGCTGCACTAACCTGCTTCGTGTTGCGCCTAGGGCGAGGCGAACAGCCACTTCTCGTTCACGGGTAGTAGCTCGGGCCAGCAGCAGGTTTGCCATGTTCACGGTGGCGATCAGCAATACCGCCAGGACGGCAGTAAACATCATGATCAGTGCAGGACGGAGGTCGCCGACTAGAAAATCGCGTAGCGATTCCAGCGGCATTGTAAGGTTGTGATAGGTGCCGGAGTTGGCCCGTTCAATGTTGCGTCCGATGAGGTTGGTCTCTGCCTGGGCTTGCTGTAGAGTCGAGCCCGGCCGCAGACGGCCAATACCGCGATAAAAGAACGGTCCGCGACGGGTGACTTTGAGGCGCAGGTTCTGCCACAGCTCAGCCTGCGCATTAGGAATCTCGATACCGTCACTGACTACTCCGACGATTGTCGCGGGATTGCCGTTAATTTCAATTACCCTCCCAATTACGTCAGGGATAGCACCGAACCGCCGCTGCCAAAGAGAAGCGCCGATAACGACCAAGTTGGGCGCGGTCGCCGAATCATCTCCAGGCTCAAATGTCCGGCCCAGAATCGGCTTGGAGCCGAGTATCGAGAAGAAGTCCGCAGATACGACAGCGCCCCCTACTTCTTCCGCTTGGCGTTCTCCAGTGAGAGTGAATCGACTCGTTGTGTAGGTGGCGACCTGTTCAAACGTGGTGTTGGCGTTCTGCCAGTCAACAAAGTCAGCCACAGACAGCGTGCCTCGTCGATTATTCTGCGGTGCAAAATTCATGTGCACCATGGCGAGGCGACCGTCGTCAGGGAAAGGCAATGGACGATAGAGCAGACCATACAGAATGCCGAACATCGCCGAGTTGGCTCCGATCCCCAGCGCCAGTGTGAGCACGGCGACAGTCGTAAACCCCCTGCTGTGCAGCATGTTGCGGAAGCCGTAGCGGAGGTCGGCGTTGAGTTGATCCCACAAACGGAAGCCGAGCGACTGACGACAGTCTTCCTTTTGTGCCTCAACCGATCCGAACTCGATCCGGGCACGTCTCATTGCCTCCTCGCGGGGAATGCCTGTGTGAAGTAGATCGTGAGCGTAGCTTTCAATGTGAAAGCGGATCTCGTCCTCCACCTCACGCTCCATTCGGGAGCGTTGCATGGCATATTTCACCCACGAACGAAGACGAGATCGCAGACTCATACTTCCCCCGGCCTGGTCTGCAAAATGGCCCCTATTACATCCGTCATTCGGTTCCATTTGTCAGACTCGATCTGCAATTTCTTTTTACCGGCGGCGGTGAGCCGATAGTACTTAGCCCTGCGATTATTTTCCGATTCTCCCCATTCGCTCTCGATCCATCCCTGATGTTCGAGGCGATAGAGCGCAGGGTAAAGGGAACCCTGCTGAATTTCCAGGCGTTCTCTCGAGATCTGCTGAATGCGCAGCAGAATGCCGTATCCGTGCAGGGGGCCGAGAGAAATGGCCTTGAGGATCAGCAGGTCAAGTGTGCCTTGCAGCAGGTCCAGTTGTTTGCCCATCTCGACTCCTAGTTAATCTAGGAAAGAATAGGCTCGCTCTCCTAGATTGTCAAGGAAAGCTGGATAAGGCCCTGTGGCCGAGTCGAATGCTTCGCCGTGCGCGGCCTATGCTTGTGCTCAGTGTTCGGGGTTGGGCAATGATTTCAGATACTCGACCAGATCCTTTTTGTCTGACGAATCAAGGCCTAAGGACATGCACGAGTCGTAGTGGTTAACGACATCCGCCAGCGTCGCAAACGACCATCGTGATAAAAGCCCCCCTTCATGTGGATCCAGAGGCCGTTCAAAGGTGGGGTTGCTACGCGCATGAGAATCGCTATACTACGGCGGACGCCGAACAGTGTGCTCCAGAGCCACGCCGGCGAAAATTGGCTTGGCTTTTATCAATTGGATCAGCGCGACTACGTGAAATCGAGTTGCGAGGCCGCAGCTGTAGCGAGTCCGTAGGAGCTCATCTCAAGGCTCAATGTTCGTCAGCGGTCACGCCCCGAGGTGAGGGGGATCACAGTTCGGGGGTACTATCTTCAGAGAAGATAGAGGGTTTGAGAGCTCAAGGAATATTCAAGGAGAAGATCATGCCGGAGAGTGCAGTGAGTGAACCGATCCAGGCCGCAGGAGACGTACGCCAATCGGCTCCGGGAGAGCCGTCAAAGAAGCCAGTCAAGGCCTTCAATTCATTTCAAATCGCACAGGCCCAATTCGACAAGGTAGCGAAGTATCTGGGTTTGGATCCGGCGACGCGAGAACTCTTGCGCTACCCATTGCGGGAGTTTCACTTTGCCATTCCGGTGCGCATGGATGACGGAATCGGTCAAGGATTTTCCGCGGCTTCCGCGTTCAACACAACGACGCGCGTGGCCCGGGCAAGGGCGGCATTCGGTTCCATCCCGCAGGAAACCGTCGACACGGTGCGCGCGCTTTCGATGTGGATGACGTGGAAATGCGCGGTCGTCGATATCCCGCTGGGCGGCGCCAAGGGCGGCGTCATTTGCGATCCCCACAACCTCAGCCAGCGCGAGCAGGAGCAGATTTGCCGCGGCTGGGTGCGCCAGGTGGCAAAGAACGTCGGACCAATCTACCGATGTGCCGGCGCCCGACGTCATGACCAACGCGCAGCACATGCTGTGGATGCTCGACGAGTTTGAACAAATCCATGGCGGCCGCTATCCCGGATTCATTACGGGCAAACCCGTGGACATGGGCGGCTCCCAGGGGCGAACCGAAGCCACAGGCTACGGGCTGGTCTTCACCCTGCGCGAGGCGCTGAAGGAACTGGGTATTCGTCCCGAGGACACCACGGCCAGCGTGCAGGGCTTCGGCAATGTGGCGCAGTACGCCATCGAGCTCTACCAGCGGCTGGGAGGCAAAGTGATTGCTGTCTCGTGCTGGGACCAGGCCGACCAGATTTCCTATACCTACCGCAAACTTGCTGGCGTCGATCTGGAAGCAGCTGCGTCTCGATGGCCGATCGCTTCGGCGGCATCGACAAGACGAAGGCAAAGGCCGCCGGGATACGAACTGCTGCCCGGCGACGCGTGGCTCGAACAGGATGTCGAGATCCTGATTCCGGCGGCGATCGAGAATCAGATCACCGGCGACAACGTGGGCAAAATCAGCGGGCGAGTTCGGATTATCGCGGAAGGCGCCAACGGACCGACCACGCCCGACGCCGACGCGCAGATCCATGAACGCGGCATCCTGCTGATCCCCGATTTCCTGGCCAATGCCGGCGGCGTTACCTGCAGCTACTTCGAGCAGGTACAGAGCAACATGAATTACTTCTGGGAAAAGGACGAAGTCTTGGGCAAGCTCGACGTCAAGATGACCTCGGCGTACTTCGCGGTCTCAGATTTGGCGCGCCGCGAGAACCTGTACATGCGCGACGCCGCCTACGCGATTGCCATTGGCCGTGTGGCCAAGGCTTGCCACGAGCGCGGGTGGGTCTAGCGCTTCGGCCCGCCGCGGCTCTGTAGTTGATGATGCAGCCAGCCTCGTCGGCTTGATGGCGCGGGAGGCAGTCATGACCGAGACTGAAGCCTCAGTCGCCGGTCTTCCTGCGTTCGACCGGCATTTTTGGGATGGCACCTTTCGCTTCACACGGATCGGAACGGGGCTGCTGGGCGGAAAAGCCAGCGGCTTGGTCTTCGCTAAAGAGCTGCTGGAAGAAACGATTGGTATCTGCTGCCTTCCCAGACCTTGAGCTCAATGTCCCCACCATGGCAGTCATTGCCACCGACTGCTTTGACGAGTTCATCGCGCGCAACCACCTGGTAGAGTCTGCCGTTCGAAGAGTTGCGGACGACCACATCGGACATGCCTTTCAAAAGGCAGACCTTCCGGTGGAGTTGCTAGGCGATCTGCGGGCGCTGAGCGCACAAGTGAAGACTCCGCTGGCGATCCGCTCGTCCAGCCTGCTGGAAGACGCGCTCGACCGGCCCTTCGCTGGCGTTTACGCCACCAAGATGATTCCGAACAACCAGCTTGATCAGGACTCCCGTTTCCGGCGACTGATCGGAGGCGATCAAGTTTGTGTACGCTTCAACGTATTTTCGCGAAGCGCGCGACTACATCAAGCACCACCGGCCACGATCCCAGCGAAGAGAAGATGGCTGTCATCATGCAGGAGGTTGTGGGGCAGCGGCACGGAGATCGCTTCTATCCGGATGTCTCCGGAGTGGCACGCTCCTACAACTTTTACCCCGCCGGCACCGGCGCGTCCGGAGGACGGCGTGGTGAGTCTGGCGCTGGGGCTGGGCAAAACGATTGTGGACGGCGGAATCGCCTGGACATTATTCGCCCGCCTATCCGCAAGAAGCCGCCGCCGTTTGGTTCGGTGTACGAAATGCTCCGCGGCACGCAAACGGAATTCTGGGCGGTCAACATGGGCAAGCCGCCGGCCTACGATCCCGTCAGCGAAACCGAGTATTTGGTGCACGGCTAGTCTGAAAGATGCCGAGGCTGATGGACGTGCTGCGCTTTGTGGCGTCGACATTTGACCCGCTCGCGAATCGCGTTGTCCCCGGTATTGGGCGCGCAGCGGACCGCGAGTCCTCGATTTCGCACCGCTGCTGGTGCTGGGAGCAGTTTCCGCTGAACAAAATCGTTCAAGGCGCTGCTGATAGCGGCCGACGAGCGGATGGGACCAAGGTCGAGATCGAATTCGCTGCCACGACTTTCGAACAGACGCCGAATGAGCCCGCGAAGCTGCGGCTAGGATTTCTTCAGGTCCGTCCGATGGCCGTGTCGACAGAGGTAGTGGAAGTCAGCCTCGACGATCTTACGCGATCCGCACGCCATCGTCGCTGCCGACATGGTGATGGGCAACGGCGTCGATCGACGATATCCACGACATCGTTTTCGTTCGGCCGGAAAACTTCTCCGTCAATGCGAACCCCCGAGATTGCGCAAGAATTGGATGCCATCAATCGGCAAGCTGCTCGGAGCGAACATCGGCCCTACGTGCTGATCGGTTTTGGACGCTGGGGAAGCTCGCATCCTTCGCTGGGCATTCCAGTAGACTGGAGCCAGATCTCGGGAGCACGCGACGATCGTGGAGGCCACGCTTCCGGACATGAACGTGGAGCTGAGCCAGGGCTCGCACTTCTTCCATAACCTGTCGAGCTTCCGCGCAACCTATTTCATGGTGCGGCACGATGGACAGTTTCCCATCGATTGGACGTGGCTGAACCAGCAGCCGGTGGTGAGGAAACTGAGTTGGTGCGGCATGTGCGCTGCGCCGCATGCCGCTGACGGTTCGCGTGGACGGACGCAACGCGCGCGGGGTGGTGCTGGCGGACGAGCACGAAATGGTCAGCCGGAAAAGGATAATGAGTCAAGATGAGGCCCAGGTCGGCGACGATCTGCGCGAGTTGCAGGAGCGCGCCAAGGAACTCAACTGCCTTTACCGCGTGGATGAACTCCTGAACCGGTCCGATCTGCCGCTGGAGCAGATCTTTCGCGCCATCGTTGAGATCCTGCCGCAGGGCTGGCAATACCCGCACGATTGCCAGGCGCGAATCATCTTCGAAAATCATCGTCATTCAGCCGATGGATTTCCGGCCCACCCAGTTGGACCAAAGCGCCAACCTCGTTGTGCAGGGTGACCCCGTCGGCAGCGTCGAAGTCTCCTATCGCGAGCAGATGCCGCCGTCGGACGAAGGACCGTTCCTGAAAGAAGAGCGCAAGCTGATCGAGACCATCGCCGATCGCATTGCCAGGCCATGTCATGCAGCGGCGCTTGAAATCGGCATTCGATGGCCTGATCGGCGGCGCGCCGGCGGCCATGGACGCAGCGACAACGAGACTGGCGGTTCGTGCTCGAATTTCTGCGCGACACCGATCCTGTCCTGCTGCAACTGATTTCGCGCAAGCTGGTCAATCACCTGAGCTGGAACGGATTTCAGCGACGCCAAGGACTTGCTGCTTAGCGCGCCTGGTATGGCGGCCCATTTCGGCAGCAGAGTCGGAGAAGAGAACCGCCCCTTGCGCCGAGAACGTTGCCCACAAATCGGTGGACTTGACAGCGGAAGCGTTTCGGCTGGCCAGCGAGCACCTGAGCGAAACGGAGATACTGGCCTGCGTCACCGCATGGATCAAGGAAGAGAAGTCCAGCTTCCTGGTGCGCGCGCTGGAACAACTGGATACGCCGCTGGGAGAAATCATCGAGGCCATCGAGCGCTATCAGCATGCCGACATCGACGAGAGCGAACTGTCGCTTTCGACGCAAAAAGGCCTGCGCGTTTCGCTGATCCGGCGGTTCTTCTCCGAGAGCCTGGACTTCATCAACGTCGGCAAGAACGCCATCGACGGTCAAAGATTTTTACGACCTGCTCGGCGAGGATCATCTTCCCGCCGCGCTGTCACGGCAAACTCGGCGGCAAGAGCGCCGGGCTGTTCCTCGCCAAGAAGATCATCGAGAAGCATGCCCCGGAGGCGATGCACAGCCGCGGCAGGTGAAGGTACCAAAGACCTGGTACGTCACGTCGGACTGGATTCTGCACTTCGTCCATCACAACGAACTGGAAGACGTACTCAACTGGAAGTACATGGAGATCGACCAGGTGCGGCAGGAATATCCGCACCTGGTGGCGCTGTTCAAGAGCTCGTCCTTTCCCTCGGAGCTGGCCAAGGGACTTTCGCTGGCTCTGGACGATCTGGGCGATCGTCCGATCATCGTTCGCAGCTCGAGTCTTCTGGAAGACCGCGCCGGATCGGCGTTTTCCGGCAAGTATAAGAGCCTGTTTCTCGGCAATCAGGGCACGAAGGAAGAGCGCCTGGCCGCGCTGATGGACGCCATCGCCGAAGTGTATGCCTCAATCTTCGGACCCGACCCGACCGAGTATCGTGCCGAGCGCGGGCTGCTGGATGTTCATGAAGAGATGGGCATCCTGATCCAGGAAGTCGTGGGCCAGAAGATCGGCAAGTACTTTCTGCCTGCGTGCTCCGGCGTGGCCTTCAGCAACAACGAGTTTCGCTGGTCGGCGCGCATCAGTCGCAGCGACGGACTGATCCGCCTGGTGCCCGGCCTGGGAACGCGCGCGGTCGACCGCGTGGGCGATGATTATCCGGTGCTGATCGCGCCCGGCCAGCCAAACCTGCGCGCCAACGTGACGGTCGAAGAGGTGCTGCAAGTATTCGCCCCAGCGCGTCGACGTAATCAATCTCGAGACCAACTCTTTCGAGACAGTCGACGCGGCCGAACTGCTGCGTTATTGCGGCGTCGATTATCCGCAGATTCGCGATTTTGTGTCGCTCGTTGAGCACGACCGCATCGAGCAGCCCGTGGGGCCAGTTCCCGACCTCGGCAAACACGATGTCGTCTTCACCTTCGAAGGGCTGATCCGCAAGACGCCGTTCGTGGCGCGGATTCGCGAGCTGCTGACTCTGTTGCAGGCCAAGCTGGGGAGCCGGTCGACATCGAGTTCGCCTACGACGGCGACGACTTCTACCTGCTGCAGTGCCGCCCGCAGAGCTACAGTGGCGATGCCGTCCCGGTGGCGATCCCGCCGAATCTGCCCGCTGAGCGGTTGATCTTTTCGGCCAATCGCTTCGTCTCCAACGGCAAGGTGCCGGAGATCACGCACATCGTCTATGTGGATCTGGAAGGCTACAGCCAGCTTTCCGAGCAGTCCGACATGCGCGACATTGGACGCGCGGTCGGACGCCTGAACAAACTGTTGCCCAAGCGCCAGTTCATCCTGATCGGTCCGGGACGCTGGGGAAGCCGCGGCGACATCAAGCTGGGCGTGCCGGTGACCTACTCCGACATCAACAACACCGCCATGCTGATCGAAGTCGCGCGGCAAGAGGAAACTATCTGCCCGACCTGTCCTTCGGCACACATTTTTTCCAGGACCTGGTGGAAGCATCGATCCGTTATCTGCCGCTCTATCCTGACGATCCTCAAACGACGTTCCAGGAGGAGTTCCTGCGCGGTTCGCCAGTGTGCTCGAGGAGCTGCTGCCAGAATTTGCGCACTTGTCTGACACGCTGCGGGTAATCGACGTTCCGCAAAGAACTGTGACGGCCAGATCTTACGAGTGCTGATGAATGCCGAACTGGACCAGGCGGTGGCTTTCTCTCTCCGCCCATACACCGAGAGCGACAGGCGGAATCGGATGTCGAGACCGTCGATCGCTCGGGCGAGGAACACTGGCGCTGGCGTTTTCGGATGGCACAGCGGATCGCCGCACAAGTCGATCCGAAATGTTCGGCGTCAAAGCGTTCTACCTGATCGGCAGCACCAAGAACGCGACTGCCGGGCCGGAGAGCGACATTGACCTGCTGCTGCACTTCGAAGGTACAGAAGACCAGAAGAGCAGGATTGCTGCTGTGGCTGGAAGGCTGGAGCCGTTGTCTTAGCGAAGTCAACTTCCTGCGAACCGGGTTCCGCACGGAAGGACTGCTCGACGTTCACCTCATCACCGATGCAGATATCGCAGCCCGCTCAAGCTATGCGGTTAAGATTGACGCAATCACGGATCCTGCGCGGAAGCTGCCGATGAAGGAAGCGTAGCCTGAATTCGAGCAACCCGTGCCAAGGATCTTCAGCGTCATGCCGGTCGGAGCGGGAAGGAGCTTACCCATCAAGCTTAACCAGGCTTCTCACCCCTTCTGCGTTTACCAGATTTCAACGTCCGGCTGAGCTCTGGCTAATCGTGATGCATAAGCTCTGCTTCGTCCAGTTGATGAATCGGCGAAAGGGCATGGGATTTGCGCCGCCCTTTCCAATCTGTATATCTCCTCTGCGCCTGGCCGAGATAGATGTAATACACGGGCGTGATGTAAAGCGTCACCACCTGCGAGAAGAGCAGTCCTCCGACGACCGCCAGGCCCAGACCACGTCGTGATTCGGCACCGGCGCCCACGCCGAGTGCGATAGGCAAGGTACCCATCAGCGCGGCCGCAGTGGTCATCATGATGGGACGGAAGCGAATGATCGCTCCCTCATAGATTGACTCTTCCGGGCTTTTGCCCTGGTTGCGTTCTGCTTCGAGCGCGAAGTCGATCATCATGATGGCGTTCTTCTTCACGATGCCGATCAACATGATGATCCCGACGAACGAGTAAAGATTGAGCTCCTGATGGAAGATCAAGAGGGTCGCCAATGCCCCCACGCCGGCAGAGGGTAGGCCGGAAAGAATCGTGATGGGGTGCACGAAGCTTTCGTAAAGAATGCCGAGAATAATGTAGATGACGAGAATCGCGGCGACCAGCAGCAGTCCTAACCCTACAAAGGAGTTCTGGAAAGCCTGCGCGGTTCCCTGGAAGGTGCCAGTCACGTCCCCGGGCATGATCTTGCGGACCTGCTCTTCGACGAACTTGGTCGCGTCGCCGAGTGCTACGCCCGGCTTCAGGTTAAAGCTGACGGTTACGCCAGGCAGTTGCCCAAAGTGATTGACGGTTAACGGCCCAAGCGAGGGCACAAGTTTCGCCACCGTATCCAGCGGAATCAATTTGCCCGAACTGGAGTGGACGTACAGGTTGGAGAGTTCGGCCGGATTATTCTGGAACTGCGGCAGCAACTCTGTGATCACGTAGTACTCGTTGTTGGGCGTATAGATCAGGCTCGTCTGGCGGGTACCGTAGGCCGAATACAACGAGTTGGCAACCTGGTCAGGCGACACCCCCAGCGCATAGGCCTTGTCGCGATCCACATCGATGGTCAACTGCGGATTTTGCACCTGTAAGTCGCTGGTGACATCCTGCAATAGCGGCGACTGCCGCAGGGCGGCCTCCACCTTGGGAGCCAGCGCATAGAGCTTCTCCGTGTCCGGCGTCTGCATTGTGTACTGATATTGCGACTTGGTCAGACTGCCGCCGATGCGGATGGTCGGCGGAACCTGCAGGTACACGTTCAGGCCGGGAATATTCGCCATCTTGGGACGTAGTTCCTGAATCACGTCCATCGCGCTCATCCGGTTGGCGCGATCTTTCTTATCCTTCAGGCGGAAAAAGATTCGTCCCTGGTTCGTGGGCTGACCAATCGAGGACATCGTGTTCAGGACACTGGGATCGTGGCGCACAATATCGGCCGCCTGCTGCTGCAACTTCATCATGTCGCCAAAGGCAATGCCCTGCTGTGCTTCAGTAAACGCGAAGACTAAACCCTGATCTTCGTCGGGAATAAAGCCGGTTCTCGATTGAGTGAATAAGTAGTAGGTAAGACCGATGAGCGCAAACGAGACCATTAGCGTGGCGAAGCGGTGCCGCAGAACTCGCTTCAGCGACCAGTCATAGCCCTTCAGCCAGGAATCGAAGACTGCCTCGGTCGCGTTGTAGAACCTGCCGTGCTTCACTCCTTCCGTATGTTTCAGGAAGCGGCTGCAAAGCATGGGTGTGAGGCTAAGCGAAACGAAGCCGGAAACCAAAATTGATACCGCAATCACGACCGCGAATTCGTGCAGCAGGCGCCCAATGATGCCGCCCATGAATAACAGCGGGATAAAGACCGCCGCCAGTGAGAGCGTCATGGACAGGATGGTGAAGCCAATCTCGCCCGAGCCATCGATGGCAGCCTGCATGGGGGACTTGCCCATCTCCATGTGGCGCACGATGTTCTCCAGCATCACGATGGCGTCATCGACGACAAAGCCCACCGACAGCGTCAGGGCCATCAGCGACAAGTTGTCAAGGCTGTAGCCCAGCAGGTACATCGCCGAGAAAGTGCCGATGATCGATAGCGGCAATGCCAGCGCCGGAATGACCGTCGCCGAAACATTGCGCAGGAAAAGGAAGATCACCATAATGACCAGTCCGATGGTCAGCATGAGGGTGAACTTCACATCATTGACCGAGGCTCGAATAGACTCGGAGCGGTCGTAGAGGGTATCGATCTGAATCGCTGCCGGGATCTGCGCCGACAGCTGCGGCAACAGTTGTTTCACGTTGTCGACGACTTCAACGGTATTGGTGCCGGGTTGGCGCAGGATAGCAAGGACGATGGCCCGATTGCCATTAAACCAGCTGGCAGATTTGTCGTCCTGCACGCTGTCAATGGCTCGGCCGATGTCGGAGATGCGGACCGGGGCACCGTTACGATAAGCCACGATCATCGGGCTGAACTGTGCGGCGTTCTGCAGCTTTCCGTTCGAGAGAATAGTGAAGGTCTTGCTATTGCCCCACAGTGTTCCGGTAGGCACGTTAGTATTGCCCAGGTTGACTGCGGCACTGACATCGTCGATGCCGATCTGGCGGGTGGCCATCGCACTGGGATCGAGCTGCACTCGGACGGCGTATTTTTGCGCCCCGTAAACCTGCACTTGGGCCACGCCGTTCACCATGGAAATGCGCTGCGCCATGGTCGTTTCGGCGGCCTCGTCGACTTGCGACAACTTCAGCGTGGGAGAACTCAGAGCAAGATACAAAATAGGCTGGTCGGCGGGGTTTACTTTGCGAAACGAGGGCGGGGTGGGCATGCTGGGCGGCAGCTGCCCCGATGCCTGAGTGATCGCCGCCTGTACATCCAGCGCCGCGCCATCGAGGCTGCGGCTGAGATTGAACTGGATGGTGATGCTGGACTGGCCAAGGGAATTGGTCGAGGTCATCGAGTCGATGCCCGCAATGGTGGAGAACTGCTTTTCGAGCGGGGTGGCGACTGACGAAGCCATCGTCTCCGGACTCGCGCCCGGCAGAGAGGCATTCACCTGAATGGTAGGAAAATCCACATTCGGCAAATCGCTGACGGGGAGAAAGCGATAGGCAAAGATGCCGAAGATGAGGATCGCCGCCATGACCAGAGTGGTCATGATCGGACGTTTGATGAAGAGTTCCGGAATGCTCACTGCCCACTCCCTACCGTTCCGGTCGCAGTATCGCTGGAGTTGAGGCCGCTGCCCACCACGGCGTTCGGGGGCAACGAGCTTTGTATCGTCACTTTGCCATTCGGCGCCACCCGGAGTTGGCCGTCGACGATCACTGTGTCTCCAGCCGCGAGCCCACTTTTTACCAGGGTGAGATTCTGATAGGTGCCGAGGGGAGTGATCTGGTGGGGAACGGCAGTGCCCTCCGCAGTCACTACGAAAACATATTCGCCCATCTGCCCCGCTTGTACCGCCTTGGTAGGCACGGTGATGGCGTCCTTCACGTTAGACAGATTCAGTACAACATTGACGAATTCGCCCGGCCAGAGGCGCTTGTCCTTATTCTGGAACGTCGCCTTCAGCTTCACCGTTCCGGTCTGTGGATCAACCCCGTTGTCGATGAACGTAAGCACGCCCTCTGACTGAGACGAGCTTTGCCCCTTCGGATACGCAAGTACCTTCAACCCTTTGGCGACGAACTGACGAACCTCGGCCAGTCGCACCTCAGGCACGGTAAAAGTGACGTAAATGGGTGCGATCTGGTTCAACTGAACCAGGAACGGAGTGTCGTTGGCCTTGACCAGGTTGCCGACATTGATCATGAGCGCGCCGGTGCGGGCATCAATGGGGGCGTAGATGTCGGTGTATCGCAGCTGGACTTTAGCGGCGTCTACCGCTGCCTGGTCGGCGTCCACCGCGGCCGAGGTGGAATTTGACTGCGTACGCTGCAGATCGGCTACCTCGCTGGAAATGACGCCCTGCTTCTCCAGATCGCTATAGCGTGCCGCCTGCAATTTAGCGTTGGCCGCCTGCGCCTCGTCACGCTTCAGGTTTCCGATTGCCTGCTCAAGCTCCGCTTGGAAGGGACGCTTGTCCAGGCTGTAGAGCAGCTGGCCCTGGCGGACATCCTCGCCTTCTTTGAAATAAATCTTCTCAATCTGGCCGTTCACCTGCGATCGGATTTGGACTGTCTGGTAAGCCTCAACATTGCCGATGGCAGTAATCTGGACCGGCACGTCTCGCTGTTCAACCGTTGAGACCACCACCGGTGCGGGCGGCCGCCCACTACCGGGCGCTGCCTGGGTGGTCTGCTTGTTGCTGCAGGCGGCCAAGAAGATGAGCCCGCAAACCGCGGGAAGAAATGCGTAGCGTAATGCCTGCAATGAGTTCCGCTCCAAGCCGGAATGTCCAGTATGAGTCATGACGAATCCAATTACCCTTATTTTACTAACTCAGCCAGAACCTTCGTTTATCTGCCAACGCCATGATCATCAGGTGCGGGTGACGAGAATACTGGAGGCTAATTCCGGAAATTGGCGTTTTGATCGGGCCTGGGCGAGGAACATTCGAGTCCCGAGGATTAGCACTGGAGATTCACATGTACTCCGTGGCATCCGGTACAGTAGTCATCAATGTCCTCCTCATCCTTCGGAAAACACGCGGCTGGCGCGACCAGTGGCCAGCCTGCAGTACCAGAGCCGTCGTTTGCTGAGAGAGCACGCACGCTGATGCATACGGCCCGCATTGGTAGTCTCTCGACCATTTCGCGCAAACAGGCGGGTTTTCCCTTCGGCTCGCTGATGCCCTACGGGCTGGACAATCAGGGTCGTCCCATCTTCCTCATAAGCACGATGGCGATGCATACCCAGAACCTGCAAGCCGATGCCCGAGCCAGTCTGTTTGTGACCGAGCCCGACGCAAGTGGCGATCCACTCGGCTCATCCAGAGTCACATTGGTAGGAAGTGCCCTCCGAATACCTGAGGCGGAGTCGGCAGACGCCCGTGCGGTCTATCTAACAGGCTACCCAGACAGCAAGTACTGGGTCGATTTCGAGGACTTCTTCTTTTATCGCCTGGACGTAATCGATGTGTATTACGTGGGTGGCTTTGGAGTAATGGGGTGGGTAGCGGCTTCGGACTACTCGCAGGCACAATCTGATCCACTGGCTGAGCACAAGAGCGAAATCATGCAGCACATGAATGCCGACCATAAAGATGCGCTCATCCTCATCGCCAAACGGTTTGCTGGCATCCATGCGCAGCAGGCGGAGATGACCGCAGTGGATCGCCTGGGCTTTCATCTGCGTCTGAAAACCCACGATGGCATGAAAGGAACTCGGATCGCGTTCCTGCGAGAAGTCACTAATCCATTACAAGCCAGAGCGGTCCTGGTCGAAATGGTGAAACAAGCACGCCAATAATGCGCCTGTTGGTTTGCGTGACTGATGGCGGCACAGGACGGTCTACAAAACCAACTACATTGCTGTCTGGGAAACCTTGCGGTCGATCAAACCCTTCAGCAGAGTCAAACGCCAGCGCTCAGCCACGGCACGGCTTGCCCTCGTATTGATGTCCGTGTAGAACATATTCGCTGCCGTTCCAGCGCATGACAGGGAAGCAGAAACCGGGACCGCCCACTTCGATGTCTGGCCATCCTGCAACGCCCTTCGTCGTCAGAAATGTCACCATGCCGATGCCCTTGGTCATCAGCTTCCAAGTGCCGTTGGCTTGCTGGCTGACCAGACTATAAGCGACACCGGTGTTTCCATAGCAGTCGGTGCTGCCTTCTGTGACTAGTGCTTCCATGCGGCCATCGCCATTGAGATCGCGTACCTCTTCGACGGCTCCGGGAGTATAGGAGGCCGAGGCATCTTCGCATGCCCGCCACTGCTTGCCCTTGAGCGTGAAACCAGCCGCCTTAAACGCGGCCGCCTCGTCAGCCGGAGAGAGCTTGGTTGACGACGCGAACATCGGCGCACAAAACACCACGACCAGAATGGCGAGACACACTCTTTGTAGTTTCATCGAGACTCCTTTCGTACAGGACCGCCTCTTCGATTCCGTTTTTTGGCCGGTGCCAAGCCTACCATGTGACTGGGTTACAGGTGAGATGAAATTTCGTGGCAGCAACCCCAGTCGTCGTAAAGAGTCATTCTCCAGGCTATTAACAATCCTGGGATTATTGCTCGAGTCGAAATGTGGTCAGGGCCGTCGATATCCCGACAACCGGGAACCAGCAGCATCGATCAGTTTGGCTCAATGCGCATAGCGAGACGTCCCTTCCCGGCGGATGCGATCATCTGTGCAAAGTGGAAGAGAAGTTGCTACGTCAAAGACGTTCGATGTGTTTCGCTAATTCTCATAGCCCCTGTTATGGACGCGGACTCTGCGCTTAGCGAGCGGGCAAAAGCTGAGGAAACGCGGATATTCAACCACTTTGACTCGCTGGCCTGTACTACGCAGATCCTATCGCATACGCACAACCAGAAAGCAATACGGGAGGCCTGAGCTTTATGTTTACGCACAGATCGTGGGTGCCTTTTTGATCCTCTGCCTTTTCAGCAGCTTAAGTCCGTTGTGCGGACAGGATCCCGCTGAACACTCCCTTCACATCGATATTCCAGTGACATTAGAAAGAGCGAACGTGGTCTTTGACATCGGCCACGCAGTTTACATGGGTGACATGCCATTTCTCATCGGAGACCTTAATTTGCTGGCTGGCGACTATGCCAACGGGAACACCAAAGGTCAAATCGTTGCTGTTCTTCACGGAGACGCTGCTTATATCGTGCTGAATGACGATGCGTATAACTTCAACCGTCACGTTAAAACGGGGAACCCCTACGCAAAGCTCATCGCCCGATGGATGAAGCAGGGTGTGCAAGTCGAATTATGTGGTGCCACCGCGCAAGGCAATCACTGGGGCAACGCAGACCTCATTGCCGGGGTGAAAGTTAACACCGATGCGATGATCAGAGTGACTCAATTGGAGCAGCAGGGTTACACCCTTATTTATCAATGACGCTAGCGAATATCGCTCCTCCGCTGGTTGCAAGCAACGGGATTGGGGTACAGGAGGCATGCCATGAAACGATGGCACTTGGTTCTATTGTCCTTAATATTTGTTATACCAACGTCGGCGGCTGATAACACCATGCACGAGAAGAATGGAATTGTCGACGTTCCCAGTAGTCACACCGTCGACCAGACCGTCGATAAGCTCGAGAGTATTCTGCAATCCAAAGGGATCACTCTGTTCGCTGTGATCGACCACAGCGGAGAAGCGGCAAAGGTGGGGATGAAAATGCCTCCCACCAAGCTCTTGATCTTCGGTAATCCCAAGGCGGGAACACCTCCGATGCTGGCAGCTCCCAGCATTGCTCTTGACCTCCCGCTGAAACTTCTAGTTTGGGAAGATAACCAAGGAAAGGTTTGGCTCTCCTACAACAGCCCGGAATACTTAAGGAAGAGGCACGGCCTAACCCAGACTCTCGTGCCAAATATCTCAGCCGTCAAGGAATTGGCTACTGATGCTGCAGAGTAGTTACGCGGCCTAATGACTTCAACGTGGCTTGTCTCTCCCGGTTCAGCTTGGCGACTAATCAAACCGTCCAACACGGGGCACGTTCGCAGCCTGAGCCGATCCGAGAAAAGGTAGTCCTTTCGTCCTAAAGGCACGGCTCGCAATGCTCTGCTGGGTTATCGTCAAGCTACAGTCCGAAACCCTCAACCCAGCTCGCTCACATTCGCTTCAGTACAGCGGAAAGGCTCAACATGACACACTCGACTGAACATCTCGCTATGGCACAACAAACTCGATCATTTGCGAGGGTCACGAACACGATTCTTGCATTCTGTTTCGCCGGTCCACTCGCCTTTAGTCAGGCTCCTCCTACTTCCGCATCGCAGCCACCAGGTGCCACGCTAAATGATTATTTTCATACCGGTGCAGGCGCCCTTTACTTACGCAGGGCGGAAGGTGATCTGATTGTAGAAACTTTGCGCGGAAATATTAGCGTACTGTTCGGGTCTGGTGCCAACATCGTCGTACTGTCAGGAAAACAGGGGAAGCTTCTGGTCGACTCCGGAATCGGCGTATCGGAAGCTAAGGTGAAGGCTGCACTTGAGAAGATCAGCCCTGCACCGTTGACATATCTGATAAACACTCACTGGCACTGGGACCACACCGATGGCAATGGCTGGATGCACGAATCTGGCGCAACCATCATCGCACATCGGAATACCCTAAAACACCTGTCCCAAGCCACATATGTCGACGACTGGAATTGGACGATGCCCCCTGTATCGATCGGGGCACGCCCAAGGGTTCTGGTGGATGACAACAACACGCTTGCCTTTGCCGGCGACATAATTCATATAGAGCACTATGGCCCCGGCCATACCGACGGCGACCTCGCCGTATACTTTCAAAAAGCAGACGTGTTAGTTCTCGGAGATACCTTCTGGAATGGATACTACCCATTCATCGATAATCAAGATGGCGGCAATATCAATGATGCAATCGAATGGGCCAACAAGACGGTTGCGCTTACCACTGACAAGACCATCGTGATTCCCGGCCACGGCCCAGTGGGAACACGAACCCAGTTGATGGAGTTTCGCGACATGTTAGTAACTGTCCGTGACAAAGTAGCTGCTCTGAAGCGGGAGGGCAAGTCACTGGATGAAATTATCGCGGCGGCACCGACAGCCGTCTTTGATGAGAAATGGGGACACTTTGTGATCGATCCTGCGCACTTTACGCGGCTGGTTTATGCCGGACTGTGAGCGATCTCGCGACACCACTCAGCGGCGATGTGGCGTCTCACAATATTAAGGGTTGCTCCCCTTGAAGGCTCCACCACTTTTTGATCTTGTTCCAGGATGCCGAAACCTTTACGCCTAGGTCTTCAAGGTTGGCGGTCAAGAAGTGTTGTGTCCTTAATCTAATCTGCAGGTCGTTTGCTGGCACCCACTAGGGTTTTACGCCAACTCGCTGGCTGTTGTGGGCACCGTGCCTCTCGCCGGAAAGCCGGAATTTGCTCGCCGACGATCATGGCAACGTGTACGTGAACATCGCCGACAAGAACACCATCACGGTTATCGATGCGCAGTCTCGCAAGGTCAAAGATGTGTGGCCACTGGCGTCGTGCGACGAACCGACTGGCCTGGCGATCGATAAGCGAACCAGCACAGCCTTTGTCTCCTGCGGCAACAAGAAGCTCGCAATCGTGAATCTCAGTACCGGGAAGGTAACGCAGACCTTGCCCATCGGGGACGATTGCGACGCCATGGCATTTGATCCCAACACGAACCTGGTTTTCGCGTCCAACGGCGAAGGGACATTGACCGTCATCGGAAGAGGCGCCAGCGGCGCGTACCGTGTCCGTCAGAGGCTCAAGACACAGCGGGGGTCGAAGACCATTGGGCCTCGATGCCGGCGCCCGAAAGCTCTATCTTCCGGCGGTCAAGTTCAGTGGTCCTCCAACCCAACGGCCGAGACAAAGGCACTGCCGGGGACCCTCGAAGTTTGGGTGATCTCCGAGTAGCTGAACAACCGTGAGTGTGAAAGGGGCACCGTTTGAGGGTATCTTGTGAAGCATGCGATTCTTGCCAGTACTGGTCTGCCTCACCGCAGTGGTGACGACAACGCATGCTCAGACGCCGCAAGCAGCACCGCCCGCTCAGGCGGCACCCTCTGGCGCAACAGTGGTCCTGACACTTGACGATGCGCTAAAGCGCGCGAAGGCAAACAGTCCCGCCTTCCAGGCGGCGCTGATGCAATATGGGCTCGCCAAGGAAGATCGTGTGCAGGCCCGGGCCGCGCTGCTGCCCAGCGTTGAGTACAACAACAGCTTCATTTATACGCAGGGAAACGGCGGCGGATTCGTATTCATCGCCAACAACGCAGTTCACGAATACATCAGCCAGGGCGTCGCGCATGAGTCTCTTGCATTCGGGTCGGTTGCCGACTACCAACGCACTGTCGCGCTACAGGCGCTCGCCAAGGCCAGGGCGGAAGTCGCGGGCCGTGGGCTGGTGGTTACTGTGGTCCAGCTCTTCTACGGGCTGCTAGGCGCGCAGGAGCGGACCCTGAACGTTCAACGTGCGACAGACGAAGCTCAACACTTTCTCGACTTGAGCAAGAAGCTTGAGGTGGGCGGCGAAGTGGCCCATTCCGACGTGGTCAAGGCGCAGATTCAAGCCAACGACGCCGCGCGCCAGCTGCAGGACACGAAACTCGCGGAGCAAAACGCGCGATTGTCGCTGGCGGTGCTGTTGTTCCCCAATTTCTTTCAAGACTTCGCCCTGGTAAACGATCTTTCGTCCGCACCGCAGTTGCCGGATCGGAGTTCTGTTGAGGAGCTGGCTAAGAACAACAATCCTGAGCTGCAAGGCGCATTTGCCGCGCTGACCGCAGCTAACAAGGAATTGGCCGTTGCGAGGGCGGGCCATCTGCCGACCCTGACCGTCGACATGCTTTATGGAATTGATGCCGCCCAGTTTGCCACCGAGGACCGCAACGGCCTTCGTAACTTGGGCTACGCCGGAGCCGCAACGTTGAATATCCCAATCTTCAGTTGGGGAGCCACGCAGAGCAAGGTCAAGCAGGCGCAGTTGCAACTACGCCAGGCGCAGGTAGAACTCAGTGCGGCGCAACGGCAGGCTTTGGCAGATTTCCAGTCTTTTTATGCCGAAGCCCAAACTGCACTGAGTCAACTCGATATGCTGCGCAACTCGGCCGATCTCGCAGCCGAGAGTCTGCGCCTCACCAACCTTCGTTATCAGGCGGGCGAAGCCTCGGCGCTAGAAGTCGTTGATGCGCAGAATACGCTCACCCTGGCGCGCAATAACTTGCATGATGGTGAGGCACGCTATCACCTCGCATTGGCAAATTTGCAGACGTTGACAGGAAGCTTCTGATGAAACCAGCGACCTTTGCCACTCGGATTGCCCTCTCCCTCATTGTGGGATCACTCGCGACGTGGATGACGGCCTGCTCCGGCAAGGAGAAGGAAGTGCAGCCGGAGGTGACCGTGCAAGTCGCACCGGCGGAGCGGGGCAGAGATCGAACAGGTCATCCGCACCGAAGCCATCTTGTTCCCCAAAGATCAGGCCGCGCTCACGCCGAAGGTCACCGCTCCCGTACGCGCGTTTTATGTGAATCGTGGCAGCCCAGTGCATCGCGGCCAACTGCTGGCGGTGCTCGAGAACCGCGACCTGGCGGCTTCGGTAGCTGACAACCAGGGATCCTATGAACAGGCCCAGGCAGCTTACGGCATAGCAATCTCTTCTGGCTTGCCGGAGGAGTGGCAGAAGGCCGAGTACGATCTCAAGGCGGCGAAAGAGGCCTACGACGCGCAACAGAAGATGTACGACAGCCGCAAGGTGCTGTTCGAACAGGGAGCTTTGCCGCGCAAAGACTACGATCAGTCCATTGTTGCCCTCACCCAGGCGAAGGCCGCTTACGAGATTGCGCAAAAGCACATGACCGCTCTGGAAACCGCCGGCAAGAAAGACCAGATCAAAGCTGCAAAAGGTCAACTCACCTCAGCCCAGGGAAAATTCGAAGGCGCGGCGGCTCAGCTCTCGTACTCGGAGATCAAGAGTCCCATTGATGGCGTCGTAACCGAGCGCCCGCTCTACCCTGGCGAAACCGCAGCGGCAGGTACTCCGCTGTTGGTGGTTATGGATACCAGTTCCGTCATTGCCAAAGCGCACATTCCCCAACAGGACGCGGCGCTGCTGAAGGTGGGCGATCCGGCTACGATCATCGCTCCGGGCGACGTCTCGGTTAACGGCAAAGTCTCGCTGGTCAGTCCGGCGCTTGATCCCAGCAGCACCACGGTTGAAGTCTGGGTGACGGCTCCCAATCCTGATGCCGCTCTGCGGCCGGGAACGACGGTGACGGTGGAAATTACCGCCCGCTCAGTAAACGACGCCATCATCGTTCCTGCCTCTGCTCTGCTGAAGACGCCGGACGGCGCCACCAGCGTCATGGTGGTTGGCAGTGACAACAAGGCGCACCAGGTCAGCGTCGAAACAGGCATTCTCCAGGGCGACCATGTCCAAATCACCAAGGGCCTCAGCGGCGGAGAGAAGGTCGTAACCAGCGGCGCGTATGGCCTGCCAAACGATACCCAAGGTGAAGATCGCGGAAGCACCGGCCGCAGAGGGTGGCAAGGGCGGAGGGGAAAAGCCCGGAACCGACACGCCCGCTGCTGACGACCAGAAGCCTGCAGGCAAGGAGAAGCAATAGGCTCGGCATGAACTGGCAAACCATGATCGAGCGCATCCGTACCACCGGTCCGACGGACGACCGCTACTGGTACACCCGCTACTGCCAAAGCGCTGATCTTCCTCATCATCATTCTGGCGTTGGCCGGAGTGTACCTGGCGCTTACCATCCCGATCTCGGTCTTCCCCACGACAGATTTTCCGCGAGTCGTCATCGGCGTTGACAACGGTGTCATGCCCATCGACCAGATGATGGTCACCATCACGCGGCCCATCGAAGAGTCGGTCAACAGCGTACCTGGGCTGCAGCAGGTGCGCTCCATCACCAGCCGCGGCTCCGCTGAAATCGACCTGTTCTTCGACTGGCATGCGGACATGGTGACCACGCTGCAATTGGTGGATGCGGCGCATCTCGCAGGTGCGAGCCTCGCTTCCGGCGACTGCGGTCATTCAAACCCACCGCCTGACGTTTGCCAGCTTTCCCATCATCGGGTACAGCCTGACCTCTGACACCGTGCCCCAGACCCAGCTGTGGACGATGGCCAACTACGAAATGAAGCCGCGGCTGAATCGCCTGAATGGCGTGGCCACCGTCGTGGTGCAGGGTGGGCAGGAGCCGGAGTTCCACATCACGCCCGATCCGGCAAAGCTGCTGGCGACCAGTGTCACGGTCATCCGACATTCTCGACGCGGTTCGACGCACCAACCTCATCGATTCGCCAGGACTGCTCGAGCAAAATCACCAGCTCTATCTTGGCCTGGTGAATGGGCAGGTCGTCGACCCGGATCAGATCGGGCAGATCGTCGTGAAAGCCACCCCGGCGGGAATGCCGATCCGCATCGTCGATGTGGCCACCGTCGGCCCCGGGGTGAAGCCGGTCTACACCATCGTGACCGCGAACGGCAAGCCGGCGATTCTGCTGAACGTCAGCCGACAGCCGGACAGCAACACCGTGGACGTTGCGAACTGAGTTCATGACGAGATCGCGCGCATCCAGCAGTCGCTGCCGCCGGGCATCAAGCTGGCGCCGTTCTACGATCAATCGCGAGATCGTGACCGAATCGATCAAGAGTGTGCGCGACGCCATCCTCATCGGCATCGTGCTGGCGTCGCTCATCATGGTGCTGTTCCTGCGCGACTGGGGGACGTCGCTGGTGGCGTGCTGGTCATTCCGGCCACGGTGCTTGTCACGTTCATCGTCCTGAAGCTGCTGAACCAGAGCTTCAACCTGATGACGCTCGGCGGACTGGCTGCCGCCGTCGGCCTGGTGATCGACGATGCCATCGTCGTGGTCGAGAATGTCGCCCTGCATCGCGACGCCGGACAAGGCAGGCTGGAAGCCATCAGCAGCGCGCTGCGCGAGATCACCAAGTCCGCTGGTGTTCTCGACCATCACGCCGATCGTGGTGTTCGTGCCGCTGATTGCGACTACGGGCGTTACCGGCGTCTTCTTCCGCGCGCTGGCCATTACGGTTGGGGCCTCGCTGTTCACCTCGCTGGCGCTGGCGCTCAGCTGGACGCCGACGCTCAGCCAGTACTTCATTCGCGAGCGCAAGGACCACGACGCCGAGCCCGACGAGAACTTGAGCGAGGCGGACCGTCTGCTGGCCGCCGAAGAAGCTTCGCTCACCGGCCGCTTCCGCAAGATTGTGGACTTCTACGAGCGCTGGCTGCGTTTTGCGCTGGAGCGTCCGCTGTGGATTGGCGGTCTTTGCGGCGATCCTCATCGTGGCTTCCTTACTTCTGCTACAGGGCGCTGGGAAGCGACCTGCTGCCCGCGATGGACGAAGGCGGCTTCGTCATCGACTACATCATGCCGCCGGGCACGTTCGCTGCAAGAGACCAACCGCGTCGTCAGCCACGTCGAGCAGATGCTTCGCGACGTTCCCGAAGTGGAAGGCTACTCGCGGCGCACCGGACTTGCAGCTGGGGCTGGCGGCGGTGACCGAAGCCAATACCGGCGACATCGCGGTGAAGTTGAAGACCAAGCGCAGCCGCAGCGTCGACGACATCATCGTCCGACTTGCGCGCCGAGATCAAGCAGACAGGAGCCGGCGCTGGACGTTGAGTTCATCCAGGTGCTGCAGGACATGATCGGCGACTTGTCGAATGCGCCCGAGCCGGTGCAGATCAAGCTGTTCTCGACCAGACGCCGACGAGCTGAACAAATGGGCGCCGCAAGGTGGCCGATGCCATCGCGAAGGTCCCTGGCGTGGTCGACATCCTGAACGGCATCGACAACACCATCAGCAATCCGGCGACAGTGTTTCAAGTTAATCCGACTGTAGCGGCGCGCGCCGGCTTCACGCCCGAGGAGGTCGCCATCGATGCCACCGCGATTCTCGAGGGCGAGCCCGCAGCCACGCCAGTGATCACCAACGACATCGCTTACACCATTCGCGTGCGCTATCCCGACGCCAACCGCAGTTCGCTGGAGGCGATGAGCAACACGCTGCTGAACAGCGCGACCGGCCACACCGCGACGCTAGGCATCGCTGGCGAACGGTCACGGAGCTGCCGGGGCAGAACGAAATTCGCCGCGAGAACCTGCAACGTGATGTGACTGTCACCGCCCGCCTGGAAGGCACGCGATCTGGGCAGCGCGATCAAAGCCGTCCAGAAGACGGTCGACGACCTGCACCTGCCGCCTTCCATCCGCGTGGTCTACGGCGGAACCTACGAGGAGCAGCAGAAATCGTTTCACGATCTTATGCTGGTGCTGCTGCTGGCCATCGTGCTGGTTTTTGTGGTGCTGCTGTTTCGAGTTCCGCACCCTGGCGGCGCCGCTCTCGATTCTCGCTTCGGCCATTGCTGTCGACTTCGGGAGTGTTCCTGGCGCTGCTGATTACCCGCACGGACTTCAACATCGCGTCGTTCATGGGACTGATCATGGTGATCGGTATCGTGGCCAAGAATGGCATCCTGCTGCTCGATGCCGACCAGAAGTTTCGCGGCGCAGGCTTCTCCGCCGAGGATGCCATGATTCAGGCTGGACGCCGCCGGCTTCGTCCCATTCTGATGACCGCTCTGGCGGCAGTCGCCGGAATGCTGCCGCTGGCGCTTGCCTTGGGGGCCGGCTCGCAGATGCTGCAACCGCTCGCCATCGCGCGTGATTGGCGGCATCACCATTTCCATGGTGCTTTCGCTGATCATCACGCCCGCCGTGCACTACTATCTAAGTCACGAAGAGACGCGACCCGCGGAGTAGAGCTGATTCCCACTCTTTCCCGGCCGCACAAGCTGTTGTGATCACGAACAACATTGAGAGACGATAGGGCCCAACGAGGAAGCGGGTGATGCATGCAGCAAGACTTCTCCACATCTGACCTATGCGACGCGTTCCCCGACATCTGTCAGTCCTGCGATACGCAATTCAAGCAATACGGCGGGCGGAGAGCTTTTTCTGGAGCAATCCGCACGGTCAGATGCGTCGGCGATAACGTTCTGCTTCGTCGTGCGCTGGAGACAACCGTCCAAGGCGACGTCCTCGTGGTTGATGGCTCCGGCTACTTAGGAGCGGCCTTGATGGGAGGCATGCTCGCTGCACTCGCGCAAAAGAACGGGTGGTCAGGCGCTGTCGTGTTTGGCGTCATTCGAGACGTTGGAGAACTTTCAATGCTGGACTTTGGGCTCAAGGCCTTGGGCTCGAATCCCCGCAAGAGCGAAAAGCATGGAGCAGGACAAGTTGATGTTCCAGTGTCGTTTGGTGGCGCAACCTTCGCGCCCGGCCATTGGATTTACAGCGACGACGACGGAATCATCATCGCGCCTCGAAAATTGACCTGAGAATTCTTACAACCGTCGTTTGTCTTTTACCTGGCCAAAGAAGTCCGAATCATGGTGGAATTCGATTTAGGAAGGCTGAAGCCAGGATGAAAACTGGTTCATAACTTCGATGCCCTGCTTGCCATGTACTACCATATGGTCTTCAACCCAGCTGCATCTGCCGAGAGTTAGTGGCGGTTGGTGTCGAGATGGCCGACGCACTCATCAACTCCCGATCGCATCGAACATAAAGCCATGATTCAGCGACGGCGCAAGCCTGGGCAACGGCTGAAGCTGGGGACTTGGTGTATACCATTTTGTGTACCGCAGAATGCGATTTCGGACGCTAATGTGCGTCCGTGCCATTTGGGGACAAACCCGAACCCGCTGATTTAGCGGGCGTTAGCGGATGATCGTTGGTAGCGCTACCGGGAATCGAACCCGGGTTTGAAGATTGAGAATCTTCCGTCCTAACCCCTAGACGATAGCGCCACTTGGGCAGAGACTTTTCGCATTATAGCAAACTGAGTGGCGTGACCGAACCGCGACGAGGCAGTCCTGTGCTGCCCTCGGTGCAGGTCGACACTAAGCAGCTGAAATCTCGAATTCTCCTTTATTCATGCGCTTCGCAAGTATCGGTTGACAACCTCTCCCGGGCGTAGCAGAATCCCATCTATGGCGAATAAAAAGCGAAAATTACAGCCTCGAATTTCAGAAAATGGCAAGATCGTGATCAGTTGGCGATTTCAAATCAGTTGTCAGGAACCAGGTTTTAGGTTCTCAGGTGCCAGGAATTAGAAACCCAGTCCAGGAATCATGAGCTGCGACATGAGCTCACGCCGCAGTCGCGTATCAGATTGCAAATCTCGCTAATTGAGATCGGATTTCGGTTGCTTAGTTGGTTCCAAGCTTTTGTGTAATTCCCGACTGGCCTCATGCCTGAACTTTGATCACTGGCGTCCATACCTGACTCTTGACACCCGGAAATGCGAGGCGCTGACAACTGATCACGGATTGCCAGATCACCGGCAACTGATCACTAATCCTGACAACTTTTACCTGACAACTAATGCCTTCTACCGCTACAACTCGTGCCCGCATTGAATCGTCGCTTGGCGAGCGGTTCTCTTCCACGCTGCTGATGCGCGAGCGTTCGGCTCCGCCGATGGTCACCTGCGGCATCGCAGAACTCGACGCTCTCACCGGAGGTCTACCGCGCGGCGCACTCAGCGAAATCGTCGGTCCGGTTTCCTCAGGACGTACTGGCATGATGATGTCGGCCCTGGCTGCCGCAACGCGCCGGCAGGAAGCGTGTGCGCTGGTAGATGCCGGCGACACATTCGATCCTGCATCGGCCCAGCTGGCTGGGATCGATCTTCAGCGGCTGCTATGGATCCGTTGCAACGAATGCCAGCCGCTTGCGGCTCCCTGATTTCGCACGCAACGCTCGCCCGCAGCGCAAGGCACTCCGCCGCCTCGAGCAGGTGTTGAAAGTCACTGATCTGCTGTTGCAAAGCGGTGGCTTTCGGCATGGTCGTGCTCGATATGGGCGACATTCCTGCGGAAAGCACGCGCCGGGTGCCGCTAACCTCGTGGTTTCGTTTTCGCCGCGCGGTGGAACCCACCTCTACCGTGCTGCTGCTGGTTGAGCAGGAAGCGTGCGCTAAGACCTGTGCCTCACTGGTACTTCAACTCCAACGCCACTCCATCTCGGTGCAGAGCACCGTAACAGACTTGCAGAGTGCCGCAACTGAGAAGTGCTCGGAAAAGGCAGGATGGAAAGTCGTCACCAATTCGAAAGTAGCCGTTCCCGCGAACCATCTCACAAGCCATGCGGCCTTGCTGCGAGGAATGCAATTGCAGGCTGAGGTCCTGCGCTCATGGACGCGCAAACCGGCACAATCTGTCCGCTGCGGGTTCACCTTCACCGCCCGACATGTAATCCGCTAGGAAACCCGACATGTTTGCATGTATCTACATTCCCGATTTTCCCGTAGAAGCCATTGTTCGTACCGAACCGCTGCTGCGCGAGCGTGCTGTCGCCGTGCTCGAGGGCCAGCCCCCACTGGTGCGAGTGATCGCGCTGAATGAAAAAGCCCGGCGCTTGGGAATGGAATTGGGACTCACGAAAATGCAGGCTGCGATTTTCGATCAAGCGACTTTGCGCCAGCGCTCCCGTGAGCAGGAGAAGTCGGCGCATTCCGCGCTGCTCGATGTCGCCTTTGGATACTCGCCCCGTGCGGAGGACACGGCCGACGACCGCGTGTTGCTCGATCTGTGTGGTATGGAGCGACTGCATGGTTCTGCTGCCAACATGGCACGCGAATTGGCGATGCGCGTCAGCGCAGCCGGGCTGGAAAGCAATGTCGCCATCGTGGCCAACCCTGATTCGGCCATGCATGCAGCTTGCGGATTTGCCGGTGTCACCATCATTCCCGCGGGCGAAGAGGCCCGGCGTTTGGGGATCCTGCCCTTGAACGTCCTTCTGGATTCTTTCGAGTTATCACGATCACGAAAAGAATCATTCAGCGGCTGTACGCGAAAACGAAAAATTACGCGAGCAAATGCTGGATACGCTGGAGCGCTGGGGAGTTCGCGATTTTCGCACCTTGGCGCTGCTGCCCGAGCACGCACTGGCTTCACGCCTGGGGCAAGCGGGAGCACGCCTGCAACGCCTGGCACGTGGGGCTGAGGCACGTACTCTGACATTGTGTGAGCCGGAATTCTGCTTTGAAGAGGCACTTGAGCTAGAGTCGCCTGTAGAGACCCTCGAGCCGCTGTCGTTTCTTCTGAACCGCCTGCTGGAACAGCTATGTGCCAGGCTGGAATCTCGCGCGCTGGCTGCTCACGAATTGAACCTTCGTCTACAGCTGGAGAGGAGGGTGGGGGATAACGAGACGACCACAGCACAGGAGTTGGCTGGCTCCTACAATGTGGAGGGTAGAGCAATATTCGAAAGACAGCTGCGGCTGCCGGTAGCCATGCGCGATGCGAGGATCTTCCTCAAGCTGCTGCAACTGGATTTGGCGGCGCATCCTCCCGGAGCGCCCGTGTTGAAGTTATGGATTTCGGCGCAGCCGGCTCCGCCCCGCACCGCACAACGCGGACTGTTTCTGCCGCTCACGCCTGAAGCGGAGAAGCTGGAGATTACGCTGGCCCGCATTATCTCCATTGTTGGTGAGCACCGCGCCGGAGTCCCTCGCCTGCTCGATACCAACCGTCCCGACGCTTTTGCGATGGAGCGGTTTGCTGCCTCGGAAGAATCGGCTGACTCGCCTCTGACATTGTCAGAGGCTGCTACTGATTCTCCGCTATACGCACTCCGCATCTTTCGTCCCGCCCGGCATCTCAAGGTGCGAATTGCGGAGGGTCGGCCAGTAGCAATTCAAAGCACGGTCGCGCCGGATCAGGTTCCATTGCAAGGGAAAGTACTGTGGTCAGCAGGACCCTGGCGCTGCTCGGGAGAATGGTGGGGAGAGCGAAACCCAATGCGCGACCAAGAACCGGTTTCCGATCCCTGGGACCGTGAGGAGTGGGACATCGCGCTGCAGAGCCGTACCGACAGCAGTGTGGGCCTGTATCGCATTTACCAGGACGTCGGCAGCAGGCAATGGTTTGCCCATGCAAGCTATGACTAAAAGGCTGTCTGTTGTGAAGGGGCGCGCTTCAGTCGTGCCAGTGGAAGCACCACGCTTTAGCGTGGTGAAAAGAACCCTCTTCGGATCGGGCTTTAGCCCCTGAAGTATTCACCTCGCGGTTATTAAAATGGCCTCTGACTACATCGAGTTACATGCGCGTTCCGCCTTCAGCTTTCTTGAAGGAGCTTCGGTTCCCGAGGAATTTGCCGAGGTTTGCGCTGCGCATCAGATGCCGGCCATGGCACTGCTCGACCGCGACGGAGTGTATGGCGCGCCACGATTTTATTTCGCCGCAAAGAAGCTCAATCTCAAAGCGCACATTGGCGCCGAGATCACTTCCCTGCTCTCGCCTATCACGTCGGGTGCCCCATCCTTTCCCGGCAGTTGGGAAAGGGTGGGAGCTGCGATCCATAATATGTTGCCCCGCGTCTCCTTACTCTGCGCCTCTCGCACCGGATATCAAAACCTCTGCCGTCTCATCACGCGCACCAAACTACGCGCGCCGAAATATCCAGCTTCGCTATCAAAACGCAGCCAGCTTTCCGACGACGTGGTTCTTCAATCGCAAGCCACTGCTTCCCTTTACGATCTCGCCGAATTTGCCGACGGACTCATCTGCATCACCGGTGGCGACGAAGGCCCGCTGGCACACGCACTCACACACGGAGGCATCGCCGAAGCGCGGCGCATGCTGGAACAGCTCATCTTCATATATAGCCGCGAAAATGTTTACGTCGAGTTGCAGCGGCACTACAACCGCGAGCAGGAAGCCCGTAACCAGGCCGCGATCTCGCTGGCGCGCAGCCTTGGCCTGCCGCTGCTGGCGACGCAAGGCGCGCAATACGCCAAGCCGGAGGAGCGGCAAATCCTCGATGTCTTCACCTGCATTCGCAATCACTCGCAAGCTCGATGACGGCCGGCCGCCTGCTCGCCCACAACAGCGAGCGCTACATCAAGAGTCCTCAGCAGATGCTTCGCCTGTTTGCTGATCTGCCCGAAGCTACAGCTAATACGGTCGCGCTCTCTTCCCGCCTGGAGTTCACGCTGGAGAACCTGGGCTACGAATTCCCACGCTATCCCGTGAGCGACGGCGAAACCATGGACTCATTCCTGCGCGAGCGCACTTTCGAAGGAGCGCGTGACCGTTATCTTCGCCCCGGACAAGGCGAGCTCTGGCAACGCGCGCGACGCCAGATTGAGCGCGAGTTGGCGTTGATTGAAAAGCTCAAGCTCGCCGGATACTTCCTCATCGTCTGGGACATCGTGCAGTACTGCCGCCGGCACAACATCCTGGTACAAGGGCGCGGCTCGGCAGCCAACAGCGCGGTCTGTTATTCGCTCGGCATCACCGCCGTCGATCCCGTCGGCATGGAGCTACTGTTCGAGCGCTTTCTCTCAGAAGAGCGCGGCGAGTGGCCCGACATCGATCTCGACCTGCCCAGCGGCGATCAGCGCGAGAAGGCGATTCAGTATGTCTACGAGCGCTATGGCAAGCTAGGCGCCGCCATGACCGCGAACGTCATCACCTATCGTGGACGCTCCGCCGCACGTGAGGTCGGCAAATCGCTCGGCTTCGATGAAGAAACTCTTGGCCGCCTCGCCGGGCTGGTGAGTTCATGGGAATATAAAGATCCCGGCGACACGCTTGGAGCGACAGTTCCGCGATGCCGGGTTTGACCTGCGTCATCCTCGCATTCGCAAGTTCTTCGAGCTGTGCCTGGCGATTCAGGACCTGCCGCGCCATCTCGGGCAGCACTCCGGCGGCATGGTCATTTGCCAGGGGCAGCTCGATTCCGTTGTGCCGCTGGAGCCGGCCACCATGCCGGGCCGCGTCGTCGTGCAATGGGACAAGGAGGACTGCGCCGATCTCGGCATCGTCAAGGTCGATCTGCTCGGACTGGGAATGATGGCCGTGCTGGAAGACTCCATCACGCTCATCCGCGACCACTATAAAGAAGATGTCGATCTGGCCAAGTTGCCGGCCGATGATCCCACGGTCTATGGCACATTGCAGAAGGCCGATACCGTTGGCATGTTCCAGATCGAAAGCCGCGCGCAGATGTCGTGCCTGCCTCGCCTGCATCCCACCCGCTTCTACGACATTGTGGTACAGGTCGCGATCATCCGGCCCGGCCCCATCGTCGGCCAGATGGTGAATCCTTATCTCATGCGCCGCCAGGGGCGGCAGAAGGTCGTCTATCCCCATCCCTCACTGGAACCGGTGCTGGAGCGCACGCTGGGTGTTCCGCTATTCCAAGAGCAACTACTGCGCGTCGCCATGATTGCTGCCGGATTTACCGGCGGTGAGGCCGAAGAGTTGCGCCGGGCCTTCGGCTTCAAGCGTAGCGAGAAGCGCATGAAGGATATCGAAGTGAAGCTGCGTGCGGGCATGGAGCGCAACGGCATCACCGGTGCCGCGCAGGAGGAGATCCTGCAGTCGATCACCTCATTCGCGCTCTATGGATTTCCCGAATCCCATGCCGCCAGCTTCGCCCTCATCGCCTATGCCAGCGCCTGGCTGAAGTGTCATTACCTGGCAGCGTTCACTGCGGCGCTGCTGAACAATCAGCCAATGGGGTTTTACTCGCCGGCGACCCTCGTTAAGGACGCACAGCGCCATGGGCTGAAGGTGAAGCCCATCGATATCACAGTGTCGGACTGGGCATGCACGCTGGAGCAGGAACTGCACGTCTCGCTCCGAGTCCTCTCAACCCAGCTTCGCTTTGCGCATGGGACTTCGCTATGCCCGGGGTCTTCGCGAAGAATCAGCCAAGGCCATCATTCGCGAACGCAATCGCTCTCCGTTTACCTCAATTGCTGATCTTGCCTATCGTGTGCCTGAGCTACGCCGCGACGAAATGGTACTGCTGGCTTCGATCGGCGCGCTGAACGCGATTGGCGGCACTGGCGCTAAAAATGAACTCGCACAATTGACTACCCTGGCGAGCAAATCAAAGCTTCATCGCCGCGATGCACTATGGCAGGTGGAACGGGCAGCGCGTTTTGCCGGGCCACTGCTCGACGGCATTCCCGAGAACGACTCGGCATCTCCCCTCACGGCGATGAATGCGGAAGAACGGCTGGTGGCCGACTTCCATGGCACCGGACTCACAGTAGGCCCGCATCCACTCGCTTATCGGCGTGACGAGTTGCGCCAGGCGCGCATTCTGTCGGCAAAAGATCTGACCCAAATTCCTGATGGCAAGCGCGTGCGCACCGCCGGATGCGTCATCGCGCGGCAACGCCCAGGCACAGCCAAGGGTTTCGTCTTTCTCAGCCTTGAAGATGAAACTGGAATCAGCAACGCGATCATTACTCCCGATCTGTTGGATAAAAATCGCATCCTTATTCTTTCTGAGAAATTCTCTGCTGCTCGAGGGCGTATTGCAAAATCAGGAAAACGTAGTTTCGATAAAAGTTGACCGTGTGCGCCCGCTGCGCGAAGCCTATACTACCGATCGAGTAGACATCACCGACGCTGCGGTTCGCTCCCACGATTTCCACTAATCGGCAGCAACCACACCCCACCTTACCCCCCACCTTTCGGGGACATTTGTTCTCATAATATCCTCCCAGTCATCCCTTTAGCCTGGCGAGCTATCGCCTTAACATATATCAGTTCAATCACTTACGTAGGACTAAGAAATTGTGCATTCTGACTTAACTACAGTGCTAAGTTTTTGCTTGAACCTTAGACCGAATAGGGGTACTCTGAGTCGCGCAAAAAAAGAGGGGTAACTGATTCAGTTACTGCTTTGGAAGTTTGCACTGCTTGCACCCGACGACGTGCGTGTCATCAGTTAAGCAACCGTGCAAATGATAGTGCTGACGGTTCTCTCAGGCGCTGTGATTCGGGGTCGTCTCCCATCACGATTGCGAGTCATTGAACGTGCGTCACTCAGGAGGAAGCTCAATGAAGACAGTTGCCCTTGCACTACTGGTTGTGCTGACCTGTGGTCTGTCGGCATTCGCTAGCGATTGCATCGTCACCAGTTATGACAACTATCTCGGGACCGGATTCTCTTGCGGAATCGAGGACAAAACTGCTTCGAATTTCTCGTATTCGACATCTGGCAGCAGTCAGATGCCGTCCAGCAGCATAACGGTCAACCCCCTCAATACTCCTGGCAACCCCGGCTTCCTGTTTAACGCACCTTGGGGAGCGGTAGGAAACCAGACACAGAACTCCTTGATCGGCTTCACCGTCACCGCAGGCGGTAATTCGATCGACGATCTCAGCCTTGCGATGTTTGGCGGCGCCACGGTCGGAAACGGCCTGGTAACAGTTTCCGAGACCTACTGCGCAGGGGACACTTTTGCTAACCTGTGCGCTAACGGAGTCGAGGGAACGCTGTCCACTTACCTTGGCGGCGGTCTAAGCCAGCTGACTGACAGCGTAAGTTTCGGCCCGGTGAACGTCGTCGACGTAGTCAAGTCCGTTACCTTGCTGGGTGGGGGCAACGGAAGCTTCGCGGTACTGGGTGGCGTTGAAAACAACTTCTCCGAAGTTGTCCCGGAACCGGGCAGCCTGATGCTGCTGGGCTCAGGCGTCGGATGTCTCGCTGCCGCTCTACGCCGTCGGATCAAGCTGTAAGAGTTCCAGCCTTTTTCGAGTAGCTAACGATTAAGGGATGGTGCACCCGCACCATCCCTTTTATTGCACCATATTCGAATATCGTCCCGTCCACTGAAGAGCCGCCGTTCCCGCACGTACCCTGCAACTCGAAGTCAATAAGAGCTCGGGCAGCCCACGATCTGGCAGACGTTCACCCTTTTCGAGCAATGCCTCAAATGGGGGACCCGCTGCGTCAGCTACCAGGTTGGCTGAGAAACTCCAGAATTAACGATCCGGGATTTGCCATCAATCCCTGCCTCGCTCGATATCAGAATAGGATGGGACGATCAGAAAACCTAGGCTTGCTGCAATCTCGAAATGAACGGGATTATGATTTGGGTGTCAGAACGCTTACCTAGTCATTACGGAGAACACCAAAGAGCGATACCCCGTCCCAGCCATTACAGCCTGCCTAGCCGTGAAGGTCGGCCGGGAACCGGCGCCCCCACTCACTCCTTAATTGGAATGAGTGGGTTCGATCTAAGTTGACGTACGCGACGCGCATTCAGGCCATCGTTTGGCTTGAGTGGTACTTCGCTTGTCCATCCAACCGATATCAGTACGACGAGTGCTGGGGCACGAACGATGACAGCGTGATCACTGAAGCGTCGTTCTTGATGATCGTAGTATCGCCCCGGACGGCTCCTGGGGGGCCGACATATACGAACGTTGCAGCGCCCTGTTGATCCGCATGAACTCCGCTCCCTTTGGCGCTGATCTGTGTGAATCGGTTTGCCGGAATCATGACTGGAATCGTCGCAACCGTCGTCCCTTGGTCATTCACCACAGTGAGAGTGCCCGTAATAGCAGAGGAAGTCACATTCGCTAGCGACCACTGCGTGTCGAAGTTTGAAAACGTGCTCCAGTGGATGTTGTGCAGCGAGGTATCCGTTACGGTGATGTAATAAGAGTAGCCGCCGATGGGGTCGGGATTGATCAGCGCAACCGACAGTGTCTGATCCGAAGCCTGTTCCCAGCTAACACGAGCGGAGAAGCCTCCGCTAATGTCAGGGTCTACGTTCGTTACTGGGGTAGGGTTGATGTCGTTCGAATTACAACTAGTGCCGACCTGGATAGTGGGCACAAAGTTGTTCGTCGGGTCAAATGGAGCCCATATCTCGATGCTATAAGAGTGCCCGCCCTTGGCGTTCACCGTGTAGTACGCCGTACTCTGTGGAAGAATCAGATCATTGTCCGTGACAACTCCGTTTGACGGCATCACCGGATCATTGGGACACGTCGTTGGAGCGCCGTGAATCAGTTTGGCTTTCGCCCGGATCTGTTGGGTCTGGCCCTGTTGCGTCTGCGCAAAGGCCAGCGAAGTGGTGAGCAAACAACCAACGGCAAGCAGGAACAACCTTTTCATTTCTTGACCTCTACATTAGGGATAACTTCATTCCTTGCGTAACTTCCTAACCCATTGGAGCAGGCGCACAGTTTACAACCGACGTCTGCTTCCTACTGCAAACTACTGACTTTCGACTGTGGCGCATTTGTCCGTTGCGGCTGCATCAGCCTGCGCCGGCCATGCGAACTCCTCATCGTAGCCGCCTTCGCCGGTGGGGGCACCGGGCTGACGGAAATTCCGTAAGGGTAGTATGGAGCACGTATGTTCGTTAGCAATACGTTTTTTCCCATACTCAGCTTACTAGTGTCGAGCACAGAGACCTGATTGTTGAGCAGATCGGTGACATACATATACGCGCCGTCGGCAGAGAAGGCAAAACCTCCGTAGAACGCCCCCGGCTTTTGGAAGACGGAGTACCCCCGCTGACGGAAATCGCCCTTCTGCAGGTCGAAGTTGAACACCACCACAATTCCACTGATATCAATTCCGTACAACGTGGTGCCCACCACCTGGTAGTTGAACACGCGAGGCAGGCCGTGGCCGGGTACCGGAACCGGCTTAAGATCCCCAACCCGCTTGGGTTGAATTGGGTCGCTGATGTCAAAGACCCTGATCCGGGTTTGCGCTCCGATAGTGACCGCCAGCAACAATGACTTGTTATCAAGGCTTACGTACACCTGCAACTGGTTCCCGAGCACACCCAGGGAATTTGCCGATATCCTGGTGAACGCGCCTGTCGACAGATTGAAAATACCTAAATAGTAGAGATTGCGCCCAGAATCGAATTCCTCGTACCACAGGTAGGCATACTTGCCGTCTGGGGAGGTGGTCATCAAATTTAGAATCACCACCCCATTCGGGTCATTAATGCCGGCATCGAAGGTTCGGATGACCGTATTGAAGGTCGGGGAAGCTGAATCGCTGTCAATCACGCTGAGGTGCAGATCCACAGAGTCAGTCCACGGTACATTGATCACCGGCTTGCCGGTCTGGGGATCACGGGTTCCTGTAAGGCCCTGGCTGAAGCCAATAGAATTAGAACCCATGATGGGAATGGGGTTGCCCGGCGTATTGGTGCTGAGGTCGAGCGGCAGCACGGCATACCCGGTATTGACCTGCGAAGAAGCGCTATACAGGAACTTGCCGTCAATGTTGAAGCTCGGCCAGGTTGGATGGCTGCCGCTTTCTTGCACCGCCAAATTATTCACCGTCTGCTGGACGAGGTCATACACGGAAATCGAACCATCGACATTGGTTGTCGCGAACTGAGTAGCCGGTTGGAACTTCGGATTGGGAAGAATGTTGAATTGGCCCGCCAGCAGTCCGCTTTGGTTCTGTTGGTCCGGAGGCGCATTGGTCACGGGGTTGGTGACGATGACGTCTTGCGCCTTACCCGCGGCTGAGTTTGCCGGGACCGTGACCGTCAGCGAGCTGCTCCCATTCACCGTTGCGGGCAATGGACCGGTACTGCCTATACGCACCAGTGCGCCCTGCTGGAAATTGGTTCCCGTAATCTGAACCTGGCGATCCATATCATTGGTTATGTCACCACTGGTGGCACTAATGGTAGGCGCGGTGTTCGGTGGGGTGGTCTGGAAAAACCCCGTGCAGACTGATGTCGCTGGCACCCCGCCCTGAACCGTCAGACTCTCGATGATGGCGTGCATTGGGTCGGTAAACATCTTGGCGGCATCGACGATCAGCGTGTTGGGGGAGTTCTCTGTCTGCACGAGATCCCACGACGATAATCCGGCTTCCATCAGAATTGACCACCATCGATTGCGTGCCGAACGTGGAATCCAGGGGCACTGCCGTGTTCAACAGAATTTGTCCGTAGGTCGGCGAGTTCGCTCGCAGGTCCAGCGCAGCGATTTCGAAGTCGCTGCCAAAAACAACGACGTACCCGAATATCTTTGAAGGGTCCTGTCCGTTGGGAGTGATCGCCAACCCACGCGTGAGGTTGGCAATGTTCGGTTGGGCGTGGTCGCCGATGATCTGGTTCGTGGTGGTACTGATCAGTACAACGTGCAGCTGACTGTCTATGCTCTCGTTCTCCAACACCACTAACGTACTTCCATCCGGCGTGACGCCAGCAAGGTTGGCGCCAGGTGTACTGCCGAACTCACCCATCGGCAGTGAAAGCGAAGAGACCGCGTAGGTGGAGAGGTTAACCACCGCCACCTTTGGCTGGGGATCGGCAAATTGCGGAAATACGTACGCGTTGCTCGCCGTAACCACAATCGTTCCCGACTGCACACTACCCAACACCGATTTCAGATCAACTGTCTTGACCAGGGTGAACTGTGCAGGATCGACAAAATCGAGCGTCCCGGGCGAGCCAATCAGAAGATACTTTCCGTCGGTGGTCATTGCACCAATGGTGCCGTAGACGATGGGGATTGTTCCTACCTGCCGCGCAACGCTCATGTCGGCCACAATGCCTGAGGCAGCAACAAAGGCCAGCCTCGGATTCGGTGACGCGACCAGGCTAGATGCGCCGGGGTAGCCGATCCTGACCATTTGAAGCGGCGTATAGCTTGCAAGGTCATAGAGGCTCAAGAATCCATCCGAAGTCGATACCAGGAAGCTCTCCTGGGCAGCGATAGGCCGGCACAGGATTACCGACAAGGCTCCCAGCGCCATCAGGGCGAACCAGAACGCGAGAGTCGATCGTAAGATATTTCTCTTCTCGCAAGATGCATCATTATTAGTGGCAAGCATTGCGCAACCCATGACAGGCTCCTGAGTGACGAGTGAACCCACAGTTGTGTATCTTGAACTGGACTGCGAAGAAGTCACATCTGGCTGGAACGCACGATTACGGGCCGACGGCAGTGGCGACTGCATGGAGGCTCCCTGAATAACCGACTGCTACGATAGGGCTCGCAGAGCACACGGAAGCCACCGGAACCCACATTTACTTTTCGGATTCAAAAGCTTACGCCCATTCCCCCGAAAGTCAAGCACATTCCCCACCGAATGGGTAGCAGGACATACCACTTAGGGACTATCCGAAGCTTTGATCAACCCGCAAGCGTCAGGCACCCCATTCAAGCCAGGGTTTAGCTTGAGTGGGTATTCGCTATTATTCGACAACTGCGCAGCCGTGCGTAAGTGAGGTTCGTGGCGATAGTATTCCCAAGTGATGAACTTGCCGTGGGCGTAGTATCGAGTGAGTCCTCATACACGACAACACCCTAGACTACTGTTCACTCAGGTCACTGACTTCGTGGTGCGTACACTCCAACTCAGGCATGTGCGTAACACACGGCTTCGCAGGCATTAAAAAGCGGACGGCCCTTGCGAGCCGCCCGTTAACTTAACCGCTTGACTACTGCGCCCCCTGCGCCGCGATCTTCTTGTCGAGCTCTTCTTTCAGTTGGCTCAAATTGAAGCTAGCTCCCTTTTGCATCGGCGGGAACTCAAGCGCAGTCTGTGCCAGCTTGCCCACCACCTGCTGGACAAACACGAAGCGCCAGAATTCATACACAAACCAGTCTTTGTAGTATAGGGATCCGCCCGTCGCGGTCGGCATGCCCGTACGCTCGAAGGGATCGAGCCGCAGGTTGGTCAGAATCGGCCAATCCACCTTGACCGTTGCACCCAACCACCCGTTCGGCTGATCGGTGAAGCGATACTTGAAGTCGTTAATGCGCACCGCCGAGAGCGTGCTCTCAGTGAAGTAGAAGATCTCGTGCCGGGCTGATGGGCCTTTCCCGGTAATCAGATCCATCTGGTTGTAGCCGTCGAGATACACCTTATAGTTGGTGTCGCCCATCTGCTTCCCCTTCTGCAACTCGGCTGCGATGTTGGGATCGCCGGCCGCAGCAATAAACGTCGGGAACCAGTCCAGCCCGGAGAAAATTCCGTTCTCAACTTTTCCGGCAGGCACCTTGCCCGGCCAGCGAAGAATTGCAGGGGTGCGGAAGCCGCCTTCCATCGCCGTGCCTTTACCGCCGGCAAACGGAGTCTGTCCGCCGTCCGGCCAGGTGAAGTTTTCGGTGCCGTTATCGGTAGTGAAGACGACGATGGTGTTGTCATCCACCCCCATGTCCTTCAGCTTCTGCATGGTTGCGCCCACGATGTCGTCGAGTTGGGCCATGCCGGCCTCTTCAATCGACCAGCCATTCTCCGGGTTACGCATCGCCTCGTACTTGGGCGACAGGTGGGTCACCACGTGCATGCGGGTGGGGTTGAGCCACAGGAAGAACGGCTTGTTGTCGGCTTTCGCTTTGTCCAGGAACGTGAAGGCATTGGCCTGGATTTCATCGTCGATGGTCTCCATGCGCTTCGGACAAAGTTCGCCGTCATCCTGAATCTTCTGCTTGCCGACCTTGCCCCAGCGCGGCTGGTCAGTGGGATCATCGACGTTCGTCGCCCAGGTGTGCAACATGTGGCGAGGTCCAACGGTGTCCTTCAGCGCAGGAGGATAGTTGGGATGGCAAGGGTCTTCCATCGCGTCGAGGTGATACAGGTAGCCATAAAACTCGTCGAACCCGTGGACCGTGGGCAGGTATTCGTTGCGGTCACCCAGATGGTTCTTGCCGAACTGGCCAGTGGCATAACCCATCGATTTGAGTGTGGTCGCAATTGTCACGGCCTGCGCGGGAATGCCGATCTTTGCGCCTGCCTGCCCGACCGTCGTCATGCCGGTGCGAATGGGAAGCTCGCCGGTGATGAAGTTGGCGCGACCCGCCGTGCAACTTGCTTCCGCGTAATAGTCGGTGAAGAGCATACCCTCGGCGGCCATCTTGTCGAGGTTCGGCGTACGCCCGGCCATCATGCCGCGGCTGTAGGCGCCAATGTTCCAAATGCCAATGTCATCGCCCATGATGACGACGATATTCGGTTTACCGGCCGGCGCCTGCGCATGCGCAGTTGCGTTTCCACCGGCCAGTAAGAAGCTTGTGAGGGCGAGCGCGCATAGCATTGCTTTTCGTACACTTGCTCTGAAGTCCATATCTCTCCTTGCGGATGGTTCTCTTGAATCCTTGCGGATGGTTCTTTCTGGCCAGAGCCCAGGCAAACAAATCCCAGCAGCCTGTGAGCAAAAGAGAGCGCTCACAGGTTTCCCCTGTTACAACGACACAAAATTGTTCTTGGACGCTAGGCTGACTCTAGTCCCAAAATGGGCCTTAGGCTACTAGCAAAACTTCCAGATAACCACCTTGGTGGTATCTGTCATTGCCCGAGGGTGCACAATCCAAGCCATCATTTATCTTGAGAGGCGTTCAATGACGACGGAAAGCCACAACAGCACCGCAATGAGTGGACATCATGAACGCTAATTTGCGCAGGACCTCGCACTGCATTCCCTCTGACTCCAACACGTTCCAACCGAACAGCTTCCATAGGCGGATGTGAGCGTCGTGCAGGCGGAGTTGTAGCGCGGAATGTGTCGTGCACTTCGCTTATCATTTCCAGCGGCAGCGATTTCAGATGGTTCACTTTTGTGCCATGAGCAAATCCTTGCAACACGCCCGATCGAATTACCGGCACTTTTTGTTAGCTTTTCAACGCGGACTTCGGACACTATCGCGACAACTTACTGGCCGCGACTTGAATACAATACCGCCATGACAGCCGGAACCCAATCGGCCAACTCCACCGCCGGCAATACTGATGACTTCTTTGCGGAGGTGACAGCATGGTAAGAACTAGCTGCATAGTCCTGCTGCTGGCCGTCAGCGCGTTCGCTCGTACCTATAGCACGTCATTTCCAGCTACCGAGAATCCCCTCTCCGAAGGCAGCCTCTGGCGCAACGGTGCAACCGATGGCAGGGATTGGGGCGACTGCAAAAGCAGCGGTTCGCAGGCCCACGGTACGATCATTAGCGGTGCTCCGCCGTTCAACGACCCGACTTGCGTGGTCAGCGGCACATGGGGATCAAACCAGACTGTCAACGCGACAGTGAAGATTAATCGTACCGATGGTTCTAGCCAGCAGGAAGTAGAACTCAGGCTGAACACAACCATCAATTCGGGCAACATCACCGGATACGAATGTGACTACAACGTAAAGAACGGCAACGCCTACGTTGAGATCGTCCGCTGGAATGGACCGCTGAACTCTTTCTGCTACTTCCACGACGGCTCGTCAACCTGTGACGGTTCTCCCACCGGGCCCGCAGTCAGCGCTGTTAATGGAGATGTTATCTCCTGCAGCCACATCGGGAGCACGCTTACCCTATACATCAACGGCGTATCTCAGATGACTGCTATCGACTCAACCTACACCGGAGGAGGTCCGGGAATGGGCTTCTGGCAAACCGGAGGCACCACGGACAACCTGACTGACTTTGGCTTAACGAACTTTTCCGCCTCCGATGGCCTTAGCGGCTTTCCTCTCACCGTCACGAAAACCGGCAACGGCAACGTCAGCAGCGGCGACACCCATATCTACTGCGGTGACATTTGCTCCTATTCCTACAGCGACGGAAGCCAGGTCATGCTTAGCGCACTGCCCTCTTCCGGCTTTACCTTCAAAGGTTGGACCGGTTGCGAAAACGTAAACACCAGTTTCTGCTCTGTGACTATGACGGAAGCGACAACCGTTAATGCCGCCTTCGAAGTCGCCAACGTTACTCTGAGTGCGCTGCCTTTGAAGCCAACTTACGTAAGAGGCGGCCAGGTGGCGGCGGGAACGCTGACTCTCACTAAGGCCGCGCCCCCAGGAGGAGTGACTGTGGCCCTCAGCAGCGACCATCCCAGCGTGGCCCACCCTCCATCATTCGTGTTCGTTCCCGGAGGCCGGATCTCGGTCGGTTTTGCCGTGAGGACTGTTCCCGTCAAAGAGAAAACGACGGCGACGATAAAGGCCACCGCGGGCGGTTCTCAAGTGACCGGAGCATTGACAGTGGGCACATCGTTTCTTCCCATGTCGGTCAAATGAGATGCCCCGGAGCCCCATTCAAGTCATTGTTTTTGGCCGGGTGCCCCATTCAAGCCTTCCTGTGGCTTGAGTGGCTCTTCTGATGCTGCAACTCCTATTGTCCGGCCCTCCTAACCCCCGGAACTCACGTTAGTTTGGCGAAATTGTCCAGATCGTTCCGCAGCCCTTCCCGGAGTTGCAACTAGTATCTCCGCCTGTCGCGGACGTCCCATAGAGATTGCCCTTTGCGTCAAGCACGAGTGGGCCTGATGGACCGGCTCCATCGCTGCCACCCGTGAAGTCGTACACCGTGGAATACGACCAACCGAAATTTGCAGGAGCAACATTCGGAGCGAGTTTGTAGACGGTGCCAAATCCATGCGCCCCGCCTTGCTGGGACACGCCATACAAATTTCCGGCTGAATCCATAACCAGGCCGCTGGACACTACCTGTGCCTGCTCCGGCAGAAACGAGTACAGGCGAGAGATCGTCACGGTGGAGGTAGTTGACGTTGACTTGCTCGACTTCTCCAAACCTTCAAAAACAAATTGAGGATCACGCCCTCCGTGGCTAAAAAACCTTGTCGCTCAGCGTGTTCGCTGATGGACCGTCCGCAGGCAGGACGCGCATTAGCAGCAGCTCCGCAACGTCGCTGGCGGTCATCGGCTTCGCCAACAGATACCCTTGAAGCTGGTCACAATGGTGTGCTCGAAGAAAGCAGGCTTGAGCATCATTCTCTACTCCCTCAGCAACCGTTTTTAAGTTTAGCGCCCGGGCCATGCTGATAATGGCGGATGTGATAGCAGCATCGTCTTCATCAAGCACTACCTCCTCGATAAATGACCGGTCAATCTTGAGCTTATCGACCGGAAACTGCCGCAAGTAGCTCAGGCTCGAGTATCCAATTCCGAAATCATCAATCGCCAACTTCACTCCCATAGCTTTGAGTTCTCGCAGAATTACTGGGGTGACATCAGCGTTGGAAAGCAAAACACTCTCCGTAAGCTCGAGTTCCAGATACTGTGGGTCCAGCCGGCTGTCGCGCAGGGCCGCCTTGACCACGTCGCGGAAACCGTCTTGTCGAAACTGAAGAGCCGATACGTTTACTGCCACCGGCAATGCTGGAAAACCATCTTCTTGCCACGCCCGCGCCTGCGCGCACGCCGTTCTTAGCACCCATTCACCAATCGGAATAATCAAGCCGGTGGCTTCCGCAATTGGTATGAACCGGTCAGGCAGAATGAGTCCCAGTTGTGGATGTTTCCATCGAAGCAGAGCTTCAAATCCGATGATTCTTTCACTGGCCAGCTCGAGTTGAGGCTGGTACACAAGGTAAAGCTCGTTGCGTTCCAGAGCGCACCGCAACGCGTGTTCTAACTTCAACCGTTCCACGAGTTGAGCATTCATTTCCTCGGTAAAGACATGGAGAGCGTTGCGACCATTATCTTTCGCACAATACATCGCTGCATCCGCGTTTTTGATTAGAGTCTCGGCATCTTCCCCATGGTCCGGAAAGATACTGATTCCTACGCTGCAGGTAATGTTGAAGGAATACCCCTGGATTGCAAACTCACCCTTCATCGAATCCATGATCCGGCGCGCCGCAACCGCTGGTTCGTTAACATCAGCAACATCCGTCAGTGCGATGAGGAACTCATCTCCGCCGATCCGTGCCACTGTATCTTCTGAGCGTGTGCAGGCTGTAAGGCGTTTAGCGGCCTCTTGCAGCAGAAGGTCCCCAAAAGAATGCCCTAAGGAATCGTTAATGACTTTGAAGCCGTCAATATCGAGAAATAAAATTGCTAGCCTGCGTTGGTGTCTGCGTGCCGCGGCTAGCGTTTTTATCAGCCGGTCTTTGAGCAGGAGGTGATTCGCCAGTCCGGTGAGAGCGTCATGGTACGCGAGATACTGGACGCGTTCTTCCGCCAGCTTACGGTCAGTGATATCTTCCACTGTACCCTCGCAAAGCGCAATTGCTCCGCTGGCGTCGGGTATGCCTCTCAAGTTCACCGAAGCCCATCTTGTGCTGCCATCTTTGCGGTAGACCTGCACCTCAGCCCCAGTTACGGCCCCACCTCTTGAAACAGCTTCCCCTAAATGCTGCAACTGCATCGGATCAACAAATACCTGCCTTCCCACATCAGAAACTTCCGCGAGGAATTCCTCGGACGAACTATAGCCATGCATTTGCGCAAACGCACGATTTACGTTAAGAGGGCGGCCCGTTAAGGTTCCCCGCATGATTCCGATCACGGCGTTTTCAAAGATCGTCCGATATTTCTCCTCCGCCTTGCGAAGGGCTTCTTCGGTTTGCATGCGCCGGGTGACGTCGTGTGCAGCGACTAATTCAGCTGGGGTACCGTGAAAATCCATGTTATGGCTAACAATCTCGACATCGATGATCGTGCCGTCTTTCTTGCGATGCCGCCACAACTCTGCCTCTTGCAGGCCATGAATTGCTACCGCGACGTGTTCCAATAAACGCTCCACGTCTTCCGCTGGCCTGATATCGGCAATCGTCATCGATAGAAATTCTTCCTTTGAAAAGCCGTAGTGTCGAATGGCTGCCTCGTTGACGTCGAGAAACTTTAGGGTCTCCCGTTCAAACATCCACATCGGCACCGGATTTCCATCAAATAGCAACTGATACTGTGTCTCTGACTGGCTGAGAATTCCTTCCCTTGGCTTGGGAACCTCTGCGGCGACACCCGAGATTTTCCTTACTCTCCGCGGGCGTCGCTCTCGGCTGGGTTCTCCAGCCTCGATTTCGCCGATTGGCAGTGAAACTTGATCCTTCATGGTAGGGCGATCCGGTCAAACATTCGAACCATCTAGCGACGGCGCGGCATATACGCGCCTCCCATCCCATATCGGCAAACACAGGTCAAAGCTGAAGTGATCACTGTGCTTCCAGTCCCAAGTGGCGGCACGGGGTACCCGGCTTTGCTTGCCGCCAGTCGACTGCTGCCCACCAGCAACAGAGCCGAGCGCCCAAGCTGTTTGCGCTCGATACGCGGAGTTGTGAAAGAATGGCTCTGTTGTGAGCTGTCGTGAACTTGATCAGGAGTGAGTCCCTATATGGCAACGGCTTCGGCGATGACGGGATTGGAACCTCAGGATTTGTGGAAACACTTTGACGCGTTGGCGGCAATCCCGCGGGGATCGGGGAATGAGGCAAGAGCGCGCGAGTACGTGTTGGGAGTCGCGAAGCGGCTGGGCCTTGAAGCGGTGCACGACAAGGTCGGCAACACGGTCATTCGCAAACCCGCACATGCCGGCCGTGAGTCCGCTCCCATGGCGTTGCTGCAGGGCCACCTCGACATGGTGTGTGAGAAGAATGAAGGCACCGCCCACAACTTCGAGACTGATCCGATCAAGGTAGTGCGCGACGGCGACTGGCTGAAGGCCGAGGGCACAACGCTTGGCTCCGATAACGGCATCGGCGTTGCCGCCTCGTTGGCAGTTATGGAAAGCACCGACATCGCGCATGGCCCGTTGGAATTCGTCTACACCATCGACGAAGAATCCGGTCTTACCGGCGCTGCGGAGTTCCCTGCCGGCTTACTCAAGTCGAAGTACTTCCTGAACCTGGACAACGAAGAGACCGGCACTCTTTGTATAGGCTGCGCCGGTGGGGTTAAAACGACCGCGCGTCGCAAGCTGACTCTGCTGCCCGCGACTGCGGGTGATGCTTATCGTATTAAGGTGTTCGGCCTTAAGGGCGGCCACTCTGGCGTAGACATCCATCAGGGTCGCGGAAACGCCATACGGATCCTCGGCAACCTGCTACAGCGCGTACTACAACTGCCGGCATCGCTTGGCAACCTTAACGGAGGCAGCGCCCAGAACGCGATTCCGCGCGAAGCCTCGGCGGTAGTAGTCGTCGATCCAAAACTCGGCGGTCAACTGAAATCCTTGGTCGCCAGCGCCGAGCAGGAACTCAAGACCGACTTAGGAGATTTCGACCCTTCACTTCAGATCAGTCTCGAGAACACAGAGCGCCCTGAAAAAGTGTTGCAAGCCGAAGAGGCCAGACGCGCGATTGACCTGCTGGCGACCTTGCATCATGGTGTGCTGGCGATGAGCCCGGATGTTCCCGGACTGGTGCAGAACTCAACCAACCTGGCGATTGTTGCCCTAAAGGGCGACACCCTCGAGATCGTCACCAGCCAGCGCAGCGCGATTGAGAGCAGCAAGAACGCTGCGGCGCGCATGGTGGCAACCGCCTGCCAACTTGCCGGCTTTGAGACCGAGCACAGCGGCGGCTATCCCGGCTGGAAGCCCGATCCACATAGCGAGATCGTGGAGAAACTGCAGAAAGTGCACCAGCAAGTCTTCGGGCAAGAGGGTAAGCTGATCGCGATGCATGCAGGGCTGGAGTGCGGCGTCATTGGCGAGAAGTATCCGGGCATGCAGATGATTTCGTTTGGGCCCACGATTGTCGATCCCCACAGCCCCAATGAGCGGGTGCAGATCTCAACCGTCGAGAGCTTCTGGCGGCTCCTGCGGCGGGCCCTGGAAGCGATTTAGCGAAAGGCAGCCTTGGTTCGGTCACGAGCAGTTGTACGTTCTCCGGTATGGAAACATCCCGCCGGTCGATGCCCGAGTGATAATGATTCTACCCCTCTCGATCCTTTAGATAGCTTTGAGTTGATCACCTACGATCAAACTCAATGACTCTCGGCTATCTAGTAGAAATGGTACTAGGATCTGGTACTAGGATCTAAAGATAAAGGGTAGCTGACTGACATACTTGGTCCAATTAAATCGGCGTCTCAAATCTCCGATAATCATTGTCAGTACCCAAGTTCCTTCCCTAATTAATTCACGCCGAGTATCTAGATTGACTCTTAGACAGTTACCATCCCAACAATGAGTAACAACACATCGGTGCCATTGACAGGATTTGGAAAAGCAAGGATTATCGTCCGCAGTCTTTCGTGAAAATCCGATCTGCAGGTGGCCTGGCCGCCATATTAGCCTGCAAACGGATCTTCACGATCTCCGAAATGGCCACCAGGCTGGCATAGGCGCCACTACCGTCCTTCCCAGCACAATTCCGTGACAAATCTCTGTTGGCGACCCGTCCATCGGGCCCAGCCACACCCAAGAGACTTGTTCTCCAGGAGCTTGCGATGAAGCGCCCCATTATTTGTGCTCTCAGCATCAGCACTGTTTTCGCAGTTCTCTTCCTTTCATGCACAGCTTTCGCACAAGCTCCTCCGGCTGCTGATACTTATGCTTCTAGCAGCTCCCCGGATGTCAATTTCGGTGCTCAACCCCTGTTGATGGTGACCAATGGTGCGACTAGCTATGCGCGGTTTGACCTGTCGCACCTGCCTCCATCGGCCACAGTAAAGAAGGCGACGTTGCGGTTGTTCGTCAGCGGCTGGACTCCAAGCATCTTTGTGCCCGGCAGATTCGACGTATTAGTGGTTGAGGGACCATGGAATGAGCTGGGAATGACCTACAACACGGCGCCGCCATTGGGATTGTCGCTCACCTCAGGCCAGGGGTTGCCGGTTACTGCGAGTCTGAAATTCGAATATATCTTCCTCGATATTACGGACGTCGTGCAGGACTGGATCGATGGAACCAAACCCAACAATGGCCTTGCGTTTGCTCTCCTCGGCAACAACGGACGCTTCTGGTTCGACGCAAAAGAGTCTCCTACAACTAGTCATCAACCGGAGTTAGAGATCGTGCTTGACGGCCCGCAAGGGCCCCCAGGACCGCAGGGACCTCCAGGACCCCAAGGTGAGCAAGGCGCAATTGGGCCACAGGGTCCACAAGGACCGCAAGGAGATCCAGGCAATCTTAATCCCGGCTCGCCCTACTACATTCAAAATCGGAATACCCCGCAAACTGGAGCAAGCTTCAACATTGACGGCGGCGGAACGGTCGGTGGAATACTCACGGCGACGACTGGTATAAACACCGGCGGCACCTACCAGATCGGCGGCAATACTGTACTGAACACGCCTGCGGTCTCCAACACGTTTGTAGGAGTGTTTACCGGGCAGGCAAATACTACAGGGCAACAAGACACCTTCCTCGGTACGCAGAGCGGGCAATCTAACACCACTGGACAAAAGAATACTTTCCTTGGTGTCGCTGCTGGTCAGCAATCCGTTACCGCAAACAACAATACCTTTGTAGGGTTCGGTGCTGGCAATAATCTAAGCATTGGTGGAAACAACCTCTTCCTGGGGGCCAACGCCGGAAGCACGCCGAACAATGCCAGGAGTGACATCTACATCGGCAGCGCGGGTGCTAACAACGAGAACAATACGATTCGTATCGGTACACCGGGAACGGGTAACGCGCAGCAGAATACTACCTATATAGCTGGCATCAATGGGCAAACTATCACGACCGGTAGTCCAGTATGGATCGACGCCAACGGCATGCTGGGCATCGGCAACGGTGTAGGCAACGGCGGTGTGACCTCGTTCAACGGCCGCACCGGCGCAGTCCTCCCATCCAGCGGTGACTACAGCTTTTCATTATTGAGTGGAACTCTCGCCGACGCACAACTTACCGGCACTTACAACGGTGCGCTCCAACTGACGAACTCCGGAAATCTCATCGCCGGCATCTTTACCGGCGATGGCTCGGGGCTGGTGAACGTTCCCGTGAGTGCTGGTTCGCCCAACTACATCCAGAACGGAACGGCACAACAGACGAGCGCGAACTTCAATATCAGCGGAAGCGGTACTGCGGCTGGAACTCTCACTGGAACGACCGCTGTCAATACTCAAGGCGTCTATCAAGTCTCTGGAAAGACGGTAGTAAATATTCCGATAGACGATCAAGGCAATACCTTCGTCGGACAAGATGCCGGGGTGAGTCACGGGAACACTGCTTTCTCGGACACGTTTGTGGGTACCACAGCTGGCTATTCCACGACGTCAGGACAGAATGACACTTTCATTGGCACAGGGGCTGGTTATTCCAATACGACGGGAATCCACGACGTATTTGTGGGAGGAGGTGCTGGATATGACCTCACTACAGGCAGCCAAAATGTCGGGATTGGCGCTTCCGTTGGGGTGACCACCGGAAACAGCAATACACTAGTTGGCTTTTACTCCGGCCTCAATTTGAAATCCGGAAGCAACAACCTCCTCTTGGGGCAAGGCTCGGGAGGAAGTATCAATAGCGGCAGCAGCAACGTCCTACTCGCTAACCCCGGAGTGGGCGATGAGAGCAACACCATTCGCATCGGCACCCAAGGCACTGACAATGGCCAGCAGAATCGCGCGTTTATTGCCGGCATTGTCGGTCAAACCATCACTAGTGGGAATCCAGTCTGGATCGATTCAGACGGTATGTTAGGCATCGGCTCGGGCGGCGGAGGCGGTGGCGTCACCTCCTTCAACGGACGAACAGGGGCGGTGGTCTCTACTTCCGGCGACTATAGCTTCTCCCTGCTGAGCGGTACCGTGGCGGACAATCAACTCACCGGAACCTATGGCGGCGCGCTGCTGCTGACCAACAGCAGCAACACAGTCAACGGTAGCTTTACCGGTAATGGCGCGGGGCTGACTAATGTCCCGGTAAGTCCAGGCTCGCCGAGCTACATTCAGAATGGCACCGCGCAGCAATCGTCTGCCAGCTTCAATATAGATGGCAATGGCACCCTGGGAGGAACTCTTGCCGCCACCACGGCGATCAATACCGACGGGGTCTACCAGGTGAAAGGTAAAACCGCATTGAGCGCGCCTGATGACGGTAACGGTAACACGCTCGTTGGCCTCTCAGCTACAGGCCAGGCGGGACATGGTAATACGACGGTGGGTGCCTTTGCCGGAGGCTCCGGCAATTTCACCACAGCGGTTGGCGAAGGTGCCGGGGTGAACCTACAGTCTGGCGACCGTAACATCATGATCGGCTTTGGTGCCGGCAATCATCTCACGAACGGCAGCAACAACATCGTGATTGGACAAACTGGTGGAACTGCCGACGACAGCAACACCATTCGTATTGGTGCCGACGGAACTGGAGATAATCAGCAGAACCGGACGTACATCGGCGGCATTAACACGCAGACTGTCAGCAATGGTAACCCAGTCTGGATCGACTCGGACGGCATGTTAGGCATCGGACCGGGCGGCGGTGGAGGTGGCGTCACGTCGTTCAACACGCGCACCGGAGCAGTAACTTCGCAGCCTGGAGACTACGACTTCAGCCAGATCAACGGGACACTGGGCAACTTGCAACTCAGCGGAGCTTATAAAAACGCATTGACGCTGCCGAGCCCCGCTAACGATTTCACTGGAGCCAGATTCACCGGCGGAACCTTCTACGGTGACGGCTCCGGCCTGACCAATGTTCCGGTGAGTGCGGGCTCAGCCTACTATATTCAGAACGGCACGGCGCAGCAGACCGGCGCCAACTTCAATATCAACGGCAACGGTATCGTGGGCGGTCAGCTAACCGGCAAGGCAGGTGTCGATACCGCAGGAACCTATAAGATAGCTGGCTCGACAATCCTAACCGGCGATAGCAACTCCATTCTCAAGGTAGGCATAAATGCAGGAAGCAATGACACACAAGCGAACAATACGTTTGTCGGCGTGAATTCAGCCAGCTCAACCAATCAGGGAGTGGACAATGCGTTCTTTGGTTACAACACCGGGCCAGTTGCTGTCGGAGACGCTAATACATTTGTAGGTAGCCAATCGGGATTGAACTTCCATTTCGGACTGGGCAATGTTTTCCTGGGAGCAGGGGCGGGAGGCAACGACTATCTCGGATCGAACAATACCTATATCGGACGTCTTGCGGGAACCAACATGGGCTCAACCCGTGGAACAAATGACGGGAATACCTATGTTGGAAATAACGCCGGCGGGAACATGGTGAGCGGTAGTAACAATGTTTTTGTGGGATTCAACACTGGCAATAACGACTCGAGCAACCGCTCGCTCAGCGATATCTATATTTCCAATACACAAAGCACAGCAGAAAGTAACACGACTCGTATCGGTACGGAAGGCAATCAGAACAGAGCTTTCATCGCTGGCATCAATAGCCAGACCATAGCTTCTGGTAACCCAGTTTGGATTGATAGCAATGGCATGCTCGGCATCGGCTCTGGCAGCGGAGCAAGCGTGACCTCGTTCAATGGCAGAACTGGAGCGGTGGTTCCAGCAGCCAATGATTACAGCTTCTCATTGCTAAGCGGATCTGTCGCCAATGCCCAGCTTGCAGGCGGCTACAGCAACCCTGTCACCTTCAGCAATCCGGTCAACAGCTTCGTCGGCAACGGTGCCGGACTGGCGAATGTTCCAGTGGCTCCGAACTCGTCCTACTACATTCAGAACGGCACATCACAGCAGACCGGCACCAGCTTCAACATTGATGGTAACGGTACTGTTGGAGGAACGATCACTGGCGCGACTGCGATTAATACCGCGGGCACATACCAGATCGGCGGCACGACCGTGCTTAATGCGGATAGTTCGGTCACAAGGGTTGGCGCCGGTGCTGCGCTGCACGACACGGGAGTGAACAATACCTTTGTAGGCGCCAATGCTGGGCAAATCGCGGACACCGGCACTGACAACTCGTTCTTGGGATTCAACACCGGCCATCATTACCTGGGAGGCCTCACCGTACTGATAGGCAGCAACGCTGGGACAGGCTTGGCAAGCGGCGACGAGGATACCTACCTGGGTGCCGGCAGCGGCCCGCAGAGTAGTGGAGCAGCAGGAACGCAAAATACGTTTGTCGGAAGACTAGCGGGGCAGAAGGCGGGTGCCACCGGTTCCAGCAGCATCGGAAATACCTATCTGGGTTACAACGCCGGCGGTGGATTAAGAGTCGGCAACTACAACATTTTCATCGGATATAACACCGGCCTCACTCCGAGTGTTAGCGGCACGCCGGGCAACGATAATATTTATCTCTCAAGTGTACAGAGCATATCAGGCGGTGAGAGTAACACTATTCGCATCGGTACGCAGGGCACAGGAGATGGCCAGCAGAACCGAGCCTTCGTCGCGGGTATTAGCGGCACCAATATAGCCGCCGGTGTCAATGTCGTGGTCGACAGCAACGGTCAGCTCGGCGTCGCCGGTTCTTCCCGCCGCTTCAAAGAGCACATCCTGAATATGGACCAGGCCAGCAGTAAGCTGTTCCAGTTACGGCCCGTGACCTTCTTCTATAAGTCTCAATACGACGATGGCTCTCACATTCTGCAATACGGCCTCATCGCTGAAGAAGTCGCGAAGATCTATCCCGACCTGGTGGTTTACGACCAAGACGGCCAGCCACAGACTATTCGCTATCACCTTCTCACTCCTATGCTGCTCAACGAGCTTCAAAAGCAGCACAAGCTCGCTGCCGAACAACAGGAGTTGATCAGGTCGCAGCAGGATCGCCTCTCTGACCAGGAGAAACGAATGTCCAACCAGGATGACAGGATTTCCGCCCAGAGCCGCCAGATCGAGGAGTTGCAACAGCGGCTGTCGAGACTGGAATCGCTAATCGCGCAACCTATCAAACAACCCTGATCGAACGTGCCGGAGTGGCAGGCACCGTGTCGTCACCACGACATCGTGCACCCCGCTGTACCAATGAGTTCGGCAATCTGTCTCGCCTGGGGTCATTTTTCTCAGCCTTCGCCGATCTCCTTCGGAAGCGATGTCGAGATTCCGCGACTTTTTTCCCTGAGTTCCAGTAACTAAGTAGAAAGTTAACTTGCCTCCTAATGGCTTCCGGGATAAAAGTTATCAAGCTCGAAGTACGTCGGGATCTGCCCCCACCGATACTCTTTCTTCTGCCCCCCGGACACATGGGCGTGGTGTATCTGCGCCAAGCACAAAAGCCAGACTGCCCGATCAAGGAGAGGTTATGTCTCAAAACTCACACACTTCACACGCGGAAAGTACGAAGAAAGCAACCGGTCGATTCCGGCGTCTAACCTCCTTCTTGTTCGCTAGCCGTTTGCGTGTTAGTGCGACTGCTCTAGTACTGCTGTTGTTAACTAGCTCTGGAGTCTACGCAGGATTCAGTCTTCCCAACCTCTTCCCCTTTATTGATGGAAGTGGATTTTCGGCAACCAACAGCACCACTGGCCGCCTCGACCTCAGCGGGCCATTCTTCCAGAGTCTGGGAACTAACGGCCGTACTTGCGGCACCTGCCACAGCCCAAGCGACGGCTTTAGCTTGAGCGCAGTCGACGCCCAACTCCGCTACCTGTTGACCAGGGGCAAAGACCCGCTCTTCGCTCAATTCGACGGTTCAACCTGCCCCACCGGAAAAATGGACAACAGCCTCGTCGTGAAAAACGGACTATTCCGGATACCGTTGCAGGTGCCGCCGAACGATTTCGATCCCGACCCGCCACAGTTCACTATCACTGTAGTCGTCGATCCTTATGGTTGTGCTCTGACGACTAACCAGCAAGGTCAGCAGATCGTCTCGCTCTACCGCCGGCCGATACCGAGCACGAACCTGGGCTTCTTGAGCGCTGTGATGTTTGATGGGCGGGAGTCGTATTTCAATCCCTTGAACGATGAACACACATTTGCCGCGAACCTCAACGCCGACCTGACCCAACAGGCGATTGACGCCACCACCGGGCATGCGCAAGCCAACCAGCCGCCGACCGAGGAGCAGCTTAAGCAGATTGTTGGATTCGAGATGGCGTTGAACTCGGCGCAATTATCCGACTTCCATGCCGGCAAGCTATATGGTCAAAATGGTTCGCAGGGCGGACCGCAATACTTGCCTCACCAACCGTACTACCCAGGTATGAATGATTCACTGGGAGGCGATCCGCATGGGGATAAGTTCGATCCCAACGTATTCACTATTTACACCGCTTGGCAAAACTCTAACAATCGCCAGCAAGCTTCAATTGCTCGCGGCGAAGAAGTCTTCAACAACCATCCGCTTACTATCAGCGATGTGCCCGGATTGACAACTGGTGATCAGCAGATCGCAGGCACCTGCACCACCTGTCACGACACGCCAAATGTCGGCAACCATTCTTTCCCCTTGCCGCTCGACATCGGCACGGCACGCTCGCCGCGGTATGAGACCGACCCGAACATTCTCGCGGGACTGCGGCAGTTGTCGTTACCCAAAGTACCCGTGTTCCAATTGGTCTGCACTCAGGGCCCGCTCACCGGGCAGACGTTCTACACCACCGATCCGGGCAAAGCACTGATCACCGGGCAGTGCACCGACATTGGACGCGGCAAGGGCCTCGTTCTCCGTGGATTGGCCTCGCGCGCGCCATACTTCCATAACGGCACGGCGGCGAACCTGTCGCAGCTCGTGAACTTCTACAACCAGCGGTTCCAAATGGGACTCTCGTCACAGGAAATGCAGGACCTGATCAACTTCCTGCAGACGCTGTAGCCCGGCTGCACCACCGATTCCTGATGGCGGAATGAGCAGGACCTGGCTGGATCTCGATCGTCGCTCTCGACGCCACACGTTCGAGAGTCGCGAGTGTGCGGTCACCATGCACACCGCGCTCACTCGTTTGGCCGCCTCGGGCTGTGATTATCACCACTGATTTCTGTTCTTTCCGCTGATAAGTCGGTGAAGACTCTTGACCATGCTTTTACGGGTCGGTGACATCTTCTATTACGCTCTCCCGTTAACGTAACTGTATCGGCCCCAAATAATCTTGCTAAATGGAGTACCTATGAAAGGATTTACCCGCGTTGGACGAAGCCTCGCTTGCTCACGCGCTGCCTGGTTTTTCGTTGTCGCCACCGCCTTTGCAACCACAGCTTTGGCGCAAAACTTTTCTGTCCAGGACACGCCCAATCCCAATGCCCAGGGCAACACTCTCAATGCGGTCGCAGCGACCTCGACCAGCGATGCCTGGGCGGTCGGCTATCAGAACGATAACAATCTGAATGACTCGCGTACCTTGATCCAACACTGGAACGGTACCGCTTGGACAACCGTCGTCAGCCCGAATCCTGGAAGTATCAGCACTCCCGGATGTACAAACGGCAACACAGGCAACGTTCTCACCGCCGTAGCAACCGTATCTTCCAATGATGCCTGGGCAGTAGGCTACTTCTTCACCTGCACTGCTTTGCTCAAGCCCATGGCTCTGCACTGGAATGGAGCGCACTGGACTGTCGTATCCACCCCCAAGCTCAACACCAACGATAATGCGGCGTTCAATTCCGTCGTAGCTCTGGCTGCCAACGACGTGTATGCAGTCGGCTACAAGCCGGCATCGAATGGCGCCGTGCTGACATTGATCGAGCATTGGGATGGCGTCGCATGGTCGGTGGTCTCAAGTCCAAATGCGAATAACACCGGCAACGTTCTGACCGGCGTAACCGCAAACTCTCCAACCGACATCTGGGCTGTTGGAACCCTGACTGCGCCGGGAGTTGAAGTCAGAACCTTGGCGCTGCACTTCAACGGCAGCACTTGGTCGATAGTGCCCACGCCGAATCCGGTGCATGGCGGCAATCTAACCCAGAACGTTCTAACCTCCGTTGTGGCAGCAGGGCCGAACGACGTCACTGCGGTGGGCTTCACCCTGGCCAACCTTACCGAACTAACTATGGTCCAGCACTGGGATGGTAGTAGTTGGAAAGTCGTGTCTTCACCTAACATGAGCAACACAGCCGGGTCATTCAACACGCTTCGTGGAGTCACTGCGGTCAACCGAGGCGATTTGTATGCGGTTGGGTTTTTTGCCAACTCCACCACCAGAGGCCAGCAGGTGAGGCTGCTTCTGCACTTCAACGGCACGGCGTGGAGTATTGTCTCCAGCCCCGGCAAGGCCACAGCACAGCAGTTGAATGGAGTCTTCGCACGTCTCGGCGACGGCGACGTGTGGGCTGCGGGAGCCGCGTCCGTCCCCGGCACGGATCCTGAAAGTGGATTCTTGCAGGTCCCCATCACCTTTATGCTCTTTACCTCCGGCGGCTAGGTTCGGAGGAATCTGACTGGTACGGGCCGCACATTGCTGACGTGCGGCCCTTCTTTTGAACGTTGCAGCGCTGAGGCTTGTATCACCGGTTGCCAAAGGGCTACTTGCTGGCTCACCGGACTGCGAACTACATCGCCGCGTAAATTCGCATCGATAGTGGCAGACCAGAAGTCAACTGTTGCTCACCGGCAAGAATCTTGACTTTCATGGCGTCTCCATTTTTCCATCAGCGTCCATGAGGTATGGCGATATTACGGAACCATCCCGCTATGGTTTGATTTGCCACAACACACCGTAGAAGCCGGAACCACCCAGCATTGCAGTACCGTAGAGCGTGCCGTCGGTGTCTATAGTGACTTGACTGACCGGGTTTGCTCCGCCGCTGTCGGGAGCGAAGTCATACAGCGTGGTATATGCCCACCCGTTCCCGGTGTTGGTCAGCTTGAAGACGGGCGGGCTGAAAATTCGCGTCGTAATCGTCCTTCAAGAGCTGACAGACGTCACCCAAACATCTCGACGCTATTCTTGATAATCGCTCGTTTTGGAAATGACGAGGGGAACAACCATTTGGGCTTCCTGTTGCTAACAGGCGTGGGTGTCAGCTCTCACTATCCGCGGGGGGTCAATTGAGCTAATGGCGACTGGGAGAGCCAACCACGCGTTCTCCGTTGACCTCTAAGCTTCCAGAGGACATTCATAAATGGCAGATGAAAAAGACATCGTAAAAGACGTAGTTGAGGTTCTACATGACGGGCAGAAAGGCTTCGCAGAACTGGGCAAGCATCTGCAGGACTCTCAGGTAAAGACTTTCTTCATGAATGAATCACTGACCCGCTCCAAGTTCGCCGGAGAGCTTGAGTCAGCCGCGGGACTCGAAAATGACCCCGGCGGCACGGCATCCGGTGCTATGCATCGTTTTTGGGGCGACCTAAAAGGCAAGATGGGTGGCGGCGATCACACGCTTCTGGAAACGGCAGAGCAGGGTGAAGATGTCGTCAAGAAGGCATACCAGGATGCGCTGCAAAAGCCGGAAGTGAGCGGAAACATCCGCCAGATACTTGAGAAGCAGCAGACGCATATCCGGCAGTCTCACGACCAAGTCAAGGCATATCGGGACAGCAAGAAAGCAGCTTAGCGAACGATCTTGAAGCCAGGCGATGGTTCCGTGGTCGACTGACCTCTGCATCGCAGAGCCGCTTTCGACACACGTTTGTTGCAGTAGCTTGCAAACAACCCCACGCAAAATGCGTGGGGTTGCTGCTTATAACCCGCAATAGCGCAAGCAGCACCCAATCAGCGCAAATATTGCGCGCTCGAGTGTCGGTTTCGTCTAAGTGCCAACGATCAGGTCTCGATATCTCCTTTGCTTTGATCGCGTCTCTCTGGCCAACTATTGGCACGAAGAATGCTTCTACTCAACCGGAGGCCGTGAGATGCCCTATCTACGTGTTCTTTCGCCAGCCCTGCCGATCGATCAGAAGCGTGTCATGGCCCAGAAACTGATTGAGATTACCCTTCAAGCATTTCGTCTTCGAGCTGAGGAACGTAGCCAGATAACAATTCAGTTCATCTCGCAGGCCTCGTCACATGGCGACGATGTGAACGACGCTGATTTGACGCTGGAAGTGATAGGCCACGATCTAACCGACGACAAGAAGGCTGCATTCACCGAGCAGACCACTGGCATGATTGCCCACGTGATGCCCCTAAAACCCAAAGGCTTGATTGCGCGTCTCCTGGGAGCTAAGGCGGATGTGCACCGGCAGATCGCTCTTCAGTTCCACGAGCTCAGTCCGGGAGTCAGCGATCCATTCGTCGTGTACCCGCTGCGCCGCGCAGCGTAGTCAACACCGCTCCGGTTCCAACGAAGCAGCGGATCCCGCCGAAATCCCGAGCCCGGTAGCGCAGCGACTTGAACCCAATGATCTGTAACGTAAGGGGTTGGGTAGCCTGATTCCCCCGGAGAGATTCGAACTCCCGACCTTGTGCTTCGGAGGACTTATCGGCAGTCCTCCTTGCAAGAGGAATACTGCTCACCGCACAGTGATATTCAGACCTGTTTTATACACCTTCTGTTGCTGGTCCCATGCTTGAACGACTACAGAGTGACCACCGGTTGGGAGGGTCAGGTAAGTGTTGATCGACGACACATTCTGCTTCCAATACAGGCTGTTGTCCACATAGATCGCCATCGCGACGATTGGGTAATCAGACTTGGCCGTTGCTACAAAGTGCACCGGATTGCTGTCGTAGGAGTTATTGAGCGGAGAGGATACAAACACCCCATATTGCCCGATAGAGTTTCCGAACAGTTCGCTCATATCATTGGAGGATTGTGCGGCTCCCGGGAAACTGCTGAGGCCCACCGCCTCTCCGATTGTGCGCAGCAGGCTTTGATGCTGATGGAACGTAGAGGAGCGCCCGCCAGGGGTTACTTTGGGACCAACCACCACCGCCGCTACGTGTCCGCCGCCATGCTGCTGATCCGTACTCTGGGCTTCATCGAAAACGATGATTAGGATTCCGTCCTGCTGAAAGGCGCTGTTTCGCAGTAGAGGAGCGATGTTGTTCTGTAACCAGGTGTCGGCCTGTTGCAACGAGCCGTCGTGCGCATCGTTGTCACGATTCGGAATGACAAAGGAAATATCGGGCAGCGCCTGGTTGTTCAAGTCTTGTGCGAAGTGGGTGAAGGGCACCAGGTTCTGCTTCTGCACCTGGCTATTCAACACATCAGAGAAATACGTGAACGGGTTGTGATGGCGGATATAGAGGCCGTTGTCGCCTCCTGTGTAGCCGACATTAGGCAAGCTCTCAGCATACGACTTCCACGTCAGCCCGCCGTTCAGCATGTGCCGAACCAAGTTGTCGGCGGTAACGGTCCCGTTGTAGCTATCGTTATTAGTGATAATCTGGCCGGCCGTCATCATGAAGTAATTGCCAATGGACGGATGCGTGTTGGCGTAGTACTGCGTGGCTAAGCCGTATTGCTTGGCAAGCGAATTCAAGTACGGCATAGCAGAGTTGCCGATTACGGAGCTGTAACCATGGTTCTCTTCTATGACAACGACTACGTGGCGGCTCCGCGGAACTTGTGCTGCACTCACGGCCAACGCCAGCATTAGGAAAATTGCACCTTGCACGATCGACTTCAACTTCAAAACAGCCTCCCAGCTTTGCTTACTACTTGCATGTCCGGAGTCTTGTAGGGCATCAATTCTGCCTGTATAGGGGGTTCGCAGTAAATCGCATCGAAATAAGACTGTAGAGGGCCTTCGGGGGGTTCTCTGAAAGCCTTTTCGATCAGAGGCGCACGTTGTGAGCTTCGCCCACGATCACTTCATGCCCACTGACGAGCCGTTCTCGGGACAAAATTGGCCACAACGCCGAAGTGACGGGAATTGTTACGAAGGAAGAATAGCCGCAAGTTGCGGAGAAGAATGAGAGTTAATGAGAGTTACTGAGAGTTACTGGCGCGCCCGGAGAGATTCGAACTTGAGCCGTTTTGCGGGCGTCTGAGCCCGCAGGCGAAATCCCGAGCGAGCGAGGGATCTCTTGTGTACGAAGGCATTGGGTTTTCTGGTGCGCCCGGAGAGATTCGAACTCCCGACCTAACGCTCCGGAGGCGTTCGCTCTATCCAGCTGAGCTACGGGCGCGTGCCTGTCAGATTATACGCGAGAGCGCCTGCTGCTAGGCCACTTGCGCCAGTCGTGATTGTACCGCTTGAAGCGCTAGCTCGTTAGCCGCATGGTTGTCTTTGCGACTGATGTGCGCGATGGAGAACTCGAGCAAGCGCGCCAGTTTGCGGCAGGTCCAATTGAGGGAATAGAGCCGCGGGCTGCGGCAAACATACTGCCCGGTCATCTGCTTGACCACGATCTCTGAGTCGGAGAAGACGTGCAGCGCCTTGGCCTTGGCGGCGACCGCATGCTGCAGAGCTTCCAGCAGGGCGACGTACTCGGCCACGTTGTTGTCCTGGTGCCCGATCCACTTGGCGATGCGGACGGTCTCGCCGCGCGCGCCTTGGATCAGCACGCCGATGCCGGATGGTCCCGGATTTCCGTGGGAGCCTCCGTCGACATAAGCGGTTAACGTACGCCATTCGTCTCTTCTACCCTCGTTCAATCGCCAGGATTCGTCAAGACACGAACTTGATTCCTCGAAATGAGCCATCAAGAACATCGCAACTCTGTGAAAAAGATGTGAATTGTTATAGAAAATTCTGGACGCCGATCCGCCAACTTGTCTCTTTGCTATCGCTTGCTGCGCCCTCGAAAATCACAGGCGATTATCTCACGTGTGCACACACCTCGGGCGTTGACATTCGAAGCTCCTGTATTAGGATGACCTTCGTCGACGGCAGAAAAGAGAGGGCATCAATAATCAGTCGCCCACTTGAAGTAAGCTGAGCGATCGGTTGAGCGGGGCAACCCGCGGAAACCGCCAGACCCGAAAAAATCGACGGCGTTGCGAGATGTCCGCCGAGGTTTGGAACTGCGAAAGCGGTGATCGCATCGAGGGCTCGTGACGGTACATGCGTCCACGCCGGCAACTCTCTCGCAGGAGTTGACGGCTAGAGCATAACCAAAGTTCACAGGTCCATAGTCGACGGCCGAAAAGAGAGGGCTTCCATAATCGTCGCCCACTTGAACTAGGCTGATCGGTCGGTGAGCGAGGTGACTCGCGGAACCGCCAGACCCGAAAAAATCGACGGCGTTGCGAGATGTCCGCCGAGGTTTGGAACTGCGAAAGCGGTGATCGTATCAAAGGCTGCGACGGTACATGCGTCCACGCCGGCAACTCCCTCGCAGGAGTCGGCGGCTGGAGCATAACCAAAGTCGCAGCCTTTTCCATTTCTAAGCCCTTCTGCGCAACTCCTTCTGGTCGCCAGCTGTCGCAAATTGCAAAGTAACTGCTCAAGGCATACAACAGCAGAAGACGGAATGCGTCTCTAACCAGACTTGCGGCCCGTCCGCGGTAACTTGACGTGAGGTGAACATGCAGAATTGGAAGAAGACGTTGATATTCGCGAGCATCGGGGCTGGAGCCGTGCTCATACTCACCGGCCGCCGTGGCGTGGGGATGGGCCTGGCGGCTGCCGGCCTTACCGTTCTTGCCAGCGAGTATCCCGAGAAGTTTGAGGCCGTTTGGGAGAACGCTCCCGACTATCTGCAGAAGGGCATGCAGATCTTCGGCACGTTGCAGAAGCTGGGCGAGGGCTTTGTCGAAGAAGCCGAGCGCCGCGGCGCCAGCACCTGGCGCGACATGCGCGCTCAGTACGGCGACTAAGCCGCCATCGCTCAGTTTGAAGGGGCACGCCTTTTAGGCGTGCCACGAACCTCGTTCCCATCTCGATAACCGGCTTCAGCCGGTGACACCACGCAACCTCAGTGGCTAAAGCCGGAACCCCAAGTTGCTGCTTGCGGCGCGCCTGAAGGCGTGCCCCTTCAAATACAAACTCAGCTCTTCCCCTTTGCGTGTGGATGGGTGCGGTCGTACACGTCCATCACGTGCTTCACCGTGAGCTGCGTGTAGCGCTGGGTGGTCGAGAGCCGCTCGTGGCCCAGCATCTCCTGGATGGCGCGCAGGTCGGCGCCTTCCTCCAGCATGTGCGCGCCGAAGGCATGACGCAGAGTGTGCGGATGCACGTCGGGCGAAAGCCCACGGCTGACCGCGATCTGCTTGACGATGCGCCCAACGCTGCGCGTCGTCAGCCGCGATCCACGCAGGTTGATGAGCAGCGCCCGCTCCAGTCGCGCGCTTGGTCTCCTCCAGCACCTTCTTGCGCGCCGGCAGATATGCGCGCACGCGCTTCGGCGGCCGAATCGCCAAACGGCACGTAGCGCTCCTTCCTCCCCTTGCCGCGCACCAGGATCATCTCGTTCGACCAGCGCATGTCGTCGAGGTTGATGCCGATCAGCTCCGAGTTGCGGATGCCGCAGCCGTAGAGCAACTCCAGGATGACCTGGTCGCGCTCGGGGAAGGCCGACTCTCCGGCATTCCGGCGTCGAGCACGGTGCTGACCTCTTCGATCGTCGGCACGCGCGGCAGCTTCTTCGGCAGCTTTGGCGTCGCGACCAGCGCCGCCGGATTCTGTTCGACCTCACCTTCCTGCGCCAGCCACTTGTAGAGCGAGCGCAGCGCCGCCAGCGAGCGCGCGACCGAGGTCTTGCTCAGGCCGCGCTCGTAGAGGTTCGACAGGTAGCCGCGAATCAGGACGTGGTCGATGTCGCTCCAGCCCTGCGGGCCAACGTAGTCGGCGAAGCCGGCGAGATCCGTGGTATATGCCTTGATGGTATGGGGCGAGGCGTTGCGCTCCTGGAGAGCGCGCATGAACTTCGCGACAGCTTTCTCGACCGTCGTTGGCGGTGCCTTACTCATTGTCCGCCTTGGCAGCAGCGGCTCGGCTCTTGGCTCGCGGATGATGCTGCCGATGCACGCGGCTCAGCCGATCGAGCGCCAGATGGGTGTACACCTGCGTGGTCGAGATGTCGGCGTGGCCCAGGATGGTCTGCACCGTGCGCAGGTCGGCGCCGTTCTCCACCATGTGAGTTGCGCAACTGTGGCGCAGCATGTGCGGGCTGGCATGGCGCCCGACGTTGCGCCGACGCCGCATTCACCATTGCCACACCCGCTGCCGCGTGATGGGCTTGCGCCCCGCGGGCGATGAACAGATACGGCGACGACTTCCCTGCCGCCAGCACCGGCCGCGCATCGCGCAGATACGCTTGCACGATCTCCTGCGCGGCGCGCGCCCAGCGGGACGATGCGCTCCTTGTCGCCCTTGCCGCGCACCAGCACGTAGCCCAGGTCGAGCTTCAGGTCTTCGAGCTTCACGTTGATCACCTCCGAGACGCGCAGCGCTCCGGCATAGAAGACCTCAAGCATGGCGCGATCGCGCGCGCCCAGCGCCTGCGACAGGCGGTCGTCTTTGGCTCGCGGCGGCCCTTGCAGCACGCTGCTCGACCTCCACGGGCGCCAGCGATTTGGGCAGCACCTTCCATTGCCGCGGCGTGTCGATGTTCAGCGTCGGATCGCTTCTCGATGTAGCGGTCGAGCAGCAGGTACTTGTAGAAGTGCCGCAGCGCCGACAGCTTGCGCGCCACGCTGCGCGCCGTCAACTCCGTTGGCGAACAGCGCGATTGAGGAAGTCGCGCACATCCTGCCGCCGGGCGTCGCGCACCGAGCGCTTGCGCTTGCAGGAACTCCGCGTACTGCTCCAAGTCCGAGCGATAGGCGCACACACTGAGCGGCGCCAGTCCCTTCTCGACCTTCAGGTAGTCGAGGAACGAGTTCAGCAACCGCAGATTGGGATCGGCAGTCTGCACGTCTCAAGTATGGGGTGAGGCATCCTATGTCGGGAATGATGAGACGGGTACGGGCGGAAGCAATTGGCAATTAGCAATTGGCAACTTGCGATTAGCTTCCACGGCTCGTCGTTCATCGCCTACATCAAGACTTTTTTGGATCCCTGTATCCCTGGAATCTTCGTCTTAGCGCGATTTCGCTCCTAAATTTGTGATTCTGTATGTGCTTACAGCTAAAATCGTCGAACCAAAGTACTTGGGTGGCGTATCGTGCGCACAGGGCCCTGCGTAAAAGCGCGGTTCGCAAGTAGTACCTTGGCCCCTCCGCATGAGAGGCTGTTACAAAACATCTGCCGTCCGCTAAAGCGGACTCCCAACTTCCCATTGACGCTTACCCAGCATTGAAATGCTGGGCTAAGGTCTGCCGTCCCTGCGGGACGGGCTTATGGTTTGTCCTACCGTATCCGCTCAACCATGAGTTTCGTAACAGACTCATGAATGCGGGGCTTCCACCGTAACGGCTCCCTCCGCAACACCCTCCACCGTGATGACTCCCTCCGCAACACCTTCCACCAGGACAACTCCCACCGAGACGGCTTCGATCGTGACAGCTACCGGCGCAACAGCTCCCATCGGGATAGCTTCCACCGTGACCGCTTCGATCGCAACAGTCTTGATCGCAACAGCTCCTTCGGTCATGTGACCCGAGTTATGCGCCTCCGCTTGCACCGCTTGACCCGGCCGCCTGCGATTGATCGGTCCTAAGCTGGCTGGAGGCAGCCGCGATGGGAGGCTTCTTGCCCATGCCTTCGGCGAAGGCGTTGGCCATCTCGCGGAGGACGAAAAGCTGGTCTTCCGACGTCATCCGTTTGCAGCTGTCGATGATGCCGGGCGTGGTGCGACAGCCAACCGCGCTGCGCTTGTGCCCGGCGAACCGCGCCATTGGGGGCGCACCAGGCTTCGCCTTCGCCGGCGGAAAGACCTCCTCGGGGTGGGCATCGAGATCGGTCTTGGGCGGCAGCCCGTACTCGAGTGCCAGGCCGGGATAGCTGGCCACGCGCTCGTGCGACTCGTCGAGTTCATAGGGGTGGCCCCTCCATGCTTTCACAGTTCTGAAATTGTTTGCCGCCAGCCGGAGTGCAGTCATCAGCGCGCGGGCACGCTTCAACTCGATCACGCCTGCGGCAATGGCCTCAGCCACCTGGGCAACGGCCGACTGGACGGCGCACATGTCCTCCAGTGGAGGCAGGTCGATCCAGATACGCTCGCCGCGGGCGCGGGCCTGCGCGATCTTCATGCGGCGGGCGCGATGGTTATCGTGGAAATAACAGTAATGGCTCCGGTGTATGGCCGGGGACTGACAAATATGGCCGTCTTCTTTAATGTGACGGCAGGTTGGATAAGGCATGTAGGACTCCTTGAAATGAGCTGTCAGTTATCAGCTGTCAGCTAGAGACTCGTGGTGCGCGCGTTTTCGCTGTTTGCTATATTCGCTATTCGCTGTTCGCTAGAGATGATTCGAGCGAGGGGCGAATTTAGTAATAGCTTCCACCTACCCGCCGCCAGCGAAAGGAACTTATTCGCGCATTTGTGACGAACCGCGAAGGGCGAACGGCGATTCTTCCCCAGTTTCGAGATTAAGCACACGTCAACCCCAAAGTCTGTGATATTGGCGCATGCGCAGGGTACGAAAGTAACCGGGGTCTAAGGCCGCCGTTTGATGTGTGGCTGCCTCATTACCATCGGGTGGTTTGGGCAAGGATCTTGACTTTCGTTCTTCGGAATCGACTCGTACATCGAGACTCATTGCATCGCAAGCGAAAAACCCCACGCAAGCCAACCGACGGAATGAGTGCGGCACCCGGCATCGAGCTCGCACTGAGCGCGCGGGTTAACCGGCACACCAGATCAATCTCAGTGATTTCAGCCAACGAATTGTGGGACGCCAGTCCGCGCAGCTAGCCGACAAAACGTTTACTACGCCTTTACTTCTCTTCCAGAACTTAGCTGCTCGCGGGGAGTCTATACCCGGAGTCGAGGCTATCGGGGAATAAGGATCAACAGCGGGTCCTGCTAGTACTGCGGAGGATCGCGGGATAGTTCCGGCCATAAAACCACCTGGAAGGAATGGCATGTCTGTAAGAGAAGCTGCGCGCTCAGTTGTTATTTTCATACTTCCTCTGCTCCTCAGCGGCTGTGGTGGTGCTGTTAAGCCACCCTCCACACCTCCGCCGCCGGCTCCGCCACAGCGATTTGCGATCGTCGCCAACCAGGTTACGAACACAATTTCCACCTTTGCGGTCGATTCGCAGACTGGGTTTCTGACTCCCAAAGACATGCTTCCGACAGGCGGCATGATGTCGAGGGTCATCGCGGTCGAGCCCTCCGGGCGCTTCGCCTACGTGGGGAATGGCGATTCCAATGACATCTCGATATTCGCGCTCGATGCGAATACCGGCAGGCTGAGCATGGTGGGCTCGCCGGTCCCCGGGGGGAGCGCTCCACGATTCATTGCTATTGGCCCATCGGGGAACCGTCTGTATGAGGTCAACCAGGACGCCAATAGTATTACCGGATTCTCGATCGACGCGAGCACGGGCATGCTCACGCCGCTCGATGGCTCCGTTACCACCGACGATAAGCCGATTGAGCTACGCTTCCATCCGTCGGGCCAATTTGCTTACGTAGTGAACAATATTTCCGGGAACATCACGATTTACAGAGTAGACAGCAGCGGCGCGCTGGGATTACTTGGCTCAGCACCGGTTCGCACTAATCCGACGTCGATGGCCATCGATCCGTCTGGAAAATTCGCGTATGTGACCAATTTCAGTACGAATGACATTTCGATGTTTTCCATCGATACGACCACCGGAGCATTGACGCCGATTGGGGATACGGTGCCTACGGAGGATGGCCCGAACTCCATCGTTGTGGACTCGCGAGGCCGCTTTGCTTACGTGACCAATGCCCTGGTCGACAAAGTGTCTGTCTTCGCCATTGATGCAGGTACGGGAGCGCTAACCGAGGCCTTCACTACCTCAGCCCACAGGCTTCCCATCGCGCTGACGCTGGAGCCTTCAGGGAAGTTTGCCTATGTAGCAGGCTTCAGCTCGGGCGATGTGACTACCTTTACTGTCAACTCGAATACTGGAGCGTTGATGCCAACGGGGACGCCGGCAAATACAGGAACGGGCTCCGCATTTATTGCGTTCAGTCGATGAGCGAAGCTGCGACTTCGCAGGCCACCGAGTGTACAGACCAGCGTGGCGCCCAGAGTATGACAAGTTTCACGCCCACAGGATAATTGCCGCTACGCAACCGAGGCGCCCGAAGGCTCGTCATCACTTGGTATCGAAGAGCGGCCGTGCCATCTCCTCGGTGTTTGTGGACTGCGGATGTTCGGCTTTCCAGCGCATGGCGGCAGTGATGCGGGTGCGTCCGCTGGGATGATCGTAGAAGAGGAACTCCTCGAGAGGAGCGGGGTCGAGCTTGCGATACTCTCCCAGCAGCATGTCGACATTGGCCTCGCCGTCGGGCTGTTGAGCCGCGTTCAAGCCATACATGTCGGCCTCATACTCCATGGAGCGCGAGATGTTATTGGTCACGGGTGTTATGAGAAAGGAGTAAACGGAAAAAACGATCACCGCCAGAGGCAGCACGGCCAGGTCAGTAATGCCTCGCACATCCCACTGCTTACCCCAGCGCGGAGACTGAAGTTGATGCCCCAGTTCAGGAAGGCGAAGCCAATCACGATGATTACTCCCAGCATGACCAGCCCCTTGTACGCGTGGTTGAGGACATAGTGGCCCATCTCATGTCCCATGGTGGTCTCAATCTCAGGCAAGGTGCAGCGCTTTAGTAGATTGTCGTTCAATGAAATTCGCAGCGTACCGGCAAATCCACTAACGTTCGCGCTCACTCGATTGGATTGCCGCGAAGCGTCGAACTCATAGACGTCATGGGCGGGAATTCCGTTGGCGCGCGCCATGCTGAGGATGGGATCCTTGATTCGCGCGTCGGTTAGCGTGGTGTACTTGTTGAAGAGCGGAGCGACGTACACCGGGGCGATCAGAGCCACAAATGCACCAAAAGCGATGGTCAGGGCTGCTCCCCATAGCCACCAGTTCTTTCCCAGCCGTCTTACCAGCGCAAACAACGGCACGACGAGGACGGCGCCCAAGACTACGCTGACGAGGAGTCCCATCATCTGATCGCGCATCCAGGGGCCGAAGGTTTGATTGAGCAGGCCATACTTGTGCTCGCGGAAGTAACCTTCGTAGAGGCTGAGCGGAAACGTAAGTATCGAAACTACGAGAATGAATTGGATCCAGTAGAGGGCTGTCTGTAAAGGGCGGAATCGGGTGAGGCGTTCGGCCAGATTGCGCATTCGCGCCGACCACCGGAAGCGCAGCAGCAACCACATGACAAAGACGGTGAAGAGGAAGTCCCACAGCAGCAGCCAATAGCCGCCTTCGAAATACGCATCGGAGCGGGCACGTTGGGCAGGCGGCATCTTGGCCAGGTAGGTGTCGACGGCAGCGTTGACATCGAAAGCGGGACCAGAGGGCGTTTGGCTTGCGGAAGGCGGAGTGGACATAGTATCCGGCGTACTCGGCTGCGCGAAAGTTAGAACGCTAAGCAGCAGAAGAGTCAGAACAACCAGCAGGCTTGCACGAGCCATCGCACCCCCTCAACTTTCCGGACGAGTATACGACGCTGGCCCGCCAGCTCTCAGTAAAACCAGCGCGTGCTTGTACGGGCTGCGCTGCGCCTGCAGGTGGCGCGGTAGTCGCGTTACCGGCTGATGGGCCAACATAATCGGCCAGGTGGTCGGCCAACCTGGGGGGCGGATACCGGCATATCTTGACCATGACCATGAATAGGAGAGACAAACGGTTTCAAGTAGCGATTCTTCTTTATCCAGGCGTAACTGCGCTTGACGCAGTGGGGCCCTGGGAAGTGTTGTCACGTATGCCCAACACGGAAGTACGATTTGTCGGCAAGGAATTAGGACCGGTAACGACAGAGGGCGGCACGCTTCTGCTGGGTGTCACACACACCACAGCCCAGACTGTCTCGCCTGATCTAGTGCTGGTTCCCGGGGGCTCGACCACGCAGGGACAAATGGTGGATGACGAGGTGCTGGACTGGTTGCGCAAGGTGCACAAATCCACCAGTTGGACGGCTTCGGTCTGTACGGGAGCATTGATCCTGGGAGCGGCAGGAATTTTGAAGGGCGCGCCGGCAACCACTCACTGGTACACGATGCGCGTGCTGAGGATACTGGGCGCCAAACCTCGACCCAGGCATCGCATGGTACGGGCGGGGAAAGTTGTTACTGCTGCCGGCGTATCTGCGGGCATCGACCTGGCGCTCTGGCTAGCTGCGCAGATTGCCGGCCGCGAGACGGCCGAGGCGATCCAACTCGTCATCGAATACGATCCGCATCCGCCATTCAACGCCGGGCACGTGAGTAAAGCCTCCAGAAAGACACACAAGCTGGCGAAGCAGATGATGGACGATCTCGTTCCTGCCGAGCAGAAACGACTGGCGACTAAGATTGCCTGGAGGCGCCTGGTTGATTTGGTGCGCACCGGAAGATAGCGGCCGACCGCACTCGCGGCTGAGGCGAAGGAGAGCGGGGTGCCTGTCGCTCCCGGAAGTCAGCATCGAATCCCACTCGCTTCAAGCAAAGGAAGGATTGGGGCACCGTGATTTCGGGTTCCATTCGTTACTTGCAGGTCTTGCATTCGACCACCAGGGCACGGACCTCGGCGTCGCCTACGTTCTCGGTGGTATGAGTCGCTGGACCGCGCCAAATCGCGTCGCCAGCTTTTCCCGATAACTCTTTGGTCTTACCGTCGGGCAAAACGTTTAGCAGCTTTGCGTCGGTGAACCAATAAACCACGGCCGGTGTGGCGTGGACATGCATCGGCTCTTTCTGTCCCTTGCCCAGGTGGTAATCAATCACGCGAACCTGATCGTTATCCAGCAGGACTTTGTACAAGTCGGGCTCAGTCTTTACCGGATCTTGAGCAGGCACTGTCCTTGACCAAGCGACAAACGTCAAGGTGGTGGTAAGAATGCCGATCAGCATGCCCGTAGTCAGATAGGCTGTTTTCCTCATGGATTGATACCTCTCATCGATTAAGGACGATACTTCCGTGGGATGATCCTATCGAAGAGTTGCGCCTGACATTTCGACGTAGATCGAAGTCTTCGTCTCGGGCGCGTTCGATCCAGGCGTCCAACAGGTTGGAAAGAGCCGCTCCGCGGCGGGAAGCATTGTGCGATGTAAACCCGCCACGCTTACGCGTGGGCCTAACGGCTCATCGGCGCTCCGCGCCGCAGGGTTCGAGGGTTCAATGTCACGTGTGTGGGAGAATCGAATCCCACTCATTCCGAAAGTCAGGAAAAAGGGGAGCACCCGGAATCAGGCTTATCCAAAAGTGAAGTATTTCATTTTGACGCGCGTCGAGTCATTCGTCTCATCTACCTTCGACTTTGGTTCCGTAGGAAAGGCTGGTCGCCCAGTCGCCGCGGCCATGGGGCGTGAGATCGAGGTAATGCCAGATAGGCGTGTACAGATCGATGCCGCGCTCCTGGATGTCGGCCGCCATCCTGGGATGCACGGAGTAGAAGTGACGCACACTATTGTCGGCGCCGCGAGTGAAAACGGAGATGGTTGAGTCCTGACCGCCTTCGTGGTCTTCGCTGCCTAAATCGTATTTGAAGGTGTTGCTGCCGGCGCTGAGGAGGCGCAGCTTTTCCCAGCCGCGCTGGCGAGCGTGAGCGCGCAGGGTTGGGAGATCGGCGGCAGCGACAACCGCGAAGTCAAGATTCTGAGCAAGATGGTGGGCGACACCGTTGGCAGTGTCGAGCCAGGCGGTGCACATGGGGCAAGCCTTGGTCTGCTTTTTCCCAAACATGAAGTGGTAGATGACGAGCGGGCGATTAGGCTTGGTGAAGAGCTCACTGAGGCGGACGGTGCGCACCGGCGCGTCTCCAGCGTTGAGATCGCGCGGACCCTCTTCAAATTGATAGTCCTGGATGGGAGCGCCTTCGGGAAGATTGCGGCGCAGGGCGGCAACGCGCTCGCGTTGACGCATGAGATCGATTTCGGCAAGACGAAGCTCCTCGCGCTTGGCGAGATACTCCGGAGATTCGTTGGTTAAATTGGTCTGCCGGTACGTTCCATCAACTACGGTGTGAACCATGTCGCCTCCGGTGTCATTGTCTCGTAGAGCAAAGACCGCGGTTAGCCGGATTCGGCTGCCATCTTTCTTAATAAGGGCGTGGCCTGCGCTGAACCTGTCGAAACAGATCCGCATGGGGACGGTCTGACCTGTGAGCGGCTAGCTTTCCAGCTTTTCTTCGGCGGCAGCGAGGCGGTGCTTTTCGGTTTTCAAGCGGGCCTCGGCTTTCTTCAATTTCTCTTTTTGTTTGTCGCGTTCTTCTATGGCTTTGGCGACCCGTTGCCGGGCAGATTTAATTTCGGAAAGCGCGCGCTTGTGGGTTTCCAGCATTTCAACAACTCTTCCTTTAAGCTCGTGATGCACCCGGGGTGGAGTGACTCGGCCAGTCGTCTAGATAGTCAATGTACACGAGGGCGCACATCGTCTGCGCTTGGGGCAGGCTGCCAGCATTGGATCCAGTTGATCAAAACGAAAGAATGAGCCGGATACCAGGCGCACGCACGTTGTCTCGCCATACCGGACGGCTAGCCGATGGTGCGCCCAATCCAGCTTGGGATACGATGGCTCGATGTCGGAGATTTGCATCAGGCCGGCTCAGATGTCGGACAGAGACCAACTGGCACGCATGTGCGAGGCTCTATGGCCTAACACCTCCGCCGAAGAACATGCGCGAGAACTTACGCTAATTCTCGAAGGCAAGCCGGTTGTAACGTTGCCGCTCATTATTCTGGTTGCAGCGGCCAGGGATGGAACACTAGCTGGTTTCCTGGAAGTCGATTTGCGTTCACACGCCGACGGTTGCGACCCGATACGCCCGGTGGGCTATGTCGAGGGTTGGTACGTTGCTGAGAGCTACCGAAACCGGGGAATAGGCAGAAAGCTTTTGGCGGTCGCCGAAGACTGGGCACGCGGCCACGGGCTGTCTGGAGATGGCGTCAGATACCTGGATTGATAATGAAGTGTCGCAGCGCGTACATGAGACGTTGGGCTACGAGGTAGTAGACCGCTGCGTTCATTATCGCAAGACGTTGTGAGACGGCCCTCCCGCGTGGCTGGTCCTCCCGCGCAAGAATGTCGGGAAATTCACTTCTTTCCTACGGACCGCGCTCTTTTCCTGGCCACCGTTTTCTTCGCTGTCGTTTTCTTCGACGATTTCTTTGCTGCAGTCTTGATCGCTTTTCGAGCAGCTTTCTTCTGCTCGGCTACGGCGAAGGGGAGGTCTGCCATCTCCGCAGCGCGCCACAGGTACCAGCACGCTACGCTGCGATAGGGACGCCAGCGTTCGCCATAGGCCAGCAGTTCTTTTGGCTTGGGGAGCTCGGTGAGCTTGTGGATTTTGGCGAAGCCTTTGCGCACTCCGTAGTCGTCAGCAGCGAGAATGTCGGGACGGCCCAGGCGGAACATGAGCAGCATCTCGACCGTCCAGCGGCCGATGCCGCGAACTTCGACCAGCCGCTCGATCAGCTCGTCGTCGCTCATCTTGTGGGCCTGGCGCGCGCTGGGCACGACGCCTTCGATGGTCTTTGCTGCTAGATCTTTAATGGCGAGCATCTTGGCTTGCGAGAGGCCGGCGGAGCGCAAAAGCTCAGGGGCGGCGTCGCGAACCTGCTGTGGGGTAGGAAAGCGCGCGACCAGTCCACGGCGCGTGCGCAGGCGGCCGGAGTTGTCAGGGAATAGCGCCTTCACGCGGCCGAGGATGGTGGCGGCGACTTTGCCGTTGAGTTGCTGATAGACGATGGACTCAAGCAGCGCCTCGAAGATGCTCTGCGTGGTTTCCATTTGCAGGCGGCACTCGCCGGCTTTGACGATAATGCGCGCCAGCTTGCGGTCGACGCGGGAAAGGTGGACGAGCGCGTCGGTGTGATCGAGTTTCTTGGGCACGGGAATTCATCGTAGCAAAATTGGAGGACGGAAGACCCACTCAAGCCAAATGAAGGCTTGAATGGGGCACCCGGCGAGATCCGATGGACGGAAGACCCACTCAAGCCAAACGATGGCTTGAATGGGGCACCCGGCAAATGGGGCAGCCGGAGGTCAGGTATATTGCTTCCAGAAGCTATGTCAGAGGTAACGCCAGACCAATTTCGCGCAGCACTGGGACGCTTCGCCAGCGGGATCACGGTTATCACGGTGCCGACAACCGAGGGCGACGTTCATGGCATGACCGCCAGCGCGTTCTGTTCGGTTTCGCTGCGACCTCCGCTGGTGCTGGTGTGCGTCGATCATCTGGCGGAAACCTATCTACACCTGCGGGAGCGCTGCTGTTTTGGGGTGAGCGTTCTCAAACAGGAGCAGGAGGCGCTGTCGGAATTCTTCGCCGATCCGGAGCGCAATCCCGATGCGGCCTATCGCCTTGGCATCCTCTATAAGAAGATGGAAAGCGGCATGCCGGTGCTGGCCGATGCGCTGGCACAGATTGACTGCACTGTGGTGGAGGCGTACCCTGCGGGCGACCACAGCATCTTTGTGGGACAGGTGAATGAGATCGCGGTGCAGGAAGGCAGTCCGCTGCTGTATTTTCGCGGACGGTATGGGCTGTCACCAGAGTAAGGCTTAACCACCGATTTACACGGATCGACACAGATTGGATTTGGAGATCTAGAGCTCATCTCTCCCTCTGAAACGCGCAGATTTTCTTCTGTTCTATGTTCATCCGTGTTGATCCGTGGTTGCGGTATTCTTTCATGAGACTATGGCGGTCGACGCGGCCAAGATCGGATTCGTTTTGCAACGCGACCTGATTGCGCGCATTCGCGAGGTCCGCGATGGCGACGCACTCTCGCCGGAAGCAGCTACCGCACTGCTGCGCATGTGGTGGCGATGCGCAGGAGGAGTTGCTGGCTGCGGCGGTCACGCTCAAGGAACGCTATCGTCCGGGAGTGGTGACCTACTCGCGCAAAGTTTTTCTTCCGCTGACCAATCTTTGCCGCGACTATTGCGGCTACTGCACGTTTCGGCGCGATCCCGGCGAGCCGGGCGCGCACACCATGACTCCGGAAGAAGTGCTGGCCGTTGCGCAAGCAGGGCGAAAAGCTGGGCTGCACCGAGGCGCTGTTCTCGCTGGGCGACAAGCCGGAGATGCTCTTCCCGGAGATGCGCGAGACGCTGCGCCGCCTGGGTTATCGCAGCACGCTGCATTATCTGGAAGCCATGTGCGAGCTGGTGCTGCGCGAAACGCGGCTGCTGCCGCACGCCAATCCCGGCCTGCTGAGCGCCAACTGGATCGAGCGGCTGCGCGCGAGCAATCCCAGCCTGGGTCTGATGCTGGAGAGTCGACCAGTGAAACGCTGCTGCGGCAAAGGCGCGGCGCACGACAACGCTCCTGATAAGCTACCGGCGCTGCGGCTGAAGACGATTGAGGATGCGGGCAAGCTGGGTGTTCCCTTCACCACCGGAATTCTGATCGGCATTGGCGAGACGCTGCGACGATCGCGTCGATTCGCTGCTGGCGATCAAGCGGCTGCACGAGCGAGTACGGCCACGTGCAGGAAGTCATCATCCAGAATTTCCGCGCCAAGCCGCGGATTCCGATGGCGAGCTGGCCGGAGCCCGACACACGGCGACATGCTGCGCACGCTGGCGGTCGCGCGCCTGCTGCTGCGCGACATGAATATTCAGGCGCCGCCAAATCTTACCGAGAACGGATACGAGCGCCTGCTGGAGGGCGGGATCAACGACTGGGGCGGTGTTTCGCCGCTGACGCCCGACTACATCAATCCCGAAGCGCCCTGGCCGCATCTTGCTCGACCTGCAGCGCCGCACCGAAGCCGCCGGACAGAAGCTTGCAGCAGCGGCTGCCGGTCTATCCGGAGTTCATGTTGCGGGCGTGGTCGCAGCGTGGCGGGATTGCTGGCCGAGCGGCTTGCGGCATGCGATCTGACAACTGTGCGGATATGCCGAAGGCGGCATAAATGAGTCGTCGTTTTCACCGGCGGGACGGGCGGCACCAAGCTGGTGCAGGGGCTGCAGCAGGCTGGTCGCGCCGGAGGAGCTGACGGTCATCGTCAATACCGGCGACGACATCGAGTGGTGGGGACTGCACGTTTCGCCGGATATCGATTCGGTGCTGTATGGCCTGGCAGGGCTGCTGAGCAAAGATCGCGGATGGGGCGTGGATGGCGACAGCTTTCGCTGTCTGGAGCGGATGAAGGAACTGGGGCGAGCCGGCGTGGTTCAGCCTGGGCGATCTCGATCTGGCGACGCATCTTGACGCGCACTGCGCTGCTGCGCGACGGGCAAGTACGTTGACCGAAGCGACGGCAGAGCTTGCGCGGAGAATGGGCATTCGTGCGCGCGTGCTGCCCATGTCCGACGATCGCGTTTCGACCATGCTCGACACGGCGAAAGGCACGCTGAACTTCCAGGAATATTTTGTGCGCGAGCGGCATCAGGTCGACGGTGCAGGCGGTGCGCTTCGAGGGCGCCGAACAATCGCGGCCTGCGCCAGGTGTGATTGGAAGCGATCGCAGTCGGCCGAGGCGATTGTGTTCGCGCCGAGCAATCCCGTGACCAGCATCGGCCCGATTCTCGCGGTGCCCGGCATTCGCGAGCCTTGCGAGGCGCGGACGCGCCGGTGGCGGCGGTGAGCCCGATCGTCGGAGATGCGGCGGTATCGGGACCGGCGGCGTAGCTGATGCAGATGCGGGGCTGGCCGAGCACGATTGCCGGCGTTGCACAGGCTTATGAAGATTTTCTCGATGTGCTGGTTGTCGACAAGGCTGACGCCCACGCCGCGGAGGCGCTGAGCAGCGAAAAGCTGCATGTCGTTTGTACGAATACCCTGATGCGTTCGGTGGATGATAAAGTCAGCCTCGCGCGCGTGGTCCTCGATTCCTGGTCGCGCCGACATCAGAAAAAGGATGCGCGCCTTTCGCGCGAATCGACCCGCCCAGATCCCTCGCTCGCAAGAGAAGCTCGTTCGGGATGACAACTGATATATGCGCGGCATCCTTCTGATTCCGGTAAAGACCTGTCGACTGCAAAGCAGCGGCTGAGCGCGGCGCTGGACCAGTCACAGCGCTCGCAGTTGGCAGAAGCCATGCTGCGCGACGTGATGACTGCAGCTGCGGAGTGTGCGCTCGCAGGTCGATGTCGCGCTGGTCACCGGCGACGCGGCGCGCGAAAGAATTGGCTGCGGAGTTTGACTTCCTGGTGATCGAAGACACGCGCAACGAGAGCGAGACGGCGGCCATCGAGATGGCGACGGCGTGGTGCGAAGCGCAGGGGTACGACACGACCATCGTCGTTCCCGGCGACATTCCGCTGATCGCGCGGCGAGGAATTGCAGCGCGTGCTTCGACGCGGCTCCGGAGGAGGGTGCGGTCTTGGTGCCGGCCTATGACCGGCGCGGCAGCAACTGCATTCTGCGGCGGCCGGCGTCGATCATTCCGCTGCGCTTCGGCAACGACAGCTTTCTTCCGCACTGCGAGGCCATGAAGGAAACCGGCAAAGAACTGATCATTCTGGAGATGCCGGGCATCGGCCTCGACATCGACAATCCGCACGAGCTCGATTGCTGCTGGCGCGCGAAGGAGACACCAACGCGCAACGGCTGCTGCGCTCGTGGGATTTCAGGACGCAATCCGAATCGCAATGCCTGGAAGCGGCGCCTGCGACCTCCGGATGAAGCGGCAAGCCATTACCGTCGTACGCTGGAGAACTTCGCGCGATCCCAGTGCGCGGCATGCGCGAGGTGTTAGCCGGGCGACTCGGTGGCCGATCTTGTGTTGGCGCGCTGCGCTCGGCGGATCACGCTTGCATTCGAAGCGGGCGACATTCTGGTGGTCAAGCACAAGATCGTTGCCAAGGCTGAAGGCCGCAAGTTCGGCTGGACTCGGTGAAGCCCTCGCGGCGCGCGCTGGCGACGTTGCGCGAAGAAACAACACCGACGCGCGAGCCATCGAACTGGCATTGCGCGAGGCCAAGCGCGTGGTGCGCAAGAAGCACATCCTGATCACCGAAACGCAGCATGGCCTGGTATGCGCCAACAGCGGCGTGGATGTTTCGAATGTGGACGGCGGCAAGATCGGCGGTGCTGCTGCCGGTGGATCCTGACGCGTCGGCGGCGCGCATTCATCGGCAATTGAAAAAGCGGACCGGGCTGCATGTTCCGGTGATCATCGCCGACAGCTTTGGGCGGGCGTGGCGCGAAGGCCTGTGCGAGGTGGCGATCGGCGTCGCGGGAATGAAGGTGATGCACGACTATCGCGGGCGGCGCGACGACTACGGATACAAGATGCATGCCACCGAGGAAGCCGTGGCCGACGAACTGGCGTGCGTGGCGGGACTGGTTTGCGGCAAAGATTCGCGCGTTCCGGCTTGTATAATCCGGGGTTACGCTTATCGTGCGCGGCAGCGGCAGTGCGCGGCAATTGGTGCGCCCGGCGGAGCAAAGATTTGTTTCGGTAAGCTACGTGATTATCTGCAAGTTCGAGAGCTCGACCTTATGCACGACTTGAGTTGGTGCAAGGCAGAGCACGCTTGCAGCAGCAACCGGCTGGAACGACGTTCAGCGCCGCGTTTCTGCTCCCCGTCCGGGCTGCCATCGACAAGGTGCTGACATCGCTGCGACGGCGGCGTGCCTGAGCCGCGAGGAGTGCCTGCTGCTGGCCCATGCCGACGGGCGATGACCTGTTCGGGTTGGTGGTTGCGGCCAACGAATTGCGCCAGCGGCTGGTCGGCGACGTCGTCAGCTACGTGGTCACCCGCAATATCAACTTCACCAACGTCTGTTTTGTGGGCTGCAAGTTTTGCGCGTTCAGCGTTGGGCCGCGACGATGAGACCGCCTACTTCCTTTCGCTGGACGAAGTCGCGCACAAATGCCGCGAAGCCGAAGCGCTGGGGCGCGACCGAGGTCTGCATCCAGGGCGGCCTGCCGCGCAACCTGCCTCCGTTTTACTATCGCGACATTCTGCGCGCGGTGAAGGCGGCCACGCCGAAGATGCACTGCCACGCCTTCTCGCCGATGGAGATGGTGTACGGCGTCGAGCTCACCGGCATGCCGGTCCGCGAATATCTGCTGATGCTGAAGGACGACGGGCTCGACACGCTGCCCGGCACGGCGGCTGAGATTCTCGACGACGATGTGCGGCACGTGCTCTCGCGCAACAAGCTCAGCTCGGCGCAGTGGCGCGAGGTGATCGAGACGGCGCACCAGTGCGGCATTCGCAGCACCTCGACCATGATGTACGGCCACTCCGAGACGCCCGAGCAGTGGGTCAACCAGATGCTGCTGTTGCGCGAGATCCAGTCGCGCACCGGCGGCTTCACCGAGTTCGTGCCGCTGGGATTCATTCACGACAACACGCTGCTGTTTGCGCAAGGCCTGGCGCGCGCGGGCGGAACGCTGGACGAGCACATGAAAGTTCACGCGCTGGCGCGGCTGATGCTGGCCGGCTCGATCAACCACATCCAGGTTTCGTGGGTGAAGCTGGGACGCGAAGTTTCGCAACTTGTCGCTGCTGGCCGGGCGCCGACGATTACGGCGGCACGCTGTTTGAGGAAAACATCTCGCGGCTGGCGGGCGCGACGGCCGGGCAGTACATTTCGACGGCGGAGTTTCAGGAACGCATTCTCGAGCTGGGCCGCGTGCCCGGCGCAGCGCAACACGATTTACACGCAGTACACCTATCCCGCGCAGCCGCTGGTTGAGCCGGTCGCTGCGGCGGCACCGCATGATCGCTATTGTTGGAGGCACGGGCCCGGAAGGATCGGGACTGGCGCTGCGCTGGGCGCGCGCCGGCGAGTCGGTGATCATTGGCTCGCGCGATGGCGAGCGGGCGCAGGCCAGCGGCCGCGCAGATCGCCGAGAAGGCCGGAGCACTGGGCAGCGTCGAAGGCGCGGAGAACGCGGTCGCGGTGAAGATGTGCGACATTGTGGTACTCACGGTTCCCTTCGCCGGGCAGGCCGAACTGCTGAAGCAGCTGAAGCCGTCGTTTCGCAAGGCACGGTGCTGATCGATGCGACGGTTCCGCTGGCGACGGCTGTGGGCGGACGCCCCACGCGCTTGCTGGGCGTGTGGCAGGGCTCGGCGGCCGAGCAGGCGCAGGAGATTGTCGGCAAGAATGTCGTCGGTGGCCGCCGCGTTTCATTCAGCCTGTCGTCGACGGTGCTGGATGGCGACGACGATGTCGATTGCGACGTGATCGTGTGCAGCGACGACGATCGGGCGCGGCAGGTCGCCTCGGAGCTGGCGCTGAAGATTCCCGGGGTGCGCGCGGTCGATGGCGGCAAACTGGAGAACGCGCGCATCGTGGAAGCCATGACCGCGCTGCTGATCACGCTGAACATCCGGCACAAAGTGCATGGCGCGGGATGGCGGGTTACGGGGCTGGGGATTTAGCGCCCGCGCTTATTCGCCCTGCACTTCACCGGCGATCCACGCCAGATAAGCTTCGCTGCCGCCTTCCACTGAAAGCTCGACCCGCTCCGGCAATTCGTATGGATGCAGCTCTTTGAAGGCGGCTTCCAGGCGGGCGGCCTGCTCCGAGGTGGTCTTGATGATGAGCAGGAATTCGCTCTCGCGCTCGATGTTTCCCTTCCAGCGATAGATCGACCGGATGGGGCCAACGATATTGACGCAGGCTGCGAGGCGGCGCTCGACCAGCGCGGCGGCGAATTCTGCGGCTTGCTGCTCGTCGGCTCAAGGTGGTCAGCACGATTCGGGCTTCGGCCATGGGAACTCCTTGTGGTTTTGTAACAGGGTACGCCGTTTATGAGGCTCAGGGCGGGGTCGAAGGCATAACCTCTGTCGTCCCTACGGGACTCGGGCCTATGTCCGACATTACCCAGCGCTGAAGCGCTGGGCTAAGATCTGCTGCGCCTCCGGCGCGAGTCTCTCGCGCTTCGTGCTCCGTTGCTAAAGGCAAGCTATCTCATCCAGGCTCGACGGCTGAACCGTTGCGAGATGACAATACGGCGGACATTCTCGGCCATAGCTCTCAGTTCATAATCTTCGCAACTTAATGGCGAACTTGATTCCCCTTGAAGAGCTTCGCTTTTCGTTCGCTTGCCCGCAAATCATAACCGAGGTTCACTGAGAGTGGGGATTTTAGTTTGAGTTTTACCGTAAGAATTGCCGGGAAGTGGTTGCACCGTATGCGTCGAGTGCTCGCGACGCTGGTCATTGCCTTGCTGACCGTGGCGGCCGGGTACAAGGTAATCTATGGTCCTAACGGGACCCTCGTTTACAAAGCCAAGCGCGCGGAATACGAGCGCCTGCGGCAGGAGATCGTGGACGAGACGCAGCGACAGCAGGAATTGCAGGACCGGGTACGGGCACTGCAAAGCGATCCCAAGGCGATCGAGAAAGAGGCCCGGGAGCAACTGGGGTATGTGCGGCCGGGAGAGAGAGTCCTGGTGCCGCGTCCAGCGCGGCCCGATGCGCACACCGCGAACGTCGCACAAAATCAGCCAGCCGTAACGCAGTAATCTCCTTCTTAAAATTCGACTCTGTGCCGTTTGGATTTAAACCTCCTAGTGGCCCGGGTCGTCTGCTCGCGATTTCACATCTGCCGTCCCTACGGGACTCCTACCTTTTTTCCCGCGCACCCAGCGCTGAAGCGCTGGGCTAAGATATGGTGCGCCTACGGCGCAGGTGTTCTCATATTTGCTCCGCTTCGCGACCCGGAATAGGTAGCGACGTTTGAAGTCTTGTAAGGCGTGTTTTTTGAAGGCGGTTTATGAGATAGAGTTAGCCAAGCGTGCGGGATGACAGCTGAGTAATGCTCACCGCCAAAGTGCAAGTTCATGGATATTGAGAGCCTGCGAAAATACTGCCTGAGTTTTCCTCATGTGACCGAGAACGTGCAGTGGGGATACGACCTTGTCTTCAAGGTGGACGGCAAGATGTTTGCTGTCACCCCGCTGGAAGTTGCGCCGGTGAGTCTGTCGTTCAAATGCTCGCCGGAGAATTTTGCCGAGCTGTGCGAACGCGAAGGGGTGCGGCCTGCTCCTTATATGGCACGAGCACTGTGGGTCGCGCTCGACAAACTGAACACCCTTCCTGACACGGAATTGCGCGAGCTCTTGGCGGAGTCGTATCGACTGGTATGGGAGCGGCTCACCAACAAACGTCGAGCAGAGTTGGAGAAAGCCGGTCCGAAAGAGCCGAAGGTTGCCACTGGTCGCGCGAGTGTTCGGCCCAGCAAAGCCGAGCCGAAGGCGGCGAAAAAGCGCAGCGCGAAGCAGGGGAAGCGCGGATGAAGGTGGGGCGCGGCCTCGGGCTACTGCTTGCGGTTTGCTGCTGGTGCACTGCGATGGCTGCTGTCGCACAAGATCGCTCTCCGGCAAGCTCGTCAGCAATTCCGGGTAAAGCGAGTGCCGAGAAACCGAAAAGCCAGAAGACATCTGCGACACAGCTAGAGCACGATTTCTTCGCCGCGGTGCGGGCCGGTGATGAGAAGTCGTTTCTGACCTATGTACCCGAGGGCGGAGTGAACGTGGGGCGAACGCACAGCACCTCAGCCAGACGGAGGTCGAGGACCAACTCAGGCACCACAGCGGCCTGTATTGCAAGCTGTTCGACTCGGCGTGCATTCAGTCGGAGATCAAGCTGGATCAGAGCAATGTTCGCGCCTGCTCCTACCGCGAACTGCTCACCAAATCGCAGGATGTACACACGGCGGCCACGGAGACGACACGCAACGGCGTGCGGCAGGCCATCCTGGTGGCGCGAATGAAGAACGACAATTGTGCAGGCGTCGGGCTGGTGGATTTCATCTTCAATCTGCAGGCCGATGGATGGAAGCTGTTCTCGATTCCGTAGGAGCGGCTGGGCCGCGTTTTCGATTTTGTCCTCACGAGCTTTTCATTTGGTCATCCCTAGTGAAGTGAGGGATCTGCTCTTCGATTCTGACTGAGCTCTCTTCCACTATTGGAAAAGGATTGGCGCTGCCGACGAGAACAGATCCCTCGGCCGAAGGTCGTGCCCTGACGCGAATCGTCGCACAGCGCGGGTTTTCGGCAACCTGTGAAGAACCCAACGGCACGGCTGAACAGCCTGCCGAAAAGTCCATTCGAAGTACCTCAGGGGCTAAAGCCCAAAAGTATTTCCGAGCCATGGACGCTGGCCTGAAGGCCAGCTCTACCCGAAATTCGACTTTTTCAGCAGCCTGTGAAGGCGTGCCCTGACGCGAATCGTCGCACAGCGATGCGGCACGCCTGAAGGCGTGCCTTTTCAAAACGGATGAGAGACGATTAGCTGGGCGGCGCTTGCATGAGGGTTGCGAGTTGATTGAGATCATCGAGGCTGACGTCGCCGACGGCGAAGTAGCACAGACCATCGCGGCTCCAACTACGTACCCGAAACGAGTACGCGGGAATTCCAGCACTGACACATTGGCCGGTGCTCTCGCTCTGCCGGAAGATGAATAGCGAGAGCTGATGCTGGCGAAGGCGGAAGATCAGTTCCGCCGCAGGAGATTGATTGACGTAGCTGGCGCGGCCTCCGACAAGGGTAAACGGAGTTCCCTGCAACTCGGGCAGATCGAAGGTGAACGGCACCTTGCCTTCGAACCATGGCTTCACGGTGTGGCGGTCGGTGGAAACGACATCGACAGGATTGGGGCTGGCGAGGGTAGCAACGTGCTGGTCCACGAGTTCGCTGACCAGATGCCGCTCGCGCATGTGCTCGCGAAAATGGTTGGTCCAGAGTGTGACAGCGATGAGTGCTATGGCCAACGCAGCTACAGCGGGAACCCAATTCCAGATTCCAGCGCGGGACTTCTTGTCGGCAATGCTTCGCTGCACGCGGGCGCGAAAGGCCGCATCGGGCGTAAATCGCACACCGGCAGCTTGTACGGACCGCTTCATCTGCATCCGCTCGAGCGCTTCGGCGGCGCAGGAGGAACAGGCGCGCAGGTGCTCGCGAATGGTTTGCTCCTCGGCGGGGCTTAGCTCGCCATTGAGGTAGGCATCGAGTTTTTCGGTCCAGTGTTGGGACATAGAAGCTCAGGGGCTAAAGCCCCCCACGTAATTACAACGGCATAGACGCTGGCCTGAAGGCCAGCTCTACCCAAGATTCGAGTTTTTCAGTAGCATGTGAAGTCGCCCTTTAAGACTTTTCAGCCGCCCTGCAAACTCACTATCTTTTCCCGCAACGCGCGTCGCGCACGCGACAGGCGCGACATGACCGTACCGATCGGGATCCCCAGGGCCGCCGAAATCTCCTGATACGACATCTCTTCGACTTCATACAAGAGCAACACTTCCCGATAGAGTACCGGTAGCTGGTCTAGCGCCGTCTGCATCAGCTGCTGATCGAAGCGCTGCAACAAAATGCTCTCCGGCGTCGCCTCGTCGGCTACGACGATGTCTCCCCCCTCATCGTCCTCCAAAGATACAAACGACTTCAGGCCGGTGCGCGAAGTAAGGAACGTATTGCGCAAAATGCGATACATCCAAGCACGAAAGTTCGTGCCCGGCTGAAACGATGAGAAACCTTTCAGCGCTTTGGCATAGGTTTCCTGCACCAGATCTTCTGCCTCTTCACGATTCTGCGTGAGCCAATGGGCGAGATTGTACAGCCGGTCGAAGAGCGGCATGGCCAGGTCTTCGAACGATTCTCGAGGCAGAGGCTGTCGCAGCACTCATAAAGAGTAAACCAGCGGCGACCGGATTTTATTCCCGACGACTTCAACAAATAATTCATTGGAATAAATTCCGCGTCTGTCAGTTATCGACCGTGACTGCAATTGAAGTTTTGGAAGGATGGATATGGCGCAGCAGAACGTGACGAAATTCTTATATCGATCACAACCACGATGGCATCAACCGGCGTGGATTTCTTAAATGCATGGCGTGGGCGGGCACGGGCGCGCTATGCGTTATGTCCGGCGGAGTCATGAAGTCCTACAGTCTTGGCTCGCCATCGGCACACAAGCATGGCAAGGGCGAACTGAGCTTTGTACAGATCAGCGACAGCCACATGGGCTTCAACAAGCCGGCGAATCCCGACGTTGCAGCCACGCTGAAAATCGCGGTCGACAAGATCAATGCCCTGCCGGTGGCGCCGGAATTCATGCTGCACACCGGGGACATCAGTCACCTGTCGAAGCCGGAAGAGTTCGACAACGTGGACCAGATCCTGAGGTCGGCCAAGCCTAGAGACGTCTTCTTTGTCCCCGGTGAGCACGACGTGCTTGAGGAGGATGGTAAGACTTACCGCGACCGCTACGCCAGGAACGCGAAGGGCGATGGCTGGTACAGCTTCGAGCAGAAGGGTGTGCACTTCATCGGGCTGGTGAACGTGATGAACCTTAAGCCGGGCGGCTTGGGAACGCTGGGCAAGGACCAACTGGAATGGCTGGAAGACGATGTGAAGCCTCTCTCGGCGAGCACGCCGATCATCGTGTTCGCGCACATTCCGTTGTGGACGGTCTATCCCGAGTGGGGATGGGGTACGGATGACAGCGCTCAGGCGCTTTCGTACCTGAAGCGTTTCGGCTCGGTGTCGGTGCTGAACGGACACATCCATCAGACGATGCAAAAGGTCGAGGGCAATGTGACATTTCACACGGCGTGTTCGACAGCCTTTCCGCAGCCCAAGCCGGGCTCGGCGCCGTCTCCGGGACCGATGAAGGTTCCGGCGGAACAACTGCGAAGCGTGCTTGGGATCACCGATGTGTCGTACGTCCTGAAAAAGCACGCGCTGGCACTGACGGACTCCACGCTTGATGCTCCGGGCGCGACAGGCGCCTATTGAGACCGAACATGAGGAAAAGTGCAATGAGACGGAAACGAATTTACGTTGCGGCCGTGCTGCTGGCCGCGCTGGTTGCGGTTGGGGGGATGCCAAGGGCTAGTGCTGCCGACAATGCTCCCGGAGCCGTAGAGGTCAACATCGACAACTTCAGCTTCTCGCCGGCGACGATCACGGTGAAGGCCGGCACGGTAGTCACATGGACGAACCGCGACGACATTCCGCACACCGTGGTGGCGGATGACAAGTCGTTCAAATCGAAGGTGCTCGACACAGGCGATAAGTTCACCTTCACGGCGACGAAGGCGGGGACTTACTCATACTTCTGCTCCGTCCATCCCAAGATGACGGGCAAGTTGATAGTGGAGTAGGTGAAGCAATGGGCGCTCTTAGTTTGAAATCGGTGCTGCTGGCACGGCATGCGCAGCACGTGGTACTCATCCACTTCCCGATCGCGCTGTTCCTGATGGGCGTCGCGTTCGATTGCGCTGCGAGATGGACGAAGCGGGAGGCGTTCGAGACGGTCGCCTTCTACAACCTAATGATGGCGGCTGTGTTTGTGCTGCCGGTGGTGGTGACCGGCCTGCTGGCGTGGCAGTGGCAACTTGAGGGGCAGCGACTGCACGGCGTGCTGTTGCTGCACCTGACGATGGGTTGCACCTCGGGAGCGCTCATTCTGGGGACGGCGTGGATTCACCTGCGTGCGCGTCGAAAGCAAAGCGACCGGGGCGGACATTATCTGCTGGCCTTCGAAGTGGTCGCAGCGTTGGTGATTGCGGCGACGGCACATCTCGGTGGGATTCTGAGCGGAGTGAATGGACCGGCGTAGGGAGGGCACAGCAGGTCCCTCGGCGGCTGAAGCCGCCTCGGGATGACAAAAATAGAGGCGCTTGTCGGCACGACTGGAAGTCGTGCCCTGACGCGAAACGTCGCAACGCCGAGATTCTGGCTGGTGCCCTGATACTAAGCCGATAGCTTGGCGGAATGATGACCGCGCACTCCACCACAGCAAGAAAAGGGCCGGAGATCAGCTCTCCGGCCACAATTCAAGGAGGAAAGGACTTACTTCTTGCGGCGCAGCTTGCTGGCCAAGCCGACGATTCCGGTGCCGAGAAGCATCATCGTTCCCGGCTCAGGGACGGCGTTGACGTAGATGAGCCCGTCATAAGGATCGCCAAGCCCCTTAACCACGTTCGCCTGGTAGGTATTCGCATCGACGGTGTAGAGGTTGCCGCTCCAGTCATCGACGAAGTAGATACCCCTGACGGGGTCCCACGCTACATCGTTGTCATTGAGAAAGCCTGGAGTGCCCAAAAGGCTGGCACTGCCGTTGGTTGGGTTGACGGAATAGAAGCTGCTGTTTCCACCAGCCTGCGCAAGGATGAGCTGGTTGGTATCAGCGCGATACTCCAAGCCGCCCGCATAGATGCTGTTGTTGCCGAGCAGCGTAGCCGATCCGTTGGAGGTGTTGATGTCGTAGAAGGCGCCGGCGCTCGTCTGGCCGTAGAGTTTGCCGGTGGCGGTGTCATAGGCCATGGCAAACAGGTCATCGACACCATGTGAGCCAACCAGGGTAGCGGCGCCAGTCTGAAGGTTAATGGTGTAGAGATTGTCGTTGCCGCGACCCGGAGCCCAATAAGCTGTGCCGCTGTTTGGGTTGTAGGCGAGATCGCCAAAATCGCCGGAGCCCACACCGGTGCTGCCGATGAGAGTCACCGCGTAGGTATTGGGATCGATGCTGTACAGCGAGTTGTTGCTGTCATTCATCGCGTACAACATTCCGCCAGCGGCCCACGCCGAGGTGGCGCTCAAGCACAGTGCAATACAAGCAAACAAGAGAACCCGACGCATATTTCCTCCTTCGTACACTTTGAGGTTTGCTGGTTCCGTGATTTTTAATCTTCAGACGACGGCGAGCGGCGCCTACGCTCCGACACACTTTGTCAACTGCCTTTGAGCACAAACGCCGAGCGCCAACATTTTGAGACGCCGGTCGAGGCCTGTCAAGGAGAAACCTCGGAGCGGCCCGGGTGGGGTAGATCGCCGGAAATAGAAAAAGGCGGTGCCCCGATTGGCAGCACCGCCTGGTGGATCGATGAGCGGTTTAGTTGGACGTCACAGAGAGAGCAGCGTTGGGAGGCAGCACTTCAACCGCACCCACGGTTTTGCCATCACTGCCGGCGCCAAAAAACGCCAGGTTGCTGGGAGCGTATCCCAAGTCGAGATACGATCTAATATTTTGCACCATGTTTTGGTTGACCCAGGAAGGCGGCGTGGCCAGATTACCGTTCATGTCGAAGCCGTAGATCTTTACTGCGGCTTGGCCCAAGGTCTGTGGAGCGGTGATAAAGGTAAAGGTGTCCCCCTGCTTGAGGCCATTAATTGGAGACACGGTCAAGGTGGTTGCGGTGTGAGTTAAGACCGTGGAAGAGCCGAGGGGGCTCCAGTTCTGGTCATAGGCAATTACCACATCAACGCCATCCTTCACACCCATGGTATTGAAGTTCACCGAATTGTCGGTAATGACGGTGGTGGTGGTTCCACTGCCAGCGGTGAAGTTATTCCCCGATGGCCAGCTGCAGTTGGCGTTGCTGCCGGACTGCTGCTTCCACCAGGTACACACACTGCGCGTGCTGTCCTGGAACATGGGGTTGATGTGTTGGTCGTTTGCTCCCCAGTCGACCCCATAGAGGCCGTTGGAAGCGAAGTACGCCGGCCGGATGTCGACGTGGTCTCCGTTCGTCCACCCCGGAATGCTGGTGTACAAGAAGGCGTGGCTGGCATCGCTGATGCTCTGGATTACCCCGTAGGTATTAGGGCTCCGTGTGATATCGACGATGTAGTCCTTGGCCTTCGCGTTCACGAAGCAGTTGGTGCAGACGACGCTAGTGCCGTTAATGGTGGGAACCTGGTTGCGGATGATGCTGGACTCAGGGAGGGGCACCGCTACCCAGCTCGGAGTGCCATTCAGGTTCAACTGAATTTGGACAAGCTTGGCAGGGTTGGCTCCAGGGTCACCCGATCCCGGCATCTGCCAGAAGAAGTTGTAGTCAGTTGCGGCGCTGTTGGCGGTGAGACGGAAGAGGTAGCTGAAATTTGGATTGGTATGCAAACCATCGTTTCCCAGATACTCGGGGCCCAGGAGTTGTGATGGCCGCACGAACAGCGAGTCGCTCCACTTGGCCAACATGGTGCTGGCGCAATGGCCTTCGCATAGCGCTCCGCCGTAGCTGTTGTAAACGGTTTCGTGGTCTAAGGTAGCCACCTGCGAGGTGGAAGCCCCGAGGGTGAATACAGTTCCGCTGCTGTTGATGTGCAGTCCGTAGCTGGCAGTGTAGGTTCCAAAGTCCTGGTAGTCGTCTCCAGCGTCATATCCGGAGTAACCGTCGCCGTCGAACATCATGCCTTTGTAGGTGTTGGAGGATCCCCCACCACTCACGCTGTATCCAATGATGTGGTGCTGATTGGGGGTGTGGTTGTAGATAACCCAATCCTGGTAGACGGCATTGGAATTGTAAGCGGTAAACAGAGACGATCCGCTGGTGTTATTGCGGTCGACGATGCTCAGGACGTTCTGAAAGTTCCCGCCCCGCTGGGTCTTCGACAGAATGCAGTTGTAGCTCACCAGACCAGGATGGCTGGCGTCGCCGGCCGAGGGGTTGATGACTTGCAGATTCAAGAGGCCTTCGCGGCTTCCCGGGTTGGCACAGCTTGCCCGAAAAGTACGATCGCCGGAAGTCGGAGCGACTTGGCTGATGAGGTCAAGAAAGGTGTAACCGTTGGAGCTTCCGTTGACGTCGACCAGGGTGTCGAACGAAACCCCGTCAAAGGTCAAGTTCAGGGTGGGACTCTCGTAATCGATGCGAATCACACCATTCTGATGCAAACTGAAATTGTTTTTCAGTACGAAGCCGCCGCTGGGCGGCAGTGCCCCGTCGACAAGCGAGATCGACGGCAGGCTTGAGGTACCGAAGTCCCTGATTTGACCGTGGCTGCCGAGAACGTTCATACCATGGCCCACGAACGAAGTGTGCCGCAGCTGGCAAGAACCACTCGAGCCCTTGTTGCAGGACAGAACGCCGAGGTTACCGAAACTCGAACTACAGCTTGACTCGCTGCAGATCTTTACCGTATCGGCACCCGAGTCCGCTCCGCCATCGATGTAATACATCGAGCTGCCGGCTGAGGAGGGATCGAGGGTAAAGGTTCCGCCGAATACGTCGAGTTCACCCGACAGGGTTACGTCACCTCGCATGTCAAGGACGGCTCCGCTCTCAACCACGAGGTTGCCCCCTACCTGGATGGTCATGTCGACCGAACCAGGAGTCCCAGACTTGCCGGCTGCACATGTATTGTTGGCTTCGCACTGCATAGTGCAGCCATTGGTGATGACTACGGTATCGCCTGTGACCGGTATGCCATTAGGCGCCCAATCGCCGCTATTGTGCCAGTTCCTAGTACCGGAGCCGCTGCAACTGTAATTGGTTGCGGAAGCCAAGCCGGGACAGGCGACCACGGCCAGCACAAATAAGAGAGAGAGCTTGTTCACTGCACCACAACGAAAGCTGAGCATGACTTCGATACTCCGTCGGCAACAGGATTGCCAGTGGTTTCCAGGGTGTCGCCTGTGTTGAGTGCAATGAAACCAGTGTTGCTGCAAGGTACCGAATTGCCCTCCCAGGTACGACTGTTACCGTCCCGACTGGCGCAGGCAATGGTGCCCGAGACCGTGCCCACCAGAGACGGAACCATCACCGGCGTGATCGCCTGTACGCTGCCGGCGCGGCGGCGGGCAATCTGAACACTGGAGGAGCCACCGTCACACTGCCAGATGACGTACTGCAACAAGCCAGACGTTGTCAGCCCAAACAGGCGCCGCTGGTTCTGCAATTGAAGGTTCACCAGAGCTGGGCCGTTGTCGTATCCGGCACGAAAAACCAACTGGCGGGGAGGAACTGCCAGCTGCGCACTACAAATAGCGGCAGCCAAAAGCGTGCAGCAAAGGACAAACCACTTCATACTGTCTCCAAAATTGGGATGTGAGAGTTTGGGGGTTATGGTTGGGAAGGGCCCGAGGATGCACGCCCTTTTTAGGTCCGTCGGCCTGGAACAGAAAGCTAAGTCGACTCGCTGTACAGCAACTCATACTTATCAAAACACACTTCCAGGGCCCTGACGAGGATCGTGAGACGGTGCCAGATGCATTTGCTGCGAACGACGACGAAGGGGAGTTCAGTTATTGTGGTTTCTGGTTAGGCGGTTGTCAAGGCAGGGGACGCCATTCCATTGCGAAACGACGCTTATTTTACGATGGTCGCTCGTTTTGGCGTACCCACCATTCAATCCGGGAACTCTGGCGCCTTGGTTCGTCTCGCACCAACGAACGCGCGCTGCCCATTGTGAAAGACGATTAGGCGCTCTGCCTTAACCCGTCCGTGGTTGTGGCGAAGGGGCCGACGATTTGCGGAGTTTTCTGCACCCAAGCGGCATGAACGATTCCGGAGAAGCTTTTGCGAATCAGTGGCGACAGGCGATTAAGTGTTCGCCCGGAGCCGAAGGTCAAGCGGAGCTTCGAATCTTTCTCTGTTCGAGCATTTGGAGGACGGCTGAATCGACGAGGTACCTGACCATTGTGCTGCAAGACGGGCACTCCGATTCGTGAATCTCCGTCCCCCAGGATGTGTCTTGCACAGGGAAGGACCTAAGGCAATCGGTGCAGGTTACCACGATGTAGTCGGCATCGCGACGGGGAATCCAAAGCGGCGCTTTATCAATTTTCCCGAGATGTGGACGGATCGGACCATCGACCAGCAATTGCCGAATGGTTTCGATTAGTTGAGTTGGGGTATAGCTTCCTTTTTGAAAGAAGGCATCGACGATAAGCCTGGCAGGCATTCCTTCCAAAACATATTCGCCACTGATAGCGATGACGGGGATGTGAGGATATCGGCGACGCACAATCGACAACAACTCGAACCCGGACATGTGGGGCATTCGTAGATCAGAGATGATGAGGTCGGGTTCCGTTCGCCGCAGGAGGTTAAGCGCAGCAAACCCATCATCCGCTGTGCGGACGGTGAAGCCTTGTCCCTCGAGGATAGCTGTCATCGTTTGCAGAATGGCGGGCTCATCGTCCACCACCAGCAAGCGAGTTTTGAACCCAGCAGTTGACATCAGTTATCCAAAGCGCCCCTCCGCTACTAGTCTTCAAGGGAAATCGTCGCAGCAAGTGATTGGGAAATGCTATCACCGGGCAGCCTGTACCCCCAAGTCGTTCCACGCCGTCTTCGATCGCTACTCAGCCTCGTAATGTCAGATGACAATTGAATTTGACCGGGACGCGCAGAGTTGCTTCGGATTTTTTCGCAGCAGGCGGCGTGAATGAGTCTGGAGCAAGCTTGTGAACCACTGGTGAGAGGCGGTTGCAAGCTTGTAACCGTGTGATGGCTGGGGGCATCCAACTCTGAAATCTGGGCGGTCGCGCACACAGCCAAAGCATGCAGAGGTATTCACATGACTGAATCGTCTGATCTGCGGATGACGAGAATTCCACTCAGCCACGGCAGCCGGCCATATGCCCGCACTCGGCTTTGGCACCCTGATTCCCAGACCCAGCGGTGACAACAACAGCGACCAGAGACGCACTGGAAGCCGGATTTCGACACTTCGATTGTGCGGAACGATATCGAAACGAGAGCGAGGTGGGCGAGGCGTTGCAGACAGGACTTGCCGCCGGAGGCATCGCGCGCGCAGAGACCTCTTTGTTACGACGAAGTTGTGGAACTCCAATCATCGGCCTGAGCGCGTCGAACCGGCATTCGATGCGAGTCTGAAAAGACTTCGGCTCAACTATCTCGATCTCTATCTCATTCACACTCCGTTGCCTTTCAACCGGGGGACGAGCAGGATCCGCGGGATCAAAACGGCAATGTCATCTATGACAACGGAGTAACTCTGCTCGATACCTGGAGAGCGATGGAAAGTCTGGTCGACGGCGGTAGATGCCGGGCCATCGGACTGTCGGACATCAGCTTGAACGAATTGTTGCCCATCTACGAATCCGCAAGAATCAAGCCGGCCGTGGTCCAGGTCGAATCCCATCCCGTATCTGCCGGAGACGGAGCTTCTGCAATTCTGCAAGGAGAACGGAATTGTGTTTCTGGCCTTCGCGCCCTTGGGTCACGGAATGAAGCCGGGGCTGCTCGAAGATCCAGTCATTGCTGCAGTCGCCGCACGAGTGGGTAAGACGCCGGCGCAAGTGTTGCTGGCATGGGCGGTGCAGCGCGGCACGGCTTTGCTGACGACGCCTAAAACCGCGGCCCGCGCCAGAGAGAATTTTGACATCTCTTCCCTGCCGGAAGATGCATTTAATGAAATCAGTCAGCATTCAGACCAGGCAGAGACTTAATGCAGTGGTGAAGACCGGCGTCCCGGGTTTCATCGCGCAAGGTAATTGAACGGAAAACTACGCAACTGGAGCAGTCCATGGAAGAGGAACAAATACGCGAACTTCTCGGCGCGCACTGGCACGCCTCGGCTGCCGGCGATGTAAACGCCGAACATGATATTTACGCTGACGACGCCATCTGTGACTATCCTCAGTCCGGCGAACGCATCCTCGGACGAAGCAATCTGCAGGCCTTGCGTAGTCACCACCCGGGTAAGCCTTCGGGATTCAAAGTCAAACGTATTCTAGGAAAAGGCGATCTCTGGATTACGGAATACACCATCGTCTACCAGGGACGTTCGGCATTCACAGTCAGCATCATGGAGTTCCGCGACGGCAAGGTCGTCCACGAGACGCAGTATTTCGCCGATCCCTTCGAGGCGCCCGCCTGGCGCAGCCAATGGGTTCAGAAGATCGCGTGACCGCGAAGGCAGTAAAACCCTACGTGCCGCCAGTACAAAGACGGCTCGGTATAAGCAAGAATGGCGTTATCGGTGCGATCAAGGATGACAGGCGCTATCGTGATCGGTGCTTCCTCGCCCGAAGGGCGGACGGGTCCAAAGTCTCGAAGCATCCACACCAGCGCAGAGGAATAGAATTCTGGGAGCTGTTTGAGGTCGAATGGTGCGCGTCAAGCGAACAAACAACAAAGAGAGTGCTCATTTGAGGCTAAGCGGGGAGGAAATGATGAGCTTGAAATCGGAGATCAAGGTCGGCAGCCAATTCGAGTTCTCGCTGCATGGAGAAAAAGGGATTAGCCAGAAGGCGGTCGTCACCCGATTTTTGTCCAATCGAGAAGAAGGATTAGGGGCGGAGGCGGACTTTTACATCGCCGATTGGATGGAAGCAACGAACGCTCTCGGAACCGCCGAAAGATCTGTGCTTCCATCAGGGAGCTGACGGAAACATTTATCTGGATGAAAAGCAGGTTGACTTGGTGCTTGATGAATCACCAGGAACTGAACAGAAGTAGAGTGGCGCGTTGACAACTGGCAACATAGATGTCCCTGCGCGCAAAAACTCGGGCGGCTCACGGCCGGCAGGTTGAATGCTGTGGTGTGTCCATCGCAAGACGAGCCCGGAGCATATTGACTAACCCCCATATGCCGCGCCATCGTGGGTTTCATATGGCGTCACCGAAAGGACTCGAGATAATGGACACGTTTCCCCAGCGTTGAAACGCTGGGCTTAGATATGCTGTCCGATTTGCGTACGGAATCGTCGGAGATCCGTCCTGCTGTCGCTGCGCGCAGAATTTGGGCTGCGCACGGCTGGCAGGTTGACCGGCTTTGCTGGAGACTGATAACTGACAGCTGAAATTGGTCGGGACGGGCAGATTTGAACTGCCGACCCCTCGCACCCCAAGCGAGTGCTCTACCAGGCTGAGCCACGTCCCGATTCAAGGAGATAAGTCGACTGCGTCACAGTCGTGGGGTTTTTGGAACTCAGTTAGTTTATCACTCCCGGGCCGCACTCGCGATGGTCCCGCTGACTCTAAGCGAAGGAACGACTGGGCGTCCAGCACCCGCCGCCCAGTCGCTTCGCAACAATTTGTAAATCTTGTCATGTTCGCGGCATCGTTATTGGCGGAATCGCATTCGAACGAACATGAGTTCAACCCAGCCCCGACCCTGTGACAACGTAATCTCCATCGCGGATGAGCCGCACCATCATCTGGAAATCGACAACGACTGGGTGCGGGCGTACGCCGTGGAGATCGGGCCGTTCCAAAGCACACTTTGCCATCTGCACGCGCTGCCCTACCTGATGTATGTCGCCGGTGAGGCGGAGATCCTCAGCGTGCCGCGTGCCAGCGAGGCTGAAAAACATCATTTCGCTGCCGATCATTGCGACTTCTCTCCCGCAGGGCTGGAGCACATCGTGGAGAACCTGGGCGACGCCGCTTTTCGAAACGTGATATTTGAGGTGCTGCCGGCGGCGAATCAGCTTCGTCGTCCCGGGCTAGGTTCGCGCCAGGTGGCGGGCGTACACATGAAGACCCTCTACTCCGGCGATGCCATCTGTGCACAACTGATCGAGCTTAACTCCGGCTCGCAGGTGCAAATCACAGGTCCCGCAATTCTCTGTTCACCCTACGAGGACACGGTGGAATTCATCAGCCCGGAGCACGGCACGTGCAAGCTGGACAGCTTTCGTCAGCTGGAATATCTGGTGAATGGCTCAACCGGGTTGCTGAGGTGTGAGTCCGGAGGCCTGGCCCGGGTGCTGGTCGTCACCCTGGGATGCGAATAGTACATTGCGGTGGGTATTTGGACCCGCGTTTCGAGATTTGGTGCCCGGCGGCGTTGATGCGACAATTGACGCTATGCAGAAATTCCTGTCAGCACTGTCCTGTCTGAGCCTCGCCCTGTTCTTTTCCGCTGCGGCGGCGGCGCAGCAAACCTCCACGGCACCCGCGAAGCCAGCCGCGCCGGCCGCATCAACATCGCCCAGCAGCCCTGCACAGCCCTCTCCCTTCACCACCGATAAGGAGAAGGCGAGCTATGCGATCGGCATGAACATCGGAAACAGTCTGAAGCATGACGGGCTGGACGTCGATTCGAACATCGTTTCGCAGGGTCTGAAAGACGCCATGACGGGCGCGCCCAGCAAGATCAGCGATGCCGACGCGCAGGACGCAATGAACAAGCTGCGCAGTACAGTGATGGCGAAGAAGCAGGCGGAGGCGGCACAGGCGGGCGATGCTAACAAGAAGGCGGGCGATCAGTTCCTGGCGGCCAATAAAGCCAAGGAAGGCGTAGTCGCGTTGCCCGACGGTTTGCAATACAAGATCCTGAAAGAAGGTACCGGGCCCAAGCCGAAAGCTAGCGACACCGTGGTAGTGAATTACCGCGGAACCCTCATCGACGGCACGGAGTTCGACAGCTCACAGAAGCACGGCGAGCCTGCCACGCTTGGCGTAGGTCAGGTGATCAAGGGATGGACAGAGGCTCTGCAGCTGATGCCCGTCGGCTCCAAGTGGCAGCTTGTCCTGCCACCGGACCTTGCCTATGGACCTAACGGCGCCGGCGGGGTGATAGGTCCCAACGCGACGCTGGTCTTCGATATTGAACTGCTTTCCATCAAAGCACAGTAGACAGGCCGCAAATCAGTAAGACTTATAGATGTTCTGCATTGCGGTGGGAGTGCCGGGCAACAGCCCGGAGAATTGCAGGCATAAGAATGTGGCTTAGCCACGGCGCCTGGGACTGAAAACCGGGTTCTTATGCTTCCTTTTCGGCACGGCTGAGGCCGTGCCCTTCCACCAAGTCACAAAACGAAACTTCCCAATGCCTTTGCTTCCCTTCAATTGGCGCGCCTACGACGCGTATCTGTTCGACATCGATGGAACGCTGCTCAACACGCACGACGGCGTGCACTACCACTCGTTCCATACCGCGCTACGCGAAGTCTACGGATGTGAGGGCCGCATCGACGACGTTCCGGTACACGGGAACACCGACATCGGTATCCTGCGCGCCGCACTGAAACACCATGGCTCGCTGCGGGACGGCGACTTCGAGACCAGGCTGCCAGAGGCGCTGGAGGTGATGTGCGCGGAGGTAGAACGCAACGCCGAGCGCATCCGTCCCGAGCTTTGCCCGTCAATTGGCGAACTTCTGCGCGCGCTGCATGACAGCGGCAAGCTGCTGGGTATTGTTACCGGAAACCTGGAGCGGATTGGCTGGAGCAAGCTGGAGCGCGCCGGCATCCGTAAGTATTTCGATTTTGGATCGTTTAGCGACGCGCGGGAGAAGCGCGAAGACATTTTTCGTAACGGGGCGGAGCAAGCGCGTAGTTTACGAGGACCGAATACGGCTATTTGTTTCGTGGGAGACACTCCCTCGGATATTCGCGCCGCCGCGACATTGGGGCTGCCGGTGATTGCCGTCGCAACCGGGATCTATTCGCGCGAGCAACTTGTGGAGCTTGCGCCTCCGCTGTGTGTGGGGACGGTGGCGGAGCTGCTGTCGCCGTTGTCGAGTGACGCGTAGGGCCTCAATCTCACTCATTCCAAACGAAGGAATGACTGGGGCACCCAGCGCTCGTGACGCCGGAATTCCTACGCTATAATCATGAACTGATCCTCAACTCGATCTAAGTCCGCTCGCCGGTTGGGAACCCAGGACTATCCAGTAGCAGCCGAGTTTATCCCGGACGTCAAAATGGCTCGTTCTCTTCGAGAAACGCCTGAATCCAGACCAGAAATTGATGTTCGCCCGAACCGAATTTTCGCGTCCGGCGAGATGGCGGATCGCACCCGTGAGTTTGACTGGGATCAGAGCTTGTTAGGGCCGATCGAAGGCTGGCCGGAACCCCTCGTTATTACAGTTAACAATCTGCTGGCCACGAAACATCCCATGTTTTTGTGGTGGGGTCGCGACCTGATCCAGTTTTACAACGACGCTTATCGCAGAAGTATCGGCTCCGATAAGCATCCGTCCGCTTTGGGACAAAGGGGAGAAGATTGCTGGCCTGAGATTTGGCCCATCATCGGACCACAGATAGCTCAGGTCATGTCGACCGGTGAAGCCACCTGGAATGAGAACCAGCTGGTACCGATCATCCGCGAAGGTAAGCTGGAAGACGTTTATTGGACCTATAGCTACAGCCCGGTGCGCGATCTGGACGGATCGATTCAAGGCACCCTGGTCACCTGCACCGAGACGACCACCGCCACGATTGCAGCAACGACGCTGCGCCGCAGGCTCGCTTCCCTGGCGGAATTGTTCGAGCGCGCTCCGGCGTTCTTTGCGTTACTGCGGGGCCCGGACCATATTTTCGAGTTGACCAACCCGCTGTATCAAAAGCTCATTGCAAATCGGGACGTCATCGGAAAGACGTTGCGGGAAGCGTTGCCTGAAGTTGAAGAACAAGGCTTCGTTCGCCTTCTGGACGACGTCTATACGACGGGTCAGCCATATACAGGCAGAGGTATTCCCGTCACGTTAGCTGTCGAGGGTTCTGAACGGCTTGAAGAACGCATACTGGATTTCGTCTATCAGCCGATAGGGGATGTGGACGAAAATCTTCCCGGCATTCTGGTGTTTGGTGTCGATGTCACGGAAGCCAAACGGACTGAGCAGACCCTGCTGCGCTCAGAAAAGCTCGCCGCCGTAGGACGCCTGGCGAGTTCGATTGCGCACGAGATCAACAATCCCCTGGAGGCGGTGACAAACCTGGTTTACCTGGCGCAAAAATCCGCGCAGGACGAAATCACCTCTGGCTACCTCAGCGCTATCGACATCGAGCTGAGACGAGCATCCGCAATCGCCAGCCAGACGCTTCGCTTTCACAGGCAGTCGACTGCCGCAACCACCGTCGCGTGTGAGACGCTGATCAGCGATACCTTGTCTCTTTATCAGGGAAGACTCATGAGCGCCTCTATCGTGGTGGAGAGGCGGGACCGCGCGCAAGAGCCGGTCGAGTGTTTCGAGGGAGAGATCAGGCAGGCCATGGCGAACCTTATCGGGAATGCCATTGACGCCATGCACCCCAAGGGTGGAAAGCTCCTTTTGCATTCACGGAACGCTACCGATTGGGCGACCGGGCGAAAAGGCTTGGTGATAACCGTGGCCGACACCGGGTCCGGCATTCCGACAGAGGCATTCAGTCGCTTGTTTGAGCCCTTCTTTACCACCAAAGGTCACGGTGGGAACGGCTTGGGTCTTTGGATTACGAAGGGGATTGTCGCCAGGCATGAAGGTAAGTTATCGCTGCGAAGCAAAGTAGGAAAAGGAACAGTTGCTAAATTGTTTCTGCCCTTCCAACGTCGTTCACAGTCACACGAAAAGGCGTGAATGGTCGTGAATCCCACTCACTTCCAACTGACGAATGGGTGCAGCACCCGGCCGTAGCTCGTTCTCGTTGCGAGGCGGCATCGATCGCCCTTTACTGCAACTTCGCGTACTCAACTTTGGCTTGTTTCAAGACAGGGATGTCAGGATCGGCATCTTTCCAGAGCTCAAGAAACTCGAGGTAGGCATGGCGAGCCTTGGTGTTATCTCCTGCCAGGACGTAGGCTCGGCCAAGTTGCAGCTTGGCCAAGGCCGCTAATGGGGAATTGACTGCGATGCCGCGGTGGTCCAGGAATTTCTGGAACTCCGTAGCGGCTTCTGCGCCCTGGTGCAGCGCCAAATACGCCTGGCCGCGAACATATGCCGGATAAAGCGAACCGCCAACCTCGAACTGAGGAGTGGGTGTTCCCAACTCGTACTGCGTCGCGGTTCGTAATCGTTCGATGGCTTTCGCAGGATTGTTGCGGCCAATCTCAATGGAAGCATCGATAGTCGGCAGCCAATAACGATTGATCATGGTATTGAGCGGAAAGCGATGCGCCAGATCGTCGGCCATTTTCCGAGCTTGCGTGGCATCGCCAGTTCGCGCCAGGGCCAGTGCCGCAAGTGTTTGTACATCCTGGGTGGCGGCGGTGGCCAAGGCGGAAGCAGTCTCCTGCCGGGCGCGTGCGGTATTACCAAATTCCGCCTCGCGCAGGGCGGAGTTCATCTGCCATTCTGCGGCGGTTTCTTTCGCGTCGCCGCGACGCGCTACTTCGATAGCACGCTGCGATTTTTCGCGAGCGCCAGCCAGACGCCCATAGAAGGCGTCGGTATCGGACGCAAAAGAGAGAAGCACGTCCTCTCCCGGTTTCTCCTTCTGCCCGTCGACTTGCCGGTCCATCTCCGCAACGTCGCCGTCATAAAATGCCACTCCGTAGCGATTGCCATGCAATGCAGGGTTGTTAACCTTGTGCGCGATGGCTTCCTGGTACTTGGCCTTAGCGTCTGCCGGACGGTTCAAGGCAGTGTAGAGGCCGACCAGGTTGGTGAAGGCAGCAGCGCTTCCGGGAAACAGACGCAGGTCTTCGAGGCTGGCGTTCACCGCTGACTCGTATTGGCCCAGGTAGGTGTAATCGACGCCCAGGTTGCCAAAGGGTTCATTGTTTCGCGGATAGGTCTGGGCCCAAGTCTCATAGGTTTGGATGGCCTTCTCCAGTTCACCCGTGACCAGCAGATAGTAGTTTGCCGAGATGCGGAATTTCTCCCGCTCGCTCACCTTGTCGCGCAGATCATAAGCCTTCTGCAGATTCTCACTGGCCAGTCCTGGCTGTCGCAGGTTGATATACGAGATTCCCAGCGCCGAATAGGCGGCTGCGAAGTTCGGGTCCAGCTCGACTGCGCGCTTGAACGACGGGATCGCCGCCTGCGGCCCTTTCTCCTGCAGGATTTTTCTGCCCACCGACAGCGCCTTCAAGGCTTCGAGAGAAGGCGTGGTGACCTGATCGAGAGGAGCGTCGAACTTGTCCACGCTACTGAGGGACTCGCCAAGTTTCTTGCGCAGCGCCGTCGCAGCTTCGCCCAAGGCCCGGAGAACGTGTTCTTTGTTTTCCGCGGTGACCTGTTCCTGGGCCAGAAAGTCGCCCGTCTTGCAATTGATGGCATCCAGGCCGATCACATACTGGCTCCCCAGGCTTGCAATCGAGCCCTCGATATATGCCTTGCCGTCGGCGCGTTGGCAAAGGTCGCGGGCTACCTCAGGCGTTAACTTGGTACTCGCCGGCTTGGCCATCAGCCTAAGCGTGGCGCGAGTTCTCGCCTCCGACAGGATGTTCAGGAATGGAGATTGTCCGAGTTGCGCCGAGATCGCCTGCTGCAGGGTATCGTCGAAGACGGCATCTCCGGTGGTGTTGTTGAACTCAGCCAGTACCACCGTGTCCTGATCGGTCAGGATGGCATGCCGATGCGAGCGCCAGTACAGTCCGCCCGCGGCGATGGCCGCCACCAGCAAGAGCGCCGGCGCGACTACCTGCCAGCGCAAGCTGCGAGGTGGATGCATATCGGGCGACGATTCGGTCGACGGCGCGACTCGCGTCTGAGAGCCGGAACCCCGGCTCGCCATGCTGTGCGTCGCAGCGTTCGCGTTTCCCGAGAGAACAGCAGACGAGTGATGCGAGGATTCACTGTCGCGTTTCAGCCGCTGAAGGTCGGCCCGAAGCTCTGAGGCGTGCTGATAGCGCAGGTTGCGATCTTTCTCCAGCGCCTTCGCGATGACTGTCTCGAGGCCCACGGGAATCTGAGGGTTTAGTTGTGACGGCGGCGGTGGCTCACGGTGCAGAATGGCGCCGCAAATCTCCCCCGAACTGCCGCCATCGAATGGCAAGTTGCCCGTCGCCATTTCGTACAGCACTGCGCCGAATGAGAACAGGTCGGTACGCGCATCCAGTTCCTTGGCGCGCACCTGCTCCGGTGACATGTAGGCCACCGTACCCAGCATTGCTCCCGGACTGGTCAGGTGCTCGGCGTCAGAACCTGAGGTGACGGTCTCGGATTCGGAGCTGCTGAGCGACCTGGAAGGTCATTTTGGCTAACCCGAAGTCGAGAATCTTGCCATGGCCTCGTTCGGTAACAAAGATGTTGGCTGGCTTGATGTCGCGATGAATGATGCCTTTTGCGTGCGCTGCATCGAGCGCATCGGCAATCTCGATCGCGATGGGGAGCAGACGCTCTGGATCCAGCGGGCGGCCGGCGATGCAATGCTTTAAGGTCTGCCCGTCGAGAAACTCCATGGCGATGAAGGCACGACCGCCCTGTTCGCCGATGTCGTAAATCGTGCAGATGTTGGGATGGTTGAGTGCCGAGGCGGCCTGGGCTTCGCGCTCAAAACGGGCGAGGGCTTGGGGGTCCCGGGCCACGTCATCGGGCAGAAACTTGAGGGCGACAAAGCGATGAAGCCGTGTGTCTTCGGCTTTGTACACCACGCCCATTCCGCCGCCGCCTAGCTTCTCGAGAATGCGGTAGTGCGAGATGGTGGGTTCGATCATCCTGCCCATGCGACCCGACGTGGCATGGTGATGTTAAGAGCGAAGTTCAAGGTAGTCAAACCATCGGCTGGCGCGTGCCGCGACAATCCGTTGCCCGGTGCCTTACAATCGCTTCAGCAATGCGCTTCATCTCTGGGCTTCTGATCTTTTGCACCTTCGCCGCGTTCCCTGCTGGCGCAGCAGCCCGACAGCACGACCTCGCAAGCGTCGCCCGCGGTGCAAGAGCAACCCGCGTTGAACCAATCGACGGAAGCGAAGCCCGCCGGTACTGTCATCCTGAACCCCGAGTCGCCCAAAGAGCTCAGCGATGCCAAGCGTGCGTTCGATTCAGGCGTGAAGCTGAAAAATTCCGGCAAACTAGAAGAAGCCTACGACAACTTCGAGAAGGCGGCACAACTCAATCCGCACAGCGTCGACTATGTCACCGCTCGCGAGATTACCCGTCAAGAACTAGCCATGGACGCGATAAATCGCGGTAATAAGGCGCTGCGCGAGCAGAAAGAAATTGTCGCTATGGCTGAGTTCCGTCGGGCGCTGCAGTTCGATCCGCAGAATGAGTTCGCCACCGAACGCCTGCACGAGTCGGTCTGGCGCAACAGCCCTACCAGCGCCGCCCTGCGGATGGTTGATAGTTCCGACGAGATTCTGCTGCAGCCGGCACCGGCGCACCACGACTTTCGTTTCCGCGGCGATGCCCAGTCGTTGTTCACCGAGATAGGGAAGGCTTACGGAATTTCAGTGGTGTTCGACGACTCCGTGAAAACCATACGTACCCGGTTTGAGATCGATGACGTGAACTTTGCGACCGCCATGGAGGCGGCCAACAGCGTCAGCAAGACTTTCTGGGTAGCACTCGGACCGAAGCAGATTCTGGTGCTCGCCGACAATGCGCAGAATCGTACCAACTTCGAGCGGATGTCGATCCGCACCTACTATCTTTCGGACCTGACGACGCCGCAGGAACTGGTCGACATGGTCAACCTGCTGCGAATCGTGCTGGAGCTGCGTTTCGTAACTCAGGATCCCGCCGAGAACAGTGTGGTGATTCGCGCCCCGCAGCCGGTGCTCGATGCCGCCACGCAATTGCTGGAGAATATCGTCCAGAGCCGACCAGAGGTGCTGCTCGACGTCAGGATCTACCAGATCAGCCAGAGCCTGCTGCGTCAACTGGGCGTCGACTTGCCGACACAGTTCACGTTGTTCAATATCAGTCCGCAGCTTATCGCAGGCCTGGGATTGGGAGCGCAGAACCTGATCAACCAGTTGATTGCCTCCGGCGGCATCAACCAGGCCAACTCCACAGCCATTCAGGCGTTGTTAGGTCAACTGGCACAGAACTCGAGCAGTAATCCGCTGCTTCAGTTGCAGCCTTTCGCAACCTTCGGCGGCGGGCTAACGTTGACGGGTTTGAACATCACGCCGCCGATTGGTGTCAACTTCAACCTGAACGAATCGTCGGTGCAGAACCTGGAGAATGCGCAGCTCCGCGCCTCGCAAAATAGCGCGGCGACGCTGCTGATTGGCGAGCGCTATCCGATTATCAACGCGACCTACGCCCCCATTTACAACACCCAGGCCATCGCGGGCGTCATCGGGAATGGCAGCTACGTCGCGCCAGTGCCCTCGATAAATTATGAAGACCTGGGGCTGAAACTGAAGACCACTCCGATTATCCATGGTGACTCGTCGGTAACGATGAAGCTGGAACTGCAACTACGCTCGCTGGGATCGAGCACGGTAAACGGGATACCCATCATCAACAACCGCGAGTACTCAGGCACGATCACGGCAAAGAGTGGAGAATCGAGCGTGGTCGCCGGCATCCTCGACGAGTCCGACTCGCGCAGCGTGAATGGCTGGCCCTTCCTCGCCCGCGTGCCCGGGTTGAGCTATGCAGGAGCACAGCACGACACGACGGTTAACAATGCCGACCTTCTGGTGGTCATCACACCGCATGTGCTGCGTATGCCTACGCACGAATCGCTTGCCATCAGACTGCCGATTGGGCATTGAGGAAGTTGTCAGTCTTCAGGTCTCAGTCTTCAGGTCTCAGTCTTCAGTTGTCGGTCTTCAGGTGTCGGTTGCCATGTACGGACGTGCCTTTTAGCGCCGCCGTCCTCTTTGCTTGAGTCATCTCGGGAGGCGCCGTTTGGCCTCCGCAACTTCTTTCTGACAACTGGCCACCGGCAACTGCCAGCTCTCACTTCATGTCGTAATCCACCATCGCCTTTACCGCGTCGTAGGGAGTGTTGACGAAGCCAGCGACCCTTCGGCCGTTGATAAAGAAGGTCGGGGTGCTGTTGACATTCAGCTTCTCTCCGAGAGCCATTGATTCACGCACACGCTTTTCGGTTTCCGGCTTGGCCGCGCAAGCGCTCACCGCAGCCGGATCGCCGCCCGAATCTTTGACGTAGCCCTTCAGCATCTGCTCAACGTTCTGCTCGTTGATGTCGCTTTGGTGGTCATAGGTGGTAGCGATGAACTTCCACACCACCTCGTTGTTCTCCCGCCCGAGACAGTCGACATACTTGGCCGCCGGCATCGCCCACTTGTGAATCTGCTCCAGCGGAAAGTTCTGGAAAACGAGCTTGGCCTTAGGCTCCTCGCTCATCAGCTTGTTGAGGTTCTCCTGCGCCTTCTTGCAGGCCGGACATTCCAGATCGCCGAATTCGACGATCGTAACTGGCGCATCTTTGGGACCGTGCACCGGGCCAGTAACATTCTTTAGCTCGGCGCGGGCTTGGGCGAAAGGATCAGATCCGAACGGCACCAGGTCGCCCGAAAAGGCATAGTGCTCGTCGGGCGTGACGTAGATTCGCTGTATCGCCTGCCCTTCCGGCGTATTGAACACGACCGTCACTTCGGAGATGGCGGGCGCTTCCGACGGTTTGATGCTAACCACATGCCAAGCGAGATTCTGGTTCCAGCCGAACATATGCTTAAGAAACTCGGTGACTGTCGCTTCGCTGGGAAGCGTACTACTGGTCGATGCGGCGGGAGCGGCCGTGTGGGTTTGGGCCGGAAGGTTGAGGCTGCAGAATACCAGCACAGCGATAATGAATAAGCGCGATAGAACTCTCATTGATGCCTTTCTGATTATGATGTGCAACTAAGCGTCGGTCTTCGCTGCGATGGGATACCGCCTGCCAAATCCGAACGCCTTCTCCGAAATCTTTAGCCCCGGCGCAGCCTGCTGGCGCTTGTATTCGCTGCGGTCAACCATGCGGGCGATTCCCCGCACCATCTGCAGATCGTAACCATGCTCGTCGGCAATCTGCTGCGGCGACTTATTGTCTTCTATGTAATCGACCAGCACAGTGTCCAGCACTTCGTACGGCGGAAGTGAATCGCTATCTTTTTGCCCGGGCCGCAACTCAGCCGATGGAGGCTTCTCGATCGTCGACTCCGGAATGCGTTCGCCGTTGCGATTCACGTAGTGCGACAGCCGGTACACCAGCGTCTTCGGCACATCGGAAATTACCGCCAGGCCTCCGCACATGTCGCCGTACAGCGTACAGTAACCCACTCCCAACTCCGATTTGTTGCCAGTGGTGAGAACCATGGAGCCAAGCTTGTTGGAAAGCGCCATGACCAGCGAGCCTCGGATGCGAGCTTGAATATTTTCTTCCGTAACGTCAGGCGCGCGGTTGTCGAAAGCCGGGGTAAGTCCCGCAGTGTAGGAATGAAAAATGTCGTCAATGCGGATGAGTTGGCACTTGATGCCAAGGTTCTTCGCTAGCGCAATCGCATCGTCGACGCTGCCTTGCGACGAATACGGACCCGGCATGGCGATTCCCATCACGTTTTTCGCACCCAGCGCGTCCACCGCGATGCAGGCTGTCAGGGCTGAATCAATACCTCCACTGAGGCCGAGTACGACCTGCTTGAACCCGCATTTGCGAACGTAATCGCGCGTGCCCAGTACCAGAGCTGCGTATGCGCTGCCCTCTTCGGTTTCATCGCGCTCGCGCATGTCACCCGTCAGCGTGCTGGAATCGAAGAAGATCAGGTCCTCTTCAAAAGACTTGGCTTGCGCAATGACGCTGCCGTCGGGACCGAGCACCAGGCTGGATCCGTCAAAGACCAGGCTGTCGTTGCCGCCAACCTGATTCACCAGCGCCACCGGTACGTTGTATTGGCGCGCGATGGCCGCAAGCATGTCGCGGCGCAGCTCACGTTTGCAGAGATAGAAAGGCGAGGCTGACATGTTGAGCAAAACCTGGCCACCGGCGCGCATCAGGTCTTCGACGGGGTCGACTCCGTACAAACGGCGGTCCCAAAAATTCTTGTCGTTCCAGGCGTCTTCGCAAATGGTGAGTGCTACTTGCTTGCCGCTGAGCGGGAACAGCTGCTGCGAGTCGGCAGGGGCAAAGTTACGCATCTCGTCGAAGACGTCGTAGGTGGGCAACAGGCGCTTCGACTGGATGAAAGCAATCTTGCCGTCGCGCAGCAACGCTGCCGAGTTGAGCACATGTTTGCCCGTGCCATTTCTGGTCGGAGTCACCAGGCCGACGATTACCGCAATGCCTTCGGTCTTGCGAGCAATCTGCTCGGCAGTCTGGCGATTCTGCTCGACAAACCAGGGACGCTCCACGAGATCGCGTGGAGGATAGCCACAGATGGAGAGCTCTGGGAACATAACCAGCTCGGCGCCGGCGCTGCGGGCGCGCTGCGCGTAGTCGATAATTTTTGCGGAATTTCCGGCGAAGTCGGCTATGGTGGTGTTGATCTGCCCGAGTGCAATCCTCACAACTAGAAGTGTAATGGCCAAGCCGCAGGCACGCCAAATGGAGGGTTTCCAAGGACATGAGTCAAGAATCCAGCTCTGACCAACGTTCCCGCGCAATTTCTCATCTAACCGGGTTGGTCTAATACATATGCATTTCGCTTTCTTTCGCCCGCGCAGCAAGCGCGCGTTGATCCTCATTGCGGTTATAGCGGCGTTTCTTGTCACCACAGGGTGCAGTCAAAAGGCGGTTCATCAGCCGCTGGCCATGAATCACTTCGTCGGTGGCGGTCAGGACCCGGTGCTGCTGGCCGATTATCAGCCCTGGTTCGGTCAGCCGAGCCATATCGACGTGGGCTACTCTTCTGTCGACCGAGTGAAGATCCAGCAGCAGATTGATCACGCCAAGCAGCTCGGCATCTCGGCATTTGTCGTCAACTGGTACGGGGCGCGCCACGACTTTGAAGACAAGGCGTACACGCTGATGCAGCAGGCCGCAGCCGAGAAAGACTTCAAGGTCGCGCTGATGTATGACGAGGATGAAAGTAATCCGGCGGGAAGCACCGACGCGGTGATCGTCGATCTGCAATATGCTTACGATCGCTACATCGGTCCCCACGCCATGATCGCGCGTAACGCGTACTTGCGATACCAGGGCAAGCCCATGATCTTCATCTTCCCCAAGGGCGGCCGTACCGACTGGAGTCGCGTGCGGCAGACTGTGAACTCGTGGGAAGACCCACCGCTACTCATCTTCAAAGACATCAATGCGAAGTTCGCAAACGACTTCGACGGTTTTTACGCGTGGGTGAATCCGGGCAAGGCAGGCTGGAGCGCGAATGGCAGCAACTGGGGCGAGGATTACCTGGAAAATTTCTATCAGACGATGATTGCACAGTATCCCAACAAGGTTGCGGTGGGAGCTGCGTGGCCCGGATTCAACGATTCACGCGCAAGCTGGAGCCAGAACCGTCACATGAGCGCGCGCTGCGGCCGGACGTTCGACGACACACTCCGCCTTTTCCGGCGCTATTACAACGAGCAACGACCGCTCGCCTTCCTGATGATCGAAACCTGGAACGACTACGAGGAGGGGACGGCGATTGAGGGCGGCGTGGGCGGGTGTAAGTAAAGCCGCTTTTGGCTATTGGCTCTTGGCTCTTGGCTTTTGGCCAGTTAATCGACGGTGCTTCTCGCCAAGGAACCCGAATCAGCTCTAAATAGCGTGACGGATGTATCTTTTGCCTGGCTAAGAGCTAAAAGCCAAAGGCCAATGGCGGCTTTACTTCAGCCGAATCGCCTCTTCGCCCAACTGTTCGTTGATCAGCCGCCCGACTAGCTGTTTGATAGTTTCCCCGGTTTTGGTCAGCTCGAAGTCGTTCTTCTTTTCTGACCAATCGAGTTTGAAGCTGGTTGACAGCGCAGAAATCCAGATCTGGCGGACTGGCGCGTTAGGAGAGACGACGAACTTTCCCGGGGGCTCTTCGAAGACAATGTGCAACGCACCGGCATTTTCTTCGACCTCGAAGTCGGCCTCACCTTCGGCTTCGTAGAGGCTACGTTTCAAAGTTTCGAGACTGAGGTCAGCGCGCCGGCGGAAATCCTGTTCGTCCATCCTTTGATTATATCCAGCACTGGATTGAGAGAAGCCACCCACCACTTTCCGGGGCGCGCAGGGATGTCAAATCCTGCTTGGCTGAAAGGGCTGGCGCTAATTTGCCGGTTGGGGCAAACTTGGTGCCAGCCACCCCATCGTCTCCTTGCATCAGACTCTTCGTGAATCACCGCTGGAGGTCGTTTAATGCGTTGCCGTGCAGCCGTTCTTTGCAGTTTGCTCGTTCCGGTATTGCTTGCTTCAACCACAATGGCGCAAAACCGCCCACCGGCGGTCTCGCCGATTAATGTGCTCACGTATCACAACGACAACATGCGAACCGGCCTTATGCCGGTCGAGACTAAACTGACAACCGCGAATGTGAATTCGGCAAGTTTCGGGAAGCAGAATTTTCTCACCACCGATGGCAAGGTGAATGCCGAACCTCTTTACGCCTCCGTGGTCATGATCAACGGCATGCTTCACAACGTTTTATACGTGGTAACTGAGCACGACAGCATTTACGCATTCGATGCTGATAGTGGAGCGCAGCTGTGGAAGGCGACAGCGCTGCTGCAAGGCGAAACCACCAGCGAAGCTGTATCCGGTTGCGGGCAGATTTCTCCCGAGATTGGCATTACCGACACACCGGTGATCGATCGCACCCAGCGGCCGAACGGCGCTATCTACTTCGTCGCCATGTCGAAGGATGCAAACAGCGCCTATCATCAACGGCTGCATGCGCTCGATCTCAGTACCGGCGCTGAGCTGTTTGGCGGCCCGGTGGAGATTCAGGCGAAGTATCCGGGAACGGGGGACAACAGCCAGAACGGGTTCGTGGTCTTTGACCCGCGCCAGTATGCCGAGCGCTCCGGCCTGCTAGAGGTAGCCGGCAAGATTTATCTGGCATTCACCTCGCACTGCGATCAGCGTCCCTACACCGGCTGGATAATGCAGTACGGCGCATCGACCTTGGCGCAGCTCTCGGTCCTCAATCTCACTCCAAATGGCAAAGAAGGCGCGATCTGGCAGGCGGGCGCGGGTCTCGCCGCCGACAGCGACGGGTTTATCTATTTCCTCGTTGGTAACGGAACGTTCGACACTACGCTCGATTCCAACGGATTCCCCAGCAAGGGGGACTACGGTAACGCGTTCATGAAGCTTTCGGGTTCGGGTACGCTCGGAGTTGCGGACTACTTCAACACTTTCAATACCGTGCAAGAGTCAAATGCTGACACCGATCTGGGATCGGGCGGAGCGATGGTGCTACCCAACTCGGCCTCCGTCAATCAGCAATCGCATCTGGTCGTCGGCGCAGGTAAGGACGGCAACATCTATGTCGCCAACCGCGACAATATGGGTAAATGGAATGCCAACAATAACAATGCTCTCTATCAGCAATTGACTGGCGCGCTGCCCAACGGCGCCTGGTCGATGCCGGCGTACTTCTTTAATAGCGTCTACTACGGCGGGGTGAGCGATCACATCAAGGCTTATCCGTTCGCGAATGGCAAGCTTGGGACCTCACCCAACAGCCAGACGGTCAAAACCTTCACCTATCCGGGAACGACGCCCAGCATCTCCTCCAACTCTGCGCAGAACGGAATCTTGTGGGCGGTGGAGAACAGCTCGCCGGCAGTGCTGCACGCTTACAATGCGCGTGACCTGACGCAGGAATTTTATAACAGCAGCCAGCAGGGATCGCGAGACCAGTTCGGCAACGGAAACAAGTTCATTACGCCGATGATCGCCAACGGCCGGGTCTACGTTGGGACGCCGACTGGCGTGGCGGTGTTTGGGCTGTTGCAGTAAGCGTGGTTCAGGAAAACGTGACTATGGGAAGATTCGCGTCAGGGCACGGCCGCGGCCGCGCCCTCGACGCGGCCTTTGTCAATCGCAAATCCAGTTAACGCCCGACCTTATTTCGCCAGCTCTCTTTCGATGTCGCTCGCAATATTGTCGGGCGGAGTCAGCGGCGCGTAGCGCTCGATTACGTTACCTTGCTTGTCGATCAGGAACTTGGTGAAGTTCCACTTAATCGCATCTCCCAGCAGTCCGCCTTTTTCACTCTTAAGGAACTTATAAAGCGGATGTGCATTGTCACCGTTGACTTCGATTTTGGAAAACAAGGGAAAGTCGACGCCGTAGTTCGTCTCGCAAAACGACGCGATCTCTTCATCGCTACCCGGCTCCTGATGTCCAAATTGATCGCAGGGAAAAGCCAGGACCGCGAAGCCGCGGTCCTTATATGTGGCATGGAGTTCTTGCAGGCCTTTGTACTGCGGGGTAAAGCCGCATTGGCTGGCGGTGTTCACCACCAGAAGAACCTTCCCCTTGTATTGGCTCAGCTTCCGGGCGCTGCCGTCGTTCAGCTTCGCGCTGTAGTCATAGAAGGACATTCGTAGTTCCCTAGTGGGCCACTGCTTTCTTCTGGACGATCCAGTCGTTGATCTGGCCCTGCAACACGTCGAGTGGCAGCGCCCCGGAATCGAGCACCTGGTCGTGAAATTCCTTAATGTCGAACTTGCTGCCAAGCTCTTTCTGGGCGTGGGCGCGCAGATCGAGGATTTCTAGTTGTCCCATCTTGTAGGACAACGCCTGACCAGGCCACGAAATGTAACGGTTGGTCTCCGACTGCACGTTAGGTTCGTCTTCCGATGAATGATCATGGAAGAACTGCACCACCTGGTCGCGTGTCCAATGCTTGTAGTGCAGACCGGTATCAACTACAAGCCGAATCGCGCGCAGCATCTCATCTTGCAGTCGGCCGTAGTCGTTGTAGGGGTCCTGGTAGAACCCGACTTCTTTGCCCAGACGCTCGGAGTAGAGCGCCCAGCCTTCAACGTAAGCGCCCCAAAACCCGTGCTGGCGGAACGGCGGCAGGGTACCAATTTCCTGCGCCAGCGACAGCTGAAGGTGATGGCCGGGAACCCCCTCGTGATACGACGTGGATTCGATGTTGATGGTCAGGCGTTTCTCGGGATCGCTGGTGTTCACCATCACGTGGCCCGGACGTGAGCCATCGGGAGTGCCTTCGATGTACTCGGCGGCAGAGGCGTCCTTCTCGCGATAGGGCTCGTCGGGCATGACGATGAGTTTGGCTTTCGGCAAGCGTCCGATGAGCTGCGGCAGCTTGGGTTCCATCTGCCCGATATATTTTCGGTAAAGGTCGAGAATCTCTTCGCGCGAATGGGCATGCAGCTTGGGATCGGCGGTAACCGCGGCCGCGAAGCTCTTCAGGTCTTTGTAGCCGAGCTTGTTGGCAATAGCCAGTTGCTGCTTTTCGATCTCCGCAACTTGCTGTAATCCAATCTGGTGAATCTTCTCCGGCTCGACGTCCGTTGTCGTCGACTCGCGCACCATAAAACGGTAGATGGCATCCCCGTTGGGCAGCGACCAGATGCCCACCTCGGTGCGGCCCTTCGGGGCGTAATCGTCTTTCAGGAACTTACCCAGCTTGGTGTACGCCGGCGCCACCTCTTTCTGAATGGCGTCATAGCCTTCTTTCTTCAGCCGTGTTTTGTCGGCATCAGAGAAGCTGGCGGGAAACTTGTCGAACGGCTGCGCAAAGGGCGACTTCTCTACCGGAGTGTTCGCAAGGTCGTTGGTTTGGTCGACAGCCTTCTCCAGGAGAAATTTTGGCGGCATCATGCCGTCGGCCATGCCCAGGCGCATGTTGTCGATGGTCTCGTCGAACACCCGCGGCAACTCGTGGAGGCGGGAGATATAGTCGGTGTAGTCCTTCACCGTCTCGAACGAGAGAATGGTCACCAGTTGCGGCGCCTGGATGTGAATGCCGCTGATTTGGCTGACCGGCATCTCCCACAACTTCAACTCGTAAAAGCCCAGGTCGCGCTTGATTTCGCGAATCTCCAGCTCTTTGTTCAGCTTCTCCTGCTGCGGAAAGCCGCTGGTATCAATCGCCTCAAAGCGAGCCAGGTATTCCCGCTGTTTGGCCGATTCTTTCTTAAGAGACTCCGCCGATGTGTCGCCGAGTTGATCGTTATAGCGCTTGTCTCCGATGATCGAGGCAAATACCGGGTTGACCTTCAGGTTGTATTCCCAGTACTCGGAGACCAGATCATTCAGTTGTTTGCGGCGGGCATCGAGAGTGTCAGCGGCGAACATGTGAGAGGAGAAAACGAGGCACAGGGCCAGTGCCAGCAATCGCATGCAAACTCCTTAAGTGGAAGAGAGTATCAGTTCGGGGCGTACGTGCACGACGGCTCGGACGCCAGCTTAAAACTGATACGCGAAGCGCTGGGAAAAAGTTCGAAGCACAAAAGCCTTCAACGCGGAGAACATCGAGAGCACGGAGTGAATGTCATATCCGCTTGGTTCTCTTCGTGCCCTCTGTGGTGAGTCCTCCAACGCGTGGTTAAAGGGCCAAGAGCACGTCATCGCCTTCGATGCGCAGCTCGTAGATGGGAACGGAGCCCGGACCAGTTGCGGCAACGCCTGTTTTGGCTTCGATTTCCCAGCCGTGCCACGGGCATACCACCTTGGATCCGTCGACATAGCCCATGCCGAGCGGCCCGCCCTCGTGCGGACAGACGTTGTCCATGGCGCAGTATTCGCCATTGACGTTAGCAACGCAGATGGTGTGGTCGCCGACGGTGAACTCGGCGGCAGCGTCGACCTCAGGCAGTTCGGACTTTTTGGCAATCTTGATGAATTCAGACATGAGTTTCATTAGCGTATCGCAAATCACGCAATAAAAAAAAGAAGGACGGCCTTGCGACCGTCCTCAAAATGCAGCGCTGAGTAGATACCTAGATCAAGCCTAGTTTCTTGAGCCTGGTCAGTTCGGTTGTGACTCCGTCACTTCCCTTCTCAGCATAGATAATCTGGAGCCGTTCAGCGGTCTCGTAGCTGAATACCGGATTGCGGAATTTGTTCTGATAGTTCGACTGGTCGTTGGGATCGTATCCGAACTGCGGAGCCAACACCGCCAGCACGGCTTCAACCATGTTGATTGCCGGACCGGAGAAGGTGAAGTCTGCTCCGCTGCTCGCTCAGGATGACAGATTGATGAGTTAGCGTTTCGGCTAGAAACCTAGCATGATCTGATTCCTGTTCTCCGGAATCTGCAGATCGATGCCATGCTCGTGATTAGCGGCGACGGTTGCGTCAAGGTTGAGTGCGCTGAGAGGGATGCTGCGCTCCTTCAAGCCCTGCTGTAGTCGAACACCATCGACGGTCACCACGTAGCGCCTCGCTTCCAGATGCTCGCCATCGGACAGGATGAAAATCGCGGGCGGACTGGGCTTCGACGCTGACTCATTCTTGGCTTGCGCTGGATTATCCAGCGGAACCTCGATCAACTTGGGCGATGGCGCCGGGTCTTGCTGACGCGGTTGTTCGGCAGCTTGCAACACGATGACGGACGGCTGATTTCCAGACTGCGACGGCGGCGGTGCCTCGCGCTCATCGGGAAGCGTCCAGTAGTCGCCAATGGTCCAGGAATAGTCGAAGTCCCCGTAATACCCCGGATAATAAAGCGGCCAGTAATAGCCACCATAGCGGCCACCGAACCGGTCGAAGCACCTACCTTCAGCGCAGAATCCCTGGCGAAAAGATCCTCGAGCGCCGGGGACAAATGAGCGGCCGTCGACGCCGACAGAATTGGGCGTGCGGCCCGGCCCGGCTCATTCCAGATCCACCAGCGGCACGTCCGCGCTGGGCCCATACAGGTATGCAGGTAAGAGAAAGCGCAAGTAGCGAAATCGCGGTCCACTTCATACTGAATCCTTTGCGATGCTGGCCACCTATTGTGATGACAACGGGAAGCAAAAGCAGCAAAAAGACCGACAACCGGTCAAATAATTTGGCCGGTCATCAGCCTTTAGTTCGTCTTGCGCGTTCTAGTAATTCGCAGTCTGTTCCGGTAGTAACTAGCGAGGAGTAACGACGACGTTCTCCGCTGGCTGCACTAGCTGCTCGGGATTGGCAAAGTTGGCCTGAGCGATACGAATCTGCTGCTTGAAGTTCTCGGCCATATCTTCTTTCAGCCGCACTTCGGTGGGCTTCTTGGCGATGCTCATCTGGTCGATCTTGTCCTGCAGGCGCAGCAGCCCATAGAAGAGGTTCTCCGGCCGGGGCGGGCAGCCGACGATATACACGTCGACCGGCACGATGCGATCGACGCCCTGCAAGACCGCATAGGTATTGAACGGGCCGCCCACCGACGAGCAGGCGCCCATGGAGATGACCCACTTGGGATCGGGCATCTGGTCGTAGATGCGCTTCACCACCGGCGCCATCTTGAGGGTGACGGTGCCGGCGACGATCATCAGGTCGCTCTGGCGGGGGCTGGGGCGAAACACCTCCGAGCCAAAGCGCGCGATATCGAAGCGCGAGGTGGAGGCGGCGATCATCTCGATGGCACAACAGGCCAGCCCAAAGGTCATGGGCCAGATGGCAGACTTGCGCGCCCAGTTGAAGACGTAGTCGACCGTGGTTACCAGGAAATTCTTCTCGAACCGGTTATAAATCCAGCTCATCCACTACCTCACGACTTGCCCTTATCGGCAATACTATCCTGCGGCATAGCTTTCTCCAATGGCTGTGATGCCGGTCACAGAAGCCGCTCAAGTGCGAACCTTAGGCCAGAAAGTGTTGCGAAAGCTTGAGAGAAAGCCCCCTTGACGTGCTAGCACCTGCTTCTCACGGTCAATTTCCTTGACACCAGAGGGCGATGAAAACGAGAATGCGTGCAAAGACTCTGGCCCTTCGCCTCGGCGTCGTCTACAGTTCTCCCCCGAGCCAGGCAGTCTCCGGCGACGAAGCCGGAATTTAGGACGTCCAGCATCGGACGAGACAAGGATACGCAACCCATGAATTTGGCAAAGCTGTGCACGACCCGACTTCTTGTAGCCGTTCTGTTCCTGGCCGGCTCGGCTGCAGCCCAGAACATCAGGTTCGAGGACTTCTCCAGTATTGATAACCTCGATCTGAACGGGCGCGCCCATCAGGCGACGTATAACGGAGCCCAAGTACTGCGTTTGACGGATGGCGTTCGCATGAACATCCGCACGTCCTCCAGCACCGTGTGGTTCGACGGTCAGCAGCCGCTAACCGCCGGATTCACCACTTACTTTAAATTCCAGATTCATAATCCGGCGGGCTGCTGCTCACCTGGTGATGGTTTGGCATTCGTCATTCAAAATTCCTCGGCAGTGGATTATTGCGGAAGCGGTTCAGGCAAGACTGCCCTGGGAGTACCCGGCGGCGGCGTGGGCTACACAGGCATTCGTAACAGCGTGGCCATCGAGCTTGACACCACGCAAGACAGTTGGGATCCCAACGGCAATCACGTCGCGATGCAGAGCTGCGGAACGCAGCCCAACACTGCGGCACATACCGTGGGTTCGTACCCTATCTGCGGCGGCCAATTCAATATCGGCAGTTGTTTGCTGAACTCGAATGCCATCGACTCCGGCAAGGACGTACCACACCTCGGATTGACCTGCGGAAACAACGGTTGCCAGGACGGCGCTCCGCACCAGGTTGTGGTGGAGTATACGGGAGGTTCGAGCCGGCGTCTCGGCGTTACCCCGAATAACATCAAGATTTACGTCGATCCGCCGTTCATACCGGGTACGCACACTCCGACCCCGGCTGCCGTTCCGCAAATCAATGTCCCGTTCTCGGTGGGAAACACTCTGTCTTTGAACGATGGCGCGGCTTATGTCGGCTTCGCTGCTTCCCAAGCCGCCCAAAGCCAGACTACCGACCTGATGGCATGGGAGTTCACGCCGCACCAGGAAACACAGATCCAGGAGAAGATTCAGGACGGCGGCATTGAAACCCAATTCGACTACGGAGACCACGTTTACGGCGCGACCTATCCTCCGGGCTTCGTAAATACGGGCGGGATTCTGATGACCGTGGACGCCATACCGATCGACAAGCAAACCTTCTTCCTGACTCGTTTGGTAGGTACGCAGTTCGCCAACGAACAGTGCCTGACCTATCTGTCGACCGGTGGAAACTGCATCGTCTATCGCGTGACCTGCCAGGATCCGATCACTATGCAGAACGTTCCTTGTCCCAACCCGGACAACGACCAACTTATCGATACGCGAACCAGCTACAACACGGGCGACGGCGTCACGGCCCAGAACGCCGACTACTTGAAGGCGCAGATCGGTACCAACAACTGGATATCGATCTTTACGACCTTTACGCAGAACGAGTTTGATCCCACAACGTCGGGAAGAGGCAATAACTTCTCCGACTTCGTGGCGACCTTCAAGCCCCATGGAGGCAGCCGCCAGTAACCCATGGAAGAATGCAGCCTCAACAGAGAAGCCCCGCAACCCGGGGCTTTTCTATTTGTGAGCGCAGGGCCACAAGCTGCAGGAGCCAAGCTCGCCGACGATCAACGAGCTCAAGTCGGGTGACACGATCTCCAGTAGTAGATTGGAAGGATGTTCGACACTACCGATTCCGGAGACGATCGACAGAGCCGTCCTACACTCAGCGGAGTACTGGAAACCGCACTCGTCGTCGAAGATGTAGCGCGCGCGACCCGCTTCTACCGGGAACTGTTTGGGTTCGAAGTGCTGGTGCAAAGTGAAAGGCTATGCGCACTGAATGTGCGGCCCAGGCAAGTTTTGCTTCTATTTCAGCGCGGCGGCTCACTCGATGACATACAGTTGCCCGGGGGAGTCTTACCCGGCGGCATGGATGCCCAAGGTCGCAGCCACATGGCTATGGCAATAGAGGCGGAACAGCTCGAAGCGTGGCGACGATGGTTGAAGCAGAATGCTGTAGCAGTAGAGAGCACCGTTCAGTGGGAGCGTGGAGGCACGAGCCTGTATTTTCGCGATCCCGATGGAAATCTTCTCGAACTGGCCACTCCCGGAGTTTGGGCGAATTACTGATTTCGCCGTTAGATCGCCATGTCCCGCGCAATCTGCGGCCTTCGTGCCCTCAATACCGGGCCAAAAATGTCACATGAAATCGGCCGGTGGAAGGCTTGCCTTGCACAACAGTGGGGGTTACTCGGCCCAGGAATTCCCCACGGAAATGTGCCGTCGCGTGGCAGAAGAGTGCAATGGCGTTTGCAGTGCGTTTTGCATAGGCTCTCTCATGAACAACACGCGGGGGAAACATGAATCAAGGCCGGGTGATCTTGGCAGGTTCCATTCTGGTGTTGGCCGCGCCGATGGCGGCCTGGTTGCTGAAACGCCTGAAACCCCAGCGCCCCGCGCCGAACCGACTGCATTCCCGCGTCAGTAAGTTTTTGTTGGTTTTTGGGATGATATGCGGCGTGGCGCTTGCGCAAGCCCCGCCCGCGACCGGCGACTACACCGCCGCGCTGCCCTCCGTCGAGAAGGTCAAAGCTCAACTCAAAGGCACCGACCCCACCGACACCATCGCGCGCCAGGTCGCAGTCTTCACTTACCTGCAGACCTACATCACGCGCATTAGGGACGCCCGAAAATATAACGGCCCCTTCACTCCCGGAGAGGAGAAGCTGATGCGGGACTATGCGCTCGCCGGTTATCAGCTTTCGCAGGACTTCTCCAAGACTCACTCACCCGACGAGGTCAAAGCCTTCCAGCAGGTCGAAGGCAAGTACGAGATTATGAATGCGCTGGATTGGATCAAGCAGCTGCAAGGTCAACAGGCAGCCGACACATACCGCGGCGCCGAAGCCAATCTCGCCGAGAGCTACAAACAGCACGAGGAGCGACTGCAGCAGCAGATGAAGAAGGATCAGGGCGGCGGTCGCTCATCCATTGCCGGCGATCCGGTTCTGGATCCGATGGGTATATTCGCCGGCGCCGAGGCCAACCGGGAGAAAGATCCGGAACTGCGGCGCTGTCTGGAACTTGGCAGTAGCCTGGACGCGTGCGAAGGTCTGGGCGCTATGGAAGGTATGGCAAGCCTCCTGATGCCGTTCGCAGAAAAGCCCGACCCCAACGAGGCTCCACCTGTTGCCGGGGTCGTATTCATTGGCAACTATCACAGCAAGTCACAGACCACCAGTCTCAGCTTCGGCAACGGCTCTGCAACCATACAGGGCTGCGGCTCCCTGGTTGCCGACGCCCATGACTACATTCTTCGAAAGTCCGGTAACACTGTGCAGATTGCCCTGGCCAACGAGCCCGAACCGATCGTAGTCACCTTGCAACCTGACGGCACGCTCACCGGCCCCGGATCTGTTCTTGTCAAAGGACGCATCATTACCGGCTATACCACCACGACCAAGACGGTCATGGTGGATGGTGCCTCCGCTGCCTCACAGGGGTACAACTGCAACGGCCCCTGCAGCACCAGCACGTCCACTCCCAACTACGCACCGAAGATCGAACGCTGCACCATTGGTTCGATGGCCTTCATGCCTCCAAAACCCGTGGATTCGCCCAAGACCGGCGTCGGATTTCTCGACGCAATGAGCACGAGTGCGCCACTGGCTGCAGGCTTTCGTATGACGGGACGTTATGCTGACACCTCTGGACTGACGCTCGAGTTCAGTAATGACGCGGTCACCCTCGACTGCGGTCAAGCTCACGTAAGGACGCCATACATAGTCGATAACACGCCGACCGGCTTTTTGGTTCGTGTGCAGAACGCCGGCGGAGCTTTCCTTCTGGGCGTCGCGCCCGACACCACGCTCCGCGGCTCCGGTTCCACAGGCGTCAACGGCAAGCTCGTGTCTTCTATTCGCGGCGACAACGTCAGCTTCACTCCACATTCAGAGAGCTGCAACGTTGGCACCTTCGTCGCGAGAAGCAAGCGAAACACCATGCTCGCCTCGAAGGGTCCAATTCCAGCCGTGCCGGCAAACTATTCGTCTCCTTCGCCGGTCGCTGCGTCGGCGGTCACGCCGGCACCGCCCCCAATTTCAACTGATGCCTCTGGTGGCTCCGGCGGTCAGCGCGTGGATCTTCGAGTCCTGCTCGGCTCCTCCTTCACCGGAACCAACCCCCTTGCGGGGCAAACAGTATTCGTCATGCGCAAGCCTATCGGCGATGTTCTGCGCGAATTAGGCCTTGCGGTGCCTGCTAACTCAACCGCCGCGCAAACGATGAAAGCCCTCCAAACCCAATGCCATTCGACGCAGGGCTGCTCGTCGATCATTCAAGGCATGAGCCGCTCTTATGTAACCACCACAAAACTCGACGCCTCAGGAAAGGCCACGCTGGCCGCCAAAGCCGCGACTGGTACCTACTATTTCTTTGCAGTCGTGCCTAACTCAGGTGGTTCGCTGGTGTGGGATATTCCCGCCAACCTTGCCGCCGGCGAGAACAGTGTCACGCTCAGCGCAAAGAATGCGGAAGAGGTCCGGTGAGACCGCCCAGCCGAAAGGCGCCGACGCCGGGAGGAGTCTAGATCCCCGATCCTCCATCACATCCGTCAATCGAATCTCGCGTTGCTGCTGAAGACCTGGAGCAGTACGCAATGGTTGGGGTGTGCAGATCGCGGATCGATGCGAGATGGCCTGTTCCACCTCAACCTGTTCTCTCGCCTGGTCCCCCGGGTTAAAGTAAGGTCAGAGGATTCTCGGGCCAGTGCTGCGGCGATACCCAATTATTATCGGCATTCTCTGTCGCAATTGTCGGTTCTTTGCAACAGTCCAAGTGTGCTGGATTATTTTCGCAGTCGCATCTGCGGCGCACGCTTCTTCCTCACCACAAGCCGCGGCGAACCAAACGTGCTTCCGACCGAATGCAGGCTCCGAAGTCTCGAATCCTTCCGAGTTGCGCAGTCAAAAAGGAGTATTGGAAGTAACCCTGCAGTTCAGGTTCCGGCAAACCGTAACCGGCGAAGGACCCGTCCGCTACTGCTATATGACCGACGCCGGAGAGACCGCCCCCACCCTACGAGTGCAACCGGGTGATCGCCTCATTATTCACCTGGTGAACGAAGCCTCGGGCAACACGTATGCATCCTCCCGGCCGGGGCCGATTCGCGAGAAGGCTGACTGCAGCGATCCCAAGATGGAATTCTATTCAACCAACCTGCACTTCCATGGGATGAGGGTTTCGCCGGTTTGCCACCAGGACGATGTCTTGAATACCTTCGTCCAGCCGAGGCAGAAGTTTGATTACGAGGTGCGGATTCCAGCAAACCAGCCACCGGGGTTGTACTGGTATCACCCACACGTGCATGGCATCACGGAACGCCAAGTTCAAGGTGGTGCTTCAGGTGCCCTGATCGTCGAAGGCTTGGAGAAGCAGTATCCGTTTCTGGCCGATATGCCGCAGCGGGTTCTTGTAATTCGCGACCAGGAATTGTCGCCTTCTCTGGATCATAGTGCCCCGAGTTGGGATCTCTCGATCAACTATGTGCCTATACTGTATCCCAGCCTTCTACCAGCGAAAATCCAGACCAATGCGCATCAGCGGGAACTTTGGAGAGTAGTGAATGCCGCCTCTAATACCATTCTCGATTTGCAGTTGCTGAGCGCTGGGAAGCCGCAAGCAATTCGATTGATCGCCCTCGACGGAGTTGCGGTGGGAGCAGCGAGCTCGTTGGTAACCGACGTTCCTCTTCCGCCGGGCTCTCGAGCAGAGTTTGTAGTTCAAACGCCAGGCGGTGGAGAACAGATGGAGCTGATCACCAAGGCCTGGGATACCGGCCCTGCGGGCGATCGAGATCCCCGTCGCCCCCTGGCGCAAGTTATCAGCAAGGAGAGTACCGCTGCTGCCCCGGTGGCTGCGTCGATGGCGCCTAACCCGGGAACCTCCAGCGCAGCCCTCTGGAAGGGACCAACGCTTGAACGCAAGTTGTATTTCTCGGAGCTATCGCCCAATCCGACCGACCCCGATATCTCTACCTTCTTCTTTGTCACCGTAGAAGGCCAGGAACCTGAGCAATACCGCATGGGATCGCCACCGAACATCGTGTTGCACCAGGGAGCAGTCGAAGCATGGACCATTGAGAACCGCAGCACAGAAGACCACGTCTTCCATATTCACCAGCTCCATTTTCAAGTGTTGGCGATTGATGGGACGCCGGTGCACGAGACCGAGATGCGGGACACGATTAATGTGCCGTACTGGAAAGGAGAGGGCCCCTATCCCAGCGTGAAGTTACTGATGGATTTTCGTAGTCCGACGACCGTTGGCACGTTTCCATACCACTGCCACATCGAAAAACATGCTGACATGGGAATGATGGGTACCGTCGAAGTGCTCCCACCCGGAGTGAACACTTCGCTCACTTTGAACTCTTCGCCCGCGAAGCCTCGGATGGGCGACCTGGTCAAGTTCACCACAACGGTAGTGCCCGAGAAGAATACTGGATCGCCACTAGCCGGCGAAGTTCAACTCAACATAGATGGTCTTAATAGGGGCAAGCCGGTTACCCTGTCGAACGGACAGGCCAGCATTGAGGCATTCTTCCCTGACAAGGGCGACCACGTAGTTAAAGCAATGTACTGGGGCGATGAGCTTCACGGCGAGTCCGCATCAGCTGCGACCATTGTCAAAGTACGGTGACTTTGAGCGGCGCTTTATTTTTTCCTCACATGGATCGCCAAGTCCTCGGCGACATGATCATCCTTGTCTTCCAGTTGTTCTAGCAGTCCCTTGTCGGTAAGGTCGAGGGGGTGAGAGTTTTCCCAATCCTGGTGCACGATCTTGTGCAAACGGTCAACGATATTTTCGTCATGTACTTCGATGGCAAGTTCGCGCCGGCTGTCGAAGCTGCCGGGAGCAAGATTGATGGAGCCGATGATCGCGCGCACGCCATCGGCGAACAGCAGCTTGGCGTGAAGCTTCAGTCCTTTCAGCTTGTGCACCTTGATGCCGACGTCGTCCATGATTCGCATGCCGCCGACCGCTTCCACCAACTTTTCCTTCTTCAGCTTGTGCGGAGGGCGGGCCAGCACGTGCACCTTCACACCCCGCTGGCTGGCGCGGACCAGGCGCTCGATGATCACCGGATCCTGGTAGCGTTCGTTCTGCACCCACAGAGAATGTTTCGCTTCGTCGATGAACTGACCAATGCGCTGCCGGCCGTTGCCGATGCACCAGATCATGTGCGAGTGCTCGCCTGGATTGAACGTCTCGCGGTCCCAGTCGGCATCGAAGCACGTAACGATCTCCTTCACTTCCTCCGCATGGGCTGTGACCACCGCATAGTCGCGCGTCTCGGTGAGGTTCTTTGTCGCCCAATTCAGTGACATGATGAACGCCGTTTCGTCGTCCACCACCATCGACTTCTCATGGGTCACGTCGAAGGCAGGATTGCTGTCGATGACGTCGACTCGCAGCGTCGGTAAGCCGCTTGCGAGATTCTGTATTCTCCTTTTCTCCGCTGCGGCGCGCGGGATTCAGCATGATTTGAACCTTCACCCCGCGGCGGTGAGCCGAAATCACAGCATGCAGCAGCTGCGGATCAGAGAACATAAACATCTTGATGCGCAGCGATTTCTCGGCATGATTGATGGCCTCCAGAATCGGCCGGCCGGAATCGTCGGGCAGTACAACTAGGTAGCGAGACATATCTCTCCTTCACACTTGGCGTCCAACCACTCCGATTCACGCCTGCTACGGCGCTTGCGAGCTCTTAGCCGAAGCGTCGTCAAACTGGGTGCGATGCAGCCCAGCGTAGATTCCTTCAGCGCCATCAATTCGTCGTGGGTGCCGACTTTCGGCCACCACTCCGCCGCTGATCACGATGATCTTGTTGGCATCGCGGATGGTGCCGAGCCGGTGCGCGATAGTGATGACGGTGCGGCCCTTCATCAACCTCTCCAGAGCCTCGATCACCAGCTTTTCCGACTCGCTGTCGAGGGCCGCCGTGGGTTCGTCCAGCAACAGGATCGGGCTGTTGCGCACCATGACGCGGGCAATGCCAATACGCTGCCGCTGTCCGCCGGAGAGAGTCGAGCCGCGCTCGCCAACCATGGTGTCGTAGCCCTTCGGCATGCGGGAAATGAACTCGTCCGCATTGGCCAGCCGCGCCGCGTCCACGATCTCTTCGCGAGTGGCGTTCTGGTCGGCCGAAGGCGATGTTGTCCAGAATCGTTCCCCGGAACAGCACTGTGTCCTGCAGGACGTAGCCGATCTGTTCGCGCAGCGGGTTCACGCACTTGTAGTCGCGCACGTCGCGGCCGTCGATCTTCACACGCCCGCGGTGGGATCGTAGAAGCGCGGGATCAGGCTGACGACTGTCGATTTGCCGCTGCCTGTCGGCCCAACGATGCCCACCATCTGGCCCGGCTCAATATTGAAGCTGACGTCCTTCAGCACCGGTGTCATCGGCGGTGTAGCCAAAGGCGACGTGGTCGAAGACGATCTCGCCCTTCAGGAAGCGGGGCTCGATGGCGTCGTCACGCTCGGGAAGGATGGTGTCCGTGTCGAGGATCGCGCGCACGCGATCGACACCCACCGCGGCCTGCGCAATCGCATTGGTCGTCGTCGCCAGGTCCTTCACCGGCTTGAAGAACTTGTTGAGGTATGACAGGTAAACCGTTAGAGCGCCGACGGTCATCACGTCTCGCAAGATGAGCGACGCCCCGCGCCACAGCACGATGGCGGTGCAGAAGGCGACGGTGATGGTCACGATGGGCGAGAGCAGCGACTTCACCTTGCGCGCCGAGGGCAGCACTCACGGTCGCATGGCTGACTTGGCTGAGCGCTTCCTGCTCCATGTCCTGACGGCCGAAGGCTTCATCACCTGCATCGACTCCAGGCCCTGCTGCACCACGGCGACGATTTCGGATTCTTCCTTGCGCACCTCGTGCGTGGCCTTCTTTACCGCCTTCTTGAAGCGCGAAATGAAGAACAGCAGGAACGGCGTTACCGCGACCGCGATCAGGGTGAAGTCCCAGTTCAGCCAGAACATCAGGCCCGAGCATCGACACGATGGTCAGCAGGTCGATCAGGATGTCGAGCGTCGACGACGAAGCGAAATCCTGAATGGTCTCGATGTCCGTGGTGATGGTGCTCAGCAGCGTGCCGGTCTGATGGGTGTTGTAATAGCCGAGCGAGAGCCGTTGCAGGTGATGATAGGTCCGCATGCGCAGATCGTGCGCCACCCACTGGCCGACGCTCTCGGTGTAATAGTTGTCGATGTAGCTGGCGCACAGCGCCGAGCAGCGCGATCAGCCACGATACGCCAGCGCCGCCAGCCCGGCGACCTGCAACTTATGGCCGCCGTCCAGCAGCGGCCGGACCAGCTCATCCAGCCCATGGGGCAGCTTGTGGTGATCCATGACGTTGTCGATGATGATCTTTAGCGGCCACGGATCTGGCCAGGCTCATCGCCGTCTCCACCAGCATGGCCACCAGAATGATCAGCAGCTTGCCACGATAGGGACGAATCAATTGACGGATGAGGCGAATCATAGTCCGGTCGGTTCGGCCCTAACGTGAAGTGCTGGCAACGGCTGCGACGGCAGACTCCACACCGCATAACCGCCGCCGCGAAATCGTACACCGAAATCGGCCCTCCGCCAAACTCCGCAATCGGGAACCGTTCCCGGCGGTTCACGAACGCCGGAGACCACGCACCAGGCTTGGCCTGAGGGTCAGCGGGGCTCAGCAATTTCGAGGACCAGCTTGTTATCTTTCGAAGTCGTCAGGAACGTGAACTTGTCACCGGGTAAGGAATAGCATGCGAGGGTTTCAAAAAGAGCGGGCCTGCCATCCCTCACGATATTTCTGTACTCCGCGACCGGGTTTCCATGCAGATCGACAACCTTTAGGACGTCTCGCTTGGTTTTTGAGTCCGTAAACATCACCGCGAGCCGATTTCCGGTGGCGTACATTTGCGGTGATGCAATCAAGCCAGAATCGCCCGGGTCGATGGTAAACCGACGCACGACAACGCCACCTTGGGAAATCGCGTAGACCTGCGCCGGCGAGCCGCTCCTCATCAGGTACACCTTGCCATCGGCGGCTAGTTGCATGTTGCCTCTGGTCACGCTGCGATCAGGCTTCGATTTATCTCGGATGGCAGGTGCGGGTGCATTGCCCGAGGCCGGCTCGTCAAGCGAGGATTCGTCTTTGAGATCAACTTCTTTCAAAACGCTGCCACTCGCGGAGAAAAGCCCAACATACGGCAGATAGGCCTTATCAGCCGGAGACCAGCGCAATCCTGATATCAGCATCGCGCCTGAAGACAAAACCGCCAGTTGATAGGGTTGAAAGGAGAGCGGCGTATCGAGTTTGATCTTTGAGTGACAAGAGCCGTCATCCTCAAAGACCAGAATGGAAGACTGCGGCTCGTTTGGCGGGAAGACCACCTGGGAAACGCGTCCGTCCTGCGCCACAAAGAAGGCGCCGGCCATTTGCACTTTGATGTCGGGACAAGTGCTCGCCGCGAAGGAGGCGACCTGTTTGCCCTCCGGATTGTACTTATGAATCGCCGCGAAGCCATCGACCCGCGATTTCATGTAAATGTTGCCCGCCTCGTCGCAATTCACCGGCAACTCGAATACATAGTCTTCCGTGCTTGCGCTGGGCACCGTTTTCACGAGTTCAAGTTGTGCGCTGTGTCCGGCAGCGGTCGGCGGGGGCACGCGGCCCGTCTGCGCAAATCCCATGCCGGTTACGAATAGAAATGAGCTTCCCAAAATCGCCAGCGCAAAGATATTCATACACGGACTCCAAGGGCCCGCCAGTTCCCGTCTGGGGGAAGAGTGAATGACATCTGAAGAATCGGGCACCAGTGAAGAGACGGAGGGAACTTTTGAGGGTTAGCTCCGGAATTGCCGGTTCAAGCCGACACGGCATGCTTGCGCCGATCTCGTCAGCAGGTTAGAGCCGGGAAGGTTCCCGGTCTTTCTTGGTGGCGTCGCTTAACCGTGAAGGCGTACTTATGCTTTGGATGCATGATTGCCGTCGGAGCTAGCGACCCCGCCAAGCCGATCCTTTTTCTGCCACGCCGTGTTCAGCGTGCAGTGTTCTGTTTCCGTCGCTGCGCGCTTGCCTTCATGAATCCATTCATGTCCGCCGCTGGCCGAATCTCGAAGATGTTGCCGTAGGTCAGCGCCGGATGCTGTGACATGAGTTGCACGGCGTGATTCATGTCCCGCGCCTCAAGGACGAGAATGCCGCCGAGTTGTTCCTTGGTTTCCGCGTAGGGACCGTCGGTGGTTGCGACTTTGCCGTTCTTCCAGGATAGGGTTAAGGCGGTTTCCGGACCCTGAAGCGCGTCGCCGCCACCCCAATGTCCATTGGCGCGAAGATGGTCGTCGTACTCAAAACACGTGTCGAACATGGCGTTGCGCTCGCCATCCGTCATGCCATCAAATTTGCTTTTGTCGTAATAGCCCAAACAAATGTATTTCATTGTTCTTCTCCTCATAGAAGATGGGAAGCCGGCAGCAGAGCGTGGCGCCGGCCCGTTCATCTCGTCACTAAGGCGCGTGTTCCGAGGCCGCAGTGGCCAGGTTTGTTGACTCGCTTCCGCCGGGTCTTTATTCCGGAGCCGGATAGAAAAGAAGCTCGCGCACCTCGCCGGGGATATCGCAGGCGATGGCAGCCTTCTTCGCCCATGCGAGTGCCTCATCCATATTGGCGGCTTCCAGTATCCAAAATCCGCCCATGTGCTCCTTGGTCTCGGTATACGGTCCGTCGGTGATGAGCACCTTGCCGTCGGGCTGCTTTCGTACTGTCTTCGCGTTCGCGGGCGGGGAGATGCCGCAGGCGAACTTCCTGGCACCGGCAGCAATTAATTCGCGATTGAGCGCGTGGATCTCTTCCATCATCGCTTCGGTTACGGTGGACGGGTCGAAGTCGTCGGGCATGTAATTACAAACCAGATACTGTGGCATGACGTTTTTTCCTTGTTTAATTTGGCTTGTTTCCGATGACTCGTTTCCTGTTCACTCAGGAAGCTAGCTCATCGTCATCTGCCCTATAGTCGTTGGGGAGACGGAAAATCGACAGCTGTCCCAATTTTTATTTCAGCTGCCGAATCCGTTCCTGCAGGAAACGCCGCTCCGGTTCCTGTTGGGTCAGTGCCAGAGCTTTCTCATAAGAGGACCGAGCCTCAGCGGTCCTGCCGAGCCTGCGGCACAACTCTGCCCGGGCTGAGTGCGCCAGGTAGTAATTTGCCAGTTCGCCATGCTCCAGCACCGCGTCGATATGCGTCAGACCGGCCTCTGGACCATCGCGCATGGCAATTGCCACGGCCCGATTTAGATGTGCTACTGGCGAAGGGTGAATTCGTACCAATTGGTTGTACAGCGCAACAATCTGCCGCCAGTCGGTCGCAGCGCTCGATTCCGCCTCCGCATGAACGGCCGCAATCGCTGCCTGCAGCGTATAAGAGCCGAAGCGGCGGGATTTCAAGGCTCTCTCCACCAACGCCAATCCCTCGGCGATCTGCTCCCGGTTCCACAGCGAGCGGTCTTGATTCTCCAGCAAAATCAGCTCTCCGGCCGGCGAGGTTCTCGCGGGGCGGCGGGACTCCTGCAGCAACATCAAAGAAAGCAGCCCGATGACTTCCGGCTCCGGCTGGAGCTCGACCAGCAACCGGCACAATCGAATCGCCTCGCAGGTTAGCTCGGCCCGCGTTACCGCCGCTCCTGCCGCAGCCGAGTAACCTTCGTTAAAGACGAGATAGATGACGTGAAGCACCGCGTCCAGCCGCTCGGGCAACTCCTGCGGCGCCGGTACCTCGTAAGGAATCGGTGTCTCTCGAATCTTTGTCTTGGCGCGCACGATGCGCTGCGCCAGCGTTCGCGGAGTGGTGAGGAAGGCCTTTGCGATCTCCTCGGTGGTCAGGCCGCACACCTCGCGCAAAGTGAGTGCAACGCGTGCTTCCGGCGCCAGAGATGGATGGCAGCAGGTAAAGATTAGGCGGAGGCGATCGTCCTCGATCTCCTCATCCCCCGTCTCTTTGCCTGAAGGGTCGTTGGCACGCGATTCCACATGGGCAACAAGATCTCTCTGTGCTCCATCGAAGCGCGTACGCCGGCGCATGGCGTCTATAGCCTTGAAGCGTGCCGTTGAAATCAGCCACGGGCGTGGCTTGTCCGGAATGCCGGTCTTGGGCCATGTGTCCAATGCGGCAGCGAAGGCTTCGTGCATCGACTCTTCGGCGAGGTCCAGGTCTCCGAGGAGGCGCACGAGCGTCGCCAGAACCCGGCCCGACTCCGACCGGTAAAGGGTTTCAATGGTCCTGCTGAGTTGTTCGGGCTCAGGCGGCGGCATCCACGCCAAACTAGCAAACCGAGCGCCTCGACACAACTGTGCTCGGACTTCCCCTACCCGCAATTCCGTTGGCGGCCTCAGCGCTGATGCTGTTGTCCCTTTGCAGACCCTTACGCTTGTCGCCACCAACTCCCGAACTGTCGCCAACCCTCTCGCACAAAAAACGGCGAGAGGGTTGGCACCCGTATCAATCGCGGGGTAGCTGGGCTAATTGCTCTGGAATTCGTAGGCTCCAATGTCGCAGCGGTTCGAGCCTTTGCCGGGACGGGGATAGCCGCGTTGATCGGTGGTGAGGAGATGATCGTGACCGTCGGTGCAACCACTCGGGTTTCCTGCATCCATTGCCGGACTCCCCGGCAGTTCAGCCGCGGTCAGTGTCGGTCCTCCGTTGTTCCGCAAGTCTCCGAGATGGGGATCGGTGTTGCTCAAATCGCCCGTGCTGTGGAAATTGCAGCTGTCATCGCTGCTCAGATTGTAGCCATTTGAGGTCACGGCGCCGAAGCAATTTGCACTTTGTGTGTAGGCAACGATGCTGTTCAGGAACGTCGCCGTTGGGCCAGCGTTGTAGATGTTGGAGCCGTCGGATCCTGAATTCGCCGCGATGGTGCTGTTGCTGATCGTCAGCGTGCGACTGGTGTTGTAGATGCCGCCCCCGGGGCCTGCGCTATTCCCATAGATGGTGCTGTTGACGATCGTCACCGTGCCGCCCAGACCCGCGTCCCCGATGCCGCCGCCGTTGCTTGTGGAATTCCCCCAGATCGCGCTGTTACTGAGCGTCAGCTTACCTGAACCGCTGATGCCGCCACCGTTGCCGCCACCGGTATTCCCCGTGATGGTGCTGTGGTTGATCGTCAGCGTGCCTGACCCGTCGATGCCGCCACCGTCGCCGCCTACGCCATTCCCCGCGATGGTGCTGTTGCTGAGCGTCAGCGTGCCGGCGTTGTAGATACCGCCGCCGTTGCTTGCGCCATTTCCGTTGATAGTGCTGTTGCTGAGCGTCAGCGTGCCAGCGTTGTAGACGCCGCCGCCGGGTTGCCCTGTGTTATTTAGGGTGATGCCGCTGTGGCTGATTGTCAGTGTGCCGGCGTTGTAGATGCCGCCGCCGAGGCCGTTTCCGGTACTCCCCGTGATGGTGCTGTTAAAGATCATTAGCGTCCCAGCGTTGTTGACGCCGCCGCCGTTGCTGGCCGCTCTGCCTCGTCGGATGGTCAGGTTTGAAAGGGTAACTTGGGTACCGGTATTGGGAATTGTGAGCACCGTGTTGACAAATTCGCCATCAATAACAACCCGTGGCGCGGCACTGCTAGGATAACCGATCACATTTAGGTTAAAGCTAATGGTGAGATTCTCTGAATAGATCGCACTGGCCACAAGGATTGAGTCGCCCGAAGAAGCGAGCGTGACGGCATGCCCAATGGTCTTGCAGGCGTGCTGGGATGACTTGCAGTCGTTGCCGTCACCGCCGTGCACGCCATCGACATACCAGGTGCTGCTTGCCAGCGCGTTCGGAACCATGGCCAGAAACAGAACTAGAAGGGTACTAAGCATAAGTTTGTACTTCATTTGTTTCCACCTTTTCATCTTTGTCTTGTTAGGCTAGAGCGGCTAGGGGGCAGACTTGGCGCTGTGATTGTTCACATGCCCACCCTCTCGCACAAAGAACGGCGAGAGGGCTGGCACGCGTATCTTTACGCTCTGATCATGGGCGGATGGTTAGTTGCTCTGGAGTTCATACGCTCCCATGTCGCAGCGGTTCGAGCCTTTGCCGGGACGGGGCTGGCCACGTTGATCGGTGGTCTGCAGATGACCAAGACCATCGGTGCAGCCACTCGGGTTTCCCGCATCAATTGCCGGGCTCCCCGGCTTCTCAGCCATGGTCTGTGTCGGTCCGCCGTTGCTGGCCAGAAATCCAACTAGGGGGTCGGTGTTGATTAAGTCACCCGTGCTGTGGAAATTGCAGCTGTCATCGCTGCTCAGGTTGTAGCCATTTGAGGTCACGGCGCCGAAGCAGTTCGGGCCACCGTTTGGGTAGGCGGCGATGCTGTTCTGGAAGGTCGCCGTTGGGCCCGTGTTGTAGATGGCGTCGCCACTGAATGCGCTACTGTACCCGAAGGTGCTGTTGCTGATCGTCAGCGTGCGGCTGGTGTTGTAGATGCCGCCGCCGTTGGCTGCGCTATTTCCATAGATGGTGCTGTTGACGATGGTCGCCGTGCCGCCCAAGCCCGCGTCGCCGATGCCGCCGCCATTGCTCGCGCTATTCCCCCCGATGACACTGTTACTGATCGTCAGCGTGGCACCGCCGTAGATGCCGCCACCGTTACTTGCGCTATTCCCATAGATGGTGCTGTTGTTGATCGTCAGCGCGCCTGGGCCAGAGATGCCGCCGCCGTTGCTTGCGCTATTCCCCTGGATAGTGCTGTTGTTGATCGCCAGGGCGCCAGTGGTGTAGATGCCGCCGCCGTCGGATCCGGCATTCCCGAAGATGATGCTATTGAAGATCGTCAGCGTCCCAGCGTTGTTGATGCCAGCGCCTTGGCCGTTAAAAAAGCCATTTTGGATGGTCAGGTTGGAAAGAGCGACTTGGGCGCCGGTATTGGAAATTATTAACACCCTGGTGCGCCCTTGGCCATCAATAACCACTGGTCCCTTTACACTGTGCGCGTTAGGGTACCCGATCACATTGAGGTTAAAGCTGATGGTGAGATTCTCTTTATAGGTCGCACTGGCCAGAAGGAGTGAATCGCCCGAAGAAGCAAGCGTGATGGCATGCCCAACGGTCTTGCAGGCGTGCGAGAATGACTTGCAGTCGTTGCTGTCGCCGCCGTGCACGCCATCGACATACCAGATACTGCTGGCCAGGGCGTTCGGAACGATGGCCAGAAACAGAACCAGAAGGGTACTAAGCATAAGTCTGTATTTCATTTGTTTCCACCTTTTCATTTTTGAAGTCTTGCTAGGCCAGAACGTTAAGGGGCCCGGTAGGAGTTGGGGATACTAGTGGTGTAACGGTATGGCGGATTTCAGTTCATGTCTGGTCAAGATAGCTCAGGTTGGCCAGGCGCCCATGTTGGCGCCTTTTCGGACGCTCTAATGCCGATCAGGATACAGTGATAGGGGAGCCTCCGATCGAGCGGACCCGCGGCGCGTTTTGAATGAAGTCATAACGCCTGAGAAGCGAATCGGCACATTTCTTCTAACTTTTTTGTTGCTAGGCCGTCTAGCCAGCGCCATGACGAAGTACACCCTGCAAGTAAACGGTCGGGCTTACCAGGTGGAAGCCGAACCTGACATGCCCTTGTTGTGGGCGTTGCGCGACCTGCTGCAACTGACCGGCACCAAGTACGGGTGCGGGATCGGGGTTTGTGGGGCTTGCACCGTTCATGAAGACGGACGGGCGGCGCGCTCCTGCCAGATCGCAATCTCCAATACTGCCGGCAGGAAGTACACCAGCATCGAAGGGCTCGGCGCTAATGGAGATCATCCCTGCCAGCGCGCGTGGATCGAAGAAGATGTCTCCCAGTGTGGATACTGTCAGGCCGGTATGGTGATGGAGGCCGCGGTCCTGCTGGTCGAAAGCCGCATCCAAGTGATGCCGATATCGATGCCGCCATATCGCAACACGTATGCCGCTGTGGTACTTATCAGCGCATCCGCAAAGCCATTCACCGCGCCGCAACCGAGGTGAAACAGTCGTGAAGACCACGCGTCGCACCTTCCTGCAAACTATGGCGGGCGTCGGATTCACCTTGGCGATCGACGCGCGAGCATTTGCCTTCACCGGCGAACCGGTAGAATTCGCACCGAATGCCTATATCCAGATACGTCCGGATAATGTCGTTCGTCTTTGGGTGACGCGGACCGAGATGGGTCAGGGCGTGCGCACGACGCTTCCCATGATGCTGGCCGATGAACTCGAAGTCGACTGGTCGCAGATTCAACTGGAGCAGGCCGCGACTGTCCCTCGCTTCAAAGGCATTCGCCTGCGGACCAGCGGAAGCGGCAGCACGGTGGGCACCTACAACGCACTTCGCAAAGCGGGAGCCGCCGCCCGAGTCATGTTGATCGCTACCGCTGCGGAGAAATGGGGAGTCGAACCCGCCACCTGTCACGCCCAAGCGGGAACCGTGGTGCATCCTTCCAGCGGTCGAAAGCTCAGTTACGGAGCGCTCGCCGAGTCGGCCTCCCGTCGTCCCGTGCCTGAGAATCCGCAGCTGAAGGATCCCAAAGACTTCCGCTATATTGGCAAGCCGATGAAAGCGCCTCGACGGCCCGCTCAATCGTCAATGGCTCGAGTCAAGTACGGACTCGACACTCGTGCTCCTGGCATGTTGTATGCCGTGGTGAAGCGCTGCCCGTATCTGGGAGGGAAGATCGCGAGCTTCACGCCAACGAAAGCGATGGCTGTGCCGGGCGTGCGCCACGTCGTACCCGTCAACACCGGCTTGGCCACTGGCGTAGCGGTGGTGGCTGACCACACATGGGCGGCGATGAAGGGAGCCGACACGCTGGAAGTCACCTGGGATCCGGGTCCCCATGGCAGCTTCGATTCTGATCACTTTTTGGGAGAGATGGAAGCCGCGTTGAGCGATCAGGATATTTCGTTCGGGGCGATGGCGACGCTGAGAAGGCGCTGCCGGCGGCAGCCGTCAAACTAGAGTCCGTGTACGAATTTCCCTTCCAGGCCCACGCTCCGTTGGAGGTGATGAACTGCATCGCCGATGTGCGCGACGGTTCGTGCGAGATATGGGCGCCGACCCAGGCTCCGACACCGCGCAGGAAGGCACAGCCAAGCAGCTCGGGCTGCCGCTCGACTCCGTCAAAGTCAACATCACGCAGACGGGTGGAGGATTCGGGCGCCGCCTGTTCGTAGACTACGTTCCTGAGGCGGTCGAGATCTCGAACGCTATCGGCAAACCGGTTCAGGTGGTCTGGACGCGCAGCGACGACATGCGCTTCGGCTTCTTCCAACCTCCGAGTATCGTTCGTGTCACCGGGGCATTCGACAAACAGGGCAAGCCTCTGCTGTGGATGCAGCGATCGGTTGGGTGCGATCTCTCTATGTTCGGTCCCCCCAGCGAGAAAGAGTTGGCCGATCCGCGCCACTACTTCAATGACGGCAGCCCCTGGGGTTCGTTCGATAACCCTTACAACTTCCCAAACCTCAAAGCGGATTTCGTTCGACGTAATTCGCCGGTGCCGACCGGGCCGTGGCGCGCGGTGGAGTACCCCGCCCAGGTCTTTGCGCGCGAGTCGTTTCTCGACGAGATGGCGCTTGCCGGCGGCCATGATCCGCTCGAACTACGGCTGCAACTGCTTCAGCCCGGGGACGTCCTCAAACTTGGCGACGCGAAGATTGACCGCGGCCGCCTCATCGCGGTACTCAAACTGGTTGGTGACAAATCCAACTGGCATCAGACGCCCCCTTCCCTTCCCGGTCGAAACTGGGGGCGGGGCTTGGCATGCAACATCTATTCCGACGACTGTTTCATTGCCCAGGTGGCGGAGGTCTCGGTTGGGAAGACGGATGGCGACATCCGCGTCCACCGCATTGTGTGCGCCCTGGATTGCGGACGAGTCATCAATCCACTGGGACTCGAGGGCCAGACCGAGAGCGGCATCACCTGGGGACTTACGGCCGCGTTGCACGGGCGAATCGATTTCAAGAAGGGTACGGCGGTTCAGGAAAGCTACGCCGACTATGAAGTCCTGCGCATGAACGAAGCGCCGCAGATCGAGACCCACTTCATAGCTTCCGAGTTGCCTCCCGGAGGCTTCGGGGAGACGGCGGTGCCACCCGTAGGGCCAGCAGTAGCGAACGCAGTCTTTGCCGCGACGGGGAAACGAATTCGAAGACTACCTATCACTCCAGCCAAAATAAAAGCCTAGAGATGCCACGAGCGATAGCAGTGCGTCGTGTGACGGTACTTCTTGTGGGCTGAATTCCAGCCTTATGGCCAGGTCGCGCCGACGGTGGTCCGGATTCGAAGTTTTTGGACAGCTGACCGGAGCCTCCATATTCCTCAAGCACCCTCACTTTCACCTGTGCGGAAACCGAGCGCGCGTCATCGCTAGATTGGGTGGCGCATAGTGTGGCGCTGCTCACCACCGAGCAGCTCCCGGAATGCAGTTGGCGACTTGATTCAGCGTTGAAAAATCGCAAAAAACAATGAACAGATCGCGGCCTTTAGGAATGTATCGAATAGCAGCCAACGACGAAGATCTCACTTGGAGTGTGCATGGTCTTGCGAGGACGAAGGATACTCGCCTATGTCATTTTATTTCTTTCGCTTATATCCACGACGCTGGCTCAGCAGGCCGAAAACGCTATCGGCAACGGTCAAATTGAAGTTCAGGTGAAGGATCCGACTGGGCATGCACTCGAGACCAACGGAAGACTTGTAGGCCCAACCGGTAACCAGGTTCAGTCGGTGCGCAGCAGTCCGGACGGCGTTATCTCGATATCCGGACTCACCTTTGGGCATTACCATCTCGAGATCTCTCGCCAGGGGTTTCTGGACCAAGCGTTGGATTTTGAAGTGACATCCCACACCCTGCTGCGGCGCGATGTCACTTTGGGAGTCGCCGGGCTTACCACCAGCGTCGTTATTGGTGCAACTCCCATCGGACCACGAGACGTTCCGTTAGCTGACGTTCCCGTGCCGGTGCAGACCGTTACATCGAAAACTATCGTGGACACCAACGCGATCGACCTCACAGACGCCATGTTTAAGCGGATGAACGGGGTGTACATCAATGAGAACCAAAACAATCCCTTTCAGCCGGATGTGAACTACCGGGGCTACACCGCATCTCCACTAGTCGGGTCGCCGGCAGGTCTATCGGTATATCTCGATGGCGTGCGGCAAAACGAACCCTTCGGAGATGTTGTTGCCTGGGACCTGATACCCAAGGTAGCCATCGCGACTACCGAATTGATTCCTGGCTCGAATCCAGTCTATGGCTTGAATACCCTGGGGGGCGCGATCGCGGTACAGACCAAGGACGGAGTAGCAAGCCCAGGTTTCGCAATCGATGGCTATGGTGGCAACTTCGGACGCAGGGCACTGGACGCCGAATACGGAGGAGCCAGCAAGTCAGGCCTGAATTGGTATGCTGCCACCACAATCTTCAGCGAGGACGGATGGCGTGTGGCGTCACCTTCGAGTGTCCGTCAGTTCTTTGCCAAGCTTGGCTACACTCACGGAGAAACCTATCTCTCTTTGTCGGGTGGATATGCGATTAACGATTTAACTGGAAACGGTACGCAGGACTTTCGCGCGATTGGTCGCACGGTCGGTCTTAACCACGGCTATAGCAGCGTGTATAGCATCCCAGACCGTACCCAGGAGCATTCGCCCTTCGTAACATTCAACGCCACCCAACAGCTGACCAATTCTCTCAGTCTAAGTGGCAATGCGTATTTCCGGTACGTACGGACAAATACCATCAATGGCGACATCAACGATGATTCCTTCGATCAATCTCTATATACCTTGAGCGACGATGACAAGCAGGCACTCGATGATGCCGGAATCCCCTATCCTCCGGTGATTACCCCCGAGAACACTCCATATCCCTACCTGCAGTGCATTGCCCAGGGGCTGGAGATGGATGAACCAGGCTCGGCGTGTACCGGCGTCGACACCTACACCGAAGACAAGCAGCATGCATATGGTCTAACCGCGACGCTCTCCTGGCAAACGGCACATAATCGGCTGGTGGCCGGTGGGGGATGGGACCACGGTAGTTTGACATTCGTGCAGAATGGGCAATACGGCTATCTGAACAATGACGGAAGATCAATTACCACTATTCCGTCATACCTCGATGGTTCGACATCGGTTGACGATATGCCGCAAGACAACCGCGTGAACCTACATGGAACCACGAATACCCCGAGTGTTTTCGCAATCGATACCTATTCGCTGGACAAGTGGGTCTTTACTGCCTCCGGCCGATATAACCACACCACCATCAACAATACCGATCGTTTACCCCCCGTGCCTTATCGTGGATCGCTCACAGCCATCAATACTTATCAGCGTTTCAATCCAGCGGCCGGCGTGATCTATAAGGCATCCAATCTGGCGAACCTGTACTTCGACTATGGGGAATCAAGCCGTGCTCCTACTTCGACGGAGCTTGGCTGTGCGGACCCGAATTTCCCCTGCAGCCTGCCCAACGCTCTGGTGAGTGATCCTCCGCTGAAACAGGTGGTAAGCCGCACGATTGACGTAGGAATTCGCGGCAGCGCGAACAAATGGCAATGGAATGCGGACTACTTCTACGGGAACAACGACAACGATCTGCTGTTTGTGGCTTCGCAGCAGACAGGATTCTGGATATTTCCAGAATTTTGGCCAGACCCGTCGGCAAGGCGTGGAAGCCAGCCTGCTTTATACCCAAAGCAATCTCAATGCCGGTGATTAGTACACCTATCTTTCCGCAACTTATCAAAGCCCACAGGTCATCGGAAGCGGAAGCAACAGCACCAATAGCAATGCCTTGGACGGCGGCCGCGGAATTCCTGACGGCGGTACCATCACTATCGAGCCTGGCGATCAAATCCCCCAAGTACCACAGAACCTGCTGAAGCTATTTGCGGACTATCAGGTTATTCACAACCTATCGATCGACTTAGACTTTCAGTTGGTCGGCTCGTCCTATGTTCGCGGCAACGAAAACAACTTGGATCAGCCGGATGGAGTGTACTATCTCGGCCCCGGGAAAACCCCGGCTACGGAGTTGTCAACCTGGGTGCGCGGTATAGCTTGAAAACCACTATCAAATATTTGTGCAGCTGAATAATCTTTTAAACAAACACTACTATTCCGGCGGTCAACTGGGCACTAACCCCTACGATAACAATGGGAACTTTAGTGCTCGTCCCTTTGGTCCCGTCGATTTTCAGGACGAAACCGCATATCCTGTCCGAAACACGACCTTCGTAGCCCCGGTACACCGTTTACGGTTTACGGCGGGTCAAATTCATTTTTGGTACACGATAGCGACTTCGCCTTAGCGGTCCCGTTAAAACCTCTTTTGGCTACCCGAAGGTCAGTGTCCTAGGAAAACGGTGGACAGAAACGATAGGATTGGAATGTATCATATGGGACCCGAGATGCCACCATCGCCGTTCGAGAATGCGTCCCTTGCAGTGCCGTCGACGGAGCGGTCATCTGCGAAGGTTCGCGCATCGAGAGCGAGGTGATGGAGTTGTTCGACGAGTTCCGCAGCCCGCTGCTTCGCTACAGTTTGTCGTTCGGCCTCCCGATCCACGATGCCGAAGAGGTGATCCAGGAAGTATTTCTGGCCCTGTTTCGACACCTTCAATTGGGACGTTCTCGTAAAAACCTTCCTGGCTGGCTCTTCCGGGTCACCCACAACATCACGTTGAAGCAGCGTATGGCGAACCGAGTTTCGCATCAACGGACGCCTGAGGATGCGAGCCTGGCCGAGCAACAAGCAGATCCAACCTTTGGCCCGGAAGAACAGATGTTAGCCGCGCAGAGGCATCGACGCTTGCTGTCCGTTGTCCAGGCTCTGCCGCAGAATGATCAACATTGTCTGCGATTGCGTGCCGAGGGATTGCGATATCGAGAAATCGCGACGGTACTCGGAATGTCTCTGGGGGAGTTTCGATTTCTTTAACCCGATCGCTGGCACGTCTAGTTCGTGCGGACGGGAGGTAAATCATGCTCTATCAGAATGCCGATCCATCGATGGGTCACGTCTTGGACGAGGAATTGGTTCGTTCGGCAGACAGCGAACTCTCGCCTCAACGGGCTGCCGAGGTTGAGGCCCATCTAAAAGCCTGTTGGAATTGTCGCGCTCGGGCGGCAGACATTGAGTCTGCGATTACCAGTTTTGTGCACGCTCATCATGCCGAATTCGACCAGCAACTTCCTGCGGCCGCCGGACCCCGGGCGCTACTTCGAGCGCGGCTGGCCGAGGCTAAGTTCGAAACAGCGACCTGAATGGTGGAAAGGTGTTTTTCAGTTCGTATTCAACCGCCACGTGTGGCTGTCGTTGGTCTGTGCTTGATTGCGATAGCGATTGGGATTTTGTGGTCGCCGCATGGCTTACCGCGGGAGTTGAGCGCTGTCTTCATGTTGCCCGATGCCGGAGTCATCCCGAATCGAACTCTAACGCCTGGTGCAACCCGTCAGGTCACGATAAACGAGGTCTGCTCGGTAGCACATGAGGAAGTGGTAGGAAATGTATCGGTTGCCTTGCGGCAGAGAGTTCTTCAGGAGTATGGGATCGCCAACGCTCGCCCGGGAGACTACGAAATCGATTACCTGATCACTCCCCGATTAGGCGGAACCGAGGATATTCGCAACCTTTGGCCCGAACCCTATCGCACCCGGGTATGGAATGCGCAAGTCAAGGATGCTCTGGAAGAGCGACTTCACCAGATGGTCTGCGGTGGACAACTCGATCTATCAACGGCGCAACATGACATGGCGACAGATTGGATCGCTGCCTATAAAAAGTACCTTCAAACGCAAACGACGGCGCAATAATGGCCGCGGTCCAGACTGTCGTAAACTCGCCACCGAGGCGGCGGGACAGAAGCGGAAAAGTTGAAGCTTCAATTATTGGCGAGTGTCGGCAATCAGGAAACTGGCACTTCGCGAAACAAGCGAGATAGCCCGCCTTACGGCGCGCCCTGATAGGACTTCAGCGCGTCCTGATAGATGCCCTTCAGATCGGAGCGATCGAGCAGGTGTCCGACTCCCGGCTCCTTGCTGATGGATTCCAGCAGCTTCACGGTATCGCGGTATTGGAAGCCAAACTGTTTTTCCTTGCCGGTGACTGTGGCCAGTTGGCCCAGGAGGTAGTGAGCTTGCGCCTGCTCGATGATCAGGCCCAGCTTGTCAGCTCGATTCAAAGCGCGATCCAGTTCTTGTCCCGCGGGCTGCAGCTTCCTGGCTGCGAGTTGTGCCTGGGCCAGGTAGATTGAGGCCTGCACCGACAGACCTCTCAGGCCCATGGACTCGGCTTCCGCAACCAGCTTCTGTAATACGGGGATGGCAGCATTTCCGCGCCCTTGCAACACATCCAGCCGGGCAATGCCGAAACGCGACCAGGCAGCCTGCTCCCGATCTTTGGCACGGGCCGCAACGGCGGCGGCTTTGTCGTACTGCTGTTTGGCGTCACCGAAGGCGCCAGCATACATGTAGCTGTCGCCAAGCCAATTCTGAGCTTGCGCGATGGTGCTGTCCATCTTCGCATCGGTGGCAAGCTTTAGCGCGTCCTCAAGTTTACGTTGGCCTTCCTCTTCCCTTCCCACCATCGAGAGGACGTTGCCATATCCAGCAACCGCCGCCGCCATGAGGTAGGTCTGGTCGTTGGTAGCCTGGAATCCCTTGACCGCATCATCGTAGGACTTCAGGGCGCGACTGTATTGCCCCTGGGTGGCAAACAACTCTCCCAAGCTGTTCGACTCCAGCGCCACACGATGCTGGTCGCCCTGTGCACGGGCCGTGTCAATGGCCTTGAGGTATTGCGTGACCGCGATGTCATATTGGCCCAGCTTGCGGTAGGTCTCGGCAAGGTTGTGCAACGGCTCGGCAATCAGTTCGGATACCTTCAGCTTTTCGCCAATGTCGAGCGACTGCTGGTAATAAGTCAACGCAGCCTGAAAATTCCCCAACTGACCCTCAGCCGTACCGATGTTATTCAGGCACGTAGCCTGTGAGGGCAGGTCATCCAGGTCGCGGAATTGGGTCAAAGCATCATTCAAGGCTTTCAGCGCGTCTTGATACTTTGCGTGGTCGTTGTAGAACGTGCCCAGATTCAGCAGACTGAGGGCGGTACCGCTCTTGTCGCCGATCTTGCGACGGATTTCTAACCCATCCTTGAAGCTGGTGAGCGCCGCGTTGCTGTCTCCCATTTGGTCCTGGATCTGACCAATTTCACTCAAGGTCTTGGCCACTTGCACCGGCAAGTTGAGATCACGAGCGATCTTCAACGCCTCCTGGTAATTCTTCAGCGCCTCTTGCGGCTGATTGAGAATTTTGTAGGCGATTCCTTCGGCCCGCAAAATATCAGCCTTGAGCGCTTGATTGTTGGTCTGTGTCGCCAGGTTGTAGGCGGAGCTCAGGAAGTCCAGGCCGGCCTTGGGATCTCCTGCTCTGAGTTCCACCCGCCCGCTGGCGAGTAGAACGTCGGGATTGTTCTTGTCGGCGGCTCTTACTTTAGTCAGGTGCTGGCGTGCGGCGTCCCAGTTCGAATCGTCTTCGTATAGCTTCGCCAACGCGAACTGCGCGTCGGTGTCGTCAGGCTGGATTGAAGTGAGCTTTTCGTAGGCAGCAATCGCATTCGCCCTATCGTTCGTAATGACTGCGTTGACTGCCAGGATCAGAAACTTCTCGCTCTCCGGCAGGTTGTCGCTCAGGGTGACAGCCTTCCGGGATGCCAGTTCGGCTTTATCGTCGAAGCCCTGTGCTTTGTATGCCTGTGCCAGTTCGGAGTAGGCGAGGGCGAAAGTCGGATCGTCGGAAGTAGCTTCTTCGAACTTAGTGGCGGCTTCACTGGACTTCCTGGCGCGAGCCAGCTGCAGGCCTTCGTTGTAAGCGCGCAATGCGGGCACCGACTGCGTCAGCACGAACGGAGCGCGCGACTGCAGCTCCTTGAGCATCTCCGGACTTGACGCAAGCTTCTCGCGCACGTCTTGCGCTAGCTTGGAGATAGAAGCCAGCAAATCCTTTTCGGCGGGAACCGTGGTCGCGATTGCGAATTCGCGATCGCGCTTCAAGTCATAAACCGTAGAGTTCACCTGAATCTGGTCGCCGTTCTTCACATACTTGCCGGTGACCACGATTTCCGCATTGGTGAAATCGGCGATACGCTTGAGCGTCGCCGGATCAAGCTCCTGCTGGGGAGAGATGTTCAGATCGCGCAACACTTGCTGCAGGCGGCTCTGCGACACCTGCCGCACAGAAGAGGAGGTGCCAACGTCGGTGCTCAGGGTCTCCGACAAACTGGATGACAACCAGTTCATATTGGCATCGCCTGAGGCGTTGTAATACGGGATGATGGCGACCGAGGTCGCTGCCACAGCCTGTGCACCAGTTGTCCCTTTCGACGGGCGGTTGAAGAATGCGAAGTAACCGCCGACCCCCAATGCCGCAGCGAGCACAGCCGCCGCCAAGACAATCGATTTACGCGGGAATGCAGGCGTCGGCACTAGTGAGGGTTGCGCGATAGCTGGCGACGGCGCGCCATCGGTTAGAGCATCGCTGCTGAACGCGCTCTGCCGCAGTGTCGAGCGCCCAATGCCACTGGAGCGTGGCCGTCTGCCCTGAGCGATGTCGAGATCGTCGAGCAAGTCCTGCACCGAGGCATAACGATTCTTGGGATCGCGTTCCAGGCACTTGCCGACAATCTGACTTACTGCCGCCGGAACGCTCGGATCCACTTCGTGCAGCGGAATAGCCCTTTCCTGTGTTCTCTTAACCAGGCTGGCGATAGCGCTTTCCGCGCGGTAGGGCATGTTGCCGGTAATGAGCTCGTAGAAAATCAGCCCCATGGCGAAGATGTCGGAGCGCGCATCCAGCTCGGAGCCCATCGCCTGTTCCGGCGACATGTATTCCATGGTGCCGATCATCATTCCGGTCTGGGTCATGCCATCGCTGGCGACCGTCTTGGCCAAACCGAAATCCATGATGACCACTCGCCCAGCGGCATCACGCATGATGTTGCTCGGCTTCAGGTCGCGGTGAATCACGCCTTCCAGGTGCGCCGCTTGCAGTCCCGAGCACGACTGGCGAATGATGCCGATAGCTTCATCGGGTGTGAGCTTGCCCTCGCGCGTAAGGATGGTGCGTAAGTCCTCACCTTCGATGAACTCCATGGTGATGAACTTCACGCCTTCGGCTTCACTCAAGTCGTAAATGCGGATGATGTTCTTGTGCGTGACCTGCCGCGCCAGAATCAGTTCCTGCTTGAAGCGCGCAAGAATCGCAGGATTGCCGGCAAGGTCGGGACGAATGACCTTCAGTCCGACGGCGCGATCGACTTCCAAGTCATGCGCCTTGTAAACCGCGCCCATGCCACCCATGCCCAGTAGTGCCTGGATTTCGTAACGCCCACCGAGCACGCTCCCCACTTCGAAAATGGTGGCGCCGATGGAAGCGAACACCTGTTGCGCGGCCCCTGAACTGGGATCACGCTTGCCTGGTTCGGCTATGGTGACGTCGTTGGAGGAATCACTCGTGCGCGGCGCTGGAGACTTCGGCGGACGAGATTGCGGAACCGGTGATACGGCACCTTCCGGGAGTGTGGCTTCAAAGTCGGATTCAGCCCGAGGCAGTCCCTCAGAGTTCAAAGCAGCAGGCTGTTGTGCCGCCGAACTCTCGCCGCTGGAGACAGCCGCGCCTTCTCTTGCGCGACGAGCTGCGCCATCCGAATCCACGCTCATGACTCCACAACGTACTCGCTGGGGTTGACGGAGTTAGACTTACCTTGAGCTCGCCTCACCGCCATTTACTCCAGAGTATACCCTCGTTTGTGAGTTTCTGGATATACCGGCAGAATCTGGCAGCCGGAGCAGACTCCCCAGCCATCCTCCGGCTGGTTACCCGCCAGGAGTGGGGTAACCACGAATCCACAGGCCGGTCCAGATCACCTAATATCGTATTGTGTCCTCAACTGACTTTGAACTGAACTTCGCCACCCGGCGTCAGCTCGGCTACGAGTTGATCGACCTTATCAACGACTACTTCGAATCACTGCCAGCTCGCCCGGTGCAGGCGCCCGTGGAACAGCGATCGTTCGAACCGCTGAGTGACGCGATGCCCGAGACCGGCATCCTTCGGCGGTCTGCCGAGCACCATGGCATGAATGGCGACGGGCACGACGAGCTGACCGCATTCTTGCGTCAGACCGCGCAGGACTTGATCGACCGCGGCTTTCATCTTGGCTCCGCCAATTACTTCGGCCTCATGAATCCGACGCCCACGTATGCCGGTGTCCTGGCGGAAGCCCTGGTGGCGGCGCTGAATCCGCAATTGGCGACCACCGGACGCTCGCAGCTCGCGACCAAGATCGAAGCAGAAACCATTCGCTGGATCGGCGAGCGTTTCGGATGGCAACAGCCTTTTGACGGCTCCTTCACCAGCGGTGGCAATGAAGCCAACTTCAGTGCTCTGGCGCTGGCGCTGGCGACACACTTTCCGCAGACAATCGAGAATGGCGTGGCTTCTATTGGAACGCAACCTGTCGTCTACGCTTCCGTCGAGTCGCACCATTCGCTCGACAAATCGGTGGGCCTGCTAGGGTTGGGACGCAAAGCACTGCATCGCGTTCCGCTCAACCAACACAGTGCGATGGACGTCCATGCGCTGGAGCAGGCAATCGCCGCAGACCGTCGTTTGGGGCGCAAACCTTTCTGCGTGGTCGCCACTGCCGGCACCACGAACTCCGGCATCATTGACGACATTCCCGCGATTGCGGATTTGTGCCAACGCGAAGGCCTGTGGCTTCATCTCGATGGCGCTTACGGTGCCGCGGTGACATTCAGCGATCGCTATCGGCATCTGGTCAGCGGTATCGAGCGTTGCGACTCCGTAACTATCGATCCCCATAAGTGGCTGGCCGTACCCTTCGTCGCAGGAATTATTCTCACCCGCCGTCCGCAAGCGATGCAGGCCGCCTTCGGTGTGACCACGCCTTACATGCCGAAGCCGGTTCCCGGCGTACCACTCGACAACTTCAAAGTCTCCATGCAGTGGACGCGGCGCATGAACTCGCTCAAGCTTTGGCTTACCCTCAAGATGCATGGTCGCGCAGCCTACCAGGCACATATCGACAATCAAATGCATCTGGCCCGTAGGTTCGCCGACTGGGTGGAATCCAGTGATGCGTTCGAACTGGCCACTCCTCAGGTGCTGCCCATCCTCAATCTTCGATTGAAGCACGCGGGCGAGGACGATCAGCTGGCACAAGCTCACATCCAGCTGGTCGATCGCGTGACCCATGATGGTCGCCGCTGGATCTCGGAAACCCGGGTTGCCGGGCGTAGCGTAATCCGCATCATGATCGTCAGCTACCTTACCGGCCTGCCGCAGATCGAAGAGTTGCAGCGCGCTTTACAGGGAGCAATAAAAATGCCCCTCTTACGAGGGGCGGAGGTAGGTTCAGGAGAGAGGCGATGAGAGCTTATACGGCGAGAAGTTCACGCACCCGCAGACGGGCCTGATGCAAGCCGAGGCGCGACTCGCGTTCAGTGATGCCGATCAGGCGTGCAACCCGGTCGTGGTCGTAACCTTCCACATCGTGCATCAGGAAAATAAGTTTCTCAGTGGCCGGCAACTGAATGACTGCGGCTTCCAGATACACGCGAAGTATGTTGCTCCGCGTATTACGAACCTCTGAACACGGCTGGCAGTCGAGGGTGAAGACTGGAATGTCGAAGGTCTTCGCTATCTCGCCGACCAGCGCCCGATCTACGTCCTCGACACTGGGACTAGGGCTGGAACAGAAAGCGACGCGGAATACGTCAGTCATCAGGTCCTCAGCCGCGAGTTCGCTGCCCGTCATCCAAAACGCGACGGCGTAAACGCGATGGCGGTCCCGCTCGAAAATTTCACGGCGCTGTGCTGTGGCAATGTTGGCCTCAGTGGAGAATCGGGTGATCATCGGGGTGTGGTCAGCTTCCTGCACGAAGTTCAACATTCTCAAATCCTCCTAGGAGTGCTGCAGTTCTGTAAAATTGGGGATTTCGAGCGACGGACGCGCTAGTTTTTCGTTTTTGTTTGGTGCCGATTTTGAATCACGCTCATCGTCGCTCACACCCATAACAGTGCAATCGCTGTTCCCATTTCTGGAAGTCAGCTTGGAAATCTTGGCGAATCTCTGTAACTTATAGAAAATAAGAGGCAACCATTGTGAGAAGGGAAGCATTAATGGCCCAAAGGAACTAGGGTGATGGAACTAGCTAGCAGCCGAAAGCGACGAATTTGAGATCCTTACTGCCAGTAGTTGGCATTTTGGTACCACTGTCCAAAAATTGAGGAATGTAGATTTCGCTCGGCGAGTGCAACTTCGGCTCGCTGGGGCGGGTCTGAGGGCCGCTGGCATAACGTTCATCCCGTAAGAGGAGCCCGCGGTCAAATTAGCCGACCTGAATTGTGGGTCGGCGAGTAAAATGCATTTCACGGTAGATTCGGAAAACGAGTTCATGCCAGCCGAACAGATACTGATTGTCGACGATGAAGACGGAGTTCGGCAGGCCCTGGCCAGCGCCTTAGAGTCGGCCAGCTATTCCGTGGAGCAGGCATCCACGGCGGATGCCGCCATTCCCATGGTGGCGGCCAAGAGCTACGCGCTGATCCTCAGCGACTTGCTCATGCCCGGAAGCAACGGGTTCACCCTGCTGGAATATGCACATCGCAATCACCCTCAGGTGCCGGTTGTCATGGTTACAGGGGTTCACGATATCTCTGTGGCGCTGGAAGCCATTCGCATGGGCGCTTACGACTACCTCCTAAAGCCTTTCCAGCGCGAGCAGCTCCTGGCGGTTGTGGCCAGGGCTTTGGACAAGCGCCGGCTGGAATTGGAAAATCTCGCATATAAGAACGAGTTGGAATCCCTGGTAAAAGCCAGGACTGACCTGCTCGACGGAACCATGGCGGACTTGAAGCGTGCGCTGGCCGACCGCGAGCGCGCTATGGCTGAGTTGGAGCGGTCGTATGACATCACTCTCGAAGCGCTGGGCAACGCATTGGACCTGAAAGACGCCGAGACCGAAGGCCATTCCAAGAGGGTGACGGCCTTCACCATGGCGATCGCGCACGCTCTTGGCCTTCCCGACGAGCGACGCAAGGTAATCGGACGCGGCGCATTCTTACACGACATTGGCAAGATGGCCATACCGGACGCGATCCTGCGCAAGCCGGGGCGCCTCACTCCGGAGGAGCAGGCGGTCATGCGCGAGCACTGTCTGCTTGGCTACCAGATGTTGCGCAAGATTCCTTTTCTGCACGAGCCGGCAGAGATCGTGTACTCCCACCAGGAGCATTTCGATGGCAGCGGTTATCCGCGAGGGCTGCGCGGCGAGCAGATTCACCTGGGAGCGCGTGTGTTTGCAGTAGCTGACGCCTTCGATGCCATCACCTCCGATCGCCCTTACCGGGCTGCTCAGTCGATGTCCTCCGCGAGGCGGGAAATCGAGAAAAATTCAGGAACCCAGTTCGATCCCAGCGTGGTGACCATCTTTCTATCCATTTCAACCGAATTCTGGGCGAAGTTGCGCGAGCAAATCAGCGATCACGGTCGTGGAGGACGCGGTTACGGACGCCGTTCTTCAACAGCCAGCAATTAACACCCCTGCAGCAGCGTCCAGTATTATTCCTCCTCGGAGAAGTGCATGAGTACTGTGCTGAGCGGAACCGAACTACATCAGGCACTGGAAGGGCTGGCGGGCTGGAGCGCGCATGGCAACGCCATCGAGCGGGTCTTCGAATTCCCCAATTTCGTGGAAGCCATGGGATTCGTAAACCGCATAGCCGAGGCCGCGGAGGCGGTCAATCATCACCCCGACATCACCATCAACTACAACAAGGTGAAAATGTCGCTGACCTCGCATGATTCGGGAGGGGTAACCCAACGCGACCTGCGGATGGCGGGAAAAATCAACGAAATCAGCGCGGGGTGAGCGGCTTCTGAAAACCTCTGCTCTGCGAAGATTCGCGTCAGGGCACGACCTCGGTCGTGCCGAAAAGCTCTTTATTGTTCATATCGTGAGCGGACTTTAGTCCGCGAGCGGCACGCGCTTTCGACTCTTTCAGCACCCAGGTTAAAATCAGCTCCGGGCTCCGAGGTTCGCTTCGTAGCCCATGTTCGTCCGCGGCTGCAGCGATTCGGCAATCCCTGTCACAGCATCTTGTAGACGACGCAACTCGGCCTCCGCTGCGTCGTTCCATTCCAGCAAGCCTTCGGAATTCCAGCGGATGTATTGACCGAGCCATCGCAGGGCCCTGCGGCCGGACTCGCTGAGCAGGAAAACTCCCAGTCCACCAATCCCCGCGACGGTCAGCGGAACATACCATTTACGCATGGCGCACTCCTTACCAGGCCTGCTGTCGGCCATATCCAGCAACTTACCTCCTTCAAACACAGTTTCCAATCATTTGATGAGCGGGAGCTGGTAACGATTGAGTGTCGCCCCTCCGCCGTCGTCAGTCTCACTCTTTGGCGCGCTATGACAGGAGCGCTCTGGCAAACTCGCACCCGCTCGGCTATGATGCGTCCGGGCAACGCGGTCGAGATCCTTCGAGCTTGTACGCTCACTGTCACAATCCATGGCCGTCTGAGAACAACATGCACGAACACAAATTGTGGTTGAGGATGTTGCTGGGAGTCTTGTTGACGTTCGCCACGGCAGCCGGAATGGCACAAGATCGCGAGCATGGGCTGATCGCGAACACGGTGTTTGTCGGAGCCGATGGGAAGTTCGAAGCCGATCCCGACACTGTGCTGGTGCAGTTCAACATCGCTGCCCAAAACGAAACCCTGCAAGCGGCGAGCGATCGCGCCAAGCAGGCCGCCGAACAGGTCCGCGAGCTGCTGCGCAAGAATGGGCTTGACCCCAAGCTGGCTCAGATCGGCCAGTTCGTGGTGTCGCCGGTCTACGACTACAAGTCGCCCAAACGCAAACTGGTGGGCTATCGGGTGAACAGCAGCATCAGCATCAAGTTCAAGGACTTCGCCAAAGTGGGTCCGCTCACCAACGATCTCTTCAACCTTGATGTCACCGACAGCCAATCCGTGAGCTACATCCTGGAAGACATGGATGCCGCTAAAGTCAAAGCAGTACAAGACGCGATGCGGAAGACACAACAACTGGCCACTGCTGTCGCCGAAGCGAGCGCTCACACCTTGGGCACCCTGTCGTACGCCTCGGTCGACGTTTCCGAGCCGAGTCCGATTATCCGGCCCATGATGAAGGCCTCAGCCATGGCTTTCGGAGCGGCTGCGCCCCCGCCGCCCACCGACGAATTCACGCCGCAGAAGGTCACCGTGACCTCTCACGTGAATGCACTCTACAATTTCAAGTAAGCGCGACTTCTTCGCGCTTATCGCGTTCTAAACTGAGAACACTATTTGTTGGGGGAGTTATGAAGCGTCGTATCACGGTGATCACGGTGCTCGCCGTCAGTTCGCTTGCAGCCTGGGCGCAAGATCAACCGCAGATCACGCCGCGCTCGCCATCGACCGCGAACGAGTTCCGCCCTGCCGAGCCGACAGCACCCGACCCATCCGATGCCATCGTGGTCCCGGCCGGAACCAAAATTCCCCTGACGCTGAAGCAAGCTATCAGTACTCACAGTGCCCGCGTAGGCGATCCGGTGTATGCCCAGACCGTTTTCCCCATCATCCAAAACAACAGCATTGTTATCCCCGTCGGGACGTTTGTTCAGGGCACAATTCGCAGTATCGTGCGACCCGGAAAGGTCAAAGGGCGCGCAGAATTGCAGATGAATTTCACTTCCATGATCTTCCCCAGCGGCTACACCGTAGTGTTGCCCGGCGCGGTCGAGGGAGTACCTGGCTCGAACGACAGCGCCATGAAGGGCACTGAGGGAACCATTCAGCAATCTGGATCGAAGGGGAAGGACGCTCAAACTATCGCCACCTCAACCATACCCGGTGCCGCGATCGGCGCGCTTGCTGACGGCGGCAAGGGAGCGGGGATCGGCGCTGGAGTGGGCGGTGTCGTCGGATTGGCCACCGTACTGCTTACGCGTGGGCCCGATGTTCAGCTGGGCTCAGGGGCTTCCGTGGAAATGGTTCTGGAGCGGACCATCGAAATCGATCGCACACGCGCACAGAGAAACCTGTCTGTTCAGTAGAGCAGATATTTCGCCCGCACCTGCATGAACTGGTCCAGACCATCCCGCCAGTCGTCGCTAATGCGGCGCGGATCCTCTCCGCTTTGCAATGCCTGGACTACGGCCTGGTTGCCAAGCAGTTCCGACAAATGTCCCATCTCAAACTGCTGCGGATAGAGCTTGTGTAGAGCCGCCACCACTTCAATGCCCAGCTCCGCCGTGTCGAGCGTCTCGCGATCGATGACCATGATATTCACGCCACTGCATTGCTGGTGCGCGTATTTGCCCGAAGCGGGAGTGAACTGTACCGGAACGAAACGCACACCTTCGATCTTGCGTTCGTTCAAATAGGACGACAACTCAGTAGCACGTATCCACGGGGCTCCCAGCATCTCATACGGAGACTGGGTGGCCCTGCCCAGCGAGATGTTTGTCCCTTCCAGCATGGCGATGCCGGAATAGAGCAGCGCCTGCTGCAAATCGTAAACCTCGGCTAGCGGATTCACCCATAGCAGCTGCGTCGAATCGAACCAGTCGCCGCGCATCCATGACCTCATGGGAATAACCGTAACTTTAGCGTTAAGGTTTCGTTCCGTATTCAATAGCTTAATTAGTTCAGCAACTGTCATACCATGCCGTGAAGGCAGCGGTGGGAACATCGCAGACGTGGGGTTTCCCGCGTCGGATACAGGCCCTTGCACGTAGGCACCGTTCAGAGGATTGGGCCGGTCCAGCACTACAACCGGTTTGCCTGCCTTGGCCGCAGCATCGAGAAAATAGCCCAGCGCGGCAGTGATCGGCGAGACCCGTGCGCCTGCGTCCTGCACATCTATTACTAGGACATCGAAGTTGCGCAGCGCGTCGGCGGTTGGGCGGCTGTTCGCCGAATCTGCGACATTGTAGAGAGCAACACCGGTGGCACTGTCTTTCGTGGCGGCACTTTCGCCAGCAGCACCGATGTCCGTCGAAAAGATCGCCGCCAGGTTCAGCCCGTTGCCATGAGCGAGAAGATCAATGGTGCGATGTCCCAGGCTGTCGACCGCCGCCTGATCGGTCAGCAGGCCGATGCGCGGCTTGTTGGTTCCGAACTGGCGCAGCGCCTCAAAATCTTTGGCCTCCAGCTGATCGATCCCCAGTACCACCTTCCCATCGCGGGCGACGATTCGCCGGCTGGCAGCTGCGGCTTCGTTGTAGCCGGTAATGCGCGACAGCCGATACTTCTGCTCTTGCGGCACGCTCAAGTTCAGAACCGACGCAACCGCGGTTGCAACCTCCGTGCGAAGCGCGATGACCGTACTCTCCTTCAGGTGTGCCGCATTGGTCAGCAAAATTATGTAGCTGTTGGTGGTGGGATCGATCCACAGCGAGGTGCCGGTGAAGCCCGTATGCCCGAATGAGCCCACCGGTAACAGGTCTCCCCGGCTCGACGAAAACGGACTATCTATGTCCCATCCCAGGCCGCGCACGATGGTCAGGTTCGGAGGCTGTTGCGGCGTGGTCATCTTTTCGACAATTTCCTTCGACCATACCGGCGCGCCGCCATTGAGCATTGCCTGCGCGAACTTCGCGGTGTCGTCCGCAGTGGAGAATAGTCCCGCGTGGCCGGCAACTCCGCCCATCGCCCGCGCCGTGGGATCGTGAACCACCGCGCGCAATACCTCTCCGGTTTTTTCGTTCACCAGAGTGGGCGCAGTACGTGCCAGCACTGACATGGGCGGAAGAAATTGTGTCGCCTTCATCCCCAGCGGCGCGAAGATGAAGGTCTCCGCATACTGGTTCAGGGTTACGCCGCTCACTTTCTGCACCAACTCGCCCAGCACGATGAAGTTGATATCGCTGTACAGGAAGGTCGAACCTGGCGGGTTGATCAGCTTCTCGGCATTCGCCAGTCGATAGCCTTCCTCAAGGCCGCTCCACGGTGGACGCACGTCGAGGTCGGCGCGGAGCCCGGAGTAGTGCGTCAGCAACTGCCGGATGGTGACATCCTGCTTGCCATTCTGCGCGAAGTCGGGGATGTACTTGGCGACAGGATCATTCAGCTTGATCTGTCCCAGTTGCACCATGCGCATGATCGATCCCGTCGTCGCCATGACTTTCGTCAGCGAGGCCATATCGAACACGGTGTCTACCGTCATCGGCTCCAGGATGGGGTCGACCGCGCGAAAGCCGTACGCTTTTCGGTAAATGACAGCTCCGTTGTGGCCGACAATACATACCGCGCCCGGGATGACGCGCTTGGCAATCGCATCCTGCAATATCAGGTCGAGAGGCGCAAAGCGGTCTGCGGCATTCTGTGTTGGTGCGGCGCGCTGGCTGACGCAAGGGAGCACGCCGCTCAGCAGCACCATCAATGCTAGACAAGAGAAAGACCCGACCCGCAGTTTCAAAACGGACCTGGTCCTTCTGCCACAAGCGAGAAACTCTGAGCCGCGGGTAAATACCGACTTATCATTGGATTCGTATTATAAGATTCGGCGCGGCCGTTCTGCCGCCGAGAGTGCCGTGCAAGCCTTACCCGAGTCGATCGTCTCCCTTCGTCCCGCGTACGAGGACCAACAAAAGCAGTTCGCGCGCGCTTTCGCCGTCCTGCGCGATGCCATCTACCAGCAAGCTTTCCCCGGAGCAGCGCTTGCCGTAGCGCATCAGGGAAAGCTGATCGCCTCCCACGGCTTTGGCCGCTTTACCTACGACGACAGTGCATCTCTGGTCACGCGCGACACCGTCTTCGATATCGCTTCCATCACCAAGGCTGTCGCCACTACCAGCATGGCGATGATCCTGTTTGAGCGGAGCGTACTCAATCTCGATTCGCCGATCGGCGAGGTATTGCCCGAGTTCGTGACCCTTAGTCCGCCGCATCAGAAGCCCAAACGCGAGGCGGTCACCATTCGCATGCTGCTGGCGCACTCCAGCGGGCTACCGGCGTACGAGAGGCTCTTCGAGTTTGCGCAGAACAGACAGGAACTGCTGCGCGCCGCCTTGACTACTCCGCTGGCAGCTGTACCTGGCACCCGCGCCGAGTACAGCGACATCGGGTTCATCCTGCTCGGCGAGATCCTCGAACGCCTCGCCGGAGAGCCGCTGGACCAATTCGCACAACGGGAGATTTTCGACAGGCTCGGCCTCTCGCGAACCTGGTTCGTGCCGCCGCTCGAGATGCGTGCCCTAATTCCTCCCACCGAAGATGACCGCAGCTTTCGCAAACGAATCATCCAGGGCGAGGTCAACGACGAGAATGCGTGGGTGATGGGCGGGGTCGGCGGGCATGCCGGAATGTTCGCTGCGGCAACTGACATATCATTGTTCGCCGAGTGCATGCTGAAGGGAGGCACGCCGCTGGTTAACCCCGCTACGCTGGCGCTTTTCACTCGCCGCCAAGAGTCGCCACACGGAACCTCTCGCGCCTTGGGATGGGATATGCCCTCGCATCCTTCGTCTTCGGGCACGCACTTTTCCCCCAGCTCATATGGTCATCTGGGCTTCACCGGAACGTCGTTGTGGATCGACCCAAAACGTCACCTTTCCGTCACATTCCTAACCAACCGCACTTGGCCTGATCGCAGCTCGCAGCAGATCCGAGTTGTGCGCCCACTGCTGCACGATGCCATTGTTGAGGCCATCGAAGGCGCATAGAAACTCATGGATCCCTAACCGCAACAGTGAAAATTCGGAGGAGAATATGACTCTCTGCGTTCGTTCTCTCATCCGACGCGCAAGCGCGCCGCTGGTTGTCCTCTTCCTGATTGCCTCGGCAGGGGCCTGCTTCGCCGACAGTTACTCCGACGAAGGCACGGTTTACATAACCGGGACTATTACCAATATCGGAAATCAGCAGACCTGTGATCTATATGACTGCCACATCGGTTCGACCTGGAGCCTGGAGATGACTTTTCTGGCTTCCGACTGGAACGCTCCAGGTTCAAACTACTTCATCAGCACCGTGTTTCTGAATTGCATGGGCGGACCACCTTGTTTCATCGATTACCATGCCACCTCGGATTTTGGCTGGGGTCCGTTTGGATTCGATATGTTGTCTGTCGACATCGAGGACGGAAAGGTCGTGGACGCTCAAGTGGATTGCGGCGGCTATTACATCGAGTGGGGAGCGGCCGATGTCTGGGCGCGTATGGATGGCTTCTCCGGCACGACAACCGGATATGCCGCCCCTACTCCTGACCCTGCAACCATCGTGACCTTGGCCACCGGCATGGGCCTGATCGGCATGATACGAAATATGCCCCGACTCGCCGGATGATGTAATCTGGCGTTCAAAGAGAGTGGCTTCGCAGCGCTGTCGAAGCGTTCGCTAAAACGGCGCCATCGCTGAAGCTGCGCCCCCGATCAGGAAGTTTCATGGATAAATTAGTCATTCGCGGCGGCAGTCCGCTGCTGGGTACGATACGTGTTAGCGGCGCCAAGAATGCGGCGCTGCCCGCCATGGCTGCTGCGCTGCTCACAGCCGACGATGTCATCCTCGAGAATATTCCCCAGGTGCGCGATATCGAGACCGAGCGCCGTCTGCTGGCCGCCATGGGAGCGCAGGTCGAGCTTGGCTATGGACGCGCGCAGCATCGCACCACCATCAACTGCGGCAACCTCGCAAACCCCGAGGCTTCCTACGAACTGGTGAAGACCATGCGCGCCTCGACCCTGGTATTGGGGCCGCTCGTCGCGCGACTGGGACGTGCTCGCGTGTCGCTGCCAGGAGGCTGTGCCATCGGTGCCCGCCCCATCGATCTCCATCTGAAAGGACTGGAGAAGCTGGGCGCGAAGATCACCCAGGAGCACGGCTACATCGAAGCTCGCGCAGAGCGGCTTCACGGCGCGCGCATCGTGTTCGAGAAGATCACCGTCACCGGTACCGAAGACCTGCTGATGGCCGCCACCCTCGCCGAAGGCGAAACCATCCTCGAGAACTGCGCGCGCGAGCCCGAGGTTTGCGATCTGGCTGCTCTGCTCAACAAAATGGGCGCGCGCATCGAAGGCGCCGGCACGCACACCATTCGTGTGCAAGGCGTCGCCAAGCTGCACGGCGCGCGTCATCGCATCATCCCCGATCGCATCGAAGCCGGCACATTCATCATTGCCGCCGCCCTCACCGGAGGCGACCTGATGGTTTCAGGTTGCGATCCTTCGCATCTCGGGGCTCTGCTGCAGAAGCTTCAGCAATGCGGTGTCGCCCTGCGCGTCAACGGCGAGGCCGTGCGCGTGATGAGCGACGCACCATTGAAGGCCGCCGACATCACCACCGAGGAGTTTCCCGGCTTCCCTACCGACATGCAGGCGCAATTCATGACGCTGGCGACGCAGGCCGAAGGCGCCAGCATTGTCACCGAGAACATTTTTGAGAACCGCTTCATGCATGCCCAGGAACTGCTACGCATGGGAGCTAACATCAAGATCGACGGCCGCCGCGCCGTGGTCCGCGGAAAGACTCCGTTAAGCGGAGCGGCGGTGCTGGCCAGCGATCTCCGCGCCTCTGCATCGCTGGTGTTGGCAGCACTGGTGGCGAATGGCGAGACCATCATCGACCGCGTCTACCACATCGACCGCGGCTACGAACGCATCGAGGAGAAGTTGAAGGCGGTGGGCGCTCAGATCCGCCGCATCGGCGAGCTGCTGCCCAGGCGAGCACCCGTTCCTGCAGCCGCAATGTAGAAGGGAACAGTGCTGCGTCTGGATGCTTAGTGGAAGAGCTTTCGGACTTTGCGGCCGAAGCCATCAATCTCGTAATTCACGCCGAAGCGCAACATCACGCGGTAACTCTCATCGGTGAGGCCGAAGGTAGGCGAAATCTTCAATAGGAAGTTGTGAACTTGCCAGCCCACGGTTGGGGCAATGTACTGCGACGTTCCATGCACCGTGAACTTCTCCGCCGTGCCCAGGCCGCCATAAAACTCCGCGCCTGCCTGAAAGTTTTCGCGGCAGAGAACGCATTCGTTGGCCGAGGCCATGAAATGACAGTGGCCGGCTGAACGCCGCCGCATAGCCAAATTCCCACGGCTCCCCCGACAGATTTTTCTCGGTGATGAAGTTTTCTGAGATATTCCAGCCACCGACATTGCTCGACAAGATGAGCTTCAGCTCCATTTCGCGCTCGACATCCTGCCGCGCAATGCTGTTGGGCACCAGCCCATCCTCTTGGCCGTCAAACCCCACAACTTCCTTCAATGTCTTGTCCGCACTCGTGTTCTCATACTCCACGTAGAGCACAGGGTTGATCGCGTGCTCTTTCATCAGCACGCCGAAAGCGGTTCTCCCAGCGATACCCGGTAAAGATCGCGCTCTGGTTGGCTGTGGTTTGTCCGTCGAGGTAGAACTCCGTCGTCCACCAGCCTTTGGCGCCATACTCGAATTCGATCAGTCCCGAAGTAAAAGCATCGCCGCCCTTCGGCTGGCCAACCAGACCGGAGCTTTCAATTTCCAGATTGCCCGGCTCCTCCATGTTGCTGTCGTAGGTGATGAAGTAGGGACGATCCCCGGCATAGGCAGCAGCCGCCAGCAGCAAGAAGCAGGCAGGCAGCAAAAAAGACAAAACGGACAAACTTAACCCTCACTCAAAGTCCTCGCAGATGGTAGAATGAATTCACTGTTGTAGTTGCAACTGAGTTGCAACTAAATATTACCGGCATTTGCAATTGATTTGCGATTTTAAATTGCAACTCAGTTGCAACTAGATGAACGTCTATTAGGCAACACCGCTGCTGGTTTGCACAATAGATAAACCTTGCAAACGTAAGATTTTGTTGCACATGCGTTGCAATTCGGTGCAACTTACGTGGGAGACATGGAATGCCCTACCCTGAAACAGCTGCTCCTGGCGCTCTGCAAAATGTCCTGCTCAGCCGCGGCATACGCCTGACCCGGCAGCGCCGCATCATTTTGGAGATCATCGAAACCGCCAAGCAGCATCTCGACGCAGCGCAGATCTTGCGCAAGGCTGCCAAGGTCGATCCCACGATCAACCGGGTCACGGTCTATCGCACATTGGCTCTGCTGAAGCGGCAAGGCCTGGTCGACGAGTTGGATTTGCTGCACGTTAAGGGCGAGGGACACTTCTATGAGCGCAGGCCGCAGCGCGACCACATGCACATGACCTGCCTGCGCTGCGGAAAAGTTCAGGAGTTCGAGAGCGATTTGTTTGATCGCGTGAAGGGCCAGGTCGAGCGCGATTGCCGCTTCCACATTTTGATCGCACGCTTTGAGATCGGCGGATATTGCGCCAGTTGCAGGAAGTGAGACGCTCCAGACCGGTCTAAGAGTCTATCGATTGTCATCCTGAGCGTAGCGAAGGACCTGTTCTCGCGTGCAGCCTGCAACCAGGGTCGCCTTGTTGCATACGCCTAAGACGCAATCAGATCGTTGTACTCCGGATGCCGTTCCAGGTACGACGTCACGAAAGGGCAGCGCGCTACGACCTTCAGGTGGTTCTCCCTCGCGTAATTCAGGGCGGCTTTGGCAAGCTGACCGCCAATTCCCTTCCCTTCCATCTCCGCGGGAACCTCGGTATGAACCAGGTAGATAGTGTCGCCCTCTTCTTTGTAGGCAAGCAGCGCGGTGGCCTCGCCTAGATGCACGGCGAAACGATGGAAGGTCTTCTCGTGTTGCACTGCCGAATCCATAAGCTCCTTACCCGATAAGACGTTCCGGGTGCCCCACTCATTCCTGCAGTTGGAATGAGTGGGAGTCTTTACCAACTCAAACTCTGCGGGTGCCCCATTCAAGCCTTCGTTTGGCTTGAGTGGGACTCTTATCGGCCGCCGCGAATATCAGTGTTACCGGCCTGCCGCCGCGGGCTCCTGCACTTCGTAGATGCTGTACCACGGTGTGGCAGCCTTCAACGCGTTGTTCACGTTTTCGATGTTCTTCACGCCTTCGGTCTCCAGCCACTTGCGGAAGGCATCGGCTCCCTTCTCGGCAAAGATCGGGATGCCATCTTTCCACGTGGCGCGACCGCAGAGCACCCCGTTGAACTTCACGCCCGCTTCGGCCGCGAACTGCAGATCTTCGATGAACTCGGGATTGCTCACGCCCGCCGAAAGATAGATGAACGGCTTGCTGGTCGTGCCGGCGGCCGCGCGGTAATGATCCAACGCCTCAGCTTTGGTATAAGCTTTGGTGCCTTTAAACGACTTCGCGCCTTCCACAAACTGCAAATTCACCGGAATTTCGACCTTCAGCACATCTACGCCGTAGCGGTCCTTGGAGAACTCTTCCATCGACTTCGCCACGACCTCAGGCTTCAGCTTCGCGTACTCCGCGCCCTTCTCGTCAATGCCCTCTTTGTATCCCACCAACTCGAGGAAAAACGGAATGTCGTTGGCCCTGCACTCATCGCCGATGCGCTCGGTCCAGGCATGCTTGTGGTCGTTAATCTTCTGATCGTCGTATGGCGAGTAATAAAGCAGGATCTTCACGCAGTCCGCGCCCGCTTCTTTCAAGCGCTTCGCTGACCACAGATCGAGCAGGTCAGGCAGACGGCCCGGGAGCGTCTTGTCGTAGCCGGTCTTCTCGTACGCGAGCAGCAGTCCCGAGCCCTTGGCGCGGCGCTTCGCCGCCGGCAGCCCCCACTCAGGATCGAGCAGGATGGCACTGGCATGCTGCGTCAGCACTTCCGCTACATTGATCTTGAACTGCTTCCAGGCCATCATCAGTGGCATATTGGCCAAGCGCTTTCTTCAATGATCCACGCTGGTCCATGGCCGCGGCGGCGATCACGCCGCGATCGTTCGAAACATTTTTGATGCCGGCTAATTTTCCAGGGGTAAGCTTCACGGCAAAACCTCCTCAGGCTGAGATTGCTCACTATGAATTTTTGCGTGCGACTGCGGAGAATGGCTGGTCGCGAAATCGTCTCTCTTCGATTCTAAATGACGGGCTACGGCGCAGCGAACCCTTAGTTTTAGAGCTATGTTCAGAGGATCCTGCTGCGCTGCAAATGCTAAGATGCCGCACTGCCCAATGCCATGAAACACCTGCACACCTTCGCCTCCAGGCCGCTCGGACTAAGCGTCGTCCAGTTCTGCACGGCTGCGCTCGTCATTGCGCTTTTCATGACCGGCAACCCGGTGCTGGCAGCCGACAGCGCCAGCCACAAAGTACTCATCGCCTCCGACATTCACTTCAATCCTATGGCCGATCCTTCGCTGGTTACGCAGTTGACCGCCGCCGAACCCGCGCAGTGGGAAGCCATCCTTAATAAGACAGCGCCCCATTCGTTCAGTCCCTACGGACAGGACACGAACTGGTGGCTGCTGCAATCGTCGCTCGACCAGATGCACAAGACCATGCCTCACCCGGCAGTCTTCTTCGTGCTGGGCGACATGCTGGCACACCGCTTTCCTGAGATGTATCGCGAGATCACACACGACAATGATCGCGGGCACTATCGGGCGTTTGTGCTGAAGACTATTCAATTTCTCGCGTTGCAATTACGCCGGCGCTGGCCTGACACCCAGGTCCTGATGACTCCCGGTAACGCCGACAACGACTGTGGCGACTACTCCGTCGAGGCTGGCGGAACCTTTCTCAGCGATACCGCGACCACAATACGCGAGCTTGCAAAGGCGGATGAGCAAGCAGCTGTCGATTGGAAGGCGCTTGGCAGCTATAGCGTGATGCTGGCCGCAATCCCGGGCGTGAAAATTGTCTCGTTCAACAGCGTTTTCTTCTCAGAGAAGTACGAGGCGCTAAGTTTCAACAATTCTTGCGAGGAGGTGCAGACAACCGCGCCAAGCCAACTGTTTGCCTGGCTGGAGCAGACGATAAGCGCCGCGAAACAGTCCGACCAGAAGGTCTGGCTGACGTTCCACATTCCGCCAGGCATCGACGGTTATGGCAGCGTGCACAATCACGAAAGCTCGTGCTTGACCAACATTGTGCCTATGTGGATACCGGAGTGGACGGTCAAGTTCGACAGCCTGCTCCTCAACTATCAGGGAACGATTGCCGCCAGCTTCGCAGGACACACCCACACCGACGACTTCCGCGTGATTCGCGACGGCAGTACAGCCAAGGCGTTCGTGCTCGTCGATCCTGCGATCTCGCCCATTTATCGGCAGAACCCGGCATTCCGCGTGGTCGATGTGAGCGGCGGCGAGGTGCGCGACCAGACCACGTACTACCTCACCAACCTGACGACCGCCGGCGCGAAGCAACGTGGCAAGTGGAAAAAGGAATACACCTTCTCGCAAGAGTGGAAGACGAAACAGTTGGACGCCGCCACTCTCGGCAAGATCTACAACCAGATCGCTGCCGATGATGCCGCGCGCGCACATTGGCTAAAGCTCTACAACGTGTCCAGCAGCGCGGAGAAGGTCCAGCCAGACCAAGTACGCGGACTGTATTGTGCGATCGAAGGGCTGGGCGTAGGCGCGTACGGCAATTGCGCGTGTGAATTTTCAAAATGAAGGCACGGATAGGACATTTCTTCAACAATCGTCAATTTAACTTGACCCTGCAAGTAAACACCTTCAAGCTTCCTCTGCCAACTTGAGGCGTGTGGGGGGATTCGTGAAGATTTCTATTTTCCGTTATATGACCTTAATTATTTTCTTGTCATCGTTAGCATATGCCCAGTCGGTGAGCCGCTGCGGAGGCCCTAACGCCGCCGCCCTCTACATCAACTGGCCGATGCTGCATTTTGACGTCTGCCATAGCGGGTACAACCCATACGAGATAAAAGTTGGTGCTAGTAATGTCGGAAGCCTTCAGTATTGGCAAACTTACGAGGGCGGCGCAACGGCCTCTTCTCCAGTAGTGGTGACTGGCACGGTCTATTCCGGAGGGAAGGATGGTTACCTGTACGCCGACGATGCACAAACCGGAAAGTTGATCTGGAAGTACTACATTTACAGCGACGTCACCTTCACCAACTCGCCCGCAGTGGCCAACGGTGTGGTTTACATCGGGGGGCAAATTGGGGATCTCTACGCTCTCGATACCGCCACGGGTGTGCTTCGCTGGATGTATGAGAGACCCGGGGGACGGATCGTGACTTCGGCGACCGTTGCGAACGGGGTGGTTTACTTCGGAGCAGGCGACTGGGGTACACACAACGGGCATGTGTATGCTCTGAACGCCGCCACCGGAGCGCTCTTGTGGGAATATGACGACCTCCAGACAACCGCGTCTTCACCAGCCGTCGTTAATGGCCTGGTCTATATCGGATCTGACGACGGACACCTATACGCATTCAATGCCGTCACCGGGGTACTTATGTGGAAATACGCGGCGGTGGGAATGGTCAGGTCCTCGCCAACGGTTTTGAACGGAGTGGTTTACTTTGGGACCGAGTTTGATGTGAACGCACTGGACGCTACCACAGGCACTCTGAAGTGGACCTTCCGGCCCGATTCTCCCGTCGAGGCAACGCCGGCGATTGCGAATGGTGTAGTTTACGTCTCCAGCGGCAACTACCTCTCGGGCAAGGGAACCCTGTACGCTCTGGATGCTGCCACAGGGATACCGCAGTGGCAGTATGCGACCGGCTTTCTCTATCCTCCCTCGTCGCCATCGGTTGCGAATGGTGTTGTATATGCGTCATCCTTCGACGGTACTAATGGTGCCATTGTCGGGTTAAACGCGGCGACTGGAGCGTTGCTTTGGAATTCTGGAGCACAGGAAACCCTGAACTATTCGCCAGTACTTGTGAATGGAGTCCTTTACTACGCAGACAGCTACTTCGGGGTTCGTAGCTTCCACTTGCGGAACCAGTAAGTCACGGCAGTTGGCGTCGGTGAAACAGTCAGACGCAGTGCACGGCTGAATTGGTGCTCCACCTTACGCCTTTGCGCTGTCCGCCTCTTCCGGAAAGAGCAACCGGTTCTCCACGTCCTCATCGCGCCAATCAGGAGCATCCAGCTGCCGCGCACTCTTATCCAGCGGCTCAAGATCGGGCAGCTCATCCGCTACAAGCGCCTTGTCCAACTCGGCGAACTTTCGCGCCACTGGAAACACTCGCTTCTGCATCGATCCCACTGCCGCATTGTAGGAGTTCAGCGCGCCGTCGAGCTTCTTACCAAGATCCTCAAGGTGCCGTGTCATGGCGCAAAGCCGGTCGTATAGTGTCTTGCCGGCTTCGCCGATCTTGCGCGCACTCTCCGCCAAGTTCTTCTGGTTCCATCCGTAGGCGACCGCCTTCAACAAAGCGATCAGCGTAGTTGGTGAGGCGATGATCACCTTCTGCGCAACGCCATACTCAATCAGCTCAGGATCGATATCCATCGCAGCACGGAAGAAAACTTCGCCCGGCAGGAACAGCACGACAAATTCCGGCGTAGCCTCGAACTGCTGCCAGTAGCGCTTCGAACCCAGGTTGTCGATGTGACCTCGGACTTGTCGCGCATGATTGGCGAGGTGCGCATTGCGCGTGACTTCATCGGGAGCCTCAAGCGCGGCCAGGTATGCGACAATCGGCGCCTTCGAATCGATAACCACCTGCTTCTCGCCCGGCAGCTTCACCACCACGTCAGGACGGATACGACGCTCTTCGCTGGTTACCGTAACCTGCTCATCAAAGTCGCAATGCTCCGCCATGCCGGCCATCTCGATCACGCGGCGTAACTGCACCTCACCCCATCGCCCCCGCGCCTGCGGCTCACGCAAGGCTTTCACCAGGTTGCCGGTTTCTGTCTGCAGAGCTCTTTGGGTTTCCAGCATCGAGGCGACCTGCGTCGACAGCGTGCCGTAAGCGTGAGCGCGTTTCTCTTCCAACTCACGCACTTGCTTGTCGACTTGCTTTAGGGATTCGGTGATCGGCTCAACCAGCGTCTTGACAGCCTGCTCGCGTTTCTCCAGTTCACCCTTGGCTTCGGATTGCTGTCGCTCCAGCGTGGCCTTCGCCAGGTCGAGAAAGTTTGCATTGTTGTTTTGCAGAGCGCGAGCCGCCAGCGATTCGAACTGCGTCCGCATCTCGTTGCCTGCCTGGGTCAGAAGCTGCAGCTTCTCGTCCGCATTGCGGCGCTCGCTGGCGAGTGTGGCTTCGAGCGCAGCTTTGGCCTCCAGCAAAGTAGAGTTCTCCGCCTGCATGCGAGTGAGCTGCGAGCGAAGAGCAGCGATGTCGGTTTCGAGCCCCGAGTTTCGAGCGGCGAGCGTCGCGGATTTCGACTTGGCGAGCACCGCAGCAAACGCAGCGCCTCCAATAACGCCCAATGAAATAAAGAAGAGTGCAAGCGGAAAACTCATCAGGGGCCCCTCGCCGATGCCGTATTGTAGCTCAGGCGAAGATTTGGCGAAAGTGGAAAACTGGGGAGTGCGCCAGCCGTACCCCTTATCGCGGGCGCACCCGAAGGAACACGATAAATGTGGCCGGATGCGAGCCGTAATCGGTCCGCAATACATTCGGCACGCCGTACAAAATCACCTGTCCGCCAATTGCGGTCGAGAGGTGAGGAATTCGGCCAATGTCGCGGTCATATCCAAAGGTGTAAGCCTGCACCCGGGTGAAATACTTCTCCTCAAATCCCGGCGGAAAAGGACTCTCCCCAATCAGCAACTCGTTCGTCCGGTCCACGTTTTCAATTCGCGTCCACGCGTAGTTTCGACTCTTGAAGTTAACCGTCGATTCCAGCAGGTAGCCGTTGCCCACGTTACCGTCGTTCAGGCTCTGGTTCCGTCCCCACGCAACGGTTGAGGCCCAGTTGCCGCGCGGAATGGCAAGTTGTACATCAGCGATGCCGTCATCCGGCGTACGTTTTCGTCGGGAGCGAGCTGTTCGGGGCTATGCAGATCACCGATCGAATACTGCATGCTCCAATTGCGACCAGGATTGACGGTAAAACGCGTAGCCCACGAATCGATCGCGCCTGAATCAATGTTCCAGCGATATTCATCCGGCTCGCGACCATGAAATCCGGAAGCCTCCAGGTGGAAATTGCGATGCGTGATGCCCACGGTGATGACGTCGTCGGCAATATGCGTCGAGTCTTGCAGGTGATGTCCCAGCGCGGCAACCGGATCCTCCGAGGCAGACTCGCGATGCGGAAAAGCCACCGGACCGAGCGCCGGATCGCCCACCGGGGCAGCGTAAAACGAGACCAGCGTGCGCTCCCCGATTGGGTAGTCATATATCGCGGCGAGTTCCATCACGAAATCGTGAGGATGTTGTCCATCCACAATCGCCTTGCCGAACGCCGTCTCCCCTTGCTGGAAGAGCAGCGGATACTGGCGCCCGGTGATGGTCGCCGGCTCGAAGCTGAGCATGGTTCGCAGGGTGAGCAGGCCTCCGGCAACTTTGCGTTGCGCCATGGGCATGATCCAGTTCGTCGAGAACACTTTGTCCTGGCCGCGTGGGCCGGTTGTCGCGGTGTAATTCAGAAACCCCACACCGTGAAACATGAAGCTCCACGCGCCACGCGTGCTCATGAGCATGTTGAAGGGCGTCGAGTCTGGCTCAGCGCCTGTTCCCGCAGTCGAATGCATCTCTGTCAGCTCGATCAACGAGTCGGCCGTCATGGTCATGCCGGGTCCCTCTGAGCGCTTCGCCGGTTCCATCTCTGCGTTGGTGGCACTCGGTGTCGGGGACTCGGAGGGCATCTGCCCCGCACATGCCACTGACAACACGGCCAGCACCGAAAAAATAAATACGATTACTCGCACAACAAACTCCGTCAAACAACTTCGAAACAATAGGAGTTGCTACCTTTGAGGCAGCAGGAGATCGAGTGTGCGAGGTTCTAGATACGAATGGGCAGGCTACTTATGAGAGGAGGACTGGAGTCGGAAGTTGTTGCCTTCAACCGGTCATTCGCCGCAACCGATGCTCGCCGCGCCGCGTGTACCGCCAGACCACCAAGTTGCGGAGCGGGTGCGTCGATCGTCTGGGTTAACAGCGTCTGGTTGTGACCGGCCACGCAGCATGAGTGATTGGAATGGTCTGATCCGGGAGAACCCGGAACAGGCGCCGAGTGATGACATGGAGCCAGCGGGAGATCGCCTGCGAAGGCCTCTGCCGCGGGGACTGACATCGCTGCCAGTGACACCACAAGCAGGAGCACACCCCACGTCACCCACTTGTAGTCATGGTTCACCATTCCAGACAACGATACACCAACTTCCTAAGGCTCGGCGCACTTGGCAACTCTCACGGTCGCGTCCTAAAGGCGCGTTTACCCGGCGAATAATCCCCGAGAAAGCCGGTTCGAAGCTCCTGAATTCGATTGCTCGTCGGCCAGAGTTGTGGCAAACTTCCGAAGCAGTTCGCTGCCGCTCGCCGGGCCTCTTGTGCACAAAGATCTATAAACTGCAGCGGCGCGATTTAGGAGGACGCAATGAGGAAGATTGTCTTTGCAGTCGCGTTGGTGGTGCTGTGCGCAAGCGCAGCCATGGCCGGCGAAATCATCGTCAACGGAGACTTTGAAACCGGGGCGCTTGATCCCTGGTATAACGCACAGAATTTCTGTGGAGGACCATGCCAGGACTGGGCGGTCACTAACAGCGATTCGCACGGGGGGAGCTTCAGCGCAATGGACATCGGCAACATTGAGTTGCGCCAGGACTTCGCCGGGGTCGCGGGTTCGTCCATTAGCGACGCAAGCTTCTGGGTGAAGAATTCTGTCGGGGTCAACGCGGTCGACTTCCATTACTCCGATAGCACTCTCGAAGAATTCGTGGTGTTCTCTGACGCGAACGTCTGGACCTTACAGGATGTCACGGCTGACATCAACCCCTCGAAGACGCTCACGGGCCTCTCAATTTGGGGCTGCGATACCGGTTGCATAAGCTTCGTCGATGATGTCAGCATCCAGTCGTCTGTACCTGAGCCAGGCACGCTGGCGATGTTGGGCGCCGGCGCTTTGGCGGCTGTTGGCGTCTTCCGTCGCAAGCTGAATCTGTAGGCGATTCGAAGTTCGAGCCAGCCGGAGCGCCATGCTCCGGCTTTCTTGTTTAAATGTCTGACGGTCCGGCGCACATTCGCGTCCAAGCGAATGACAGGAACTCTCGACAAACTCAGCGTGCGCAGCCGAGCCTGACAATTCCAGCCCAACGCGGGAGAGGGTGTCGCGAAACTCGCTGCTGAGCGAAGACGCCGAGACAGACCATGAGTCCGTTCCGCAGGGACAGCATATCTAAGCCCAGCGATTTATCGCTGGGGAGCCATTAAGTAGGAAATCCGGAGTCCGCTTCAGCGGACGGCACGTGTTTTCGTAACGGCTCGAGAGCATTGGAAACGGAACGGTCCAAAAAGATGAAGCCCATTCACGGCTGAATCTGGACCACCGGGACGTGTCGCTACATCTCGCCGGACTGCTCTTTCTTCAGCAACGGGTAAAAGGCTATGAGCCCCAACACAGGACCCGGCAGCAACAGCCAAGCCACACTCAGCCCCAAACGACCAAAGACCGAAGTAGCCAATGCGATGGATGCGATGGTGATCGCAAACCCAACTGAATTCTGGATAGCCAGCACCCCCCCGACCAAGTTTGGAGGCGCAGCTTCTGCCGACAGAGCCGAGAATTGCGGTGAGTCGGCGACAACTGCCGCTCCCCACACCAGCAGGATGACCACAAATGCGAGCGGCGACAGATCTCTTCCCTTTCCCGCGACGATCAGACAGCACAACCCCGACGTCAGCAGCGCCGATGCGGCCACCCGCGCACTGCCCACGCTGCGACTCCACAAGCCTCCCAGGATGCAACCCAGCGCGCCAGTCGCAATCACCAGGAAGGCCAGCCCAGCAACGTTGATTCGTTGAAGCTTCCCGGTCAAGCCTGTGCTGATGATCAGGGGAACGAGCGTCCAGAAGGTATAGAGCTCCCACATGTGGCCGAAGTAGCCCAGCGCAGCGGCGCGAAGTTTGTCTGACTTGAACGCCTCCAGCACGCCTCCCATGCGGCGGACCACAAGCTGCGGACCGCGTGCCAGGTGAGGACCGTCACCCAACATAAATATGAGCAGCGCGCCAGCAATCGCCAATACCGACGAAGTGAGGATCACGGCCTGCCAGTTCCACCGGGCGCCAAGAAATCGAACACCTTGAGGAAGCGCCGTGCCCAGCGTCAGCATGCCAACAAGGTAGGCGAGCGCAGCGCCTCTCCGCTGCGGAGCCCAACTTACCACCAGCTTCATGCCAATCGGATAAATGCCGGCAAGAGAAAGGCCCACCAGAAAGCGAAAAATGGCAGCGCTTAGAAGCGTCGCTGAGAAAATTGCGAATCCAGCATTGAACACTGCACCGCAAAGCGCGGCGAGGACGAAGATTCTGCTGGCGCGATAGCGGTCGGCCAATCCGCTCAGCGCGATGGTCATTGTCCCCAGGATGAAGCCAAGTTGCACCGCGTTCGTAAGCAGACCTATCCCGGAGATGCCGATGCCCCACGCCCGCATCAAGTCGGGAGCCGCGCTATTCGCACTGAACCAGAGCGAGGTGCCAAACAACTGCGCAATCGCGATGGTCGCGATGGGATTAGATCGCAGCATCCCGACCGAAGTGCGTTCGCCAACGGTTCCCGGGACAGGCTCTATCGGGTCGGGCCATCTGAGTGGGACATTCATCTCGGGTCCAACAAGTTCATTTGCACGAGCTAATTGCGACAGGCGTACGAAGGAATATCACAGGTCGAGACCGGGCGGGAATAGATCGTGTGACTTTCTCGATTCGAGAGGTTCGGATGCCAACTCCGGCTCAGGTTAGCCCAGCAGGAAGAAGCCGCCGGCGCACCACAATTCCAGCGCAGCAGGAAACAAGCCGCGAGCGCACTACAATTCCAGCCCAGCGCGGAAGCGTTGGGTATTCGCAGAAGATGAAATCTCCCAGCCCCTCAGGCCGGCACATCTTTGTCGCTGCCATCCTAACGTCGAACCTAACAACACGAAATCGTGGCGCGCCACGCTCGCATTGAACAATTTAAGCTTCTTTCTAATATTTATATTCAAGACCTTTCCAAATACTTTCACTTGCAATTTGTTGTTTTAAGTCGATAATTCTTCCGCTGCCTGCAAGGAGTAGGAGAATCCTCATATGCGCCCTGCATTGCCTCGCCTTCTTTTTCTCACTTTGATCGTCACCCTCACGCTGTCCAGCGCTTTCGCACAGACAGATAACTGGAAAGGCGGGACTGGCAATTGGAGTAATAGCATGCAATGGGACAACGGTGTACCGGGCCCAAGTAGCGACGTGGCAATTGGTTCCGGGTATGTCCTCTTCGATGTCGACTCAACCGTGAATTCGCTCACCTTGGGCGGCGACTTCGTATCAGCCAGCCCGCGAAGACTTACCGTGACTCAAGGCTTTGATGTCGGAGAAACTGGATACTTCGCTTTCTCCAACCGAAGTGCCATTTCAATTGGCGGTGACGTCACGAATTCCGGTCACATCTTCTTCGGCTTCCGCACCTCGACGAGCCAGGTCAACGCCAATATAGGAGGAGTCCTGACCAACCTTTACGGGACCTTAATCTCTATCGAAAGGAATTCCTCGGTTACCGCGTCAGGGCTGGTCAACTCCGGCCTCTTCTTCGTAGAGGACAACAGCACTCTTAAGATCAACGGAGATCTGTGGAACAAGGCTAATCCGCCAGGGCAGGGTAATGGAGACTTCGAAACTAATTGTGAAAAGTGCCTATCAGCCGCCGGCGACAGAGTCATCGTGACGGGATCGATCATCAATGACGGCCTTATTTTCTTGAACAACTATGCAGACTTCGCGACCGCCCCTCGGGTGGAAAACAGCGCGCAAATTCTCATGCCGGGAGGAACGCTTCAGATTGGATCGGGCCACGCCGCAGGTCCCGGATACTATCAATTCCCCGATGGCATCTTCGCTGAGCGCATCAACATGGACCCTGACAAGACGGGCCTCATTCGGCTCGACCATCCTATTTATCTGAGTGGCACGCTACAGATTTTGCTGCAAGACGGCTACAATCCCCCGCCCGGTAAGCAGATCCCCCTTATCCTTTATGGCAACCGTATTTTCCCTATCTTCGGGACCTTCGACAAGATCGAAAACCAATACTTCAATAATGGCACTGAAATGTGGGAGGTTCTCAAGGAGGTAGGGGGCGTTATTTTGCAGGCGGTAGCGGTACAGAATCCTGACCCGGGAGCTGAACCTAAGTAGCAACCCAGCGCCGTACGCGCAACTCATCTAGCCCGGTGCCCCAGGTTCGGCCTTCAGTCGGACTAACTGGCCGTAGCGACGGGCGACCAGCCGTCGGGGCCATGCATTCCCATTCCGGGAGTCTTCACCACCTTCGTAACCTCGGCACCGCACTTTCCTGTCGCGGTTCAGTTCCCGCAACCCATAAACTGCCGACGAGGACACCAAAGGGGGTCTGTAGGGGCGCATCTCGTTAAGTTATTTGAAATCAGGAATTTGCCTGTAAGTCCCGCGGGATCAGGATTTTGCAGAGGAAAATGGTCTAAGTCGATGAAAACAAGGATTTGTCTCAATCATTTTTTGCACAAGTTGTGGATTATCGGACGCTCGACCACTACCAGCCATCTGCAACTCGTGTGTTTCCAAGATTTTGCCTGTAAGTCTCACGCGCTCAAGATTTTGCGGAGCAAAATTTTCCGCAGCCCAATGGAATCAAGATTTTGCGCGACCTAGGGGGAGGGGGGTCTATCGGTTGTCGGCACTCAGTTGTCAGTCGCAGGTGGCAAAACCGCGACCGGGCGACCAGGGATATGGGAACTCGGCATCGCCTATAATCACCGATTGCGGGTGTCCCATTCTGGCATCTTTGCCCGGGAGCCTTGTCCTGAGCGGAGCCCAAGGATGGGGACTTGAGTCTGTGTACTCCAACGCACGAACCAGCCCCGCATACTTTCACATGACACGAGTTCTCCTACTTACCCTTATGACACTTGCCGCCGCCTCCTCTTCTGAAGCCCAGACCGCCACGAAACAGCCACCCGTCGCCAAGAAGGTCCATACCGCGCGCACGCTTAACGGCGTCACCCTGACGGACGACTACGCCTGGCTGCGCGAGCGCGACAATCCCGACGTGAAGGCCTACCTCGAAGCCGAGAACGCCTACACCGAGCAGATGACCGCCTCGCTGGCGCCGGTCCGGCAGAAGCTGTTCGACGAGATCGTCAGCCACATCAAAGAGACCGACGACACCGTTCCCTATCTCAAGGACGGCTATTACTACTACATGCGCACGGAGAAGGGTAAGCAGTACGTCATCCTGTGCCGCAAGAAGGTTCCCGATCCTAATTCGCCAAAATCAGTTGGTACACCTGAATCCATCGCCGCGCCGGAGCAGGTGCTGCTCGACCTGAACCAGATGGCGGAAGGCCAGCCGTTCATGTCTGTGGGGCCCTCGGCGGTGAGCGACGATGGCAATTGGTTGGCCTACAGCACCGACAATGTGGGATTCCGCCAGTACAAGCTGCACATCCGCGACCTGCGCACCGGCAAGGACCTGCCCGACATCGCGGAGCGCGTCACCTCGGTCGCATGGACGTCAGACAACAAGACGCTGTTCTACACCGTCGAGGACGAAGTGCAGAAGCGCTCGTATCGGATGTATCGCCACACGGCGGGCACAGACACCGCGCACGATCTGCTGGTCTATGAAGAACCGGATGAGCGCTTCAACATCAATGTCGACCGCACCCGTAGCCGCGAGTTCGTAACGCTGCTCATCGGCAGCCACACCACGACCGAGATACGCTTCGTGCCGGCGGCGCAACCTGCCGGTGAATGGAAGACGATCGAACCCCGGCACGACAACGTCGAGTATTACGCCGATCATCGTGGCGACCAGTTCTTCATCCGCACCAACGATAAGGCGCAGACATTTCGCATCGTCACTGCCCCGGTTGCCACTCCTGGGCACGAGCACTGGAAGGAGCTGATTGCACCGCGCAAAGATGTGCCGGTGGAAGACATCGATACCTTCCAGAACTTCTACGTGGTTACTGAGCGCCTGGGCGGATATCCGGCATTTCGCGTGGTGCAGTTTGCCGATGGCTCGACCAAGCAAATCGAGTTTCCCGAGCCGGCATATTTCGCAGGTGGCCAGGCGAACGCCGAGTTCAACACCAAGGCGTTTCGTTATCAGTATCAGTCGCTGATTACGCCGCCCTCGGTCTACGACTACAACGTGGGACGCACACAGCTCCACGCTGCTGAAGCAGAACGAAGTGCCCGGCGGATTCGATCGCAATAACTATGTCTCCGAGCGGGTGTTCGCGACCGCAAGCGACGGGACAAAGGTCCCGATTTCGCTCTTCTATCGCAAGGACGTAAAGGACAAGGCGAAGGCGCCGTTGTATCTCTACGGCTACGGGTCGTATGGCTATCCGTTGCCGGCGAGCTTCAGTGCGGCTCGGCTACCTATCGCCGACCGCGGCGTGATTGTCGCGCTGGCGCATATCCGCGGTGGCGGAGAGTTGGGCAAACCCTGGCACGATGCCGGCAAGATGATGGAGAAGAAGAACACCTTCACCGACTTCATCGCCGCGACGGAATACCTGGTAGCGCACGGCTATGGTGCGAAGGACCGGGTCGCGATTGAAGGCGGCAGCGCCGGTGGCCTGCTGATGGGCGCAGTCGTGAACATGCGTCCTGAGTTGTTCAAGGTTGTTTTGGCGCAGGTGCCCTTTGTTGACGTGATGAACACTATGCTCGATCCTTCCCTGCCCCTGACCGTGCCGGAGTATGAAGAGTGGGGCAATCCTGAGCACGAGGCGGCCTTCCATTACATGATGTCGTACTCGCCCTACGACAACATCGCGAAGAAGGCCTATCCCTCGATACTGGTACGTACATCGTTTGATGACAGCCAGGTAATGTACTGGGAGCCGGCAAAGTTCGTTGCCAAGTTGCGCACCATGAAAACTGATCAGAATCCGCTGGTGTTCTACACCAACATGCATGGCGGACACGGCGGGTCGAGCGGACGCTATGATCGATACCACGAGGTCGCGTTCGATTACGCCTTCATGCTGGCGCAGCTAGGGGTGGAAGAGCCGGCGGGCAATGGAGGGAAGGCGTCGTCGGGCAAGTGAAGTTGGGGCGGTAAGTGACGCCGATTTGACATTCGACCCGGGCGTTCGGGCGTACAATCCCTACAAATGTGCGCCGCCCAGTGCGCACGGGGGGCAGTATGATCCGGAATTCCCTTCCAGTCGGGTTGCTTCTTTCTGTGGTAGTTCTCGTAGTTCCGTTGCAAGCGCAGCACAAAGAACTTCCGGAGGGACCCACCAACCTTCAGATCTATGTCGTTTACGACGACAATCGCCCAGCGGGCGAACACTTGGACGTTCGCTTGACAAATGCAAGCGGCATTCCTGTCGCGGAAGGACGGACTGACACCAGCGGCAGAACGATGCTACAAGCTCCTGGTGCTGGTGGCTATATGGTCAAAGTCTCAGGAGAGTCCATCCAGGGCGACGCTACAGAATCAGTCGAGGTCAACAAGTGTCCAATGGAATCGGGATGCCCGCGGACAATGTACGTCCGCGCGAAGCCCAAGGCTGACGCCGCGCAGAGCACCGCGAAGTCGGGCTCGGCGGCGGTGACTTCGGCGGCGGCGTTGCGCGTGCCAGACAGTGCCCGCAAAGCATTCGACCAGGGAATGACGTCCTGGCAGAAGAAGGATTATCAGCAGGCCGCTCAGAAGTTCGAGAAGGCGGTGCTTGATTATCCTGAGTACGAGAGGGCGTACAACAACCTGGGAGTGATGTACGCGCAGCTGGGTCAGACCGACAAGGCCATGGCCGCGTTCAAGCGTGCGGTAGAGTTGAACGACAAGAATGCCGATGCCGATCGCAATCTGGCGCGGATGCTGATACGGCAGAAGGACTATGCGCAGGCTGAGGAGTTGTTGAAGAAGGCGTTGGCGGTCCAGGTGCCGGATGCCTCAACCTTGACCATGCTGGCGATCGCGGAGATACAAGACGGCAAGCTTGACGACGCTCTCCGAGATGCGCAAAAGGTGCACCCGCTGCCGCATGATGGATATTCAATTGTCCACTACATCGCCGGAGCGGCGCTGGAAGAGAAACAACAATACACGCAGGCCAGCACCGAATACGCCCTGTACTTGAAAGAAACCCCGAACGGCCCTCAGGCCGCACAGGCCAAGGGCGCTCTCGAGAGGCTGTCCGCTTCGGCTGCTCCCGCTGCGCCCACGCCGCAATAGCGCGGCTGGCCTCAACTCGTGCGCGTGTTGTTGCATGTTCGCCCAACGGCGGAATTCGCCTTGCGGGTCTCGAACGAAGCTGCTACAAGGAGGCAGCGAGCAACTCTGCTTCGGGCCTGAACGGCCGCGGCTTCGTTGAGGTCACATTGTCTGAAGTCACGTCGAACGTCGAGTACGCGCACCACATCCACGAGCATGGCCACGAGCACCAGCACGGTCCTTCGGACCGGCGGCACGAGTGGGTAGCCATCGCGGAAGCAATCGTTCTGGCCATCGTGGCCGTAGCCACTGCGTGGAGCGGCTTTCAGGCAGCAAAATGGGACGCGTTCTCAGCGAAGCAGTACGCCTTAAATGCCAACGCGATCATGTTGTCGCAAGAGAACGCAACTCTGGCCGGCCAGGAACACCTCTACGATTCCACTACTTTCAACGGCTGGATGTTTGCCCGAAATACCAAAGACCAGCAACTCATCGACTTCTATGTGCGCCGCTTTCGGCCGGCGTACCGCACGGCGTTCGATGCCTGGCTTAAGCTTGACCCTATTCATAACCCCGACGCGCCGGCAGGGCCCGCGCTCATGCCCGAGTACAAAGACGTTCACACTGAGCAATCGGCCGCCCTCGCCAAGGAAGCGAAGGTCTATTTTGATGAGGCCGTAGAGAGCCGCGAAACTGGCGATCAATACGTTAAGGTGACGGTCTTCCTGGCGACGGTACTGTTGCTTACCGCGCTCAGCCAGCGCTTCAAGCAACTGGGACCGCGAATCGCGATAGTGACGGTTGCCTTTGTGTTGCTGGTAATCAGCACGAGCCTGCTGGTGCAGCTTCCGCGCGCGTGAGCTCCGTGGTGTTTGTCATCACGCTCCGTGCTCGCGCCCGAACTACCTGGGCTACTTTCCGTGGGCATTTCGAAGTGATTTCCCGCAAGCCCATCAGAACATCACAAGCAAGGACAAGTTCAGGCGATTTTCCGTCTTCTGAAGGTCCGGCGTGAAGCCTGCGACGATGGACCCCGGATCACCCTGATTGCCGCCTTGCGGAGTAATGCCCTGGTGCCCGGAGAAGTAGGGCACATTGGCCGCACGGTGGTTGTATTCAAAGCGAAATGTTACGTACTGAACCGGCATGTAATCGAAGGTCGCCGAAATGTCCCATGCCTTGAAAGGATCGCCTGGGTTCGCCGTAAAGTAAGGAGTGCCGGAGATGGCGGTCGCGCCGTTGATGGGCGGAATCAACACAAGATAACGCCCTGGGTTGTTGATCTGTCCGCCCCCGAGCGTGACGGCGTAGTGGTCGTTCAGGAACCAGAAACGGTTATAAATCATGTAGCCCAGGAAGCTTTGCTTGGGCCCACTCTTCCCATCTCCAAAGCAACTGACACCGTTGCCAGTCTCACATCCGGCATCTCCGGTGAGTGAGAACGCCATCCGATCCAGAAACTTGCCGGGTTTGGAGTAATACATGTATTGAATGCTGTCGTCGGTGTGATAGCGCCGGCGACCCGGTAAATTGAGTGTGTCTTGACCCAGGAAGTATTGATTTCCCACGAAGGAGAACTTCCCGTTGGGACGCCACAAAATCTGTCCGCCGAATCCAAGGCCGTTGTTGAACTTGCCATAGGACTGCCAACCGTTAATGATCCATGGCTCGATCTTCAGGTGTTCGTTAGGGAAGATCTGCGCACGCACTCCACTGAAGAACCATGGCGTATTCGAAGAAACGTAGGAGGGCTGATAAGCCCAGTTATCGAAGTTGTAGTAGCTGAATAGCCCGATGTAGGACATGAAGATTCCCGCCTGCACATTGACCCCATCGAGCACGTCGAAGTGATATCCGCCGTATGCCTCAGAGATGTAGCGATAAGCATCCGCAAGCTGCCACTGGCCGCGCGCAGGGCTGGCATCGTTGCGGGGCGTGGTCTGCGAATACAGGCCGAACTGCGTCATGACGCGCGCCAGCACGTTGTCCCAGTGGAAGTCACCTCCGACACCCATCTGGGTTACCTGGAACTCGCCCGAGCGAAAGACCTCGCTGGAGCCGCCGATGGTATCGTCGGCCGGGTGGGCGAAGTCATAGATGTAATCAACGTCCGCACGAATCTCGGGCGTGAAGAACTTGTTAGCGAATGGCATCTCCGTCACGCGCGAGTTACCGTTCAGCCAACTGAAGTCGGCGAATGCGAACGGCTCCGGCTTCTGATTAGCCTTCTGTTGCGTGGTCAGCAAACCCTCCTGAGTTCCTGTGGTGGGGACGGGACTCGCCGGAGTTTGCTCCGCCAAGGTGTGTGCCGCCGGTGGGTTGTCGAACCCATCTCCCGCGGGCTGCGGCTGCGGCGGGCGATTGCTTAGCTCGCGCTCCAAATCCTCGATTCGCTTCTGCATCGCCTCAAGCTGCTTGGCAACGGCAGGAGGGATCTCCTGGTCCGACGCGGCCGCACTCTGTGCCCATCCGGTCGAGGTCATCGCGACGCACAGTGCAACAGTTGCGAAGTTCTTAGAAAGATTGAAATAGAGGTTGCGGTGGTTCCGGCACGCGCCATGAACGTTACGCAACGCCTGAAAGGTGCCAGGCTTGGTTTGCAAGCAGGACGCAGGAAATCGTTGAGATAGTGTCATAAGAGATTCCGCAGAAGCTGGGATTTGGTGCGGCCCACCCTGGGCCTTATCGGGGCCGTTCGTCGGCTTACTGTTCCCCTACCCCATTAGCCGACACATATCGATTAGAAGTGGCACTGTCTAAGGCTTCGGTAAACCCAACATAAAATGTTCATTAAGCAGCAAGACTGAAGAAGTGAGGAGCTTGTGACGTAAGTCATACTCGCGCGCGGCAACCACTGATTATGCTGAGGTTGAAAGGAAACACTGGTGGCTGCACAGCCTTCCATTGCTCATACTTGGCCCCCAGACGCAGAAATCCGCCTGCACAGCGCCGATCCCAAATCCAGCGTGCGAAAGAGGCTCATCCGCCGCAAGGATCGCGACTACTCGCAACAACTACGACTCGGGGTTCAGCTAGCCTTTCTGTTGCTCAATGCGTGGATAGGAGTGCAGTTCTATCTCTGGGTGCGCTGGGCAGAGAGTGGAGGGCAGACGCTCTCCGTGCCACGGCCCTCTGGAGTTGAGGGCTGGCTGCCGATCGAAGGGTTGATGCAGTTCCGATACTTTCTTGGCTCGGGACAACTGCCCAGACTTCATCCCGCAGGCTTCTTCTTGTTTACAGCGTTCCTGCTGATGTCCTGGTTGCTGCGAAAGTCTTTTTGCGCCTGGCTTTGTCCAGTCGGAACACTTTCTGAGTACCTCTGGAAGTTAGGACGCTTTATTTTTCGCCGCAACTTTCGCCTGCCGCGTTGGGTCGATCTGCCACTGCGCTCACTGAAATACATTCTGTTGGGCTTCTTCGCTTATGCCGTGGCTGCGATGTCCGCCGCTGCCGTCGCGGAATTCATCTCCAGCCCCTACGGCCTGATCGTTGATGTACGGATGCTGAACTTCTTTCGCTATATGGGCGGGACAGCCGCCTACGTACTACTTGGGCTAATCGTCGCGTCACTGTTCGTGCAGAACTTCTGGTGCCGCTATCTTTGCCCGTATGGCGCGCTGATGGGACTGGCCGCACTGGTCAGCCCGACTCGCATCGTTCGCACCGAGTCCGCGTGCATTGACTGCGCGAAGTGCGCCAAGGCGTGCCCGGCGGCGCTTCCCGTGGATAAGCTGGTGCAGATACGATCTGCCGAATGCACGAGCTGCCTTGAGTGCGTCGCGGTCTGCCCGGCGCAGGACGCGCTGACTGTGCGAGTTGCCGCTCCCGTGGCTGGGGCGATCCAAACGCATCCCGGCATGGACCGTGGCTGCGGCAATCGCAATCATCTTCATGAGTCTGGTGGGCTACGCCAAGTTGAGTGGCCACTGGGACACCCATCTGCCCAGCCAGGTGTACTTCCAACTTGTACCGCTGGCGAACGAACAGCAGCATCCGTAGGTAGAGCGGCGCTTCAGCGCCGCGCTGAGTGCTCACTACCAGGCTGGGTGAAACGCTGGCATCCGCTGCACAGCGGAATCCACAACCTCGATTTTTGAATTGCACCGCAACGCGGGCCTGAAGGCCTCGCTCTACCAGCAGTGCTATCCTCCTCCTGAAACCTCATGCGCATCACCAGCCGAACAACGACTATCGCGTTCTTTATCACCCTGGGCGTTCTCATCGCCGGGCGTCGCGGCGGTACTCAACATTAGCTGGGTCATCCTCAACTGGCGTGAAGTCGTGCCGCTGTTTCTCGGGGTTATCTTCTTTCCGGTCATCATTGCCGGCGTGATTCTCAATACGATTTTCCTGGTGCGCGAAGTGCGACGAAATGAGCAGCAGGACAGCTTCCTGAACGCCATCACTCACGAGTTGAAAACTCCCATCACCTCAATTCGCCTTTATCTGGAAACCTTGCAACGACGGCCGATCGACGAGCAACAGCGGCAGCGAGTTCTATCAGATCATGCTCGACGACACGCAGCGGCTGATGGGAACGGTCGAGCAGGTGCTTCGGGCCGCGCGCGTCACGCAGAAGAACGCAGCGCTCGACCGCACGCGAAGTCGAAATCGGGCCGCTGGTGCAGGATGCCGTGGAGTTGGCGCGAGCGCGACATCATCTTTCGCCGCAGTCGCTGGCCTGGGAGTTGGATGGCAAGCCAGCCGAACGCCTGGCTCACATTGGGCGATCGCGAGGCACTTGTCGACCGCGCTCTCCAACATGCTGGACAACGCGGTCAAATATTCCCCTGCCGACCCGAAGATCCGGGTCGAGGTGGTAACGCCGGACCTGGAGCATGTGCGCATCTGCGTAAAGGACAACGGCGTCGGCATCCCGCGCGGAGAGCTCAAGCGGATCTTCAAGCGCTTTTACCGCGTCGTCGCCACTCCTGCGCTGCAGGTGAAAGGCAGCGGACTAGGGCTGTTCATTGTGCGCACGATCGCACGGCGCCATGGCGGGACGGGCCTACGCTGAAAGTGAAGGCGCAGGCAAAGGCACAACTGTTACCATCGAGCTTCCCAGGCACATCGCATGAGCACTCGCATCCTGCTGGTCGAAGACGAAGAGCACCTTGCCGCGGGGTTGAAGTTCAACCTCGAAGCCGAGGGTTATCAGACCCAGGTCGCGGCGACGGCGAGACCGCGCTGGAACTGCTGCTGAACAAGCGCGAGACTTTCGACCTGCTGGTGCTCGACGTTATGCTTCCCGGCAAAGACGGCTTCACCGTCGCCGTCGGAGCTGCGCAAAGGCAACGAATATATCCCGCTGCTGATGCTGACGGCGCGCGGCCAGCCCCGAGGATGTGCTGAAGGGATTCGCCTCTGGCGCCGACGACTACCTGCCCAAACCGTTTGATCTGGCGATTCTGCTGGCGCGCATTCGCAGCCTGCTGCGGCGGCGCGAGTGGGCGGGAACTCTGCTGTCAGATCCGCCGGCCGACGCGCGAATCGCAGACGCCAAGCAACACGACCAGCCGCGCGAGTTCGATGTCTATCGCTTCGGTGGCAAGCAAGTGGACTTCGGCACGCTGGAGCTGCACAGCGAAGGACAGAGCTTTCGCCTGACTTTGATGGAGGCGGAGCTGCTGCGTTTCCTCATTCGCGAACGCGGGAAAGAATGTCGCGCGCAAGCAGATTCTGGAGCAGGTTTGGGGATTGCACGAGGACACCGACACGCGCGCCATCGACAACTTCATCGTCAGCCTGCGCAAGTACATCGAGCCCGATCCCGCCAAGCCGCGCCATCTGCTGACAGTGCGAGGCGTGGGATACCGGTTCATTCCCGATCCGCCGCCGTTGCGGCCGGTGTGAGCTTATCGGGCGCGCGCCAGGACCAGCGTCACGTCATCCGGCTGCTCGGCGCCGCCAATCCAATCGGCAACCGCGGTGGTCACCGCCTCGCTGATGCGGGAGAGCGGCTGATCGCGATGTAGCTGGACCAGTTCAATCAGGCGCTCCTCGCCAAACTCGCCGAACTCATTTTCGGGCTCGGTGACGCCATCGCTGAAGGCGACGAAGATGTCACCCGGCTGCATGCGGAACGCGGCTTTCGGTGTAAGCCATTCCATCAAACAGGCCGACCACGGTTCCGGAGGTTTCGAGTCGAGTGACGCTCAGGTCCTGCCCGAGAACAATCGGCGGCAGGTGTCCGCCGTTGGAATAAACCAGTGACTGCATGCCGGGGTCGTAGCAGCCCAGGAACATGGTCGCGTACTTCTCCGGCGGCGTCGCCCGAAAGAGCTGGTAATTGAGCGTGGTCATCAGCCGGCCGGGAGCCAGGTCCTCGTCGCGAGTTCCGTTGCCGCGGTAGTACAGATCGAGCTGCCGGAAGCTGCGGCTCCGGCCGCCAGCAGGGGAGCCAGCGCCAGATCGGGCTCCAGCGAATAGGCGCGCACGAAGGCGTGTACCGTCGCCATCAGCAGCGCCGCCGAAATACCTTTGCCGCTGATATCTCCCACGGCCAGCACCATGCGATCGTCAGGCAGGCGGATAAAGTCGTAGTAGTCTCCGCTGACCGTGCGCGCTGGCCGGCAAACGCCATGGACCTCCAAGGTCGGCAAGTCGCAGGCTTCGCGGGGAAACAGCAGCTCCTGCACTTCATGGGCGATAGCCAGTTCGTTCTCCAGCCGCTGCTTGTCTTTTTGCTCGGCCAGGAGCCGGGCCAGCGACGTGGTCATGGAGTTGAACGACTGCTCCAGCGAAGCCATCTGGTCGCGCGACGCAACCTTGATGCGATGGGTGAGGTCGCCTCGGTTCACGCTTTCCGTGGCTTTGTAGAGCTCGCCAACCGACTTGGTCATGCTGCGAGTGAGGCGTACGCCGATGAACAGCGCAATCAGCTCGATGACATCCGAAGAAGATAGCGATGGCGGCCAGGGCCTGAATGAAGATGGCGGACTTCTCGCCCAGCCTGCCGAAGAGCACGTTGTAAAGAAGCGAGGGCCGGGTGCTGACCATGATGGCACCGGTTTCCTGTGTGCCGGTCTGCCACTCGGTCGCGTTGAATAGGGTCCAGAAATTGAATTCGCGGTCGAAGCTGTTCACGGGCGGCGGCACCGTGCCAGCCTCGACATTGGTCGAAGCGTCATCCATGTTCTGTCCCGCAATAGTCACCGAAGAGTGCGAGCCGCCGAGATCGATGGTTGACGCTCTCGTCGCCATTCTTTTTGCTGCGCTCTGGACGCTTGCCGGCCTTGAATTCCACGTTGCCAGGCTTCGGGGGGTACAGGTCGATTGCGCCGACCATGGCCGCAGTACGCTGAAGCAAGCTCGGAACTCACCGGCACGTTGGAGATGACCACCAGGTGCTTGGCGCCGGCCTCCACCTGTTTCACCGCACGCAGATGCAGGCGGCCCTGATCCATGGTGAAGCTGCTGAAGTCACCTTTAATCGCCTCGGGAGCTTCATCTGAATTTCCTGGATGCGGCCCCCCGGGCTGATCACGTATCCCTTATCGCCTTCCAGCACCGTTACCGTGCGCTGACGGAAGTTTTCGTCGGAGGCACTGGCGATTTCGGCAGCGAGTTGCGGCGTCAGGCTGTTGTTCACGAGCAAGCGAGCGAAACTGCGTGGTGAGCGCATTGTTGGCCGACTGCAGGTGGTCCAGCTCAGTTTGCAAATCGGAGAGCGCGATGTAGGTAGCGAATTGTCCGGCGAACAGGTATCCAGCCAGCAGCCCCATCGAGACCAGCAGAAGAATGGGAATGACGCCGATGAAGACATAGGTGACGATCAGGCGATTGCGCAGACGCCACATCAGCCTCCGTCGCACCCAGCGGAATCCCAGGAGCAAAAGGCAGACCAGAAACAAGAACGACAGGAATTGGGCCCAGCCGCTGAGCATGGTTCCGGGCGCCGGCGCGCATGATCATCTGCACTACCTGGGCCGCCCCGGCGAGACGCCAAACCAAAGCGTAGTTTTGCCCAGCTTGGATTGCGGACGCAGGACTAGTCGCAATCGAGCTCTGATCTGATCTGCGTCGGGCAACTTCATGGGTTTCAGCGAAAGTAATGCGCGACGAGTGCGCGTCGTATGGCTATCGTATATCGAGTCGCACCCATCCTGAAGTGTCGCACGTGGTTCGTGGATTCTGTCAGATTTCCGGGTAGAGGTCGAAGAATGCGTCGACGCTCTGGCGCAACTGCTTTTCGATTTCGTCCTTGGAGCCTTCGAGGATATGCAGCGTAACGTGAGCCTCGCGTCCGTTCTTCAACTTGACGGCGCCCTCCCCGACCTCCTCCACTTCCTCTGCGGGTAGCAGACGCATGCCGTATACCAAGGTGAGCTTAGCCATAGGAAGATTCTAGCGTGAATGCGGCTCTTGGCTGTTGGCTGTTGGCCCTTGGCCAGATACCTTGAGCTGTCGCTCACGTTTGCCCCTGCTTTTGTATCGCGGGAGGGGACTACGAGTTCAGGAGAGGCGGCCCCTCATGGTAAGCCGAACGGCCGGCAGCGCGGTTCTGGCCAAGAGCTAAGAGCTAAGGACCAAGAGCGTATTTGCTATAGTGCTGTAGATTGTTGAAGTTGTGGCCGCTGCATCTTCGGCCGCTCACAGGAATCTATCTCCTTTCGTATGCCAGAAAACGTAAGCAACGTAGTCATCATCGGTTCCGGATGCTCCGGGCTGACCGCTGCCATCTATGCGGCGCGCGCCAATCTGAAGCCTCTCGTCATCGATGGGCATGAACCCGGCGGGCAGCTCGCCATCACCACCCTGGTCGAGAACTTTCCCGGATTTCCCGACGGCATTCAGGGCCCTGAGCTGATCGACAACATGCGCAAGCAGGCCGATGCGCTTTGGCAGCGGAGTTCCGCAACGGCCATGTCGCCAGAGTCGACCTGAGCCAGAAGAAGCTCGATATCGGCAAGCAGCCGATCGAAGTCGACGTCGGCAGCGACAAGCTGCTGACCCGCACGCTGATCATCGCCAGCGGCGCGTCGGCGCGATGGCTGGGACTGGCCAAGCGAGCAGGCGCTGATCGGGCACGGCGTTTCGTCGTGCGCTACCTGTGACGGCTTTTTCTTCTCCGGCAAGGAGATCAGCGTCATTGGCGGCGGCGATTCCGCCATGGAAGAGGCGCTGTTCCTGACGCGCTTCGCGTCGAAGGTCACCCTCATTCATCGCCGCAGCGAATTTCGCGCTTCGAAGATCATGCTCGATCGCGCACGCAAGCATGACACAATCGAGTTCATGACCGACACGGTTGTGGAAGAGGTTTACGATGCCGCAGCCAAAGAAGTCACTGGATTGCGCTTGCGCAATGTGAAGACAGGCAAGGTGTTCGATTTCCCGACCAGCGCCATGTTCCTTGGAATTGGCCATACGCCGAACGCCGACTTTGTCGGCGACCAGCTGAAGCGCGACGGCGAAGGCTACATCGTTCCCGAGGGCTTCGTCTGCACCAATGTTCCCGGCGTCTTTGTCTCGGGAGACGTTGCTGATCGCCACTATCGGCAGGCCGTGACCGCTGCGGGTACCGGCTGTATGGCGGCGCTGGAAGTGGAGAAGTATCTGGAAGAGATCGGCAAGTGATGCCGAGGTGACGAGATGAAGTGGCTGCGTGCTCTGCGCTCGCTGACAGTGTCTCCTCGCGGCGTGCCTGGCTTCCGCTCAGGTTGCGGCAAACGATGCCGCGAAGAAGCAGATTGACCTTCCCTCGAGCAAGCAGGTGCAGGAGCCGATCATCGGCCAACCGCAGCGCACCAACAGCTTCCCTACCGCGGTTGCGATGAGTCCCGACGGCCAATATCTGGCGCTGCTTAACAACGGACGCGGCACTGCCGAGTCGAACTACGACCAGTCGATCGCCATCCTTGACCTCGGCAGCAATCAACTGCACGACTTTCCCGATCCGCGGCTGAAGGTGAACGCACGGCAGACTTACTTTCTTGGACTTGCCTGGAGCAGCGACGGCAAGGAGCTTTACGCTTCCATCGCGTCGCTCAGCGACCCGGAAGGAACTCCGTCGACAAAGACGGCAAGAAGCTGGGCGGCATCGGCAATGGTATTGCTGTCTACAAGTTTGAAGATGGCTCGCTGACGGCAGATCGCTTTCTCAAGCTCCCGTTGTCGCCATTGGAAAGCGGCAAGCAACTCACCTACGGCAAGAGCAGCGTTGCCGCGGGATTTGCCATCCCCTATCCCGCCGGGCTTGCGGTCGTGAAAACCGAGACCAAGGGCGACGAGTTATTGATCGCGGAGAACCTGGCCGACGACGCCGTGCTGATAAGCGCCGTTGACGGGAAGGTACTGCACCGCTACCAGTTGAGTACCGGCAAATACGTTCCCAGCACCATGCCCTATGGCGCAGTCGTTACGCGCGATGGCAAAACGGGTTGGGTGACGTTGTGGAATGGCTCCGCCGTTGCCGAACTCGACCTCTACTCGGACAAGGTCCTGCAGCAGATTTCTCTGCAGCCGCCGGAGAGCAAAATCGAATCGTCGTCGCATCCCACGGCGATGTTGTTGAGCCCTGACGAAGCCCGGCTCTATGTCACGCTCGCCAATCGCGATACGGTCGCTGTTATCGATACACAAGAACGGCCGACTCGAGCGCTTCATCGATACACGCCTACCTGGCCAGCAGTACGGCGGCAGCTACCCGCAGGGACTGGCGCAATCGGCAGATGGCAAGCGTCTATTTGTGGCCGAGGGATCGTCGGATGCGGTGGCGGTCTTTGATCTGCGCGACGACTGCCCGGCACCGGGGTAAGACATCTCAGCGCGCGGCGTACTTCATTCCCACAGAGTGGTACCCCACGGCGCTGGCTGTTCATGGCAACGAGCTGTTCGTCGCCACCGGCAAGGGCATCGGCACCGGGCCCAATTCGGCCCTGCTGCCTCACGCTGCCGATACCAGGCACCAGCATCCCTACATCGCTTCGCTCATTCACGGCTCGATCGCACGCATCAATCTTGCGCAAGCCGACAAACAACGCAAGCAGCTCACCCAGGAAGTGCTGCGCAGCAACCGCATGCAAGGCCGCACCGGCGAGTTCGCATTCAAGAGCGGCTCAAATCCCATCCACCACGTCATCTACATCCTGAAAGAAAACCGCACCTACGATCAGATCTTCGGCGATATGAAAGAGGGCAACGGCGATCCGTCGCTGGTTATCTACGGCGAAGACGATCACGCCGAATCAGCACGCATTGGCTCGCCAGTTCGGGCTGCTCGACAACTTCTACGATAGTGGCGAGGTGTCAGGCAACGGGCATCCCTGGTCAACCTCGGCCATCAACACCGATTATGGCGAGCGGGCATGGCCGATCACCTATCGCGGCCAGGAGCGCGATTACGATTCGGAAGGCGGCGTAGGCGACGCCCTTCCGCTGCTGTTGGACGAGCCCGATGTGAATGAGCCTGCCACCGGATATCTCTGGGGCAATCTGGCGCGGCATCATCTGACATATCGCAACTACGGCGAGTACATCGAGACACGCTGGTGCAATGACGTCGACGAGGACGCGCCGCCGATGGTGAGTGGCACTCCACGAGGGATGCCGCAAAACTGCACCATCGCCGAGATCAAGCCCGGAGACAATCTTCCCGCAGATCTCGGCGGCGGCAAAAGCCCCTACCAGTACGCGATTCCGCTGCCCGGCGCAGAATACTCCGACGAAACCCGAGCTTGCGCGATCATCAGGACCCCAATATCCCGACTTCCGTGTCGAGTATCCCGACCAGTTCCGGGCAGATGAGTTTCTGCGCGAGTTCGCCGGCTTCGTAGCGGCCAGGAAGAGCGGGCAACGGAACTCCGCTTCCGAACTTCTGCCTGGTGCGCATGCCCAACGACCATACCGCGGGAACCAAGCCCGGATCACCGACACCGAATGCTACGGTGTCGGATAACGACCTTGCGGTCGGCCGTATTGCTGAAGCGGTCTCCAACAGCGTGTACTGGGACGACACCGCCATCTTCGTTATCGAGGACGACGCGCAGGATGGCGCCGACCACGTCGACGCACATCGCAGCATCGCACTGGTCATCAGCAAGTATTCGCCGCGCCAGACGCAGCCCTTGGTCGATCACACGTTCTACACCACGGTCAATATGATTCACACCATGGAAGCGCTGCTCGGCCTGCCGCCGATGAACAACAACGACGCGTTTGCCGCAGTCATGGCTCCGCTGTTCGCGGGAGCAGGCGATCAGCCGCCGTTCAAAGCCGACTATCGCAATCGCGACAATGGCACATCTACCAGGCAAATACCGCGTCATCGCCGATGGCGAAGGAAAGCTCCGAACTGGACTTCACGGTCGCAGATGCGGCCGACAACGTAAAGCTCAACGAGATCTTATGGAAGGCGGCAAAGGGAGACGTGCCCATGCCCGAGCCGCGGCATACGGTGGTACCGATATCAGACAATAAGAGCGAAAGGAACAAGGACGAATGAAGATCGGGATGGCTGTTCCCAATATCGGGCCGGTGGCTACGCCCGAGGCCGTGAAGACCGTTGCGCAGAAAGCGGAGTCGCTTGGCTATCACAGCTTGTGGACAGTCGAGCGCGTGCTGTGGCCGGTGAATCCCCGGTTGCCTTATCCGGCTACGCCAGATGGCTCGTTGCCGGAAGAATACAAGTACTGCCTCGACCCGCTCGACACCTTGACCTTCGCCGCGGCGTGCACCAGCACCATCAAGCTGGGAACCAGCGTGCTCGATATCCCTTACTACAACCCCGTCATGCTGGCCAGACGGCTCAGCACCATTGACGTGCTGTCGAAGGGACGCCTCCGCGTGGGTTTCGGTGTGGGCTGGTCGCCCGATGAGATGGAAGCCACCGGCGCTGACATGAAGGTTCGCGGGCCGCGAGCCGACGAATTTCTGCAGGTCCTGAAAACGATCTGGACCAACGATCCAGCCGAACATCACGGCAGATTTTTCTCGCTGCCCAAGTCACACATCGGACCCAAGCCGGTGCAGAAGCCTTACCCGCCGATCTATCTTGCGGCCTACACTCCGCCTGCCATGAAACGGGTCGCCACGATGGCGAATGGCTGGAATCCGGCAGGCGTGCCGATCGAGGGCATGAAGCAGATGTTCGCCGGAATTCAACAGCTGGCGAAAGAGGCAGGACGTGATCCTTCCGAGCTGAGCATGATCGTGCGCGCCAACCTGGTCATCACTGAGAGGCCAGTCGAAAAAGACCGCTTCGTGTTTGTAGGATCAATCGATCAGATTCGCGAGGATATCGCTGCCTGCGAAAAAATCGGTGCGGAAGAGGTTTTTCTGGAAATAGGGTTTACGCCGGGAGGACAGTCGCTCAGCAACTGGGAGAGATTGTTGGACGAATTCCGGCCAGCCTAATCGGCAGCTCCTATTGGACCCCGGGCCTTTCTCAGGCAAGCGCCAGGCGGACCTTGTCGACAAATTCCTGCGGGCCACGGTCGCGACGGATTACCTCATCGGGACATTCAGACTGAATCTCGGAGCCGTGCCAGGCAATCACGGCGACGCTGACCTCCGGATTTTCCGTTTTGATCTCATCGCACAGCTGTATAGCCGCCTTGTAATCCTCTTCGGAATCCACGATCACCAGGTCGCATGAGAAATCGTGGCACATCTGGCGCGCGGCCTCTACTGTGTGGACGGCCTTAACTACATATCCCTGCTGCGCCAACATGGTGGTTCGAGTGCTTACCAGATAGGGATCGTTTTGAACAAGAACGATGACTTTTGCGGATTTCATGCGGCGTCCCTGGAACCAGAAAGTGGATTTTCGCAGCCGGCAAGATTGCAACGGAATGAGACTGCGCCGGCGGACGATACGACACTACTGAGAGTAGCTCAGGCAGCTAAGGGTTGTACGCAGCTACGACTCATGTCGCGTGATTTCTGCGCGATAGGCACCTAAGTACGAGCCGCAAACCACCGCTCTTCCACTCAGTATTCGACGATGCGAGCGAAGATCTTGGGATCGAGACTGGCTCCCCCTACCAATGCACCGTCGATTTCCTCCTCGGTCAACAGGGCCGAACAGATATCGGCCTTCACGCTCCCGCCGTAGAGGACCCGGAGATTGTCGGAGAATTCCTGGCCAAAGGCTTTCGCTGCCTCGCCCCGAATGACCACATGCGCATCGACCGCCATTTCCGGCGTAGCTGTTTTTCCGGTGCCGATGGCCCATACCGGCTCATAGGCAACGACCAGCTTTGCCGCCTTTCGGCCGGAGATTCCGTTGAACGCTCGAACGCACTGCCGCCTAAGAACGTCTTCCGTCAACCCGGCCTCACGCTCTTCCAGGACTTCGCCAACGCAGACGATAGGCGTCAGTCCACTCTCGAGGGCAAGTTCCAGCTTACGATTCACCGTGTCATCGGTTTCGTTGAAGTACTGGCGACGCTCGGAGTGTCCGATGATGACGTGGGTGGCGCCGACGCTCAACAGCATCTCGGCTGAGATTTCGCCGGTGAACGCACCTTCGTTGACCCAATGCATGTTCTGCGCGCCGACGGCTACGTTCGAGCCGGCCGCAGCTGCCACCGCGGCCTGCAGATCAACGAAGGGAACACACACCGCAATATCATCGCGGTCATGCCCCGCCACCATAGGAAGAAATTCGCCAAAGAATGCGGTGGTTTGTTCGGGTGTTTTGTACATCTTCCAGTTACCTGCGATCAGCTTTTTGCGAGCCATGTAAGAGTCCATCCTAAGATTTCAAGTAGTCAGATTAAGTGCATGGGCAGCCTGCGCGAAGCGCTCACGAGTGCCCAAATCAAAAAGTACGAAGCGAACTTCGCGAACGTGTCGCGCCGACTGCAATGATTCAGCCGCGCTGCTCAGTGCGATGGGAGCGGCAAGCTCAACCGGATATCCGAAGATGCCGGTGGAGATCGCCGGAAATGCAATCGACGCGAGCTGCAGGTCATCAGCAACCCGAATCGACTCACGGTAACAACTCGCCAGCTTCTCGGCTTCATTGCGATGGCCACCAGCCCAGGCGGGACCTACGGTGTGTATGACGTAACGCACCTTCAGTCGGCCTGCTGTCGTGGCCACGGCCTGACCCTGGGGAAGCGGTCCCTGTTCCGCGACGATCCTTCGGCAATGCTCTTTGATCTCCGGCCCCCCGGCCGCGTGTATCGCACCGTCAACCCCGCCGCCGCCCATCAGAGAAGAATTCGCGGCGTTCACAATGGCATCGACCGATTCGCGAGTGATGTCGGCAGGCCCACTGATGACCAGCAGCCGTCCTTCGTGGAGTTCAATGCGGAGCGGGATGGGGGTGGTGGTCATGCCAGGTGAGTTCGCCAATTGCGCTTTGAAAGGGTGCAGCTTCAGCTGCGCCGTACACGAGCGTCAAATTGCCGGCTTCCGCCGCTGAGGTCATTCGCAGTTCGCCGGTTGGACCCTCAGAGGCTAAAGCCGTACATCGATAACCTTCCATCGGCACGGCTGAAGCCGTGCCTCTTCAAAACGCCAGGCACTACTTGTCCGTAAGCGCCTCCACTCCCGGCAGCTTCTTGCCTTCCAGAAACTCCAGCGACGCTCCGCCGCCGGTCGAGATGTGAGTGATCTTGTCGGCTACGCCCGCCGCCTTCACTGCCGCGACGCTGTCTCCGCCGCCGACGATCGAGATCGCCGCGCCGTTTTCGGCGACGGCGTCGGCGATCTTCTTGTGCCCTTGGCGAAGGCCTCGATCTCGAAAACGCCCATCGGGCCATTCCAGACGATGGTGCGGGCGGTGCCGATCTCGGAGGCAAACATCTCGATCGTCTTCGGACCGATGTCGAGCGCCATCATGTCCGGCGGAATCGGCTGGCCTTCGCCGATTTTCTGGATGCGCGCGCCGGCCTCGACCTTGTCGGCCACCACGTGATCGACCGGCAACAGGATCTTCACATGCTGCGCCTTGGCCTCGGCAAGCGTCTGCTTCGCCAGCTCGACCTTGTCGGCTTCCAGCAGCGATTTGCCGATCTCGTGTCCCTGCGCTTTGAGGAAGGTATAGGCCATGCCGCCGCCGATGATGAAGGTGTCGACCTTGGTCATCAGGTGCTTGATGACGCCGATCTTGTCGCTGACCTTGGCGCCGCCAAGGATAGCGACGAACGGCTTTTGCGGATGAGACAGCGCCTTGCCGAGATACTCCAGCTCCTTCTCCATCAGCAGGCCGGCCGCGCTCTTCTCCACGAAGTGCGTGATGCCTTCGGTGGAGGCGTGGGCGCGATGCGCCGAGCCGAACGCGTCGTTCACGTAGTAAGTCGCACAGGTTTGCCGAGCTGGCGGGCGAAATCCTGGATCGTTGGCTTCTTCTTCGGGATGGAAGCGCAGGTTCTCCAGCAGCAGCGTCTGCCCCTGCTCCAGCTTCTCGGCCATCTCCTCGGCCTGCACGCCGATGCAGTCGGGCGAGAAGCCGACGTTTTCGCCGCGGCGCAGCACGTCGTCCAGCAGGATGCGCAGGCGCTCGGCCACCGGCTTGAGGCTCATCTTCGGATTGGGCTTGCCCTTGGGCCGGCCGAGGTGCGAAGCCAGAATCAGCCGCGCGCCATGACGCAACGCGTACTCGATGGTGGGCAGCGTCTCGCGAATGCGCGTGTCGTCCATCACCCGGCCGTCGTCCAGCGGAACGTTGAAGTCCACGCGCATGAAGACTCGTTTGTTGTTCAGGGGAAGATCACGAATCGATAACTTCGACATAGGAACTACACCTTTCTGACGAACTGTTCAGCAGGCTCAAGCTGCCGAAGCATGCTTGAGGAACCCTGAGAGGGCCCTGCATCAACACATAAGACGCTAGCTCTCGACGGAGGCTGAGTCCGCCGAGGTTGACAACGCGTTCCGGACAACTGCTCCTGACTACAGGCCCTTCTTGCCCGATGTAATGGATCAGGTCACGGACGCGGCAGGAATAGCCCCACTCGTTGTCGTACCAGGAGATCACCTTCACGCAGTTGCCGGCCACGACGCGCGTCATGGGTGCATCGACGATCGAGGAGCGGGCGATCGCCGCGGTAGTCGATCGAGACCAACTCCGCGGTCTCGTATCCCAGGTAGCCCTTCAGCGGCCCGCTCTCCGAGGCAGCCTTCAAAGCGGCGTTTACCTCCTCGACGGAGGTCTTCTTCTCCACGAATACCACCAGGTCGACGACCGAAACATTCGGCGTCGGCACGCGCATGGCGAAGCCATCCAGCTTGCCCTTCAGCTCAGGGATCGCCAGATAGATGGCCTTGGCCGCGCCGGTAGAAGTCGGAATCATGGACAGCGCGGCAGCGCGAGCGCGGCGCAGGTCCTTGTGCGGGAAGTCGAGAATGACCTGGTCGTTGGTGTAGGAGTGGATCGTGGTCATGGTCCCGCAGACGATCTTGAACTTGTCCTTCAGCACCTTGGCCACCGGCGCCAGGCAATTGGTGGTGCACGAAGCGTTGGAGATGATGTTGTGCTTGGCCGGATCGTACTTGTCTTCGTTGACGCCCATCACGATGGTGATGTCTTCGCCGGTCGCCGGAGCCGTGATGATGACCTTCTTCACCGGGCCGCGCAGGTGCTGCTTGGCCAGTTCGGCCTTGGTGAACTTGCCGGTGGACTCGATGACCACCTGCGCGCCGACTGTCTCCCAGTCCAGCTTGGCGGGATCTTTCTCCGCGAAAACCTTAATGTTCTTGCCATCGATGTCGATGGAATCGTCGGTGGCGGAGATGTTATTCGTCAGGTTGCCCAGGATGGAGTCGTACTTAAGAAGATGCGCCAGTGTCTTGGGGCTGGTGAGATCGTTGACCGCGACGAAGTCCATGTTCGGTCGTTGAGAGCGGTGCGGAGAACGTTTCGGCCGATGCGGCCGAATCCGTTGATGCCAACTTTAATTGCCATATGACCTCGTAGAATCTGTACTATAAGTATTAGAGCGGCACAGCAGCAGGATGACTCGGCCATCGGCCATACCACCTGCCGCGACCATACCTAAGAACCTGCTCTGAAACAAAAAAGACTAGCACCCGCAACCGGGTATGGCAATAGCAGACATCACAGTCACAGTCGGGTTAAATCACAGACGGCCCATTGCGCGGATTGCTCCCGAACTGGCAAGCGTGTTACAAGTGCAACATGCGCAGATGGATGCGCGACCGCGGCAAGCGGCGCAAACAGCAACCGAACGAAGCATCGCCGCAGGAAAAACCGGAGCCCTTGCAGCCCAGCTTTCCTGATCCCAATGACGATGAGCGACACCAACGACGAGCCCGTGCTCGAAGCCCAGGTTTCCGACGAAGCCGGCGGCATGGAGAACCCGTTTGCAGCAGAAACGGGCGGCGGGGAAGAGCCGCCCGCAGACGCGCGCGCAGCGCTCTCGCCGACGCGGCCGCCGTGGACGCGGCACTCGCCCAGCCACGCCCGCACAGGCTCCAGCGCTGCCAGCTCCCGGTGGTCCTACGGGTGAAGCGCGCTGAAGCCGAAGCCCATGGCGAGGTGAATGAGCCCGCCGTTGCCGCTCCAGCTCAGGCCCAATCCGCCGCTCGCAGGCAAGTCGAAGGGCGCCGTGGTGCTGTCGATTGGACTGCCGGGCTCCGGCAAGAGCACATGGTTCAAGCGGCACAACATTCTTCCGCTTTCCAGCGACATGGTGCGCATTCTGCTGTTCGACGACGTGACCGAACAGCGCTACCAGGACCTGGTGTTTTCCACCCTGCGCTCCATGCTGCGCGCTCGTCTGCTGGCCAAGCGTCCCTCGAATTATGTGGACGCAACCAACCTTTCGCCGCACGAGCGGCGCAGTTGGATCAAGCTGGCACACGATTTCGGCTATGAAGCGCACGCGGTTTTCTTTGATGTTCCCGCCGAGGTCTGTATGGAACGCAATCGCCGCCGCGAACGTAACGTGCCGGAAGACGTGATGCGGCGCATGGCCAGCAAACTGCGTCCGCCAAAGTTCGAAGAAGGCTTCGCGAAGATTACCGTTGTGCGACTAAAGAAGAAAGAGGATGAGTCCGAAGGAAAGGCTGAACAGCCTCGGCAGGAATTTGCGATTGGTCCAGATCAAGGCGAACGACCCGCGATTGTCGACTCTGAGCACGAGGCCTAGAAGGCCCCAGGCGCGGCAACCCGGGCGTGATATCCCTTTCGCGCATGGACCTGTAGGCGCGAGCCATCCTTGGTGGCGATTACATCAATTGGTCGATATTTTCCGTTGGGCTCGAAATCCGCCGGCTTGTAGGCGATCAGATAGCGGCTGCGAATGATGTCGCGCAGCTTATCGAACGAGCGGTGCAGGCTCTCCGAATCCTGCGGGAACAGCGCTTCCCCGCCACTACGTTCAGCCATGGCCTGCAGCACTTTATCGGCGTCCGTCTTGGGTCCTCCGCTGTCCTTCGTACTGATGGCATAGATGGTGACGCCGCTGGCCTCGGCATCGCTGATGGCACGTCTTAACGTGGTGTGGCTTGAGTTGTCCTCGCCATCACTCAGCACCACCAGCACCTTCGCCACCCGGTCTGCTTCGGGGTAGGCAGCCAGCTTGCCGCAGGCAAAGGAAACCGCATCGAACAGCGCGGTCCCGCCATTGTTTTTCAAACTATCGATTCCCTTCCCCAGACTGTCATGGCTGGCGGTAAAATCCTGCACGATACTGGTCGAGTTGGAGAATCCTGCGACAAACGCGAGGTCGGAAGGGTTGGTGAGCAACTGCTGAAGAAAATTAGCCGCCGAATGTTTTTCGAAACCAAACCGATCCTGCACGGAACCGCTGGTATCGACGAGTAACGCGACGCGCAACGGCAGCTTCGATTGCGGCTCGAATAGCAGAATCTTCTCCGGGGGCCTGCCGTCATCACGAATCTGCAGGTCCGAAAGACTTAAGTCATTCACCATCCGGCCATGGTGGCTTACCGAGAAGAACAGGGCTACTTCGTCAACAACCTTGTGAAGTGTCCATGTATTTCCAGCCGGCAACAGAGGAATATCCGCTACTCCGGCAGCACTCGCGATCTCCTGTTGGTCACCATTAATCGTCCGGGAACCACAATCGGAACAAGGTTCGCTCGACCCGTCGCCGAGTGCGTTCAACTGGTCCTTTAGACGATTGTTATTCGCAAGCGAGGCCGAAGCGAGTTGAGCTTTCTGCGAAGCCAGCTTGGCCTGCTGAATAGCAGCTTTCTGGCGGTTCTCCGTGAGCAAGTTGAGGCTCTGCCGCGCCACTGGAGCCAGCGGATTCATCGGGTCTTCATCGAGGAATAGCTTCAGCTCCCGCTCCAAGCTGTCGCCGTCCTGCAATGCCAAGGCTGCCGCAGCAGCCACGTAGTGGGCGTTCCCCATGCCGCTGTGAGGCAATTGATGAATACGCTCGACAGTTTGAATGGACTCCCGATAATGACCGAGGCCATTCTGGGCGTAAGCCATCGCGGTCAACACTTCCGCGTCGTGTTGGCGAACCGAAAGCGCCTTCGCCAGGTTCTTCTCAGCCTCACCATAATTCTGCTGCGAAATCGCCAGCCGGCCCAAGTTCAACAATGCTCCCGGATACTTGTCGTCGAGCTGCACTGCCCGCTCGAATTCACTCTTAGCCTTCTCAACGTCGTCGGTATCACTGAAGGCGAGACCGAGTGCGTTGTGAGCAGAAACGTAGTTTGGATAGAGGGCGATTGCTTTCTGCAGGCGAGTTATGGCTTCGGCTGCGTGCTGTGATCGGATCAGGTTGACCGCGTCGTTGTATGCCTCAACCGCTTTCGCGGGCGCCATCAGGTCGAGTGGGGAAATCAACCCGGCAGAGACCAGCTCCTTGTTAGCCTGAAGCCGCTTTTCGCCTTCTTCGCGCGCTTTGTTCCCCGCCTGAATCTGCATCTGCGCGAAATCCAGCGCGGCGACTTGCTGTTCTATGTTACCGGGGCCGCCCCCAACTGTGAGGAGCTGTGGGCCGGTGCCGTATCCTTCGCCGCCCCGTTGGCCGTACGCTTCAACGGACGCCAGGCATATGCCAAGCAACGCACACATCAAACCGGCTGCCATTGGTCTCAACAAAACCACGATGCCAACGCCGCGATGCGAAACTACGTCCATGGAAATGCTGCCGTACAAGATACCACCAATCGGCTAATAATGTGTCTGTGACGAAAAGCTGATCGAAGTCTATCGACGGCCGATCACCATCCGATGAAAGCTACTTCGCAATCCCCGCGAAATTTCATTTTGCTAGACAGTCTGGTCAAGCTAGTATTTCCGAACGGACCTGCAAATCGGATAAATCAGAAGGCGCAGGTCGGGATCGTATCGGGCTGTGTCTTGTAACCGAGCCTTGGAACTCCCGCACCACAGTTCGCCGATAAGCCCAGGAAGGGTCATCCTGCGCAGAACGCGTGATTTTCAAGACAGGCCGGGCGCCGCAGCTACATCGGGGCCGAGCGGATCTTCAACCGCCGGTGAATATTAGGGACGTTACGGTGACTGTTACAGCATTGCTACGTCCTAAACTTAGCTCTGCCCGTTCACAATCGCCTTTTACATTCGAAATCAGCGGAAAAGGAAACTCATATTGAAGTCACAAACTGCTTTGGCAATTTGGATTCTGGTCGTCGGCGCAGCCATGTCGCATGCCCAAACCGGCATTTGGATGGGCGCAGGACCGGCTCCACGCTCGGAAACGGTTAAGAATGCCCCGTTTTCTGCCGACCTGCTTACTACCAACGATCACTTGGAGGGCCAGCCCGGTATAAACACCCAGTTCCACGGCAAGGTAGCGCGCAATTCCCAGGGTGTGTCGTATTTTTCCATGGAGTTGGTGCGGCCCGTACCCGACCCCACGCGGCCGATGCGGGTGACCATCACTGACCCGGCTACGCTCACCGTCACCAGCCTGGATGAGAGGTCGAAGGTTGCGTACGTCAGCCATATGAGTGCCGCTACCTTGAATAAGGCCCCGGTATTAACCCCCAGCAGCAATGGCAACACCGCGGACGGCAAGCCCGCCGGGCTGACGTCGGCAAACCCTGCGGGAGGCGCTGTCACAACCGAGTCGCTGGGTTCGAAAGAAATCAGCGGCGTGCAGACAGTGGGTGTGCGGACGATTCGCACGGTTCCTGCGAACAGCATCACCGACAAGCCATTCGTTTCGACCGTGGATACCTGGACCTCTCCCGAGCTGAAGGTGATCGTGATGAGCGAGACCCGAACGTCGAACGGCGATCACCATGTGACCCGCCTGGAAAACATCGTGCGCACCGAGCCCAGCGCCGCCTTGTTCCAGGTTCCGTCCGGCTACACGGTTCGAAACAACATGCCCATGGCGACCAACATGTATTGATCCACCCTCAGCGTTATCAAGAAAGGCAGCCTCCGGGCTGCTTTTCTTCTTTATGGCTTATATTGTCAGCAGCGGCTTCCTCCCCCGGCAAGCACTCTACGTCGCCCTGGATAACGCATGAGCATTAAAGTCAGCACTCGCATGGTGGACGGAGTTGTCGTCGTCGACCTTTTTGGCCAATTGAGACTTGGTGACGGCACCAGCAGGTTACGGCAGGTGGTGCAGGAACTACTGGGCGAAGGTTACAAAAAGCTCCTGCTCAATATGGAGAACGTGCTGCACATCGACAGCTCAGGCATCGGCGAGCTGATGGGGTGCTATGCGACGGTGCAGAGCAAGGGCGGTCAGTTGAAGCTGCTAAGTCTTCATAAGAACGTCCGCAACCTGCTTGAGGTTACGCGACTTTACAGCCTTTTCGACACCCACGAAGACTTGCCGACGGCGGTACAGTCGTTCCAGTAGGCGTCGTGCCATTTGGCAGATTTCGTGCTTGGCCACAGCGAAAGCCGCTCACCAATCCTCTGCTACAATTTGCTTCACAGAGGTCCCCATGGCGTTCTCCGAATCTTCATCCTGCTTCCTTGCGATTCCTGACAGCGATGATTTCGCGTCGGTACGCCAGACAGTGAAGGAGGCGGTAGAAGAGTTCCAGATTGAGTCCTTAGAGCCGACAGATAGCCTAGCCGCCATCCCGGTACGAACAAGCACGAGAGAGCTTCTAGCCCGGGCAGATTTCGTCATCGTCGACGTGACCGTCATGAGTGCCAACATTCTGTACGAACTTGGCATTGCTAACGCCCTGCGTAAGCCTATTCTGATGATGTCGCAGCAGCAGGTCGAGCTCCCGGCAGATCTTGCTCGTCAGCAGTTGCTGCTCTACAAGATTGACGAAATGCCAAAGCTGGGTGAATTCCTGCGGTACTGGATACGGGATGCGCTCTCCTTGCGTCAGCCTGACTCAGTGCGAAGCTACCTCGCACGCTGATGAGCAACTGCTTTGTAGTGATGCCATTCCGGCCTGAACTTCACTACGTCTACAACGCGATGAAGCAGCACATCGAGGCGAACTTTCCCGGCGTTTCCTGCGCCCGCGGAGACGATAGCATCCTTACCGTTCCCATCCTGGAGAAGATTGGCGGGTATATCAAGCAGGCTGATGTGGTGATTGCAGACTGTACGGGACGCAATCCGAATGTATTTTACGAATTGGGCATGGCTCACGCCCTGGAAAAACCCGTGGTTCTGATCACCTCTGACGAGGTCGAGGACGCCCCAACCGACATACGTGCCTTCGAGTTTATCCGCTACTCGAAAGGTCCCAAGGAGTTCCTGAGCGATCTCGACAAGGCCCTGCGAGTCATTCTGGGAAATCCCTTCGACGAGCTCTACGATGTTGCGTCGAAGCTATTCCAGGAGTTTCGTACCGACAAGAAAGCCTCGGTTACGAAGGTCGGTAAGGAAGAGTTCACTACCGCCGCTTCGGCTAAGGCCTTTATCGCCGGCGTACCACGGTCCGACGATCTGGAAACTGTTGCTACCCTCTTCCTTCCCCTGATGATTCAAGGTCCTGCCGATCTCGACGTAATGCTGAAGATCAAAGAGTGGATTCAGCAGAAGTTTCCACATTGATGGCGTAGTCCGGTTGCTTGGCATTACGCCGGCCAACTGCCCCTTCAATGTCCGCCAATATGCTGGCAACGGTATCGCCCGGCTTGTCGCTTTCCAGGATCGGCCTTCCCACCACTAACCTCGTCGCCCCAGCCGCGATAGCTTCCGCCGGGGTCAGCACCCTGGCCTGATCGCCTTTGGCAGCGCCCGCTGGCCGAACCCCAGGCGTGACAATCTCGAAACCTTCACCCAGCTCCTGCCGTAGCTCCTGCGCCTCATGGGCCGATGCCACCACCCCGCCGCAGCCCGCCGACCGCGCTAGTGCACCCAACCGCAAGACCTGCGCCAGCACATTGCCCGACACCCCAATCTCTTGCAGGTCCCAATCCGACAGGCTGGTCAGCACCGTGACGGCGAGGACTAGGGGTTTCGCAGGCGATTGTGCCGCAGCCTCCGCGGCAGCCTTGAGCATCTTGCTGCCACCTGAGGCGTGGACCGTCAGCATCGTCACGCCCAGTTCGGCGGCAGAGCTTACCGCACCCGCCACGGTGTTGGGAATGTCATGGAACTTCAAGTCCAGAAAGACTTTACGACCGGAGGACACGAGATCGCGAACGATCCCGGGCCCCTCGGCCGTAAAGAGTTGCTTACCTATTTTGTAGACGGTTACGGCCTCGCCTAGAGATTGGACGACTTGGCGGGCCTGCGCAGCGCCGGGTACATCCAGCGCTACGATGAGCCTATCTCGAAGCTCGAGCATAGGCTCAGTTTAACCCAATATGAGAGCGCTATTGTTGCAATTGCGGTCCCATGTTCTGGGCTACGGTCGGAGTCTCGACGACGTCCAGGCGTACGGAGCTGATACCACTGCTCCCCATGCCCAGCATCTTGGCAGCGCCGTAGGACAGGTCAATAATCCTGCTCTTCATCACCGGTCCGCGATCGTTAATGCGAACCATGACAGTCCGAGCGTTCTTCAGATTAGTAACCCTGACCCAGGAACCGAGCGGCAACGTACGGTGCGCTGCAGTTAAGTCGTTCATGTCGTACGGTTCGCCACTTGCAGTTGCCTTGTTCTGAAAGAGGCGACCGTACCACGAAGCCTTCCCAAGCTGGAACTTCTTGGCTCGGGCTGGCTTTAGGGTTTCCTGAGTCTGCCCTGGGATACCTTGTTTCGAGTCCGGTGTCTGACTGTTTCCGGGTGCTGCTCCCAGCGCAATGACCAAACCTACAGCCACCGCTGCCTGGTTGAGTACTCGTAGCATTCAAAAACCTCGCATCGTAATTTAAGGGCCTCCCTGACAGGTTCTGTTAAGTCTACGCACCGGAACGTATTAAGGTCAAGCTACAAAGGTGGTGGAGACCATTTTGTGCTTGACATCCTACAAATCTTGTGCTCTTCAACCTAAGAGAATCGCCGGAACCCCTTCCCGTCTGGGAGCTGTATGCTTACCTTTAGCTCCCAGCCTCACAGTACGATAGGCGGACCGAGCCCACAGGTTGGAAAGTAAACGCAACTAAATGAAAGATTTACAGGCATCCCCTCCCGTAATTCTGAGCATCGCCGGGTACGACCCTTCCTCCGGGGCCGGGGTCACAGGCGACATCAAGACCGCCGCCGCCTTCAGCTGTTACGCGGTAACTTGTATCACGGCATTGACTGTTCAGACTACGCAGGGGGTTTTCGATGTCGAACCCGTGCCTCCGGGGATCGTCCGGGAGACGTTGAGCCGGCTGCGGGAGGACTTCGAAATTGCTGCTGTTCGCATCGGAATGCTCGGCTCTGGGGCCGTGGCCGACGAGGTGGCCGATTTTCTGGAACGGGACCGGCTTCCCCACGTGGTGCTGGATCCGATCCTCCGCTCGAGTTCGGGAGCCGACCTCATCGACGCCGGAGGGCTGGAAGTCTTACGGAGTCGGCTGCTGCCCCTGGCCGACCTGATCACCCCGAACACCGAGGAGGCCGCCATCCTGGCAGGAGTCCACCCGTTACCGTGTCGAAGCGCGTGGGAACTGGCTGAACCCCATATCCGTGAACTTGCAGCCCAGCTACACGCTCTGGGGGCCCGCGGAGTTCTGATCACCGGGGGCCATCTGGCCGAACCAGTGGACTCTCTCAGTATTCAGCAGCCCGGCGGTGACCGTCTGGGGCGCAATTTTACCGGTAAGCACCTGGATTCTCGCTCGACTCATGGTACCGGATGCGCGCTTGCCACTGCGCTGGCCTGCCTGCTGGCGCTGGGAACCGGTCCCGTAGCCGCCGTTGCTGAAGCCAAGGAATATGTACGGCAGGCAATTCTGCAAGCTGACCGGCTAGGAAAAGGTACTGGGCCGGTGAAGCATCTTCATCGCCGATAAGGTTCGGCTAGGCTGACAACTGGCAGCACTTCAGGAGCGCACCGGCATTTGAGCACACAAACCAAGTCTTTTTGGCTGTTGTTCACCATCCTGAGCATCGTTGCGGTTTGGCTGCCGATGGGCTGGGCGATTGCAGAAACCGTGCTGGCCCTGATTGTCAGCTGGTGGATTATCTATCGCACCGACTTGTTCTAGCTCCGCACCGCCTGCACAACCAAGACACCACCCACCACTACCAGTCCCCCGTAGACATAGCGGACGAACACGTCTCCTCGCAGCCTGCGGTTCAAGATACCGCCCAGCAGGATCGCTAATACCGTCCCCGGCAGTGAGAACAGGAAATAGTGCGTCAGCTCCGGCACCCATAGTCCGGCAAAGATGTAGCCGGCCAGTCCCAAGACGCTAGCCGGCAGGAAGTATCCCTGAAGCGTTGCCCGAAAGCGTTGTGCCGACCAGCGACGCATGGCCCCATAGATCGCCAGCGGCGGGCCATTCATGCCGAAAGCTCCTCCCAATATCCCTGCGGAGAAGCCGCACCCCAGAAGCCACGGAAGATTGTCCGCATGGAGTTCGTGAGCTTGCCGGCGGAAAAGGGCGTGGAGGGCGAAGGCTACTATGACGATTCCTAAAACTGCGGTAACCATACGATGATTGCCGCGGGCTAGCAGAAGGACTCCGATAGGTATTCCGGCCACGGTAGCGCCCAGCAGCCAGCCGGCGCTGCGAAATTCCACATGTTCCCAATCCTGCAGCACGATAATCAGCGCCACGACAACCGAGATCAGCACGGCTAGAGGGGCCGCAACCTTGACCGGCAGCCGCAGTGCGAGAAGAGGGACCGCGACCAGCGCCTCTCCGAATCCAAAGATGGATCGGATCAGGGTGGCCACAAAAATCACGAGCAAAACGTAGACTGTGACGCTGTCCATCATCGCAGCATGATGCCGTCGCCCTCCGAGAATAACTTGGCCAATGGTATGCGGCGCACGCCCAAAATTCTTCAAAATAGAACTTGCAAGATGTCACTAAAGTGTCGTATCACTGATAGCGTCACTACTGCCACAGAAACGGCTAACCACTCGTGCGGAGAGTTGGCCGGTGGTAGTAGTTGAATGTTTCCTCTTTTCGATCGGGTCCCCAACCTGTTGGTTGGGGACCTTTTTTTTAGCCAGTCCTCAGGCAAGCACCACAGCAGCACGTCCCATCTCAGAAGTGAAATGCGATCTGGCCCGTGATGGCGCGCGGAGTTACATAGTGCGTGCCGCTAAAGGTCGACAGAAAGTTGTACAGCGCCACCTTGTTGGTCAGGTTGATGAAGGTTAGTTGCGCGCTCCATTTGTACTTGTCGGTCTTGAAGAGGTTGTCGTCTCCGATCGCCAGGTCGAAGAGATTGCGTGACGCGGTGCGAGGCGGATGGTGGTCATCATTCTCGGTCCCGGCAGGGGGTACCTGCGCGAGCGTCGAACCGAACTGGGACGCCAGACAGGTGAAAGGCAGGGCAACCGTGGGAGTTGCATGCACTCCGTTACAGGTGAAGCCGGCCTGAAACTCCTGATCGGCAGTAAACGGTATTCCCGCCCCATCTGCCATGACGATTGCGGGCTGATTGCCAACCATCGTGGATTGCGGGCAGTCGTTGAACTCCGAGACCCCGTAGCAAGGCACCGATCCGGCGACGAGACCGCTGTCGTACCGCCAATTGAAACCGATCCAGGGCCCACGCTGCCACGGTGTCTGGTATTGCACGTGCGCGGTCATGTTATAGGCTTCGTCGTGGTCGATACGGAAGACTCCAAGTGGCGCGGACGGAGTAGCACCGGCTCCCGAGATCTGCGGCGTGAAGAAGCGGGCAGCCACGCTCGACATCACCACCAGCGCGCTGAAGCCGTGATATACCGGCACGCTGGCACGTAGTGCGAAACCTGGGATCTTCGAGTTGTGCCATTCGATCGGGAAAGTGATTGGCGTATTGCCCAGCACACTGAAGTCGTAGGCGCCGCGGGTGTACTTCCAGATGTACTCGGCATCGACCACCAGGAACTTCCCGAAAGCTTGTTGCAGGCCCGCATGGAATTCATTGCGATAGCCGGGCCCTAAGGGCGTTGTACCGTTCGAGGAACAACCCAGCAGCGGGTTCAACACGTTCGAAGCGCATCCCACGCTCGACAGCACCAGGTTCTCATTGAATGGGGTTTCCAGGGTTCGCGCGTAGGAGAGACGCAGAATCGTGTTGGTCTTCTGGATGTTGTAAGACAGGCCGAGGCGCGGCTCCGCCTGGGTTGCGACGGTCAATCCGTTGTATATGTCTCCGCGGATTCCCAGGTTGAAGCTCCAGTTGTGCAGGGTGATGTTGTCCTGCACATACATCGCAACCTGTTTGACGTCGGTGTGACCGTAAAATGGGAAAAATACCCCTCCGCGCGTTAGATCGTAGGGCAGCAGGTTTCCGTTGAAGAGCGGATACTGCGCCGAATTGGGCGCGTTTGGATTGCCTGCCGTGTTGGGTTGGTACCCGGCTCCGGCGCACTGCCCAAGATCGGTAAATCCGTTGACCGGGATGCCGTTGACGCCCAGACAGGGCGCATTCAATGCAGGGTCGACGATTCCAAGCTGATCATTTTCATTCAGAATCGTCTGTTCATAGCTAATGCCAGCCTTGATGTTATGAATGCTCTTCGTATAGCTAACGTTCGCGAGCGCGCCGGCGTTAAGAAGGATGCGCTGCTGGGCAACACTTTCCCTCTGCAGGTTTTGCGGCCCAAGATCGTTGAACGGATCATCGCTTGGGTAGTAGTTGAAGGTATCGCGCCGGACGAAGCCCGTTACGTTGAGAACCGCGTTCGGACTGATGGTGTGGGTCCACGTAGGCGCGATATCGAGAGTAAGTATCTTGGCACGCTGATCGGTCGGCCCCAGCGGTTGACCGGTTATGGGATTGGTCTGAATCACCCCGCTGAAATCGTGGAATTGCTGGTCGTATGAGTTGGGACTTTGAAACCAGGAGCGGGTAAATTGCAAATTCAGATGCATCGCGTCTTTTTCAGAAAAGACATAGTCGGCGCGATCGAACACGTTCTCCTCGTTCCCCTTGGCATGCAGGACCCCGAACTCCGGTGGATCAAGGAACCTGCCGGTATTGAGCCCGTTCACCGCGATGAACTCCCCCCACTTGGCCCCGCCGTACGAAAGGCTGGCATCGAGATTCGCGCTGCCAAAAGAGCCATAGGAAGCGGTGACATTGCCGTGAGGTGTTGTCGATGCCAGCCCGCTGCGCGTGGTGACGTCGATTACCAGGGATGTCTTATCGCCGAACTCAGCTGGCGGTGCGCCGCCGATGACCGTCATCGATTGCACCGCATCGACGGGAATCTGGTTAGAGAACACTTTGCTCTGCTGGTCGGTGATGGGTTGGCCATCGAGCGAGAAGGAATTTTCTGCGTGATCGCCCATGCCGTGAAACAGGCCGTTCGAGTCGGCGGCTACTCCCGGTGTTGCCAGGGTTACTAACGAACTCAGTGCCGAGGAAGTGCTTTCCAGCGGTATTTTGTCGATCAACTGACGGTCGACGTCGGTGTGAAAGGTCGAATCGTTTTCCAAAAGGTCGCCGGCCTCACCCGTCACCGTAACGTTCTCGGCGGCCCCGCTGATTTGCACGGTGACCTTGAGATTCAGCGGTACCGCCGAACGAACCTCAACGTCCTGTGCTGCGGGAGCAAATCCCGGCGCGCTGACCGTCAGGTGGTAACTGTTAAACGGAACGTTCGCAAAAGTGAATCGTCCCGCACTATCGGTGGTGGCTGAGCGCTCAAATTGACTGACCGGGTTATGAATTTCAACCGTCGCGCCAGGTACCACCGCGCCAGAAGGGTCGGTAACCACCCCGCTCAGCGACGAGTTCCCCGTCGCTTGAGAAAAAGCCGCAGGGGCGAAAAGTAGGAACAAAAGGACCAATCCGAAAAGTATCGTCGTACGGGATGATGTCGTTCGATGATCAGCACGCGCACCTTGATGCGCGGCGCAACTGCTCAACATGGAATTCCTCCAGCTCTGCGGAGAGCCACGCGGCACAAAAAAATGCGCCAGCCACTCTCTTCAAAAGGTATGAAAAACAGACAGCCAACGTGCCCTGGGCACGTTGCAGCCAACTACCTTTAGCTATGACTGAGAGCTGGGGGAGGACGAATTGAAGAGGAAGGGATCAGCAGCCGGGACGACAACTGGAGCTCGCCCACGGCGAGAGCAGCGAAGCCGCTCGCCAGAGCCGGAGCCGCTCCGGCATGGGTAATTACGGCAGGGCTGTGCGAGAACACGCATAACGCACAGTGCGCACGCGCCGCGCCAGAGGGCGCTAAATCCTCGTGCAGATGGACGGCTTGTGCAAACCCGAGGCCTGCGATTAAGACCACCGCGAGCACGGCGGTCCATCTCTGCAACAGAGATCTTTCGAATTGGGGCGCTAGCCTCATCCTTAAAAGCTTGTAGAGTACTATACCCGATCAAGCCGGTTTGAATGTCCACGCCACCGCGCTTTATGGGATAAGGGTGCTCGCCTTTTCGCAAGACTGTCCATAAAAGTTCCAGAATTTCCATCCCTGATCGGCCAATATATGGAAACTCAGAGCTAGACTGCCAGTTTGCCGGTAACGGGGCCGCCTCACCAACTGCAGAGACGTCCGGCGATGGACAATTTCCCCACACGAATGCGCCACGTCACACATCCGAGGGGGATTGTCACTTCCTGCTATCGCTAAGTTGACATCGTAGTGTCACCTGCGTCGAAGCAGCAATTTGGGTGCAAACGTGCATTTCTGAAAGCGCTGGTGCAAAGGGGCAAGGGGGCGGCAATGAGGAATTTAGAGGGCAATGCTCAGGTATCTGATGGCCCAGCTGGCATGCTTCGGGGCATCCGTGTCGTTTTGCTCGAGCGCGACCCCGAGGTGAGGCTCAGGTTGCATAAGTTCATTAACGATGAACCATCCTTTGTGGTAGCCGGCTGGGCCGCTTCCTGGCCCGAATGCGCGACCTTGATGCAGGAATATCTCCCGGAACTGCTGGTAGCCGGGCCGAATCAGGTTCCAGCTGGGGTAGCTTTTCCCGACCAGGGCTTTCCGTTGGTGTTGCGCCTGAGAGGCGCATGCCGCCAATGCCAACTCGCTGTAGGATGGGCCTCATGTCAGCACGTCCGGCATGTTCTCAACCAGCTGAACCACGAAATTCATCTCCGCAAAGCAGACGAGCTTTCACAACTTTTCAATCACTACCTCGCAGGCATAACCAGTCAAAGCTATATTTCCCAGCTCAAGGTGTGTCAGTCAGACATTAGCTCGGAGCTACCCGTAGAGAGAATCGATCTGATCGAAGCCTCGGGAAACTACATCCGGGTATATGCCTCGCACGAGATCTATGATCTCCGGGAAACGATTTCAGGAGTCGCAGCCAAACTGGATCCGGCTACTTTCGCGCGCATACACCGATCCTATATAGTCAATCTCGACCATGTCGTTACTCTCTGCCGCTTAGATAGCGCCTGTTCCCATGTAGTAATGAGGGACGGAAGGACTATCCCCGTAGGGCCGAATTATCGCTCTGACCTCTCACGCGCTCTCGGAGACAAATTAAGGCTGACGGCTTAACTACGGCGATAAGTGGTGAAGCCCATCTGGTAATAGTCGGGATTCACTATAGCCAGGTCTCCTCTGCTTATAGCCTTTGTCTGCCTCCCCTGGACTCAGCCACTTTCATCCCGTGATCAATCTCGTCACATCACCAACCGTATAGTCTTCTCCCGCTAAGTCCTTTGCTATCCATGATGGTCAGTTGGCAGAGGTTGTGCACAACCAACTCGTAGCGCTAGTGCTGAATCAGGCAGGCGCGACGTCCGGAACACGTGGATCCGGTGGAGGGAAAAGTGCGCATCAAGTTGACGATTCTATTGCTCGCTTTGGCCGCATCTACTGCAGCCTTCGCTCAAGTTCAGACAGGCAGCGTTAGCGGCACGGTAAAGGACAAGGCAGGCGCTGTGGTCGCTGGGGCCACGGTGACAGCTCGCAATGTAGACACTGGCGCGGAACGAACCGTTCAGGCGGCAAGCGACGGCGTCTATACCATCCCGGGACTCGCGCCGGGAACCTACGAGCTTACGATCACCAGCGGCAGCTTCGCAGCTCACAAAGAGAAGGTACAAGTCACCGTGGGCGGTAAGAGCACGCTAGACGCGACTCTCGGTGTAGAGGCGCAATCTACCACCGTCGAAGTGAGTGCGGAGGCTGCCGGAGTGGAGGTCAATACTCAAACTCAGGAGCAGTCGCAAGTCATCTCGCAGCAGCAGATTTCCGATCTGCCTAGTCTCACGCGCAATCCGTACGACTTCATCGCTCTGGCTGGGAATGTCAGCAGCGGCGATCGCACCTCCCAGGGTGGCAATACCCAGATGAGCGGCGGCGGGCAGAACAGCACCGATCGAGGAGTAGGTTTCTATATCAACGGACAGCGCTCATCCGGCACGGAAATCCTGCTGGATGGCGTGGAGAATATCAATACCTTTGATACCTCAGTTGCGCTGGAAGTTCCCCAGGACGCCGTGAATGAGTTTCGTGTGGTCACTAACAACTACGACGCTCAATATGGCCGCGCTTCTGGTGGAGTTGTGAATGTCACTACCAAGAGCGGAACGAACCAGTTGCATGGGTCAGCTTGGGAGTACAACAGGCTTTCCGCCTATACCGCCAATACCTATGACAATGATGCTAACGGAATTCCCAAAGGAACCTATACCAGGAACCAATTCGGATTTACCGCCGGCGGACCCATTAAGAAGAATAAGCTGTTCGCCTTTGGTAGCGCCGAATGGCTTCGCGTACGCAGCAATGCCAGTCTTCTGGGCTACGCTGCAACTCCAGAGCTGATAGCGGCTAGCGCCCCCAATGTGCAGAATTTCTTCAACACAAATGGAGCCAATCTCAACTTTATCAACACCGTGCCTAAGTCAGCGCTGACCAAGTTCACCCCGGGCGGCGCTTTTGACAATGCCATCACCAACCCTTCAACACCTATTTTTGGATTGGTCAATTACTTCGCGCCCGCTGACGCCGGTGGAGACTTTCCCGAGAATACCTATACCATGACTGCCCGCCTCGACTACACTCACAGCGACAAGACGAGCATGTTCTTTCGTTATGGTCGAGAAAACCTACTCGCATTGCCAGGTTCGTTCTTCAATAGTGTCTATCCACAGTACAACGTCGGATTTACCCTGGTTGACGATTCATACCTGGGATCGCTGAGCCACAACTTCACGCCCAACCTGCTGAGTAATACGCGAGCCGCATTCACCCGCGACACTCGCTTTAACCAGTACAATACGGCTCTCAGCAACAATCCCACGCTGTTCCTGTACAACAACGCTACGCTGAATGGTCAGCCAATCTCATTCCCCGGATTCTTCAATGCCACCACCGGTACCGGGGGACTGCCGTTCGGCGGGCCGCAAAATACGATCCAGGTCTTCCAGGATTTTGCCTGGACCAAGGGGCGCCATACTCCGAGGTTTGGCGGACAATGGGATAATATTCAGCTGAATAAGGCGTTTGGAGCCTATGCGCAAGCAGTAGAGCAACTCGGCACAGCCTTCGGTAGCGGTCTCGACAACCTGGTGAGTGGGGTGCTGACCAACTTCCAGGCTGCCGTGAGCCCACAGGGTAAGCTTCCCTGCCGGCTTGACCCCACTACTAACCAGCTAATACAGACACCGGGCTGTACCTTAAACCTACCTGCGAGTCAGCCGGTTTTCTCCAGAAGCTATCGCTTTAACGACTGGGCACTTTATGCTCAGGATAGCTGGAGAGCGACCTCGCGCCTGACCTTGAACTATGGCGTGCGTTATGAGCACTATGGGGTTCAGCACAATAACGATCAGCAGCTGGATTCCAACCTCTACTACGGTCCTGGCTCGAACATCTTCGAACAAACTCGTAACGCAACCATACAGCTGGCTCCTGATAGTCCCATTGGAAAGCTTTGGGAACCCAGCTGGGGCACGGTGGCGCCGCGTGTGGGGTTTGCCTATGACGTCTTCGGCGATGGTTCGACCAGTCTCCGCGCCGGATTCGGCATAAGCTACGAACGCAACTTCGGCAACGTTACCTTCAACATGATCCAGAACCCGCCGAACTATGCGACGGTTCAGCTCCACAATGTACCGGTAACCACCGATAACTTCGGACCTCTGGGTGGAGGATCAGGTGAAGTAGCACTTCCTCCAGTCAGCCCGCGTCAAGTGGCCCAGAACATTCGAACTGCCCAAACACAGTTCTGGGGATTTGCCGTAGAACGTCAGCTAGGCAGGAGCGCCATTCTCGCGTTGGAATATAACGGAGCGCACGGCGTACACCTGTATGACATCAAGAACGTGAACGAGTTGGGAGCCGGCCAGGTATACCTGGGCGATCCCCTGGTTTCAAACGATGCTTGCGGTGGTCCTTGCTACTCCAGGCCTAACTCTCAATTCACCTCGATCAATAACCGCGGAACCAGCGGATTCTCTCACTACAACGGCTTGAACATCCGCTTCCAGACGCAAAACCTGGGCAAGACTGGGCTCACGATTGTGACCAACTATACCTGGGCACATTCGCTGGATAACTTGAGTGCGACCTTTGCCGACAGCAGCGGTGGAGCAAACGGCGTCGGAAACCTCGGATACTTGAATCCCGCGAACCCTTCGCTGGACTACGGCAACTCCGACTTCGACATCCGCAACCGAGTCGTAGTCTCGACCATCTGGACGGAGCCATACTTCAGCACCGGCCGGGGATGGAAGCCACAGGTACTCGGCGGTTGGATCGTGACTCCGCTCTTCTCCGCTCGTTCTGGTGTGCCGTTCAACGTGTCGGACAGCACCAACTCACTGAACGCGACGACCGGTCCGTATGGTATCCCGCGCTACACGTCGGACCAGGGTTTTAGCACGCAGACCGGCAGCGGAACGGCCGTTGGACCGAACAACTTCAGCGTGCTGAATCTTCCGGCATCTCAAAGCTGGACAGGCTTGCTAGGCGTGGCAGACTTCGGGCCGTACCCGGCAGACATGGTCCGCCGGAACGCGTTCCGTGGCCCCGGGGCCTGGACGTTCGACATGTCGGTGTCTAAGAACTTCAAGTTGAGTGAACGTTTCACCTTGCAGTTCCGCGCCGAGTCATTCGACCTGTTCAATCACCACAACCTCTACGTGAACGGATTCCTGGCTGACGCCGCCAACTTCAACGGTGGCCCGGTCGTGATCCAGGCCAAGAAGGGGGGACTCGGAGCGGCTGCGAATAACGGCAATCACGACGAGCGCCGCTTCGGTCAGTTCGCGTTGAAGTTGTCCTTCTAAGCTAGCTGGCCGTCTTGTAGGGGGTTGCGTAGGCGGTCAGATGAGGGCGGTACGTTGCAACCGCCCAACCGAGGTGAGTGTGTCTTCGAGCGCACTCACCTTTTTCTTGGCCCTTGAACCCCTATCTATTGCTCCCATACTTCGTGTCTTGAGCTTGGGCTTGCTACATTGGTCGAGCAACAATCTCGCTTCAGGAGTTCCTCAAGCATGCCCGAAGCACCGGTTGAGCGCGTCAGCTACGGCAAAGACCCCACCCAGTTCTTCGAGCTGTGGCGGCCGGCGGCGAAACCGGTTGGCGTCGCGGTGATGATTCATGGTGGATTTTGGCGCGCGAAGTACGACCTCGCACACGTTCGCCCGTTCTGCGCGGCGCTGGCTGCGAAGGGTGCGGCCACGGTCAACCTCGAGTACCGCCGGGTTGGCCAAAGCGGTGGTGGGTGGCCCGGCACGTTCGAAGACGTAGTCGCAGGAATCGCAGCAGCGAGCAAACTGCTGGGCAGCGCGCCTGTCGTGATCGGTCATTCGGCTGGCGGGCATCTGGCGCTGCGGCTGGCAAGCGAACCGGTTACCTTGCGAGCCGTGATCGCGCTCGCGCCTGTGGCCGACCTGCGGCTGGCCTACGATCTGAATCTCAGCAACGGCGCCGTCAGAGAATTTCTAGGCGCGACTCCCGAAAATCGCCCAGACATTTACGACGATGCATGTCCTTCGCAAGGTACATCCTCAGTTCATCGGGTGCTTGTGCATGGCACAGCAGACGAGGACGTCCCCATTGCAATCTCGCGAACCTTCGTCGAAGCCTGCAAACGTGATCCCGAGCCGCCGTCCTTCATCGAAATACCGAACGCGGGCCACATGGACCTGATCGATCCTGAATCGCCCGCCGGCGCGATGATCCTTAATCTCGTGCTCAAGCTCCAGCAGGGGTGATCTCGGGCAAGTCAGTTGAGAGACGAGGCGGGACAAACCACGCGCTCGTCCCGCAGGGACAGCATATCTAAGCCCAGCTATTCATCGCTGGGAAAGACATATTTGGAAAAATCTTGAGTCCGCTTTCAGCGGACGGCAGTACTTTCGGAGCCAGCTGCAATCCGAGTCGCCATTGCCGTTGCACGTCGCACCATCACCCAACCACTGCCAGAAATCGCTGCACAAACCGATGCACGTCGCAGTACGTGTTGTACAGCGGCATCGGCGCAACCCGAATGATGTCGGGCTCGCGCCAGTCGCAGAGAATACCTTCGCTAATCAAACGGTTCAATACGGCTCGGCCGTTCTGCCGGACGCGAATCGATAATTGCGCTCCCCGCTGCTCCGGGTCGCGCGGCGTGATGACCGTGAACTTGCCTGACTTGTCCTGGTCGAGCAGAAACTCCAGGTAGCCGGTCAACGAAATGCTCTTCTTTCGGAGCTGTTCGATACCGGCTTCAGCGAAGATTTCTAACGAAGCGCGCAGCGGAGCCAGTGCCATGATCGGAGGATTGCTCAACTGCCAGCCCTCAGCGCCTGCCATCGGATGGAAGTCAGGTCTCATGAGGAAGCGGCTCTCCTGCTCATGTCCCCACCATCCGGCAAAGCGCGGCAAGTCAAAGGCAATCGCGTGCCTCTCGTGGACGAAGCATCCGCCGACCGATCCCGGCCCCCCGTTCAGATACTTGTAGGTACACCAGACGGCGAAGTCGACGTCCCAGTCATGCAGCCTGACCGGAACGTTGCCCGCAGCGTGAGCGAGGTCGAAGGCCACCACGCAGCCCTGGGCATGTCCGGCGCTCGTGATCGCTTTCATGTCGAACAATTGGCCGGTCGCGTAGTTGACGCCGCCCAGCATCACGAGCGCAATCGACGAGCCTTCACGCTCCAGCAGCGTTTCGATGTCTTCGTGACGGACCGTCGCCTCTGACGGACGCGGCTTCAGTTCGATCAGCGACTCAGCGGGATCGAATCCGTGAAAACGAATCTGCGATTCAACCCCGTAACGGTCTGAGGGAAACGCTCCGACCTCGATGACAATCTTGTGACGCTGGGCCGTTGGGCGATAGAACGAAACCATCATCAGGTGAAGGTTCACCGTCAGCGAATTCATTACCACGACTTCGGCCGCTTTCGCGCCCACCAGCTCCGCCATGTTCTCCGTCAGCAGCCGGTGATACGGCATCCACGGATTCTGCCCGTGGAAATGCGCTTCCACCCCTAGCTTTGCCCAGTCGTGCAGCTCCTGCTCGATGTACTCGCGCGCGCGCTTCGGCTGAAGTCCCAGAGAATGTCCACAGAGGTAGACCGACGCGGTGCCGTCAGGCGCAGGAGGAATATGAAATTGTTCGCGGAAGGGCGCCAGCGGATCGCACGCGTCCATTTCGGCGGCGAAACCTGCGGACGTATCGAATGTGATGGCCGCCACTTAAGCTCCCATCAGCGGAGTCAGTTCACGCTGCACCAGCGTTTCCGCCTTCGCCCAGTCGATGTCTTCCACGCGCTGCACTGAGTCGCAAAGCTCTCCCAACATGCGGTCCTGAATCGCTCCGCGCGAGGCGGCGACGGAATACGGTGTCCGATGGAAGGTCACCATCGCGTACTTCGGTACGAAGTGCCCGGGATATTTCTTCTCCAGCTCCAGCTCAACCTTCTTGCGAAACAGAAAACGCGGGTCGGCAACCCGGTCGCGCATTTCGACAAAGTTCTCGATTGCAAGGTCGGCGATCGCGTCCGTATCGGCTTTGCGTGCCTTCTCGAAGGCAGCGAACAACCCAGCCCAATCCGATCCATGCCTGTCCATCAGTTCGAGTAGATACGTACAGTCCTCGAAGGCGCAATTCATGCCCTGGCCAAAGAACGGCACGATGGCATGCGCGGCGTCGCCCAACAGCAGCGCTTTACTGTCCACGTGCCAGGGCGAGCACTTGATAGTGACCATCGCTCCCGTGGGATTGGCGAAGAAATTCTCCGCCAGGCCAGGCATCAACTCCAGCGCGTCGGGAAATCGTTCCTTGAAAAACGCAAGCACCTTGTCTTCGCTGTCGAGTGCCGCGAAGCTGATGTCGCCTTCAAACGGCAGGAACAGAATGCATCCAAAGGTGCCATCAATGTTGGGCAACGCGATCAGCATGAATGTTCCCCGCGGCCAGATATGCAGCGCGTGCGTCTCCATGACGTGTCTGCCCGCGGGTCCAGCCGGAATCGTTAGCTCCTTGTAGCCGTAATCGAGATACTGCTGCGAAAAGTTAAAACGTGCCAGCTTCAGCATCTCGCTACGAATGGCCGAGCCGGCGCCGTCGGTAGCGATCGCCACCTCCGACGCAATCGACGTCTCTGTACCGGACTCCTCATTCCGCAGCTCAACAGCTCCGCTGCGCAGGTCGAATCCGATGCAACGTTCATTGAAATGGATGGTGCCGCCGCTCTCTTCCGCCGCATTCATCAACGCAATATTCAGGTCGGCGCGCGAGATCGAATTGATGACCTCCGTCTCATCCTTGCCATATGGCATAAACGTGAGCTCGCCGGTGACCGAGTGCATCATGCGCCCGCGCATCGGGATGATGATCGGTGCAACCGCCTCCCACATCCCTGCGTCGCGCAACGCGTGAATGCCGCGCGTCGAGAGCGCCAGGTTGATAGAACGACCCGCACTCATGCGCACCCGGCGCATGTCGGGCCGGCGCTCGTAGATCTGCACCGGAACACCGCGCTTCACCAGCGAAACGGCGAGTAGCGGCCCCGTGAGTCCGGCGCCGATCACCGTGACTCCCTTGCGCTGCTGGCTCATGCGGGGCTGGGATCAACCACGGGCTGATGCAGCATGGTGCGGGCCTCCCAGAGCTCAGGAAACAAGCGCTTGCCCAGCGTGGTGCGCAGGTAGGACGCCCCCTCCGAACCGCCGGTGCCACGCCGAGCTCCGATAATGCGCTCGACCACCTGGATATGGCGAAGGCGCCACGCGACCGTGAGTTCGTCGAACTCCGTCAGCCGCTCGCACAGGTCAATCCAGTCGCGATAGCTGCGCTCATCCTCGTAGACGTTTCTGACCGCTTCGGCGCGCCGCTGAAAGCGCTCGTCTTCCGAGGCGCTTTCCGGCAAGGCTGGGAGCTTGCCGATGGTGGCCAGCGCGTCGAAGAACACGTCGTGTAGCGAAGGCGAGCGCAGCCTGCGCTCGAGGCGGGCGTAAGCATCGGGATCTTGCGCATGATGGCGTAGGAGCTTTTCGTCTTTCAGTCCGCAGAGAAACTCGATCTCCCGGAACTGCTCCGACTGGAAGCCGCTGGCCGGCTCCAGCCTCTCGCGGAAGGCCATGAAGTGCGTCGGCAACATAGTTTCAAGGATGGTGAACTGTGTTACCAGCACGCGCATGATCTCGGTACAGCGGCGCAACAGGCGCGCTGCCTCATACACCTGATCGCGCCATTGCCGCGATGCGACATTGGCCAGGCTCTCGACCACCGCGTCAAGATCGTGCAGCAGCTCTTTGAACCACAATTCATATGTCTGATGGATAATGATGAACAGCAGCTCGTCATGCGTGGGCGGCGACGACAGCTGGCTTTGCAGCTTCAGCAAATCGTTAACTCGCAAATACGAGCCGTAGTTCAGCAGCGTACCGGAGTGCGCGCCCGCGTTGCCATTATCGTTCGCAGGCCGCCCAAACGGACAGCCTCCGCTTTCCTCCGCGACTGTCTGGGGTACCACATCGTCAGACTTGCTCTCTGCTACTCCGATTCGGAAAAATGCAGCAGCGTTTCCCCCCAGCATCTTCGATTTTGCTCGCGGCGACAGATTGCTGCCGCGAATCAGAGCGCCGATGTGCTCTTCGCCTAATGGATAGGGATAGTCCGAGCCGAGCATGACGTGGTCTTCCCCCATGACGTCCGCCAGAAGCTTCAACGAGCGCTGATCGAAAATGGCGGAGTCGACCGAGAAGCGGTCGACATATTGCATGGGTGGGAACTCCGCCGCGCCTCGCGCCAAAGGCTGATGCTCCCAGGCGTTCTGCATCCGCCCCAGAAGGAACGCAAAGCTGCCGCCGCCATGAGCAAAGCAAATGCGTAGGCTCTTCGGCAGGCGGTCGAAGGCGCCGCTAAGAACGAGAGCTGATATCGCGAGCTGTGTTTCGGCGGGCATCGCGACCGTCCACGGCATCATGTACTTCGGCATGCGTTCGGGAGCCATCATGTCCCAGGGATGCACCAGCACCGGCGCCCCCTCGTTGGCGCAATGATGCAGGAAGGTTACGATGCCCGGATCATCGAGATTCTTTGGCCCCACATGATTGCCGATCTGCACGCCGACATGCCCGGCCTTCATGCATCGAGTGAGTTCGGCACAGGACCCGTCGATATCTTGCAACGGAACCTGGCAGAGCGCCTTCAGCCGGCCCTGGCCGCGGCTGCACAGTTCCAGCGCGGCATCGTTAAAGATTTTCGCAACTTCCAGCGCCTGCTCCGCCGGACGGTCATACGCGAACAGGACGGGCGTAGCGGAGATCACCTGCAGATCGACACCTTGTCGATCCAACTCCTCAATTCGAACCCCTACATCCCAACAATTCTGGTTAATGCGGCGAAACTCGCGGTCCCCGAGCATCACCATGCCTTCCCCGCCGCCCAGGTGCTTGAGCCAGGGCCAGTTCGGTGTGCCGAACCGCGTGGCAAAATCCGGCCATGACTTCGGGGAAGAAATGAGAATGAATGTCGATGGTGGCCATAAACTACGACCTCCCCGGATGCACCGTGCCACATGTCTTACAACGTCGGAGTTCCTCGCTGCCATAGAACTTGTTGAACAGCGGAGGAAGGTCTTTCACGATGCTCTTCAACCGGACTTCGGCGCGATGTACCAGGTTGTGGCAGTTCGGGCAGTACCATTCGAAGGCGTCCACGGCCCCATCGGGCCGCGGCATCTCAATCACAAGTCCCACAGTGTCGGCCTGCCGCTGGGGAGAGTGACGCATGTGTTTCGGCAGCAGAAATACCTCGCCCTCGCGAATCGGTATCTCCTTGGGAGGCTTGCCCGGCTCCTCCATAATGCGCAGGAAGATGTCGCCCTGCAGTTGATAGAAGAATTCCTCCGTGGGATCGTCATGGTAATCGCGGCGCTGGTTCGGCCCACCCACGACCGTCACCATGAATTCGCCGTCCTCCCACACCTGGGCATTCCCGACCGGCGGCTTGAGTTTGTCGCGGTTCTCGTCGATCCACTTTTGCAGGTTAAAGGCTCTTAGCGAGCCGATAGACGCCATCTATTCCTTCCTTGTAATTGGCTTGTAGGCAATCGCCTTCATCTCAATGAGCAGGTGCGGATGCGGCAACTGGTGTACCGCTACGGTGGTTCGCGCCGGGCCATCATGGTCGAAGTACTCGCCGTACACCTCGTTGTATCCGGCGAAGTCATTCATGTTCACCAGGAAAGTAGAAAGCTCGGCCAAATCGCCCAAATCCGCTCCCTCACTCGCCAGAATGTCACGGACGTTTTCAATCACAGCGCGGGTTTGAGCGCGAATGTCGAGCTGCGTTGTGCCGAGCGCGTCCACCTCGGCGCCGGCAAAAGTATTATCTGCGCGCCGCGAACTCGTGCCTGAGACAAACAAAAAGTCTCCCACGCGCTTGATGTGCGGATAGCGCCCACGTGGAGTCGCTTTCCCCTCGACTACTTTGCCTTTCATTCCGCTGCCTGCAGACACTGTTTCCATACCCTCGTCACAGCCGAATGCAAATGTTATTGAGCTCGGAATAGAAATTCAGCGAGTGCACCCCGCCCTCACGGCCAATCCCAGAGAGCCCCACGCCTCCGAACGGTGTGCGCAGATCGCGCAGGAACCAGCAGTTCACCCAGGTGATGCCCACACTCATCTGACGCGCCACGCGGTGCGCCCGCTTCAGGTCGTTCGTCCAAATCGACGCCGCCAGCCCGTACTCCGTGTCATTGGCCATGGCGACGGCTTCTTCTTCGGAGTCGAAGGGTGCGATGTGACACACCGGCCCAAAAATTTCTTCCGTCACGCAACTGGCCGATTCCGCCAACCCGGTGAGAATCGTGGGTTGAACGTAGAACCCGTTGTCACGCGCATCCCCGAATTTTGGGACGCCGCCACCAGTGACGATGGTAGCTCCACCATCACCCGCCGCGCGAAAGTACGATAGCACTTTTTCGCGATGCGCAGCGGAGATGAGCGGCCCCAGATTAGTCGTCTCATCGCCGGGCCAACCTACATTGAGGCTCTCGGCTCTCTCTTTCATGGCGGATACGAACCAGCTATAGATCGGGCGCTCAACGTAAACGCGCTCCGCACACAGGCAGACCTGGCCGGTGTTGAGAAAGATGGCGTCGCTCATCTGCTGAACCGTTTCGTCGCGATCGCAATCGGCAAAGATAATGGCCGGGTTCTTGCCCCCGAGTTCAAACGAAACCGGCTTCACTCCCGCCGCGCACGCCTTCATGATGGCCGCGCCGGTGCGCGATTCGCCGGTGAAAGTTATGGCATTGATCCCGCGATGGCTCACCAGATGCTCGCCAGTCGAGCCCTCGCCAAAGCCATGCACCAGGTTGAAAACTCCGCGTGGCACACCAGCGTCACGCATCACCTCCGCCAGCAGGGTTGCGCTGGCCGGAGTCTCTTCTGAGGGCTTCACTACCACGGCATTACCGCACGCCAAAGCCGGCGCCACCTTCCACGTCAGCAGCAAGAGCGGAAGGTTCCATGGTGTGATAATTCCGACTACTCCGACCGGCTTGCGCACGGCGTAGTTCAGCGCCTGCTTACCGTCGGGGGTCTCAGTCTCGAACGCTTCCAGCGGAGCAGTCTTGATCAGGTCGGCGAAGACGCGAAAGTTGGCGGCAGCGCGAGGGACGTCGAGCCGTGATGCAATCGCGATCGGCTTGCCCGTATCCGCCGATTCGGCGCGGACAAACTCCTCGAACCGCGCCTCGATGCCTTCGGCGATTTTGTACAGCATGGCTGCGCGCTGCCGCACTCCCCAGCTGCCCCATTCACCCTTCAATGCCCGGCGCGCGCCCTGCACCGCGCCATCGACGAGCTCAGGCCCCGCCTCCGCAACTCGCGCAATCAGGGTTCCGTCAGCGGGATTGATATCATCGAAGAGCCTCATCCCGGAGACGAACGCTCCGTCAACGAAGTTCTTCAACTCTGTTACGGGCGCCGCTGGCGATTCCGATGCCATTTCCGGCATCACTCGGTTCTGTACAGACATACCATTTGGAATTCTAACCTCTGAGCGGGCCCGGGTTCGGCGTTAACAGGAATGGAGTGTTCGATTGACGCCTGATTGTCGCGCGAATGGGCATGAACCTGAGTACAACATCGAATGGAGCTTATGAACAACGAAGTATCAGCGCTAGTCTTCGTGATTCTACTTTGCGTCGGAATGGTGGTCTGCTTCGACATCGGCCAGCGTCTTGGTGCAAGCGCGGCCAAAAAACCAGGAGGTAAGGTAGGGCTCGGCGCAATCGAAGGCGCTATCTTCGCGTTACTTGGATTGCTGATCGCCTTCACCTTTTCGGGCGCGGCATCGCGGTTTGAAAATCGGCGTCATCTGATTGTCGAAGAAGCCAACGATATTGGTACCGCGTACCTGCGGATTACGTTGCTTCCCGCCGAAACGCAGCCTGAAATTCGCGACCTGTTCCGCCGCTATGTAGACGCGCGACTCTCCGTGTACCAAAACGTTACTGACATGAGCGTTGCCAGGGCGGAGCTCGCGCGCTCCCAGCAGTTGCAGAACGAAATCTGGGACAAGTCTGTAGCGGCCGGTAAACGGTCTGATACCACAGCCGCTACCATGTTGTTGCTTCCGGCGCTCAACGCCATGTTCGACATCACCACGGTGCGAACGGCGGCGACGGAAGATCATCCCCCGACCGCCATATTCGCCATGTTGGGCCTGATTGCACTGGCAAGCTCGGTCATGGCGGGCTACCAACTGGTTGGAACACAACGCCGAGGCACCAGGCACATTATTGGCTATGTGTTGATCTTGTCGATCAGCATCTACGTGATTCTCGACCTCGAGTTTCCGCGCTTGGGATTCATTCGAGTGGATCATTTCGATCACTATCTGACCGATGTGCGAAAGACGATGGACTAGGTCGCCCTGCCGGTCGAAATTGAATACAAGCTGATGGAGGCTGCGGAAACGTGGCTGCGAGGCCACCTTGAAAGGGCGTAGCTTTAACTGCGCCGTCGTAAGCTCTTTATTTTTGTCATCCCGAGGCGACTTCAGTCGCCGAGGAACCTGCTTTTCCGAGTTTTCCCGCAGCCCCGACGGTCGTGCCTGCCTTTCACGCTTTCACAGGTGCAGCCAACGCCACTGCTGCCTCCGACGTGAGCATCAGGAACGTGAACGTCTCCTGCAGGTACAGGGTCACAGCAGTATCAGTGTGGCTCAGATAGCCAATCGAGACATCCTGGCCGATGTGCAGATCGAAGTCGCCACCTCGCGTGGTCACCACAAACGCGCCTTGGATCGCGGGTGCCCAGATAATCTTGCCGTCGACCAGGCGCTTGACGTGTTCCAGCACCGGGTATCCCTGATCGCTGGTCTCAGCCAGCGCGGTATAAACCTTGGCATCGAGCAGCACCGCGTAAGGGCCGTTGACGCCCTGCAGGCGCAAGCGGCTCAGAGCCTGGGCGATGGCGTCCGGATAGGCCCGTACGTCCGATGGCAAAGTGATGGGTGGAATGCTAGCGCCTTGCCGAATGCCCACGATTCCTGCCGCGGAATAGCCTTCGAAGATGGCTCCATCCTCGGCGAATGCGACTCTGCGCGCTGCGACCTTTGCCGGTTCCCAGTCTGAGTCTTCCGCGCCGCGTTCGACGTCGTCGATGTCCTCGCGCCCCAGCTCGAAAGGAACCCGCAGCTCGACCAGCGGCTTCACTTCGCGTTGTCGGGAAAGGATGCCATCTCCCGGAGTTGCGATGTTTCGCAAATGTCCGGTGCCGACGGCAGCGAGGCTTGTACCACAAGGCCCGTGCATGTCCACCACGCGTCTTCCCGCAAGGTGACGCTTGAAGGTGCGCGACACTTCCTCTTCGATTTGTGCCCATGCAGAATCGGAAATGGGTGCAAGTTCTCGATGCAGATTATTCATGCGGAATCTCTCCTTTCAGGGAACCAATGCCCAGCGAGCCATCGTTCGGGCGCGCGGGCGTAGAAGTGTCCGGTGACGGCGGCTCGGCAGGAGTCGGCGTCGCAGACTCCGGTTCGCCTACATTGTCCAGAAAGCTGGCGGTGGGAGCGAAGAATACGTTGCCGGTGACGGCGCGGCTGAAGTCGAGTAGCCGGTCGTAGTTACCCGGCGGGCTGCCAACAAACATGTTTTCCAGCATCAGCTCAACCGTGTGGGGCGATCGGCTGTAGCCGATAAAATAGGTGCCGAATTCACCCTCCGACACCCGTCCGAAAGGCATGTTGTCACGCAGGATTTTCACCTCTTTTCCATCCTCGACAATGGTAGTGAGGGCGTTGTGCGCCGATGTCGGTTTGACCGCGTCGTCCAACTCAATGTCCGACAGCTTCGCGCGGCCGATGATACGTTCCTGCGCCTCGGTGGAGAGCGCGTTCCATCCCGCGAGATTGTGAAGATACTTCTGCACCGTGATATAGCTGCCACCGGCGAACTGCGCGTCTTCGTCGCCCACCACCACCGCGTCAATCGCCTCCTGCCCGGTTGGGTTTTCCGTTCCATCGACAAAACCGAGGATGTCACGGTCGTCGAAATTCCGGAATCCATGCACTTCATCCACCGCAATAACCGCGTTGCCGAGACGGATCATGATTTGCGTTGCCAGCTCGAAACACAAATCAAAGCGCCGCGCGCGGATGTGAAACAGCAAGTCGCCAGGCGTAGCGACCGCATGTCGATTACCGGAGCGAATCTCGCGGAAGGGATGTAGCTCCGCCGGGCGGGGTGTTCCGAAAAGCCGGTCCCACGCTTCCGATCCAACGCCCAGGACGCACGAGAGGCCCGCCTCGATGTCACGAAATCCCACCGCGCGCAACAGGCCGGCGAGGTCTCCGCAGAACGACCGAACGGTTGCGCAACTGTCGTTGCCCGGGTTTACCGTGGCTACCAGAAAGATCGCGGCGCGAGCCAGTGGAGCCGTAACCGGCTGCGCGATCCCCCGTGTTATGGCTGCCACTACGGGCGAGTTTGTCGGTTCAGACGCCATCTTGCCATCCTCGGATAGGGCACAAAAATCGCCCGGTTCGAAACATTTCAATATAGCGCCGGCGGGCACTCGCCTCAATACGCTCGCCGGACACGATCTCGATAACGATTTTCTAGCTTCCCGCCTGCATGCTCTCTCGCTTATCCTCTTTCGAAAGAAAAGCGGGAGGCGCCATTCGATGGACATCAACGACATCAGAACTCTATATACATATAACCTCTGGGCGAACCGGCGCATGTTCTCCGTGCTGGAAAAGTTGAGTGACGCACAGTTCACTGCCGCGGAACTGAGCAGCTTCCCCTCCCTCCGCGAGTCGGTCTTTCACATCCTGGCGGCGGAGTGGATCTGGTTGCAGCGTTGGCAAGGCGCATCGCCGCGCGCCAGCGTGCCGAATCCTGACGCCTCAGCAAGGACGTGGAATGGCCTCGCGCCAGGCGAGAAGCCGGCGTACGAAGAGTTGGCGAGCGTCGCCGCGTTGCGTGCCTTTGCCGAAACGTTGGAGCAGCAACGCCAAGCATTTCTCGATTCGTTGAATGACGACCGGTTGCAACGTCCGCTGGCCTATACCGATATGACTGGGGCACCGTTGTCCTTGCCCCTGGTTCAGGTCATGCAGCATTTGGTGAATCACGGCACTTATCACCGCGGGCAGGTAACAACACTGTTGCGGCAGGTCGGCGGCGAAACTGTTCCGTTCGACATGTCGTACTTTTTCCGCGAGCAACAGGAAAAAGCCGCACGGGCGGGCTGAGGAGTTGGCATCGCTTTTCCTGTCGCCGGAAGACAACCCCCATCTTCGCAAACCCGTAGATATCTCCACGCTCCAAGCCCCAAGGGCGACCAGGATGATAGCCCAGTACGGAGCGAGGCTGAGTGCTGGGTTAGCTGTCCCATAGAGCTTCCCGAGCCGGCTTCAACCGGCGGCACATGGTAGACCTGGTCTTCAAGTCCGCGGCACGCCGCCGCTCACTTCGTTCGTGATGACAATCGTCAAACAGGAGCACTCACCCTTTATAATCGACTCGATCCCAGCCCTGAGGAATGCATGGCCGCACTGATCGACGCGATCAGCGTCAAGCGCAAGATGTTCTTCGAGTTTGAAAACACTCCGTTCTTCTGCCTGGAAGCCGAAGTCAACACGCCCACCGCGCGCGGCGGTCAGACGCTGGTACGCCTGAAGATGCGCAACCTGCTTACCAGCGCGGTCTTCGAGAAGACGTTCAAGGCCAGCGACAAGTTCAAGGAGCCTGACCTGCAGATCGGCCCGGCCTCCTACCTGTACAGCGACGGCGACGGTTCGCACTTCCTCGACCAGGAAACCTTCGAGACCCTCACTCTCAGCGACGCCATGGTCGGCGACGCGCTGGATTTCCTGGTCGAAGGCGCCTGATCGAGCTGCACAAGTACAACGGCAATCCCATCGGCCTGGATCTGCCGATGCATGTCGAGCTGACCGTCGCCTACGCCGAACCGGGTGCGCGCGGCGACTCCGCAGGCAGCGTCACCAAAGTCGGAAGCTGGAAACCGGACTGGAAATCCGCGTCCCTCTCTTCATCAAAGAAGGCGAAAAAGTGAAAGTCTCAACCGAAACCCGCGAGTTTGCCGGCCGGGCGTAGACAGGGTAGTGCTGGCCTTCAGGCCAGCGTCCTTCATCTCCAATTACCCAAAGCCAGCTTCATTCGGCGGCAGCCGTTCCGAAGCAGTGCTACAATTATGTGTACACAAAGGTACACAAGGAACAACCATGGAAGCGCTGAAGGTTGGAATTCGCGAATTTCGAGAGCGGCTGGCCAACTATCTTCTGGAAAGTGATGTGCCAGTTGCCATCACGCGACACGGCGATACTGTGGGCTACTACTTTCCCGCCCGCCGGAAGCGCGAAGACAGCGACCGTGCAGCCTTGAAACAGGCCGCCTCCCGCCTCCAGCAGTTGCTTGCGGCAGAAGGGATTTCCGAAGAGGAGATCTTGGCCGATTTCAAACGTTGGCGCCGCAGCGGGAGCAAATGACCTTCCGCAAAGGGTTGGTTCTCGACGCCAACATCCTGCTGCGTGCCGTGTTCGGCCAAACCGTGGGAGAGATTCTGGAACGGAAGAACGCGTCAACTTCTGCTCGCCAGATTGTTGTTTCCGGGATGCACGCAGATACATCCCCGAGATCTCTTCTCGAAAGAACCTTGACATCGATCTCGCGCTCTCGGTGCTCGACCAGATAAGCCGAATTGTAGAGTCGGTGGATGCGAGTCTGTACGAGGAGTACGAAGAAGCAGCAAAGGAACGGGTCGGTCAGCGCGATCCCGACGATTGGCCGATTGCCGCTGTAGCCCTATTGCTTGATCTGCCGATTTGGACCGAAGACCAGGACTTCTTCGGCAGCGGAATCCCAATCTGGACGACTGACCGCGTCGAACTCTTCCTCCGTAACACCGACCCGCGTTAATTCGCCGTTCAGCGTGAGCCGTCTCATCTTCTTCCTGCGGGCGTCTCTTTTGCTCAGCATGAGGGCCCCGATTTCAGCTGTTTCCCCGAACCCTGCACACCCTCTACTGCCCTTCCCTCCAACCCTCAGACCTGACCGTTGCCGCGCGCCGCCTCCCGGCCGACCGTAAAAGGATCGCCGATTAGCCAGCCCCAGCTACCATCGGGCTGGCGGCGTGCGACCTCAATCGCGTGCTGCGACATTGGCTGAGGCCAGGAAATGTTCCACCTCGTGTGCATCAATGCGATATCGCCGGACTGGATCACCTGCCTGATGTCAAAATCAAACCGCGCACGCGCCGCAGCGAACGGCGCCAGCTCTCCTCTCAGTTCCTGCCGGCCCTTTTTCGCAACACCATCCTTGTTCAGGAAGACCACGTCGAGATCATAGAGGCTCAGCAGCGACTCCAAATCTCCTTCCGCCATGTATTGCCGGAACAGGCGGCAGATTTCTTCAGGACTCTTCGCGGACATCCATTACCTCCGTTTCTTGAAGTTTGTAACTTTCGAAAGCGGTTACGGGTGCTCTTTGAAGGAATTATGGTCTGCCATGTTCTGATGACATACCAGGCACGAAGATCACGCCGGCCGTGACACCGAAGAGACCAAGGCATACGACAGACCGTGGGTAGTCCACGTGATGACCTTGAACCCGGAAGCGCCACTCCGATTTGCACCTCACACTGCCGTGTGACCAAATCGCTTCGAGAAACCAGGCCGCGCGAGTAAACTATCCCGCAGAGGACGTAGGGTATGTGTGCCTTAAGACTGGCGGCTCCGGATAGCCCTCCCGTTGGATCAGGCTGGATTCGTCGCCCTCGAACGCCAAGGTACGCTAACTCCAATAGATACAGGATTTTACCCGTAAGTCCCAAGCGCCTTAGGAATTTGCGGCGACTTTCGCCCTAAGATCCTGAAAATAAAGATTCGCAACAACACTTTTTTCGAGATACGTCGCCCAGACTCCCTCGCCCAGCCTTCAGCAGCTTCAGCAGCTCCTAAGTCCTTATTTTGCAGGACTTTGCCGCTAAACCTAATCGCATCAGGAATTTGCGACGATTTTATTCCCAAGCTACTGAAAACAAAGATTCCCAATTACAAAATTTTCATTGAGCTCGCATCCACTCCGACTCCCATAACCCTGGCAAATGGAGCTAAGTCTTGAGTTTCCAAGATTTTACCTATAAGTCTCACGCGCTCAAGATTTTGCCGACATATTTTTCCAGCGGCCCTTTGTTTTCAGGATTTTGCCCGGGTACAGGGGGAGGGGGGTACCCCTGCCGTTGAGCCATTCCTTCCAAGTCGGAGACGTGACCATTGGCGGCGGTCAGCTCTTCCTCATTGCCGGACCTTGCGTCATCGAGAGCGAGGCGCATGCCTTGAAGATGGCGGAAGCCACAGCTGCCATCGCGCAAAGCAAGCGCCTGCCCTACATCTTTAAGGCCTCCTACGACAAGGCCAATCGAACCTCCATCAAGAGCTTCCGCGGACCCGGTCTCCGAGAAGGTGTGCGCATCCTTCACAAGATTGCCGAGACGGTGAAGGTTCCCGTGCTGACCGACGTGCACGAAGCCGCCGACGTGCCGCGCGTCGCCGAAGCCGTCGATGTACTCCAGATTCCTGCCTTCCTCAGCCGCCAGACCGATCTGCTGGTCGCAGCAGGCAAGAGCGGTCGCGCCGTGAACATCAAGAAGGGCCAATTCGTCTCGCCCTGGGACATGCGTCATGCGGTCGAGAAAGTTCGCGAGGCGGGCGGCGAGCGGGTATTCCTCACCGAGCGCGGCGCATCGTTCGGCTACAACAATCTCGTGGTGGACATGCGCTCGCTGGCCATCATGCGCGAGTTCGCTCCCGTCGTCTTCGACGGCACCCACTCCGTGCAGCTGCCCTCAGCCGCGAACAATGGAGACAGCCCTGCCGTCAGCGGCGGCCAGCCTGAATTCATCCCGCTGCTGGCGCGCGCAGCGGTTGCCGCCGGAGTCGACGGGGTATTCATGGAAGTGCATGACAATCCTGCGTGCGCTAAATCCGACGGCGCAAATGCGCTTGATTTGAAATTGCTGCCGGAAGTACTCGACCAGTTGGTGGCAATCCAACACGCGCTAAGCGCGCGAACTCCAGCGAGTCAACTATGAGTGGAATTGTAGAGACGCTCATTTGTGGAGCTGTCATCCCGAGCGCAGTCGAGGGACCCGCAGTTTGGCACCCATTGGAGACAGGCATGGGACACAGATCCCCACCTCACTTCAATGCCGAAAATCCCGTTTGGCTGGCTCATTTTGCCGGTTAACCGTAAAATGTAGAAAGGCTTGTGGGCGATTGCTATCCTTAAGATGCATAGAAGGCCGCAGCAAATCCCTGCCCTGCCGATGTGCCCCGCGTCGTAAGACCGCGCACGATTCAAGGAGCAAATCAAATTGTCCAAAAAGCATTATCTATTCACGTCCGAGTCGGTGACAGAAGGTCACCCGGACAAGATTGCCGATCAGATTTCTGATGCCATTCTGGATGCTTGCCTCAAGGAAGATCCCTACAGCCGCGTCGCTTGTGAAACCCTGACCGCTACCGGTCTGGTCGTTATCGCCGGAGAAATCACCACCAAGGCTTACGTTGATTTCCAGACGCTGGTGCGTGGCGTTATCGCCTCCATCGGCTACGACAACGCGCTATATGGATTCGACTCCAACACCTGCGCCGTGATCTCGTCCATCAACAAGCAGTCAGGCGACATCGCCATGGGCGTTGACACCGGCGGCGCCGGCGACCAGGGCATGATGTTCGGCTATGCCACCAACGAAAACGCGAACCTAATGCCGACGCCAATCTTCCTGGCGCACAAGCTGACCGAGAAGCTGACTGAAGTTCGCAAGAACGGCACCTGCCCTTACCTCCGGCCCGACGGCAAATCCCAAGTCACAGTGGAATACGACGAGAACCACAAGCCGGTTCGCATTGATGCGGTCGTGATCTCGTCGCAGCATTCGGAGACGGTAAGCACGCAGGAGCTGCGCGCCGACATCCTGAAACACGTCATCCAGGCGGCACTGCCGGCCGAGATGCTCGACGCCGATACCAAGTACCACATCAATCCCACGGGACGCTTCGTCATCGGCGGACCGATGGGCGACACCGGCCTGACCGGCCGCAAGATCATCGTCGACACCTACGGCGGCATGGGACGTCATGGCGGCGGCGCCTTCAGCGGCAAAGATCCGACGAAGGTTGATCGCTCGGCCTGCTACATGGCCCGCTATATCGCGAAGAACATCGTTGCCGCAGGACTCGCCGATCGCGTGGAAGTGCAGTTGGCCTATGCCATCGGCGTGGCTGAGCCGGTCAGCGTGCTGGTCGATACCTTCGGCACCGCGAAGATCGACGAAGCCAAGATTGCCGAGTTGGTTCGCAAGACCTTCCAGCTGACGCCGAAGGGAATCATGGAGTCGCTCGATCTGCGACGCCCGATTTACCGCAAGACGGCGGCATACGGTCACTTCGGCCGCAACGATCCCGACTTCACCTGGGAGAAGACCGACAAGGCGAGCGCTCTGCGCGAGCAGGCGGGTCTGGCCCACGAGAAGCACGCGGTCAAGGCAGCGAAGTAAGAACGCCGCCTTTGGCTATTCGCTTTGGGCTTTTGGCCGGAGTATGGATGTCGATTGCACTTTGTGTCATCCCGAGGGAGCGACGAAGACTTGGAGTTTGCTCCTCTCGGGATGCACAGAGAGCGATGGGTAACAACCGGCGACTCGAGAACTGGCCATCCTGGAAACTGAGATCCGACACCTGACAACTTCTTAGGAGATTATGTCGACCACAACTGCACGCGTTCCCGGCGATATCGCCAACCTTGAGCTTGCCGATATGGGCAAGAAGCGCATCGACTGGGCGAACCAGTCGATGAAGGTCCTGCAGATCATCCGCAAGGACTTCATCAAGAGCCAGCCGTTGAAGGGCATGCGCATCTCGGCCTGCCTGCACGTCACGGCTGAGACGGCGAACCTCGCCATCACGCTGCGCGACGGCGGCGCCGACGTCGTACTCTGCGCTTCCAACCCGCTTTCCACACAGGATGACGTCGCGGCGTGCCTGGTGCGCGACTACAACATCCCGGTGTTCGCCATCAAGGGCGAGGACAACGACACCTACTATCAGCACATCATGTCGGCGCTCGACCACAAGCCGCACATCACCATGGATGACGGCGCAGACCTCGTGACCATCGCGTTGACCAAGCGCAAGGACGTTCTCGACGGCGTTATCGCCGGCACGGAAGAGACGACGACCGGCGTCATCCGCCTGCGCGCGATGGCGAAGGAAGGCGTGTTGAAGTACCCCATCATCGCGGTCAACGACGCCGACACCAAGCACCTGTTCGATAATCGCTACGGAACCGGTCAGTCGACCATCGACGGCATCGTTCGCGCCACCAACTTCCTGCTGGCGGGAGCGAAGTTCGTGATTGCCGGATACGGCTGGTGCGGTCGCGGGCTGGCAAGCCGCGCGCGCGGGCTGGGGGCGGAAGTCATCGTCACTGAGATCGATCCTACCAAGGCCATCGAAGCGGTTATGGATGGCTATCGAGTGATGAGCATGGAAGAAGCCGCCAAGATCGGCGACGTGTTCTGCACCGTCACCGGCAACAAGAGCGTGCTGCGCAAGGAGCACTTCGAAGCGATGAAGGACGGAGCTATCGTCTCCAACTCCGGACACTTCAACGTCGAGATTGATATCCCGGCGCTGGACAAGCTGTCGTCATCGAAGCGCACCACGCGCAGCTTTGTCGAAGAGTACTCGCTGCGCGACGGTCGCAAGATCAATCTGCTGGGCGAAGGCCGCCTCATCAATCTGGCATCCGCCGAAGGCCACCCGCCATCAGTGATGGACATGAGCTTTGCCGATCAGGCGCTCTCAGTCGAGTACCTGGTAAAGAATCATGCCTCGCTTGAGAAGAAGGTCTTCCCGGTTCCCGAAGAGCTCGACAAACGAGTTGCGAAACTGAAGCTCGAGTCGATGGGCATCAAGATCGATCGCCTCACGCCCGAGCAGGAAGAGTACCTGGCAAGCTGGAGCGAAGGAACCTAGAAGAACAACTAGCAGCTAGCAATTAGCCGAAACACAACTCATGAAGGGCGGCTGCAATGGCCGCCCTTTCTTTATGACGTCACTGGAACCGCAGCGTCAGTAAGCTCCATCCTTCGACTGCTGAGCCAAGCCAGCGCCAGCGCCAGCACTGACACTCCCATCAGCAACAACACCGACGCTCGCCAGCCATCGGCCGCCCACATCCAGCCGGTGACGGTCACACCCAGGCTTCCGCCGATGTAATAGAACGTGACGTACAAGCCTGCGGCCGACGAGCGAGAGCGTCCGGCGACGACCCCAGTCTGAACCGTTCCGATAGCCTGGAAGATGAAGACTCCGGTGGAGAACAGCGCCAGCCCGGCTATGATCACCGGCAACTTCAGCACCAGGGTGAGAGCCAGTCCGACGGTTGCGAGACCAGCAGGCAAGGACAGCGGTTGTGCGCGTTCCATAACGATCGAGCACGCGTCCGGAAAGTGGAGTGACGAAGAAGCCGAGGATGTAGACCGCAAAGACGGCGCCCAGTTGTTCCGAGTTGAGCTGAAAGGGCGGTCGCGCGAGATAGAAGTTGACATAGGTAAACGCGCCCACGATCGCGAACAGGGCCGAGAACCCAACGCCGAACACGGCCAGCATCCGTGGATTGCGCAAGTGGCGCAGAGTCTCAAAGAACGAATGCCTGATGTTGGGCGCGCGTACAAAGTGCGTGGCTTTGGGTAGGGTTGCGCGTACAGCAAAAGCGCCGGCGAGATTGATAAGCCCGATGGTGATGAAGGCGCGGCGCCAATCGTCGTGATGGGCTATCAGTCCCGAAACATAGCGACCAAGAAATCCTCCCAGCACCGTCCCCGAGATATAGGAGGACATCACCTTCCCCAGGTTGCGACCGGCAAACTCTTCGCCAATGTACGCGATGATGACCACGATCACTCCCGGCACAAACAGACCTTGCATGAAGCGCCAGAAGATGAGCTGCCGCAGGTTCTGCGAGGTGGCCGCCAGCATGGTCGGCACGGTGAGCGCGAACAGCGATGGAACGATTACAGTCTTCCGTCCAATGGACTCCGCCAGCAAACCCACGAATGGCGCAGCCAACGCTACAGCGAGAATGGTGGAGCTCACGGTAAGGCTGACGGCAAGGGCCGAGGTGTTGTATAGCCGCTGCAGATAAGGGAGAAGCGGCTGGGTATCGTAGACGTTCAGGAATGTACACATGCCGGCGAGCATGCAGCCCAGAATCGCGGCGCGCGCAGGCTGAGCACGGGATGTGGCGGGAACGTCTACGGCCCGAGAGGCAGTCATAGATGGCGCTGGTTCCAAGCTATCACGGGCTTGAAGAAGGATACGCTCTCCCTTTTCCGAGCCGAGGGGCTAGTCGCTGGCGATTGGACCAAAGGCATGGTTTGTCGCTCAAACTGGAGGCCCTCGACAGCTGAAGCTGTCTCGGGATGACAGAGTTAAGCCGGCCCCACGGCGCAGCTGAAGCTGCCCCTTTCAAATCCTCTATAGCAGCACCAGGGTAATGCCGCGATTGCCTCTTCCCAGGTCGGGATCATTTTTGAGTTCAGGCATTCGTTTCAGCAGTTCCCAACTGCGCTCGTCGCTCTTGCGCCAGTTCTCGCCGTAGATGCAGTCGCGAATCTCGCCGGAATGGGCCAAGCTGCGCAGGGTCGACTGAAGCGCCATGCGAAGCTCGCCTCCTACGCCATGGGAGCCGTAGCCATGGATGATCTTGAGCAGCTTCAGCCCCGGCTTTGCGCGATCCCAATTTCCGAGTGCAGCCTGGTGCGCGCCTGCTCCACGCTGGGCAGCCCTCCTTGAGATTGACAGTCTTGATGGTCATGGACGGCCAGTTCAGGCTTGGACTGATTATGCCCAGTAGCTGGTCCGCACTAAGGGAACGCGACAGTTTCCGGCCCGAGGCTTTACCCGAAAAGTCCCACGCGAGGTCCAGCGCAACGACCAGCTGAAATCGCTGGTTATTCCACTTTTGGGACTAGGCGTAAACGTTTCTCCTATTTTTTGTGCAAAATACGGTAACCAAGGTGGTACTTTAGTAACTTCAGATCTATGAGACTGTGCGGATGTATGCTATGAAGGCTAGCTCTATGTCTTCTGGCCAAAAACCCGATTTTCGCAATGCGATACGTTTCCCGCTGCATTTGCCTGTGGCGTTGCAGACTGCGATCAGGGGAATGCCAGGCCGAGACGCGCGACATCTCGGCGGGAGGGATTTTGTTTTTTACCCACGCGGAAATCTCGCAGTGGGATGCGGTAGTGCAATTCACCATCCGCATGCCCGGCGAGACACTTGGAGCTGCGGAGGATGTGTTGGTGCAATGTGATGGTCGTGTGGTGCGCAGTTCCCAGGAGGGTTCGGGACGCATCGTAGCAGTCGCCATTGATGAATATCGTTCGAGCGGCAGTAAACCTTCCGAAGCTGTCGGGAGTTGCGCTGCTCGCGTGCAAGAAATCTGGAGCGCCCCGGTACAGGACGAGCCCAATGGACACGTCAATCCGAGACTATCCGCATCATCATTGCGGATTCGGAAGCTATTTTCCGTGCGGGCATGAGCAAGATTTTCGCTCAGGAACCGGACCTTGAAGTCATCGCACAGACCGACAGTCTGGCACAAACCTTGGCAACGGTGACCGAAACAGAAGCCGATGTCGTCCTGTTCGAGGCGGGATTGTCACTTACTCCGGCTGAGGCGGTAAGCGAGGTCATGCGGCGCGCCCTGCCGCCTGCCAAAGTCATTTTGGTCAGCCAGCGCTCTTCGGAGCATGAGACGGTGGATTTTCTGCGCCGCGGTGTGCGCGGAATTCTCACGCCGCTCGGTGTCGCCCGAATTGCTGGTCCGCTGCGTGCGCAAAGTGTCGGCTGGCGAGACCTGGCTCGACAACCAGGGCGTCAACTGGATCATCGATGCTTATCGCAGCCAGGCACAGCTTGGCGGCGGAAAGCAGGCGCTGCGATTCAGCGAGAAAGAGATGCTGATCATCAGCGGCGTCACCCAGGGCCTGAAGAACAAAGACATCGCTGTGCAGGTCGGCACCACGGAACAGGTGGTGAAGAATTATCTGCGCAAGATTTACGACAAGCTCGGCGTGGCGGACCGCCTGGAGCTTGCGTTGTACAGCATGCACCGCAAGTTGCTGGATACCTATACTCCGCAACCGATCGAGCGCAAGCCTGCCGGCTCCGCTGGCCGATGGCAGCCAATGCGTGGCGAGTGTGACAGGGTGAAACACCGAGCGTCGAAGCCGATGAACCGGAACACACTGAAAAGAGCCTGAGGCTGTCGCATACGCTGGCCGAGTTGTTAGTGGCGCAGTACGGCGTTCGGGTACATTGCTGTCTACATTCCTACCTTTGGGACTACATATCATGCATTCAAAAAGATCCTTACGTCGTTTGCGCGCTTGCTCTTCGTAGTGTTGCTGGCAGTTGCTGCCGCTGTACGCTCAGTCCAACTCCAGCTCTCACCGCCGAGCAGCGCGACGATATCGACGGCATTGCGCACAAGGTGTTGGAGACGACCGGTGTTCCCAGCGCCTCTCTGGCGGTAGTGAAGGACGGGAAGATCGTGTACGCGCAAGCCTATGGCGATGCGCGGCTCGAGCCCAAGCTTCCTGCGACCACGCAGATGGCCTACAGCATCGGCTCCATCAGCAAGCAGTTCACGGCAGCCGCGGTGCTGATGCTTCAGCAGCAGGGCAAGCTCTCGCTCGACGACAAAGTGAGCAAGTGGCTGCCCGACCTGACGCGCGCCAACGACATTACGCTTCGCCAGGTGCTGTCGATGACATCCGGCTACCAGGACTACGCGCCGCAGGACTACATGATTCCTGACTGGGAGAAAGCCGATCTCGGCGCAGCAGATTCTCGATCGCTGGGCGCGCATTCCGCTCGACTTCGAGCCGGGAACGAAGTGGCAGTACAGCAACACGAACTACGTCGTCGCGGGAGCACATCGTCGAGAAGGTCTCGGGCCAGCCGCTGTTCGACGTTTATCACGCCAACACATTCTGACGCCGCTGAGCATGAGCAGCGCGCTCGACACCAATGCCAAGAAGCTGCCGGAGAACGATCCCCAGGGATACTTCCGCTATGCGCTTGGGCCGTTGCGTCCGGCTCCGCACGAAGGACCAGGATGGATGTTTGCTGCCGGCGAGCTGGCGATGACGCCGAGCGATCTGGCGAAGTGGGACATCTCGCTGATGAATGAGTCGCTGCTGAAGCCGCCTCGTACCTTGCGATGGAGACCGACACGCTGCTGAAGAACGGCGTCGGAACGCAGTACGGGCTGGGAATGACGGGTCGGAAGCACGCGCGGACATCGCATCCTGGAGCACAGCGGCGAGGTCAGCGGCTTCGTCTCCGACAACATCGTGCTGCCAGATGACAAGTTCGCGGTAGCAGTATTCACCAATCAGGATGCGATTGGAGCAGCCATCGCAAATCGGGCGCCAGGTGATGATGGCGTTCCTGGATAGCGCCAACGTCAGCGATCCCAAACAAGATGCGCTGGTGCGAAAGGTATTCGACGATCTCAGGGCAGGGAAGATCGATCGCGCGCTATTCACCGACAACGCCAATTCCTACTTCACAGAGCAGGCGTTGAGCGATTACTCGACGCAGCCTGACCGCGCTCGGCGAGGTGCAGAGCTTCAAGCAGACCTCAAACTCACTGCGCGGCGGAATGACCCACATGAGCTACGAGGTGAAGTTCCCGCAGAAGACCGTGGGCATCAACATCTACCAGATGCCCGACGGCAAGTTCGAACAGTACCTCGTCGCCGCGCAGGAGTAGACCGACGCTTCGGTCGCCTTACTGCAGCAGCGTGACGGAACCGTTGCCGACGTCGTAGTAACGCGGCCAGCACTTTCACGCCGCCAGACTTCACCATGCCGGAAATCACAGTGGGAGACTGTCGCAAGAGCTCCGCCTGAATCTTGGCGTTGGCTTTGGTAGTCGCGACGAGATCTTTCCCGTCCTGATCGACCGCGGGCTGAATGTGCGGAAACAGGGAGCTGATCTGTCCCGGCACCTCTTTACCCTGCATGGCGGCTTTGACGGCGCCGCAATTGGAGTGCCCCATCACCAGAATCACCTTGGTTCCCGAGAACGGCAGCGCCGTACTCCAGGCTGCCGATGATTTCCGGGGTGACGACATTGCCGGCCACCCTGGTCACGAAGACATGGCCGATGGTCTGATCGAATACCAGCTCGACGGGTACGCGTGAGTCGGCGCAGGAGAGCACGGCGGCGAAGGGCTCCTGCTTTTCCTCAGTGTGCTGCTTAAGAATGGCGAGGTCGTGTTCGAACGAAGTCATCTTCCCCGAGGTATACCGCTTGTTTCCGTCCATCAGCTCATTCAGAGCGGCGTCGGGAGTCAGCGCGGATTGAGCCTGGGCGGAGACGGAAAGGCGAGATCTAAGCCTCCCGTTAGCAAGGCAGCAGCGGCGGTGGTGAGTCCGGACTGGATCAATTGCCGTCTGGAGAATTCTGGACGTGGCGTCTTGGTCAAAGCATGCTCCTGATTTAGGGAAATTTGCGGCGTCCAATTTCACCAGATACAGGGCGTACATGCAATCGGGATTTCGCTGGCTAGCGTGCCGGGCTACGCCGGCGGTAATTCACGCACCCCGTTCGGGCCGCTGACTACCAGCAGATGCGTCAACCCGATAAACAAGCCGTGTTCTACGATTCCGGCGCGACGGTTGAGTTCATCGGCAAGCTGCACAGGATTGGCGATTGGGCCGAAGTTGCAGTCGAGAATCATGTTGCCCTGGTCCGTCCGGTATTCCTTTCCCTCTGTGCCTTGGCGAACGACATACTTTGCTCCCAAGGTCTCGAGGTAGCGAGCAACGGAGCGCCAACCGAAGGGCAGCACTTCCACCGGCAAGACGTGACGCGTGCCCAGGCACGGCGACATCTTGCTTTCATCGACCACGATGATCTCGCGGGCGGTGTTTTGCGCGACCAGCTTTTCTCGCAGGAGCGCGCCGCCGCCACCCTTGATCAAGTTGAGTTGCGGGTCGACCTCGTCGGCCCCGTCAATGGTGACGTCGAGGGAGCGGGGCAGGTCATCGGGCAACATCGGAATGTTCAGTTGAATCGCTGCTTCGGCGGTCACCTTCGAGGTCGCGAACGCGACAATGTCTTTGAGCGCACCCGTACGCAGAAGCTCGCCGATGAGTCGAACGGCGAAGATGGCAGTCGAGCCGGTTCCCAATCCGACTGCCATGCCGGATTGCACGTAGCGCACGGCGTATTCCGCGGCTTGTCGCTTTTGATCGGCTTGTGAATCCATCTGTGTCGCAGTTTCGCTCATATTTCCTACTTGTGTTTGCCTTCTTTGAGGAAGGTGCCTTCCTGCAATTCGCTGAAGGCCTGCTGCAACTGCTGCTGAGTGTTCATCACGATGGGCCCGTACCAGGCGACCGGCTCTTCGAGCGGCTTCCCCGAGACCAAGAGGAAGCGGATGCCGTCTTCGCCGGCCTGCACGGTGACTTCGTCTCCGCGATCGAAGAGGATGAGCGACCGGTTGTCGGCCTCAACTGGAGGCGCGGTATCCAGCCACTTCACCGCCTCGGTCGGCACTGCGAGCGGAGCCGAAGCATTGCAGAATTTGCCGCTGCCGGCAAACACGTAGGCGAAGGCGTGGCGGGTGGTCTCGACCGGGAGAGTCTTTCGCCGCCCGGGAGAGACCGATACGTCGAGATAAATAGGATCGGCCGCGACGCCATCCACCGGTCCCTTCTTGCCCCAGAAATCACCGCAGACCACGCGCACGTGAGTACCGTCGTCGTCGCGCACCTCCGGAATATCGACAGCTTTCACTTCCTGATAGCGTGGCGAGGTCATCTTTAGCGATGAGGGAAGATTGCCCCACAACTGAAATCCATGCATACGGCCGGCGGGATCGCCCTTCGGCATCTCCTGGTGAATGATGCCGCTGCCTGCGGTCATCCACTGCACGTCGCCTGCGCCAATTGCACCGCTGTTGCCGATGCTGTCGGCGTGGTCTACGGTTCCGGCCAAAACGTAGGTGATGGTCTCAATGCCGCGGTGGGGATGCCAGGGGAATCCGGCCAGGTAATCTTCGGGGACATCGTTGCGAAAGTCGTCGAGCAGCAGGAAGGGATCGAAATCTTTAGTGTTGCCGAAGCCAAACGCGCGCCGCAGATGCACCCCCGCGCCCTCCAGCGTGGGCTTGGACTTGATGAGTCGCTTCACAGGTCGGATGGACATCTTGCAACTCCAGTCATGATTTCGAGATCTTCAGGATGATAGCGTTTTTCGCGACGTTCCGGGCACGATCGCACGCATGATTGTGCTTCGGGTCGTTTAACATGGTTGGCATGACATTGCGTACAGGCGGGTTCGTCCTGTTGATTGCGGCACTACTCGCTCCGGCGGCGGCCCTGGCTCAACCATCCAAGCCTGTTTCATCTAGAAACGAGTCTCCCGGCGAACTTGTCGACCGGGTGGGCAACACGGGATTCGTTCAAATCCATGCCGGCAGCTTCAACGACTTATCGCCACGCGAGAAGGAACTGGCGTACTGGCTTACCGAGGCGGCCATTGCGATCGATCCCATCATCTACGACCAGCTTTCGTGGTATGGCCTGCGGCAGAAACGGTTGCTGGAGGAGATCGTCTCGCATCCGGAAGGGATTGACGCGGCCACGATGACGAAGATCGTCGATTACGCGAAGCTCTTCTGGGGCAATCGCGGCAATCACAACGATCTGACCGCGCAGAAGTTTGTGCCTGAGTTTACTTTTGAAGATCTGCAAACAGCCGCCTTGACAGGCACAAAAAAACGGAGGCTTCCGGTCGCGCTACGCTGACCTGCCGGCGCTCACCGAGCGAAGATGCGCTGAAGAAGGAACTCGGCGACTTGAAGGCATCGATCTTCGATCCGGACTTCGAGCCGATGACAACCGCCAAGAGCCCGCAGGGCGGCAAAGACATTGTGCAGTCGAGCGCCAACAGCTTCTACGGACCGGGCGTCACCCTGGCCGATCTGAAGGACTTCAAGGCGAAGTATCCTCTGAATTCCCGCGTGGTGAAGCAGCCGGACGGCAGCGCTGAAGGAAGAGATCTATCGCGCGGGCACGCCGGATGGCTCAGTGCCTCCGGGACTGTATGCCACGTTTCTAAAGCGTGCCAATGACTACCTGGCGAAAGCGCAGGCAGTAGCCGATCCCCAGCAGGCCAAGGTGATCGGAGCACTCATTCGCTTCTACCAGACCGGCGAATACGATGACCTGATCAAGTTCGATACGCTGTGGGTGCAGAACAATGCCAAAGTCGATTTCGCCAACGGCTTCATCGAGATTTATCGCGACGCGAACGGCATGAAGGCCAGCTCGCAGGCGTTCGTCAGCGTCACCGATCAGCGCTGACCACGAAGATGGAGAAGCTGGCGCAGAACGCCGAGTATTTCGAAGACGAAGGCTCCCTGGGACGCGAAGTACAAGAAGACAGCATTCACGCCGCCCACGGTGAAGGCGATTGAGACTATTGTCGAGACCGGCGACTTCAGCGTGACGACCATCGGCGACAATCTTCCGAATGAAAATGAGATCCACGAGAAGTACGGCACCAAGAACTTTCTGTTCACCGGAAGCAGCCGCGCGTTGACGGCGGCGGCCGGCCATAAAGCGATCGACGATTTGGCGCCGAACCAGACAGTTATCCAGCGCAATATCAAGTACGGCCAGCAGGCGGACGAGCTGCTGACGGCCCTGCATGAGGTGATCGGTCATGGTTCGGGCAAGCTCAGCCCGCGTCTGAACAGCGGCTCGGAGCCATATCTCAAGGAGTATTTCTCGACCCTGGAAGAGGCGCGAGCCGATCTTTCGGGGCTGTGGAACATCTGGGACCCGAAGCTGAAGCAGTTGGGACTGATCGAAGGCGACCAGGACGAAGTGGCCAAGGCGATGTACGATTCCGCCGCCATGGTGGTGCTGACCCAGCTGCGCAGAATTCCTCGGGGCGACACGATCGAGGAGGATCATCAGCGCGACCGCGCACTGATCGCGAACTACATCATGGACAAGACCGGCGGTATCCGCATGTTTGAGCGCGACGGCAAGACCTACGTGAGGTCACCGACTACCAGAAGATGAAGCAGGGCGTCGGAATGCTTCTGACCGAACTGATGCGCATCAAGGCCGAAGGCGACTACGAGGCCATCAAGGCGCTGGTGGACAAATACGGTGTGCACTT
>CAVWWZ010000016.1:0-213663 GCA_963758835.1 uncultured Acidobacteriaceae bacterium | reverse complement strand
ACCTATACGGTGGGTTATGGCTCGACATTCGTCGATGACGAATTGACGGACGGCGCAGAGACAGCTCGCATGCTGGGTTCTAAGCACACAGCGGTCACGATTACGAGGTCGATTTTTGAGGAGGCACTTCCCACGATTGTTGCTTCGTTGGAGGAACCGATCGCGGCCTTCCTCCATCGTTCCAATGTATTTCGTCTGCGAACGGGCTCGGCAAGACGTCAAAGTGGCGTTGGTGGGGCAGGGGCCGGATGAGTTGTTTGGCGGCTATAAGCGTCATCTCGGTGTCCGCTATAGCAAGATTTGGGCCCAATTGCCATCTTTAATACGTACCCCGATCTGCTCGGCAATTGCCGCCCTGCCGAGAAATGAGACCCTGAAGCGAGGAGTTCACTCACTGGCCATTCAGGATAAGCTGTCACCGGTACCAACACGTTCTTTCGATTCTGCCTGGAGACGACGTCGACAATCTATTCCAAGATGGACTGCTGGATCCTAACTCGGGCGAGACGATGCGGAAAGGTTGGGAGAGCATGGCGGACCTGATGTCTGAAACCGACGATCTTGGCGGGCTCCAGTTCCTGGAGATGCGATCCAATCTTCCAGACGAACTCCTCATGTATGCGGACAAACTCTCGATGGCTCATGGTCTTGAGCTTTGTCCCATATGTGGACAAGGAGATTGTTGAATATGTGGAGCGGCTACCTTCAAAACCTGAAGGTTGAGGAACGGCCGCCGAAAGTGGTTACACCGGCAGGTATGCCAGAGCTATCTTGATGCTTCGATTATGCAACGGCGCAAACGCGGCTTCGGGCCAATGTGGTGGATGGGTGGTTCCGAAATGCCATCGACAGCAGGATGAGTGAAACCCTGCTCGACGGCTCTTCGAGAATCTATCAATATCTTAGTCCTGGTGCCGTGGGCGAGCTGTTCGCGCAGCATGCCTCAGGTCAAGAAGACAATCACAAAATGCTGTTCAGCCTGGTGGTTTTCGAGGAATGGCTACGGACCCATGAATCTCCCGTTGCCGTGCTGAACTGATTCCGTTCCATAGCCCTCGAGGGCATGCCCACTTTCTCTCTGACCGGAAACGTTACCAGTACCACCGAAAACCTCTAGTTTGGCAGTGGAATATATCAACTGATGCTAGATTCCTTCATTGTCGCGCCGGATGATCGGATACTCATAACCGGGGCAGCTGGTTTCATAGGCTGTCGTGTCGTGGAGAACCTGCTGGATCGCGGCTTTCGGAACCTCGTCTGTTTTGCTCGACCATCGAGCAACCTGGCCAGGCTCGAAGCCCGCATCAAGAACCGACCGTCCGGCGCGCGAGTCGAACTGCTGAAGGGCAATCTTCTTTCCCGCGAGGATTGCGAAGCAGCAAGCAAGGATGTGGCCGTTATCTATCACCTGGCGGCAAGCACGGGTGGAAAGTCCGTTCCGGACGCCTTCATGAACTCAGTTGTTACGACGCGTAATCTGCTGGAGGCGAACCTCCGGAACGGACGCCTGCAGAGGTTCGTACTGGTCAGCTCATTTGCTGTGTATACGAACCGTCAACGGTCACGGCGTTTGGACGAATCTTGTCCGGTTGAAGAGCATCCAGAATCCGCGGCGGACGCCTATTGCTTCGCTAAAGTCAAGCAGGAGCAGATCCTCGCTGAATATTCAAGTAAATATGCAATCCCCTACGTGATAGTCAGGCCGGGCAGCGTTTACGGTCCAGGTCATGCGGAGATTGCGGGGCGCGTCGGCATCCGCGCGTTCGGACCCTTCCTACATCTTGGCGGCTCCAACGAGATACCGTTCACCTATGTTGATAACTGCGCTGAAGCGATAGTACTTGCTGGGCTGATTAAAGGTGTCAATGGAGAGACCTTTAACGTGGTGGACGATGGCCTCCCAAGCAGTCGCCAGTTTCTGCGGCAGTACAAGAAGAGCGTGAGGGGCTTCCGATCAGTGTACCTTCCGCACATGCTTAGCTTCGTAATGTGTTCTCTGTGGGAGAAGTACTCGCACTGGTCACAGGGACAGTTGCCGCCAGCTTTTAACCGCAGGCGGTGGTACGCCAACTGGAGGAAGACAAGCTATAGCAATCAAAAGCTGAAATCTTTGCTGGGCTGGGCCCCCAAGATATCTACCGCCGAAGCATTGCAGCGTTACTTCCAAAGCTGTACGCAAGGTGAGAACAATGCTTAAGGTTGGCATAGTCGGATGTGGAAAGATTGCTGACGCGCACGCTTCGGCGATCCAGAGGATCCAAGGGTGCGAAATTGTTGGCGTATGTGACAGCGAGCTCCTGATGGCCAAGCAACTCCAAGAGAGATTCCCAGTTAGAAAGTGCTTCAGTGAGTTGACGGAACTTCTGACCTCGGCCGCACCGGACGTTGTCCACATCACCACGCCACCTGCAAGCCACTTCGACATTGCCAAGACATGCCTCGCTCACGGTTGCCACGTCTACGTCGAAAAGCCTTTTACGGTCAATGCCGACCAGGCGCAGCAACTGGTGAACTTGGCTGAGAGAAAGGGAACCAAGCTTACAGTCGGACACAACAATCAATTCAGCCATGTGGCCCGGCGCATGAGAGCGCTGGTGGAAAGCGGCTTTCTGGGCGAGGCAGCCGTACACATGGAAAGCTATTACGGCTACGACCTAGGGGACCCCAGCTACGCGCGAGCGCTACTGGGAGACCAGGAACACTGGGTCCGCAGACTGCCGGGGAAGCTGCTACATAACATTATCAGCCACGGGATTGCCCGAATTGCGGAATTTCTCACTAGCGATGATCCTCACGTGATCGCACATGGGCACGTCAGTCCGTTTCTCAAGGGCATCGGGGAAGTTGACATAGTTGATGAGTTGCGGGTGATGATCTGCGAGGAGGACCGCACAGCCTACTTTACCTTCTCCTCCCAGATGCGGCCCACGGTTAACGAGTTTCGGGTCTACGGGTCAAAAAATGGTCTCATTCTTGACCAGAATCACGAAGTCTTACTTCGGCTTCGCGGCACAAAGTTCAAGAGTTACGCCGACCACTTTGTTCCCCCGGTGCTGTTTGCGAAGCAGCATCTTGAGAACCTATTCGGCAACGCGAAACTATTTCTGGCGAAGGATTTCCATATGGATGCCGGTATGAAGTATTTAATCGAATCCTTCTACCGCTCGATCCGTGAGGATGCTCCCGTACCTATTCCTTATCGGCAAATTCTGGTTACAGCCAGGATCATGGATTCGATTTTTGGTCAGCTTCGAGATCAGGTCTCTAATCGACTCGCGACCGGGTTGCGGGATAGCTTATCGTTCCAAACGGAGTCGCTTGCATTCGAAATGGCCGTACATCGGCCCTAGGCGAGCAGGGCATTGGCGCCGCCCAGTCGTGTCCTTTGGAGGCGCCTCCACACGATGACCGAAATTGAGATCAGTCTAGAGTTAGAATTCTTCGCCTGCCAGGTCGACGGCGTGGCAGGTTCTGCTGGCGGTGCTCCTGGCATTCTCTGGCGTTCGTTCCTGTGCCGCCCGGACTTGGGCTCAGCTTAACCTCCGGCCCAAGGAAGTTTCAACGTACAATGAATCCATCGTTAGCGCTACTGCTATGGGTTGTTCTGCTATTGGGCCTTCTCTACTTCGACCCCGCCCGGGAGTCGCGGACCTCGGCGGCACTGTGGGCGCCCATTATTTGGTTTTTCTTCATCGTATCGCGGCCGCCGGCAATGTGGTTCGGACTCTCCTATGGGAGCAATGCTCTAGAGGATGGAAACCCGCTGGACCGCACGGTCTTTTTGCTCCTGATTCTGGTGGCAATCGCTGTACTCGTCTCGCGCTCGTTTCAGTGGCGAAGTTTCGTGACTCAGAATTCTGCTCTGGTTTTCTTTCTGGCGTTCGCATTACTCAGCGTTGCTTGGTCGGATTTCCCCTAGCAACGTTCAAGAAGTGGTTCCGGGATTGTGGCATATACATGGTAATCCTGGTTGTTCTGTCCGATCCTCATCCAGTAGAAGCGGTGCGCACTGTGCTCCGCCGGGTGTGCTATCTAGTAGTCCCACTGTCCATTGTACTCATCAAATATTACCCAGACCTAGGCAAGACATTTTCGCCCTGGGGCGGTCAGGAATACACGGGGGTATCGACAAGTAAGAACATGCTGGGCGCGTTATGCCTGGTGAGCGGAGTATTCTTCTTTTGGGACACCATCACACGCTGGCATCAGCGGAGAGAGAGGATCGGTAGGCGCGTCATAGCAGTGAACATTGCATTCATCGGAATGACGCTCTGGCTGCTGAATCTGTCCGACAGTACAACTTCGACCCTATGCCTGGCGATCGGATGCGTCGTGATTGCTGCGGCACACTCGAAGTTCGGCCGGCGGCATCCCAATTGGGTCAAAGCGCTGGCGCCGTTGAGTTCACTGTATATCTGCTCCTCACGCTCGGCCTCGGCATGGGCGCACACTTGTCCCAGGCAGTCGGGAAATCCGCCAACATGTCCGACAGAACTCACATCTGGGAGGTGCTTCTGAGCGTGCCCATCAATCCGCTCTTGGGCACAGGGTATCAGAGCTTCTGGCTCGGTCCGCGAGTAGCGTGGGTCTGGGCGAGATTGAACGGCGACAATGTTATGGAGGCGCACAATGGCTACCTGGCGATCTACCTCGAGCTAGGTCTCATAGGACTTTTCCTGCTCTGTACATTCCTGATCGCAACATATCGCAAGATCTGCAAGCGGCTCACGCCTCTCACTCCGGTCGGATCGTTAGGCTTGGGCCTCTGGACTCTCCTGCTCTTTTACAACGTAACCGAGGCGGCCTTCGGGGGGGGGCTCCTGTGGATAACCCTCCTGATGGGAAGCCTAACAGTCCCGCAGCGCTCCGAGGATGAAGTCGATAGTCCGCAGCCCCTGGCCCTGAGCGCAACGGAGCAGGCCACTGACGTCTCTTTCGAGGTGGCAGGTCCCTGGACTAGACGTGAGTATGCGGATATGCGGGCGGGATATCGGGAATAAGAAAGGCCAAGCCGCATCGGCAATCTCCGTGCGGGGGCGGCGAGCCCGCTCGACAGACTTCTCCCCTGCTTGACGCGCCTCAGAACCTTGGCGACAGAACTGTCCAGGACCAAGAGTCAATGAAGATTGCCTACCTGATGGTGGTCCACAGTAATCCAAAGCTTCAGAAGAGGGCGATCGAAATGCTCTCCTCCGAAGGCTGTGCATTCTTCATCCACGTGGATCTGAAGTCGGATATCCGGCAGTTCTCCGGCATCGCTGGCGACCATGTCACCTTCGCTGAGCCGCGGATGCCTGTCCATTGGGGCGAATTCTCCCAGGTTCAGGCAACGATGCTGCTAATTCGACAGGTTCTCAATTGCTCTGCAAGGTACGACTACTTGGTCCTTCTGCAAGGAGCTGACTATCCTCTACATAGCGGCACGTACAACCAAGCGTTTTTCGCAGAGAATCGTGGATTGGAATTTATCAGCATGGCGAGGATGCCCGCACCTGGCTTTCCCCTATCCAAGATCAACAGGATTCGATACCCGTCCGAGAAGCCCCTGTCGCGGTTCGCTGCGCGGACGATGGGTAAGCTAGGCCTCGCCGAGCGTGATTACCGCAAGCATCTAGGGGGCCTGCAGCCGTACGCCGGAGACGCCTGCTGGGCCCTGTCGAGGGAAGCGTGCCAATATCTGGTGGAGTTCGCGGTGCGTGTAATCCACACGTGGAGGAGTACTTCAAAAACACATTCTCAAGCGACGAGATGTTTTTTCACACGATTCTCGGTAACTCGTCCTTTCGACCCCGCGCCCGGAGAGTCCTTGCTCTACAGAGACTATCCGCCTACTCTTTCCCATCCGGCGCTCCTCACCGAAAAGCATGTTGAGTTCTTCGAGGCACAGAAAAGGGTATGGGTCGAGGACGATTGGGGCGCCGAGAGGTGCTTTTCGCGCGAAAGTTCTCGGATCAGACCTTAGACCTGATAGATCGCACCGACGAGATGATAAGGCGGAGGGAGCGGCAGGGGCCGGTCTTGTGATTCAGAATTACCAACCTGATTACGCGCCGAGGAGCAGCGTAAGCCAGCCGGTTAACCCGGTCGTCCTTGTTTACCTGACAGCCGAGGCTTCCTGTGCCGTCTGCCGAGTGCGATGAAGGTCAAGAATTCACGTCCCAATGCAGAAGCTAGGTCCCTGGATCCTGCCCAATTAGTGAACGATCAGCGAGGCCAACTCATGAGTCGATTACGAGTTCTCCTACTCGCACCTGACGCTAACCCGCAGGGCATCTGCGGTCCTCTCCTGAGCTTTCGCCAGCTGAGGCCCTCGCCCAGCTGCATGACGTAACCTTGGTCATTCGTGCGACAGCAGAGGGAGCCGTGCGCCGCGAGGGGGGGCCATTCCGGTCCATCGAGTCGGTCCGCACGCCAAGGCTCGATCGCATCTACGACTGGAGTTTCCGACGGATTTTCAAATCCAGCTATCGCAGCCAGGCGTTGACCGCTTTCAACTATCCGTTCTCCCTCGCTTTTGAATGGTGCGCCTGGCGACAGTTGCGGCGCCGGATCCGCTTCGGTGAGTTCGACGTCGTCCTTCGCCTCTTGCCAATAGTTTCGGTTTTGCCAAGCTTTTTCGCTTTCCTGCTCCGGAACGGCCCCATACCCTTCGTGATCGGCCCGGTCAATGGTGGTTTGCCGTGGCCAGCGGGATTCGGCCAAGCCGAGAATCAGAAGGAGTGGATCTCCGGCTTAAGTGAGTCTTTATCAATTCCTGCCCTTCGCGAGGGCCACATATGGGAATGCAGCAGCCATCGGGGCAGGTTCGTCCCAAACATATGCCGAATTTGCGGTTCATCGCGATAAGCTGTTTTTTCTCCCAGAGAACGGTGTTACTCGCTTCCGATGTTCTGATACCGTGCGCAGGCCCGAGCGCGACTCCAGGCTCGAGTTGATTTTCGTCGGGGGATTGGTTCCCTATAAGGCTTGCGACCTCGCGTTGCGCGCTGCTGCGCCCCTGTTGAGAAGCGATTTGGCCCGCTTTAGCGTGATCGGTGATGGTCCGGAGCGAAGCCGCCTTGAGCAGCTTACGAGCTCTCTTGGAATCGAGCCAGCTGTCTCGTTTTGCGGCTCTCTAAGCCATGCCGAAACCATGCAGCGTATGCGTTCCGCGGATGTGCTGGTGTTTCCGTCGGTTCGTGAATTCGGTGGAGCTGTGGTGTTTGAGGCGTTGGCGGTCGGCGCCGTACCGGTGGTCGTGGACTTTGGCGGGCCCGGAGATATCGTCCATCCAGAGGTAGGGTACAAGGTACGCCTTACAAATGAGAACGATGTGGTGTCGCAGATAGAAAGGATCTTGGTTGATCTCGCGGGCAATCGGGATCTTCTTAACACCTACCGCCAGCGAGGCATGTCCTACGCTCGGGAACACCTGACTTGGGATGCGAAGGCACAGACCATAACTCAGATCCTGAACGGGGCTTTGCGGCGGGGGCCGAAAACCAGATCTCCCGCCGCTAAAGTGTGTTATATCTTGCAGGTCAAGATGCCCCGCGCGTCCCGTCGAGGCCTGTTAGCAGCTAAGGGCGTATATAGAGTCAGTGCGCGGCCAAGTCCGTTGGAGGTGCAGGACCTCCTCTTTCCTGTGTGAGGGGGTGCGGATAAGTATAGGGAGTGTAGTAGAGCGTCCACGAGTTCGTGGCGGCGCAAACAAATAATCCCCCTTGACCGAATCCGTTGTCGCTCTTATTCCAGCTTCCCTGATCGGTGGCCCAATACCCCACTCTAGTTGTACAGGTCGACGGGCGGCTGGCAAGTTTTCCCGTTCCAGTTCCGCTGGTTCCGTTGAAGCTAGAATTCTGGTAGTAATAATCCTTGTCGGCGCCTAGCTTTATGTTCCAGTTAGGATGAACCCAGCCCCATGCAAGATTGCCACCCTTAATCGTACTTCCCCATTCGTAAACCGGGTCCAGCGGCTCATTGACCCAGCCTGTTGGAGATGGGGTTGTGCCTGAGATATAAGTGCTTGGGCCACCATGCCCAGGCTGATCAATGCAAGCCGACGCCCGCAAAATTTGGTAACTATCCCCATTATTAAACGCAGGTTCGTTCCCACGTTCCATGCGGCATAGTTGGTAGAGGTAATGCTATTAGATGCACTCGATGTAATCTCAGCTCCCGGATGAAACCCACGACTATCCGTTATCGTCGTGTCCACAACGCTGTACGTGTTGCCGGGAACGGCCCACTGGTTGACTGTCCAAGACTTCGAAGCATCTTTGACTACCAGCGCTCCGTTAGACCATGAAGTAGATGAAATCGTGCCCGAAGCATATACCACACCGTCGTTATTGTCCCATTGCCCCTGCCCGTCGCAGAAGCCCCAGGGATTAAAACTTGTCCCATCTCTATAGACAGACAACGACGCTTCCGAATTAAGTTGGCCTCCGCCCGAACTTATAATCGTGTTGTTGAACACAAGAGATGTGCCGCCGCGTTGGCCTATAAGGTCACACCCAGCTCCAGTGCTCGTGCATGTAAGGGTGTTGCCATATATCTCAAGCTGGCGTACACCTCGCGTCCTGCCGGTTGACTCCGTTCCATGAGTCTGGATTGAAGTATTGGTAAGAGTGTTGAAGCGCACGACGAATCGTGCGCCACCGCTCAGGTCAGAATCCGTAATAGCCATGCCTACCTGGTCCGTGTCGCTGAATGTGCTGCTTTCGATATAAAGAGCGTTGTCAGTACCATAAGAATCTGCCTGCGCCCAGGAATTATCACCATTGGAGCCTACGCCCATATAGGAGCTATGGCCTATGTTAATGAACTCACCCCCGGTCGTAAAGGCAACATTCAAATGGTCTAGAACGCCGAAAACGTTATCAGCAGACATCATAAAGCCTGTGAAGTGAGTGCCATTTACCCAACCGCTAATGCTCAAGTTATCCAAGCGAATATGGGAGCAGGTGTTTGAATTACAGGTTCCGCCAATACTTGCGATGGCGTACATTCCTCCGTTTGTTGACCCCGAAGGTTGAAGCGACATGCCGCTCAAGCGAAAGGTCGATGATGTAGCAGAAGGAACGGTAACGCTGAACATATGGTTGCTGCTGATCTTATCCAAGATGACCGTCGAGGCAGCTCCTGCCCCAACGATACTGATTCCCACTGACACTGAGAGTGGAGATGCCCAAGTGCAAGTTCCAGCAGGAACATTGATCGTGTCGCCATCAACTGCTTTGTGCGTCGGCCCGTTGATGACTGCATTCACGTCGCTCTGATTGCAAGATGCAGCGGTATAGGTTCCTTGCGCCCACAAAGGGACCGCGCTCCAAAGAAGCGCGAGTAGGACAGCTTTTGTAATCCTCATTTGGATCCTTTCCATATTATGAAGGCCACGATCTACTCTTTGGACGAAGTGGGCGACTGGTCATCGTCTATCTCTGATTACAAGCGGACACCCCTGATTGGGCAAGGATTAAGTCAGCTTCCGCTAGCACTAAAGTAATCAGTTATACATTACCTAGGTAATGTATAATCGTGATGTTTGTAATGACGGCAATTATAACTACGGTAACTGTTCAGTGCAAGGCGAAATGCGCTGGGCGCAATCTTGTCCCTGAGTCAGGATATAACTTGCAATGAAACCTCTTGGTCTCAATACTAATGCCCGCGCATAACGCCGAGGCGACAATTGCGGAGTCCTTGCGGTCGGCCATCGTTCAGACCTGGCAGCGAAAAGAGATCGTTGTAATTGACGACGGGTCCACTGACCGCACCGCTGAAATCGCGCGGGGCTTTAGCTCCAAGAACGTTCGAGTTGTATCAACCGAGAATCGCGGGATGTGCGCGGCGGTAAATCTTGCCTTAAGCATCAGCCAAGGCGACTACATCCAGGAGTTAGATTCCGACGACATTCTGGTCGCGGACAAGATCGAGCGGCAGCTTGCGGCACTCGGATCAGCAGACAAACAAGAGAACCCTCGTTTCTTCGTCTTGGGCTCCCTTCTATCACCGCACGCGCGGGTCGCGTTTCGTTCAGAACTCACTGTGCCAGGATCTTTCGCCAGCCGAATGGCTCTTGCGGAAGTTGGCCGAAAACCTCCATATGCAGAATGCGACCTGGCTGGTCAGTCGGGAGTTGGTCTCCGCGGCGGGTCCGTGGGATACCCAGCTTCACTACGACCAGGACGGCGAATACTTTGCTCGGGTCCTCATGGCGTCTGAAGATATCAAATTTGTGCCAGGAACAGGGGTGTTCTACAGAGCTTCTGGGCCAACAAGCATAAGCCACATCGGAAACTCAGACAAAAAGAGGGAATCGCTGTTGCGGTCGATGAAACTGCACATTCAGTATCTGCGGTCGTTGGAAGAGAGCGAGCGGGTGCGCAAAGCCTGCGTACAGTATTTGCAGAACTGGTATCCCGCGTTTTACCCGGCAAGGCCGGACTTGGTTGCGGAATTGCATGCAATGGCGGAACAACTTCAAGGCCATTTGGAGGTACCCCGCCTCAAGTGGAAGTATGCTCTGGCTGGAACCCCTTCTTGGCTGGAAAACGGCAAAGAGAGCACAGGACACGATTTCCCAGCTCAAGAATTCGTGTATTAGACATTTTGATAAGGCGATGTGGAGGCTCGAACCTGCGAGCCGGTCGTAAGTCTGTAAGGAGAGGTAGCCATTGATTCAGCCTTCTTGTTCACTAGTTATGGGCTCAGTGTCCTAATTTGAGCAAGACTGATCCGAGTTCTTTGAAAAGAGCATGAATAGCATCCACAACAGCCCCGGATGCATGGGCCATACCGACGCACACGCGGTACCCGGCCAGGTTTCAGTGGCCCTGCTTACTGGAGGCGCGGACAAGCCTTACGCATTCGGCCTATCGACGGCGCTTATCGCGAACGGAGCTGCGCTGGACCTGATTGGCAATGATGAGCTCGATTGCCCGGAGATCCGTGGCAAAGATGGAATTACCTTTCTTAATCTGCGGGGAAGTCAACGGCCGGATGTCGGGCTCTATACGCAAGATATCTAGAGTCTCTGACCTACTATGCCAGACTTATTCGGTATGCTGCTACAGCCAAGCCACGAATCTTTCATATCCTGTGGAATAATAAATTCGAAGTGTTCGATCGTACGCTGCTCATGCTCTACTACCGGCTACTAGGGAAAAAGGTAGTCCTTACTCTACACAACATAAATGCCAGCGAGCGAGATGCTAATGATACGACGCTCAACCGCTCTACGTTGCGATTTCAATATAGGCTCGCGGACCACATCTTTGTCCATACGGAAAAGATGAAGCTTGAGCTTATGCAGGAGTTCCGAGTGCTCCCAGCCCGGATAACTGTTATCCCGTTCGGAATCAACAATTCTGTCCCCAATACTAGCCTTACTTGCCAGTGACGCAAGGCTGCGACTGGGCATTGACGAAGATAAAAGGACGATTCTGTTCTTCGGCAACATCGCGCCTTATAAAGGGCTCGAATATTTGACCACAGCATTCTGCAAGGTGTTTGCTCAGCGTGACGATTATCGCCTGATCATCGCTGGTAGGGCGAAAAACTGTGAGACGATATTGGGCGTCCATTAAGGACGATATCCGGACGGATTTGGCGGCAGGGCGAGTGCTGCTCAGGTCGGAATTCATTCCCGATGAGGAGACGGAAATCTTCTTCAAGGCGGCGGACGTCCTCGTGCTGCCATACCGGCATATCTATCAAAGCGGCGTTCTATTCTTGGGTACAGCTTCGGGTTGCCAGTTATCGTCGCCGACGTGGGCTCCTTGAAGGATGAGGTTTTGGAAGGCAAGACCGGATTTGTATTTAGGCCTGAAGATCCAGTTGACTTGGCTAAGGCCATCAGAAAATATTTTGAAAGCGAGTTGTTTGCTCACTTAAAGACGCGTAGGCAGGAGATATGTAGTTACGCTACGGAGCGGAACTCGTGGAGCGTGGTCGCTCAGACGACCATGGAAGTATATGGTGGCATGCTTCAGGCGTCCTGCCGCACGTTGAATGTCGAGAGCATCGAGTGCCTCTGTTGGCTAAAGCCCCCAGCGCAGAACGTTCCCCAGGCAGTTCTTTTTAATATCTTTCCACTTGGAACACTGAAGTAACAAAGCCACGCATGCGCTCACAACAACAGTTGTTGGACCCACTCTGTACTAAACATTTGCAAGCGGATCTAAAAGGCCGATCCGTTCGCGGTGGTCTGTTCACCATTAGCTCACAGGGCACGCAGTTTCTCATGCAATCTATGCAAACAGTGGTGCTGGCACGCTTGCTCACCCCCGCGGACTTTGGCCTCGTGGCCATGGTCACGGCCGTCACGGGACTGGCCCAGGGGTTCGCGGACGTGGGCCTGTCTGAGGCGACAATTCAGCGTCAGGAGATCAATCACGATCAAGTTAGCGCTCTGTTCTGGATAAACGTAGGTGTCGGCCTGGCGCTGATGCTGGCTACCATGGCCTTGGGCCCAGTGCTGGCTTGGTTCTATCGGGAGCCTCGGCTCACTTACGTTGCGCTGCTAATGTCCTTGACTTTCCTCATCGGCGGTTCAAGGGTTCAGCCCGACGCCATACTCAAGCGGCAGATGAAGTTCAGATCTCTGGCGATCCGGGATATTGCGGCTTCGGCTCTGGGCGTCGTGGCCGCTATCACGACGGCCTTCCTCGGAGGCGGTTACTGGGCGTTAGTTGCGTTCCCTTTGACAGCGAACCTGACGCAAATGACGCTTTCCTGGGTCATGGTTAATTGGAAACCGGGCCTGCCGCGTCGAGGCACGAATGTTGGCTCCCTGGTCGCCTTTGGCGGCAATGTCGCGGCATCCTATTTCGTTTACAACGTGAATCGCAGCGTAGACAGCGTACTGGTCGGCTGGTATTGGGGTGCTGGCCCGCTCGGGCTGTACTCGAAAGCCTTAAATTTACTTATGCTTCCGCTGCGCCAACTCGCAGCTCCGGTAGGCAGCGTCGTGATTCCGACCTTCAGCAGAACACAGGGCGACCCGGAACGCTTTGCGCGATACTATCTGCGTACCATTAACCTAACCACATGGGCCCTGGCCCCGATTTTCGGCTTCCTCTTCGTGGCGGCGCAACCGGTTATTACCTTAGTCTTAGGAAGTCAATGGCAGAAAGCGGCACCTGTTTTTCAGATTCTTGCGACCTGCGCCATGGCGCAACTGATTCTTGATTCGACACTCTGGTTGTTCGTGAGCCGAGGTCAATCGGCGCGGCTTCTTAAGCTCTTGCTAAGCATTTCTCCTGTTCTCATCGGTGGCTTCGCCATCGGCCTGCCCTTTGGCATCAAGGGCGTGGCCCTGGTGGGATCTCTAACTTTGGTTGGCGTTCTGCCCTGGGTTCTCAAGTTTGCCTTTCGCGGTACAACGTTGAACCTCCAACGTCTTGGGCAGGCTCTTCTGTGCCCGATTTCGCTGGCCCTTGCTGCAGCCTCGTTGGCGGAATGTGCGTTATATGTAGTTACTCCACAACGTATCGTCACGCAGCTCACCGTTGTCGCTCTAGGATTCGCCATCGCTTATTCACTCTCGTTGCTGCTACCTGCTGTACGGGAGCAGGTCATGTCCTTTAGGGAATTATTCGGCGAATCGCGTGTCTCAAGGCAAAGCACTTGGGTTGACCAGGAATCGCTTATCTACGAAGCTCAATAACGTCTCACCTCTATCTTTCGGCAATTTATCGTAGGAAGGCCAAACGAATGGTAATTACTAGCACGCCGCTTCGCATCTCATTTTTCGGTGGGGGCACCGATTATCCGATATGGTATCGGGAACATGGTGGCGCAGTGTTATCTACCGCTATCGACAAGCGCTGCTATATCACCTGCCGTCATTTACCGCCATTTTTCGAATATCACAGCCGTATCTCATATTCAAAGGTTGAGAATGTTGGCCGAAATGACGCGATCGAGCATCCTTCAGTGCGCGCCTGTCTTCAACTCTTGGGAGTTGACGAAGGGGTTGAGATTCACCATGTGGCGGATCTACCTGCTCGAACAGGACTTGGTACAAGTTCAGCCTTCACTGTCGGACTTCTGCTTGGTCTATACGCCCTTCAAAACAAAATGCGTGGCAGGCAAGAGCTTGCGGCTGATGCAATTCATGTGGAACAGAACCTACTGCAAGAGGCCGTGGGCGCACAGGATCAGGTCAGTGTCGCCTACGGAGGCTTCAATCGCATCAACTTTCATCCCGACGACTCCATTGAAGTGAAGCGAGTTATCGCCTCGCCGAGCCGATTAGCAGAACTCGAGCAGCACCTGGCGCTCTATTTCACCGGCTTTGCTCGCACTGCCTCGGAGATTGCCCAGGAACAGGTTAGAGTAACTCCCCAACGAAAGCATGAATTAGATCTCATGCTTCAGCTAGTCGACCAAGGGGAAGCTATTCTCAGCAGTCCGGAGCGGTCGCTGGACGAATTCGGCCGCTTGCTCCACGAGGGATGGCAAATCAAGAGATCGCTGACGCAAAAGATTACCAATGCCAGCATCGACGAGATCTACGAAGCGGGACTCAGTGCCGGCGCTCTTGGAGGCAAGTTGTTGGGTGCCGGCGGTGGAGGTTTCATGCTGTTTTTCGTGCCACCAGAACGGCGTCAGGCGCTAAGGGAGAGATTAAAGAAGCTCCTGTGCATCCCATTCGCATTCTCCAACCAGGGCAGCCATGTGGTGGTTTACGAGCCCGAAGAGGTTTACGACCAGTCGCTGGTCAGTGAGCGGAACTTAGTCTATGCCTAGTTTGCCCGAAGCGATACTGCTGTGTGGGGGCGCTGGCCTTCGTTTGCGAAGCGTAATCGGAGACGCCCCAAAGGGGATGGCGAGCGTCGACGGCCGGCCTTTCCTCGAACTACTGCTTCGGCAGTTGCGTCGGTATGGTTTCAAACGGGCCATCCTGGCTGTTGGGTACCAGCAAGATAGGATCGAATCGCACTTTGGGAAATGTGCGCTCGGTTTGGATCTCGTCTACTCACGAGAATTTTTCCCTCTAGGCACAGGCGGCGCATTGCGCAACGCGGTGGGCTTCATCGAATCAGACAGCGTCCTCGTGATGAACGGAGATAGCTACACCGATGTGGATCTCGGCGCGTTTGTCGATGCCTGCCATAAGGCGAAGGCCGATGGTTCCGTGGTCCTTGTGCCTGCTGATGGGCGACGTGACTGCGGGTTCGCGCTGATAAATGCAGATGGCAGGCTTACTGGCTTCGAGGAGAAGGAGACCCCTCTGCAGGCGGCGTATGTGAATGCGGGCATATACCGGCTCTCACGGGAATTGCTCGATGAAATACCACCTAATATCGCAATTTCCATAGAACGAGAACTAATTCCCAATTGGCTGCACCAACATAGATTAATTACCGGCCTGGTTTATTCGGGAGCATGCTTGGACATTGGCACTCCCGATCGCTATCGTGACGCGCAAACCCTGCTCGCTGGGGTAGAGGCTGACGAGTGTATACCCCAATCAGAAAGTCAACAACAATGAAAGTAATGATCACAGGTGCTGCTGGTTTTATCGGTGGGTTCTTGGCAAAGCACTGCCTCGAAGCCGGTTGTTCCGTGCTCGGAACTGGCGTTAGTGAACCGGCAGACTGGGGCGGCGGCGGTTCGTATGAGCATTGTGACGTCCGGGATGCTGTACGACTGTCTCACTTGGTTTCGACGTTTCGGCCCGACCGAGTATTCCACTTGGCAGCCCAGAGCTATCCCACGGTCTCGCTCGACCAACCGCGGGAGACGATCGACATCAACGCAGGTGGAACGATCAACCTTTTCGAGTGCATTCGCAAATCGCCGCAGATGCCGATTGTGGTTGTCGCCTGCTCTAGTGCAGAATATGGCCCAGTGGCAGCCGCCGACCTTCCGGTACGAGAAGATCATCCACTTAGACCATTGCATCCGTATGGTGTCAGCAAGGTCGCTCAGGATCTGCTCGCTGCTCAATATTTCGCAAACTACAAAATTCCGTGCGTAAGGATTCGAATCTTTAATACCACGGGACCGGGCAAAATCGGAGATGTGTGCTCTGATCTCGCGAGGCGGGCAGTAGAGATAGAGCTCGGAATGCGAGCACCATCACTCATGGTAGGGAACCTTACAAAGCGCGCGATCATTGATGTACGCGACATGGTGCGGGGCCTTTGGCTATCGGCAGACTGCTGTGCGGCTGGCGATGTCTACAATCTCGGAGCGACTCAGATCTACTCGATTCAAAGCGTTATAGAGACTCTTCGAGAAAAGGTAGAGGTACCATTTTCGCTGCAAGAAGATCCGGCGCTCGTCCGGAGTTGCGACGAACCCGTGATTGCAGGTGATATCACCAAATTCCAGCGTTGCAGCGGCTGGACGCCTCAGATCGAGCTAGCGACAACGTTACAAGATATGCTCGATTGGTGGAGGAGCGAACTCGCACCTGTACTGTCTGCCAACCTGAAAGATCGACAATCTACAGTCTTAACCGCGAAATGACTGCTCCACACCAGACCAACGACATGACCTCAAATATTCTTCGCAGCAATCTTGAACATAGTATCGAGGTTCACCAAGGCCTCGTCGCCACCTGCATGCCCGACTTGGCCGCCGCTGCCGATGCTCTTGTTCGCGCCTATTCTGCCGGACATAAGGCGTTGTTTTTTGGCAATGGTGGTAGCGCCGGCGACGCGCAGCATTTGGCTGCCGAGTTCGTAGGGCGTTATCTACGGCAGCGGGATCCCCTGCCGGCGTTGGCGTTGAATGCGAACAGCTCGGCGGTGACGGCGATCGGTAACGACTACGGCTACGACCAGGTATTTGCACGTCAACTCCAAGCTCTCGCTATTGCTGGAGACGTTGCCGTCGCCATCAGTACCTCCGGGAATTCCCCGAATGTTATTCAAGCCGTCCTGTGTGCCCGCAGGCTCGGACTGTTTACCATTGCATTCACCGGTGCGTCGGGTGGGCGCCTTCGCGACCTCGTCGATGTGCTGATCGCAGTGCCGTCAGACGAGACACCTCGCATCCAGGAATGCCACATTCTTGTTGGTCATGCCTTATGTGATGCAGTGGAGCAGGCAGTTTCTAACGAAAATGCGGCCATAGCTACCGCGGCAGTCGCGGGCCAAGGGTCGCGACAGAACCTGTCCGTCTAGGTCGTATTACTGCTCGCTCAGAAAAACGCTACTGCGTGCTTATGAATGCTTTGAGGAACAAAGCCCTTCTTCTAGATCGAGATGGCGTAATCAATATCGAAACGGGTTATGTTCACCGCAGGCAGGACTTCCGCTTCCGAGAAGGAATATTTGATTTGTGCCAAGCGGCACAGATGCTTGGGTATCTCCTCGTAGTGGTCACAAACCAAGCCGGTATTGCCAGGGGATACTACACAGAGTCGGAGTTTCGGGAGCTAACCGACTGGATGCTAGAAGAATTTGTTCAGCACGGCGTGTCGATAGCCCGCGTTTACTATTGCCCTTATCACCCTGTGTATGGGATCGGCAAGTACAAGTATGATTCTGCGGACCGTAAGCCGAAACCCGGTATGTTATTGCAGGCACAGACCGACCTCAATCTCGACCTCACTGCGAGCATGCTCATCGGCGACAAGCTCTCCGACATCGAGGCTGGGACAGCAGCGGGAGTAGGCACAAACATATTGCTTTACTCAAGTGTCACCGAAGCAGCGGCTAAGCGAGCCTCTTGCCATGTTGCCAACTCTCTGGATGATATCCGCAACATGCTGTGCTCGACCCTTCACTCGGGAGCGGTATCTAGTTAAACCAAGCGGCTGTTAGTCAGTTCGAATGTTTCACCCCTGGCACCCCTAATGTATAGAAGGCTACTTAGTCGGATCTGGAAGCACCTGCCTTCACCGGTCCGCCAGAGTTCATCGGGCGTCTTGTACGGTCGATATGTGCACCGGTTGGTGCTCCGTGATTCTGAGCGGCGGCAATCCTTCGGAACTTTCTTTCTTAGAAACCGTGCAGAGATGAAGCTGATTAGCCGTCTCCTCGACGACAGATCAGAGGGCTCCTTTCTGGACATTTGTGTGTTAGCGTGCAGTAAGGGCGCCGAGCTTTACTCTATCCTGTGGGCAATCCGCTCCGCACGCCCTGACCTGAAAGTGAATGTGCACGCCGTCGATATCTCGCAAGAGATTTTAGAGTTTGCTAAAAGAGGGATTTACTCGCGACCTGGCGCTAACCCGCTAGAACCATCGAAACAGGATTGCCCCGTGCACCCCAAGGATGTGAACTGGAACACCTGGAGGGATCAGAATGCCCCAATTTTCGAACGCATGACAGCTGAGGAACTACAAGCGATGTGCGAGGAGGAAGGCGATCAGGTAAGAGTCCGAGAGTGGTTAAAGGAAGGAATCAACTGGGTCCGCGGTGATGCCAGTACTCCAGAAGTTATCGATGCTATAGGTCCTCAAGATATTGTCGTGGCGAACCGCTTCCTGTGCCACATGGATCCTGAGACTGCTGCTGGGTGTCTGCGAAACATCGCACGTTTAGTGAAGCCGGGCGGTTATCTATTTGTCTCCGGAGTTGATCTGGATGTGCGAGCAACAGTCGCGCAACAGATGGGTTGGGAACCGATAACCGACATGATTCGGGAAATCCACGAGGGAGATACCTCTTTGCTAAAGGGCTGGCCACTGGAATATTGGGGGCTAGAGCCATTTTCCACAAGGCGCCCTGGCTGGAAGCTCCGATATGCTTCCGTGTTTCGGGTTGGCCTGCCCGTGGATCTCCTTCCTGACACATCCGGGTCGCCTGTGGAGAGTACCAGGCAGACTAGGGGTGTCCTGCTTGGAAAATAGAAAGACGGGTCGAGTTTTGGACTTGAAGGTTACTCCAGAGCGATATCTGCATGCATTTCACTGAGACCATTATCGCCGGTGCGTGGGTCATTGATCCGAGTCCCCATCAGGATGATCGTGGTCGGTTCATGAGGGCGTGGTGTGCCCGCGAGTTCGGAGAGCATGGGGTCGAATTCTCGCCGGTGCAAGCCAACATGGGCTACAGCGTTCGAAAGGGAACTACTCGGGGGATGCATTACCAGGAAGCTCCCGCGCTTGAGGCCAAGCTGGTTCGCTGTACAAAAGGAGCCATGTTCGATGTGGTCCTTGACGTGAGACCGGGATCTTCATCCTATGGCAACTGGTATGGAGTCGAGTTGTCCGAAACCAACGGGCGAATGCTGTACGTGCCCGAGCACTGCGCGCACGGATACCAGACGCTGGAAGAGAACACGGAAATGTACTACATGACATCCGCGTTTTATACTCCGAGCGCCGTACGAGGCGTGCGATATGACGATCCGGCCTTCGGCATTCGAATGGCCGCTTCCAGCAACGGTGATTTCGGAACAGGATCTCAACTGGCCTCTTGTCGAGCGGCAACAGGATAACAATGATCGTAGATACAGCACTTCAAGAGCGTGAGGCTGCGGGTCGTCCGATCCGTGTGGGAATGGTTGGCGCCGGCGCTACTGGCCGCGCCATAGCTTTGCAGCTTGGAACGCCCGTGCCTGGAATTCGCCTGGTGGGAATCTCAACTCGGACACCTGCACATGGGGAACGGGCGTTTCGCGAGGCAGGCTTCCCTCAATGGAGCTGTCCGCAAACCGCGCATGAAGCAGACGCGGCGATCGCCGGTGGATTGCCCGTACTTACTGATGATCCTTCGCTTCTGAACAAGTGCGAAAACATCGACGTGATTGTCGAGGTCACGGGCACCATCGAGCCAGCGGCTCGTGTGGTTCTCGATGCATTCGATCACGGCAAGCACGTTGTCCTCGTGAATGCGGAACTCGATTCGCTGCTCGGCCCCATTCTGAAAGCCAAAGCGGACCAAGCCGGCGTGGTGATTACGCACACGGATGGGGACGAACCCGGCGTGGCGATGACTCTACTGCGCTATCTGCGAACGACTTGGACTCCGCCCCGTCGCTGCGGGCAATATCAAAGGTATGGTCGACTACTATCGGACTCCCGATACGCAACGAGCATTTGCCGAAAAATACGATCAGGATGTGAAGAAAGTCACTTCCTTTGCCGACTCGACGAAGCTCTCGATGGAAGCCACAGTTCTTGCCAACGCCACGGGTTTTCACGTCGGCCGCCGCGGCATGTATGGCCCGGCCTGCGGCTATGTGCGGGAGATCGCCGAACTTCTGCCGGCCGACGCAGATGCTCGAAACCGGTCTGGTGGACTATGCACTCGGCGCGGCGCCGCACACGGGAGCTTTTGTCATTGTTTATGAGGATCGCCGCTGAAGAAGGCCCAGCTGGCGTACTACAAAATTGGCGACGGTCCGTTCTATGTTTTCTACACGCCTTTCCATCTGCCGCACCTCCAGATCGCTTCGACCATCGGCCGCGCGTCATCCATCGCGATGCAACTGTTGCTCCGATTGGCGGCCCTGTTTGTGAAGTCGTGGCCGTTGCGAAACGCGATCTTAAAGGCCGGCGAGCGGCTCGACGGCATCGGCGGCTTTTGCACCTATGGTCTTATCGATAACTCGACTGCAGCTCGCGCCATGACGGCACTTGCCCATCGGACTGTCGGAAGGATGTGTGCTTCGTCGGGATGTTGCCAAAGACGAGGTTCTTTCGTTGGAGATTCGACGCGCCCCAGAGGCCTCGTTCAGACTCTGGCGCGAACAGAACCTTCGCTGGCCGGCAGCCGAGCCCAGGGAAATTCCGCTGACAAGTCTGTCGCTGTGGCAGTAGGTTGAGCGACGGCGTCGTAGCGCTCGCATGACGATACATAAGATCTGGACAAATCATGCTTAATCGTTCGTTCTGGAAGGGGCGCCAGGTCTTCCTCACTGGACATACCGGCTTCAAAGGCAGTTGGCTTTCGCTGTGGCTGGATGCTCTTGGAGCCGAAGTCGACGGGTACGCGCTTGATCCTCCCACTCAGCCCAATCTTTTTGAGCAGGCGCAGGTCGCACGAGCGCTGTCCGTTCCATTCGCGGAGATATTCGCGATTTTCAGCGGCTCAAAGATGCCATCGCAGAGTGCCGTCCCGAGGTGGTCATTCATATGGCGGCGCAGTCGGTCGTGCGCCGCGGCTATGAAGATCCGATCGAAACTTACTCCTCCAATGTCATGGGCACGGTTCATCTTCTTGAAGCCGTACGGCACCTGCAGCACCCGTGCGCGGTCGTCAACGTCACCAGCGACAAGTGCTACGAGAATCGTGAGTGGCTGTGGGGCTATCGGGAAAACGAGCCAATGGGCGGTCACGATCCTTATTCGAACTCCAAGGGTTGCGCGGAACTCGTCACCACTGCTTACCGTGATTCGTTCTTTCCGTCCGGATTCATCGGCGCAGCACGGAGTCGCTCTGGCCAGCGCCCGTGCAGGCAACGCGATCGGGGGCGGCGACTGGACCAGCGACCAGCTCATTCCCGACCTTGTGCGGGCGTTTATGGCGGCCAATCCTGCCTGATTCGAAACCCTGTCTGCCATCCGGCCATGGCAGTTTGTCCTGGAGCCTTTGCGCGGCTATCTGATGCTTGGCCGAGCGACTGACGGAGGATGGTGCCGATTTGCCTCTGGATGGAACTTCGGACCCGCCGACACCGACGCCAAGCCAGTGTCCTGGATCGCAGATCGAATTGGCGCGGTCATGGGGAGATGACGCCTGCTGGAATCACGATTCCGGCAGTTCACCCGCAGGAAGCTCACTTCTTGAAGCTGGATGCCTCCAAGGCCAGAGCCTGTCTGGGTTGGCAGTCCCGTCGCTTCCCTTGGACGAGGCTCTCGATTGGATTGTCGAATGGTATCGCGCTTTCGAAGCAGGAGTCAGATCTTGGCGCTTACCCGAGACGCAAATTGAGCGGTATGAAGCGCTCTCATCGGCGAGACTGAGGCTCAACGGATCAAGCATCGAGTACTTTCTAAGCGACTTGAAACAGCACAGATAAGCTAAAGGAAATCGTGGATGCTCAAGACAATATCGTCGTCTTAGGATCGGGAATGGCCGGCTTCGGCGCCGCGCATCGGCTGCATGCCGAGGGCATCGCTCCGGTGATGTACGACAAGAACGCCTATTACGGCGGCCACACCGCGTCATTCCGCTATGAGAGCGGCTTCCTGTTTGACGTCGGCCCGCATATTTCCTTCACCAAGGACTCTCGGATTCAGGAGCTATTTGCGGATAGCGTCGATCAGCAGTATGAAACCATCCAAATCTAGTTTGAATAACTACTGGCGGGGTTACTGGCCCAAGCACCCTGTGCAGCTTCATCTCCACGGGCTGCCGGAAGATACTCATCGTCAAGGTCATTAGCTGATTTTGTGGAAGAGCGTCAGGCGACCGAGCGCCCGGTGAATAACTACGCCGACTGGCTGCTGGCCAGCTTTGGGCGAACCTTTGCCGAATCCTTCCCAATGCAGTACACGCGAAAGTACCACACCACGACCGCCGAGAACATGAGCACTGACTGGCTGGGCCCACGGATCTACCGCCCCAGTCTCGAAGAGGTGCTGCGCGGCGCGCTCTCACCTTCCGCGCCGCAAGCATTACATCACTCACTTTCGTTATCCGACCAACGGCGGATTCACAGCGTATCTTAACAAATTCGTACCCAATGGGAAATCTGAAGCTGAATCATGAGCTCGTGTCCATCGATCCTCGAACGCGAACTCTGACTTTTCCAATGGTGTCGTCGCACGGCTACGACGCTCTGATTTCTTCCGTACCGTTGCCGGACTGATTCGGATGATAGATGGTGCGCCACAGGATGTTCGTCGACGCTGCTGAGCGGCTGGCTTGTTCAACTTGCGTGCTGGTGAATATCGGCGTCAATCGCGAGGACCTCTCCAGCGCCCACATGACGTATTTCTACGACGAGGATATCTGCTTCACTCGCCTCGGCTTCCCGCACATGCTCTCTGCGAATAATGCACCTCCGGGAACGGGAAGTATTCAGGCGGAAGTTTACTTCTCCGACAAGTACAAACCCTTTACCGGTTCACCCGAGGACTGGATCGAGCCTGTCATCAGGGATCTGCGGCGTTCCGGCGTGCTTCGCGAAGAGGACCAGATCCTGTGCAAGAAGGCGATGCTCCTGCGCTACGCCAACATCATCTTCGATCTCGATCGGGCGGAGGCGCTCAAGACTGTCCACGGCTATCTCGATGATATCGGGATTGCATATTGCGGGCGCTATGGCGACTGGGGTTATATGTGGACGGACGAAGCGTTCAAGAGTGGAGAGGGAGCAGCACAGAAAGCTCTGGATCGACTACCAGGGAGGGGCTCATCCGAAGGCGGCCACCTAGGTGCGACCAATCATTGCAGAGTCGTTGCTACAGCAGGAATGTGATGAGTCGCCGGCACAAGAAGATTGGTCTGCTGGATCATCTCGGCCACGGAAATCTGGGAGACGACGCAACCCTCGACGCAGTGATGCAGAATATCAAGGCAAGATGGTCAGACGCCGTTATGATAGGCCTCTCCTTGAATCCTGATGACACTGCTGCGAGGCATGGGATCCGGTCTTACGCTATTCGGAGGGACTCGAAGACCCCGCCGTCGGCTGGCGCACCTTCCCACAGTAAGACCTCATCGACAAAAGCAAGGTTGAAGCGGATTCTCGCGAAACACCATCTGCTCTGGCTGGTGATTCGCGGTCTAAACATCGTTGCCGTTAGGATGCCTGCGGCGATATTTCATGAGTTATTGTTCTTGCGCGAGTCCCTGCGCATTGTCATCTCCTTAGATATTCTTATCATTTGCGGCGGTGGGCAGCTTCTCGACTGTTGGGGCGGGCCATGGCAATTTCCGTGGACGCTTTTCAAGTGGGTTCTCCTTGCAAAGATTTCGCGTGTGGAGTGCTACTTCATAAATGTAGGCGCCGGACCACTGGACCATCCTCTAAGTAGATGGTTAGTAAAGCGATCACTGCTGTTGGCAAACTACGTTTCTTTTCGCGACGCGAAATCTCAGAGACTCGTCCAGACGATGGGGTTCTCGCGGAGCAATGTGGTGTTCCCGGATAACGTATACAGCCTGGACACTCCTGCAACAACCAGCAGATCAGTCGTACAAGCTGATAAGGCGCTCATTGGAATTTCGCCGATGGCATATTGTGATCCCCAGCGTTATTGGAAAAAGGATCAGTCAGCCTACGACGAGTTTATCGGGAAGCTCGCGTTATTCGGGAGCTGGCTGCTTCAGTCTGATCATCGCTTGGCATTATTTAGTACTGACATCTGGTTTGACGCCGGAGCTATCGATGCCTTAGAAGCTACTCTCTCAACGCTCGGCAAGCCAAAAGACTCGCAATGGCTTACTCGACCGATGATTGCAGAAACAACTGGACTACTGGACGCAATGTCCACAATGGATTGCATTGTGACCTGCAGGTTCCACGGGGTCGTTTTTGCTCACTTGATGAACATACCGGTAATAGCTCTGTCACATCACCCTAAGGTGGCAACGCTGATGAACGACCTGAGGCTATCCGAATACTGTTTGGATATACGCACCTTTGACCCGGAGTCGCTCGTAACAGCCTACGGGCGCCTGCAAGAGAACAGGGACAATATTAGGGACCGCATGGCCTCGACCTTGGATTGGCGTAAGCAGGAACTCAGAATGCAATTCGACGGCTTGTTTCCACAAGATGCTTCGGCAACCCGTCTCTGTCTCAAGGCGAGGCATGCGCGGGCGTAGAGGTCTCGGCGCCGGAGGCTAAGAGCCATGGTAGCTGAAAGGAGCATGGTTGTGCATACAGGACCACTAGTCGCCATAGTTACGCCTGTTTATAATGGCGCGGCTTATCTTGCAGAGTGCATTGAAAGCGTTTTGGCGCAAACATATATGTCATGGGACTACACGATTGTCAACAACTGTAGTTCTGACGACACCCTGAAGATCGCGGAGCACTATGCACGCCAGGATGAACGCATTCACGTCCACACTAATGATGTCTTCTTGGACATAATCGGAAACCACAACAATGCCTTTCGCCTGATCTCCCCCGACAGTAAATACTGCAAAGTTGTTTCGGCCGATGATTGGTTGTTACCCGAATGCATTACGAAGATGGTCCAGCTTGCTGAGACACATCCATCTGCCGGGGTCGTGGGTTCGTATCAGTTGAGTGGAGGAGGAGACAAGTGGTATGTGAGAACGGATGGGCTACCGTATTACAGCTCGCTCGTGCCTGGCCACGACATTTGTCGGTCGCAGTTGCTTGGCACCAAGGACGTATTTGGGAACCCTACATCGAACCTATATCGCTCTGACCTGGTTAGGCGGACTAGTGCATTCTACCCCAATGCAACAGCTGAGGCCGACATCAGCGCATGCTTCGAATGTCTTAGAGATACGGACTTCGCCTTCGTTCATCAGGTATTGTCATGTGAGCGAATTCATGAAGTTCGGATAACAACGACCTCTCAAGACCGTAACGCATACTTGTCGTCGAAGATTGGCGACCTGACTACCTATGGGAATCTTTATCTGAGCGGAGCGGAATGTGAGCAGCGCCTCAAAGCACTGCTGGATGAGTACTATAGGTTCCTTGGAACTAGTGCCCTAAATCGTCGGGACCGAGAATTTTGGAACTATCACCGGAGCAGGCTTCAGGACCTGGGTTATCCGCTCGACCGCCTTCGCTTGGGTAGCGCCACTTGCATGAAACTCATGGATTTGTTGCTTAACCCAAAGCAAACGGTGGAAAGGGTGCTGAGACGTCCCGGTGTCCGAGCTAAAGGTGCATTGAGAGATCGTGTCCGGCAGCATGGTCCGTCCACTCCCCAGGCTCAGGTCCATTCTGCAGGAGAGACATCCGCGGTGAGTAGATAAGCGAGTCGGAAGCTCCTGTCTAACACGGGAGACCTCAAATACAACTGCACCAATTGACTTTGCAACCCCCACCCTTCTTCTGTCAGTACACTGCTTGTCTAACGTGCAAACAAGGATACCTGTGGACGACTTGACACTGTCTCTGAGTCGCTTACGCCATGTCAAATCGCGCTTTGATCATTTATTAAGAGGAAGATAGTTATGAAAGTTGTATTGTTCTGTGGAGGCTTAGGCATGCGTCTTCGTGACTATTCGGAGACCATCCCGAAGCCGATGGTGAATATCGGCTATCGCCCGATTCTGTGGCATGTCATGAAGTACTATGCCCACTACGGGCACAAGGACTTTATCCTGTGCCTGGGACACAAGGCCGATGCCATCAAAAATTATTTCTTAATTACAACGAATGCACCTCCAACGATTTGTTTTGTCGGGTGGCGGCAAGAAGCTACAACTCTTCAATAGCGACATCCATGATTGGCGGATCGTCTTTGCGGACACAGGGATCAACTCAAATATTGGCCAACGCCTGAAAGCAGTTGAGAAGTATCTGGACGGGGAGGACCAATTCCTCGCTAACTATAGTGACGGTCTAACTGACATGCCGTCTGCCGACGCAGTTGGAGCATTTTCAGCAATCCGGCAAGACCGCCAGCTTTCTCTGTGTCCGACCTAATCTCAGCTACCACGTGGTGTCTCTGGAAGAGGGCGATGGCAATCTGGTTTCAGGAATCCACGCCATCGGCAACGGACAGTGCGAATTAATGGCGGCTTCTTCATTTTCAAGAAGACGATCTTCGACTACATCCGCGAGAAAGAGGATCTGGTAAATGGTCCTTTTGACAGGCTGATCGCAGAAAAACAGTTGATTGGCTACCCATACGATGGCTTTTGGGCCAGCATGGACACGTTTAAAGACAAGCAGCATCTTGATGAATTGGATCAGGGTAACGCACCGTGGAAAGTGTGGAACCATGTTGCCCCCTCCCCATCCACTGCCGCGGAGTTGGTAGCCGCAGTATGATCCGACTCGATCTTGGAGGAGGGAACCATCGCCCGCTAACCATTCTTTGTCTTGGTGCTCATTCGGATGATATCGAAATTGGCTGTGGCGGGACGATTCTGGACCTTGCTGGGCGGTACCCCAATGCTGTATTCCACTGGGTTGTGTTCAGCGCCATTGGAGTCAGGGAATCCGAAGCTCGTTGCGCCGCCGCTTTGTTTGTCGGTCCGACCAAGCTGAAGGCTCCGCTGCTCAAGACCTTTCCCGACGGATTCATGCCCTATGTGGGTGGCGAGGTTAAATCTGTATTCGAAGATATAAAGCGGTCAGTGTCGCCAGACCTCATCTTTACGCCCAGCCGAAAGGACGCACATCAAGACCATCGCTTGATCGGTGACCTGACTTGGAATACCTTTCGCGATCATATGATTCTGGAGTATGAGATCCCAAAATACGACGGCGATTTGGGACAACCGGGCGCATTCTGCCAACTGGACGTGGACACCTACCAAAAGAAAGTTCGCTACATCATGGAAGCTTTCGAGTCTCAACGTGGGAAGCGTTGGTTTGAAGAGAGTACGTTCCTCTCGCTGATGCGGCTGCGCGGCATGGAGTGTAATGCTCCCAGCGGCTACGCGGAGGCTTTCTATTGCCGCAAGCTCGTGCTGTGACGCGCATAGCCGGGCATCGAGCGGTAGATAGCAAAGCGATTCAGTCCAGGCAATTTGACAGGACAATGGAGGACTTAAAGCAGAAGACAATTCGGGGTGGTTTCGCCAGACTCTTTGCCCAGGGGCTTAATTTCGCCCTCCGCTTTGTTTCCATCATGGTGTTGGCGCGGCTTCTGGGGCCTAAGGACTTTGGATTGGTCGGCATGGTAACGGCGTTCACTGGGGTGCTGGGTCTGTTCCGCGATTTTGGTCTGTCGGCTGCAGCCGTTCAGCGTGCGACGGTCACAGAGGATCAAGCCTCAACATTATTCTGGATCAATCTCCTGTTTGGCTTGGTGCTCGCTTTACTGACGTTGGGAATGGCCCCTGTAATTGCTGCTTTCTACCGGGAGCCCAGGCTCTCGGCAGTGACCGCCGTCCTGGCTGCCGGATTCTTTTTCAATTCGGCGGGAGTGCAGCACGGAGCAATTCTTCAACGGGAAATGCGTTTCACTGCCTTGGCGGTCATAAACATAGTTGGGTTGATCGTCGGCACTGCCATTGCAGTAGTTGGGGCTGAGGCCGGGATGGGATATTGGGCTTTGGTGGCAATGGCAGTAGTTGCCCCGCTAGCCACCACCATTGGTTCATGGGTTGCCACCCGCTGGGTCCCAGGCGCGCTGCGCGAGAGGCACGGGCATCCGTTCAATGATGCACTTTGGCGGTACCCTAACCTTGAACGGACTGGTTGTGTACATTGCCACTAACTTTGAGAAGATCCTGTTGGGACGGTTTTGGGGAGTCGACGCTGTCGGGCTTTACGGAAGAGCCTACCAACTAATCAACATTCCGACAGAGAATCTCAATTCGGCGGCAGGGGAGGTCGCGTTTTCGGCGCTGTCCCGTCTACAGCATGATCCGCACCGGCTCAAAAAGTATTTCCTTAAGGGCTATTCTTTGGTGCTGGCACTGACATTACCGATAACAATTGCCTGCGCTTTATTTGCTGATGACATCATTCTTGTTCTTCTCGGGCCGAAATGGAAGGCTGCGGCCACCATCTTACGCTTGCTGGCCCCGACTATGCTGGTTTTCGCCATCGCGAATCCCTCTGGCATGGCTACTCTCTTCGATCGGAATGGTCAAACGGCTCTTCAACATGGGTTTGGTCATCGCACCTATCATGATCGCGGGCTATGTATTGGGACTACCCTATGGGCCAAAAGGCGTGGCGTTTGCCTACTCACTGGTGATGGCGATCTGGCTGATTCCTCTTGTCCCATGGGCATTGCATGGTACGGCCGTTCGTCCACGGGATATCCTGCTCGTGCTGAGTCGACCGTTGGCTTCGAGCATCGTGGCTGGAGATATTCGCTTTCGGAATGCGGTTAGCTGTCGGACAATTCTTATCTCCTTTAATTCGCCTTATTTTAGAAACTGCCGTTCTTCTCATCGTCTATCTGGGAATGCTATTGTTTATCGCGGGGGAGAAATCATTCTATTTGGATCTCCTGCGAGCATTGAAAGAGCCGCTGTCAACGAAGGAGAACGACCTGATCCCCGCGCAGGATAGCAATCTAATAGCATCTGCCATCGAGCTCTGATTCAAGGGGATCGAGAATTGCGGGCAGGTGCTGAGGTAGGACAAATCCAAGGACGCAATAAATGACGATCACGGTTATTCTCTGTACATATAACCGCTGCCGGAGCTTGACGAAAGCGCTTGAGAGTGTCGCAGCGTCACAACTTCCAGGGTCTATTAAGTGGGAAGTTCTGGTGGTGGACAACAACTCGAACGACCAGACGCATGAAGTGGTAGGAGAAGTCTGCCGCAGATTTCCCGATCGCTTCCGGTATATGTTTGAAGCAAAGCCTGGCAAATCGCATGCACTGAATGCTGGATTCGAGAGCGCTCGGTGTGGATGTACTTGCCTTCATGGACGATGATGTCATAGTCGATGTCTTATGGCTGAACAACCTAACTGCCCCGCTCTTTCAGGGATTGTGGGTAGGTGTCGGAGGGCGAGTTTTTCCGCAGCGAGACTTTGTCCTGCCCAATTGGATTAGCGCTGACAAGCAGTATGCAGTGGGCCCGCTTGTAATGTTCGATCTAGGCCCGACGCAATCCGAACTCACTGAGGCGCCCTTCGGTACCAATATGGCTTTCAAAAGGAGAGTGTTCCAACAGTACGGGGGATTCCGTACCGATTTGTTTCGTGGGGAGGATAGTGAGTTCGTCGATCGTCTGCTCAACGCCGGAGAGCGCCTTTGCTATGAACCGTCTGCGTTGGTGTACCATTGCATACCCGAGAATCGGCTGACAAAGAAATATTTCTTGTCTTGGTGGTTCGATAAAGGTCGGGCCGACGTCCGCACATCTGGAGTTCCAGCAGATATTAAATGGTTGCTAAGCGGGGTTCCGATAGTCTGGATTCGGCGCTGGTTTATGTGGAATATTCGATGGATGTTGGCATTCGAGCCATCGCGACGTTTCTTTGCCAGAGTTAAAGCGCGCTGGCTGGCCGGGTATATTGCAGAGTCTCACAGTCTGCGACATCAGCAAGATAATCGATGTGAACGGAAATGCGAGAAAGCGCCGATCCTGCCCTCGGTCTGATGTCCAGCAAGAGCATCGTGAACATTGGCGATGTATGACCGACCCGGCATCAGAAGCGATAACGGGATATTTCAACATGAGCGCCCAGCTGTGCGTCGTCGGAGAATGTTTTGAGCGATAATGTTTCCAACGTGATCCAGATATCCGAACCGCAATTCGGCTCTGATGGTCCAGAGCATAGCAATTGGCAAGGCAACGGAAGTCTTGTTCTGGCGGACTATTATCGCTTCCCGACAAGCCTCGTGCCCTCCATGCGTTGGCAACAGGCAGAGACGCCACGTGGATACTTTCGCTTTGGTAAAGATACATCTGCTACGGGCGACTACCCTATGGTAACGTCGCTGCAGCTTCTACAGAGGAGCTTCCGGATGTCCTCGAATCTACAGAAGACTGTTCCGGGGTACACATCCTGTTTGATGCTGAAGAGGTGATTGAGAATTTGCATCGCGAGCGTTACTCGGCCCACTTCCGTGAGGAGGGTCGCGTGTTTAACGCTCTGGTGCGAAAAGCATACTATCTGCTGCGACCTTATCTTTCCGTCCCCGTCCGTCGCCATCTACAAAAGCTACATCTGCGTGGGTGGGATAAGATCCCTTTCCCAATGTGGCCCGTGGACTGCACAGTGGAGCGTGTCCACCAGAAGTTGCTCGCCTTGCTGATGAAGGCGCAGGGTGTGGAAACATTACCGTTCATCTGGTTTTGGCCCGAAGGCTTTAACCAATGCATCATCATGACGCACGACGTGGAGGATCCAGCCGGCAGAGACTTTTGCCCGCAATTGATGGACCTGGACGAGTCGTTCGGGTTTCGCAGTTCCTTTCAGGTGATACCAGAGAACCGCTATGCGGTCTCCCGAAGTTTTCTGGACAGCATTACCAGTCGGGGCTTCGAAGTCAATGTTCACGATCTCAAACATGATGGCCGCCTTTATGCCGACCGTGCGGAATTCTTGCGTCGCGCGAAACGCATCAACGACTATGCCCGCGAATTCGGAGCCGAGGGGTTCCGCTCAGGAATCCTTTACCGCAATGCAGATTGGTACGACGCGTTCGAGTTTTCGTACGACATGTCGATTCCCAACGTGGCGCATCTCGATCCCCAAAGAGGCGGTTGTTGTACTGTGATGCCCTACTTCATTGGCAACATCGTCGAACTTCCGCTCACCTGTACACAGGATTACACTCTGTTTCATATTCTAGGTGACTACTCGATCGAATTGTGGAAAAAGCAGATCGCATTGATCAAGAACAACTACGGACTGATTAGCTTTGTCGCTCATCCCGACTACCTCATCACGGCCAGAGCTCAGGCCGTCTACAAGGCATTACTAAGTTATCTGGCTGACATGCGGGACGCAGGGGAGACTTGGACGCCCCTGCCTAGAGATGTTGCTGCGTGGTGGCGCGAGCGAAGTCAAATGAGGCTTGTCCTCGATGGAGACCAGTGGCGAGTTGAAGGGCCCGGCAAAGAAAGAGCTTGTGTGGCATATGCGTCAGTCGTAGGAGATACAGTGGCGTATACGTTTCAGGCTTGAGCGGACATTGATAACTAGTTTAGTTAAGGGTCCCGATGGCAGGATTCTCTGGCAGTGCGTTCCTGACGTGTTAGAACGCCGTGAGGATCCTGTCTGCTGCTTTTGTTAGGTCGGCTGCTGACTTGCAGCAGCTCATGAAATCTGAAGTCTCAGAGATATTCCTGGAAATTCGCGAGGGAGCGACCCACAATGGGCATCGATACTATCAGCAGTCTGCAAACGACTCGAAAGGCCGCAGGGCCAAAAATATCTGGCTTGCCGGACTACGACGTGACCATCATTGGCGCAGGACCGTACGGATTGTCAGCCGCAGCGTATCTCAAGGCCAAAGGGCTTGGGGTGCGTGTATTCGGAGAGCCGATGGAGTTCTGGGCGAACAAGATGCCGCAGGGGATGCTGCTGCGCTCGCCCCGTGAAGCATCGACGATCGCAGACCCACAGTCTGCGTTCACGCTTGAGGAATATGAGTCAGCGTCGCGCACGAGCCCAGCCGCACCAGTTCGCCTGGAGACGTTCGTTGAGTATGGACGCTGGTTTCGGCATCAGCTGGGCTCCGATGTGGATGCCACCAAGGTCGCCGAGGTGAGTCGAGACGGCTCGATCTTTAAGGTGAGACTGGAAGACGGAAATTCATTTTGCAGCCGGCGAGTGGTGGTTGCCGCTGGAATTGGTTCTTTTCATTACAAACCTACGGTTTTCACCCATTTACCTGGCGCGCAGGTGTCGCACTGCTACGAAGGCCGAAAAATCGCCGAGTTTGCTGGGAAGAGAGTCGTAGTCATTGGCGCAGGACAAAGCGCTCTTGAGTCGGCCGCGCTACTACATGAGGCCGGCGCCAAGGTGGAAATCATCGCCAGAATTGAACGTTTGCGCTGGATCGGAATGCACAGCTGGTTGCATCACATGGGGCCGCTTTCCGACATTCTCTATTCCAAACATGATATCGGCCCCGCCGGAATAAGCCGTCTCGTGGCCAACCCGAATCTCGTATTTCATTTCCCTACTAAAGATTAAGGACAAGATTCGAAGAAGAGCCGTTCGTTCCGCGGGCTCGAGGTGGTTGCCGGCCCGATTGGCGCCGGTGAAGATCACAACCGGTCGTACTGTCCAGCAGGCTCAATTGGTGGGAGAAGAGGTTGAACTGAAGCTCGACGACGGTAGCGAAAGGCGAGTGGATCACGTCCTATTAGGAACAGGCTATCGAGTGGATGTTTCCCAATATGCCTTTCTGTCTAAAGACCTCGTATCGCAGGTCCGCCAATTGGAGGGATATCCTGAAGTCACTGCAGGATTCTGCAGCTCGGTCCCAGGGCTTCATTTCATTGGCGCCGCTGCCGCCCGCAGCTTCGGCCCACTGTTGTACTTTGTGACGGGCACTGAATTTACGTCCAAGCAGCTGAGTTCCCATGTGTCCAGAAACAGGGTGCCGATAGCTTAACAAGCCATTCACCTTGGCCGACAAATACAGTCAATGAGTGAGAGCTGAGCGCTGACATGGAAGAGAGTAATGGCACGGGGGCCGTCGTCATCGGGGGTGAACATCCAGGCTTAGGTGTAGCACGGAGCCTGGGTCGCAGGGGAATTCCCGTCGTCGTAATTGATGACCAATATTCGGTTTCGTCGTTTTCCAAATACGTGAGCCACTTTGTAAAGGTGAAGGATTTAAGGGATGAACGGAGGACAATCGATGCAGTCCTCGAAACTGGGAGCCGGTTTAATTTAGCAAATTGGGTACTTTTTCCAACAAGGGATGAGACCGTAGCAGCAATTTCACGCTACCGGTCGGAGCTCGCCAAGATGTTCAGGGTGAGTACGCCCGAATGGGATACAGTTCAATGGGTGTGGAACAAGAAGAACACCTACGATCTGGCTGCACAGTTAAACATCCCTTGCCCTGAAACTTTCAATCCTCGAAGCGAGGAAGAACTTGAACCCCTTTATTCCAAATTGCCGTTAGCCGTTAAGCCTGCCGTCAAGGAGAATTTTTTTTATGCTACCGGAGCGAAGGCGTGGAGGGCAGAATCACCCGCCGAGTTGCGCCAAAGGTTTGCTGAAGCGCGCCTCCAAATAAGGCCGGAGGAGATTCTGGTTCAAGAGATCATCCCCGGCGATGGCCGACAGCAATTCTCATATTGCGCGTTCTTTCGTGACGGACAGGCACATAGCAGCCTCGTGGCGCGGCGTTTACGCCAACATCCTTATGAATTCGGTCGCTCAGCGAGTTACGTTGAGACCATGTCACTGCCGGAAATTGAAGAACCATCCGAACGTTTCTTGAAACAAATTAAGTTCTACGGCCTTGTCGAGATTGAATACAAATTGGATCCTAGAGATGGTCGATATAAATTATTGGACGTGAACGCCAGAATATGGGGCTTTCATAGCATAGGCTTTGCGGCGGGCGTCGACTTCCCATATCTTTTGTTTGCGGACCAACTGGGCGAGTCGACGAACCAATGCCGAGGGAAGACCGGCGTAGGTTGGCTGCGCCTAGTCACAGATGTTCCAACCGCATTTACGCAGATGATTCGGCGGCAAACCGATGCACGCTCCTACTTCGGATCCCTCAAGAGGACGCGGGTAGAGTCTGTATTCTGCAAAGAAGATCCCCTCCCATCCATTGCCGAAGTGGCACTTCTTCCCTACTTCATAGCCAAAAAGTATCGTTGACGCACGAGCAATTGGGGCTGGTGCTGAGGGCATCGGCGCCATTGGTGAACCAACATCATGGTGTTTCCGTCAAACACGTTAAAACTTAACCAACTTAGAACCCAGGGGCCGATGGACGAGAACGAAAGACAATATCTGGGGTGGGGACGAACCTCTCGGCGGTTCGAGTTGCAGTTTCCGGTGCGCATGCGTTTCCAGTCCGGCACCAGTCCGCTAGAAATCGACGGCGTGAGCAAGAACCTAAGCGTGGAAGGGCTTTTGGTGAGAAGCACGCTCGCGATCCCAAAGCAGACGGCCGTCTCTTTTGTGATATGCCTCCATGCTAACGATGCAGTTCGTCCGGTTCGTCTTACGGGCAACGGAGAAGTAGTACGAGTTATGGGCGGAGAACATGAGGGGAGTTTCCTCATAGCGATCAGATGCGACGAACCCGTTGTGCATCTGGAAGGGTTATTGCGAGAGAGCCACGAGACGGGTTCGGGGAGCGGGTGCAATTAACTGTGCTAGGTAAGCTGAATTGGCGGCAGAAAAGGCGCTCTTTTCGAGCGCCTTTTTTGTTTACCTACACTGATTCAATGCCCGGCGAGAGCGGATATTTCTTAGGGTGGAGCCAAATCCGTCCTGCTCGCATGCGCTCACCCTACGGGGTCGGACGGATTTGTCTCTCCGCCCGCTCGATTCATTCGCCGATCGCAGGCATCCCATTAACTAAGTGTGAATAATTCCGAGCTGGCGTCGCGCCGCATTGTGGGATCGACTGAAGCATCATCGATCCGCGCCCATACCGCTAGTGTTTCCCGGCAACCGATGAATATACGGAGAACTGGACCACATCCTGAGCCGAATTTACCTTAATAGCTGGACACTCGGGGTTCTTGCGCTGCTTATCGCATGTGCGACACTAGTGGCCGGTACCATCCCTTTTGGTGCACCAAGAAATGAGGTTGCCCCAGCCAAAGGCGAAAATGGGATATGCTTTGGCCGTTACGGGACGGTGTTAAGCTCTCGTCCCTTGTCGTTGACTGGGGATGGTTCCGGCGGCAGCGTTGAGGTGTGGGTGCAGCCCGCGCGAACATGGGCAATCGGCTTTATCCTCACCTTCTATGGCGTCTCGGAGTCTCGGGAGTTCAGGCTGGAGCAAGACTACACCGACCTCGTCCTCCGTCTTGGGGATGACGACGTGAAAACCGAAGACGGCCGCCGAGTTTTGCGAATCGAAAATGTGTTCCGTAAAAAGCAGGCTTTTATAACTGTGACTTCCGACGGACAAGAAACGTCGGTATACATCGATGGTCGGTTGGCCCGCAAGTCGCCAGACTTCAAGCTTCTACGAAAGGATCTATCCGGCCAACTCATTCTCGCAAATTCTCCGTTTCGAAGCCATAGCTGGCAGGGGATAGTAAAGGGCATAGCCATCTATGGAGCCAAGCTTGAGACGGCTCAAGCTTGGCAACATTATCAGAACTGGACGGAGCGGGGAAATCCTATGCCACAAGCCTCAGATCAGATAGGGGCGTTGTTTCTGTTTCGTGATCGCCTAAGTACCGTTATCCCGAACGTGGTTCCTGGCGGGACGAACCTGGAAGTGCCAAATAAGTTTGTGGTCGTAGATCAACTTCGCTTCGAGTCTCCCATATCGGAGTACCGCTCTCAGCGTACCTATCTGGAAAATGCAATCTTTAATATCGCAGGGTTCATGCCCTTAGGATTCGCGCTGAGTCTCTATCTGGCCTCGGTTGCGAAGGTAAAACGTGCATTGTTTCTAACCGCTTTGGCTGGACTGGCATTGAGCTTCGTAATCGAATATTCGCAGTCGTTCCAGCCAACACGTTATTCAGGCTGCACTGATCTGTTTACCAATACGATCGGGACGTGCATTGGAGCTATGGCCGGCAAGTGGCTTTGCCCGCTGGATGCACTCACATAAGCCGTCTCCAATTCCGTCGCCTGATTAAACAGCTTCCTAACCGGGTCTGTGCTGGCAATGCTCAGAGCTCGGTTCTGGCTGAGGATAGCGACATAGTAGCTTCTGCCTCAGCTGTGATCGTTGAAGCTGTGGCACCCAGATCAGCCTGTAAATACTATTGCCCATCCCAGGCCGTAAAACTTTTCCACCCAAAGTAATTCCAGTGGTTGTCCACATTGTCGTAGAAGCCGATGCCGGGGGCGCCGGAAGTCCACGGTCCCGCCGCGCCGCCTGTACTGCAACTTTGGCCGTTATCGGTTGCCTGTAAGATCTGCGAGCCGTTCTTGTACATCGTGATTATCACCGGCCCTGTGCCAGTCACAGTAGCTTTGAGGACATCACCATTTGCCGCGTAGGTGATGGCAGGGGTCGACTCTATATTGCACCACCCGCCGTTTGGACCGTTCCATCGGGCAATGTGGCAATACTGATTGTCCGGCATAACGCTGCAATATGCCTCGTACCCCGTGATGCTGTTTGGCACGATCTTAGTTCTGAGACGGAGCTCGATTTCGTGGCAACAGTTTCCCGTTGGCGTAGTATTGATCTTCACCGTCCCTTGGACTGTCTGGTCTGCTGCCCATGTTCCCGTGAGCACAGCAGTCGGATCGCCAAACTGGGTAGGCTCAGAGACCCCAAACGCCATCGTCCCGTCGGTCTGCGCGTTTCCCCAGAGACCTGAACCGCCAGTAACTCCTCCGTTGATCCAATGACCACCTTCGGAAATTGGATTCTCGGTGAGGGGGAAGTTAGTGGTGTAGTATCCCCCGCCCGACCCTGTTACGGTGAGGCCAGTGGAACCATGGATGGCACCAACTGCTGCCTGAATGGTGGTGCTGCCGGCGGCCACAGCTGTGGCCAGGCCACCGGTGCTGATGGTGGCTATCGAGGGATTGCTGGAAGTCCAAGTCGCCGAATTGGTGAGGTTCTGATGGCTGTTGTCACTGTAAGTTCCGGTGGCGGTGAACGGTTGTTGCCCGCCCGCTGCAATCGAAGGATTGGCCGGGGTGACGGCGATGGATACCAGCACCCGGTTACCGGGAGTACGGAAAGCCACCAACTGCATGATCCAGGGGCAGTATGAGGTAAGGAGCGCGGTCGCGTTGTAGCTGCCCTGGGTTGTAACCACGCGGTCTTCGGCGATGTTACCGTCGGAGGTGAGCAAGCGCTGGACGTAGCCGTTGCCCGGACCAGAGGTATATGTCCCAACCACGTTGGCGCTAAAGAGAAGGTCAGCCGGGTTGGTGGTAGTCACGGACCCGCTATCGCTGCTAGTGCCAGCGCCGGTGTTAGCGACGGTTACATCCAGGGGATTGGCGGTATCGGCACCGCTATATTCCAGAATGCGAATGTCGGGATAGGCCGCAGCCTGGGTAAAGGTCACGGTGACGGAGTTTGCTCCGGGAGCGGCAGCCGCAATGTTCCTGGCATAGTAGATGGACTGCGACAGTTGGCCGCTGACAATGGTGGGGCCGACGGCGAGCGTATAAACATTACCACTCTGGTCGGTAATCGACTTAACCGCTGCTGTAGTGTCGCCCCATCCCACCACCACGACATTGAGATCGGTGGCGGTCTGTGCCGACTTGAAGGGGACACTCACCGTGCTCTGAGACGAGTCCGGAGTTGCATAATTGCCCTGCACATAGCTGATGCCGGTGAGGGTTGCAGTTACGGTCAGCGTCACCGTGGTGCTGTGCTGGATGCCGCCGCCGTTTCCCGTCACGGTGATGGGATAGGTACCAACCGCAGTGTTGCCGCCAACCGTGATGGTCATACTAGCCGAGCCATTACCGGGCGCAGCAATCGGGTTGGGATTAAAGCTGACCGTAGTACCGTTCGGCACTCCGCCGGCCGAGAGGCTGATCGCGCTACTGAAGCCGCCGTTAATCGTGGTGCTAATCGTCGAGCTTCCCTGCTGGCCTTGCGCCACACTTAGGGAGAGCGGATTGGCAGCAATCGCGTAGTCCGGAGGATCGGTCACCGTCAGCATCACCGTGCTGCTGTGCTGCGAGCTCCCGCCACTTCCGGTCACGGTGATGGGATAGGTGCCGAGCGCAGTGTTGCCGCCAACCGTGATGGTCATATAAGACGAGCCACTGCCTGGCGCAGCAATCGGGTTGGGACTGAAGCTTACCGTGGTTCCATTCGGCACTCCGCTGGCCGAGAGGCTGATCGCACTATTAAAGCCGCCGCTAACGGTAGTGCTGATGGTCGAGCCTCCCCGCTGGCCTTGCATCATGGTCAGCGACGTCGGGGCGGCAGCGAGGGTAAAGTCGGCGATCGCGGTCACGGTAAGGGTTACCGTGGCACTGTGCTGCAAGCTCCCGCCACTACCCGTCACGGTAATGGGATAAGTGCCGACTGCAGTGTTGCCACCCACAGTGATGGTCATATTCGACGAGCCATTACCGGGCGCAGCAATCGGGTTGGGACTGAAGCTCACCGTGGTTCCGTTCGGCACCCCGCTGGCCGAGAGCGCGAGGGCGCTGTTGAAGCCGCCGCTGATGGTAGTGCTAATGGTCGAGGCACCTTGACCTCCCTGGGCCACGCTCAGCGCTGTCGGCGAGGCAGAGATGGCAAAATTGCTGGAGGCCGCCGGGAGGAAAGCAGCCATCAGGTCGGTCCAGGTGTCAGCCGGCCAGGTGTAGTTCCCGGCGGTGGGGGTGGCAGTGGTTTGTATCCAGTATTCGGGCCACCACCGCGTGGTGGGAGCAGCATCGATCAAGGTGTAATTTCCACCCGCGACCGGGGTGCCAGAATTCAATAAGGCGGCGGCAGCGATGATCAGCTCGCCATTGCCTGCAGGTTGCCTGTTCGCGCCGGTGGTTGGGTTGGGAACGCCCACCGCATTTCGCGACTGCACAAATCCGGAGTCGAGCGCATTGGCGGTGGCTACTCCCTTCCAGGCTTGACAGGAAATGGCCGCGTAAGGTCGGGACTGCGAAGTCTTGAGGGTAGCGGTGGTAGCGGATCCGGCAACATTTTGCCGGTAGTAGATGCCAAACCACTGCTGCATATCAGGGTCGAGATAAATGGGAACGGCTGGGGTATAGGCGCCATTGCTACTGTCTGTCACCGAAACTAAAGTGTTGCCACCGCCAGAATCGAAGGTCACCTCGCAAGTGATCAGATCCCCCGCGGTCGGCGTTCCCACTGAGACCGCCGCCGTGTTGCTTGCGGTGTAGCCATTGTCCTGTGCACCATGCGCGTTGCCGTCCAGCGAAATACCGCCGCCGCTGCCGGGAGTAACGGTCAGGGTTAGCTTGGCGGTTTGCTGCACCCCGCCGCCATTAGAGGTCACGGTGATTGGATAAGTGCCTACGGTGGTGTTGGACCCCACTGCGACGCTCATGGTCGAGGTGCCACTGCCGGGAGCGGCAATGGGGTTGGGGCTGAAGCTCACAGTTGTGCCGGAGGGTACGCCGGAAGCCGACAGTGAGATGGCGCTGTTGAAGCCATTCATTCCCAGAGTTTTGATCGTCGACGTACCCTGCTTGCCTTGAGCGATGCTTAGGGAGGTCGGCGACACCGACAGGCTGAAGATCCCCTTCATGCCGGAGCTGGCCATGGCATCGTAAGTCGCCGAGTAGAGCTGCTGGATTTTTCCTGTGGTGAGCGCGCTGTCGTAAATGCGAAAGTCGCTGATGGCCCCGGAATCGAACATCTGCGTGCCACCGCGCGAGAAAACATAAATGGGATTGTTGCCAAACTCGTTGGTGTTGGTGGCCGCGAACAGATTGCGGCTGGGGCTTTGCAGCTTTCCGTCGATATAGAACTTTACCTGCTCGCCTGCGCTCTGGCTCTTGTCAAAAACCACCGCCAGGTGGTGCCAGACCTCCGAAGAGGGTTGTTCATAACAGTTGGCCGTATAACCAACATCGCCGCGCATCGCCACCTGAATGCCGTGGCATGCCTGATCATCCGGGAGCAAGGCGAAACCAGTAATAGAACGGTTGTAGTCGGCGGAGGCCTCCAACAGTACATGCCCTCCCGCCATCGAGTAGCTGCGCTTCACCCACAGCGCGACCGTTACCCCCCTCGTCCGGCTCAGATCAATCGCCGGCACCCTCATATACTGCTTCTCTGCTGCACTTGCCAAAACAGCGTTTCCGATTTGTCCGCTGACAACACTGGCGCCGTTGACTATTGTGGCGGTATGGCCGGAGCCCGAGGAATCCATCACCTTGGCTCCCGATACGTCGTCAAAGTTCCACCAACCGAAAGGAACCTGAGATTGCGAAGGCACCGAGGCAACAGCGAGTAGTACCAAGACTCGAGCAAACAAGGCGATTACGGAAGACACGGCGGGGGCATTACTCTTCAATAGCATCGACAGCCTCTCACTGTTTTAAAAATTTTGGCCTTGGATATACAGAAACCTCAGACCTAACTGAGGCGGAAATACCAAGGATTTAACGGCAATCTGCAAACGTCGCAGTTACTAACTCTGATTTCCAGCAACGAAAGCAGCGCGCAGAAGCAGCGAAGAAGCAGCAGAAAGTAATCGCAATCCTACCACACAGAGCACTAGCAATGAGCGACAAGTAATCTCTTCGGCCAGTAACTAAAGTAACTTATATAAAAACCTTAGTAACTATGGTATCCCAGAGGCTTCAAAGGGTTACACGGCTGGTAGACCGAACCCCTAAAAATCTGGACTGATGCAAATCTTGAACCCTCTCCCGTAGACTCAGTTAGGAGGGGCTTGTCAAACATTGATGCCCCGTGAGGAACATAGGTTGGCACCGAGGCTCTGCTGATTGCGAGCAGCTGAGCTGGCGACGGCCCGCGAGATCATCATTTTTGTTGCCGCGCCGAGCTCCGGTATCGGGGATCCCACCCGAAAACCGATTTTAGGGACGGCGGAGCTCACCAAGCACGCCGTGCACGCATTCCTGTCCACCAGAATCCCATTGATTAATGTGGTTGCCGATATCTGTCAGGCGGTGGGCACCGATGTCAGCCAGGCGGCGCAGGGCATCGGGCTTGATCCTCGCATTGGAACGGCGTTTCTGAATGCACGGCACACAACAGCGAAGCCGGAGTCTTGCCGGCGAAGTTCTCCGCTGGCCGGCTCCTGCTGAGAAGGCAAGCGTCACCGCCAACAGATTTGCGTCACTGCCAACAGATAGCTTGGTGGACGCTTTAAATTCCTGGCAAGTGTACTCGGTGGTGACAGAGCGCGCACAACGTAATCAAATTGTATTTCGTATCATCTCCCGAATGGCTTCTGAAACGTAGGTGGTGCACCTGCAAGTACCGCATGCTACCGCAGATCTGACACCGCCATCCATCGCGCTCCAGCACCTGCCGGTGGAGTTCGCGGTAGCTGTCCGAGTCGAGTTTGAGTCGCGGGCTTTTGCAGCTGACCTTCTTCATGAGGCCCTTCGGTTGACCTCGGAGAGAAATGCCTCCTGCTGAGGCCCGGGCAGGAACCTGTAGTAGCGGGAGATCGACTGCAGACAGAATCTCCGGATCACTGCCGTCGATGTGGGCGCCGGCCAGAAAATCGGCGCAGATCATCTCCAGGCAATAGCCTCGCGATTTGTCCGAGCCCAGCATCAAGGCCGCGGTCTCGATCGCCTGCTCGATGACCGGAATCTGGCTCTTGTAGACCTTGAAGTAGATCAGCTCCGACGGCTCGCTGTCCTTCCCGGTCAGCTCCTTCTCCACTTCCCGCTTGAACTCCTCCTTCGGCATTTGCCGGGCTTTGTGCACCCAGGGTGCACTTTCGAAGCGCTGGCCCTGCTTGCGCGCCAGCTTCGCCAACTCCACGCCCCTTGGTCCAGCCCACCTGCTTCAGTTCCTTTCTCACCTGGGGCGGCAGGTGCTCGTGAATCGACATCAGGTAGTACGCCTTCCTTCTGGATTCCGGAAAGCGCCGCTCCAGAAAGTCATCGAACGACTTCAGGTTCTCCAGCCGCCAGTACTGCCCGGCCCGCACTTCGCACAGATACTTGCCGAGCTCGACGAACCTGGTGTCGCGCTCGTTCTCGTGCTGCGCCTCCCACGCCAGGATGGCGTCGATCCGGCTGAGGACCAGCAGGGCACGGCGGCGATTGAGCTTTGGCGGCATCGGCGGATACCTAGTAAGCAAGTTCGTCAAACAGACCAAGATCGACTCCCGGCTTGCGAACCAGCGCGGCATCGACCAGATCGCGCTGGTCGAGGCAGAGCCCGACGAAGGGGCAGGTTGTGCATGGGTTCTGGGGAAAGCGGATGCCGCTGTGCGGCAGGAACAGTCCGGACTCGATGCCGCGCACGGTATCCTCGACCAGCGTCTCGAACTCGTGTCGCTGTTCGTCAGTGATCGTCGCCCGCAGATACTGCACTTCGACGGTGCGCTTGCGGACGAAGACGACCTGGGCAACGGCATCGATGCCGGTCATCCACGAGTAGCAGATCAGCTGCGGGTCAAGCGCAGCGATGCCGGCAGGCTCCTCCGGATAGCGGGCGGAGGAGGTCTTCCACTCCAGCACGCACGGTGTGCCGTCCAGTTCGCCGATGGCATCGACATAAGAGACGAAGCTGTTGCCAGAGCTGAGCGTGCGGGTGAACTGAATCTGTTGTTGGCTTCTGGGCTCGCGAATCTCGAACGCGGCCGTCCTGGACAAAACGCTCCAGCAGCTGCACGCCCTGCTGCAGCATGCTGTCCCAGGTGTCATGTCCCGGAGTAGACCAGCCTCGATCTTTGCAAGCGGCCCACTGCTCGAACAAGACAGCCGCCGGATCCTCGTGACGGAACAAGGCGGCCACTGCCTGTTCGAAGGCACGGCCGAACAGCATGGCGGCCCGGAGGTCTTTCTCCTGCCAGCCATCGAGGTAGCGGTGGCGGTAACGGCGAGGGCAGGTCAGATATTGGGAAATCTGGGTGTAGCTGTAGGTCATCGCGATATCCCTTCGTTGCCTGCAAGTCGCGCACGGGCATCTTTCGTTTGCGGCAGGGAATGGGGAGAGGCGGAGAAGTTCCTCCCACTGGCTGGCGGGAGCGAAGCCGTCGAAGTTCACCAACGAAATTCCGTTTACAACAACTCTGGGTTCCTGGTCACTCGAATCTGTATCGCTTGCTTCGCTGCTAAGGCGCGAACAACCGCCAGCTCTACTGGCCTATGCACCAACTGGAACGTTTACAGCAGGCGCGCAAAGGCGAGCACATACCGGCGCCAGTGAGCGTTCAGGTCTCAGGCGACGAGTAGGTTACTCGGGCAGTGCGAGTCACATCTTTGTACTCTCCTGGGCGGATGTGCGACCGGGCGGCCCGGCGCGGCTGGGCCTCCCACTTCCATTCTCATGACGAATGTCTGGGCCCTCATGGATCGGGCATGAAAATGGGAAGAGGTCCCTGCCGATCACGCGCTTGCGAAAGCCCGTTGCCGACAGAAAACGGATTCCGGAGCCTGACATTTTACGAAACGAAGCCAACAAGTTGTTTTCTGTCAGTGGGTTTTTTACTAAAAGGTTGCGCTAGAGTTGCTTTAGTTCGAGATAATATGGCAGCGTCAACGCCATATTTTGGGGAATGAAATCAACCCACACGAGAGGGTGTCCATCGGAAGGGAAGAGTGGAACACTGGGTGCGAGACCGAATTAGTATGCGGATCATAAGTCATGGCAAGTAGAACTGAAGCCGAAATGGTGGAGAGCGTAGGAGTATAGCAGAGGCTCTTGATGACACCACCTTCCTCTTACCGAATATTCGCCGCTTTGTGGCTAGCATCCTTGTTGATTTGGTGGCAAGCGCTCGCCGCAACCCTTAGTCTCGCTCTTCGGCGGGATGCCTACACTCACATTCTGTTGATCCTGCCCGTCAGTGTGGTCCTGATCGTTGCGGATTGGACCAGGCGAAAATGGAAGCCCAGCCCCAACATCGGCATCGGTGCATCTCTTTTGATCGTCGCCTTGTTGATCGGTGTGGCAGGCTTAGAATGGGGGAAAGTAGGTACTATCACTGGCGACGTACGCTTGTCGCTGGAAATGTTGGCGCTCGTTACATGGTGGATCGGTTCGTTTGTGTGTTGCTTCGGCACTCGGGTGTTTCGAGGATCCATCTTTCCCTTGCTCTTCTTGTTGTGGGTTGTGCCATGGCCGGAGGTAGCACTGAACCACGTCGTCTCCTTTCTACAGCAGGGCACAGCCTCGTTCGCGCGCTTGCTGTTAGTGATGGCGGGCGTGCCAGTAGCTAAAGATGACTTGACTTTGACCGTCCCCGGATTGACGCTGCAGGTTGCCGAGGAGTGTAGCAGTATCCGTTCCAGCACGATGCTGCTCGTCAGCTCTATGCTGCTCTCATACTTGCTCCTGCGTTCGTTTGTGGGTAGAGCATTTGTGGTTCTCGCGGCGATATTACTCTCGATAGCAAAAAATGGATTGCGAGTTTTTACCCTCGCAGTGCTAGGTGCATATGTGGATGCCGGAGTTTTGAATAGCCCGCTCCACCATCATGGGGGCGTGTTATTTTTCGCCGTAGCTCTGGTTGCGGTACTGGTTCTGATAGGGATAGTAAGTTGGGTTGAGCACCTGGGCGGTCAATCCGTGGTTGGTAAGCAAGTCTCTTTAAAGCCCATCAGCTAATAGGAATTAGGGCTGCCGATTATCCTAACTGTTCTCGGAAGCCAAGGACGAATCGCGTAATTGCGAACAATTCAAGTGTGCAGCTTGGGCCAGGGTGACCTTAGAAATGGCCATATTTGTCTGCCCACTCTTGGCATTTAGCAGGCTATTTAACCCTTGTTGTCGAACGGCTGCTGCTGTGCTCTGCCACGGTGACTTACGATATCCGCAATTCAACTAAACCCTAGTAAAGTTTGGGTCTATTATTTCAAGCAGAACCCCCCCTGAAGCATGATACACAGGATAATTATGAAAGAGCTAGAGAGCATAGGCACATCCGATTATCAGAGGCGACACTATCATCGTTTTCCTCTTCAGTATCCGGTGCGCATAGCCTTCCATTCTGGCGACTCTCTTGCTGACTTCGAAACCACCAGCGAGAATGTGAGTAAAGGAGGAATTCTTCTGAAAAGCCCATGGATGATCCCCCTGCACACAACAGTGAACTTAGCGATGAACGTTCAAGGTGCGCATGTATTTCGGCCCATTCGTCTGGTGGCCGAAGGCAGAACGGTTCGGCTGCAGGCCGATCCGTGGAATACGTCATTCTCGATAGCGGTGCAATTTACTCAACCTGTGACCGAAATCGAAGCCCACGTCGATTTTGTGCTGGTGCGACCTGGATCCTCCGAAGCAGGTTAACTCCCCGGGTTGCCATCGTCTAGAGTGCTACTCCTCCAAAGTAGCATTGACTGGTCATTTAGGAGCCTTGCCTTTCTCGACCTTTCTCTGCAATTAGACGTAAGCTGTTGCCTCGCGGGGAGGCCTACTCAGAATACTGCTCCACCACCCACCCACCCACCCGCCTCTAGCCTCCCTGCATTCCCCAATCACAACAGTCTAAGCTCCAGCCACATATCGATTGATATGGCGAGTTGTGCACAAAGGGTGACATGGCGCCATTGTGTATTCCGCATGGTTTTTGCCACGGCAACAGTAACCACGCTGTCGCCGAAGACATCTATCTGGATTGCGGCAGGCGTGACCAATCTGCGACACTGCTTTGACGCGCTGAGTGCGCCTGCGCAGACGAAGCGGGGCCGAGTTCTCGGCCCATGTGTTCGCGTTCCGCGCGGTCGGCAGCGACCTAACCAAGACCCTGGGATCAGAGGATACTTTGTGTGGCCGCGTGTCGGCGAGGGCACGGAAGCACTGAAGCGGGCGCAGTTGTCGATGGAACTTCAGCCAGCAGCCGGCAACCGGTTCTCCCCTGCCGCTATTCTTACCCTAAGACAGCACGCATCAGCAGCGAGGATGCCTTGCAGAGAGAACCAGTCGACTCCAGCGTCATCGCCAGCATGGGGTACGCTCTTGCCACGCGTATCCTGGAACTTGAGTTCCGGGAAACAAGCGAAATCTACGATTACTTTGACGTGCCACCCGAAGAGTATGCTGCTTTCCGCGGCGCTGAGTCGAAAGGAACCTATCTTAATCATGTGTTCAAGTTGCGCGGCTACCGTTATATCCGCGTCACCGACTCTAAACTACTCGATTCTTTTTCCAGCTCCTAAGTGTCCACTTATTCCTAAGCAGATCCTTACTGTCCAGGCCCTTCTGTGGCCCTGAGCGAACGCTTAGAAAATACTCTTGGTTGGAGGCAGTCATCCACGCGAAACGACAATCGTCGTCGTTTCAACTTGTGGTTGTCGAGTTATTCGCCGATCACGCGTTTGTTATGTCTTTATCTCCCGAACAAAGCTCAGGAGATAACGTCCATACGGCGTATTCGAGGATTCGGCGGCCAGGCTCTCGACCTGGGACGCGGTGATGTAACCGGCACGATAGGCAATCTCCTCGGGACAAGCAATCTTGAGTCCCTGCCGTTTTTCGATCGTCTGGATAAATGCCGCAGCTTCTAATAAAGAATCGTGTGTTCCCGTGTCGAGCCACGCCATGCCACGTCCCAAAAGTTCAACATTAAGTTCACCGATGCCAAGGTATAAGCGGTTCAGATCCGTGATCTCCAGTTCTCCTCTGGCGGAAGGCTTTAGTTTCGCTGCGAAGTCGCAGACCTTCTCGTCGTAGAAATACAACCCGGTGATGGCAAACCGGGATTTCGGTTGTTGGGGTTTTTCCTCAAGACCAAGAACCCGACCCTTAGCATCGACTTCGACCACACCATAACGATCTGGATCTTGTACTGGATAACCGAATATGGTTGCTCCGCTTGTGCGGCTTGCAACTTCTTGCAGAAGCAGAGATAGGTTGTGACCATAAAAAATGTTGTCTCCTAAAATCAGAGCACAACGTTCTTCACTGATAAAATCCTGACCGATAAGAAATGCCTGAGCAATACCCTCCGGAGCTGGTTGCACTGCATACTCAAGATGCAGTCCCCATTGGGTACCGTCACCCAAAAGCTGTTCAAACCGCGGAGTATCTTGCGGAGTAGAGATGACCAAGATGTCGCGAATACCAGCCAGCATTAATACGCTTAGCGGATAGTAGATCATTGGCTTGTCATAGACCGGCAACAGCTGTTTTGAGATGCAGCGCGTTGCTGGATAAAGCCGTGTTCCTGCCCCCCCTGCCAAAATGATGCCTCTGAGCAGGCTCATGCTCGACTCCTCCTCATCATCGGTTGGCATGCGGGCTGTAGTGCAGATTTATCCAGTCACGGTAAGAACCGCGTGCGATCTGCTCGACCCACTCTTTGTTTTGTAGATACCAGGTTACTGTCTTGCGGATGCCGCTTTCGAACGTTTCTCTTGGCTTCCATCCCAGGTGGCGCTCCGCCTTTGAAGGATCAATGGCGTAACGATAGTCGTGTCCGGGGCGATCCTTCACGAAGCGAATCAAGGAGTCGTGCGGCACGAACTTGGAGTCAGACCGATACTCATCGAGAGCAGCACAAACGGTACGAACCACATCGAGATTTCGACGCTCGCTGTGCCCACCTATGTTGTAGGTTTCACCAGGAGTGCCTACACGCAGCGCCGCACGTACTGCCTGGCAATGATCTCCAACAAATAGCCAGTCGCGAATATTGCTACCGTCGCCGTAAACCGGCACCGATTCTCCTCGTAGCGCATTCAGGATTACAAGTGGAATAAGCTTTTCGGGAAATTGATATGGACCGTAATTGTTCGAGCAATTCGTAGTGATGACGGGAAGTCCGTAGGTGTGAAAATAAGCACGCGCCAGGTGGTCTGACGACGCCTTTGACGCAGCATAGGGGCTGTTCGGCGCATACGGCGAATCCTCGGTGAATGGTGAATCGGTTTCACCTAGAGAGCCGTACACTTCGTCCGTCGAGACATGAAGAAATCGAAAGTGCTCCCGTTGCTCCCCGTCTAGCCCGTTCCAGTATTCCCGTGATTCCTCCAGCAAGGCGAATGTTCCGTAGACATTCGTGTGAATGAATTGCTCAGGCCCAAGGATCGAACGATCTACATGACTTTCGGCTGCAAAGTGTACAACCGAACGAGGGCAGTACTGAGAAAAGATTCGTTTGAGCAACTCACGATCGCAAATATCACCATGGATGAACTTATGACGTGCGTCGTTTTGCAAAGAGGCGAGGTTACTGAGGTTCCCTGCGTAGGTTAGCTTGTCAATATTGACAAGCAGTTCCGCACCGCATTCGATCGACTGTAATAGGAAATTCGACCCGATAAAACCGGCGCCGCCGGTGACGATGATAGTGTCAGATATGGTCGGCAAGAGATGTCGCCCTAAATATGAAGATCGAGTAACGATAACTGCAAGAAATGTTAACACGTGAATCTTGAAGCAAAGCCTCGCGGGGTAGATGCTGAACTTTCACGCAATCCGCAAATCAAGAGAGACAGGTCGAGAGTCTCCCAATAACATGATGTTCGCCGGCTTGAACCAATCTTGGGCAGTTCCTTCGCTCGGTGACCAAGAGCCGTAAACGCAAAACGGGCTGCGAGGATGGCTTGAAAATTGGGTCTTAGATGGTGAGCGCGGAAGGAATCGAACCTTCAACCTACTGATTAAGAGTCAGTTGCTCTGCCAATTGAGCTACGCGCCCGTTTGTGAGGAAAAACTGCAGAAGGGCAAATATTATAACATCCGTCACCTGCCCTTGTGACACACCGACTCGACCGTTCGCAGAGCAAGCGTTACGGCTGACCGATCCGCGCTTACTCGATCTGTACCAGCTGCTCCGCGCCAAGCGATGTCGGCGGCTGCGGCGAAGCAGCGTCTGCGGCGCGCGCCAGAAGTCCATATACGACACCTGATGCACGCACGAGACGGTGCAGTGCGGAGCGCAACCCTTTTCGGTGAGAAACTCGCGGCGAATGTCGGCAACCGTATATTCTCGACAGCGGTATGCCGGGATAGCCGCGCTGCTGCGAGCAGTAATGCACCAGCCCGTCCTCGCATATATACAGGTAGCGCGCGCCGGCGCGGCATCGCCAATCGTTCGGCTTGCCGTCGGCGATGTTGTTCTGGAACCAGTTGAAGCGCGAGTAATGCTGCTTCGTCAGCTTCTTCATCTTGAGGAACACTTCGCGCTCATCGTCGGCCAACGGCGCAGCTGGCCGTCGCCGTCGTGAATGATGCCGATGGTCGAGGTGAATCCCAGCTGCACGGCGCGGCGTCCGACCACCAGCGCATCATGCGGATTGTGAATGCCTCCGCCGACCACGGAATTGATGTTCACGTGGAATTCGGCGTGTTCGGCCAGCAGTTGCAGCTTCTTGTCGAGCACCTTCAGCGACTTCTTGGACACCTCGTCGGGCATCACGTTGTCGATGCTGATCTGCAGGTGGTCGAGCCCGGCGCGGTTCAGCCGCTTGATGCGGTCGGCGGTCAGCAGATATCCGTTGGTGATCATGCCGGCGATCATCGGGTAGCGCCGCATGTGGGCGATGATGTCGTCGAGCTCGGGTGCAGCAGCGGCTCGCCGCCGCTGAAGGTGACGATCGATGTGCCCAGCCGCGCCAGGTCGTCGATGCGCGGCTTCATCGTCTCCAGCGGCACCGGCTTGGAGAAATCTGTCGTACTCGTTGCAGTAGACGCAGGCGAGATTGCAGCGGCGGATGGGAATGATGTGCGCCAGCACCGGATGGTCGGTCGACGCCACGCCCTTGGCGATCATCTTGAATTCGCGCAGCCGGCGCTTGTACTTCAATACCCGCCGCCGCGTTTTGAGAGACACTTCCGCCATACATCTCGCTATCTGATTACAACATATTGGATGAGGGAGAAGGGAAGTTAGCACCTTTGTTCGGCGCGAATTGGCCCTCGAGCGGCCGATTTCAGCACATCGACGGTGATTCTGCGCATAAGGCGTGCCACCCACGCATCACCCGGCGGCGCTGGTTTATAATCAAGAATTCAGCTCTTACAGCTCATCCAGCCTTGGAGTTCTCGTACAGCATGATTCGATTTCTGCAAAAGCCCGGCCCACTGAAGAAGATCATCCTGGGCGGCATCCTTCTCTGTCATCTGCGTGATGATGGTCATCTACCCTCGTCCCCGGCGGCTTTCGGCGACTACCTCGGCGGCGGCCTGACAACAGGGTGTGCTTGCCAGAGTTGGCGACCAGGAGCGTCAGCTTGCAGGAAGTCGCGCAGCACGCCCGGATGATCGGGCGCCAGCAATTCCGGGGCAACGTTCCCCGACCCTCATGCCCTATCTGATGCAGCGCGCGGCCCACAGTATGATCACCCAGGAGGCCATCGTCTATGAGGCCGACCGCATGGGCCTGGGTGTCAGCGATGAGGAGCTGCGTGACTTCCTGCACCAGGGACAATTGGGACAGTTCTTCTTCCCCGGCGGTAACTTCATCGGGCAGCAGGCTACGAGCACTTCATCGAGAACCAGTTCAACCTGAGTGTGGCGCAGTTCGAGCAGGAGATAAAGGCGCAGATCGCTCAGCAGAAAGCTGCTGGCCGCTGTCGGCGCACCGGCGACCGTCAGCGACAAGGACAGTCAAGGAACAAGTCGATAAGACAGGACCAAGGTCAAGTTCGACTACGCCGTCCTGACGCTCGACGACATAAAGAAGCAGATCAAGCCGACCGATGCCGAGCTGAAGGCGTTCTACGAGCAGAACAAGCAGCAGTACGTGAACTCCATCCCGGAGAAGCGCAAGGCGCACTACATCGTGATCGACCGCCCAAGCTGGCCGACAGTATCCAGTTATCGCAGGCCGACTTGCAGCAGTACTACAACCAGCATCAGGACGACTTTCGCATTCCGGAAACGGTGACGGTTCGCCACATCCTGATCAAGACGCCGGTGCCCGGCGCCGATGGCAAGGTCGACCAGAAGGCGGTCGATGCGGCAAGGCCAAGGCTGAAGACATTGAGAAGCAGTTGAAGAGTGGCGGCGACTTCGCCGATCTTGCGAAGAAGTATTCCGACGATCCGGGCAGGCGCAGAATGGCGGATTGTTGCCGCCGTTCACCAAGGGCCGCACCGTTCCCGAATTCGAGCAGGCGGCGTTCAACACGCCCGTTGGCCAGACCACGGGACTCATTCGCACCAGCTACGGCTTCCACATTATTCGCGTGGAAGACAAGCAGACGGCGCGCCTGAAGCCGCTGGACGAAGTTAAGGCGCAGATCGAGCCGATCTGAAGCAGCAGAAAGCGGCCGCCGCAGGCGCAGAAGCTGGCCAACACCGTACAAAGCCTGGCACGCACCAACGGTTTGGAAAAGCTGCCGCTGACAAGGGCCTGACCGTTACCACCACCGACTTTCTGCGCAAGACCGATCCATGCCTGGAGTCGGCAATGCTCAGGACTTGATGAGCGCGCATTTTCAGCGCGAAGAAGAACGATCCGCCGGCGACGGCTCCGATACCGCAGGGCTATGCGGTCTATCAGGTGACCGAGATTCAAGCCGCCGCAGACCCCGACCTTCGAGCAGATCAAGGCGAAGGTGGAGGACCAGTTCAAGACCCAGCGCGCGCAGGCCGCTGCTGGCGCAGAAAACGCAGGAGCTGTCTGACCGCGCACACGCCGAGCACGACCTGAAGAAGGCGGCGAAGGAACTGGGCGCTACGGTGAAGACCAGCGACCTGGTCGACCCGACCGCGCAGGTTCCTGACATCGGCGCACTGACCGGAGCGGCCGCGCAGCTCTTCACTTGAAGCCGGGCGAGATCAGCGGTCCTATCGGCTTACAGGCCAGCGGCGTCGTGGTGCATGCTGCATCGAATGCAGGAGCCATCGCCCGAAGAACTGAAGCAGAACTGGGACAAGGCGAAGGAATCGCTGCTGCAACAGAAGCGTCAGGAACTGGAAGGACTCTACGTTCAGAACCTGCGCGATCGCCTGGAGAAAGAAGGCAAGATCAAGATCAACAAGAAAGAAATGGAGCGCCTGGCCAAGCCGGGCGAAGGCACATAGCCGTCGGGCCGCAGCGAATCTGGGCCAGCAGACCGCTGCTGGCCCCTTGATTACAAGAGCTGCTTCAATACCAGGCACACCACTCTGGCGTGCCTGCTTTCATCTTAAGCAGGACTCATGCTTTCAAAGCGCTCATCCGGGATCCTGCTGCACCCCAGCTCTCTGCCTTCGCGCGGAGGCATCGGCGACTTCGGTCCGGCGGCGTATGAGTTTGTCGACTGGCTGGCCGCGGCCAAGCAGACGCTGTGGCAGGTGCTTCCCCTTGGGCCGGTGGGATGTGGCAACTCGCCCTACTCCTGCACCTCGGCCTTCGCCGGCAACGTTCTGATGATCAGCCTCGAACGGCTGGCGGACCGCGGTCTGCTGGAGCGCGAGCGAGTGGAGTCGCTGCCGGATGGCGACTCCCCGGTCGACTTCGAAAGCGTGCGCGCGCACAAGCTTCCTCTGCTGCGCGAGGCGGCGGACAAACTTCTTCGAACAGCCGACGCGAAGCGTCGCGAGCGCTACGACGATTTCTGCCGCGAGAACGAGTGGTGGCTGGAAGACTACGTGCTGTTCAGCGTGTTGCGCGAACACTACGACGAGCAGCGCTTGGAATCGTGGCCGCAGGAACTTGCCAGCGCGACCCTGCGGCCACTGACGAAGATTCGTGTCGAGACTGGCGCAGGAACTCGACGAGGAACGCTTTCTGCAATTTGCCTTCTTCGAGCAATGGAGCGCGCTGCGCGCGTATTGCGCCGAGCGCGGCATCCGCATCATCGGCGATGTTGCCATCTTCGTCAGCTACGACAGCGCCGACGTCTGGACCCATCCCGAAATTTTTCGGCTGAAAGAAGATCTCTCGCCCGGAGGTGGTCGCCGGCGTTCCGCCCGACGCTTTCAGCGAGACCGGGCAGCGCTGGGGAAATCCGCTTTACGACTGGGACGCGCTGAAAGCCCGCGGCTACGACTGGTGGATCGAGCGCATGCGCTGGGCGATGGAGACCTGCGACATCGTTCGCCTCGATCACTTCCGCGGCTTCGAAGCTTACTGGGAAATTCCCGCCGACGAAGCCGACCGCCATCAACGGCCATTGGGTCACAGGGCCCGAACGAAGACCTGTTCCATGCCCTGCGCAATGCGCTGGGCAAGCTGCCGTTCATCGCCGAAGACCTCGGCTACATCACGCACGAAGTCACCGAACTGCGTAAGAAACTCGATATTCCGGGCATGAAGGTTCTGCAGTTTGGCTTCGGCGACCGCGGCGCGCACATTTATCTGCCGCACTCGCTACGAGCCGAACTGCGGTGGTCTACACCGGCACCCACGACAACGACACCACTCTGGGTTGGTGGAATAACTCTGCCACCGAAGAGGAAAGGATCGGCGGCCGCGAACTACCTGAACATCACGCGCGAAGAGGACATTGCGCTGGTCCTTCGTGCGCGGCGCGCTCACTTCCGTTGCCAACCTCGCGATCGTTCCCGTGCAGGATGTGCTCGGTCTAGACAGCGATGCTCGCATGAATGTTCCCAGCAAGACGCTGGGAACTGGTCGTGGCGGCTGCAGCCGGGGCGCTTGACGCCAGAGCTTGCAGATCGCCTTGCCCGCATGGTGGAACTTACCGATCGCGATGCCGTCCTACGTCATCGGCTGTGGATGAAGATCCCAGCGCCGAGCAGCAGGCCTCAGCTAGTGAGCAACGCAAACGGAAGATGTGCGAACAGTTCGCTACATAGCAAGGTTGTCCCGTTTCTCATCGACACGCGCTCCCCTGTGAAGAAATTGCGTAGTTCTGACCTCGCGAAACTCAAATCCATGTGCAAGCCCGGTATCGTTCCAGGCGTGCCCGGTCGGCGGGGCTTCCGATCCTCGCATCAGGCTGTAGCATGAAGCGGGGAGCGGCTACTACGATCGGATTCATCCCCGTAGCTTCTGCTGAAGGCAATGACATTTTCTTCCTTGCTGCCGTGTGCCGGCAGCGGAACATAGTCTCCCTGGCTAAACAGCGCGCGATGCTCGCGTCGCAAGTTCAACACTTTCTCGGTCAGCCAGAGTTTGACTCGCCCGTCTTCATAATGCTGCATCAGGCTGCCGAAGAAGCTGTTTCCTGCGGTCTCCTGCTCCCCAACGGAACGCAAGAGGCCTTCCCGTACTTTGAAGTCGACTGGCCTGCGATTGTCCGGGTCCACCAGGCTGAAGTCGAACAATTCCTGCCCCTGGTAAACGTCGGGTACACCGGGGCAGGTGAGTTTCAGCAAAGTCTGAGTCAGTGAGTTGATCGCTCCGAAGTACTTCACCGGGGGCATGAATTTTTGCAGGGATTCATAAAACTGGTTCGGCTTCCCGCGCCTCGCTGGGCTGAGTATCCGCGCGATGAACTCCTTCAACGCCTCCACGTACTCGGGATTCGGGTTGAGCCAGCTGAGGTTGACCTTGGCTTCGTGGACCGCCTTCTCCATGTACTGCTGGATGCGGCCGATGAATTCGCGCAAATCGCGCTCGCTCTCCATACGCATGGGCAGCGCACCAACGATCGTCTGGTAAAGCAGGTACTCCTCGTTGTTATCGGGAACGAACCTGCCGTCGGAGATCTGGATCTTTCGCGCACGATTCATGCGGCGCCACTTCATGACGTTGGCCGCCCAGTGCCGCGGCATCTCTGAAAGCACGTCCAGCCGCGCGCGAACATCTTCGCTGCGCTTGGTGTCATGGGTCGATGTAGCCAGCATGGAGTGCGGCCATTGCTGGGCGCGCAGTTCGTTGCCGCGGTGAAACTCGTCCAGCGATATTCCGAACTCGGCCGGCGAGCCGCCCACCTCGTTCACCGAAACAAAGCGGTTGTAGACGTAGCAGGTCGTGTCTTCCAACCCTTTGGCCATGATCGGGCCGGTGAGCTGCTGGAACTTCAGCGTGAAATACAGTTGCTTGCGGTAATCCGTAAACTGTAGCGCCCTCGTCCGTTCCCTTCAGCAACAGGATGTTTTGCAGGAAGTCGAAGGCTGGAGCGATATCCGGATTGCGCCGCTTGGCATCGGCGATCGCCTGCTCGATGTAGTGGCGGTCGCTGTTCCGACATGTTTCCGCGTTCATCGATGTAAGTTCGATAAACCGGGAAGCAGGCGATGGCTCGCGAATCGCGTTGCGCAGCACACTGCGGGTGAAATCGCGGGCGCGCCGGTCGTGCATCGGAGATCTCGGTCGAGCATGTGGGTCAGCACGTTAACCTCGCTGGATAGCGCGCTTGTACATCACCAGTCTTCTTGCTCTCGTACATGATGGTGTTGGGATCGACCGCTCCTCCGGTCACGCGTTCGTAAAGCTTGGTGAAGTATCGTTCCTGCGGCCGTCGATCAGCACGCCATTGACCAGGTTGGTGAAGTCGTACCCGACTGTCCCGTCCACCGGCCAATGCGATGGCAACTGCTCTCCGCGCTCCAGGATCTTCTCTACCAGCAGATAAAGAGGATGCTGCTACATAGCTTGGGTCCTGCGCTCGGCAAATGCTGCTTGCACCTCCACTTCTATTCCGTTATCGCCTGAAGGACTGATAGCTTCTGGCCCGCAGCAGCGGCTGGCGGCATACAGCATCTGCAATCTCGCAAAGTATTGCACTGGGTTCAACAGCCCGTCAGGATGGTCGATCCGTATGCCGTTGACCAGGCCCTCGGCCAACAGCTGGCGAATCAGTCGATGCGTCTCGGCAAACACGCGCGGGTCTTCCATACGCAACCCGACCAGGTCGTTAATATCGAAGAAGCGCCGGTAATTGATTTCTTCTCCCGAGACTCGCCAGAATGCCACCCGATAGGCTTGCGCCTCCAGCAATGCGTGCAGGCGATCGAAGCTGGTAGGTTCTCCTGATCGCCCGTTCAACCGGCGAAGCGCATCTTCGATTACCGCTGCCACCGGCGCCGTGAGCGCAAGTTTCGCTAGTCTGCGATTGAGTACCGGAATCTCGCGCTGGCGTCGCGTTGCTAGTTCCTGGTCCGTGGAACTATTCGGCGCAAGCTGCCGTAGGTCGGCCAACAGCGCTCGAAGCTCGCGCAATGGCGGGTCGTCGTGCGCGTTTCGTGCGGACAGTTCGCTCAGTGGCCCGAAGATGATAGGTATCGTCTGTGGGTCAACCGGGAACACATTGTCGAAATAGGAAATCGAAAACTGGCCGTCTTTGAAGTTCAGCTTAATATTGCCCGCCTCGAGCTCATCGCCATAGGTGCTGCCCAGGATGGGAAGCAGTACCTTGTTGCGCAACTCTTCCTTCAGCGGCTCCCACTCAATATCGAAAAATTCGGCGTGGGCTGAGGCACGCCCATTCTGCAAAACATCCTGCCACCAAGGATTGGTACCGGGCCCGATGCCCATGTGGTTGGGCACGGTGTCCAGAATCAATCCCATGTCGTGCGCCTTCAATTCCATCGCCAGCGCCCGGAATTCCTCTTCCGTCCCGATCTCGGGATTGACCTGGTTGTGGTCGACAATGTCGTACCCGTGGACACTTCCGCTGCGGGCTTTCAGAATGGGCGACGCGTAGCAGTGCGTCACTCCCAGCCGATGCAAATAGGGCACCAACCGCTGCGCATCTGCAAAGCGGAAGTCGCGGTTGAACTGCAGGCGATATGTCGAAAGCGGGAGCGATTCTTGCTTGCCGGCAGAAAGCTCGTCTAGACACTGCGCCAGCGAAGCTGTCTCTTCGAAAATTTCGACCTTGCTAAAGGGCATGATGAGTTCGGATCAGCCTAAAAAAGGCGCAGATAGCCGCGAATTGATTAAGATGCGCACCGTAGCCCGTCGGCTGGCTGGGCGTCCCCGTGACAATTAGTAATAAGGAGTTAAAGTCGTTTAAAAGCTCAACTAAGGCGTTCGCCTGACTCCAATTCTTAAGTAAACTTGGGTAACCGCTTCGTAACAATTCCAGCTCAGCTTACGACAAACCCCCGATGTGCGTCGTTGGTTCCTGAAAGCATAATTTCGATATCCGCCAGTACCGCTCCGCACTCGCTAAGTCCTGCGAAACCCTCCGGACGCCTGGTTTAAACCAAGGAGTCTTCTGGATGAAACGTATCTGCTTGTTAGTTGGCTTGTTGTTCTGCTTTTCGTCACTTTCCTTTGCTTTGGTTCAAGTCACTCTTATTTCGCCTACCAATAACAGCGCTTCCGCTGCTCCGCTGCACCTGGTGGCCAAGGCTATAAGCCCCGGCATCATGGCGCGATGGGTGGTCTACATTGACTCGCAGGTCGTCTGGACCGGGCCTGGGGTCAACGCCGTCGATACATGGTTTCCCGTCCCTAAGGGAGCACACCAGTTGCTCGTACGTGCTTGGGATATTTCCGGTTCCTTCGGCGGCCAGTCCATCCAAGTGACCGTCGTGGGCGATGGCCTGCCCATTCCGCCGGCGAATGCCATTGTGTTCGACAAGATTCAACAGGATGGCAATTGGGGATCGTGCAACTCATCCGGCTGCGCCGGTGGCAGCGGACAAGGCGTCTATTGGATGGCGCAGAACCAAACTCCCCCCTCACTCAGCGGCGGCAGCACCGAGTTCTTCAATTCAGGCATCTGGGCCAATGCGCTCTGGTGGCAGAAATTCGGCGCTAACAGTAACGCTCACAATTTTCTGTGGGACTTCTACTTCTACGTTGATTCCAACTACAACGTCTCTGCCCAGTCACTGGAGTTCGATTCGTTCCAGTTCGTCAACGGCTACAACTACATGATGGGCACGCAGTGCGTTTACCCGTCCCAGATTTGGGACACATGGGACGAGGCTAGCGGTCACTGGATTCATAGCAACATCCCCTGCCCCCATTTCGCTCCTAATACCTGGCACCACATTCAGCTCTACACCACCACCAACACTAACAACCGTCAGTACACCTACAAGACGTTGGTTGTCGATGGCAAGAGTACACCCGTCAATATCACCGGCAACGCTTTGTATTTGAACTGGGGCAACAACGTTGGCGTGCAATGGCAGTTGGACATCAACGCCAACGGCTCCGGCTTTCACGAATGGATGGACAACGCCAAGCTGACCATTTGGTAGCTCGATCTGTCTTGCAAAATCGGGCGGTTCGCGCCAGCGGACCGCCCTTGGTCTAGCGCGCTGCGGTTTGGTAACCTAATTATTATCCGGCAGAGTCGATGCCGAATTTACAAGGAGAGTTTTCGCAATGAAGATCCGTTCTAGGGCAGCGCTCGCGCTGGCAGGTTTGCTTGTATTCGCAGTGGTAGGGTTGTCGCAGTTGGCGGTGGCGCAAGACGTTGTCCACGATGTCAGCGGCTTTGTGAAGCATGTCGACAAGGGGAGCAAGACCATGGTGGTTAAGACCGCTGACGGCACCGAGCACACCGTCAAGTGGACCGGCAAGACCACATGGGAGGGCACCAAGGAGTCAGGCAAGGGAATAAAGGAGGGCTCTGAGGTCTCCGTGAAGTACACCGAAAAGGGCGGCGAGAAGACAGCCGACGCAGTAAAGGTTGCCGGCAAGGATGTCGGCAAGGCAGTATCGCAGTAATCCAAGAGCTACATGGCTTTGCGATTGTCGGCCGTAAAGGATGAGGCCCGGATGTCTTCCGGGCCTTTTTCTCTGGCTTTGACCGTCGCTGGCAGACTCTTTGATTGCCTTTGCCGCGAATTCCTCTATCCCTTGCGGACCATCTACCAGGCCGCCCATCGTTTCAGATTCTGCGACTGAATCAGGATAGAGCTGCGTTTCAAGTCTTTCTCATCACCAGACCTGCTCGCTCGTGCTACTGTGTTGAGCGACTGGGAGGAGCAACCGCGATGCGAAATCTGGTGCGCTGCTTGACCTTGTTCCTGCTCCTGGCCTCTTTCTCGGCTGCGACCGCCTGGGCCAGCGATCTCGATGTGCACCTTGACACACCGTGTATTGTTGGTCATGCGGCGTGTAACTTTACGCCGTTCGAACATTCCGACTTTGGCGATCCCGCAGCCGGTTCGGCTACATTCACGAACAGTCCCTGGAGTCTGATTTTCGAAACGGCGCCCGCGGAATCCTGGATGAGCAATTTCTACTTTTACCAAGCAGAATTCGGTCGCGGTGGTACGTTTCAAATGACCGGGCCCGACAACCTGACGTTCGCTGGCCAGGTAACGTACGGTTACGCTTATGCAGATTTCCTTGCCAACAATGACGGCGTAGATATTTTCTTCGATGGTTACTGGAGCAACGACGAGCCGGCTACGGGTGAAGTTCTCATGAACTTTTATGAAGGTGTCGGGTCTCACGTTACGCTCGATGTGACGACGGTTCCGGAACCGACAAGCCTTGCGTTGCTCGGGAGTGGCATCGCCGGAGTGTGGGGTCTTTGCCGCCGACGGCTGAGCTCTTAAAAGATCGGGAATCTGAATTTCGCCGGCACTGTTTTTCACGCCTTTCGCAGTGCGGTGTGGTTTTCCGCCTGTTTACTAGATTCCGCAAGTGAGATCACTGAACAAAGTTCCACCGCCTAGTCCGCCGCCGTCTGCTCCATCGCCGGGACCGATTCCCGCGCTGGCCACGCCGCCGCCACTGCCGCGCCTAGGTACATTGATCCCGTCAGCCAGAAGCCGTAGCGCAAACCTTCGCGGTGCGCGGCTTCCCCCACCAAAAGCGCTGTGCCGATCTGCAGCACACTGGACAGAAAGAAGAACGTGTTCTGCACCCGGCCCATGAAGTGTTTGGGCACCATCTCCATCATCTCGGAGGAGATGGCAATACCGCCGACGCCCCGGCTCGATCCCATGATGAAGTACGTCATCACCGCAATCAGCAGCCAGCGCGCAGCCGGCAGGAAGAACAGGCAAAGCGCAATCATTGTCATGGTGACGGTGACGGAGCGATGTGCGCCATAGCGGCGAATCATTCGTGACGCGTAGATCACGCTGATCAGCGCTCCGATCGCCCAGCCGGCATTCATCCAGCCGTAGGCCACCGCTCCGCCGTGCAGAATACGGTCGCTAAACGGGGACGTCAATACCTGATTGGTCATCATGGCCGCAATGAACAGCGCCCAAGCGATGCCCAGCATCAGCGCACGCCGGTGGTTCGCGACGTAATTGAACCCTTCGCGCAACTCATGGAAGTAGCGCGCCACGGCTTTGGTTGGACGGTCGGCTGCCATCTGCTCGCTTTCCGGATGCGCGACCACCACTCGTCCCTTGCGCACCTGGAAGATGCACGCGATCGAGAGGACGTAGCTCGCGCTATCGATCAGCAGCACGCCTCCCAGGCCGATGTGGTTGTACATGAATCCCACCACCGCGCCGGCCATCATCCAGCCACCTTGCACCGCGGCCAGCATCATCGAGTTGGAATCGAGCAGTTTGTCTTCCGGCGACAGCTCCTGCACCAGCGCATTCAGCGTCGGCCAGAACATCCAGAAGCCGACGGAGACGACCATCGTCATCGCGTACAGCTGCCACAGGTGAACCCGATGCATGAGTGCCAGGATGGCGACGGTGAGGATGACCGCGCCGCGCACTGCGTCGAGGCCCATCATCAGATGACGCCGGTCGTTGCGGTCGATAATGACGCCGGTGAGCGGCAGCAGCACCAGCGAAGGCAGCGTCATTAGCGCGATCATCACCCCCAGCGACACCTCGGAGTGCGTGGCCTGCAGGATGTACCAGGTCACGGCGGCGCTGTTCATGCCGCTTCCGATCATGGAGATCAGGTTGGCGGCAAACACCAACCGCATCCCGCGATGCTGCCAGATTTCGCGCATAGATAAACTCTAGCGCATTTGATGTGTTGATTTTTGCCTGGCGAACTTTTGTTTCCTTAGGGATTGCGATCGGGAAGTTCGAATTTTCAGATTGTCATCCTGAGCGGATCCGGGGTCCCCGTCGAGCGCCGGCTTTGCGGTCGATGGGGTGGAGGAGCGAAGGACCTGCTTTTTCTCGGCTTGGCGATACAGCTTGACCCGCAACGATTCTCAGCCCGCAGGGCGTGTGACGATAGCACAGGACGAAGCGTAGCGGAGTCCGGGGTATGGTGCGATCAATGTCTCCAAGTCCCTTCAGGGACAACACAAACGCTCACCCGCACAACACCGCCCCACCGTTGATGTTCAGCACCTCGCCCGTAAGGTGCCGCGCCCAATCGGAGCCGAGGAACACGATGGCATTGGCTACGTCATCCGCCGTCGCCAGGCGCTTCAGCGGGATCGCCTCAATCGCCCTGCGCTTCTCTTCGTTCTCCTCGGCGGTGAATACAACATGATTCAACTCGGTATCCACCCATCCCGGAGCCACAACGTTTACGCGAATCTTGGGCGCCAGCTCCGTAGCCAGCGACTTGGCGAAGCTGATCTGGCCGCCCTTCGAGGCCGCATAGTTGGAATAGCCCGCTTCGCCCCGCTGTCCTGCGGTCGAACTGACGATTACGATTGAACCGCCGTCGTTGTTCTTTAGCGCGGGCACCGCTGCGCGCGTGACCGTCCATGTTCCGCGCAGGTTGCAATCGAGCACACGGTCCCACACGTCATCGGTCATGTCTTCCACGGGTGCGCCTTCCCAAATGCCGGCGTTCGCCACCAGCAGATCAAGCCGGCCGAACTTCTCGAGTGTTTGCTCGATGAGGGCCGCGGCCTCGGAACTATTGCTCACATCGGCCTGGATTGCCAGCGAACGGCTGCCAAGCCCGGCGACTTCGCGTACCGCCTCATTCGCTTCTTTCGTGTGGCTCAGGTAGTTCACCACAACATGCGCGCCGGCTTCGGCCAGCCGCTGCACCGTGGCGCGGCCAATGCCGCGCGAGCCCCCGGTAACAATGGCCACGCGATCTCGCAGCAGGTGACTGGGGAAGGCGGTGAGTTTGGTCTCGGTTAAGACAGGCATTGGTTTCTCCGTTGTTTTTAAGGTGCACAGCTTCAGCTGCGCCGGCTAATGTACCTACTTTGTCTTGTCATCCTGAGGCGACTTCAGTCGCCGAAGGACCTGCTTTTCGCCGCCTCGAACGGACACGGCTTCCGCCCACGCGATCTCATTCGCTCGTTCGCGCCAACGCGCTTCGCGCATCGACTCTTCCATTCACCACGGCGGCAATAGCATCCACTTCCGCCAGAAATCCATCGTGCCCATGCGCCGACTCGAACTCCGTGTAGTCACACTCAACCCCAGCGCCTTGGATACGCTCCGCCAGCGCGCGCACATCCTCCGGCGGAAACAGCCAGTCCGACGAAATTCCGATCAGCGAAACATGCGCCTGGATTCGCTTCAACGCTGCTTCTTCCGACGCATAACCGCGCGCCAGATCGAATGTGTCCATCAGCTTCGAGATCACCAGGTACGAATTGGCATCGAAACGCTGCACAAACTTCTCACCCTGATAGTCAAGATATCCTGCAACATCGTAACGACCATGCAGCGAGCGCAGCGGATCTTCGCCAGTACGATTCGGCTTGCGGGCATAGCGCTCGCCAAACAGCTCCGCCGACTTGTAGGAACACATGGCGATTGCCCGCGCCAGCCCCAGCCCTGCGGCAGGCTGTTGCCCGGCAGGATAACGCCCACCCTTGAAATCGGGATCGAGCAGAATCGCCTTGCGCTGCAGATGATTCAGCGCCAACCCCATGGCCGACAGCGGCGCGGTGCCGATGGCAATGCAATGTCCTACTCTGTCAGGGTAATCGACCGCCCATTGCAGCGCCTGCATTCCGCCAATCGATGCGCCAATTACGGTACGCAGATGCTTGCACCCCGAGGTCATCCAGCACGTGTGACTGGGTTCGCACAATGTCGCGCACGCTGACGACAGGGAAGTCCGGCCCGTACGGCTTACCCGTCGCCGGATTGATTGAAGTCGGACCCGTCGACCCGTAGCACGAGCCCAGAATGTTCACACCAATTACGCAGTCGCGATCAAGATCAAAGACGCTGCTACTGCCAGCCCCGCCCGTTTGCGACGGGGCAGAGAACATCTCTGGCCACCAGTCCGCCACGCGTGCCGATCCCGACAGCGCATGACAGACCAGCACTGCGTTGTCACGCCGCGCGTTCAGCTCGCCGTAGACGGCGTAGCGAATCGTAACTGGGCGCAACGCGCCGCCCGACTCCAGGCGGAACGGCGCGTCCGTGGCGAACGTCAGATCGCCTTCCCGCGTTGGTTGCAGACCTGCCCCCATCGCCCGCTATCACCTCGCCTCGGCGGTATCGCCTTATCGCACGCCGGCGCTTTGCCCGTCGCAGCCTGCAGTGCCTGCTCGATGTCGGCGATGATGTCGCGCACATCCTCGATGCCGACCGATAGCCGCACCAGATCAGGTGTTACGCCGGTTTCGCGCTGCTCCGATTCGGCGAGTTGCGCGTGGGTGGTCGAGCTAGGATGAATCACCAGCGACTTGGCATCGCCGAGATTGGCCAGCAGGCTGAACAGCTTCACCGAGTTGATGAACTTCTTGCCCGCATCGTAGCCGCCTTTGATACCGAATGTCACCAGCGAGCTGCAACCGCTTGGCAGATACTTCTTCGCCCGCTGATAGTACTTGCTGGTCGGCAGTCCCGGATAGTTCACCCACTCAACATCGGCGTGGCTCGTCAGGTATTCCGCGACTTTCAGCGCGTTCTCCGAATGCCGCTCCATGCGCAGGTGCAGTGTTTCCGCGCCTTGCAGCAGCAGAAACGCATTGAAAGGTGACAAGGCCGCACCCGTGTCACGCAGTCCCTGCACCCGCGCTTTGATGATGAATGCCAATGGCCCAAACGCATTCGTATAAGACACACCGTGATACGACGGATCAGGCTCGACGAAATCCTTGAAGCGTCCCGACGCGGCCCAGTCGAACTTGCCGGCGTCAACAATGACTCCGCCGATGGAATTCCCATGGCCGCCTATAAACTTGGTCGCCGAATTGATGACGATGTCGGCTCCCCACTCGATTGGCCGGCATAGTGCCGGGCTGGGCGTGGTGTTGTCGATGATCAGTGGAACCCCGTTATCGTGCGCGATTTTCGCGAGCTCTTCGATGTCGGCAATGTCGAGCTTGGGATTGCCCAGCGTCTCGGTATAGAGCGCCTTGGTCTTCGGGCCGATGGCCGCGCGCAATCCGGCAAAATCATCGGCATCGACGAACTTCACATTGATGCCTAACTTCGGCAGCGTGTAGTGAAACAGGTTGTAGGTTCCGCCATACAGCGAAGTCGTCGACACAATCTCGTCGCCCGCACTCGCCAGGGTTATGATGGCCAGCGTCTCCGCTGCCTGCCCTGACGCCAGCGCCAACCCCGCGACTCCGCCTTCGAGTGCCGCGATGCGCTTCTCGAAGACGTCGGTGGTCGGGTTCATGATGCGGGTGTAAATGTTGCCGAACTCCTGCAAAGCGAAGAGCCGCGCGGCGTGGTCGGCATCGTCGAAGACATACGACGTTGTCTGATAGATGGGAACCGCTCGCGACTTGGTAGTGGGATCGGCCGACTGTCCGCCGTGAATCGCCAGGGTGTCGAAGTGAAAGTTCGGTTTCGATTCAGATTGGCTCATGATGCTGCTCCTGATGAATTTCTTGTGGCCCCGGATTCGGCTGCCACAAGAATTTGACGCCAAAAGAGAAAAGCCCACGATCGTTGGACCGTGGGCTGCTTCAGAAATCTTGCGGCTGACTAGTCTACTTGCCGCTTCTCTGCGCAACCCACAGGCATGCCGCTACACATGCACATGGCCATAGCCATGGTTGTGACAGCAGTCGCACAGTAGGTCGCGTGATACATCGTTTTGCCAAGGTACAAGCTGCCGCTCCAGCCTGTCAAGTTCACTCCGCGCGAAGTAGCGAAAATTACTGCGAAGAGTGCTTTTTTGCCCGCGCTAATTTTTCCTCGGCTCGGCAGGTGTGCCGATCTTCCCACACTTGCAGCGAACCGTCGTGAGTCGAGACAATTTGCGAAGCGGTGCACAATTTGCAGGTCGATTTAATCAAGGTTCGGCCGGAGACACCATGAGACACCTCATGGTCGAACTGCCGGGCGGGAGTGGGTGCAGCATCCGCTTGGGGCCTCAATTCTGAAGGAGGCAAAAACACTAGCACGGCCAGCGGCGCACGGGACACGCCAACAAACGCCACGCTACGAAAGCGGCGGTTACACGCCCGCTGAATCAGGGTTAGGCGCTTACAAGCACAAGCCCTTCGACCTCTTTCTGTTTGCCGCTGCGTACCATTCGGAATGGCTGTTCGCTGCCTGTCCTGCACTGTGCCTCGGTGTCTCCCTGGATTTGCGATTCTTCGTGACCTCGTGCCTCAGTCGTGAAGGTTCCCTCCGTCGCACTATTTGGGCCTCTCCCCGGTTTTGCTATTAGGTCTATACTGTGAGCAGAAATGTCCACGCCTGCGGTTCCCAAACCGGCGGAAGAGGTCACCGACCCGGCGCCCCAGCAACACGACGTGCTGCCTACGCTGTTCGGTGAAGGACAGGGCCTGTACGCCACGCGTAAGGACACCTTTCTGTATTCCTTCGTCCTGCATCTGGTTGCTGTGGGACTTCTTATCTATTCCACCCACTGGGTGGTGAGCCACACAGACGAAATCAAGCAACAGGTTGTTGGCCTGGTTTCCGACATCAGCCCATATCTGCCGATGAAGGTTTCCAAGACTCGCGCTGGCGGCGGTGGCGGTGGTGGCGATAAGCGATAAAATGGCTGCTCCCAAGGGAGCCCTTCCCAAGCTTTCGAAGGACCAGATCGTGCCGCCCGCGATCGTCGTCCGCAATGACAATCCCAAACTGACGGTAACGCCGAGCGTGGTTGTTCCGCCGGAAATCAAGCTGCCGACGGTTGGTGCGCTGGGCGATCCGCTGTCGAAGGTGATTGGCCCGCCCTCTAACGGAACCGGCTCAGGCGGCGGCATCGGTAGCGGCAGCGGAGGCGGCGTCGGCTCGGGCAGCGGTCCGGGCGTAGGTCCTGGACACGGTGGCGGATATGGTGGCGGCGCTTATCGGGTTGGAGGAGGCGTGAGCGCCCCCAAGGCGTTATACGCTCCCGACCCGGAATATTCGGAAGAGGCCCGCAAGGCGAAATATCAGGGGACCGTCGTGCTCTGGATGGTGGTGGGCGCCGATGGTCGTGCGCAGCAGGTTCGTGTCCAGCGCTCGCTCGGCATGGGTCTGGACGAGAAAGCCATCGAAGCCGTTCGCCAGTGGAAGTTCGAGCCCGCCAAACTCAACGGCCAGGCCGTTCCCGTGCAGATCAACGTCGAAGTAAACTTCCGGCTGTACTGAGAGCCCCGCAGGGCGTGTGATGATAGCCCAGCATGGAGCCGAAGGCGGAGTGCTGGGTAAGGGACTTCACCCGAACCGGGGACGACCTCACCCCAGCTCACGCCCGCGCAATTGCCAGCGCCGCAATGGCCGCGGTCTCCGCGCGAAGAATGGTTTCGCCCAACGAGGCCGAAATCCATCCTGCGCGCGCGAAAGCTTCCATCTCCTCTTCACTCCAACCGCCTTCGGGGCCGACGGCCAGTGCCAGCGAAGCCAATGCTCATCGACGAAGCAATTCGCTGAGCATGGTGCCGCGCTCATTCTCCGCCAGAACGATCTTGCTTGCGGTCTCGATCTGCAACGCATCGCTCAACTTCTGCGGCGAGGCAATCTCCGGGGCACCGATTCGACGCGACTGCTGTGCTGCCTCATGCGCAATGCGCCGCCACCGCTCGACCCGCTTCGCCGCCGCTTGCGCCAGATGCTTCTCCGTCCGCCGGGCGATAACCGGAACAATGCTGTTGACGTTCAGCTCGGTGCATTTTTCGATCGCCCACTCCATGCGATCGAACTTAAACACCGCCAGCAACAGCGTTACGGGAACAATGCCGCCGCCTGAAGACACTTGCTCGCCCAGCGCAAATTCAACTCGCTCGTCACCCACCGACGAGACGGTCGCGTGGTACACGCGCTCTCCGCAGGCAACGTCGAACTCCTGACCCACGCGGGCACGCAACGTGCGTGCCAGATGCGCAGCGTTGGCGCCGGTCAGAGCAGCATTTTGCGAAGAGTACTCATCGGCAATCCAGCGGCGGCGGGTCATCGTGCGGTCAGCAGCAGAAGATTGGCGATTGCGATGGATGCGTAGATTCCGCCGAAGTAGCGATTCTGGCGAGTCAGCGGGTCTTCTTCAAACAGGCGGGTATCGAGCACGAATTCGAGCGATGAGACCGCGCCTACCAGCAGTGCGATGATGAGCCAGGTGGACTCGGCACGCTCGGCCCGAATGGCGAACGGCATGGCGACCAGGGAAAAAGCCAAAAAAATGTAGCCACCGATGCGGGCCCGCTTTCGTCGGCCAGGATCTTTGTAGCGCGTGAGAAGGATCTTCGCCAACTCCCGCGGCCGCAGCAGCCGTGCCGCCGCCGGCAGCACGGTCACCAGCAGCAAAAACCACGCGTAGATGCGAAGGTTATGGTCCACAAGAAAGAACAGCTCTTGGCTTTTGGCTCTTAGCTCTTAGCCAGAATACCTTCTTCAGGATGCGAGTTCGTTCTTCTGTGTCCGTAACAACGGCTTAGCGGAGGACGTCGGCACGCATCTTAGGACGAGACGCTATGTTGACCGATCCGTTCTAGCCAAGAGCCAAGTGCCAAAAGCGAATAGCGGATTCTCCTACGCGAACATGTCCTTGACCTTGTCGATCAGGCCACGATCCATCGGCTTGTTCTCGACCGAACCCTCGTTTTCCAGTTCCCCAAGCAATTCTCGCTGCCGCTTGCTGAGCTTTGATGGCGTCTGCACCTTCAGCTCAACGTAGAGATCGCCGCGGCCATGCCCGTTCAGCACCGGCACGCCCTTATTGCGCAGCCGCAGAACCGTCCCGGTCTGCGTTCCTTCCGGCACCTGTACCTTCTGCTGATTTTCTAGTGTCGGCACCTGGATTTCGGTTCCCAGCGCCGCCTGGGTGAATGAGATGGGAATCACGCAGTGCAAGTCGCTGCCTTCACGTTGAAAGAACGAGTGCTCCTTTACATGCAGCACAACATAGAGGTCGCCCGGCGGTCCGTCGTACACTCCCGCTTCGCCCTCGCCCGAGTAGAGAATACGCGCGCCTTCCTCAACGCCCGCAGGCACCTTGACCGTAACCGTGCGCTCGCGCTTGATGCGCCCTTGTCCCTTGCACTTCTTGCAGGGATCGATAATCAGCTTGCCCATGCCGCCGCAGGTGCTGCATGTGCGGGCCACCGCAAAGAAGCCCTGCTGATAGCGAACCTGGCCGCGTCCCCCGCACGTGGTGCAGTTGATAGGAGCTTTGCCCGGAGCCGCGCCGTCCCCCTTGCACTCATCGCAAGTTTCCAACCGGCGGATTTGCACCTGCTTGGTGACGCCGAACACAGCTTCCTCGAACTCGAGCGTGATGTCATCACGCATGTCGCCGCCACGCTGCGCGCGTGTGCGACGCCGCCCGCCCTGACCGAACATCTCACCGAATCCGAACAGGTCGCCAAAGATGTCCTCGAAACCGTTGAAGACGGTTGCGTCGAATCCGCCGCCGCTGGGACCGTTGCCGGCCACTCCTGCGTGCCCAAAGCGATCGTAGCGGGCGCGCTTTTCGCCATCAGCAAGTACCGCGTAGGCTTCACTGCACTCTTTGAATTTCTCTTCCGCCTCTGGATTGCCCGGATTGCGATCGGGATGGAACTGCAGCGCGAGCTTGCGGTAAGAGCTCTTGATCTCCTGATCGGTCGCTGTGCGCGAGACGCTCAGTACTTCGTAGAAATCGCGTTTTACGTTAGTCGCCAAATAATTGCCTGTCTATCGATTTGTATTCCGCGCCACACGCACCATAGCCGGGCGCAGCAGCCGATCCCTCAACTTATATCCGCGCTGCAGTTCGTCGATCACGTGATTATCTGCCGTGTCCTCGGTCTCTACCATCTGCACCGCCTGGTGAAAGTTGGGATCGAACTCTTGGCCTTCGGCCTCCAGTGGCTCAACCCCGAGCTTCGCCAGCGCATCGTGAAACTGCTTGTCTATCAGTTCAATGCCCGAGCGGAAATCTTCCAGTGAAACGGCTTTAGTCTTTACCGCACGATCGAGGCTGTCGAGAATCGGCAGCAGCGACTTGATCGCATCCGCCACCGCATACTCGCGGAAGTCCTGCTGCTCGCGCGCCTGCCGCTTGCGGAAATTTTCGAACTCCGCCTGAATGCGCGCTGCCCGGTCCAGATACGCCGCGCGCTCGGCCTTGATTTTGTCCAGCTCCGATTCCGTCTCCGAAGCCCCTCCGCCGTTCTGCGGATCTCCGACCTGGGTCGAAGGCGAGTCGCCGTCCTCAGCCGGCGGCAATTCGTGATCTAACTCCAGCTCAGCCGAGTTGCTTCGTTTCTTATCTGCCATGAATCCTCTAGTTACGTCGATTCGTTCCACAAACGATCGAACAGTCGCGCGATGTACGACACCGCGGTGATGGTGTGCTCGTAGTCCATGCGCGTCGGGCCGATGACGGCCAGCGAACCCATGACCTCGTCCCCCATCGCGCGCCGGAGTACCAATCAGCACGAAATTACTTAGATGCGGCATGGCCTCTTCCAGACCCACGACCACGCGCACCGCTTCCTGCTTAACATCGAGATACGCCGACAGCAGATCCACGATGCGCTGTTTCTCTTCCAGCGTTCCCAGCAGCTGCCGCAGCCGTTCCTTGTCCTGCTCGTTGACCACCAGGTTGGCGGCGCCTTCCACGTATACGCTCTGCGATGCGCCCTCGGAACTGAGCGCCGTCTGCAATTGCTCCACCGAGCGCATCAGCCGATCGTATTCGTTGCGCTCATGTTGCACCCGCTTGGCCAGCTCATTGCGCACCGCCTCCATCTCCCAGCCGCGGAAGTTCTGGTTGATGTAGCCGGCTGCCGCTTCCAAATCTTCCAGCGTGAGCTCGCGGTCAGGGCGCAGCACGCGGTCGCGCACCAGCCCGCCGCTGGTGACCACCACCGCCAGAATCTTCTTGTCGCCCAGCCGCTGAAAGTAAACGTGCTCCAACGCATTGTGCTGCGTCGGATTCGCCGCCACTGTCACCCCCACGCCATGCGAAATCAGCGACAGCACGTGCGAGCTGCGCTCCAGAAATTCCTGAACATCGCCGCTGCCCTGCAACGTCCCTGAATCAGGTTCTCGTCGGTGGGCGAAAGCCGCGCATCACCCGTGAGCTGCTTCACATAAAAACGATAAGCCTGGGTCGTCGGCACCCGCCCGGACGAGGTGTGTGGCTGTTCCAGGTAGCCGGCCTCGGCCAGATCGGCCATCACATTGCGGATCGACGCCGCGCTCAGGCTTTCGCGATTGGTGCGCGCCAGAGTACGCGACCCGACCGGCTCGCCCGAGGAGATATAGGTCTCCACGATGGCCGTCAGGATGTCGCGTTCACGTCGTCCGATGTTGTCGGGTGTATCCATTGAAGTAGAGCTAAAACCTTGTTATACAGTAGCTTACAGAATCTCAAGGAGGATGTACTTCCGCTTCTTTATTCTAGGTACCCAGTCAGGGCGTGTCAACTGGCACTCTTATCCGACGAGTGCCAAAAATAATCTGTCTGATTCACAGCCCCTCGTACGTCATGTAAGTGCAAACGGAATCCGGAACCAGTTGGCTCCCCGGACCGTAAGTCTTATTAAGTGGGGAGGTATCGATGCCACGTGCGACTTTACAAAGGACTAGGTTACAGGCGACGGTTCAGAGATTAGGCGACGCTGCCGTTATCCACCTGACAGGCAGACTGGTGAGAGGCGAGGGCTGTTCGCACTTGCGCGATGTCGTGCTTGGCCAGGCGGACGCCGGATCGATTGTCCTCAATCTCGCTCAAGTGGATCGCATCGATGCGTGGGGCTTGGGAGTTCTGCTGCGCCTGAGAGAGTGGGCACGCTCGAAACGCATCAAGTTCAAACTAATGAATACCGTCAATCAGGTCGAACGGGTATTGCGCTTGACCAGGCTGGATCACGTCTTTGCATTCTGTTCCGTCCGCGAGCAGTTTTGCCTGATGCACCGCGCCTCCAACATTCCCAAACAAGCCGCAGTTGCTTGACTGGAGACTTGCCCATTGCCGCAACTGCCAACGGCCAAATGTGCGCCGCTCCGTCTAACAACGACAGATCAGGAACTAAGCATTGAGCACCGACAAGATTTCAACACCATGTTGACGTCTTTGTACTTCTTCTCTACAAAACTCTGACAACCTCGCAACTACACCTGCAGTACTTTCTACTCGTCACGGTAGAGCTCCTCCCGCACCGCTCCTCCGAAACAATTCCTCAACGCAACGACTGCCTTGAGACGGGCCCCTATCTCTTCTGTTCAGGAGTACCGCCATGAAGTGTCCTTTGCACGGTCGTCATTTTCGTCTCTCTTCTTTCTGCTTCTTGTCGATGACAATTGCACTACCCCTGGTTCTGGGTTGGATTCTCGTCGGCACCGCTCACGCGCAGGACGACGATTGTCAGGCAATCTGTCGATCGCCCGACTCTCCCTGCACCGGACTTGTCGGAGATAACTTTCGCCGATGCGTGAACGCTTGCGTGCAGCGCTGCCCCAAGAACCCGCCGCCACCTCCCCCGCCTCCACCCCCTCCGCCGCTCGACCCCGGCTGCGGAGACCGAAGCATCATCGGAACCATTCATTGCACCATCAACCAGCCGCCAGTAAACGCGCATGAAACAGTGATCCCGACCGTGCTGTTTGCTCCTGGCGATATCGTCACCGTGACTGCCGATGGATGCGTGCAAACTGGTGGGCATGGCAGTACATGGAAACGTTACGTCAACCCAAGTGGCGACGAAAGCGGCGCTATTTACCACGGACTGGTTCGCATTCCTACCGGAACCCAGGACAGCGCACTGGTCAGAATCAACACCGTGATCGGCAGGCAATTGCAGGTGACCGGCGCTGGCGTTCCCGTTGATCAACTCGTGCTTCACCTGGGCTACGAGGACGAGGATGGCGCTTACGGCGACAACGGCTATTACTCTCACGACGACGGGACGGAAGATCAGTGCGCGATGAATGGTACCAACGACGGCGGCCCTGCGCATGTCACCGTCACCATCTTTCGCGACACCCCGCCTCAAGATACGGGCAGCCGCTTCGACTTTGACGTAGTGTCCACTGCGATCGATGCCAACGGATTGCCCTTTAATCCACAGTGGACCTGGCAGACCAGGAACCCCGGCAAGATTCCAGACACCACTACCTGTCACAACTTCAGCCGGCGCGGTTCCACCTTCGGCATCCCCGACGAATTCATGTCGCCGTACTTCGGCGACTGTACCGACCAGGCTGATACCTCGAGCGTCGACACGCCTATCGGTATCAATGCCACCGTCTGCAACTACGGAACGATCCCCTATTTCGGCGACACCTTCGCCGGTCACGTCAACTGGTTTCCCGTGACTCTGGAGGGTAGAGCCGGTTGGGGCGATCACGGCTCCGATGACGACTACACCTTCACCTACCATGCCGATCAGGGCGATCCCCTCAGCGTGAACGGCCGCTCAGGTCTGCACATCGAATTCGACTCCGACGAGACCATCGACCACTTCCACTCCGCCGAGTGGGACCAGCTTCACAGCGCGGTTGACGCCGGTCAGACGGCCAAAGCGGTGCTGAGTGAGTGCGACTCCCACACGATCCAGTGCACCGACCAGCAACGCGCGGCGCTCCAGCAGCAGATCGATACCCTCAAGAAAATGTTTGATGGGCATTTCATTCTCACCGGAATGTTCAACCTCGACGGAGAACATGGCATGAAGGCCGAGTTACATCCGGTGTATGCCATGTCGGCGCTACGCGACGGCTTCGAGAACGCCCCCAACGATGAAGTCTGGTTGATGTTCGTTCGCAACCAGGGCGACGAGGGCTACTGCTCCAGCAACTTCTGGGACTCCGGGTTCGAGGACTACACGGTGAAGTTGCCCTGGCGCGCTGGCATGACTTCCGTCGACGTGAATTGGAACGCCACCCAATTTGTCGGCACCGATGGAACGTCAGGACCGACCGTCAAGACTCTGCCTCCACCGGCGGCCGATGCTGGCGTGTATGTTTCCTTTCACTTGGGACCGGCGGTGCACAACCGTTTCGTCTTCGAGCCGGGTGCCTCGGTGCCCTTCGTCAATGGAGCCCTGCACCTGGTGTGGACAGGTCCTGGCGTTACGCGACCGCTATCGACAGGCAATGTCGCGGCGTCAGGCAAAGCTGCGGCGACTGGTAAGGCTCCTGCGGCCGCTAAAGTTGGGGTGGCAGGGAATGCGACTATGTCACGACCAATCGCATCGCCGCAGTCGTCAGGCGTGGCCGCCACTGATCAAAGCACGCCCGAGGTCGGCGCCGATGAGTCTGAGGACCTGATCGAGGCAGCCATCGAGAAGCTGCCCGAGGCAACGCGACCGCAAGTTGAAAACGCGCGCGCGCTTCCCGCAACCGCGCCGCCGGCGTTTCACCCGCTGCCGAAGGCCGGGACCGTGCAAGTCATGACGGGACCGCCCTCCATCGCGCGCATCGACAAGCCACATGCCATCAACGGTGGTCCGGCGGTCCGCAAAGCCGCTCGCGATAACGCGCAGATCAAAGCGCTTTGCGCGGCGACCAACAATGCCCCTCAGGGACTGCCACCGGCGGCTTGCAAACCAGCCGCCGTTGTCCCTCCTCCGCCGCCAAATCCACCGAATCCACCAAACCCACCAAATCCGCACCCGCACCCCATCCCGCCAACACGACCTCCGGGAAAGCCGCCGATACTGCCGCAATGAAAACGGCACCGGTGCCCCAGGTTCGCGTCCTTCTTTCGGACGCTAACCTGGGACTGCCATCGGGTGCCCCATCCAACCTTCAGTTAGTTGGTGGGGTTTTTCTATTCCCTTCGAAGAAGGAGAGACCCACCATCCCTCACTTCCTCCTCAGCGCCTCCCGCGCCGCCTGCAGCCGTTCCTTCTGTTCCGCCGACACCGTCGGATACTTCAGCTTCAACCCTTTCAGCGTCTCGACCATGATGTCTGACACGCACAGGTGAGTGAACCATTTATTGTCGGCCGGAATGACGTACCACCCGGCGTGCTTGGTGCTGGTGTGGTTGATCATGTCTTCGTAGCACGCCATGTAATCGTCCCAGCGCAGTCGTTCCTCGAGGTCGGCCTCAGAAAACTTCCAGTTCTTCCCCGGGTCTTCAATCCGCTCCAGAAAGCGCCGCGCCTGTTCCTCTTTCGACAGGTGGAGAAAGAATTTCAGGATCACAGTCCCGTTGCGCACCAGGTGCTTTTCCATGTCATTGATCGCCTGGAACCGATGCTTCCAAAACGTTCTCGTCCGGGCCGCTGAAATCCGGGTAGGCGCTCCGCGTCGAGAAACTTGGGATGCACCCGCACCACCAGCACTTCCTCGTAGTACGAGCGATTGAAGATGCCAATCTTCCCCCGCTCCGGCAACTCTTTGTAACACCGCCACAGGAAGTCGTGATCCAGTTCCTGCTGCGACGGCTGCTTAAAGGCGCTCACCTCGCATCCCGCCGGATTCACCCCCGACATCACATGCTTGATCGTCCCGTCTTTGCCCGCCGCGTCCATGGCCTGCAAGATGATCAGCAGCGAATAGCTGTTCCCCGAAAACAGCAGGTCTTGATATCGCTGCAGACGCTCAATGTTGTCGTCCAGCGTCTTCTTCGCGTGCGCGTGCGATTTGTACTTGCCCGTATCCGCCGGGTCATAATCCTTCAGCCGGAATCGCTTCCCCGGAGCCGCATAGAATCGATTCTCTTTCATAAGCAGGAAATGATACTGGAGGGGGAAGGATGGCGCTCTTAGCCGTTGGCTCTTAGCTTTTCACTAACTGCTAATTGCTGAAGCGGGTCTTGTTGCGGGGTATCGGTTCATCGGATAAATCCGAGAACCTCCACCCCGCTTGATGGAGCTTGTTACTGCACGTTGGCAGTGACACCGGCATTTGCGTTCAGAGTGAAGGTGCAGGTTTTCGTCTTGTTATTTCCACTTGAGCATGCGCCCGACCAGAGAGCGGATCTCCCGTTTGAAACAGACAGAGTAATGTTTGTACCCAGGTTGAACGACGCCTGAGCCGCGTTGCCGACGCTCACTTGGATTCCACCCGGGCTCGAAGTCACAGTTTCGCCATTGCGGCCAGTTGCGTTAACCGTCAAGACAACGGTCGGTGGCGCCGCAGGATTCACGTACAGAGGCGCGAGTTGTTGCACTCCTCCCGCTGTCGCGAAGACCGTCAGCCCCACCTGTGTGTTGACTACGGCCGTAGGCACCGAGAAGGAGATATTCGTCTGACCCTCCGGCACCGTGACGCTTGCGGGCAGAGTGAGGATACCTTGGACATTGGTGGATAGGGTGGCGGTGAACCCCCCTGGCCCAGCTGGATTCGTCAGCGACAGGATCGCTAGGGCCGCGGTGCCCCCGGTTACTTGATTCGGGAAGAAACCAATGCTTTGCAGCACCGGTGCTCCTGGCACTGGCGAGACCGTGACCGTTGCGCTCTTCGCGGACTTGTTATACGAGGCGGTAATCGTCACGGGAGTGTCGACGGTCACCACCGACGTGGTCGCTGTCGCCGTCCCCGTCTGGGCCCCAAGTGGAATCGTCAAATTAGCCGGCACACTTAATACCGCAGGATTGCTGCTGGTGAGGGCCACGACGGCGCCGTTTCCTTGAGCACCCGAGGTGAGCGTCACCGTAACGAGAACGGGATTTCCCGGGCCACCCACTACCCCAAAAGGCGCGGTCAAAGTGGCTATGGTTGGCAATGGGGGCGGCGGAGGTGGCGTCCCGTTCAGAGCCAGTTTCGTGATAAAGGCATCGGCCCAGAAGATATTCGGGTCGCCTTTGAAGACCTTATCGAAGGCGGTCGGAGTTGTGGGGAAATCGGCAGATATGGTTTCGCCGGTAACGTATACGTTGCCCGCGGAATCCAGCGCCAGGTCGGTGCCGTGATCCGTGTTGCCTCCGCCCAGATAGGTGGAGTACAGGAGCGCCGAGCCCGTGGCATTCAATTCGGTGATGAATGCGTCCGTAGAGCTGGGACCTGCATGCAGGAAACCTTGGAACGCATCGGGGGTGGTGGGGAAAGATAGGGAAGTTGTTGCCCCCGTTACCCACACGCTGCCGTCGGGAGTGAGCGCCAGACCGCTAGCCCCGGCATCACCCAAAAAGGTGGAGTAGAGCAGGGCGGAGCCGGCTGGCATTTAGTTTGGTCACGAAGGCCCCGCCACCATTGCTGCCCGGCGGAACGGTCTCAAACGCGCCCGGCGTGGTAGGGAAATTCGACGAGGCCGTCGCGCCCGACACATAAGCATTCCCGGCCGAATCGATGGCCAAACCGCCGGCAAAGTCCGCGTCCAGTCCGCCGAGAAAAGTGGAATAGATCAGGTTCGATCCAGCAGGATTCAGCTTGAGGACAAAGACATCGAACCCACCGTTGGCGAGGGTGTTGAATGCGCCGTGCGTGGTCGGGAAATCGGAAGAGCTGGTGTTGCCCAGGACATAGGCGTTGTGCGCCGCGTCAACTGCGATGCGCACCCCGAAATCCACCTGGCTTCCCCCGATGAACGTGGAGTATGCCAGGGCCGAACCGGACGGATTCAGCTTGGTGACGTACGCGTCGTAGGCGGAGTTTCTGGTGGTGCGGAAAGCGCCGGGCGTGGTCGGGAAATCGGCCGAACCGGTCTCTCCGGTGACATAGGCGCTGCCTCGCCGAATCGACTGCGATGCCAAGTGCGTCGTCGATGTCCGAGGCTCCCCCCAGGAAGGTGGAGTATACCAGCGCGGAACCGGTTGCATTGAGCTTGAGAACGAAGGCGTCATAATTGTCCACCGAGCAGCGCGGGCAGTTGTTGGGGATATTAAAGGTTGTGTCGAATGCGCCTTTCGTTGTGGGAAAATTGGAGGACTTTGGTCTGGCCGGCGATGTAGGCGTTGCCGGCGGCATCAATGGCGATGGCGCGACCCCAATCGAAGTCTTTCCCGCCGATGAAGGTGGAGTACACCAGTGCGTTCCAGTGGGGTTTAGCTTGGCTACAAATACATCGGAGAAATTGCCGACAGCCCCGGTTCTCTGGAAGGCGCCGGTCGTGGTCGGGAAGTCGGGCGACTGCGTCATGCCCACGATGTAGGCGTTCCCCGCGGCATCCACGGCGATGCCGGCGCCGATCTCATTACTCGTTCCCCCGAGAAAGGTGGAGTAGTCCACGCCCGGATCGATGATCAGATCATGGTCCGGCTGGTAGCCGGCGCCAATGGCAAATCCGTAATCGACCGCCGCACCACCTGCCGCATTCAAAACGTAGCGGCTCTCCACTGGCACGCGCGTGCCGGCAATTTCCTGGTACGACACCGGCGCGGAGTCCCGCAGCGCGCCCAAAGCCGTCTGGATCAGCATGCCGCCGGCTCCATCCAGCGTCAGCCCCGCCGCACCGTTGTAGGCCAACCGGATATCCGCCGGCCGGGCCCCAGCCCGCACCAAGAACTCGTACTTCAGCGACCCGGCTTGCTGGTGCAATCTCAAGTCCACCCCTGGCCAGAGTTCGCGGTAGACAACCTGCTCGTACCGCGGCACTGCCGTGTGCCACTCCGCCGGTTCATTCCCCCGGAGGTAGTTGGCCTCCCCAGACGCGCGCGCCTCTCCCTCAACCGTCGCCCGGGGGTTGCTTCCCAGGAACCGCAGCGCCAGGGCGACTCCATCTGCTTCCGACATACTTCCTGGCGCTGCCGAAGTATTAGGTGACCCTGTCTCGACCGCCGGGAACTTCGCCGGGACGATTGAGCCGCCCGCGCCCATCTTGGAGCGGGTGGGCACACTAGTCGCCGCCAATCCTTTGCTGAACGTGAGCACTACCTCCTGGTTCGTGAGATAGAAGGCGTAGCGAGGCCCTTGGGCGTAGTAGCGTACCCGCGCGTCCGTCTGGCCCCGGTTCTCTACGAAGGTGAGAGGCAAGTTTGCATAGGCTTTCAGAGCCTGTTCATTGCTTCTTTGGTGCGTTTGAAGCTGGCATGTGTTCCCCTGGTGCTCAACTTGGGAATGCATAACGGTTTGATTGCTGTCCGTCGAACCTGCGGTTGCGACGCCTGTCGGTGCGCAGTAGCTCTGCGCGATGGCCGGTGAAGAGTGGAATGCAGCAGCCACTACCACCGCGAACAACCAACTTGCGACCTTGGTCGCCATCTTGGTTGTAGATTGTTTCTTGACGAATGAGCGGCGACTGCCGCGGCTCTTCGGGGCATTCAGGAAGCTTTTCATAACGTGCTCCTATCGATTTGGCGACGGCTGCTGTTCGCATCGGTGCCTGACAGGTAAGACAGTCAGAGATCCCGTGCAGAACAGATTTCTGCTTCCTAGAATTGAGAAAATTCACAGCGCGAGGAGTACCGCGAACAGCCATGACCCGCGACAAGTGAGCGATTAGGGCCGGAACTCAGGTGATGCGAGGCGGCTGGTTTACCTATTTCAGTGGTTCGAGTTTGCGCGCTTTGTGCCTCAAAGTGCCAGGCTTTCGCAATCTATCGGCGCGCCTCGTTCGAGTTCCTAGACAGGAATAAGATGTGATGCTCTCCTACTTATACAAAGGAAAAGACGGAGCTAGCGGCTCCGCCTATGGTGCGAATTGCCCACACTGACGCTACGCCGAAAGACGGCGATGCATGGCGCTAACTGCAGCTACGATAGCCGAGCCGAACATGACCAGCGTTCCGGGTTCAGGCGTTGTGCCCTCATAGGTGATGTGATTGATATTCATCACAGAGTCTTCTGAGGTCACCAATACAGAAGTGAAAGGAGTGTCGGTTATCGAGAACAAGTCGGGGGTGTCGTAGGTCTCATTCCCCGTGCTGCTCTGGGTGAACCTGTGGCCATTCGACAGCAGGAAGGTTACTGAGCTTCCGTCGAACGTTCCGTAATCAACCGAGAAGCTGGTGGTCGCGTTTGGCAACATGATTAAGATATTGTCCAGGCCCGGCCGCCTCTGCGACGACAGGACAGCCGGCAGATCGCTGAGTAGGTGGCCAATATTGAACAACGCAGCCGTACCGATAGAAGCCTGCTGGACGAACATTACGCCGTCGTAGGTAACAGAGGCGTCCCCGTTTCCGAAGAAAATGAACGGCTCAGGGTCAGGATCCGGGATGGTCACCGTAGTGGCATTGGCCGAAACTACGCCCAACACTAGTACCAGGGTTAGCAGTGGCAGAACAAACTTTCTCATTTCCCTCCAGAAAGACAGCTTGCACTTTCCTACCGTGCCTGAGAACGACGGCATCCGGCCAAATTGACGCACCTTACTTTTCATATCTTCTCTCCTTTTAGAGTACGTAGTACACCAACGTGGGCGGACGAAACCGGTTGTTTCGGAATCCTTGCCTTCCGCAAAAACATGCCAAGTCGGAGATGCAATGCCAGCCGGTTCTTCGGACAATAGCATTAGTTAACGGGTGTTGCTTTGAATTGATAGGACCCTCAGGTACCCCAGCGAGGAACAGATTTCTGCCATCTTTAATTCAGGAAGCGTCAGCAGTGCCTCGCAGCTGCTGGCGAACGCTGCTGGAGTCCCATCCTCCAATGCAGTGTGTCGTGATAACCCAGATTGGCCTGACTCTCGAGCCCCTAGCCACTAGCAACCAGCCAAATGCCAAGGCCGTACTTTCAAATGCGAACTAAAGCCCGACTTCGGCTTCGCCCCGGGGTGGATGCCGCCGCATTGGGCACCTGCGCCCCGGGTGGAAGGCCCCGGATTCATGCGGGGCGAATACGACACTTTCGAAATGCGCTTCGGCGCTGGGGACAGCTGATAGCTGGAAACTGGCGGCTCGCCGCTGACCCCCAGCCCGCCCGACTCGGCGGCCGGGCCTTTTCATAGGACGTTCTCGATTGTATGATTCAGCAACCCGCTCATCATCGAGTCTTAGGACACCCAAGGAGTTTCTTTTGAAAACGAATCGGCTCTTCTTTGTACTGGCTTTCTGCTTGCTCGTCTCCCTGTCGGCCTTCGCCCAGAAGACCAATGTGGATTGGGACCGCAGCACTAATTTCTCCCAGTTCCACACCTATGCCTGGCAGCAGAGCCCGGCGCCGGCCAGGGGCTTGTGGGACCAGCGCGTCATTGATGGCGTCAATCAACAACTGCAGTCCAAAGGCTTGAAGGAAGTGCAGTCTGACCCCGACCTTTGGGTGGTCTACACCAGCCATATCCACGACCAGAAACAGGTGGTCGGAACAGGTTACAACTACGGGCCGGGATGGGGTTGGGGCCCATGGTGGGGCGGCGGTCCGACAACCACGACCTACAACACTTACATTACGCGCCAGGGCACGCTGGTGGTCGAGCTGGCCAACGCTAAGACGCACGAGTTGGAGTGGCGCGGCTCGGTGACCGATACCATCAACGACAACTCCAACAAGAACATCAATAATTTGAACAAAGGGATTGCGAAGCTATTCAAAGGCTATCCCCCGCAGGAAGGTAAGAAGTAAGTTGAGCGGGTAGAGCTGGCCTTCAGGCCAGCGTTCCCGGAGTAAAAAAGGGGCACGGGCTTCAGCCCCTGCGAATAACGAACGCGAGCGACCAAAAGCACCAATCTTGCAGAGCGCGAACGATTGCTTGAACGCGCTTTGCAAATCACTTGAACGCCAGCTTCACGCTCTTGATTTCGTAAGCTCCGGTCGGAACCGTGACCGCGTTTCCGCCGTTCGCAAGGGCAAGCGAATTTTCTGGCTGCTCCATCAAATTCGTTTGCCACGCGGCGCTCGCCGCATGCGGCAGCGTGAGATGAATTTCGCCTTTCTTCCCGGCCCATTCATAGAAGCGCACTATGGTTCCGCTGCCATCCGCAGCTTGCTTCACCGCGGTAATGACGACGTTGTCTTCCTTTGTGCTGAAGAACGATTGCTGCGCCGGCAGCGTTCCCGGATGCTGCGTTGTTGCGAGAGCGAGCAACGGGTAGTTTAGGTCATACCCTTGGCGAACCGTCATGGCTTCGCGCCAGGTTCCGGCGTGTGGATAGAGCGAATAGGTGAATTCGTGATGCCCCTGGTCAGCGTTCGGATCAGGCCATTCCGGCGCGCGCAGCAGCGACAGGCGAAGCACGTTGTCCTTCGCGTCGTATCCGTACTTGCTGTCGTTGAGCAGCGAGAACCCGTGCGTCGCGTCGGAAATGTCGCCCCAGCGCAGCGCCGGAACTTCGAACTGCGACTTCTCGGCAGGTGTGTTGCGCGTCGTCGGACGCTCGACCGTTCCGTAAGGAATCTCGAACGTCGCCTTGTCACTGCGCACGTTCAGCGGGAATGCGACCTTCAACAGGATGTGCTTCTCGTGCCAGTCAGCCTGCATGTGTACATCGACGCGCGGCACGCCAGGATACATCGTGATGTCCTGGATGAACTCCGAGTTCTGCCACTTGTAGCGCACGCGAATCGACGGCGCTGCAGCGGCGAGTTCTCGACGAGCTTCACCTCTTCGGCTTGCATGAGGTCGGTGTGATGTTCGATGAAGTCAGCATCGACGTTCCACGCGTCCCACTTCTTGGGCTTGTCGACGAAGGCCTGCAGTTGGTTGCCGCACGGCAGCGGTTCTGACCCCTTCGAAGGGTACAGGTTGGAAGGCGCGCCCACACCTTGCACCGCAGGCGCGAGAGCTTCGGTGTTGTTGCGCTTATCAAAGAGGCTGGTCATGCAGCCCGTCTTGGGATCGATGGAGAGCTTGAGGAACTCGTTCTCTAGCGATGTCGCAGTGCCAAGTAGCAGCGGTCCTGTTGTGTGTGCAGATTTCCCTTCCGTTTGTATGTTGTCTAAATCAATCCTCGGGCTCGTTGCCTGCAGTTCGATAAGCTTGTATCCGAGCGGTGGAATGTCGGTCGCCAGAATCCGAAGTTTGACCTTGCCAGTAGATGGGTCCGAGTTGACTATTTCAGACCGCAGCCACATCTTCTCTGGCGAGGCATTCGTGTCACGGTACATGACACGCAGATGCGAAGGCAGATTCGGGAACTGCACTTCGAATTCAACCTCTTCCGTCCTCGGCCACGACAGCGGATTGAACACCAGCACACTTACGCCATCGGACTTCACACGCGCAGCAATGTCACTCAGCGCGTCGTGAATCGTGTCGTTGCTGAAGCGTGAAGTCTCGGCGTACTTGCGCGCCGCGTCAACATAGTTGATGCCGATGCCCGAGCCGGGAAGGATATCGTGGAACTGGTTAAACAGGATCTTCTTCCATGCCGTATTGAAGCTCGCCTGCGGATACGTGGCACCGAAGAGCGAATCGATCGACGCCAGCTTCTCGGCGTTGAGTATCAGCACTTCGTTCTTGCGATTGCCGCGCTTGGTCTCCGACTGCGTGGTCTGCACCCCGCGGTGATACTGGAAGTAAAGCTCGCCGTCCCACGTCGGCAGCTTCAGTTCGCTCTCGTGTCTGCTTCAGGTCGGCGAAGAAGTTGGTCGCAGTGGAGAACTGCAGCTTGGGATAAACAACGTCTGATTTCTGCCAGCGTAGCGCGGTGTCGAGATCAACGCGCGTCGGTCCGCCACCGTGATCGCCGACGCCGTAGAGATACATCATGCGCAAGGCATCGTCGGGAGCTGAGTTCGTTCCGCCGTTGTACTTGCACATGGCGGGTCCGTAGACAGCCGAGTCGTGTGCCATCTTCAGCGGCTCAATCGGGTTGGCATATTCACTGGGAAAATAGGTCAGCATCTTGCTGCCGTCGGGCGACTGCCAATAGAAGAGGCGATAAGGGAACGTGGTGAACTCGTGCGCCCAAAGCAGCTTCTGGGTCACGAAGTAGTCGATGCCCGACCGCTTATAGATTTGCGGCAACTGCCAGTTGTAGCCGAAACTAGTCGGGGTTCCAGCCGATCTTTATGTCGACGCCGAACTTGGCCTTGAAGTAGTTCTTGCCATAGAGAATCTGGCGGACCAGCGATTCGCCGTCGGGCATGTTCAAGTCGGGCTCGACCCACATGCCGCCGATGACCTCCCAGCGACCTTCTTTCACCCGCTGCTGAATTTGCTTGAACATCGCCGGATACTTCTCTTCGATCCAGGTGTAAGCCTGCGCGGTCGAGGCGGTGAACTTGAAGTCGGGATACTCGTTCATAAGATCGAGTGCGGTGCCGAAGGTGTTGCGCACGACTTCGACCGTCTCTGTCCACGGCCACAGCCACGCCATGTCGATATGGCTGTTGCCGATGGCGCTGATGCTGAACTGCTTCATGTACGGACGCAGCGCGTCGAGCTTGGCCTGCGACGCGCGGAGCGAAGCATCGAACGCCTTCTGATCGGCATCGTCCAGAGCTTTGATGTCGATGGCCTTCACTGCGGCGTCGAGCGTCTGCTCGCGCTCGGCCTTGCCATCGGGATAGGCGGCCACAAGAAGCTGTGCCGACAGCAGCTCCAGGCGAATCACCGCGGGATCAGGCCGATTCACCGGAGGAGTGATAAGCAGCTGCGCGTGCTCAAGCTTGGCTTGAAGCGGACCACCGCAACATCCAACGCCAGCCGACGGCAGCACGCGCAGCGCGATGATGATCTTGTCGGCCGGTTGCGCGTTGCTGGTGAGCGTGATCGGCACCTGGCCATCTTCGTCGGTGCGCGCGATCATGTTGCCGTTGGCGAAGGTCGTGATCATCAGGCCTTCGTTGCCGCCGACATGGATATCCAGCTTGAGAGTCGAGCCTCGCACTTTGTACCCGCGAAACTCCTCGGGAATCTCGATCTCGCGATACAGCCAAATCGGCGGCTCGAAGTCTCCGCCCAGGTTTAGCGGGCCCGCATTCGGGGTCATGGCCGCGTTCGGAGGAATCTCGCCATGCGCCATGTCGCCCGGAACCTCGGTCCATCCACTCAACGGGATCGCAGTGATCTCGTTGAGGCGATCGAGCACCGGAGCGTAAGGATTGGGAGGAGCAGGTTGGGATTGAGCGAATGCGAATGAGCCGGAGAAAAGCAGGACAAAAGGCAATGCAAGGTGCAAGCGTTTAGGCATGATGTTTTCGTGAAACAGAAGTAGAAAGCGGAGTCTAATTGCTCTCTTGAGAGAGAACAAGCGAGTGTAGCGGATTGGCACAATAGAGGTCCTTCGACTCGTCGCTCCGCTCTCGCTCAGGATGACAGCCATAGAGAACGTCAGGCTGTGCTAGTACTCAATCCCCAGCTTGTGTTGCATCTCTTCCAGCGTGACGCCCTTGGTTTCGGGATAGGTAAACAGAACCATGAAGAAGAACAAGAGCATCATGGCGGCGAAGAAGACAAACGGAACCGAACGCGACCAGGCTGCCATCACGGGGAAGATTCCCGAGATGATGGCGTTCATAATCCAGTGTGCTGAGCTGCCCAAGCTCTGTCCCTTCGAGCGCACGCGATTGGGAAAGACTTCGCTGATGTACACCCAGATGACGGCGCCAATCGAAATGGCGAAGCACGCAATGTACGCCAGCAGAAACACGACCAGCAGGTTCTTGTGGCTATCGGTGTAGAAAACGTAGGCCACCCCAGAGAGACAGAACGCCATGCCAAGACTGCCGATCAGCAGCAGCGTACGGCGCCCGAGCTTGTCGATCAAGCTCATGGCAAACAAGGTCGCAACCAGGTTCATGGCGCCAATCGCGACCGATTGCAGCAGGCCCGAGCTCTTGCTGAAACCTGCATTCTCGAAGATGTAGTTCGAGTAATAGAGAATCGCGTTGATGCCAGCGAGCTGGCTGAAGCCGGCCACGGTGGCCGCGAGATACATGGGTCGCAGATACTTGCGTTGGAAGAGCGGTTCGGAGTGCGCAACGCCGTCGACGTGAATGGAGTCGACGATTTCCTTCAGCTCGGCCTCAGAATTCTCTGAGCCAAGGAGAGCAATCACTTCGCGCCCTTCGGCAATGCGGTTCTTGAGCACCAGCCAGCGCGCGCTGCGCGGAATGGTAAACAGCATGACGAAGAAGAGCATGGCTGGAGCAGCGGCGATGCCGAGCTGCCAGCGCCATTCATTCATCCCCAAGCCGAACAAAGAGACGACATAATTCGACAGATACGCAACCAGAATGCCGATGACGATGTTGATCTGGAACGTCCCGACCAGCAGGCCCCGCCAACGTGCAGGAGCAATTTCGGCGATGTAGACGGGGCCAAGTACAGACGAACCGCCGATCGCCAGGCCGCCGATGAAGCGGAAGGCCAGCAGCGCAGGCCAACTCCAGGCGAATGCGCATCCGAAGGCGGAGATCACATAGCACGCTGCAAGAATGCGCAGTGCTTCGCGTCCGCCCATTTTGTCGCCCAACTCGCCGGAGAAGATGGCTCCAATGACGGTGCCGACGAGGGCGATCGAAACCGTTATTCCAAGTTGACGGTCATTGAGCCCGAAGACCTGGATAAGCTGCTGCTCGGTGCCGGCAATTACTGCGGTATCGAAACCGAACAACAGTCCGCCAAGGGCACCGACGACGGTGCCCCTGATAACGTAGGAATTTATGCGGGCCATATCAGCCTATTCGCTCCATACGGCGAGTTCGTTGCCGTTCGGGTCGGCGAAGTGAAAGCGACGTCCGCCGGGAAACTCGAAGATCTCGCGCACGATTCGGCCGCCAGCGCTCTTCACCTTGTTATAGGTGTCCTCAAGATTCTTGGCATAGAGAACGACCAGCACGCCTGTGGTTTTGCTGCCGCTGGCAACCTGGGCTTCGGTGTTGAATCCGCCACCGAGGCGGCCATCGTGGAAGCTGGTATATCCCGGCCCGTAGTCGGTAAAGTCCCAGCCGAAGGCATCATGATAAAAGCGCTTGGTTGCTTCCACGTCGGTTGCCGGAAACTCGATGTAATCCATGCGGAGATTCTGGTGCTCGCTCATGGCCCCACCTCGTGAGAACAGTATGCGACAGATGTTCGTTGCGAAGGTTAACACAGGGAAGCGGGTGAACGTAGTGGTGCTTCAGCCCCACGCTCAAGCGTGGTGAATCACCTGGTTGAATCTTGGATCCTTAAGGTCAGCACAACGAGCTAGGCGGCTGGCGCCGGAGGCAGGAGATGTCGGTTGAGCGCGAACAAAGCCAGCTCCAGGCGATTGCCCACGCCAAGCTTGTTGAAGATGTTGGTCAGGTGGCGCTTGACCGTCTCTTCGCTGATGCCGAACTGAGTTGCGATGTCCTTGTTGGTACATCCTTCAGTGATCAGAGTGACCACTTCGAGCTCGCGGCTGGTGAGTCCGTAGGTTTTGCGCGGGGGAGCCGCGGTCTGTGCTGTCAGTTCGCGCAGCACCTGCACCAGGTTTTGTACCGGTCGGCCATCCAGCCAATATTGGCCCTGCATGACGGCGCGGATACAAGCAGCCAGGTGCTCGACGGCGGCGTCCTTTAATACGACTCCACGGGCCCCGAGTTGTAGTGCCTCGAGAATCTGCTCTTTTTCGATTTTGGCAGTCAGCACGATGGTCCGCGTCTGAGTCTCGTGACTGGTGAGTTCGCGGAGCGCTTCCATGTCCGGGCATGTTAGGCATAGCCAGGTCGAGCAGCAGGATTTCGGGCTGATACTTCTTCACCAGGGCGAGGGCTTCGGCGCCGTCGCGAGCTTCGCCCACCACCTGGAACTGGTTATCGGAAAGCAGCATGTTGCGCAGCCCCACCCGCACTACAGGATGGTCGTCGGCAATGAGAAGGCGGATTGGGTTGGCATCAGCCATTGGCGGTCACTGGATTATGCCCCAAGCGGGACCACTCGCGGCCCAAGCCTTTTCTCCAGTTCCTCCTGAACCAGGCTCAGCAGAGAGGCAAGTTCCTGCAACTTCCGTCCTTCCGAATCGAAGTCGGTTGCGTGCCCGGCGTCTTGCAATTCGGCGCACAGGTGGGCTACCGGGCTGATTCCCAGAATCAAACTGCTGCTTTTTAGATAGTGGGCTTTGAACCTCAGGTCATCGCCGTTTTGGCTCTCACAAGCGAGATGAAGATAATTCAACGTCTCCCGGGCGTCGGCCAGGTAATCGTGGTAGAGCTCGCAGAAACCATCTGGGTCCGAGGACATCGCTCGTTGCAGACGGTCGTATACTTCAGCCGCTACAAGGGTTTGGGTCACAAATTTGGGCGCTCGTTCGCTGGAACAGAACGTTACCCATGATTCCGACTTCCGTCAAGCAGGTAATTACATCTGGTTACCTTGTTATGCAAATTCCTACCGAAACCGGGAAAAATCGGGCTTGCGTTTCTGCAGGAAGGCGCTTAGAGCTTCGGCTGTTTCCGGTAACTCCAATTGGCCGGCGATGGCAAGGACCTCTTCGCGGATGACTCGGTCAAGGTCGGAGCTCAGGTGCTGCTTCATCATCTCTTTGGTGAGACGAAGTGCGCTCGCGGGCTTTTCGGTCAATGTCTGTGCGGCCGCGTTGGCGGTCGCCAGCAGTTGATCGGCTGCTACAACGCGGTTAACAATTCCCAACTCGTAAGCTCTCTGCGCGGAAAACGGCGCCGCAAGTAATAGCAGTTCGGCAGCGCGCTGATAGCCGATCATCGCTGGGTAAAAGCAGCGTAGACCCGGCTTCAGGAATGATTCCCAGGTTGACGAAAGGCATTAGGAAGCGGGTTTCATCGGCGGCGTAAACCAGGTCGCAATGCAGCAGGATGGTGGTTCCGACGCCAACTGCTAGGCCATGAGCGGCGGCAATCACCGGCTTGCGTGCAAAGGCGACTGCGCGGATGAACTGCTCGGCCGGAGGCATGGATTGACCTTTCCACGGCTTCTGCACGAAGTCTTCGATGTCGTTGCCGGCAGTGAAAGAATCTCCGTTGCCACGAAGAATGAGCACGCGGATGGAGTCATCCGCCTCCGCGCGTTGCATGGCCGCGACCAACGAGTCGTACATCGCCGAGGTGAGCGCATTCTTCTTTTCCGGCCGGTTAAGGATGAGATGCAGGACTGCGTCGTGTTGTTCGGTCTGAATCTGCTCCATAGAATCGTCCTTATGGTTGAGAGATCCTGTATCTGGACTTCAGGCTCGCTAGTTCGTATTTGCCCCTCTGCGCCGCTGCACCTTTTTGATTCGCCACACCCACCAGCCGATCACGGCGACCGCAGATGCCGGCGGCAACTACATAGCTTAAGTGATGACGCAGCGCCTCCGCGAACAGTGCAATCACGTGCGGTCCATAGCGAATGACCAGAATGCTCTCGATGGTGAAGCGCACGAAGCGTCCCAGTACGATGGCCGACACGAACCGCAACGGCGGCATTTCCGCCATGCCCGCCGACAGCACAAATAGCTTGAAAGGCGTCGGGGGCGGCAACATGGAAACCACGGTAATCACTGGAAACTCGCGCTTTTCGAATGACGCTGTAATGCGGTTGAAGCGCGCTTCGCCCATGCGCTTCTTGAGCATCACCTCGCCACCCTTGTAGCCGATGAAGTAGACAACCAGGCTGCCTGCTGCCGAGCCGACGGCCGCGCCGAACGCGTAGAGCAGCAGATGGCTGGGCTTGGCGTAAGCGTATCCGCAAACGATGGCGTCCATTGGCACGCCAAACAGGGCGGCGTCGATGAAGGCAAAGCCCATCACGCCCCATACTCCCAAAGGCCCGAGGATGGCGATGAGGTGGTGCGTCCACTTGGCGATGAGTGCTTTCAAGGTGCTATCGGACCGGAATGCTCGATTCTACGGGACGCGCCCAGATTTGCGGTGAGCGATGTCACGCTCCCTATAATTGCACCATGTCGCCGAGCACTAAAGAGCTAACGCGCAAGCTGGAAGGGCTGCGCGACAAAATCCGCCATCACGAACACCGCTACTACGTTTTGGACGATCCGGAGATCAGCGATGCCGAGTTCGATCGGTTGATGGATGAGTTGATCGCCGTGGAGGCCGAGCATCCTGAGCTGATTACCGCCGACTCTCCCACCCAGCCGGGTCGGTGGACAGCCGAGTGGTCAGTTTGCCAGCGTGCCGCACTCCACGTCCGATGCTCTCGCTTGTCAAAGACGACGAGTGAGGCGGAACTTCGCGACTGGGAGCGCCGGGTACACGAACTCACCGGCACGACCAAGGTGGACTATGTTTGCGAGCTGAAGCTCGACGGAATGTCCATGGCATTGCGCTACGAAGGCGGCAGCCTTGCGTTGGGGATCACTCGCGGAGACGGCACCACTGGGCGAGGACGTCACCGCCAACGTGCGCACCATTCGCAGCATCCCGCTTAATGTCCCCAGGCAGAAGCTGAAAGAAGCCGGCTTACCCGAAGACTTCGAAGTGCGCGGCGAGTTGCTGATGCCTACGGCATCGTTCCAACGCATGAACGAAGAGCAGGAGCAGAAAGGGCTTGCGAAGTTCGCCAATCCACGCAATGCGACCGCCGGCACGGTTCGGCAACTCGACCCCAAGATCACTGCCAGCCGGCGTCTCGATTTCTTTGCCTACGGCTTGCTGGCCGATGGCAAAACTATTTTCGATCGGCACTCCGAGGCGCTGAAGGCGTTGCAGACCGCCGGCTTCAAGGTCAATCCCAATCACCGGCTGGTACATAGCATCGATGAGGTTTGGGCATTCGTCAACCAATTGGGAAGGGAAGCGCGAGAGCTTGCCATACGAGACCGACGGCATCGTGGTGAAGGTCGATCGCATCGCGCTGCAGCAGGAGCTGGGCTTTACCGGGAAGGCTCCGCGGTGGGCTATCGCGTACAAGTATGCGGCGCGATCGGGTGAGACGCAGATCGAAGACATCCTGGTGCAGGTGGGGCGAACGGGGAAGCTTACGCCGGTTGCTGCGCTGAAGCCGGTGCCCATCGGAGGCACGACCGTCAGCCGGGCGACGCTGCACAACATGGACGAGATCGAGCGCCTGGGAGTGCGCATCGGCGACTGGGTGCTGGTGGAGCGCGGCGGCGACGTGATTCCGAAAGTCGTCAAAGTTGACGAGAGCAAGCCGCGCGGCACGCGTGAGTTTCACATGCCGGAGCGCTGCCCGGTATGCGGCGGCCACGTGGTGCGCGCCGAAGGCGAGGCCGATCATCGCTGTGTCAATGCGAACTGCCCGGCCAAACTGCGCGAAAGCATCCGCCACTTCGCCTCGCGCGGGGTGATGAACATCGAGGGCATGGGCGATGCACTGGTGAACCAGTTGGTCGACAAGGGGCTGGTCAAGAATGTTGCCGACATTTACCAGCTCAGCGAAGCCGACCTGCTCGGGCTCGAGCGCATGGGCAAGAAGTCGGCACAAAACGTCCTGCGGGAGATTGAGCAATCCAAGAAGCTGCCGCTGGAACGCGTGATCTACGGGTTGGGCATCCGCTTTGTCGGCGAACGCACAGCGCAGTTCCTGGCGGAGCACTTCGGGTCGATGGACGCGTTCATGGCGGCGAGCGAAGAAGAGTTGCAGCAGGTGAACGAGATTGGGCCGCGCGTGTCGGCAGCGGTGCGGGAGTTCTTCGACGAGCCGAAGAACGTGGCGTTGGTGAAGAGGCTGGGTGCCGCGGGGCTGACTCTCACTGGGAAGAAGAAAGAGCGTGGCACCGCGCTTAGCAGGCAAGACATTTGTGCTGACGGGGACGCTGCGAACGGCACTACGCGCGACGAAGCCAAGAAGCTGATCGAAGATGCCGGCGGGCGGGTCTCGGGATCGGTCAGCAAGAAGACGGATTACGTGGTGGCGGGAGAGGAAGCAGGTTCGAAACTCGACAAAGCGCGCGAGCTGAAGGTCAGCGTGATCGATGAAGACGCGATGGAGAAGCTGGTAAAGCTCTGACCTTTCACTCCCACCTTCGCAAAAGAAGCGAAGGGATGGGACACCCTCATTCGAGCCCGCGGGAAAGTTTGATGCAAAAGCGAAGGGGACGCTTGCGCGTCCCCTTGGTTGGTCATTGCAAAGTTAGTGCTTCTTTTTCTTCGCGGCCTTCTTGGTCGCCTTCTTTGCAGCCTTCTTAGTTGCCATTTTCTATTCTCCCTTTTCCATTCTTCATGGAAGTTTGCGACATGACATCATCGCAATTTGTTCTTTGTATAGAGTCCTCGAAACGAATAGTCAAGCAAAAAAAGCGCGTTCGTGTGTGTATCTTGTGAGCCCTGACGAGCGTCGCGGCGACGGGAAATCTTACAGTTGCAGAGAAATGCAACCGAACATTTCGTGCTCTTCGATCGGCAGTGCGCGCAAGCCGCATTAACACTGGCTATTTCAGCATTCGCAAAACTGCGCCGCTCAGCGCATCGTGCCACGCATGCGCGATCATTCCCGGACGAAGGCTTTTGCGCCACCAGGCGAGTAACCCGAACATCAATCCGAAAATTCCGATCAGGATCATGCGTGCGCCGCCTTCGTAGCCGTGCGACGCTCCGAACACGACAGCCGAAAGCAACGCTCCGAGCGAGCATGGAGCGCGTCATGGCGGCGAATTGCCGTTGCAGGTATCCGCGAAAGATGAACTCTTCGCAAAAGCCGGCGGTGGCGCTCAGCAGAACCACACGCCGAGTTCCAGGCGCGTGTCGGGAGTCAGAAATCCGAGCTGCGTGCGCATGGCATCGATCTTCTCTGCCTGGTCGAGGTGCAGCAGCTTGGCGCCCGCCGCCAGGACCAGCGCCGCGATGCTCCAGAAAACGGCGGCGATGAGAATGTCGAGAAAGAAATCTTCGAAGCCCGCCCATCGCCCGCCGATCACGTCGCGCAGGCGGAAGCGTTTGCGAATGCCCAGCCAGACAAAGCCGACGAGGATCCATTCCCACGTGCATTCCCCAAACATATTGCGGCAATTTGCTGCCGCTGCGGGTGAGCGGATGATGGCGTCGCCGACCCGCTGATGGAGCCCAGCAGCAGCACCGCGACTAGCACGGCCGTGTGCCACCGGGGTGCAAGCCAGCGGTGCTCGCGCGGGCTGCGACGCAGGCGGCTGCGGAATTTGTGGGTCGAGGCTCACCGCACGCCCATCTTATAATGTTGGGTTTCTACTTCCTGCTGAAAGGTTTTTCAAGATATGGCCTTCATTAGAAGATGTCGTAATCGTCTCTGCCGTGCGTACGCCGGTGGGTAAATTCCAGGGTTCGCTGTCGGACTTCAGCGCTCCGCAGTTGGGCGCCATCGCGGTGCGCGAGGCAGTGAAGCGCGCGGGCATCGACCCGAACACGGTCGACGAGTGCATCATGGGCAACGTGGTGCAGGCTGGCCTGGGACAGAATCCGGCGCGTCAGGCTGCGCTCGGTGGCGGATTGTCGTCTGCCGTGTCGGCGCCATGACCATCAACAAGGTGTGCGGCTCCGGGCTGAAGGCGGTTGCCCTGGGGCAGCAGGCCATCCAGACTGGTAACTCCGACATTGTGGTAGCTGGCGGCATGGAGAGCATGACCAATGCTCCATACCTTCTGCCGAACGCGCGCAAAGGATACCGCCTGGGCGATGGCAAGATCGTCGACTCCATGGTGCATGACGGCCTGTGGGACGCCTACAACGACTACCACATGGGCAACACCGGCGAGAACGTGGCGAGAAGTACGGCATCACGCGCGAGGAGCAGGATGAGTATGCGCTGAACTCGCATCGCAAGGCTGTGTCGGCCATCAAGGAGTGCCGCTTCAAAGACCAGATCGTGCCGGTCGAGCTGCCGGCGAAGAAGAAAGGAGCGTCGCCTGAGCTGTTCACCAAAGATGAGTCGCCGCGTGAAGACACCACTATCGAGGCGCTGCGTAATCTGAAGCCGGCGTTCAAGAAAGATGGAACCGTGACTGCGGGCAACGCTCCTGGAGTGAATGATGGAGCTTCGGCGGTGGTGGTCATGTCGGCGGCGAAGGCGAAGGAACTTGGGCTGAAACCGATGGCACGCATCGTGGCGCAGGCGGTCAGCGGGATCGATCCGGCGTGGGTAATGATGGCACCGGTGGACGCGATCCGACAGATCTGGAAGAAGACAGGCTGGAAAGATGCGGACGTCGACCTGTACGAAATCAATGAGGCGTTCTCGGTAGCGGCGATCGGCGTGACGCGGGAGCTAGGGATCGACCTGAACAAGGTCAACGTAAATGGCGGAGCCGTGGCGCTGGGACACGCGATTGGGTCGAGCGGCTCGCGGATCCTGGCGACTCTGCTTTACGAAATGGCGCGTCGCGACGTTCACAAAGGCATTGCGGCACTCTGCCTGGGCGGCGGCAACGCAGTGGCTATGGCGGTCGAGCGGTAGAGGCGATCCGATCCGGAAAGGTCTAAGAGCTTACCCTCCGGGAACCTTTTGCCGTGCCATTCGTATCTGTAATAGGGAGGGGAGCATGTACTGCAACTATTGCGGAAAGGTGATTCAGGACGACGCAAGCCTATGCGCGTATTGCGGGCGCCGGGTGGGCGCTGTGGCGGGACGTACCCGCTTGATGCGTCCCCCGAAAGGCAGCCCGGATCGAAAAATCGCAGGCGTCTGCGCAGCGTTTGCCGAGTACTTCGATCTCGACGTAACAGTGATCCGCGTGGTGTGGCTCTTGGTGGTTCTGTGTGCCGGAACCGGTTTGCTCGCCTATCTCATCGCGTGGATCGTGATTCCGGAGGGTGCGATGGTAGAGGTGTCGGCCCCCCCGGCGAATGTACAGCCGTATCAGAATCCTTAACTTAAGAGCACTGCAGAATGTTAGGACGCACTTCGTGGTGCGTCCTTTTTGTTGGTCGTGTGTATAACGAAACCGTGGGAGACGCCCCGACATGCCAACTCTGAGAAGCGACGATGCTGTTCTGTGTTACGAGGTCTCCGGCTCGGGACCCGATCTCGTGCTGTTGCATCCGTTTCCGCTGAATCATCACTTCTGGGATGGCGTCATACCGACACTTACCCAACGGTTTAGAGTCATCACGCCCGACCTGCGAGGGCATGGCGAGTCAGAACTGGGTAACGGCGCGGCCACGATGGAAAAACACGCCGAGGATCTGCTTCGGTTATGCCAGACGGAAGGGGTGAGCAACGCGACATTCGTTGGAGTGTCGATCGGCGGTTACCTGCTGTTCGAGTTCTGGAGGCGGCATCGCGAGCGGGTTGCTGCGCTGGTGCTCTCCAATACGCGGGCGTCGGCGGAAACGGCGGAAAGCCGCGCGAACCGATTGCGCGTTGCAGACCAAGTGCTGAATGAAGGAACGGGTGCCTTCATCGAAGACATGCTGGGAAAGCTGTTCGCTCCGGCTACAAAGTTCGAGCGCCCCGACATTGTTGAAGCCGCACACCGCATGATGCAGAGCATGTCGGCCGAGGACATTGCAGGCGTGCAGCGTGGAATGGCCGACCGTCCAGACTCGGTTGAGACGCTGGGTACTATTGACGTCCCGACGCTGGTGGTTGCAGGTGAGCAAGACATTCCTCCTTTAAGCGCGGCAGAGTTGATGCGTGATCGTATTCCCGGTAGCACTCTGCACATTATTCCCAACGCGGGACACTATGCTGCGATGGAGCGGCCTGAGGAGTATTCCACCCTGATTGGCGACTTTGCGGACAAATCCAGGTAAGGCCGACGCAAGCTATCAGCAGCTTCGGAATATGACGTTATCCGGCGAAGCTATGGGAGGCGACGGCATAACTCTGAGCGGATCCCTTGTCGCCGTGGCGACCTCGTGATGACAAGATTGGGGCGCGCGCTGCCCCCTTTGACGAATCATGAGTCGCTAACGCTCGTCGGCTACTTGAGCTTGGTAGCGGTGCCGGTCATGACGGTTGTCCAGTTGGCGCCGTCCGGCGACATATCGTACTGGAAGGTGTAGGAAGTCGGCGAGGTGATGTTCATAGTGAACTTGCCCTTGCCCATTTTGTCTTCGCCATACCATGTCCAGGTTTTGCCATCCACCGAGCCCATCGATTTAGAGGCTTCGCCGAAGCTGTTGAACTCGTTGTACGTAAATTTCTTGGCGTCGGAATCGTAGCCCATAACGGAGATGCCCGAACCATCGCCCATGCCGGCGCCAGAGAAATGGGAGTGGGAGACCAGAAAGAAGCCGCCCTGCATCCAGTGAATGTCTTCCGTCATATTCATCTTGCCCCCAGGGCCCATAGGACTGGCTTTGGCATCGCCGTCCAGCTTCCACGATCCTTCCATCCAATCGAGCTGTTTCAGTTCAGGCGCCGGTTTAGGCATGGGCATTTGCGCCGAGGCAATGGCCGCCAAGATCAGCAGCATTCCGCTGAGTAAGGTCAGTTTCGAAACTCGCATACCCGCTCCTCCGTTCGACGCGTCACAGAGGCTACGTGCGCGCCCAGTGGCGCACATATTAGGGCGGTTACCCCGCGCTGTCAACGAAAAGCGGGGCACAATTCTGTGAATTGTGATGATAGTCACGCGGGCTGATCGGCTGGATTTAATACAATACCTGCGTCATGATTGATGCCTTCCTGGTTCCCGAAGCCACGGTTATCACCAGCAACGGCGATAGCGAGCCTGTTGATATCGGCACCGCCGAAAGCCAGCTGTTCCTGTTCACTCTCTCCATTACTACCGTTGTAGAACAGGAGTCCTTCGAGTTAGGAATTTTTGCATCTGCGGATGGCACGACTTGGGAAACGAAGCCGATCGCTGGCTTGCCACAACAGTTCTATATAGGTGAGTACCCGCTGCTAGTCGATCTTTCACAACGATCGGATATACGCTTCCTGCGAGCACATTGGGATGTAGCCCGGTGGGGACGAGGGCCGACTACTCCGCGCTTTGAGATCGCGGTGCGAGTGCGTGAAGTTCCCCCGGCGTTCCTGAGTGAGGCCCGGGAGCGCGTGGGCGCAGCCTCCTGAATACCAATCGAGCATTGCTTCTCGGCGGCGCATTCGGTGACCAGGCTCGTGCCGCGATGAGCTTTCGGCGAAGACGCTGCGGCGGTTCCACCGCCTTCACTTGGCGAGCAAGACTTTCACAAAGCCGGCGAAGTTTCTCGTTCCCGCATTTCATATGTAGGAATCCGTCCCCGCTCTTGGCTTTTCTTGTAGGCTGGATGGGCCACGCTCCTCCGAGCGGTCTTTGACTATGAACGCAACAGTCGCAGTGCAGAGTGCGCGCAACGTGCTGGGAAGTCTCCGCATGCCGGGAGACAAATCCATCTCGCACCGCTATGCGATGCTGGCGGCACTCGCACCCGGACGATCGCGATTTGAGAATTTCGCTCCGGGTGCGGACTGCGCCAGCACGTTGGAATGCGTCCGAAGGCTGGGCTGCACTGTCGAGCGAGCGGACGATGGCAGCGTAGTGGTCGAAGGTTTAGGTCCGCAACTCAAGTCTCCTGCGGAGGCGCTGGACTGTGGGAACTCGGGCTCGACCATGCGCATGTTGTCGGGAATTCTCGCCGCTCAGTCGTTCGGCAGTGAGCTCATCGGCGACGCTTCGCTGTCCCGGCGTCCGATGAAGCGGGTCATCGAGCCGCTCTCACAGATGGGAGCGCAGATTGATTCCGACGACGGCCACGCGCCGCTGCGAATCAGCGGAACCCGGTTGCATGGCATCAGCTATCGGCCGCCGGTAGCCAGTGCACAGGTGAAGACGTGCCTTCTTTTCGCCGGGCTGCTGGCGGAGGGCACGACGACGGTGGAAGAGGCGCATGCCACTCGCGATCACGGAGAGCTCGCATTGCGGGCATTCGGCGCCGAGCTGGAGCGCTCGCGCAATGCGGTGAGCATTCGCGGCGGGCAAAGTCTGAAGCCGCTCGAAGCCTATGTGCCCGGCGACAGCTCGTCGGCGGCGTTTTTCCTCTGTGCGGCCGCGATCTTTCCCGAATCCAACCTGGTGCTGGATGGAGTGCTGCTGAATCCCACCCGCTCCGCTCTTCTCGATGTGCTTACGGCGATGGGCTGTCGCGTCTCGATGCTGCGGGTCGAAGAGCAGCATGGAGAGCTGGTAGGCACCATCGCGCTCGTCCCCGGCAAGGGACGACATATCGTGATCGCAGGAGCGCAAACTGCGCTGCTGATCGATGAATTGCCGGTGCTGGCTGCGATTGCTCCTTACACCGCGGGCGGGATCGAGGTTCGCGATGCGGCAGAGCTGCGGGTGAAAGAGTCAGATCGGCTGAGCGCTGTCACTCGCAACTTGCAGGCCATGGGAGCGCAAGTCGAGCAGACGGAAGACGGCTGGCGGATACCCGGCGGCCAGAAGCTGCATGGGGCGGAGATCGAGAGCTACGACGATCACCGCATTGCGATGGCGTTCGCGATCGCTGCCCTGCGTGCGGAGGGCGAGACGGTGATTCATGGCGCGGGATGTGTGGCGATATCCTATCCGGCGTTCTTTGAGGATCTGGAGCGCGTGGTGGAACGTTGAGCTGAATCGAATTGACTCGCGTCCCGTTGATCGCATGCCACCCAATTGGCCTACGAGTGGCGGTAAGATGTTGTTATCAGAAAAAGGAGAGTTGAGTTTGCTCAAGAAACCTTGGGTTGCGCTGGCTTTCAGTCTTTTGGGTTCTGCTTTGATTTGCCTTCCATTCGTATCCGCTCAAACAGCTGCGTCTTTTCGCGGTGCTCCGCAGTCAGCCGCATCAATGAGCAACCCCTTTGCCGACAATCCCAAGGCCGCCGCGGGAGGCAAAAAGCTGTATGCGCAGAACTGTTCCCAATGCCATGGCAACAATCTTCAGGGCATGGGTCCGGCGCCGTCCTTGCAGAGCACTAGCATTAAGTCCGCCAAGCCCGGCGAGCTCTTCTGGTTCATCACCAACGGAAATCTCAACAGCGGCATGCCCTCGTGGTCAAACCTGCCAAAACAGCAGCGCTGGCAGATCGTGAGCTTCCTGGAAGCAGAGAACAAGTAATCCGTTGCCGTGCTAAACTGCGTGTTTTGCGCCGGAGGAACTGTGCGCCTGGGCGACTACATCGACGACTACTGCACCCGCTGCAAACGAAGCACCGACCACTCCATCGCGGCGATGGTTGGTGACGAGGTGCAGAAGGTGGCGTGCCGGATTTGTCACACCGAACATAAGTACCGGCACAACGATTCCGGCAAGCCCACCAAAGAACAAGCTTTCGAGAAACTTGTCGCGAACGCAAAAGAGCAGATCGAGGGATCGACATCGGCTTCCACTGACTCGCCCGCGGCCGCTACCAAGACGAAGACCAAGCGCACGCGCAAGTAGCCGATCCAACTCTTTCCATCGTCCGCTTTCGGACAAAGGTTACGAGATTCGAACGGCGGCAATCGGATCTCGTAAGTCTTCCTACCTCAAGCCCTTACACATCAGCAATATAGCGGTGACCCGCTGGCCCCTCGATTGCTAGTTTTCATGTTAGGCATTCGTGCGTTCAGTGCCGCTATATCGGGAGATCGGGAAACATGGAAAATTTGCTGATGAATATTCGCCATGCGTGGCGTAGTCTCCGCAAGAGCCGTGGCTTTACGCTGCTGGCAGTCATCGTGTTGGCCCTCGGCATCGGAGCCAACACCGCGATCTTCAGCGTGGTGAACGCCGCGTTGCTCAAGCCGCTGCCTTATCCCGAATCCGATCGCCTGATGCGGCTTTATCACCGGCCACCGCAGAAGGCGTTTCCCGGTATCCCATATTTTTCCGTTTCACCCGCCAATTACGACGACTGGGAAAAGCAGAACCACGTCTTCGAAAGCATGGCCATTTATTCGGGTCGAGCGATGAACCTGAGCGGAACGGGCGAACCGGAACAACTCTTTGCCGCCCGAGTGTCGCCGGACTTTTTCAGCACCCTCCGCGGCCAGCCGATGCTGGGCCGAGTCTTCACCCGCGATGAGAACGAACCCGGCCGGGGTGACGCCGTGGTGCTCAGCTACAACCTGTGGAAGACGCACTTCGGTGGTGATCCGAAAATCGTGGGCAGTCGCGTCGATCTGAACGACAAAAGCTACCTGGTAGCCGGAGTGATGCCCAAGAGCTTTGTCCTGCCTGGTTGGGCGCAGCTTTGGGTTCCTATGGCATGGACCGATCAGGAAAGGGCGGTTCGCGGCAATCACAACTGCATGGTTATCGCGCGCCTCAAGCCCGGGGCAACCGAGCAACAGGCGCAAGCCGAGATGGACACGATCTCCCAACGCCTCGCGCAGCAGTACCCGGAAGACGACCAAGGCTGGGGCGCCGCTGTACTGCCGCTTCATAGCGATGCGGTCAGGAACGTTCGGCTTGCGTTGCTGGTTTTACTTGGAGCCGTAGCCGCCGTGCTGCTCATCGCATGCGCTAACGTCGCCAACCTGGTCATGGCCAAAACCCTCGAGCGCAAGAAGGAGATGGCGATACGCGCGGCTCTGGGAGCGAGCCGGGCCCAGCTACTCAGCCGGGTTTTAACCGAGACTGTGCTCCTTGCCTCGATCGGCGGCGCTCTCGGGCTTGTCGTCGCGCACTTCGGTAATCGCTTCATCGTGGCCTACCTCGCGCAACAGCTCCCGAAGTCTGTCAATTCCGGCCTGGATTGGCGCGTACTGGGCTTCACCCTCGCCGTCTCGGTACTGACCGGCGTACTCGCCGGGCTGTTGCCCGCTTTGCGGCTCTCACGCGCCGATGTGAACGATGCACTGAAGCAGGGGCTGGGCCGCACCGATACGGCTTCTACAAGCGCAAAAACGCGCGACATGCTGGTCGTGTGTGAAGTGGCCCTGTCACTCGTGTTGCTGGTTGCAGCTGGGCTGATGATTCGCACCCTGGGCAACCTGCAATCCGTCGATCCCGGTTTCGACGCGCAGAGTGTGGCGACCATGTCGATCTCCGTGCCGCCCACCAAGTTTGCTACACCGGAACAGCAAGTCAGCTTCTTCGATCGAGTACTGGACCGCGTGCGGTCGCTGCCGGGAGTTCAGACCGCAGGACTCGTCGATGAGTTGCCGCTGAGCGCTGAAGGTGGATCGCATCAGCCGATCGCCATCGAGGGACAAGCGGCACTCCCCATGTCGGAGCAGCCAGAAGTCGATGTGCGGCTCATAAGCCCCGGCTATATGAGCGCCATGCGAATCCCTGTCGTGCGAGGCCGCGATCTCGATGATGCTGACAATGCCGGAAGACCCGCTGCGATTCTTATCAGCGAGTCGATGGCGAAGCGCTTTTGGCCCAACGAAGATGCCATCGGCAAACGCCTGACCATTTCCTTTACACCCGGGGTCGTGCGCGAAGTCGTCGGCATCGTGAAAGACGTGAAGATTGATGCCCTGAACGAGTCCCGGCCCAATGCGACGCTATACGAGCCGCTCGCCCAAGTGACCGGCACTGTGGGAGAGAAGTGGCAGTCCTTCGGCATGAGCCTGGTGGTGCGTGGCAGCGGCGATCCCAATGCCCTGGTGAAGAGCATTACGAATGCGATCCATGAGGTCGATCCAGCGCGGCCCGTGCTCGACGTGAAGACCATGCAGGATGTAGTCGCCGAGTCTCTCGCGCCACAGCGATTCAACATGATGCTGCTGGCGGGCTTTGCCGGTCTGGCAGTTCTGCTGGCCGCGGTTGGTATTTACAGCGTGCTCGCCTACTCGGTACGTCAGCGGGTGAAGGAGATCGGGCTGCGCATCGCGCTGGGCGCGCGCGTTCGCGACGTCCTTCGCCTGGTCATTCTGGAAGGCATGAAGCCGACGGCAATCGGCCTGGCGATCGGAGTGGTTGCGTCGCTCATGCTAACCCGCCTGGTCGCGAAGATGATTTACGGCGTGAGTCCTCGCGATACGGTGACGTACGTCGGCGTTTCGTTCTTGCTAGGAATGATTGCGTTGTGCGCGACTCTTATTCCAGCGTGGCGTGCAACCCGCGTCGATCCCATGCGGACGCTGCGGGATGAATGACGTAGAGACCTACGTCCAAAAGTTGGTTTGAGGAAGTGGTGAAAAGCAGAAAGATCCCGCGCCGCAGGCGCAGCAGATCTTAGCCCAGCGCTTCAGCGCTGGGTAGCGTTGAAAAAAAATCTCCTAAGTCCAGTAGGGACGACAGAAGTCGTGTTTGGCCGGCACGCATGGAACACGGGTGTCAGGAGACGGCTCGACTGCGCTCAGGGCAGGCTTTCGCCGACCGGAAGAACATATTCTTGGATGTGTCATTCCGAGCGTAGGCGAGGAACCCGCATTTCGCGCACACGTCCATATTGTTGAATGAAGCGAAGATTCGCGTCAGGGCACGACCTGCAGCAGTCGTGCCGATAACCCTTCCTGATTATGTTCTAGAGCCGGCTTTAGCCCGCGGCACCGGACTAACCTTCTTCCAACCCGTCTAACAGGTCCGTCTCCAACCTCTCCGTGCGGCTCGCGCGTACATGCCAGGTGATACAGCTCGACTAAGGGCGGGCGGTCTAGATTCTTTCGCACAAACTCGAACAGCGGCTGCTGTGTTTTGTGTTGCCTGAAAGCCTGGTCTTTCTTCTCGAAACGTTCAGGACCGATATCGATACTGGCGGTGATAACTGGCGGCGCGGTCGCTTGCCGGTCAGGCAACTTGTATCCGGTGGTGGCGTAATAGAGTTTTTGCGAAGCGTAAGGGGCGCCAAGGTCTGGATATCGATCGGATCGTGCAGCCCATTGGAACGCAACGGTCGCGAAGACTCCCGCCATGGCATGGTCGAGATGTCCGGTTATGCCGCCGTCGGGACCGTAGGTAATGATCACCTGCGGCCGAATCTCGCGAATACGCTTCACCAGGTCGCCGACGACTTTGAGCAACTCAGCTTCGGCGAGGTGCCCGTCCTGATAGCCAAGAACCTCCCAATGCTTTACGCCGAGCAGACGGCAGGAGTCGCCCAGTTCGCGGGTGCGCATCTCCGCAAGTTCAGCATCGGTCTTTGCGCCGCCGCGATTGCGCGCTGCGGTCCCGGCGGTCAGGCAGATGACGCTGATCTCGACCCCGCGCTCAGCATACAACGCGAGCGTGCCGCCGAAGCCGCCAGCTTCGTCGTCAGGATGAGCGGTGATGCAAAGAAGCCTAGGCAATTAGGGTATAGTCCGCTCCACCGAGGCGGGCATTGTCTTAGTTTGAGGCTTTCGACCAATACATACGCCAAATTCCACGGATACAAGACCGTGAGTCCCAGCGAAAAGCCGGATCGAATGAAGTTGAATGACAAATGCGAAGTTAATTCCCTGATGCACTGATCGCCAAGTGTTCCAAAAACGATCTCAAACCACTCATGCGGATGGGATTTCTCTGGATTTTTTTTGAAGGCGTTTGACAGTTTCCGCTTCTCGTACGGTCCAGCTCGTTCCGGACGCCGTCACGGACTAGCCAAGGTTGCTAAATCCGCTCCGGCTAAGTGATAATAATTCTTCGCCTCTAACAGCGGAGGTCTGACCTGTGCCAATCCAGGCGCGGGTTGGGATGTGGAGCGAACGAGGGTTCGCTGGAGCATCCGCCATTTTGGTTAAGCTGTACGGCTGGGCGTTGCGCAATCGTGCCAAAACGCAGCCGTTACCCTGACAAGCAGGAAAGGAACAAACTCTGTGCTGATGATTCGTCTGTCGCGCCGTGGCGCGCGCAAACAGCCCCACTACCGCATTGTCGTTATTGAAAAAGATCGCGCACGCGATGGCCGCTCGGTTGAGGTCGTTGGCACCTATAACCCGCGTACCGAACCCGCCACCATCGTGCTGAAGCGCGATCGCGTGGACCACTGGGTGTCGAAGGGCGCGCAGCTCTCCGACCGCGTACGCAAGATCGTGGCGAAGGCTCCGGCCACTCCCGTTGCTTCGGGCGAGCCCATTACGCCGGCGACTGCTGCAGCTACCGAGCCGACATCGCCTGCGGTGGCATAGTCTCGGTTCCTGAGGGAGATTCGGATGACGAACGCATCCTCGGTAAATATGGTGGCATTGATGGAACTCCTCGCCAAGTCGCTGGTCGAGAAGCCCGACGAGGTGTTTGTCGAGGAATTCGACGAGCCCGGCCACAAAGTGATCGAAGTGGAAGTGGCGGAAGACGAGGTGGGCCGCGTGATCGGGCGGCAGGGCCGCATGGCGCGGAGCCTGCGCACCATCATGAATGCCGCCGCGTTGCGTACGCATAAGCGCTACGAGTTGGAGATCGTCGAATAAGCGGCGAGTTCATCACTATCGCGCGCGTGCTGGGGCCGCAGGGCCGCCGCGGCGAGGTGCTGGCCGAGTTGCACACCGACTTTCCCTGAGCGCTTCGAGGAGCGGCGCGAGCTGTCGGGCCTGGCGGCGAATGGCGAGCGTCGCGAGTTGCAGCTGGAAGAGCATTGGTTTCACAAGGGCGGAGTCGTGCTGAAGTTTGCCGGCGTCGACTCGATCAGCGATGCCGAGCAGCTTGCGGGATGGGAAGTGCAGATTCCGCGCGAGCAGCGCGCCGAGTTGGAAGCAGGCGCGGCGTACGTCAGCGAGTTGGTCGGCTGCGAAGTTTGGATTAGCAGTGAGCATGGTCGCGAAGTTGCTGGGCACTGTCGCCGATGTGGATTTGAGTGGCGGGACGCTCCGCTGCTGGTGGTTCGTCGGCAGGACGGGCAAGAGTATCTGGTGCCGTACGCCGAAGAGTTTCTTGCAGGTCGGTGAACTTAGAGCAGCGGCGCATCGAGATGAAATTGCCGGAAGGGTTGCTGGAGTTGCAGGCTCCGCTTGAGCGGCGACGAGAAGCAGCGGCAGAAGCTGGAAGCCGACGAGGCTCGGGCGGCAGGCGAGCGCAAGAGCGCAAGAAGCGGTCAAGGAATGTAGAGCCGGCTTTCAGGCCGGCCGTCCAGCGCTGCTAAAGACTGTCGAGGGGCTTTAGCCCCGCTTTTGGTTCACAGATGAAGTTCGAGATCGTCACGATTTTTCCGGACTTCTTTCGCGGGCCACTGGATTACGGCATTGTGCGCCGGGCGCGCGATGCCGGGCTCATTGAAATTGGCATACACGATCTGCGGGCGTTCACCCATGACCGTCATCGCACGGTCGACGACCGGCCGTTTGGCGGCGGCGAAGGCATGGTGCTCAAGCCGGAGCCCATCTTCGAGTGCCTGCAAGTCGCTGGCGGTCTCGACGCGGGACGAACGGCTGGATGACGAAGCGCGAGAGACAGTGATTCTGCTGTCGCCGCAGGGCGAGCTGTTCACCCAGAAGGTGGCGCAGCAGTTGACGAGCATGCGAGCGCGTGGTGCTGATCTGCGGCCGCTACGAAGGCGTGGATGAGCGGGTGAGCGAGTTTCTGGCGGATCGCGAGATCTCCGTCGGCGACTTCGTGCTGAGCGGCGGAGAGCTGGGCGCGGCGTTGATCGTGGATGCCATGACGCGGCTGATTCCGGGCGCGCTGGGCAATGCGGCTTCGTCGCAGCAGGAATCGTTTACCGCGACGACGGCCGAAGCATGCAGATGCCAGTCGCGGGAGAGCCGCCGAGTTCAACCTGCGGTTCTGGCGGATTGCTGGATTATCCGCACTACACGCGGCCGGCGGATTTCGCGGGATGCAGGTTCCGGATGTGCTGGTGAACGGGAACCATGACGAGATCCGGCGCTGGCGGCGGCGCAAGGCGCTGGAAAAGACGATGCGCAACCGCCCGGATTTGCTGGATGGCGCCGAGTTGAGCAAGGAAGACCGCAAGCTGCTGGCCGAGATTGAAGCGGAGAGCGCGAAGCAATGATGCGACGTGATCCTGAAGCGCTTCGAAAAGCCGGATGAGACGCGGGTCTTTGAGAAGGGCAAGCTGGAACTGGTCGAACTCGGTGGCATGACGATTGGCCGGGCGAGCTACGAGCCCGGTTGGAAATGGTCCGAGCATGTCGGCAAAGCGATGGGAGCAGAAGCTCTGCCAGATCGAGCATGTCGGCATGGTGATTTCAGGCGTGGCTACCGCCGCCATGGAAGATGGGCGCGTCATTGAGATGCGTCCAGGCGATGTGTTTTACATTCCGCCGGGACACGACAGTTGGGTTGTTGGCAGCGAGCCGTATGTATCGCTGCACTTTATGGGCGCGAATGATTACGCCCGCAAGCACTAAGAGTAGAGCAGCGCTTTAGTGCCGCGTCAGACGCGGACCTGAAGGCGCGCACTACCAGGAATTCAAGATTCAAGCCGCCGCGAGGCGCGCAAACTGAGAAGGAAAAGAAAATGTCGATTTCACCGATTATTGACCGTTTGGTTGCCAAAACGCGGCGCACCGATTTGCCCCAGTTCAAGCCGGGCGACACCGTTCGGGTACAAGTGAAGATCAAAGAAGGCGACAAAGAGCGCCTCCAGGCCTTTGAAGGACTGGTGATCGCCAAGAGCAAGGGCAATCAGCCGAGCTTTACCGTCCGCAAGATGAGCTTTGGGCAGGGCGTCGAGCGTATCTTCCCGCTGAACTCCAAGGTCATCGACAAGATCGATGTGCTGCGTTCGGCGCACGTTCGCCGCGCCAAGCTGTATTACCTGCGTGGACTGCGCGGCAAGGCTGCCCGCCTGCGCGAAGTCGATACTCGCACTCGCGCCACGAAGTAGGACAACTCAGAGCCCGCAAGGGCGTGTGATGACAGCCCAGCACGGAGCCGAAAGCGGAGTGCTGGGTGTGCATTGCTTCTTAATATTGAGTGCCCCGGGCACGCGCCATAACCAAAGATGGCGCGCTCGGGCGGATCGCGTGACTAAACCTCGCCGCTTATCCGCTGCCGTTCGCGGGGGGACTCGCGCTATCTTTTGACCGCTATCTTTGACCAGAGTTACCCTGCGTCGCGCCTCGCAAGAGGCTGGGCTATCATCGCAGGTCCTTCGGGCTCAGACGGTCCTACGTGTACTCGTCGCGGTCGACCTCGTCCTTGAGGTCCTCGAGCGCCTGTTCTCGGTCGGCACCGTGCAAACGTTCATTCAACTCACGCAGAGCCACCGCCACCACGTGGTAGTGGTGCAGTTGGCTGAAGTCGCGGTCGCGGGTGACGTGCAGCCAGATATCGTGCATCATCTTCAGGTCCTGCGGCCGCATGCGTGGAGTATGTGGGCCGAGGATGTATTCCCACTTGCGGCCGTCCGGCGCGTAGACCTCAAGTCGCATGCGTGGCTTGGGTTCGGGCAGCCGCTCCCAGGCATCGCCCGTAAGCTTTCCTTGCTCTTCAGGCGTGAGCTTGTTCGACAATCCACACACAACGCGAGTTGAGCCCAGCCGCTGTGCCGTGGCAACAATTCCTTCGAAGACATCATTGGTCGGAGTGACCAGCAGGGAAACGTGTTTGCCCTGCTTCTCCGCCAGGTTCACCACCGCGGTAAACAACTCCCGCTCGTACTGCTCAAACAAGTCCGAACTATCTACGCGTTCATTACCGCTGAATGAATGCTCGCGATGGTAGACCCGCGCCGTCATGACGACCACGTCGCGCTGGGAGGTGTCGGTTTCGGAAAGCACCTGTTTCAAATAAGCGAGGTTCTTCGGATCGCGCACGGCGACCAGAATGCTGCCCGGCCGCACGTCCATGGCATTGGCGCTCAACTCCTCCTGAGCCGCCACCCGGAACTGCTCCAGTTCCGATTCACCTCGCGCGTGGCGCGCCGCGTTCATCTTTTCGGAAACGGTCAGCAGGACAAAAAATAAAATGCTGAAAGAAACACCGGCTATGGTGGCCAGTTGCTTGGTGAAGAGATTTACGAATGCCGTGGCAAACAGAACAAGCGAAACCAGCGCTACTCCAACTGGGATTTCCACTCCACGAATACGAATGTTGCCCGGCACTTTCCATTCCCGGTTTTCGGGAATTTTGTACCGCAATACCAACACAGCCAGTGACATGAAGGCGAAACTCCACACCACGCCGAAGGCATAGAGTGAGGCCAGCAGATAAATATTGCCGCGACTCGCGATGATGGTAAATAGCTGCAAAATCGCGATCATGTTGATGACGCGGTAAGAAGTGCCAAAGCGGCTGTGTGGTTTCTTGAACCACGACGTAAGAATGCCGTCTTCCGCCAGGCGGTTGAGAACCCCGTTGGCGCCGATGATCGAGTGTTCAGGGCGCCCGAGAGAATCAGCGCACCCACCACTACCACGAATCCCTGGAACACCAGACGTCATGCTGTAGGGCCCGACGACGTTCATCGCCAGGCCGCTGATCAGGTTGGCGAAATAGTCGAGGCCGAATCTTATCAGGAATGATCATTACGGCGAAGAACGACACTAACGACGTAAAGAAGAGGCTGTACCCGCAAATCACCAGGCCGGTCTTTCTCCAGGTTCCTCAGCTTGGGATGTTCGATTTCGCGGTTGACCTGGGCAAGCGACTCCTCGCCGCTCATGGCCAGCACGGAGTGTCCGAAGCCGACCATCAACAGTACGAGCGGAACTTGGTGCCGCCCAAGTGTGCAGCAGCCAGCCCAGACTTTCCTTGTCGTGCGGGATGGCCGCCGCCGAGGGAAAGGGCGGCAGCTGAGCGCCTCGTCTTTACAATGGTGATGACGCACCAGATGATCAGCATGACCACCATCACCGTGGTGATCTTCATGATCTGCATGGCACGCTGGCTCGACTCGTGAATGCCCTTGAACGTTCTGCCACCAGAAGTAAATCGAAACTCCAGCAGCAAGCACGGCGGAGAACAGATTTATCTGGGATGTGGACGTGGTTGTACCCCAGATGGTGCAACGTGTCCGACAGAAAGCCGGCTATGTATTGTCCAGCCGCTACCGAACTGATAGGACCTGTCAGGATGTAATCGAACAGCAGCGCAGAGACCGAAAGCTTGGCGAGCGTTCCGCCGAGCGCGCTGCTTGACGACCCGGTAAACACCGCCGCGAACGAACATTGCGCTCGACTCGATGTAAACCGCGCGCACCGCATAGGCTGAAAAGCATCACCGCCAGTACGAACCACGGAGCGCTTTTGCCGATGACCTTCTCGGCATCGCCGCCGACGTAGTAAGCGGATGACGCCAGATCGGAAAGTACGATGGCGGCCGCCCGCCAAAAGGAAATGAACGTCAACATCACCGTTGTGGCGACGAAGACTTTTACCGCAGGTCTTTGGAGGGTTTGGTCCGATGCCATGGATAAGTGCTGGGAAAGCGCTCGATTAGGATACGGCTTGGCCGGACGAAGCGCCAACTTTTGTAAGCAACTGTCCTTTCACAACCATTGGATGCGAGTTGTCGCCGAGTGGAACGAAGCCAGGCCCTCATGCCGTTCGTTTGTATTCGTCGAACGCCGCCAGATATCGATCGATGTCCTTCTTCTGCAGGTAATAGGGAGTGGAAAGCCTGAGCTTGGAGGGCTCGCCGCCGCGGATGCGGATCTTCTGCGTCTTCCACATCCAGTCTTCCAGCTTCATACGCTGAATCGGCGGGACGTTGACCGTCACGATGGCGCAGCGCATGGCGGCGATCAGGCGAAGTCCACGAGGTTGCGCCGCGCTTGGTCATCTCCTCCAGCATGTAATTTGCGAGTTGCCGCTGCCGGGCCTCGATACGGTCCATCCCGATCGCGTTAGCCATTTCGATCGACGCGCGTAAGTCCGGCGAGCGTGGGCACGTTGGACGAGCCAATACGCTGGAAACGTTCGGCACGGAGCTTGTTGTCGTCCCAGCCTTCGGTGGCCAGCGTGTTCCAAATTCGGTCGATCACCTCATCGCGCACGTAGAGGAAGCCGGTTCCCTTCGGCGCCTGCAACCATTTATGCGGGCTGGCGGAGTACATGTCGGCGCCGATTTCGTGCACGTTGAACTGCATCATGCCGGGTACGTGCGCGCCGTCGACAGCGCAGAGAATGCCTTTGGAGCGCGCCAGGGCGCAGAGCTGCTTTGCCGGCAGAACGACTCCGGTGACGGTCGTGATATGGCTGAAGAACATCACGCGCGTGCGCGGAGTGATCGCATCGTTGAACAGGTTGAGCACCTCGTCCGGCGACTTGGGCGGCTTAGGAAGCGTGACCTTCTTCACCACGATGCCGTAGCGCTTGGCCCTCAGGTTCCAGGGCTGCATCGCCGCCGGGATGCTCCTGGTCGGTCATCAGCACTTCGTCGCCGGCTTTCATGTCGACGCCGTTGGCGATGTAGTTGTTTCCTTCCGTGGCGTTGCGCACCAGCGCGAGCTCGTCACGATTGCAGCCGATGAACGCCGCCAGCGGATCGCGGTATTCGTTCCACGGACCATAGCCCCAGATGGGATAGTCCTCGGGATCGGACTGGTCCATCTCCTCTTCCTTGGTGTACTGCTCGAAGACCGCGCGCAGCACCGGCGCAGGGCTCGAGCCCACGGTTCCATTGTTAAGGTAGATCTCGTCCGCCGGAATCAGGTACTGCTTGCGCAGCTCGGCCCAGTAGGCGTCTTCATTACTGGCGAACTGGCTGCGATCGGGCAGGGAAGCAGGGTAATTCGCAAGCTGAGCTAACAGCGGTTCGGCGAAGGCAAGGCTGGCGGCCAGTCCGGCACCGCGAGAGAGAAACTGCCGGCGATCGAGCATTGTGCACCTCGAGAACGGAGCCCCCGGCGAGCGCCGTGTTTACGCTTGCTGGGGTGTAAGAGCGAAGCGGCATGATAAGCCCTGAACACCGTGCAAGCAAGCGCTTCAGAGTGTTCTACCGGACCAACTCCCGAAAGTTCTCGGTCACCAGCTTTACGATCCCCGCTTGCTTCTTCTTGTCGCTCAGCCCGTGAGCCGCGCCTTCGACCGCCACGAGCTTGGTTTTGGCCGGAATCAACTCGATGGCCGCTCGCAGCTCGTCGATGCTCCCGAAGGAATCCCGAGTGCCGCTGACGAAGAGCGCAGGCGTTTGCAGTGCAGGGAAGTGCTGCGTCCGAAGTTGCTGCGCCTTGCCCGGAGGGTGAAGGGGGTAGGAGAGCAGTAGCAGACCGTCAACCAGGTTGTGCTCCGAAGCCGCCAGCATGCTGGCCTGCCTGCCGCCATAGGACGAGCCACCCAAAAACGCGCGTCCTTGAAATTGCTCTTTCATCAGAGTCACAGCACGCCGCAATCCTTGCTGATCGCGTTTTGCGTCGCCGGGAGAGGGTGGCCCGTTCGGCTTGCGCTGACGATACGGCAGATCGCAGCGCAGCACGCTGATTCCGCTTTCCGCGAAGGCGTCGGCCAGTGCCGTGAGAAGTGCAGCATTGGAGTTCCCGCTGGCTCCGTGCGTCAGAACCAGGAAGTCTCCCGTCCCGCTGTCGGCACGGTGAAGCGTCCCGCGCACGGGGGATTCGAGGTCAGAAAGATCGGACGAAAGTTTCTGTGTTCATAATCTAACGGAGCCCTGTCTCAGACGCAGACCAAAGTCTTCACCGCGGATAACACCGAAAGCACGAGTCCAGTTGCCTTCAGGACCTCCGTGCCCTCCCCGGTGAATTTGCCCGTCCCGCCAGAGGTCCCACGCATCCGAATTGTGCGCTTTGCATCAATATGAATGCATGGGCGGCTTCCATCGGCAAAACCCGAACTGAACCGGTATTCCCAAAGTTATTGATGATGAAGAGCATTGCGCTCCGGCCGGGGTGGGAAGCGGCGATATCCACCTTAGCCCATGATATTCTTGCCTACAAGAGCGGGCTGCCAAACGGCCCCTGCGCCATGCTAAGTAGCAGATGCTACGACATTTCTCTCCCAGAGCGCCCTTGCGCTCTTAACCACAAAGGCGGTTCCTAGTGAGTCAGCGCGAGAAATTCGAAACCAAAAAGCTTCCCATGATGCCCATCCGCGACGTTGTCATCTTTCCACACATGATGACCCCGTTCGTCGTGGGCCGGGAGTCGAGCGTTCGCGCGTTAGAAGAAGCGCTCGCGAGCGACAAGAAGATATTCCTCGCCACCCAGCACGACGCCAGCATCGACGAGCCCAAGGCCAACGAAATCTACCAGGTCGGCACCATCGTCAACATCGTGCAGAGTCTTAAGCTACCCGACGGCAATATTAAGGTTTTGGTCGAGGGCCTGGAGCGCGGCAAGATCCTTCAGGTAGTGGACACCGACGGCTACTTCGAGGCCACCGTGCGCACCGCCAAGTACGGAGCCGAAATGACGCCGCAGGTCGAAGCTGCCATGCAGCGCGTCACCGGCCTGTTCGAGCAGTACGTCAAGCTCTGCCAGTCTCTGAATTACGAGACCATGATTGCCGCCGTTCGCAACGACGACCCGGCCAAGCTTACCGACACCATCGCCGCCAACCTTCAGCTCTCGATTGAAGAGAAGCAGGAGTTGCTGGAGATCTTCGATCCTGCCGAGCGGCTGAACCGTATCGCCGATGTGCTGGATGTCGAAATCGAGAAGCTGAACATGGACCGCACCATCCAGTCGCGCGTTAAGCGCCAGATGGAACGGGCGCAGAAAGAGTACTACCTCAACGAGAAGATCAAGGCCATCCAGAAAGAACTGGGCCGCGGTGAGAAAAGCGAGTTCGACGAGCTGAAGAAGAAGATCGATGCCGCCGGAATGCCCCGCGAAGTGCATGAGAAGGCTTTGCAGGAGCTGAAGAAGCTCGAAGCGATGCCGCCTATGTCGGCCGAGTCGACGGTTTCGCGCAACTATCTCGACTGGCTGCTGGCGGTTCCCTGGAAGAAGCGCTCGAAAGAGATTCGCAACATCGAAGTTGCCGAGAAAGTGCTCAACGAAGATCACTACGGGCTGGAGAAGATCAAGGAGCGCATCCTCGAGTTCCTTGCCGTCCGGCAGTTGGTGAAGAACCCCAAGGGATCGATCCTCTGCTTCGTCGGGCCTCCGGGAGTCGGCAAGACCTCGCTGGGCATGAGCATTGCCAAGGCGACGGGACGCAAGTTCGTACGCATGTCGCTGGGCGGCGTGCGCGATGAAGCTGAGGTTCGCGGCCATCGCCGGACATATATCGGCGCGTTGCCGGGCCAGATCATCCAGATGATGAAGAAGGCGGGCACCAAGAATCCGGTGTTCATGCTGGACGAAGTCGACAAGATGTCGATGGATTTCCGCGGCGATCCCTCGGCGGCGCTGCTGGAAGTGCTCGATCCCGAACAGAACTTCATGTTCGTCGACCACTACCTCGACGTGGAATACGACTTGTCGCAGGTGTTTTTCATCGCGACAGCGAACGTGCTGCACACCATTCCGCCGGCGCTTCAGGACCGCATGGAAGTGCTGCGCCTGCACGGCTACACCGAGCCGGAGAAGGTGGAGATCGCCAAGCAGTACCTGGTGCGCAAGCAGCGCCAGCAGACCGGTCTGACGGAAGAAAACATTCTGTTCACCGACGATGCGTTGCAGGTAGTTATCCGCAACTACACTCGTGAAGCTGGTGTGCGCAACCTGGAGCGCGAGATCGGCAACATATGCCGCAAAGTAGCGCGCAAGGTCGTGAAGGAAGGCGACAAGTACAAGATCACCCTTACCGCCGACAACGTGAACGAATTCCTTGGGGTGACCAAGTTCCGCGATATGGCAGCGAACGAGCGCAGCGAAATTGGTCTGGTCACTGGACTGGCGTGGACCGAAGTCGGCGGCTCGATCCTGGTGACCGAAGTTGCGACCGTCGACGGCAAGGGCAAGCTGACGCTGACCGGCAAACTCGGCGACGTGATGCAGGAGTCGGCACAGGCTGCCATGTCGTATGTACGGTCACGCGCGCATCGGCTGGGACTGCCTCGCGACTTCTATCGCAACCTCGACATTCACGTGCACGTGCCCGAAGGCGCTATACCGAAGGATGGACCTTCCGCCGGCATCACTATCGCGACTGCGATTTCGAGCGCGCTTAGCCGCATTCCGGTTCGGCGCGACATCGCGATGACCGGCGAGATCACGTTGCGCGGCAAGGTGCTGCCCATCGGCGGATTGAAAGAGAAGCTGCTGGCGGCACATCGCGCAGGCATCATGGAAGTCATTCTTCCCTCGGACAATGAAAAAGACCTGGCTGAGGTTCCGGAAAATCTGCGCAATGTGATGAAGCTGCATTTCGTGAACACGATGGATGAAGTGCTGGCGTTTGCCCTGGAGCGTCCGCTGCCTGAGGTCGCCGATGAGACGCCGGGAATCGCGGCGCTGACGCCGACGCCCGAGCAGCCTGCCGCGCACCAGTAGACAGAGTTCCACTTCTGGAGTGAGGCCCACCGTCTCGGCGGTGGGCTTTTTCTTGAGCCCTCATACTCTGAGGGGGCACGGCTTCGGCCGTGCCATCATCGCATGGTATGTCTCCGGGCCTTTTAGTCTCTGCGTGAGAACTAGAGTTTCGCGTTGGCGGTGGAGTACCACGGCCAAGAGACCGCGCCGTAGGCGAACAGACCTTAGCGCTTCAGCGCCGGGTGAGCGGGGAAAGGACCCCCGAGTCCCGTAGGGACGACAGAGTTCTCACGCAGACACTCCAGGCCCTGCGGGATTGCATCCCTCAGCGGTCGAAGCACCAGCTAATTCGCGCCTTCCGCGGCACGCCTGAAGGCGTGCCCTTTCAAATTCGCCACCACCACAACACTTCGTAACTTGCGATTTCGCTCCGTTCCGCCCATAGTTGGAGCATGAAGGTGTTGACGCGCTTTGTTACCTCGGCTGCCGACCCTCGGCAGTTTCCCCCGCCAGGCGCGCCCGAAGTCGCCTTCCTGGGCCGCTCAAATGTTGGCAAGTCCAGCCTGATTAATTCGCTGGTGGGTAGCAAGATCGCCAAAACCAGCAACACGCCCGGACGTACCCAGACCATCAATTTCTTCGAAGTAAGGCGCCACGGTAAGCCGAAGGCCGAGTTCATGTTCGCCGATCTGCCCGGCTACGGATACGCGCGAGTGCCGAAAGAAATTACCGCCAAGTGGAGCGAGTTCATCAATCCGTATCTGGAGAACCGGCCGTCGCTGGCGCTCTGTCTCTCGCTGGTTGATGTCACTATTCCGCCGCAACAGCTCGACATGCAGTTGCTGGAATGGCTTCGGAATGCGGATCGCCGCTTTCTGATTGTGGCGACCAAGGCCGATCGCATCTCCAACAATCAACTTCGCACTTCACTGAACAGGCTTTGCGAGCAGCTACAGGTCGAATTGGCTCAGATCGTGCCGTTTTCGGCCAAGGCCCGCATGGGTCAGGATGAGTTATGGCGCGCCATCCGCTCAGCGGTTCGCCTCGAGGATCCTGGGGCTGAGCCGATGTTGCCCACCGGCACCGGCGGGTAGGCAGGGCCACTAGGCCAACGTCTGCGCGATCAAAACCCGTAAGGGATTTAGAGACCGTATCACAACCATTGTCGGCGTTTGCGAGCGGAGTGGACTATCGAAGACCCGCGCCGTAGGCGCAGCATAGCTTAGCCCAGCGCTTCAGAGCTGGGTGAAGTGGAAAAAGCGCCCGAGTCCCGTAGGGACGACAGAGGCTGCGGCCGTCGCTTTAACCCCCGAGGTGCTTTGAAAGGCCCGGCGATCAGGCCGGCCAGATTTCGAGCGCGGTTCGGCTGAGAATCTGCTCGCGTGCGCTATCTGACAACGTCAGATCACGAAACTCTTTCAGGTTCTTCTCCACTTCAGGTACGCCGGGCCCCGGCCAGTCTGTGCCGAACAGCGTCTTATGCGCAATCTCCTCCAGACGAGGGAAGTACGTGAGCAGCGATTTCGGCGGAATCCCGCTGATGTCGAGGTAGACGTTGGGATGGCGGCGCACCAGGAAGAATGCGGTGTCCATCCACAGCGGACGGCCGCCATGCGCCAGCAGGATCTTCAGCTTTGGGAAGTCGACAGCCACATCATCAACGTACATGGGATCGCCGTACTTGTTACGCGCGCCGGGAAAGATCGATGTCCCGGTATGCACCATGATGGGGATGCCGTTCGCCTCGGCGGCGCGATAGATAATCTCCAGTTCCTTGACGCCGTTTACGTAATCGTTGGGATAAAGCAGTTGATGTGGCGGGTGAATTTTGATCAGCCGAATGCCCAGGCGGACGATCTGCTCCATGTCGGCGAGCACGTTGCGCGTATGCCGCGGATGTAAACTCCCACAAGGTAAGAGCCGCTTCGGATCGGCTTTAACGTAGTTCGCGATCCACTCATTCACTGCGGGCGTAAATCCGATGACTTCAGGTGCAACGTAATTGATCAGCACCGCGCGGTCCACCCCGATGCGGTCCAGATAACCCAGGAAAGCCTTCGGGGACCGGCAGTATTCCTCGATCTGGGCGAAGTCCTTGCGCGTTTTTTTCATCAGCGCCAGCGCTTCAGGCTTGAACTCGTGCAGCGGCTGGATATGAATGTGGCAGTCAGTGATCATTGTCAGTAGCTAGCGGCTGGTGGCCAGTGGATAGTTGTACCGAAAAAACAAACCTGTCATCCTGAGCGAGGAGCGCAGCGACGAGTCGAAGGACCCCTATCGTTCTAAACGTCGCAACATGCTAGTTCACTGCTGCCAACACAGCCCGCTTCGCAAACACCCTTACCATCTCCCGACGATACTCAGGCGTTAGCGCCGATGTAGTCAACGGCTTAGCGGTCCTGGCCGCCATCTCCCCAACGCGCTCGGCGATGGATTCATCAGCCATCGTGCCGATTAGTTGGGCGTCGGCATCCTTCACCAGGTGAGGTGCTGGATTGACCGCAGTAATGGCCACGCGTGCGTCTTCTATGCGCAGGGATCCTGGCTCGACCTTGAGGGCAACCGCGACTCCAGCCAGCGGGTAATCAATGCTGCCGCGCACACGTAGTTTTTGATAGCTGCCGCGCCATCCCGCCGAGGACGCCGGAAGAAGTACGCGGGTCACGATCTCGTCGGATGCGAGATGCAAATGCACAATCCCGTCATTCACATAGAAGTCGCGAAGCGCGACTCGTCTTCTGCCACTCGGTCCCGCAATCTCGATCTCGGCATCAAGGCACAACAGCGCCGGAGGCGTGTCCCCGGAAAACGTCGCCCAGCAAAAGTTCCCACCCGGCGCAACGTGGCAAAGGTCGCCATCTTTTTTGAGACAGAAGCCGCAACTCTTTCGCCACAGAAGCGATTGGTTGTACCAAAGACAGCGCGTGTCGAGGCAGATATTGCCGCCCAGCGTCGCCATATTGCGAATCACCGGAGATGCAACCGTCTTTACGGCCGCATAGAGCACGGGATAATCCCGCCGAATCAAGGGCGAATGCTCGATCTCGCTTAGCGGCGTCATTGCGCCGATACTCAGGCCGCCATCGAGTGGCACGATACCGCGAAGCTCAGCAACGCTCCGCAGATCAAGCAGGTAAGGCGGCGTAAAGAGCTTCTGCTTCATTGACGGCAGCAGGTCTGTACCCCCGGCCACAATCTTCGTATCCCCGGGGTACTTGGCTAGGAAGCTCATCGTTTCGTCAACAGTCCGAGGGCGCAGGAGCTGGAAGCTAGGCAGGCTCATTGCTGGCCTCCCACATTGGCGGGTTTATGTCTTGCTGGATCCTGCGGATGCCGCATTGGCCCTTTACCTTTGAACCAGAGCGAACCGCCGTGCTCGCGGAAAGTAGTGGGAGCGGTAGGATCGACCGACTCCGTCATCTCGATTTTCTTATCTCCGCGTTTCGCCCGTAGAGCGGCTAGCACCCGCTCCGGAGTAAACGGGGCTTCCCGAAGCCTCACTCCCACTGCGTGGTATATTGCATTCGAAATAGCCGGGATGGTTGCTGCCAGCGACCCCTCGCCCGCTTCTTTCGCTCCAAACGGGCCCTCAGGATCGATGCTCTCAACAATGATGGTCTCGATCTCGGGCGACTCGACCGACGATGGGCTGCGGTATTCCAGCAGTCCCGGATTCATCAGCAGGCCGTCCTTCCACACCATCTCTTCCTGCATCGCCTGTCCCAGCCCCATCCACACCGAGCCGACCACCTGGCCCTCAACCGCCACAGGGTTGAGAGCGCGCCCGCAGTCGTGTGCCGCCCAGACTTTGTGGACGGTGACTTCGCCAGTCTCTTCGTCGACGCTGACTTCGGCCACTTGCGCGGAATATGAGTATGCCGGCGACGGCCCCACGCCTCCCCCCTTGTGCTTGCCGCCGCGCGCCTCCATCGGAGGCGCGTATGAGCCTGTGCCGGTAAGCGCGCCGTGGAAGTCGATGGCCGAAACGACCGCCTCTTCGAAGCTCATGTGCTGCTTAAGACCTTCTTCCTTGCGGGTCTGCAGTACGGAACCGCGCAGAATCTGGCCGTCAACCCGGCCGCGCGGAGCGTCAATTTGCTCCAGGAGCTCCGACGCTGTGGGATCATTATCTGACTCCGTGGTACCCGCACGCCACACGTGGTCATCGCGCATAATGACGTCTTCGGGTGAACAGGCCATGCGCTTCGCCGCCGCGCTCGCGATGTTTTGCTTCACTGCCTGCGCGGCCCGCAATGCAGCGTTACCCGCCATAAACGTGACCCGGCTGGAATAGGATCCGAGGTCGATGGGCGTCAGATCGGTATCGGCGGCAATGACTCTCACCCGCGACAGAGCGCACCCTAAAACTTCGGCGACGACTTGGGCGGCCATTGTGTCTGATCCTTGTCCGATTTCGGATGCTCCCGTGTACACCACCACTCCACCGTCGCGGTCGATCTTGATGTTCACAGTCGAGTGCGGCATATCGGAGCGGATGATGCTGTTGGCCGCGCCGCTCACATAATGGCTACAAGCGACCCCCAGGCCGCGCCCCCGCGGCATCTTGCTGCGCCGCTCGTCCCATCCTGAGCGGGTAACGACCTGCTCGATGCACTCCGGCAATCCGTAACTGAGGACTCGCAGCCCGTTGACTGTTACCGTCGGCGGCTTTAGCAGGTTTACCCGTCTCACCTCTGCTGGGTCGAGTCCAAGCTTGGCGGCGATCTCATCCATCTGCGACTCGAAGGCGAATCGAACGTTGACCGTGCCGTGGCCGCGCATGGCGCCGCAAGCGGGCTTGTTGGTCAGCACGCGGTAGCCGTCATAACGAATGTTAGGTATGTCGTAAAGCGCGCCCAGCAGCGCTCCGGAGTAGAGAATCGTTACCACACCGTAGGAGCAGTATGCGCCGCCATCCTGAATGACCTTGCACGCGACAGAAGTTACGCGTCCGTCCTTCTTCACGCCCGTCTTCAGATCGACGATGGTGCGCGGCCGGCCACGATGCGCCCAGAAGACTTCTTCTCGCGTGTAGGTGACCTTCACCGGAGCTCTTGCTGCACGTGCCGTGACGGCGGCGATAATTTCCAGCGGAATGATTTCGCTCTTGCCGCCGAATCCGCCGCCCACCAGCGGCTTAATGACGCGAATCTGCGACATCGGCAGCTCCAGAACCAGCGACAGTTTGTGCTGCAAGTAGTAGGGCACCTGGGTCGAGGACCACACTGTAAGACGTCCAAGTTGCCCGGTGTGAGGATCGAGTTCGAAGCTGGCCAGCGTCGAATGCGGCTCCATCGCAGCGTGAGTTACTTCGTTCGCCATGTAGCGCGCCTCGTGAACATAATCGGCGTCGGCAAAGCCTGCATCAGGATCGCCAAAGACGTGATGGTAATCCTTCTCGATGTTGTGCGGACGCTCCGGGTGAATGAGATCCGACTCGGCTTTCATCGACTGTTCCGGATCGAAGTACGCTGGCAACGGTTCGTATTCGACATCGATTAGCTCGAGCGCCTCCTCGGCGATCTCTTCGCTGATAGCTGCCACGCACGCAACGTTATCGCCGATATAGCGAACCTTGTCGACCGCCAGCGCCGTCTCGTCGTGGCCCACAGGAAGAATGCCGTATTGGTTCGGCGCATCTGCCCCAGTGACGACCGCAACCACTCCTTCGAGGGCCCGCGCGCGACTTGTATCAATGTGTACGATGCGCGCGTGGGGATAAGGTGAGTGCAGGATTTTGCCGACCAGCATGCCGGGCACGCTGAGATCGTCGGTGTATTTGCCGGCTCCGGTGGTTTTGCCAGCGGCGTCGATCATTGCGATGGATTTACCGATGATAGAAAAGTCAGGCATAAGGAAAACCAGTAACTAGCAATTAGCAATACAGGTCCCAATCGCTGCGCGCGGATGACAAAAACTACGTAGCCGCTCCGACAGGTTCCTGTTCAGCGGCCTTCCGTTCGGCCTCGAGCGCAGCGCGAATCGCCTGATACATCTGCGTGTAGCCGGTGCAGCGGCAGAGATTGCTGCTGAGAGCGTCGCGCACTTCCTGCTCGCTCGGGTCAGGATTGTTGGCCAGCAGCCACTTGATCGTCATCATGAACCCCGGCGTGCAGTAGCCGCACTGCGCCCCACCGAAGTCGCCGTAGGCCTTCTGCAACGCCGCCAGTCCCGCTTCGCTGGCGAAGCCTTCGACGGTGGTGATCTCGTGGCCCTCGTAGCTGGCGGCCAGCATGGTGCAGGCCAGCATCGGAATGCCGTCCACCTGAACCGTGCACGCACCGCAGGAGGAGTCGTCGCAGCCGCGCTTTGAGCCGGTGAGATCCAGGTCTTGCCGCAGCACGTCGAGCAGGAGTTTGTTGGGCTCGACCGCCAATTCGTAGTTGCGGCCATTAACGCGAAGTTCAATGAGTTGTTTCTTCATAGCTCAGATCCTGTTCAGTAAAGCGGAACCGAGGGATCGATCTCGCGCGACCATCGGTCGATGCCGCCGCGCAATGATTGCACCTTCTCGAATCCCTGCTGACGCAGCCACGCGGTTACGTTCATGGAACGCACGCCGTGATGGCAGACCACCACAATGTGGGAGTCGGGATCGAGTTCCTGGTTGAAGCGCGCAGGTATCTCGCCCATCGGAATATGCTTGCTTCCCGCAATGTGGGACGTCTGGTACTCCCATGGCTCACGCACATCCAGCAACATGACATCAGCGCCGCTGTCGAGCAGCGACTTCAGCTCGGTATCGGAGAGTTCGTAGTCCATGCGTCTCTGTCATTTGCCAGTCCATACTGGCCGGCGCCGCTCCATGTGGGCTGCAATGCCTTCCTGCGCGTCTGCCGTCTTCATCAATTCGTCAAAGTAAATCTGCTCGGCACGCGCCAGTCCCTTGTCAAAATGAATAGCGTCCCAGGCGTAGAAAGCCTTCTTCGCTACTGCCAGTGCCGCCGGGCTCAATTGGGCAACACGCTGCAACACATTCCTGCACCAGAGTCTCCGGATCATCGGCGATTCCGTTCACCAGACCCGCCGCAAGCGCCTCCTGCCCGGTCAATGTACGTCCGGTCAGGACCATCTCCGCCGCCAGCTTCTGTCCCACAATGGCAGACAGCGCCACGCTGGCAACCGGCGGATAACAGGCCAGCTTGATTTCAGGGAATCCCCACACCGAATCGCGGCGAAGCGAAGACAATGTCGCACATGAGTGCGAGCTCGGCGCCTCCACCGAGGCAATGCCGCCGCACGCAGGCGATAGTCAGCTTCCTGCTGGCGACGACGGACGCGAATGACGCTGTGAAACGCCGCCAGGGTGTTTCGAATCTTGTCGGCTGTATGCTCGGCAATCTCGACCCCGCTGGAGAAAGCGCGCTCCGACCCTGCGAAAACGATGGCGCTGATTTCCGGCCGAGCTTCGATCTGCTCCAGAGCCGCGCGAAGCTCATCCATCATCCGCACATCGATCACGTTGAGAGGTGGATTCTGCAATGTGATGCGAGCCGCCGGCGGACGCAGTTCAACGGCGATGCGGGTGAAAGCGGATTGTGTCGGGTCATACTCAATAGCTACTGCTGCGATGGTCCTTCGACTCGTCGTCGCCCCTCGCTCAGGATGACAGAAAAACATTACTTCGCTTGAAACCGGCTGCGTTTCTCCAGGTAAGCTGCGAGGCCTTCCTTGGCGTCCTCGCTCTCGAACAATAGTCTGCTGGTTTTCGCGCTCCAGCGCAAGGCCGGCCTCCAGGGTGACCTCCCAGCCGGACTGCACGGCCCGCTTCATTCGGCCAACGGCCTTCGCGGCTTTGTGTGGCGGACAGAACTGGCGGGCATAGTCCATCACCTGCGCCATGAAGTCGCCGCCATCGAAGATCTGATTGATCAGCCCAATTCCAGCGCCGCGCTCGAAGTCGAAAGTCTCGCCCTTAGCCATCAGTTCGATGGCTTTCGATTTTCCCAGCACTCGCGAGAGCCGCTGGGTGCCGCCAGTGCCGGGCAGCACGCCGAGGTTCACCTCGGGCAGGCCCATCTTGCCGGCATCCTTGCGCGCAACGCGAAGGTCCGCAGCCAGAGCGACTTCCAGTCCGCCTCCTACACAGTGTCCGTTGATGGCAGCGATCACGAGTTTGGGAGTATTCTCCAGCCGCAACAGTGTTTCATTAGCGTGCAGGCAGAAGTAGTACTTGAATGTGGGATCGGCCGTCGGTGAGCATCTGGATGTTTGCGCCCGCGCAGAAGAATTTCTCGCCGGCGCCAGTCAGCACGATTACGTGGACGCCTCGTCCATGCGCGCCTGAAGAATTGCGCTCATCCAGTTGCCGGTTCATCGCATAGCTGTAGGTGTTTGCGGGAGGATCGTTCAGCTGGAGAACAGCAACTCCCGCGTCAACCCGGTATTCGATCAAGCGTGCGAGTGTCGACCGCACTTGCAACCTGGTTACTCATCGGCACTCCTGCTGAATTCGCGTCCAGATCGAGCAGCCTTGTGCGTCAGCGAGAGCCTCGCTCTGACGGTTTGGCTCGACTTGCGCTGTACCGAGAACACCTTGCAGAAACAAGATCGCTGATCTGCCGCGCAAGCGTCTCTGCGTCGGGATCAGACTTGGGATTGTGCCACGTGTACAGCCAGTTCATGGCGCCGAAAAGCGACATCACAGCCGTACGCGTAGTCTGCGCGTCGCGGTCTGGAACCGTTGCGGCGCTCCTGACGGTCGAGGTCCTCAACCAACCCGACACAAATCCGGTAATAGCTCCGTTTGATGGCGGCCAATTCGGCGCGATATCCGTTCTTCAGCACGTCATCTTCATGGGACAGCACTTTCATCGCATTGTGGCGAGCCAGCGCATATTCCACGTGGTTGTGTACGAAAATGCGAATACGCTGCTCGGGATCGTTTCTCGGCTGAGGCGTTCCCGCAAGCGATCGAGGATGGTGGTGAAGGTGTGCTTCTGGATGGAGTAGAGCAGCTTTTCCTTGGAGTCGAAGTAGTAGTACAAGGCCCGCCAGGGAGATGCCGCTCAGGCGCGAGAGGTCTCGCATGGACGCGCCTTCGTAGCCCTTTTCCGCGAAGACCTCGGTCGCAAAATCGAGGATCTCGCGACAGCCGCCGGTCAAACCGAGAGTCGGGTGTGGTCGTCGGATGTGGAGATTGAACCAGAGTGGATGCCATACCAGTGTGACGTTCATTCGAACGTTCGTTCGAATTCTACCGCGATCGGTTGACCCTTCGCAAGGACGGCTCGCGTTAGCGACGCTGCTGCGAAATAAACGGCCACAAAGGCTGCCGCGACCGCAATACCGGGGAGCCTGAGTTCTCGCATAGCTTGGAGAGATCGCCGCCATCAGCCGTGAAAGCCAAACCGCCGGCGCCAGCATGACCATTGAGAGCTGGAGTATGCAGCCAGTGCACCTTCATCGCCGTAGAGGCTGGAAGTGGCCGGTCGAGATCGCACCAGGCACAGGCTGCGGCGAGTATCGCCTTCTCGTTGAACCGGTTTACTCGTGTCGCGCGCATGCACCTGTCCCTCGCAATCTGTGCTCAATCGCGACTTCGTAATCGTGCGTTGACAAGTGTCTGTCCGGCAAGGCAAACTTCAGAATCTTGCTGAATTCGTTCTGCGAAGGCCAATCGCGAAGCGACGAGGCGGGATTAGCGTACTCGATGACCGTGCAGCCACCCGTATCGCATACTATGGAATCCACGCTGGAAAGCGTGAACAAGGCCGAGGAGATGGCCGAGAAAGCCGCGTCCCAGGCCGGTTTTGACGAGGATGCTCGCGGCGGCATCTCCATGGCGGTTCGCGAAGCCATGATCAATGCCGTGATGCATGGCAATGGGTACAGCCCCGACAAGCGCGTCAACTTGAGCTTTGAGCAGTCAGGCGGCAACCTTGTTATTACAATAAGGGACGAAGGCCAGGGTATGGATCCCGAGAATATACCCGACCCCTTGGCGCCAGAAAACCTGATGAAGCAATCCGGGCGCGGAATCTTCCTGATGCGGGCATTTATGGATGACGTTAAGTTTCGCAAGCTTGAGCCCGGCACCGAAATTACTTTGATCAAGCGTGTTCCAGGGCCCTGACCCGGCACGCAAGGAGGCCTCGACGTGAGCATGAAAGCCAGCACCCGGCAAGTAAACGGAGTCACCATTGTGGACTTGAGCGGGCGTATCACCCTGGGCGAAGGCAGCGTGGTGTTGCGTGACACCATCAAGGACTTGCTCGGAAAAGGGAACAAGAAGATCCTGCTGAATCTGGGCGACGTCAGCTACATCGACAGCTCTGGAATCGGCGAGCTGGTTAGCGCCTTTACGTCAGTGCAGCGGCAGGGTGGTGAGTTGAAGCTTCTGAACCTTACCAAGAAAGTGCATGACCTGCTGCAGATCACAAAGCTATACACCGTGTTTGATGTGAAGGATGACGAGGCCGGAGCCATCGCCGCATTCGCCCACTAGTTTGCGGTGAGGTCGGTCACGTGCAACTCCGCCGCCGCTTAACATCCACAGCGCCGGAGCAGGCAATGCGCTTCCCGGGCTGCAACTGTCCACCATGTTTTCAGGGCCACTCAGATAGTTTCTGGGCGGCCCTTTTCTTTATGTCCGGCGGATCCCATTGGCGCAGGGTGAGATTGATTGTTGGCTATAACCAACTCTCGCTCAAAAGCTTGACATCGAGATCGAGGTATCGAAACTGAGGTTCGAATCTGAAGGGTCAGCTACAAAAAAACAGCCCCCGGGTTGAACCGAGGGCCGACGATCCAAAACGAGGTTAAGGAAACCTCTTCAGGGAAGAAACACATGTAACTTCCACGATGCTGCCATCGTATCGAACGTATGTCAATAAAGTATGCAACATTTTGTTGCAGCACACATGCGACAAGATGTAATCGATGTCCGCCTCACCCGTGCAGTGCTGGCTGTTGTTGTTTTGGATGGGACGTCAGACTTAAAAAAATCGGCCGCAGAATATTCGCTTGTTCTCCGGTAATTTCGGTCCAATTATCGATGATCGCAACCACCATCGGTCTAGACGCCACTACTTCAACATCGCATACTCCGTTCCTGACTAGCTTTGGTTAGGAATGTACTGATCAGCATTCCTCGCAAGACGTATAGCAGCCGAGTGGTTCCTGATAGTTTTCGCTATCAACACACTCGGCGTTGCAGTCTGTGGCATGCGAAGTGCAACACAAAATCCCGCACTAGCTTGACAGGTACATAGCTGGCTATCGAAGATAGTGACTGTGACTTAGTTGCAACACAGTTGCAAAATCTGAATAAGCTATGTCAAACACTTCGGCAATTCGAAAGCCCAAGACCAGTCGGCGTCGACTGCGAAGCCTAATGACGATCGGCGCAGTAGCTGCGTCGAGTTCGTTAGGCGGGAAAGTTGTAGTCGCGGCGCAGGAGCCGGCACCCGCCCCTCCCGTGCAGACCGACCGCATCACTCTCCATTTGCCGCAGCGCCGCTTCGATATTGCTTCCGGTCCACTCAACGAAGTGCTGGCTGCATTCCAGAAGCAGGCTGGCGTTAGCGTCATAGTGAGTCTGCCGGACGGGACGGTCGATGGTTTCCGCAGCAATGGCGTGTCGGGTGAGATGTCTGCCGATGGCGCGCTAGACGCCCTACTCGCGGACACCGGCCTCCAAGGGCGGTTTGTAAATGCCAAGACCGCCATGATCAAAGTCGCTAGCAGTACGGCGACGCTGAATGTCACCGCGCCGATGGTGCAATTGGACCTGCCGCTATACACGGAGCCAATTCGCGATATTCCGCAAACCGTTACCGTGGTCTCGCAATCCACCATGGAGGACCAGGGCGTTATCACTTTGCGTGATGCTCTGCGCAACGTGGCCAGCATCAGCATGGCAGCTGGCGAAGGTGGCTCGCAGGGCGATAATCTCACCATCCGTGGATTCAGCGCCCGCAACGATATCTTCCTCGACGCTGCCCGCGATTTCGGCAGCTATTATCGCGATCCTTTCAACTATCAGCAGGTCGAAGTGCTCGAGGGACCGTCGTCGGTCACCTTCGGACGCGGCAGCACCGGCGGGGTTGTCAATCAGGTCAGCAAATCTCCCGAGGCCTCACGCATACTTGCAGGATCTTTAAACTTTGGAACCGACGGCCTCATGCGGGGTACCGCCGACATCGATCAGCCGCTGTCCTGGCTGGGCGACGGGGCCGCCTTCCGCCTCAACCTGATGGGAACCAAGACCGGAGTCGCAGGACGCGACATCGCGGAATATCGCCGCTGGGGCGCCGCTCCCTCGTTGGCCTTCGGCCTCGGGACTCCGACGCGATTGGTGCTGAGCTACTTCCGCGAGTCGGAATACGATACGCCTGACTACGGTATTCCCTGGCTCTTCAATGGCCCGGCACCGGTGGAGCGTCACAACTATTACGGCTTCAACGACGCGAACTATCTCGACACCAACGTGAACATAGGGACTATCCGGCTTGACCATGACATGAGCCACGGTATCGCGTTGCACGATCAGCTACGTTACGGCTACTACACGCGGAACGCCCAGATTTCCGAAGCTCAGATAGCGGGCTCGGTTAACCTCAGCACACCGCTCGATCAAATCATGATTAACCGCAATCAGATTTCGGTGTCGAGCGTCGAGAGCCTGTTTGACAATCAGTTCGATGTAACCGGCAGTTTCCTGACCGGCAGCCTCCGCCACAACCTGGTAGGAGGAGTAGAAGTCAGCCGCGAGACCTCCGATCCCTTGCGCTTCAAATGGGCTGGCGTCCCCATGACGAGCCTGCTCGATCCTGACGAGTCGCAGATATTCGCCGGAACCCGCACTACCTCGTCGATCGTGCACACCACGTCCGTGGGCGTGGGCGTGTACGCCATCGATACCGTGCAATTGGTGCGTCGCGTCCAACTTGTCGCAGGCATACGCTGGGATTACTTCAATACTGACTACAATCAAGCCGTAGCGCCGGCTTCAGCGTTCAACCGGGTTGATTCCTTGCCCAGCTATCGTGCTGCGCTGGTCTACATGCCGACCGATAACGGCGCGATTTATTTCGACTACGGCACCTCGTTCAATCCCTCGGCGGAGTCGCTGTCCCTGAGCGCAGCCACGGCCGATCTGCCTCCGGAGCACAACCAGACCTACGAAGTTGGTACCAAGTGGGACCTCCGCAACGGACAAACGACGCTGCGGGCCGCACTGTTCAGCACCGAAAAGACCAACGCGCGCGAGCCCGATCCCAACAATCCGCTGCTCAATATCCTTTCTGGAGTGCAGCGAGTGAATGGATTCGAAGCTCAGATCGCAGGCCGCATGACTTCGCGCTGGCGGGTGCAGACGGGGTATGCGCTGCTGGCCAGCGAGTTGGTGAAGTCCGTCGGATATCCCCTGGCCGTAGGCAGCCGTCTGGCGAACGTTCCGCGCAACAATTTCAACTTGTGGACTACCTACGACTTGCCCTGGCACTTCCAGATCGGCGCCGGAGGCAACTATGTGGGAAGCCGCACCGCGAGCACAACCAGTCCCATCGATCCAATTACGGGATTGGTAAAGGAAATACCTGGATATTGGCTCTTCAACGCCATGGCAAAGTACCAGATCTCGGAACGAATGAGCTTCCAGGTCAATCTCAATAATCTGGCGAACCGTTATTACTACGACGAGATTCACCCCGCACATATAGTGCCCGGGGAAGCGCGAGTCGCTCTGTTTGGCTTCAACTGCCGTTTCTAGTTACTAATTTCACGGATTCAATATTTACATGAAGCTTCGTACATTATTGTTCTGGACCCATCTGGCCACAGGCGTGACCGTGGGCGCCGTCATCTTTTTCATGGCGCTGACGGGAACCGTGCTGGCCTTCGAGCGCCAGATCATAGCAGCTGTCGATCAATCTGCAAGTCGGGCTGTGGTATTCCCGCCCGGTGTCCCGCGCATACCACCGGAAACACTTATCAGCCGTATATCGTCGGAACTCGGCTCCACGCCGACGGCTGTAACCATAGACAGCGATCGGCAGCGGCCGGTAGTGCTCGAGTTCGGCAAGCAGCGCATTGTTTATGTTGATCCGTACACGGGCGTTGTGTTGGGCGAGGGTTCTCAACGCGTGCGAAGCTTTTTCCGCGCGGTAACGGAGCAGCATCGCTGGCTGGGACTTGGCTTCGCCCGGCATGACACAGGCAGGGCCATCACCGGTGCAAGCAATCTCCTGTTCCTCGGGTTGCTCTGCACCGGAATGGTCCTGTGGCTTCCTCGCCGGTGGGCTTGGCCGGTGGTACGAAACTCCGTACTCTTTCAGCGCGGACTTACCGGCAGGCCACGTTTCTGGAACTGGCATAACGTAGTTGGCATTTGGTGTGTGCTGCCACTTCTCATCATCACGGTGAGCGGTGTAGTCATGTCGTATCGCTGGGCGAATGACGCCGTCTACGTACTCACCGGCAATCCGCCTCCGCCTCCGGCTATACAGCAACAGCGGCCAAGCCCACATGAACCCGATTCAGCCCGCAAGCCGCGTCGCGGCGGAGATCAAGAGCGCGCCGCCGACCGGCAGCAGGTCTCCGTCGGTCCAAATATTCTGCTGCAAAACGTAGAAGCCCAGGTTAAGAACTGGAAGACGGTGACGCTGCAGCTCGTGGGCTCGTCACCCACAACCACCGCGACGGTCCTCACTGGTCCTGAGGGGCGTCCCGACAAGCGAATCCAACTCACCATCGATGGCGGAACCGGTGTAATTCGTAAGTCAGAGAGTTTCGCAAGTTATAACGCCGGCCGGCGTCTTCGCGCGTGGCTGCGTTTTGCCCATACCGGCGAAGCCGCAGGCGTGACCGGCGAGGCGATCGCTGCTTTGGCCTCTTTGGGAGCAGCCACGCTGGTGTTCACCGGCCTCACTCTCGCCGTCCGCCGCTTGTTGCGGGCCCGTGCCCGACGCCTGCCACTTGCCGTCGAACATATTGCCGAAACGGAAGCTGCCTGAAGCTTTCCTAATTCTAAAATGGATAGAGTCCCTAATATATGTTGCTAACCGTTCCCAATGTTCTTACGGACGAGCAGGTTCAACAGGCACGGGCCAAGCTGGATGCGGCTTCGTGGGTCGACGGTCGCGTCACTGCTGGCCATCAATCGGCGCAGGCCAAAGACAATATGCAGTTGCCGGAAGAGTCGCCGGTCGCGAAGGAACTAGGAGGCATGATCCTCGATGCACTCGGCAAGCATCCGCTGTTCATTTCCGCGGCGCTGCCCGCGCGTGTGTTCCCACCTCTATTCAATCGCTACAGCGGAGGCCAGTCGTTTGGCACGCATGTCGACAATGCCATTCGACAGGTGACCGGCACCAACTATCGCATCCGCACCGATCTTTCCGCGACACTCTTTATCTCTGCGCCCGACGAATATGACGGCGGCGATCTCACGGTGGAGGACACCTATGGAGTTCACCAGGTGAAGCTTCCTGCGGGCCATATGGTGTTGTATCCGGCAAGCAGTTTGCATTACGTCACCCCGGTCACCCGCGGAGCTCGCGTCTGCTCGTTCTTCTGGGTTCAGAGCATGGTCCGCGACGACGGCGAACGGAGCTTACTCTTCGACCTCGACCTCGGCATTCAGCAGCTCTCGCGCGAGCATCCCGCAAACCGCGCTTCCGTGCACCTTACCGGCGTTTACCACAACCTGCTCCGTCGCTGGTCTGACGTGTAGGAAGAATGCGAAGGCTGGTTAAGCTGCCTCAGGACGGCGGGTGGTCCGGGTAACTCACCAGGGTGCCCCATGCAACCTTCGTTTGGTTGCATCGGGGTTTTCGTCTGCAGTGCGGTTTGGCTCAATGTTTAAGATACTTCCCGATCGGAAGCGACAGAGGTCAAGAAGAGTGTGCGCCACCCGGCCGACCCCAGGCTATGGTCGAGGTCGTGGCCTTCGTGAAACCTTCCCAAATTGTTTGTTGCATGCGCCCGGCCAACTTAATGAATAGGCGCTCGACATATATGTGATATAGTCGCGCGCCATGAGCGACGGCATATTCCACACCCGCGGTGACGATTTTCACCTCGAAGAATATAAAGCTCTGCGAGCCGAGGTGCTGGCATTGCTTGAAACTCTCCGATCGCTCGAAAGAAATGTAATTGTCGCTGTCGGTGTTTCGTGGGCTTGGCTAATCGATAAGGGTGACAAGACCCCGAAATGGTCATGGTTTGTGCCCGTACTCTTTGCCGTCTTGGGTATGTGGCGGGTTCGCGGGATTCTAAGATTTTTCGGCCAGTTCCGTGCATACCTCTTCAAGCTGGAGGATGCGTATTTCGTCGTTAATAGTCCCGAGGGATGGCAGCACTTCACACAGCGGTGGGGCAAGGCGCCTAATGGCGAAAAGGCCTCAGGGGAGAAAAAGCTCTCCGACGGCACTGTAGCCTTTTGGGCAACCTTGTTCTTGGTGACACTGGCCGTGGCTATTTGGGAAGTCAGTCCATATCATTTCCGCTAGACCCTATAAAACACGGCATTCGGCTGGGTATCGAAGACCAAGAGGGCGGGTGCCCGGGCAACGCTCACCAGGGTGCCCCATGCAACCTTCGGTTGGTGGCATGGGGGTTTTCGTCTGCAGTGCGATTCGGCTCAATGTTTAAGATACTTCCCGATGAGAAGCGACGAAAGTCAAAATCCCGCCCAACCAACCTCTGGTAGGACTGGGCACCCTCGTGTGTCTCGATTACCGAGAATCCTTGGCTGGGCCACCCGCCTTCTTTACTCCTTAGCATTCATGAACCAGGCCAGCCAGAAGCAGGGATGCGTTAGATCACTGCATTACTACTGCACCAACTGCTCAAGGGTGATCGCGAGGTTGTACTGACATGTGGAGGTGCTGGCAATAAACTGATCGACTTCGTAAGTGAGCGGTACATCTGGTTTCAGAACTGCCATGACGGAAATCGAAAACAAGTTTGGATGGGCGCACGAAATAATATCGCCACCGCCTAGGAATGCTCCTGTTGCGTCAGTCCCGCGGAGGTTTCCCACCCAACTAGCGCTCGAATTCCCGCCTCCTGCCGCGAAATAGAACGTGACACGGTATACAGCGGTTTCTGTTGGAGTAAACAGCGCTTGCGAAACGGGCTGATTCTGCTGCATTAGAGTAATGTGCTTGACAACTTTCCACTGCGGTTCATCCTGCCCAAAGGCAAGCACTGAGCACAGCACCAACAGGAAACAAATCGTCGTTTTACGCATGGCTTTCTCCTCCATCGAAGCGCGGCCATCTTAGCACCCAACCCGATTAGCATCTCCATGTGGCTGTGGCACCGACAGGGATACCGCGGCGGGGTCATCGATCCGCGATTAAGATCGCGAAAGCTTCTGCGGCCAGGCCTTCGCCGAGCAGAGTGCCGATCAACAACAGAAGGCCCAGAGATTGGGGTGAGCGACCCCGCCTCTGAGTATGCTCCCGCGCAACGACAACACTCTCACCGCCCCGGTATGGTCGCAGTTGTCGCGATCTGAAGCGCCTCGGGGTGACTCGGAGGGAGACACCCCCCGGAGGTGCGGCAGGTCGCGACACTCACTCATCCCCGCGTCGATGAGTGAGGGCGGCCCGGGAACCTGCCCCTTCCGGGCCGTTTATTCCTCACCCCCTAGCATGAACAGGTCAGAGGTGCCCACTACGGCACGGCCCGAAGAAAATCACTGCACCAACTGCTCAACGGTAATCGCGAGGTTGTACTGACAACTAGCTACTGGCGACGGCAAGACAGAAACGTTGTAAGTGAGAGGTTTCTGAGGCTTTAAATACACCATGATCGGCGGCATCCAGATCGCACCTGCGGAACTACAAAACAAAAGTTGGCCGTAGTCAATCGATGTCCCGGTAACGTCGGTAGCATGCAATTGTGCTTCATAATACGCATCCGGTCCTTTTCCGCCGCCGCTCTCCGAAAAATAAAGGTTCAACCGATACAAACCGGGTTCCGTTGGGATCAACAGCGTCCCGCCAATGCGCTGGGTCTGCTGCGTGAAGATCACGTGTTTGACAACTTTCCATTGTGGTTCATCCTGCCCAAAGCCAAGCACTGAGCACAGCAGCATCAGGAAACAAATCGTCGCTTTACGCATGGTTTTCTCCTCCATCGAAATGCGCCGATCTTAGCACTCAGAACCGCAGAGTCCCGCCACGGCGCGCTCCACTTGCGCTCCGTTTACTTGCGTATCAGTGATTTTCGATGCTTTCGGTGTCATCCGCTGCCCTGCAGGTTGTTGAGTTTGCGTTTGTATTGTCCTGCCGCTCTTCAGCCCACTGTGCATAGTGGCGTCAGTTGTTGTCACGCCCTAATGGCCTAACAACTTTGAGAGGTGCTTCAGCGGGACGCCCTTTTGCAGTAGGTCCCACAGCGAACATAGCGCGGAGCCGGTGACAATCATCTGCCGTCGCCGTTAGGCACAGCAGCCACCCCGCCATGCAGGGGGCGGAGGCCAAGCGGCCAACGAAACGTCTCACCTCTCTTGGTGGCCAGAGGAGAAAATGCTTGCTCTAAAAGGCAGACTTTTTAGTTTGTTGGCGGGGAGCGAACGATTCGCGTAAGTTGTTGATTTAAATGGCGGAGAGACAGGGATTCGAACCCTGGATACAGTTTCCCGTATACACGCTTTCCAAGCGTGCGCCTTCAGCCACTCGGCCATCTCTCCGTTCGGGAAGCTTGCTGCGGAAGGTCCTGAACGTCAGCGCTGTTTCATTGTAACGGAAGAACTCCGCAATTCGGTCTGTGCTGGGCGCTCTTCGCGTTTCCTTCGGATAAACTGCAGCCGTAGATTCCATCAACCTCGTGCATACGGCAAGGCCGAGCAGGTTCGAATTCTTCCGTTCCGCAGCCAAGAGCCAAAAGCCAAAAGCGGCCTTTCTACTCGTCTTCCTTCAATTGCTGCGCCAGGTAGTTCGGATAACCCATCTCGCCGATCGCATGCAGTTGGCCTTCCAGCCAGTCGATATGGTGTTCCTCATCGCTGAGAATCTTCTCCGCCAGTTCGCGCGAACCACCATCGTTGAGCTTCAGGCATAGCTGGATGCCATCGTTCAAGCGCTTCACCGCGGTGTATTCCAGTTCAAGATCATTCTTGATCTGCTCGTGAACCGTCGCGCCTATATTGATCTTGAAGTAATCGCTCATGTTGGGTGTGCCGTCGAGGTAGAGAATGCGCTCAATAAGCTTTTCGGCGTGCACCATCTCTTCTATCGATTCCTTGCGCACCAGCTTTGCCATGCGTTCATAGCCCCAGTTCTCGCACATCTCGGCGTGCAGGAAGTACTGGTTGATGGCCGTCAGCTCGGCCTTGAGAACTTCGTTCAGAAACGCGATAACGCTTTTGTCACCCTTCATTGCGAATCACCTTTGCGTCCAGCTCGCGTGCCCGCAGACATGGCCACGACAGCAGGATCGTGAATGTTTTAAGGAACTGACAATGATATAGCAGGGGCTCGGGTGCAAACTGTGATTCCGCTCACCGGGCCATCGGAATGAGTCTGAAGGTCACAATTGGAGGTTCGCCAGGATTCCCGGCACAAGAAAAGCGGGCGCGTCGGCCCGCTGTAAACCGAATCCTTGGTGCTACTTGCTGGCGGTGGCGGCCTTCAGGCGTGCGCTCAACCGGGACTTGTAGCGATTGGCGGTGTTCTTGTGCAGTACGCCCTTCTGAACGCCCTTGTCGACGATCGAAGCCGTGCTCTGGAATGCCTTCTGGGCAGTTTCTTTGTCGCCTTTGGTAATAGCCTCGCGCAGCGAGCGCAGCGCCGACCGCAAGCGCGATTTGTTGGCGCGGTTTTGCGCCGTCTTCTTTTCCGTCTGACGGGCGCGCTTCAGCGCCGAAAAATGATTTGCCATACTTTCGTGTATTCCTTCGGGTGAGAATCTCGACGTGAGCCGAATACATGATTCTACGGGAAATACGGCCCACTGTGCAATTCCGTGAAGTAATAGGCGGCTGCTTCCGCCGTTCGCCGAGGACTTGAAGCGAGAGTTTTAGACCTTACCCGGTGTTTCAGGAGCGATCCGAGCGGCGGTTTGGCTAAAATCCTCGCGGCGACCAAGTACTGGTTTGGACTTCGTTTTGGCGGGTTTCTTCTTCTCGCGTTTCGGAGCGTTCTTGTTTCCCATGCTCATATGATGACACAAGGGGCTGGCTTTACACGTTCATGTTTGTGAACCACGCCAATTTCCGAATGCACAACTCCTAAGTAATAGAATGAGCATCCCGGCCTTGCCGGTAGTTCGCGCGCTCATTCGGAGACCCGACTCAATGTCCGATCCTCTTGTCATTGCGCAATCCCAGTCCGGCGAAAATCTCGAGCTCCTGCCCAACATGGCCAATCGTCACGGCCTGGTCGCCGGCGCGACCGGCACGGGAAAGACCGTTTCGCTTCAGGTCATGGCCGAGGCCTTCAGCCGCATTGGCGTGCCCGTGTTCGCCGCCGATATCAAAGGTGACCTTTCGGGAATCGGCCAGCCCGGCCGGGACAATCCCAAGATCGCCGAGCGCGTGAAGAAGCTGACGATCGACGACTTCAAGTTCGAAGCCAGTCCGGTCACCTTCTGGGACGTCTTCGGCGAGCAGGGACATCCCGTGCGCACCACCGTTTCCGAGATGGGGCCGCTGCTGTTCAGCCGCCTGCTGAACCTGAACGACACCCAGAGCGGAGTCCTGTCACTGGTCTTCAAGATTGCCGACGAGAACCAGCTGCTGCTGCTCGACATGAAAGACATTCAGGCGATGCTGCAGCACGTCGGCGATCAGGCGAAGACCTTCCAGACGCAGTACGGAAACATTTCCGCCGCCAGCATCGGAGCCATTCAGCGCGGCCTGGTCACGCTGGAGCAGCAAGGCGGCGACAAGTTCTTCGGCGAGCCCGCGCTCAACATCGACGACCTGATGCAGACCGACAGCAACGGTCGCGGCGTGGTCAACATCCTGGCCGCCGACAAACTCATCGGCTCGCCGCGCGTGTACGCCACGTTCCTGCTATGGCTGATGAGCGAGCTGTTTGAGAAGCTGCCCGAAGTTGGCGATCCTGACAAGCCGAAGCTGGTGTTCTTCTTCGACGAAGCGCACCTGCTCTTCGCCGACTTGCCTCCGATTGTTGCCGACAAGGTGAAGCAGATCGTGCGGCTGATCCGCTCCAAAGGCGTCGGCGTTTACTTCGTCACGCAGAACCCGACCGACATTCCCGACGATGTACTCGGACAGCTTGGCAATCGCGTGCAGCACGCGCTGCGCGCCTTCACGCCGAAGGACCAGAAGGCGGTGAAAGCCGCGGCGCAGACCTTCCGCATCAATCCTAAGCTCGACGTGGAGAAGACCATCACCGAGCTCGAAGTAGGTGAAGCGCTGGTATCGTTCCTTGACGAGAAGGGAACTCCCGGAATCGTCGAGCGCGCCTTCATCTATCCGCCACACGGGCAGATCGGGCCGATTACGCCCGAGCAGCGTAAGCAGCTCATGGCGACTTCCATCGTCGCAGGCGTGTATGACAATGTGGTAGATCGCGAGTCAGCCTATGAGCGTCTGAAAGGCCGCGCCGAGCAGGCGCCCGCGCCGGGAAGTCCGCAAGCGCAGTCGCAACCCTGGTACGCGAGCCTGCCTTCGCTCGACTCGCTAGGTCTGGGCGGAGGAGGAAGCGGCCCTCGCCGTGGCGACTCGCTGGCAACCGCGATGGCCAAGAGCGCAGCACGTACCATCGGCAGCTCAGTCGGCCGCGAAATCGTTCGCGGCGTCCTCGGCTCGCTGCTCGGTGGAACCACCAGCCGTCGACGCTACTAGGCGACGCTGCTAGGGGCTGTAGTCGCCGTTCGCTTCTTCTCCGAACCATCTCCGGAATTGGCTGCGTGCAGTCTCGCCCGCCAACTCCGGAGCAAAAGCCAAAGGCCAAGAGCCAAAAGCCAAAAGCCAAAAGCCAAAAGCCAAAAGCCAATAGCGGCTTTTCCCCTACTCCGGCCGGTCGATCTGCGCCCGCTGCAGCGTGTCGGAATAATCGATGTACACCGACTTCCACTCGGTGTAGAAATCGATCGCGCCGATACCGCCTTCGCGGTGGCCGTTGCCCGTGGCCTTCGTTCCGCCGAACGGCAGATGCACTTCCGCGCCAATCGTCGGAGCGTTGATGTAGGTGATGCCGGCATACAGATCGCGCATCGCCGTGAACGCCTTGTTCACGTCCTTGGTGTAGATCGACGACGACAGGCCGTACTCGATGTCGTTGGCGATATCGATGGCGTTCTCCAGCCCGTCGCACGGAATGATCGAAACCACCGGCCCAAAGATTTCTTCCTGCGCGATCCGCATCTTGCGGATCGACATCGGCGAACACCGTCGGCGCAACGAACCAGCCATGCTCGTACTGCTCGCCTTCCAGGCGATGGCCGCCGCACAGCATCTTGGCGCCTTCGTCCTTGCCGATCTTGATGTACTTCAGGTCGGTCTCCATCTGCGATCGAGTTGACCGCCGGACCCATGTCCACGCTCTCGTCCAGCCCGTTGCCGACCTTCAGCTTCTTGCGCGCGCTCCACCAGCGCGTCGACGAACTTCTTGTACACGCCCTTCTGCACGATGATGCGGCTGGTCGCGGTGCAGCGCTGTCCGGTGGTGCCGAACGCTCCCCACAACGCGCCTTCCAGCGCGAGCTCGAGGTTGGCGTCGTCGAGCACGATCATCGGATTCTTGCCGCCCAACTCCAGCGAGCAATGCTTAAAGCGTCTTCGCCGCTTCCTGTCCGACGATGCGGCCCACGGCCGTCGATCCCGTCAGCGAAACCGCGCGCACCTCGGGATGCTCGACCATCGGCGTGCCCACTTCGCGCGCCGAAGCCGGTGACGATGTTGACCACGCCCGCCGGAATCCCGCCATCGGTCAGCGCCTGCACAAAATTCAACGTCGAGAGCGGAGTGTCCTGCGCCGGCTTGATCACGGCGGTGTTGCCCGGCGACCAGGGCAGGGAAGAGCTTCCACGACGGAATCGCCATGGGGAAGTTCCACGGCGTGATCATGGCGCAGACGCCCAGCGGCTGGCGGACGGCCATGGCAAACTTGTTGGGCAGCTCCGACGGAACGGTCGGCCCAAACAGGCGGCGGCCTTCGCCGGCGGTGTAGTAGCCGCAGTCGATGGCTTCCTGCACGTCGCCGCGCGTCTCCTTGATGACCTTGCCCATCTCGCGCGTCATCAGCTGCGAATACTCTTCCTTGCGCGCGATCAGGATTTCCGATGCCTTGTACAGCATCTCGGCGCGGCGCGGCGCCGGCACCAGCCGCCACTTCTTGTAGGCCTGCTTGGCCGCCTCGATGGCCGTGTCGACATCCTGCTTGTCGGATTTCTGGAAGATGCCGACCACTTCGCGGGTGTCGGCCGGATTCAGGTTCTCGAAGGTGTGGCCGGTGTGGCTCTCCACCCACTCGCCATTGATGAAATTCTTGTACACGCGCGCCTTCGCGCCCGACGCCACGCTGGGCGCCTTCTGCTCTAAAGTAGCCATAAAAATGCCTCCGCAATAATCAGATCATTAGTGTGAACCTCCATCGTATCGGGTGGGTGGTAAGGGAGGCAAATCGAGGCGTTTTGCGAGCGTCTGAGCTCGCAGCCGAAATCCCGAGCGCAGCGAGAGACCTGCTCTTGGCCGTTGGCTCTTATGCTATGCGTAGCTTCGCGTCAGGGCACGACCTTAGCTCTTGAGCCTGCCCTGAGCGTAGCCGAAGGGTGCCGAACCGCTCCCTCTGATTTGTCATCACGAGGCCATGTTTTGGCCGCAGGGATCTGCTCTTGCTAGCTTTTCGCTCCGGAATCTAGTGAAGAGCGAATGGCGAAAGGCGAACAGCGTTGCCACTCCAATAGATGGAATAAGTGGGACACCCGGTCCGGTACCCGGCTAGAATTCGGACTATGCAGCACATTGCGAGAACTTCCTCTCGGCTCTTCGCCCTTCCCGATTACGAGCGTGCCCAGTTCAATATCTTCAACTCCGCTGTCAATCTTCTGATGAAAGCGAAGGACCCCGTCTTTGCTCAGATTCCGGAGAGTGAGCCTACCGAGATGTTACCTGTAACCCAGAACACGATGCCATCTGGCGAGACGGTTACATCAGAGCCAGTACTAATCGAAACGAAAATCGTTTTCCAGTGGGATTACATTAGGAAATGCAACCTAGACGCTTTCGCGAACCAGGTGGACAATACTGCCGAGGCGCGACTGTCGATAGTGATGCCCCACCTGTTTGCGCTCACCGGCAAACTATGCGAAGCAGCGGGAACTGCCACCGACATGGCGGGTGCGCCGCTCACATTCGAGTCATTTCTGGCTGCTTTTTCGAAAATGGAGTTACGGTTTGAACAAGATGGTGCACCAGTTATCCCGGAACTTGTCGTTAGTCCTGAGACTGCTAGAGTTCTGGCGAAGCTACCTCCATGGACGGCCGAGCAGCAGGAGAGGTGGGAACTCATGATTGAAGAGAAGCGGAAGGCATACTTTGCTAACAGACGTCATCGCAAACTATCTTGAATCGTTAACAGAGAGAGAGTTCGATGCCCCGTTTATGGCCCTGCTCCGGTTGCAGGATTTCACAGATGTGCATTTCCTGCATGGCCCTTTCGAGTTTGGCAAAGATTTTATTGCCAAGCGCAACGAAGACGGGCAAAGCAGGCAGTACTCGTTTCAAACCAAAGCAGGTGACATTAACCTCGCCGACTGGGGTGGCTGTCGCGCGCAGATAGACATGTTGCGGACCAACTCCCTGGCTCATCCCAACTTCGACAAAACTCTTCCTAGAAGTGCTCGGTTCATAGTTACGGGCAGACTAGTTGGCGGCGCTCCTATCGCAGCACAAGAATATCGAGAACATCTGAAGAGCCTTGGCGAGGCGGATTTTGAAACTTGGGACCGCGAATCCCTGATCGAACAGCTCGCGATTGATCCGGTATGCCTTAGCGGATCCCCAGTGGAGCTGCTGCAAATTTTGGATCCCAACATGAGCAACTGAATTTCTCGCTGCTCGAGCGCTATTCCAGGTCGTGGATTAGAAGTGGTTGGACTCGATTGAACCTCCGCGACGCTATCGAGGCCGCGGTTATTGCGAATCATTGCCGCGTACAAAACAGAACTGATCTTGCGTGCTATGTCTCCTTGATGCTTCTCCGTTCAACGCTAGCGACAATCCATGGCCAAGACCCTGCGCCGGAGACGGCAATAATTGCACTTGATGCGGCCAAGGCTCAATTTCGTCATTATGCCCTGCAACTCTGGGCTGACTGCCGCGGTCACTACATCGATCCAGATGAGATGGTCACATCAGACCCGACACCAGCCGGCTTCGCTACCTATCCAGCGCGATGCCTAACATTAATTGAGATTCTGGGAATGTTAGCGCTCCTTGAACTCGAGAGTGCCGTGGATTCGGCTCTCGCTCAAGAGCTGGGGAGCTACTTGAGAGACTTCGTATCTGCAAATATTGGTACTTCACATCCGTTTTCCGATCGCTGGGGCATTTCTCTCGTTCCAGTAGTGCTTCTGTTCGAGCGGCAGGGCTTGCATGAACTCGCTCGCTCGTTTCTTGAATCCTGCGTCAAATGGGTCGCGGATTACTACGACGGGAACGGCTTCGGGCTGGCCGGCCTTTATGTGACTGCCGATAAGGAAGTCCTTTATCTCTTGGGCTCACCTTTTGAGGGGCTGCCCCTCCGGCGCAGATCAGAGAGTCACATTGCCAGCACGATCCTAGACCTCGCGAGTGTATCCGAGCAGCGGGAACTCTACGATCTAGCGAAAAATGAGTTCATGGCGGTTGACATAGTTCTTCCAGTCGTCGAAGCAGACGACGAACAGGGTCAGTACTGCATGCATGTTGGTAAGGTACGGTTCGAACCAAACATGCCATATCGGGATTATTGGGAACCTGCTAACGATTGGAAGCACGCACCACATCATCAGCGGGATCAGGAAAATCGATATCCAAGCACAATCGCGGGTCCGTGGGCTCTCCTTGCTATCAGCTGTATCGTGCGTGACCGCAACTTCGTAAAGAACTGGAGGAAACTGATAGGAAAGCTTTCTTAGGTTGTAGGTGCGTGGGACGGGTGAGTGTAGAAGGTCAAGACGCAGGTGGCCAACATTTCCCCTCGGTTGTGAAGTGTGGGTGCTCAGATGCCGGGTGCCCCACTCATTCCAGCATCTGGAATGAGCGGGAGATCAGACCGCCGCTTACGGAGCTTTTTGAACTCGGGGCTGAGTCTTATGTCTCCTCCGCTTACCTTGAGTGTTCGCGTCCAGTCTCTATATCCAGCTTTCTTAATGACGACCAGATGGTCGCCCGGGGCTACATCGATTGAGGACGGAGTATTGCCTACGAAGTTGCCGTCTACCTCGATGTCAGCGCCTTCGGGCGTAGAGGCGACCGCTAGTTTAGGTGAACCCGATGCAGCGATGGATGTAAGTTGCGGTGTTGGACTCTGCACCGAGTGTGCGCTGGCTTCCTTCGCTGCTCCAGCCCGAATCTCTGTACTGTGCTGCGCCCAGTCTTTGATGATGCCCTCGCAGGCATTCTTGGACTGAACCGCCAAGTGAAAGCGTCGAGTGGCTCATAACCACGTCACCCGAGAGCTTCTCGAAAACCGCAACTTTGTTCTTGTGTCGCAAGAGACCCTTACCACCCTCGTGATCAAGTACTACGATGTAATCTGCAACGCTGAGCTTGTTATTGACTATCACATCCCTACAGCGTTCACCGAAGGTCTTGATTATCTCTGCTGTTTGAGGACGGGCTCCGCCATGGGTTTGGGCTCCCCAATTCCCGCCCGATCCGCCGGCCGATCCAGAAGTTTCCCAGGATTGTGAGTCAGTGATGAAAACCTTGGGCCTCTTGGAGGCGTTGTGCGTCGCAGCGGGGGGATTCTGTATAGCAGCAGGTTGGCTGTTGGCGAGATGTTCTTGTGAACTGCACAAAACGACGACACTAAACACAAAGACTGCCGGCCAAAACAGTCGCATAGGACTCCTTGTAATTTTCGGAACAGTCAATTCTAGGTTCCAGGCCGCATTCCCGCTACACATTTCTATTAAAAGCTAGGTTCCCCACTCATTCTATCGACTGGAATGGTATCCTTTCACCCGAATCATCCCTAGCTCAACCTATAAGTGCTAGCGAAGAGTTACTTTGGTTTTCCTTATCACAGGCTCCTGTACCTAAGTCGCTCCCGGATTCTTTTGAAGCTCCTTTTATTACGTGGGGATTTTGCTGCCCCCGTCGAAGACCTACCACGCAAGTTGTAGTGTGTCTCGTTTTGAACAGACTCGCTCCTCAGAGGCAACTAGGGTTTGAACATCCCAGGAGCATCGTCATGAAGTATGGAGAGTTCTATCCGCGGGCAGACACAGAAGGTCACAGCATATGTCTCGCTTGTTTTCTTTCCGTGAAGGCGACCAAGTGGGAAACGCTGCAGCAAGCTGAACAGCTTCACCGCCAGGAATGCCCCAATAAAATGCAGCTCTCCGAGGAGCTACAGTCACTGTGGGCTGAAGCCGCCACGGAACAAATTCAGGCAACGATGACCCCGGCACCGATCACCCGGGCGCGGAATCCTCGAAACCTTCCGCCAGATGTTCAAAGCCCTTCAGTATCCTCGCTCCCGTCCCGCAGGGACAGCACATCTCAGCCCCGCGCCTTCAGCGCCGGTAAAGCGTAGGAAAACGATCTGGGTCCCTCGGGTGGCCCGGGCAAGGCTAACGAGGGTGCCCCATGCAACCCGGGGCCCCCGGCAAGCGCTTCATTTGCGCTTGTTGGGGTGGAAGCATCGGTCGGTTCCATGGGATTTTTGTATCCCCAAGCAATAAACTTTATTGTCCCGAATCTCCCTATTAATCGCGAAATGCCCTAACTCAACCTATAAGTGCCAGCCAATAGTTACTTTGGTTTTCCTTATCACAGGCCCCTGTGACTAAGTCGCTTCCGGGTTCTGTTCGATACTCCTTTACTCTCGCCCTAGGAATCGGGGAGGGGGATGGTGTATCAAAGGCCGCTATTGGCTCTTAGCTATTGGCTATTGGCTAACCACTTTCCCCGTCCAACAACATCCATTCCCCAGGCCCGCTTCTGGCCAAAAGCCAAAGGCCAATCGCTAGAAGCCGTCGTTCCACGCCAACAGCCAAGAGCTGTCTTTTCTGGCCAAGAGCTAACAGCCAAGAGCCAAGTGCCGCCTTTCCAATATTTTGCCCGCAACTCCCACGGGCTCAAGATTTTACCGACAAACTTTTTCGCCGCCCCAATGGAATCAAGATTTTACGAGCACCCCGGGGAGGGGGTATCTCAGTTGCCAGTCGCCAGTTGTCGCACGAAGCCGCTATTCACCCTTCACCTCTCAGTCCGAACTCTGGCCAAGAGCCAAAAGCCAAGGGCCAAAAGCTGGAAGCTGGCAGCTGGGAGCTTTTCACACGCCTCTCCTATTCGCCCTTCACCTCTCAATCCGAACTCTGGCCAAGAGCCAAAAGCCAAAAGCCAAAAGCCAAAAGCTGGAAGCTGGCAGCTGGAAGCTTTTCACACGCCTCTCCTATTCGCCCTTCACCTCTCAATCCGAACTCTGGCCAAGAGCCAAAAGCCAAAAGCCAAAAGCTGGAAGCTGGCAGCTGGAAGCTTTTCACACGCCTCTCCTATTCGCCCTTCACCTCTCAGTCCGAACTCTGGCCAAGAGCCAAGAGCCAAGGGCCAAAAGCTGGCAGCTCGCGGCTGGCGGCTACGACCGCCGACGAGCGCCCTCATAAGCACAATTCATACCACCGGAGAACGCCATGACTCGCCACTGTGAACACGTAAAAACCAACGGCCGCTTCTGCGGATCTCCCGCCATGCGCGGCCGTAACTACTGTTTCTTCCACCTCAACCACATCGGACAGCAGCTGCGCCTCCAGCGCTACGAATCGTTCGGGCTGCGCGCCCCTGCTATCGAGTTGCCGCTGCTTGAAGATGCGGCTTCCATCCAAACCGCGCTGATGCAGGTGACCGATGCGCTGCTGAAGGGCAAGCTCGATCACAAGACCGCCGGCCTGGTGCTCTATTCCTTGCAGACCGCAAGTTCTAACTTGCGCAACATGCAGAAAGATGTCGAGGCCGGCGCCGGCAACGCCGTCTGCAATCGCTATGACAGCTTTGAGCAGGACTACGAACTCGACGAGGCGACTGCCGCCAGCTTGCGCATTCAGGAGCCGGCGGAAGACGAAAACCTGCACGAGCAGGCAGCCGAGATCATGGAAAGCGCGAAGTATGCCGGTCTGATCAAGGACGAGGCGAACGAGATACCCGCCGCCGACGCCGGCGAATTGCCTGCCGACGGCGACGGGCTACCCCAACCATCGGCCCCATCAACTATCTCGATCACGAGCCCATGGACCGCCGCGTACGCATCCCATTGATGCTCAGCCCGGTGCAATACGAGCAAGCCAAAATTGCGATTTTTGGTTACGAGGTGATGAACGGCATCGATCGTGAACATCGCGATGGACGCAAGCCGGTCGCGCAGCGCGCCGCCATCAGCCAGAAGATTTCCTTGGCCCGTTCGCAAGCCGGTAGCTTCAGTCACCGTAGAGGAGGAAACGCAGCAACTCGCGCTTGGCAATTAGCAGCTATGCACTAGGCGGCGATTGGCACTCATCGTCCCCTGTAAACAGAGGACAAGTGAGTGCCAATGCCAGAGCCCAAAGTTCAAGCTCTACTTTTGCTTGAAGCCGGCCACGCCGCAGGAGCCGGAGTATAGATAATCGAAGGCCAACAGCGGCCGTCGCCCGGTGTTCACGAAGATGTTGCTGTCGTTGATCCACTGGGAATAGGTTGGAGCCGGGCCGACGGGCAGGTTGGGCGGTTGAACTGCATTGTAGGTGTAGCTCATTGCCCACTGATTTTTAGTCCCGGCTTGGATCGTCATCTGGACGCCATCGGGAACCTTTTTATTGGAATCATGCGAACCCGCCGGCCATTGATCGCTTGGGGCATCCATGAACATCTCGCTGATACCCACATCCAGCAGCAGATTGCCGCAGAATTGCGGAGCGCCCGGCAAGCTGGGGAAGCCGTAGCAACCAGGCACGGCATTCCAATCGCCCGTGACTGTGCTGTTGGGATCAAGTGTGACCATATTGAATCCGCTGGAATTGGCGGCGGTGACGCCCAACGTCACTCCGCTGCTGGAGAGAATGTAGCCGCCGCTGATGTCGGTGCCATTGTTGGCGTCGGTTAGCTCCAGAAAGGCGTTGTCGGAGGGCGACGTGAAGAGGCTGCCGGTATTTGTGCTGCCTCGGTCAAATCCCACACCCAGATAATGCAAATTAGCTGGGCCCTTGACATGGCACTTGTCATAGCCTGCATGGCAATGGACGCCGTCGACGGCCAAGACCAGAATCGGATTGGTCTGCACATAACTCCCGTCCGTCAACTTCACGCTGATGGGCGCCAAGTAGTAGTTCCCGGTAAACACGTAGCCGCTGCTGTCGTAGAACTGCTGCCCCCGAGCGCCTGGCCCATGGACGTTGGAGTCCATAATCAACTGGGACTTGGTGACGATCGCTCCCAGCGAGCCGGTGTCGATGGTAAAGGTCTTGAAATCCGAACCTGACGGATTGTTTGCTCCCACCACTGCTTGCACCTGGATCTCATTGGGGACGTTCGAGGTCACGTTGAGAGCATAGCTCTGGCTCCCGAAATTACAGGCTGGCCGGTTGGTGTGCACGAACAAAGTGGTCCCCAGCGATGCGCCGCCGTTGGTCGGGTCGTCCTGCCACGCGGCAATTTCCATGTTGTTGGGAAAGGTTCCCCCGTTGTAGGTGAACGTTATGGACGATGCTGAGGTGAGTGTGCTTTCGGTCGGGCTTAAAACGCCTGCAGGAACGCCATATACGTTGACGTGCAGCGGATGGTCGCTGGTCGGCGAGACGATCTTGCCGGTCGAGTCGAACACGGTCATGTTTACTGTCACTTGACCAGCATTGTTCAGCGAGATGGTGCTGGGCGTGAATGCGATCCGGCTCGCGTTGACCGCATTAGGACCGCACGGGTTTACTTGGTGGTGCGATCGCTGGCCGCTGCGAGTGATGGTACACATAGCGTCCCGCATAGGAACAGAGTCAGCCAGCGCAGAGGGCTGCGGCGAACTGCTTTGGCTGGGGGTGGGTGGGGTGTTTCGGACGTAGTGGCGTTGTCAAACATGTTATGCGTCTCCTGATAGTGTGTTTTGTGTGGCGCCAAGTAATTCTGCCTTTATCCGGGGACTGATTCTCACGAGGAACTGCATAGAGAATCGAGCCTTAGCCTGGACAAGGTTGGAACTAATCCGGAGTCTCCGGTCCTATCTTGAATACCTACCCACACGTCTACAGGAGATGTCGCACTATGATGTGTTTCACCATGTACTGTCAAATGACTTTAGTGTGTAGGGTGTGATTACCCTCACCACCACCCTAATTAAGCCAGAATTTTCGCTACTAGATTAAGCCAAGATTTTCGTACAGACTGTATCGAAAAAGAGATAAGCGATAGCCTTCGAGTCGCCAGATCGTTCCGTGACAATCTGGCGAATAACGGACTGAACACGATGGTGCAGCGGCATGGCCAGTCCCCTGGGCGCGAAACCAACGCGCGGAGATAGCACTCTAAGAAGTAGTCATGCGTTAAGGAGTAATCATGCAAAAGCGAAAACTTGGAACAAGCAATCTTGAAGTCTCGGCCATCGGACTGGGCTGCATGGGACTGAGCTTCGGACTGGGTCCGGCGGTCGACAAGCAGCATGGGATCACGCTGATTCGTTCGGCCGTCGAACGTGGCGTCACCTTCTTTGATACCGCGGAAGTGTATGGTCCATTCACGAATGAGGAGTTGGTGGGTGAGGCGCTCGCACCCTTTCGCAAGGATGTGAAGATTGCCACGAAATTCGGGTTCAAGATCGATCCCAACACCGGCAAGCAAGCGGGGCTCGACAGCAGCCCTGAGCACATCAAGGAGGTTGCCGAAGCGTCATTGAAGCGCCTCAAAACCGACGTCATCGACTTGTTCTATCAGCATCGCGTCGATGACCAGGTGCCCATTGAAGATGTGGCCGGAGCGGTGAAGGAACTGATTGGGCAGGGGAAGGTGAAGCACTTCGGGTTATCGGAAGCGGGCGCACAGACCATCCGCCGGGCGCACAAGGTGCAGCCGGTGACGGCGCTGCAGAGTGAGTACTCGCTGTGGTGGCGCGAGCCCGAGGAAGAAATCATTCCCACACTGGAAGAGCTTGGGATTGGCTTCGTGCCGTTCAGCCCGCTGGGCAAGGGGTTTCTTACCGGAGCTATCAGCAAAGACACCGAGTTCCACAAGAACGACTTCCGCAACATCGTCCCTCGCTTTTCTGCGGAGAATCGGGAAGCCAATCGGGCTGTGATTGATCTGCTTGCCGAGGTCGCGCAACGGAAGAATGCGACACCCGCGCAGATCGCGCTTGCCTGGTTGCTGGCGCAGAAGCCGTGGATCGTTCCCATCCCTGGCACCACCAAGCTGCATCGGCTCGAGGAGAATCTTGGCGCTGCGGCGGTAGAGCTTACAGCAGACGATCTTCGCCAAATCGATCACGCGGCCTCCAAAATTTCGGTGCAAGGCGCTCGCTATCCGGAAGAGTTGCAGAAATTGGTGGGCCGCTGAGCGGAGGGGTGTCTATGCGTTCGCGGCACTCGGAACAGGTGGACCCGCCTGCGTTTATGCAGAAACAGGAGGTTCGATTGAGAGCCAAACTCTAGCGTCAGAACCTCCGCGCCGAAGTCTGGATTGGGGGACAGGGCTCCGGGGCTGAAGCCCAACTTCAACAATGGTGACTTTTCCCCGGCCTGAAGGTGAGAGCTTGCACCTTTGCGAGGCTCTCGACTAGCCAAGCTGGCCGGTTTCTCTCCACACTGCATCTTACCTGCTGTGAACAACATTTATGCAAGGTAAGCCGCCTCAAGCGTCGCGACGCAAAACTCAAAAACAAAGTTTCCTTCGCCGTCATTCATTAAGCATCGTGGCGGCTGCCGTGCTCACTCTGTGGGTGATCTTGTATTGCGTTTCGAATCCTGAAACGCATATTGGTTCGTTTTTCGGCAACGCCATTGCCGACTGGTTCGGTTTGCTGGTCATGGTGTTGGCTACCAAGTACATGTACGAAGTGGGATCGGCCGAGAGCCGCAAGCCTCCTCGGCATTGGCTCTATCGCGGACTGGCTCGATTGCAAGAACATTCGCTGACCGTTTTCCTGATCGCAACCGGCATCGGATGGGCAATTCTGTTTGCATCCATGAAGGCAGACTCTAAGTGGGGACAAGTGGTGGGAAATATTGTTTCCGAATGGACGCAAGTTCTAGGGCTGGTCCTGCTGACTAAGGGGTTGACCGAGATCCATTCGAAAGAGAGTCGTGACGATCACTAAGGTAGCTTTCAATTTGAAAGTGCGCGATCACCAACCCATCTGTCGCATGCGATTCAGGATGATCGCCGCATATCGCGTCATCCGCTCGGGACGTCGCTTGAGCGGAGCGGGCAGAATCGCGGCGAGCTGAGCTGCCTCTTGCCGGTCGATGTTCCGAGCTGAGGTGTGGTAGTAGAAACGGCTGGCCGCTTCTGCGCCATAAACTCCGGGTCCCCATTCAACCAGGTTGAGATAGAGCTCCAGAATGCGCCGCTTGCCGAGCACGAGCTCGGCCACGGGTACCAGCGTGAACTCCGCCCCCTTGCGAAGGACAGAGCGGCCGGTTCCGAAGAAGAGGTTCTTTACCAGTTGCTGCGTCAGCGTAGAGGCTCCGCGCGTGCGCTCGCCTTCTATGTCCTCTTGGGCGGCGATTTGAACTTCGTGCCAGTCGAAGCCGTGATGCTGGTAGAAGCGCGCATCCTCGGCTGCGACTACGGCGTGCTGGAAGTCGGGCGAGATTTGTGCGAGTGGAACGAAGTCAAACCGTTTCTGATAGGGCTTGCCATGAATCCAGGCCTGCATCCGGCGCTGCATCTGCACTGCGGTTGTTGGAGGATCGATCCAGCGGGCGGAAACTAGCAGGAATGCGGCGCTTGCCCAGAGCGCCAACGCTCCGACGGCGAGCCATAGAAGAGCGGACCGGATGGAAACCTTTCGAAGCCGGATCTTGGCAGCTGTGCGGGGCCGTGTGCTCACATTGCAGGATACTAAGGTGAATGAGGTTGCGGCGCGCCGGCGGTGAATGGAGCATCCGCTCGGGTAACGCTCGAAAACTCTCGACTAGAGTTTCCATTGCAGCTTCGCGTGGTGTGTCGTTATGCTTGCGTTGCCGCCGACCTATGCCGAAACTCTACACACCTCGTGATGCCGCCCAGGTATTGGGCATCAGCTATTCCTCGCTGAAGCAGTGGATTTATCGCGGCAAGCTGAAGACGGTGCGCACTCCGGGCGGCCACCACCGCATTCCTGAGTCGGAGATCGACCGCTTTTTGCCGCGCGTCACGGTATCGAGTTCTGCGGCCAAGCGGCGCAAGAGTTTCCGTCGCATCAGCGGCCGTAACCAGCTGGTTGGCCGGGTGACCGACATCAAGGTCAGCGGCCTGCTGGCCCAGGTAACGCTTTCCATCGGCGAGCAACACATCACCTCTATCATCACTGCCGATGCGGTACGCGAACTGCGCCTGAAGAAGGGACAGATCGCCGCCGCGCTCATCAAGTCCACCGAAGTGATGATCATCTTGCCTGAATAGCAATGCGCTTATAAACGTTTGACAGTAACGGTTTGCTTCGATTTAATCGACTGACTGCGCTTCTTGCAGTTGGGGGTTAATCGAAATGACGTCACCTCGCTCACTGCTATTGATCTGCCTCCTGTGCTGGCTAAGCCTGCTCTCGCTGCCTTGCAGCTCCCAGGTTTCGGCCAGCCTTAGCGGCCGAGTCACCGACCCGACGGGCGCCGTGATCTCCGGCGCAAAAGTTGCTGCGACAAACCAGGAGACCGGGATGTCGCGCTCAACCCTGACGGACGCAGCAGGGCGCTATGAACTGGCTGCCCTTCCAGTCGGGCAATATGACGTGAGCGCAATCAAGGATGGATTCTCGGAGCGTGTGCGCAGCGGCATCTCGCTGGTCATAGGACAGCTTGCTACCTTGGATCTCAGCCTCGCTAGTCGGCAGCGTGAGCGAGCAAGTCAAAGTAACCGGCGATGCGGCGCTCGTAAACACAACGACGCAGGACATCTCCGGACTCATTGGGTATCAGGAGATCAAAGATCTGCCGCTGAATGGACGCAGCTTCGATCTGCTGCTCACGCTCAATCCTGGAATCGTGAACTTTACATCGCAGAAGACAGGTGGAACCGGCGTCTCCAACTCGACGACCGCAAACAATTTCTCCGCATCGGGCCAGCGTCCCCAGCAGAACATGTTCCTGCTGAACGGCGTGGAATTCACCGGCGCCGCCGAGAACAATATGCAACCCGGGGGGCCCAGTTCGAACCTGCTGGGGGTTGAAGCTGTGCGCGAGTTCAATGTGCTGCGCGACAACTACGGCGTTGAATACGGCAAGCGCCCGGGCGCGCAAGTTACCATTGTCAGCCAGTCGGGGACCAATCAGTTTCATGGCTCGGTGTATGAATATCTTCGCAACAATGCGCTTGACGCTCCCAACTATTTCGATCCCGGCTCGGCTCCGCCGTTCCAGCGCAACCAGTTTGGAGCGGCCGCCGGTGGGCCGATTCGCAAAAACAAAAGTTTCTTCTTCGCAAATTTCGAAGGCTTCATCCAGAACTTGCATCAGACTTCGGTAGCGTTCGTTCCCGACCTCGCCTCGCGAGCGGCTGCTGTTCCCAGTGTTAAGCCGCTGCTGAAGCTCTGGCCAACACCGTCGCCATCCGATCCTGACTTCAATGGAATCGCCGCCGTCTCCAGCAGCCCGCTGCAGACCATTCGCGAGTACTTCGGCAATGCCCGCTTCGACCAGGTGTTTTCGTCGAAAGATAACTTATCGGTCGTCTATACCGTCGACAGCGGAAATGATGTCACTGCCACTACGCTCAACCCTTACAGCAGCGATCTCCTCAGCTTGACCGAACAGGTCGCGACACTGGAGGAGACGCACGTCTTTTCGCCAACCCTGCTGAATACGCGCGCGCTTCGGATATTCGCGCGCCGGCTACTTCTTCACCGGCGAGCCTACGCCGGGCACTCCGGCCGCAAACGTTCCCGGTTTTCTGATCGGACATCCGGTGGGAGCAGTTGTGGTAGGCGGAAGTGCGGCTTCGAATCCGCAGGCGCAACTGGGACTGGCAGGCAGCAACAACGGCAGCAACCTGCACATTGCTCGCAACCTATACACCTACGAAGATCAGGTTTCACTCACCAAAGGACGCCATCAGTTTGAGTTCGGTGCCTGGGTCCAGCAGTTCCAGTCGAACGAGAACATCGCGCTCAGCCAGTTCGGTCAAGCCACGTTCGCCAGCTTGCAAACATTCTTGCAAGGCACGGTCGGAACCTTCCTTTACGATCCCTCGCCGACTAAGCTGAATTGGCGCTCGCTCTTCGCCTCCCTCTACGCGCAGGACACGATTCGCGCCACCGACAGGCTCACGCTTGACGCTGGGCTTCCGCTTCGAGTCATCGACGGGATGGAACGAAGCCCATGGCCGCGCCGCGAACTATACCTTTAACGATGGAGTGATCTCCAACCAGCCCCGCATCGCCAGCAGCGCTTTCACCACTAACAACGCGAAATTCCTGCCCGAGCCGCGTATCGGGATTGCCTACGCGATTCATCCCGGAGACGGTGATCAAAGCCGGCTTCGGGATGTACTACGAACTTCAGGACGCGCTTGGCTATCGCATGGACCAGAATGCGCCGTTCAATCCGGTGTACAGCCTCGCGTCCTTACCGGTTGCGCAACTGCCGATCAATCCCAATGCTCCTCCGCCGCCCAAGGCGCTGTTGGTGCCCGGCGGGGTGCAGCCCGATCTCAAGATGCCAACGCTGATTTCCTGGACACTCGGCTTCGAGCAGCAGCTCACGCCCAACACCACCCTGTCGCTACGCTATGTCGGCTCGCACGGATATCACGAGATCGTTGGGGTGGATGCCAACACTCCGATTCCCACCATCTGTCCTGCCTCGCCGTGTCCTGCGGTCTATCCCAGCAGTTTCCCGGTGGGACTGGCGGGCACGCCTGTTCCCGCGGGTTCGTTCTACATCCCGGCAGGAACGCCGAAGGCGAACACCACGCTGAACAACACCTGGACGTGGTTCGGGGTGGGCGACAGTCTGTACAACGCGCTGGAAGTCGATTTCAACCGGCGCTTCAGCAATGGACTTGCGCTGCGCGGCGTCTACACATGGTCGAAGGCGCTTGACGACGGCGACTCGGTGAACGCCACCACTGCCGGAAATGCGCCCGGGATTGGTGTCCAATCCTTATGACATTGGGGCGGATTGGGGACCCGCGACTTTCGACGTTCGCAATATCGGCGTCGTCAGCGCGGTGTACGACCTGCCATTTGGGCAGGGCAAGCAATTTGGCAGCGGCCTGCACGGCTTTGGCGGAACGCATGATCAGCGGCTGGAGCGTCAACAGCATTCTCACGCTGCAGAGTGGATTCCCCTTCACCGCGCAGCTCAGCTACAACCCTTCGAATAACGGCGACACGCGCAATCCGGTGCGGCCGTTCAACAATCCCAACTTTACCGGGAACCCGATTATTGGCACGCCGGCACAGTGGTTTAATCCCACCGTGTTTCTGCAGCCGCCGGCCGAACAGCGGATTCTTCGGCAATGCCACGCGCGACAATCTTGTCGGGCCGGGCCTGGCAACGTGGGACTTCTCCACCATCAAGAACACCAAGTTGCGCGAGAGCCTGAAGTCTCCAATTCCGCGCGGAGATCTTCAACTTGACGAACCGTGCCAACTTCAACACCCCGGCGTTGATTACGTTTACGCCCACGGGATTGTCGGGCACGGCGGGAGCCATCACCAGCACCTCGACCACAGCACGCCAGGTGCAATTCGCGTTGAAACTGCTGTGGTGAGAGAAGGTTGGGGATAGATGTTGGGAAATCGCCATACCTAGGGAGCGGGTTGATCAACCAGCGGAGTTGGTGTGCGCGGAGACGGGTCCTTCGCAGATCGACGTTAAATGAGTCCCACTCATTCCAAAAGATGGAATGAATGGGCACCCGCCCACGGCGCAATCGTGGGGTTAAACTCTCTCCGGGAGGAGTTTACCTCCGTGGACAAGATTGGCGCAGCCGCATTGAAGTACCTTGCATCGCTGGAATACCGTCCAGACGCTGACATGGTGATGGGCATGATTCCATTGACCGGGGTTTACTGGGTTGACGAGATACCTGACCATTCGCAAATTCGGGCACTTCCTGAGCGTGAGCAATTGCAGATCTATCGTCTGTTTTCTATACGTAAGCTAATTTGGAGAAGGAAGGAAATAAGCCGCGAAGATCAGGAGTTTTGGGAATCAGTTCAGCAGCAAGTGCCAGCCTGTCCACTGTTTCAGCGCCTCGAACCATCACGCGAGATAGTTCGCGCGGACAGGCGAATCGAGCGCCAGATGGATGCCTGCGAAGCTGCCATGGAGAGTGAGTTGAATGCCGGCTAACTTGAGTTGGTATCCGGGACGCCGCAACGAGTTCCTGCAAAAAAGACGGGCGTGAATGACGTCTGTGTCACTCCGCCCTCCAGGTAGCTGAAACGCTCCCGCCAACTACATATGCGGATCAGTGGTTGTCGTGGTCGTGGTCGAGCTATTGGGCTGCGACTGTGGTGTAGTTGTGGTTGTAGTCGAGCTGGTGCTGGACTGCGGCGCCGGATTGGCTGTAGTAGTCGTCGTGTCAGTCTGCTGCGTGGTCTTCTGATGGTGATGTTTGGACTTGGTAGTGGTATGGGTTTCCTGGGTAGTCTGGGCTTGTGGCGGCTGGTCCTGCGAAGTTGTGGTAGTCGTACTCTGCGTCTGCGCGGCAGGCGGATTTTGGGTGGTTGTGGTGGTCGTGGACTGATCCTGGGCGACAACCGTGATTGACAACCCAAGCACAAACAATGTTGCGAGTGTAGCTACCAATATTTTCTTAGATGTCATTGAGGGTTCTCCTTTGTGGGGGATTTCACTTCCGCGATGAGCCACCAAGCCAGGTGGCTGAATCGCGAAGCCGAATTGTTGGATGCGATGTTTGGGCGAGACTCTGGCTGACTTGGATTTTCTTTTCAGCTCATTACCTCCTTCCGTTGGGCAACCCTGGCGCGAGACAGCCCTGGGGTCAGGCCGGGTGGCTCAGGTGCTGGAGGTAAAAAAACATGTCCGGTAGGGCGCATCTCATACGTCTTTATGTCGGAACCCGAAAGGGAAGCCAAACATTCAGTCCTGAGGGACTACACAGGAGGCATTACGATGAGTCAGTTTCTTTATCTTTATCGCGGCGGGCAGAAGCGAACCACCTTCGCCGGAGCAGGCGCAGCAGATCATGCAGAAGTGGATGACCTGGCTGAAAGGGCTGGGCGACCAGGGGCATCTGAAGGACCAGGGCCAGCCGCTGGAGCCGGGTGGCAAGGTCGTGAAGGGCAAGTCGAAGACCGTGACCGACGGGCCGTTTGCCGAAGCCAAAGACCTGGTCGGCGGCTTCACGCGTGGTCGAGGCCCGCGACATCAACGAGGCAGTCGAGCTTTCGAAGGGCTGTCCGATTCTCGAAGAGGACGGCGCGGTGGAAGTGCGGCCCATCATGATCATGAACATGTAAGCGATGGAGCTGAGCGACCATCTTTTCCGGCAAGAGGCGGGACGCATGGTCGCCACGCTCACGCGCATCTTCGGCGTGCAAAACCTGGCGCTGGCGGAAGACGTCGTGCAAGACGCCTTCTGCCGCGCGCTGGAAGTCTGGAAGCTCAGCGGTGTGCCGGAGAATCCGTCGGCGTGGCTGATGGCGACGGCGAAAAACCGCGCGCTCGACGTGTTGCGGCGCGAACGCACGGCGCGCACCTTTGAGCCGGAGCTGAGCCGCTTCCTGCAGAGCGAATGGACGCTGGCTCCGGCGGTCGCAGAACTGTTCGCAGCCGACGCAATCAAAGACGACCTGCTGCGCATGATGTTCTCCTGCTGCCATCCGCGCTTGTCGGAGGAAGCGCAGGTCACGCTCATCCTGCATATTCTTTGCGGCTTCAGCGTCGGCGAAGTTGCCAACGCATTCGTCAGCACCCATGCGGCGACCGAAAAGCGCATCACGCGCGCGAAGAAGGTGCTGGCCGGCTCGAAGAAGTTGTTCGATGTGGCAGCGCGCGCGAAGATGTCGCGGCGCGGCTTCCGGCGGTCCACCGGGCGCTCTATTTGCTGTTCAACGAGGGATATCACGGCGCGTCGGCGGAGTCGGCCATCCGTGCCGATCTCTGCCGCGAGGCGATGCGCCTGACCGCGGTGCTGCTGGAGCATCCGGTAGCGGCGGTTCCGGCGACGTATGCGCTGGCGGCGCTGATGTGCTTCAACGCTGCGCGTCTGCCGGGAAGGATGGACGCATCGGGAAACCTGAGTCCGTTCTTCGAGCAGGACCGCTCGCAATGGAATCAGGGATTGATCGCGGAAGGGATTCGGCTGCTGGATTTATCGGCGGTGGGAACCGAGCTGACGGAATACCACATCGAGGCCGGCATCGCGCGTGTGCACGCCATCGCGCAAACGTGCGGAAGAGACAGACTGGGCCAGCATTGTGTCGCTGTACGACCTGCTGATGAACGCGCGGCCCTCGCCGGTGGTGGCGCTCAACCGCGCGATCGCGATCGCGGAATTGGAGGGAGCAGCGCGCGGGTTGGAAGAGATTAGGCGTATTGCCGATGCCGAGCGGCTGGAACGGTATCCCTTCTATTGGGCGGCGATGGGAGAGTTTGAATTGCGTCTAGGACGAAATGAGGCTGCCGGCCACCATTTTGAGGCGGCGTTGAAGCTGGCAAGGAATGATGCGGAGCGGAAGTTCCTGGCGCAGCGCTTGGCCGCCTGCGAAGTTGCTGCGGCAAGGTGACTCGATGTCTTGGTCGATAGCTAGTGAGCCGCCCACTCGTTGTCGAAATTCTAGGCCGCTCCGCGGCCAGGGTGACTTATTTGTCGCAATCACCCCGGGCTTGCGCCCGGGGCTAAGAACGGAGTCGCCGCTTCGCGGCTTGAGTGTTGCTGTGCCGTCGACATGTCATTCACGATGTGGTTCGCCAGTTACGGAGAGCAGATCCCGCGGCGGCTGAAGCCGCCTCGGGATGACAATCGTGGAAGAAGGGAAAGGGCGGCTCGACTGAAGCCGCCTCGGGATGAGAACAATTAACGAGCGTTGCAACGCTGGCCTGAAGGCCAGCTCTACCTGCTTCGCAACAGGCATTCCCCAATCTGCCTACGCCTTGTATCCCGCCTGGCCCAGCGCGTCTGAGAACTTCTTCAGGAAATCGTCGACGTGTTCTGGCGTCGCCAACGGACCCATGATCCCAATGCGGAAGATCTTGCCCGCAAGCGGACCGAAGCCGCCTGAGATTTCGATGCCATGATCATTGAGTAACGAAGCGCGAACCTTCGCGTCGTCAACGCCTGCGGGTACGCGAACCGTGTTCAGATTCCAGATGCGATGGCCTTCGGGCACGAGCATCTCTAGCCCCATGCGCTCCATCGTCTTCACGAACTGATGATGCGCTTTGTGATGCCGCTCACAGCGATGCGCCAAGCCCTCTTCCTCGATCAGCGTCAAGCCTTCATGCAGTGCATAGAACATCGTCGCGGAGGCGGTGTGGTGATAGCGATGCGACTCAAGCAGGTAATCGGCGATCAGGCCGATATCGAAGTACCAGGTGCGCAGCGGCTTGGTGCGCTTCTTCAGCAGTTCGGCCGCACGCGGCGAAACCGTAATCGGCGACAGGCCCGGAGGGCAGCTTAACCCTTTCTGCGTGCAACTGTAGGCGACGTCGATTCCAGTCTTGTCGACCTCGACCGGCATCGCGCCCAGCGAAGTGACGCAATCGGCGATAACGATGGCTCCCACCTCGTGGGCCGCTTTGCAGATCGCGTCGCCGCGCTCGAAGACGCCGGTCGAGGTTTCCGCCATCACGTACATCACGACCTGCGGCTTTTCTCGGCGAATGAAATCGGTGGCCTCGTCCTCGGAGAAAAATTCTCCCCAAGGCTTCTCCAGGCGAACGACATTCGCGCCCTGGCGCTTGGCCATCTCGGTCATGCGATCGCAGAAGTATCCGTTGGCGAGGACGGCGACTTTCGTTCCGGCATCGACGAAGTTGGTGATGGCGGTTTCCATGCCGGCGCTGCCGGTTCCCGAAACCACAAAGGTCAGCGGGTTCCTGGTGCCAAAGACGGTGCGCAGCATGCGCTCATTGTCAGTGCTGATCTGAAAGAAGTAAGGGTCGAGGTGTCCGACGACCGGCTGCGCCATCGCCTCATAGACCCGAGGGTGAACTTGCGTGGGGCCGGGGCCAAAGAGAAATCGCTTGGGGGGGTGAACCGAAATTTCGTCGCTTACGGCGATGCTGCTTCCAGAGCTGACCATGAAACCTCCGTATGATCGCGATACACCAAGGATTACATCTTTAAGGATAAACCTGGTTACGGTGCGTCGCAGGAACGGTTGCGGGAGATCAGCACAGCGCGAGTGCAATCGCTTAGGCCGCGGCCAACAGGTGTGGCACAGCTGTTTTTAGAAACGGAACTTCCTGTATCCTAGAAGGTTCATCGGGGCACTCCGCCCTGCCCGCGTCATTTCCTGGAGAATTGAATGTACTTAGGCTATACGCTGCTGTTCATCGCGGCGGTCGGACTGGTAACCTGCACTGGCTTTCTCAGCTTATTGCTTGTCGCAAGTTCCCGCTTCCGGCGCAGGAAAGTTCCAGCGATTTCTGCGGATCGTTTTCCTCCGGTAACTCTACTGAAGCCTCTGTGCGGGATGGAGCCCAACCTGCGGGCCAATATCGCCAGCTTCTTCGACCAGGAATACCCCACGTTTGAAATTATCTTTGGAGTACGCAGCGATGATGATCCGGCTTTGGCGGTTGTGGAGGACGTCCGCAGGGACTATCCGTTCGTACCGGTGAGAATCGCTATCTCCGGCGAACCGACTGCCGCGAACGCAAAGATCTGCTCCATGCAGAAGATGTACGCCGTAGCGCGTTACGATACCTGATCATCAGCGATAGCGACGTTCAGGTAAAGCCCAGCTACATTCGTGAAGTTGTTTCAGATTTGCTCGATCCCAAAGTTGGCATGACGACCTGCATCTACCGGGGAACAACCAGTGGCGGATTGTGGTCGCGCCTGGAAGCACTGGGCATGAGCGTCGAGATGACGTCGGGCGTGCTGGTATCGGACCTGCTCGAAGGGATGCAATTCGCTCTAGGGCCGACTATGGCGATAAAGCGAGACGTATTGCACGAGGTTGGAGGCCTTGAGCCGCTGGCGGCTTATTGTGCCGACGACTATGTGCTCGGTCAGCGTGTCGCGCAATCAGGCAAACGGGTTGTGCTTTCTAAACACGTGATTGATCATGTGGTCGTCAATCGTTCGCTGGTGCCCTCGTTACTCCATCAGATTCGCTGGATGAAAAGCACGCGATTTTCTCGTCCGGTGGGACATGCAGCGAGCGTGCTCAGCTTCGCAATGCCATTTGGGCTACTCGGAGCTGCGGCCCTGATCGCGATGGGCCATCCGATTTTCGCTGTGGCTTTTCTAGCGGGTGCGGTTCTGAATCGCGGGTTGATGGCGCTGGTCGCAGGTTGGGCCGTTGTTGGCGATCCGTATGCGCTGCGCTTGTGCTGGCTGTATCCGTTGCGCGACTTGATGGGGTTTGGCTTCTGGGTATGCAGCTTCTTTGGAAACCGAATTACGTGGCGCGGCCAGCAGTACCGCCTGGAACTGGATGGTTTGATGGTGCCGGCGGAACCTGCAACAGTCCTGTGCGGCCGCCGCTACAGCGACCCTGTGCTGCCCAGTCGCGTCGAGTCCTCGCTTGCGGCTGAACGCGTATCGTAGGATTTCACGCTGTCACTCGGCTGTCACAGTTGCGGGGATTGCGCCGACAAGAAATTCACTGTTGCGTAGCTGCCAGAGCCCAATAATCCCCAGCACCATCAGGTTAGGGAACAGCAGCGGAGCCATGGGCGGTGCGCCATAGATGAAGTTGTCGAACGCGTGAATCGAGGGCCCCTGCAGATTTCCCTCGGCGTGCAGGATGAAGCCCCACAATCCAATCGCTGCTTCAAGCAGTAAGACTGCGGCACAAAAGTCGATGAACTGCCGCGACACTCGCATCAGCAGCGGCACCGTCAGAAAGCCAACCGCCAAGGCGCTCGCCACTACGGGCACCCACTCCATGGGGTAAAAAAAGCCGTTGGCAGCATGGTCCATCAAACTGAAGGTGAAATTTCCAATGAATCCGCCCAAAGTAAACAGCAGCACCCACTGCGCCCATTCCACCGAATCAGCATCGACCATGCGATTCATGATGAGCAGGAAGCCTAAGCCGGTATAAGCCAGGGGGGCCGCGAAGGGCGCGGAATAGGTCAAGCTGCGCAACGTTCGTTCATAGAAGAAGTGGCTGTCGAGATGCAGAATCACGCCGGTCAATCCAACCAGAACTGCAGAACCGCCAACCACATAGCCCAGGAGGTTCCAGAGGACCGGCCTTCGTGTTCTGAACCACGAGGCGACGAGGAGCACTAACGGCGCAATGGCAGAGAAGAAGAGCGGAATGTACTCATTATGGTTGCGAAACGAATTGACCGAGTGGGCCAGGTAGATATCGAAGGTCAGAAATCCGACGTTCAGGATTGCGAAGGCCTCAAGCCAAAGCTGCGGATCGTCCCACCAGCGCTCAGTGGTCATGGCCACGCTCTTTCCTCAGCTCCGCAGCCATGGCGTTCATCTCCACCGTCTTTTGCAGCATCGGATAGTTCCCATGCCACTGGACGAAGTCAGCTCCGCCCATGAAGGCTCCGTGCTTGCTGGTGCGCCCGTCGTAGTGCCACAGATCGAAATAGAGGAAATCGATGGGCTGCGAGAATGGCGGGCCGGTGAGCACGCCGTCCTTGTGCAGGCCGTCCATGATGTCTTTGGCAGCTTGTACCTTGGCATTGGTGGTCACGACCACCTGCTCGGCCTGGGTGTAGACACGGTCGATGGTCGCAGGGGTGTGGCATTGCGAGCAAACCTGCTTCATCTTGGCCTGCGCGGCGGCGTAGTTCGGACGCTTGTCGCTGATCGCATTAGCGAGGTAGTACGACAATCGCTCGGAGGGATCGTGCGTGATGCCAAGTCCGTTGATGCCGCTCATGTGACAGGTGGCGCAAGTGGGGACGAACATGTCGCGGGTCGTCAGAGTCTTGGGTGGAGCGTCGAGATTCAGCAGATGCTCCTGGGCTTGGAACATCACGCCGTGCTTCGACTCTTCATAGATTTCAATCTGCGAGTGGTCAGGACCCATGTGGCACTGCGCGCATGTGCTGGGCAAGCGCGCCATTCGTACCGAACTGTCATGCCGTGTATGGCAGTTAGTGCAGGTGCCGATCGTGCCGTCGGCATTGGGTCGTCCCACACTGTGGCACTGTTCGCAGCCGCTGGTCATGGCCGAGCCGCCTTCGAGTTGCACAAAGGGATGCGGCGGGCGTCGAGTACCTCCGGGTTGATACTGCTCGGAAAAATTCACCTGCTCGGGAGAAAGTCCCTTTTCGCCATAGATAGCGGCCCACGACGGTGCAGCGTGACGGCTGCGCACAAACTGCTGGTAGATGCCTTCGTGACAACTGCGGCAATTGCCGGCAGTGAGTTTAGTGGAGATCACGAAGCCGTGATGGTCTTTCTTCTCCTGCCCGGCGGCTGGCTGGTGGCACTCCAGGCAATTCACGCCTTTCCGGGCATGAGCGCTCATCTCGTACTCGTGAACTACGGAGTACTGAGTGCGGGCGTGGCACTCGGCGCATTTGCCGCTCGCACGCACAAAATCGGCGCTGGGCTGCTCGGTTTCAACTTTGGGCCGCGCGCGATTAAGCAGGAAAGCTGCAACCACCAGCCCAAAGGCAATTACAACGGCGATAAATACAGACCGAAAGGACATCAAGAGCCCTCAGCGAGTATTTGAGCTTCAGTGGGTGCATTTACCCCGCCTGCAAAACTGCAGGGCGGTTCAGGGGTGCAATTGTAGTCCAAAGCGGGAGCCGACATTCAAACGGGAGAGCAGGGTTTTCGAAACTAGCGGATGTGTCGCAGGTATGGCAGAAGAATCATTGCGCCCAAGCGAAACAAGACGAGGGCTGCGCCAAGGGCAATAGCTGCGCGAAAGAGAAAACGTTCAATGCCACTCAGCGGCAGTCGGGAAGGAGCCATCATTACAGCACCTGATGTGAGCATAGAACGATCGCGATGCGGTGACGGTGAGTTTCATCACGCCGACGTGTGATGGTCGGGGGGGTACGCCCGGACGAGAGAGGCTTTTCGGGTTGCGGTGAAATCTACGGACTAAACTCTTGGGCTGCGGCTGTTCTTGCTCCCTGGATCGTTCTTCATCTCCTGGCTCATGGAGCCAAAGATCAAGCGAGCCATCGTCAAGGGACTTGGCGACTCGTATCGGCCGTGACGTCCGGATAAGCCGCGATTGGTCTCACTTACCTGCCGCGGCAGCCTGAGCGGCACGTAAGGACTCAATGCGCGGTGCGCGGCTCTTTGGGCTGTCCAGGCTGAAGGATCGAGCATCGCCTAACTGGCCGCGGATGAACCCCTCCATCGCGGCGACAGCTTCCTTCATTGCAGCGTCTGGATTGGTGAACGGCATCCAGGCAATCGAAGAGCGCTCGGGATCGTATTCCCAGAGCCCGACGATTTCGCCATCTTTAAGAATTGCGTTGCTAGGCAGGTCACACAGACTGCCAAGCAACTGGCAGCCTTTCTCGGCATGGACGCTCTGCCGTTGTCCCTCAGACGACAGGAGTTGCAGCAGGTCGCGACGCAGCAGGACAATCGAGTCCAGCGCGCTGATGAGCGAATAATGCGATTGCTTCGCAAGCTTGAACGAAGTGAAAGCTTCGCGGTCGTCAGCAAACATCAGCCGATCGCTACCTGCTTCCACAGGAACCAGGCCGAGTGGCTCAATCGCGGCTTTGGACGCTTTCACCCCCAGCGCGGTGAACCATTGGAACTCCGACAATGTGGCAGGTCCGATCCAGCGAAAATAACGGCGTGCCAATTCAACGTGAGCTTCTTCGGCAGAGAGTTTGGATTTGGCCAGCGGATTTGGCCGCCACAGTGCATAACGATAGCGCTGCTGGTCGAGTCGACCGTTAGAAGGCACGCGGCGAATCTCGCCGCCTACCTGCAGCTTTCCTAAAGCGACCGGCAATGTAGTGGTTAGGCCCTTTTTCTTTCCCTCTTCGCCCAGATTGCGCGAGGCCTTACCCGTGGCTTCGCGGATCTGATCGGGATCGAGAGGACCGTTGGCCAGAGCCTTCAGCACCGCGTCGCAAAGTTTGTCGATCTCTTTCTCAGTGACACCAAGCTTGATCGCAAGCTTCATCTCCGCGCCGGAAAACTGGTGAGCCAGGGTGAGAGCAAGCTCGAAATCCGATGCAGGCACGACATAGGTACAGCCGCGTGCACTGGGCAACTCGTGTATCTCGAGCTTGGCGACTGCCGAATCGATCGCCTCGCGTGATAGCCCGGCCCGCGTCCACAGTGTGAGATAAGGAGCCGAGCCGCCGACTGAGCGCGCCCATCCCGCGCGTTGCAGAACCGACGCGGGCGAATCGTCCTGCATGCTTCCATCCAGCCCCTGCCGATGAAACCACCAGGCGCGCTGCTTGTGGACCGCGTCGGCCATTGCTCTACTCCTGTTGGCCACCGGACTGCTCTGCCGGTTGCTCTCCCGTTCCGGCGCCAACCGAGATGGTCGGCACTCCCGACTTGCGCATCGCCGCATTAAGGACCGGGATTTCGGTACGCTGGATTTCCTGCCACTGCGCCAGCTGTCCCTGCAAGCGCTGGTGCAACTCGTCGTAAACCTCCAACTGTTGCGTTGTAGGAGCGGAATCGTTGTACTGGATCAGCTCATTGAAGCTCCAGTACTGCTCGTTCAGCATGTTGGGATAGCGCAGGTTGCCTTCGGAGCTCTTCATCTTCACCTGCATCAGCAAGCCCTCAACCGGAGCCATCTTCTGCTCCAGCGATTTTGCGGCCGCGATCACCTCGCCGTTGGAAGAATCGGAACCCGCCCACTTCTGCACCAGCCCGATATTGTTTCGCAGGTCGCGCATCTGGTTGACTGCGCGATGCAACTGGTCGATATCCTGCTGTACCTTCTGGGCCAGCTCAAGCTGCTTTTGCATGTCGGCCTGGCTGACCTGGTTTTGAATGCGCGGATCGAGCTACTACTTCCAGCGGCGCCGTCTGTGTAGCGCCCTTCACCGTCAGCTTTACCTGATAGGTGCCGGGAATCACGAGCGGGCCGCGTGGAGGATCGCCCACATAGAATGCGCCGGGAATCTGTACCGGCGGATCGTAGCGCAGGTCCCAGGCAAAGCGATTCATGCCGGGGTTGGCGGGCAGCAAATTCACCGGCCGTTCCTGATCGGGCCATTCGGGCGGCTGCTCCTGCTTGTTCTCCTGCAGGCTGGAGAGCCGGCGGACGCGCTTTCCATTGCGCGTCGAAGATTTCCATGACGATCTCTTCTTTGGCGGCCGGTTTCGACTTCAAGTAGTAATCGAGGATTGCGCCCTTCGGCGGGTTATCGCCAACTGGACGCCTGCGTTCGACCTGATCGGGGAAGTGCAAGCGTACGCTCGGAGCAGGCTGATAGAGATGAAAGTCCTGGCTGGCAATGGATGAGTTGGCCTGTCGCAGCGGAGTGACATCATCAAGAATCCAGAACGAGCGGCCATGCGTCGCAGCAATCAGGTCGTTGTCTTTGATGCGCGAGATCGTGAACCGGTGTGGTCGGCAGGTTGAGTTGCAACGATTGCCAGTGCGCGCCATCGTCGCTGGAGAAGTAAACGCCAGTCTCGGTGCCGGCGTAGAGCAAGCCTTTGACCTTAGGGTCTTCGCGCACCGAGCGGGCGTAGGCTCCCGCGGGAATGCCGTTGGTTGATGCGAGTCCAGGTCTTGCCGTAGTCGTGCGTTTTGTAGATCAGCGGATTGAAGTCGTCGAGCTTGTGGCGATCGATGGCTGCATAGGCGGTTCCGGGATCGAAGCGTCCAGCGTCGATGATGCTGACCATGCTCCATGCCGGCATGTCTTTCGGGGTAACGTTCTCCCATGTCTTGCCGTCGTCGCGGGTGAGATGGATCAGCCCGTCATCCGTGCCCGCCCACAGCATGCCTTGCTTCAACGGAGACTCTGTCAACGCAAACACGGTGTCGTAGTACTCGACGCTGGTGATATCGAGGGTGATGTCGCCGCCCGAGGGAATCTGCTTGGATTTGTCGTTGCGGGTCAGGTCGGGGCTGATGGGGTTCCAACTACGACCCTGGTCGCCGCTCTTCATCACGTACTGCGACGCGGTGTAGATGACGTTGGAGTCGTACTGTGACACCATCACCGGCTCTGTCCACTGAAAACGATATTTCAGATCGTTCGCGCCGTTGCCTGAGGTGTCGAGCGGATAGGGCGAAACATCGGTCAGCCGCTCGGTCGCGTGGTCATAGCGTGTGATGATTGCGGCATCAGAACCCGCGTAAACGATATCGGGATTTTTCGGATCGGGCGAGATGTATCCGCTCTCGCCACCGCCTACTTCATACCAGTCCTGGCGTGCGATGACGCCATCCTCGCCGCGGCTGGCGATAGCTACGGTGCTGTTGTCCTGCTGCGCGCCATAGACGCGATAGGGCCAGTGATTGTCGGCAACTACGTGATAGAACTGCGCGGTGGGCTGATTGTTCTGCTGCGTCCAGGTCTTGCCGCCGTCGATGGAGATGGTGACGCCGCCATCGTTGCTGTTCATGATGCGCTGCGGATTGGTTGGATCGATCCACAGACCGTGGTGATCTCCGTGCGGCGCGGGCAGCAGGTCGAAGGTTTTGCCGCCGTCGTTGGAACGGAAGGCGCCGGTATTTAGTACGTAGACTGTGTCCTGCTGCTGAGGATCGGCGAAGACGTGAGTGAAGTACCAGGCGCGCTGACGATAGCGTTCATCATCGTTCACTAGCGTCCAGGTATTGCCCGCATCATCTGAGCGATAGAGACCGCCTTTCTTCGCTTCGATCAGCGCGTAGACGCGATTCGAGTTCGCGCCTGAAACAGAAACGCCGATGCGGCCCAGCTCTCCTTCGGGCAGCCCATGGCCTTCGAGGTGCTTCCAGGTGAGCCCACCGTCGGTCGATTTGTAGAGCCCGCTGCCCGGACCGCCGCTGGTGAAAGTCCAGGGCTGCCGGCGAACCTGATACATCGCGGCGTAGACGATGCTGGAATTCTTCGGGTCGAAGACCACATCGATGGCGCCGGTGTTCTCGTCCTTGTAGAGAACCTTCTGCCATGTCTTGCCGCCGTCGGCGGTGCGAAATACGCCGCGTTCCTGGTTCGGTCCCCAGGCATGGCCTAATGCCGCAACCAGCACAATGTCAGGATTCCGCGGATCAATGATTAAAGCGCCGATGTGTCGCGAATCTTTTAGCCCGATGTTCTTCCATGTCTGCCCGCCATCCGTCGACTTGTAGACGCCGTCGCCGTAAGAGATGTTTCCACGCAAGCAGGCTTCGCCGCTTCCCACATAGAGGATGTTGTGGTCCGCGTCAGCGACCGCGATGCGCTCCAATCGAGGAGACGCTCTGCTTGTCAAAAGTCGGCACCCACGTCATCCCGGCATTCGTGCTTTTGAAGACACCGCCTGCGACTGCGCCGAAGTAATAGGTGTTCGGGTCGCCGGGGACGCCGGCTACAGCCAGGACACGCCCTCCGCGAAATGGGCCGATCTGACGCCACTGCATGCCCCCGACCAAGGCGGGGTCAACCTGAGCATAATTAGCAAGAACGAAGGAGAGAACCAGCGCAAAACAGACCGCGATACGACGCAACATTACTGTATGTTCCTCAAAGATTAACAATCCGCGTAATCGTACTTGCAATGAGCGGAAAGGCGCAAGTAGGGCAGAGATGCGTCGTTTGAGGTGCGATTCTCGCCGTCTTCCCGAACATGTTAGTGTCCACCCGCGACTGGTCGCGATGTCACATTGGGCCCACCGGCATCCTGTGGCGGCTGCCGGTTTTTGCCACTCTGCAGATTGGCACCTTGGTGCTATTGCATAAACGCGCGCCGAGGTCTAGGCTCCTCAACCATCAAGTGGGTTGAGTCGCTCGACAAGGGGTACGAGCGACATTAGTCGGGGGGAAAAAGCATCACACAAACTTCCTCCTTAATTTGTTCAAGGGTAGTTGACTACGGGACTAGTAGTTCTGTGGGGCTATGTCTATTCGGTCCAGACACTCGGAAGTTTGAAGGGGAAAACAATGCGTCTAACGTGCAAACGGTTTTATTTTGCAGCGGCGCTGCTGTCGGCACTGCTGCTGTGTTGTACCGCGTTGCCAGTGTTTGCGCAGACAACAACTCTGGGCACTGTCAATGGAACAGTTACCGATTCCACCAACGCCGTGGTTCCCGATGCGACGGTGACTCTTAAGGACACCTCGACGGGGCAAACGCGAACCAACACAACCAACAGCGCCGGAAGATACGTTTTTATCAACGTGAACCCGGGTGTATACGACATCACCATCACCAAGCAGGGATTCGCAAAGACGACCATGACGGGTGATCGGGTTGAGGTCGGAGAGGTATCAACCAACAACGCGGTGCTCAAGGTTGGATCCGAGAACCAAACCATCGAAGTCGCGACTACCGGCGTTGAACTGCAGACCGACAACGCCACCGTCGGCAGCACGGTCAGCGGCATTGCGCTAAATTCACTGCCCACCATCTCGCGCGACACCAGCACATTCTTGACGCTACAGGCTGGTATCAGCCCTGACGGCAGCGTGGCCGGCACGGTCGTCGACCAGAGCACCTTCCAGCTCGACGGCGGAAACAACACCAATGACATGGACGGCAGCATGAGCGTATACACGCCCAGCTATGCCGGTGATCCGACAGGCGGCGCCGCCAACCAGAGTAACGGTGTGGCCGCTGGCGCGACTGGCGTTATGCCGACCCCTGCGGATAGCGTGGAAGAGTTCAAGGTCAGCACCGCAGGACAGGGCGCCGACTTCAACAGCTCGTCCGGCGCTCAGGTGCAGATCGTTACCAAGCGCGGAACCAGCCAGTGGCATGGAACGGTTTACGAGTATTACCTCGATAACAATCTGAATGCCAACACCTGGCAGAACAACTTCAGCGGGTGTCGGCACTCCGAGCTATCCACTACAACCGGTTCGGCGGCGCCATCGGCGGCCCGATCATCAATAAGAACTTCCTGGGTGGCAAGACTTATTTCTTCGCCAACTACCAGGGCTTCCGCTGGCCAAACGCCAGCACGGTAGAGCGAGCTGTCCCGTCGGAGGCGATGCGCCTGGGGCTTGCTGCAATTCAACGGACAGGTTTACAACCTCAATCCTTTCCCCGTGACCTATAACGGCACGAACTATGCTCCCTCGAACTGCGGGACCGGTCCTTGCGATCCTCGTGGAATAGGCATCAATCCTCTGGTGCAGCAGGTGTGGAACAAGTACATGCCGCTATCGAATGAAAGCGGTTGCGGCCTTTCCCGGTGCGACGGCTTGAACGTTCTCGGATTCCTGGCGAACGTCGGCATTCCTCAGAACGACAACTTCGGCGTAGCTCGCCTTGACCACGACTTCGGTTCAAAGTGGCATTTCATGAGCAGCTACCGCTACTACAACCTGACTCGCGCTACTACCGACCAGGTGGATATCGGCGGCTTCTTCCCAGGCGACACACTGGGAACACCGGCCTCGCTCTCCAACCGTCCACAGCAGCCGTGGTACCTGGTTGCCGGCCATAACGGGTCAGCTGACCAACAACATCACCAATAACTTCACCTACAACTACCTGCGTAACTTTTGGCAATGGGGAACGGCTGGCGATCCTGTACAAGTTCGCGGACTGGCTGGAGCTTGGAGCCGTTCGGGGAGACCGCCACTCAGGCGCTGATTCCCTACAACGTCAACACCCAACAGACCCGCACCCGCTACTGGAACGGTCACGACAACATGTTCCGCGATGACGTAACGTGGTTGCATGGCAAGCACCTGATCCAGTTTGGCGGGATGTACCAAAACAACTATGACCAGCACCAGCGAACTGATAACGGCGGCGGCATCAACTATCAGACCGTGTATCAGCTGGGAACAACGGGCGGTGCCGGTAACGGAACTGACCTCACGGGGTTCATCCCCGACGGAGTCTCGCCACGCCACTTGGGGCCGTGACTATGCGGCGACTCTGGGTATCGTCTCGATCTCGCAGATCGCTTACACCCGCACGGGCAAGAACCTGACGCTGAATCCTCCGCTCACGCCGGCAACCACCGCGGTAAGCATTCCTTACGGCAACTTCTATGGCAGCGATACCTGGCGTATGACGCCCCGGTTCACCCTGACCTTCGGGTTAGGCTGGACGCTGGAAATGCCGCCGTACGAGAAGCAACGGCAAACAGGTGATTTTTGTCGGTCCCGACAACAATCCCATCAGCACAACCCAGTACCTGAATTCTCGCGAGCAAGCGGCGCTGGCGGGGCAACGTCTTCAACCCTCAGGTTGGCTTCTCCCTGATCGGAAACACGGCCAATCCTCAGAAGTATCCTTACAACCCCTTCTACGGTGAGTGGAGTCCGCGTCTTGCCGCAGCCTGGGATGTGTTTGGCGACGGACGGACGGTGATTCGCGGAGGTTACGGCCGTACCTATGGTCGCTTGAACGGCGTCGACCAGGTGCTGGTTCCGTTGCTCGGTACGGGGCTTATTCAGGCAGTACAGTGTGTTGGCGCTACCATTTCCGGCGGTTGCGGCGGAGCCAATCCCAACAATGCTTTCCGCGTGGGAGTTGACGGCCTTACCGCGCCATTGCCGGCGGCGAGCCAGACCCTGCCTCAGCCGCTTTACCCCGGCGTGAATGGCGTCGCTGCCGGAGCGGGCGAAGCCCTGGATCCGAACTTCCAGCCTAACCACGTAGATTCGTTTACCTTCACCTTCCAGCGCCAGTTGACCAACAAGGTCAGCATGGAAGTTGGCTACATTGGACGCATCATCCACAACGAGTATTTGCCCATCAACCTGAACGCGGTTCCGTACATGATCACCAAGGGCGGACAAACCTTCGCCAAGGCCTACGCCAACACAGTGATCGGATACTGCGGCGACGGCAACGTTAACAATCTGGGTGGCGGAAACTGCATCGGCAATGCCGCTGCGGTCGCTCCGCAACCCTTCTTTGAGACGGCTCTCGCGGGTACGGGATACTGCAACGGCTACGCCAACTGCACGCAGGCCGTATTGGCCAAAGAGGGTGTGGGCTCAAACGGCACCGGCAACCTGGGCATCGCCAACGTCTGGTCGCTGTACAGCGATCTGGACCAAGGGGGTTCCGCACCGGGCTTCAATTTCCCGCGCAGCATGATGAACACCCCACTGAACTGCACCGACGGTACGCAAATTGGCTGTAGCGGCCAGTTGACGTCCGGCGTTGGCATGAACGCCAGCCTGGGACACGGCAACTACAACGCGCTGTTCGTCAGCGTAAAGACTTCGGATTGGAACGGCGTCAGCATGCAGTCGAACTTCACCTGGTCGAAGGCGCTTGGCACGGGTGCTGAAGTACAGGCCACCAGCGAAGCGACGGCGATTGATCCCTTCAACATCGACACCGGATACGGTCTGCAACCTTTCGACCGTACCCTGGTGTTCAACCTGTACGCCGTGTATCAGCCCCGCTGGTACAAGTCGCAGTCTGGATTTGTAGGACACCTGCTGGGCGGCTGGAACATCGCTCCCATCTTCACCACCGGCACCGGCCTGCCGATCACCCTGGGCACCATCAACGGTGGCGGTCAGGCGTTCGGCGAAGGCGACTCGTCCAACTTCTTTGGATATGGCATTTCAGAGAACGCCATCCAGATCGCTCCATTGCCAAGTGGGAAGCGGCATAACAACGTGCCCGGATCGCAAGGCATTGGCACCTCGGGCTACGGAGTTAATATGTTCGCCGACCCAGTGGCCGCGTGGAATAACGTTCGCCAGCCGATTCTTGGTTACGACATCAAGGACGGCGGCTTCGGCGTGACGCGCGGGTTGAACTACTGGAACGTGGACTTGAGCGTGAAGAAGATGTTCAAGATTACCGAACGCTTCAGCACCGAGTTCCAGGCGGTCTTTACCAACCTCTTCAACCATGACCAGTTCGGTGATCCGACCGGAGACTATCTCGACACGAGCAATGCCGCTGCTTGGGGCACGCTGCCGGGATCCGTTACCAATGGTTCCCAGAGCTTCGGGCGCCAGATGGAGTTCGGTATTCGCGTTAGCTTCTAAAAAAGAGCTGAAGCAGTCCTCTCCTGCGCCGGGGGCGAAAGCTCCCGGCGTTTTTTGTGTAATTCGCAACTAACAATTGGTAATTAACACTTGGCGACTGGAGAAAGGCGAAAACACACCAAAGAGCATTTCTCCGGGTTGCGAATTCGTGCGATTGACTGTGTTTCCCGCTTGCGTTTAGCATCCGTCCCACGCTGTTTCGAGGAGCCCACCGTTGCATTCCCCTTTGCGTACTGCATCCCGCCCCATTCAACAGTTTTTGTTTCTAGCAACTGTTTTACTCATCCTGGTTTTTTTGTCCTCGGCTCAGGCCCAGGATTCATCGACGTCTAACTCGTCCCGCTCGGACCAGGTGCTCGCCGTCCGCGGCGCCAAGATCTATCCGATCAGCGGACCTCCAATTGAGAACGGAGTGCTGATCGTGCGGGGCGGCAAGATTGAAGCCGTCGGACCGGCAAGCAGCCTCACTGTGCCGCCGAACGCGAAGATCATCGATGCGAGCGGGAAGGTTCTGATGCCGGGGATCGTCGACACGCATTCGCACATCGGCATCTATCGGCAATCCTCCGATACCCGCCAACCAGGACGGCAACGAGATGCTCCGGCCCGGTGCAGCCGCAGCTGCGCGCCATGGATGCCATCAATCCCGCGGCGCCCGGCATTCGCATGGCCACCGCCGGCGGCATCACCACGGCGAACATCATGCCCGGCAGCGGCAACGTCATCGGCGGCCAGACCGCTCTACGTGAAGCTGCGCGGCAACACCATCGAGGAGATGCTGATTCCCGGCTCCATCGGCGGCCTGAAGATGGCCAACGGCGAGAACCCGAAGGGCTACGGACGCCGCGACCAGGCTCCTATGACACGCATGGAGGAAGCCGCGCTCGCCCGAAAGGAATACACCAAGGCTGAGGAATACAAGCGCAAATGGGACGACTACAACAAGGCCGTCGCTGCCGGTAACAAGGACGCCAAGCAGCCCGACCGCGACCTCGGTATGGAGGCCCTGGTTCAGGTTCTCGACGGCAAGCGCATTGTGCAGCACCACAGTCATCGCGCCGACGACATCATGACGCTGGTACGTATCTCTGAAGAGTTTCATTACCGCGTGGTAGTTCACCACGGCAGCGAGGCCTATCAGGTCGCCAACGAACTGGCCAAGCAGCATATACCGGTGACGCTCACCATTGTCGATTCGCCTGGCGGGAAAGAGGAGACCATCGACATTGTCGACAACGGCGCCGCTATCTTGGAAAAAGCGGGTGTGAAGCTAGCCATCAACACTGATGACCCGATCAACAATTCGCGCTTCCTTATCCGTGCGGCCGCCATGGCCGTCCGTGGTGGCATGACCGAGGAAGGCGCCATGAGGGCGCTGACCCTTAACGCGGCAGACATGCTTGACCTGGGCAATCGCGTTGGTTCGCTGGAGAAAGGGAAGGACGCTGACTTCATCATCCTTTCGGGGCCGCCGTTCAGCGTCTACACAAAAGTTCTACAGACCTGGATCGAAGGGCAGAAGGTGTTCGACCGCAGCGATCCTGCCGATCTGCGCTACGCCACAGGTGGCTACGACGTTGCCGGTCGTTATCCGAACTTCCATGCGACAGAGGCAGGAGGTGCGCAATGAAGCGCATCGCCTTACGCTCGGTCGTGCTCGGACTCTCGCTGTTCGCCTGCTCCCCCATTGTGGCAGCTCAGAAAATCGCTGTGATCGCTGACAAGCTCTACGCCATGGGCTCGGGAGCACAGGGGCAGCCCGGAGTAGTGCTCATCGATAACGGCAAGGTCACAGCCGTTCGCAGTGGCAGCAGCGCTCCCGCGGGGTATTCCGCCATGCATGCCGCTTATGTCACACCGGGCCTGGTTGACGCCAAAACAACTGCGGGCATCTCTGGCGCGTATAACATTCCTGCCGACCAGGACGAAGACGAGCGCACCGATCCGAACACCGCCGACGTGCGCGCCATGGACAGCTTCAATCCTCGGGAGAAGCTTCTGCTGTATGTCAACACCTACGGCACTACGACCATCCAGGCGGCCCCCGGGATTACCAACCCGGTAGCCGGTCAGGCGGGAATTTTCAAAACAGTCGGGCCGATGACCGTCGGACCTACAGTCGAACAGCTCGCGATCAAGCCAGTCTCGGCCATCGTCTTCAATCTGGGGGAATCGCCCAAAGCTTTCTACGGCGCCAAGAACAAAGCTCCGACAACGCGCATGATGACGGCGGCGATCATCCGCAAGGCCCTGCTTGAGGCGCAGGCTTATCAGAAGAAGTGGGCCGACTGGAATGCGGGCGAGAAGAAGGATGCATCCAAACAGCCCGCGAAAGACTTAAAGCTTGAGGCGGTCGCCATGGCGCTGCGCGGCGAGGTCCCCGCCATTTTCAACGCCTATCGCGCTGACGATATCGATACGGCCATTCGCCTGGCACAGGAGTTCAAGCTCAAGTTCATGCTGAGTAGCGTTACCGAGGGCTACCTGGAGGCTCCGCTGATCAAGCAGTCGGGAGCGGCCGCGTTGGTTGGGCCTACGCTCCAGCGGCCGAGCTCGATGGAAACGGAAAACGTTTCGCTGGAAAATCCTGCCATCCTTGCTCAAGCCGGGATTCCGGTTGCGATCATGACAGGCTATGAAGGTTACGTTCCCAAAAACCGCGTCCTGTTGTTTGAAGTGGCAATCGCAGCGGCAAACGGGATGGGATTTGAGGGTGCATTGCGCGCCGCGACTATCGAGTCCGCCAAAATCCTCGGCATCGCGGATCGCGTCGGCTCGCTTGAACCGGGCAAAGATGCCGACGTGGTGCTTTATGATGGCGATCCTTTCGAATACACCAGCCACGTCACCGCAGTGCTGGTAAACGGCAAGGTAAGCTACCAGCGCCAGTGACCGCGCCGACCCGCCGCAGTGATCTACTGTGCAGCTATCCCCGTGCCTGCAAGGGGATACAGAAGGCTGGTGACGCAACTCACTGACAGCAACCGGCGGTTTGCAGCAGACTAAGCGACGAAGCATGTTCCCAGGGAAGGGAATGGCAAAAGCGTTTGGTCTGGTGATGACTGGTGGCGGTGCGCGAGGCGCCTATCAAGCAGGGGTTCTGAAACGCCTCGGCGAGCTGAAACATATTCAGACTCACGGAAATCCTTTCCCCATCATAGGCGGATCGTCTGCCGGGGCTATTAATGGCGCCGGTCTGGCGATGGGCTGCAACGATTTCGCTCGGGCGACCCAAGTTCTGGCCCATCTGTGGTCTCACCTGCGACCGCAGGATGTCTTCCGCTGCGACCTGCTTTCGCAGGCACGTAATTCCGTCACCTGGCTACTGGACCTCTCGTTCGGAGCGGTGCTGGGAGGCGGCAACGCCAGGTCGCTCTTGGACGCGACGCCGCTGAGACACTTCCTTCACCAGCAGCTTGATTGCGATCGCATCCAGGACAATATCAAGCGCGGGCATCTATACGCATTGACTGTTTCTGCGACCAACTACAACTCGGGGAAAAGCTATCTCTTTATCCAAGGGGCAAAGGGCCACCCCATGTGGAATCGCAGCCGTCGGGTTACCCTGGCGACCAAGATTACGGTGGACCACATTTGCGCGTCGGCGGCCATCCCGCTGGTTTTTCAACCTGTAAAGCTGAAGACTTCCCGCGGGAACAGCGTACTTTGGCGATGGATGTATTCGGCTGCAACAGCCTCTGAGTCCGGTGATCAGGCTCGGAGCAAGCAAAGTCTTTGCCATCGGTGTACGGGGCCACGGTCTCGAGCACAAGGAAGAGTCTTCTGGTAATAGCGAACCTTCATTGGCGCAAGTTCTGGGAGTGCTTTTCAACGTCATGTTCCTCGACCACCTGGCGACGGACATAGAGCACTTGCAACGGCTCAACCAACTGCTCAGGTCAGGCCATCTCGACCAGTCGAAGGTCGAGGAGTGCGAAAAGGTCCGCCGACTGACGCCACTTTTGATCACACCCTCGGCTAATTTGACCGACCTTGCACAGCAGCATCAGCGGGACTTGCCTTATCTCATCCAGTACTTTGTCAGCAGCCTCGGGCGGGACGCGGCTTCCTGTGCTGACCTGATGAGCTACCTGCTGTTCACGCCCGGGTACACGACCGACCTCATCCAGATTGGCTACCACGATGCCAGCGAGCGCATCGATGAGATTGAAGACTTTCTGTTTTCTCCCGACGAGGAAGGTGAGGAAGAGCTACCAATCGGCACAACTGGACCTGCCAAGACACGCCCAGCCTCAACCGCGAGGAGACGCAACGTAAACTAGGAAACGCCGCCATTCCGGTTCGCTTGCGTTTGACCGACGCTGCCGTTCGAGCAGCCATTTGGCTGACTCAGCTCTCCGGGGCCGCTACACAGCCAATTGAAATCAATAGTCCTTTCGGGAGCGGGACCTGCATGACCATCCTCGCAGGAGGATCGATGGGGAAGAATTCGGCGAAGAGCCGGTTGAGTTCAGCGAAGTTATTGATATCGGTCAGGAGCACTGTGATATTTACCACCAGATCTAGGCGACTGCTTCCGGCCCGAAGAACCGTATCAAGATTTCTGAATGCTTGCCGTGCTTGAACCTCGAAGCTGGAACCGGCCGCTTCTCCGCTGCCAGGGAGCACGCCTGGCTGACCGGCGACGAACAGCAACCCCGCTGCGCGCACAGCCTGAGAGTAGGGGCCGATCCCCTTCAATCCTGGGACTTGGATTACTTGTCTGTCTGGCATCGTGACCTCCCGTCTAGCGCCTTGGTCTGTAATCCCCATGTCACTTTTTCGCGACTGTGGCCCACGCTGACCTGCGCGAACGTCCGATCCAATCCTTGGTCAGCTTTCCGGAGGGATTATTGCGCCGGCTCGCCTATCAGAACCGGCGCCCTCGCGTCGTAGTTCAACCTCCTGCTCCTAGGGCCGAGCTTCGTAGACGATGTTGAAGGGTGTTTCCGTAGCGCGGCGGAAGCGATTGAATCCGGCCGAGGTCACAACCTCGCGAATCCGCGCCTCGCCGGCTTGCGCGCCCAGGCACAGTCCGACTTCCTGCGATCGTGAGCAAGGCGTGCACAACAGCGTGGAAAAAGAGTAGTAGACCCGGCCCACGGGATTCAGATTGTCCTTCAACTGATCATTGGCAAAGGGCTCAACGATCATCCACGTGCCGTCTTTGGCCAGGGACTGCCGGACGTGCGCAGCGGCCCCGATCGGGTCGCCCATGTCATGCAGGCAATCGAAGACGGCCACGAAGTCGTAGTCTTTGCCGGGAAACTCCTTTGCCTTCGGCACCTCGAAGGTGACGCGGTCGGCGACGCCCGTTCGCGTTTCGCCGACTCGCGCGCCGCTTCGATCGACTTGTCGTGGTAGTCGAATCCGAAGAATCGGGAGTTGGGGAATGCCTTCGCCATCAGGATAGTGGAAGCGCCTTTGCCGCAGCCGACGTCGGCCACTCGCGCTCCCGCCTCCAGCTTCTCTTTGACATCGCTCAAGGCGGGAATCCAGGAGCTTACGAGATTTGCGGCATAGCCTGGACGAAAGAACTTTTCGCAGCCGTGGAAGACGCCGTCAACATGTTCATGCCAACCCATGCCGGCGCCGGTGCGGAAGGATTCCGCGATTCGTGGAACCGCCGCCAGCGAGCCCAAAGCCAGTTCAAATGCTCCGGGCAGATATGCGGGACTGTCTTCGTTTGCCAGGGTGAAGGCCTGTTCCTCACTCAGGCTGAACTTGCTCGTCTTCTCGTCGTAAGTGACGTAGCCGCCCGCGGCCTGTGAAGCCAGCCACTCGCGCACGTAGCGCTCATCGGTCTTCGTCTTGGCGGCAAGTTGCGCGGAAGCTCATGGGTCGCGGCCAGGGCTTTGTAAAGCCCCAACTTCTCTCCGATGACGACCATGCCGGCATGAACTGCGGCGCCGAGATCGGTCACGAATTGACCGATAAAGGCGTTCAGTTTGTTCATGTCAAGAGCGGGAACCTGTGCTGTGTACTCATTTCGATCTTCTCCTTTTTCTGAATCGTTGTTGAGTTCTTCTGTTTGTGCTGCGCGGCCTCTTCGATCTGGCAAGCAGATCGAAGAGGCTGCCAGTCCGAGTCAGCACTGATTAGAGGTGGTTTGGCCGACGAAGTGACTCGCACGAAACGTTGGGGTGCCAGTTCACGAACGCGCCGTTGGGATTGTCCTTCCACGCCCAGACATGCAGCGTGTAGAACGCCGGGAGACCGAAGCGATTGGGGCGTCGAACTAATGAAAGAGCTGTCCCATGAGCTCCGGCGGACCCGGATGCTTCGCATCCCACGCCTCGGCGAGAAGCAGATAGTCGGCGCCGATCAGTTTCAGGCTTCCGTCTGGCGTCGGCTTCGTAGATTACGATCTGGGGACGCGTGGGATCGAACTACGCCGCTGTTCACCAGGGCGCCGTTCACATAGTGGAGGCCCATTGCGCCCGAGTCGGGTCCGCTCACGCAACCGAATTGAAGGGCGATATCCCTCGTCTCGGCCACCGCTGACATCCTTGAAGCGCTCGGTCGATTCCCGGACAATCTTGAGAAGAGCGCTCTGCTGGTCTTGCTGCTGCCGGCGTTAGTTCGTGCTGTTGTGATGTCTGCGTGTGCGAGTGGCCATCTTGCGCCAAGGCGCGCAAAGGACAAACGCTCATCAGAACGAGAGCGATCATGAGAATACTGCAATTGCGTCGCGAATCGTCTGACTTTCGTATCAATGTGGGAAGTTGCGCTGTACTCATTTCGACTTTTCTCCTTTTTGGCGGTCGGTGCTCGACTCCTGCTGTCGTTCTTGCGAGGCTTCTTCGCCAACTGCGGTTTTGCTAGAATCCGCTCGTGTAGAGCGTCTTCTCGCGGTTAAGTCTTCACTGGAACGCGCGCAGTGGAGTGTTGAGCCTCGCCTCAGCAAGTGCAAAGTAACAAGCAGCGAGGACGAGAAGTAACGAAACAACGCCAAAGAAAAGCCAAAATCAGACGCGGGCTCGTCCGGCTTTGTCGAAAGCGGGAGCACACTTGGAGACAACGCCCCTAATCTATCAATTCGGCGAGTTCACGCTGGACGTAGCAAAGGGCTGTGTGTTCAAGGCGGGAGAGGAGATCAAGCTTCGCCCGAAGGTCTATGAAACCCTCAAGTACCTGGTGGAACACCCTGGACGGCTGATCGGCAAGCAGGAATTGATGCAGGCGGTGTGGCCCGATGCCTTCGTTACCGACGATTCGCTGGTGCAGTGTACGCTCGAGTTGCGCCGCGCCCTGGATGATCGCACCCAGCAGTTGCTCAAGACCGTGCCCCGGCGCGGCTACTTGTTCACTGCCGCAGGTAATCAAAGTCGGTCGAAGCGATCCTCATCCTGAAGCACTGATCCCTTCTTCCTGACGGCTGAACCCTGCGCTTGCCGGACAACGAGCCTTGCAGAGGCAAGCGCTCATCGATCTGCCAATCCCGCGCACTTCGCTCATCGGACGAGAACAACAGGTGGCGGAGGCCGGCGAGTTGCTGCTCCGGCACGATGTTCGGCTGTTGAGCCTCACCGGCCCCGGAGGCGCCGGAAAAACCCGCCTGGCGCTGGCTGTCGCCGCCGCGATTGCGGACCAGTTCACGGCGGGTGTTCAATTTGTCGGTTTGGCCTCGATCACGCATCCGGACCTGGTGGCACCGCTCTCGCCGACGCGCTCGATATCCAGCAAGTCGCCAACCGCACCATCCCACAACTCATCGGCGATCAGCTTGCAGAACTCGGGACCATTTCTGCTCCTGCTGGATAACTTCGAACAGGTTCTTCCGGCTGCGACCGTGGTGGCCGAAACATTGGAAGCATGCCCATCTCTCAAGATTCTGGTCACCAGCCGGTCCTGCCTGCGCATCTACGGCGAACAGGAATTTCCCGTAACGCCGCTTGCGCAGAGATTCCGCCATGGAGTTGTTTGCGCAACGCGCGGCAGCTGTCTGGCCCGATTTTGCAATCACTCCAGAAAACGCGCCGGCGATTCAGGAAATCTGTTCGCGGCTGGATGGATTGCCGTTGGCGATTGAGTTGGCGGCCGCCCGAACCAAGGTGCTTTCGCCCAGCGCCATCCTGGATCGGCTGCAAAGCCGCCTGCAATTGCTGACCGGCGGCGCGCTCGACCTGCCCGAACGGCAACAAACGCTGCGCAAGACCATTGACTGGAGTCACGGTCTCTTGAATGAGGCCGAGCGGAAACTGTTTCGCCGGCTTTCCGTGTTTGTCGGCGGATGCACGTTGGAAGCGGCGGAAGCCGTCTGCAACACCAGTCGCGATCTCGGTATCGATCTCTTCGAAGGCCTGTCCTCCCTGGTGGATAAGAATCTGGTTCAGCGCGTGGACCGGACCGAGGCCGAAGCCGCGTTTCGCGATGTTGGAAACGATTCGCGAGTATGCCCTCGAACGCCTCACCGATAGCGGCGAGCAACCTGCGGCGCGGCGGGCCCATGCGGCATACTGTCTGGTCCTCGCGGAGGAAGGAAATCCGGAACTGAGTCCGGCAGATCGGAGCTCGCTGGCTGGCGCAATGCGACGTCGAGATCGATAACTTTCGCTTCGCTCTCGACTGGCTGTTTCAGACCGTCGAATCTGGACTGGGGCTTGCGCCTTTGCGTGGCTCTGTTTCGATTCTGGGACATGCGGGAACACCTGACCGAAGGCCGCGCCCGGCTGGAGACCATTCTGCGTCTGGCTGGCGACGGAGCACCCAAAGGAACGGGCCAGGGTGTCGCATTTTCTCGGCGCCTTGCACGACGGCCCAGGGCGATTTTCCGGCTGCCGAGCATTTTCTGCAGCAGAGCCTCTCTCTTTATGAAGAACTGGGCGATGAGTCGGGCATCGCCGCATCTCTGAATGCTCTGGCAGTCTCGGCGCGGGATCGGGGTGACTACGCCTCGGCGCAGAGCAATTTTGAGCGAAGCCTCGCGTGCTGGCGTATGCTGCCGGACCGGTTGGCCATCGCGCGCTGCCTTCACAACCTCGCCAATGTGGTCAAGGTTCGCGGCGACTATCCGCGCGCGCGCTGGGCTCTGCGCGAGGCGACGGATATTTTCGAGGAACTCGGCGATCGCAGCGGCGCCGCCTGGTCCATCAATCAGCAGGGCGACATAGCGCGCGAACAGGGCGACCTGGCTGCCGCTCGAGAGTTGTATCAACGCGCGCTTTCGGCCTTTCGGGAAGCCGGACGACCCGTGGGGTTCCGCGCGGTCCCTGACCGACTTGGGCTATATCGACTGCGAGCAAGGAGACTCATCTGGCTGCGCACGCGGCATACCGCGAAGCTCTGGAAATCTTCGCGCGGCTTGGGACACCGGCGCGGTATGGCGCGGGCACTGGAAGGCTCCGCTTGTCTGGCTCTGGCTCAAGGACAACGCCGCTCGCGCGCTGAAACTGGCTGCCGCCGCAGCGCATCTGCGCCAGCCTGATCAGCGCTCCGCTGCCTCAGGCGGAACAATCGAAGCTCGATCAGACGCTCTACGCCTGCCTGGGAATCGCTCAGTGAGCATCGAGGCGGAAAGCGCCTGGGCAGAAGGTTCTGGCAATGAGCCTGGAAGAGGCGATCCAATACTCGCTGGAGGAGCCGGAACTGGCTAGTTCAAGCTTAGCGGGATCGATCAGTCGGCGCACCGCGGCAACGCGATCGGCTGGAATGCCCACTCTGCGGGCGTGCTCGCGAATGCTGTCCTCGTCCGGCGCCAGGTAGACGCAGTAGACCTTGTCTTCCGTGACGTAGCTGTGGAGCCACTGAATCTGCGGCCCCATTTCCTTCAACGTCTGCAAGGAACGCAGTGATATCTCCCGGATTTCGGCTTCCGACAGTGCTCCGGCACCGGGTATCTCGCGTTCAATCACAAATTGAGGCACGGCCTGAGCAGTTTAACATCAACACGATTAGGACTGCTCAGTGGGCTGGTCCGAGCGCAGGAAGGTCGTAATCGGCGAGCAGCAAAACGTTCGTTAGGTCCGAGATCTGCTTTCTCTGCGCTGTTCACTAACTGAAATATGAGCTCGAAGCTTCTGCCCGGACGCAGTTCAGCCGGGCCCGTGGCAAAGCTATACCTGCAGTACATCGCCTTCGCGGGCGACCATCTGGTACAGCACCGGATTGACGAAGAATCCGATGAAGAGCCGCGAGATCAAGCCGGCGACGATGACGATCGCGAACGGCTTCTGCGTGTCGGAGCCGATGCCGGTGGCCAGCGCAGCGGGCAGCAGATCCCAGGCAGGCCACCAGCGCCGTCATCATGATGGGACGAAGCCGCAGCAGGGAAGCCTCGCGGGTTGCGGTGCGGATGTCCATGCCTTCCTGGCGAAGCTTGTTGATGTAGGAAACCAGAATGACCGCCGTCTCCACCGACACGCCCAACAGCGCCAGCAATCCCAGCACAGAGGAAACGCTGAACGGAGTGTGGGTCAGCTTCAGCGCGATCAGCGCGCCCACCGGCTCGGTCAGAATCACGCCCAAAGCAATGGTGACCGGGAACTTGAAGTTTCCGTACAGCGCGAACAGGATCATGAAGATGAGGACCACGGCGAGCGGACCGATCAGCATGAATTGCGACTTTGGCCTCCAGAAACTGGCTGTACTCGCCGCCCCAACTCAGCCAGTAGCCCTGCGGAAGAGCGACGGCCTTGTCGACCGCCTTCTGGCCATCGCGCACGGCGCGCTCCAGGTCGCGTCCTTCGATGCTGTATTGCACGCCGATGTAGCGGGAGTTGTTCTCGCGATAGATGAACGATGCGCCGTTTCCCTAGCGTGATGTCGGCCAGTTGGCTCAGCGGAATCTGCTTGCCGTCGGGAGTGCCGACCAGCAGTTCGCCAATTTCGTGGGCGCTGCTGCGGAATTGCGGCTGCATGCGGACGACCAGGTCGAACAGCTTCTCTCCCTGGATGACCTGCGTCACCGCCTGTCCGCCGACGGCGGCCGAGATCACCGCTTCCACATCGGCGACGTTGATTCCGTAGCGCGCGATCTTGTCGCGGTCCACATCGATCAGCAGGCTTGGCTGGCCCAGTTCGCGCACCACCGTCAAGTCGGTGAAGCCCGGAACCTTGGCCAGCGTGTTCTTGATCTGGATGGCCTTGTCCTGGAGCACGTTCAGATCGTCGCCATAAATCTTTACGGCCAGCGAACTCTTCAAGCCCGGTCAGAGCCTCGTCGACGGCATCTTCCGCCGGCTGCGTGTAGTTGAAGATGATTCCGGGGAACGCGGTCAACTTCTTGTTGATGGCCTCGATCAGCTTGGCCTTGGTATTGATGTCGCCGCTCCACGCCTTGTCCTTGTAGGGCTTCAGACCCGACATAAAACTCGCAGTTGAAAAAGCCGGTAGGATCGGTTCCATCGTCGGGCCGGCCCAACTCCGAGGCGACCACCGTGACTTGCGGGTACGACATCAGGATGGCGCGGATCTGCGGAGCGATCTTGCTCGCCTCTTCGAAGGAGATGGTGTACGGCATGGTGGCCCGCACCCAGAGCGCGCCTTCGTCGAGGTGCGGCATGAACTCGCCGCCGATAAAGGGAACCAGCAGCAGCGTCGCGCCGAAAATCAGGCACGCGATCAACATGGTCAGCTTGGGACGCGCCAAGCGCCCAATCCAGCTGGGTTGCGTAGATGCGCTTCATCCATTCGAAGGCGCGGTTTGATGTGCTCGCGAACGCCGTTCTTGAACCAGTACGAGGCCAGCACCGGAACCAGCGTCAGCGTGAGGATCAGCGCGCCGACCAAGCGCGAACGACATGGTCTCGGCCATGGGATGGAACAGCTTTCGCCGACGGCCCGCTGAGCGCATAGATCGGGAGATAACCCGCCAGGATCACGGCGACCGAATAGAAGATCGGCCGGTCCACATCTTTTGCCGCCGAGCAGAATGACTTCGTTGCAGCCTGTAGCTCTGGCCTTCCCGCAGCGCCAGTTCGCGGTAGATGTTCTCCACCATGACCACGGTGCCGTCGATGATGATGCCGAAATCGATCGCGCCGATGGAAAGCAGGTTGGCGGCGCCATCGTGGGCATGCAGGACAATGAAGGCAAACAACAGAGACAGCGGAATGGTGAGGGCGACGATGATGGCGGCGCGAAAGCTGACCAGGAAGAAAATCAGAACGATCAGCACCAACACCATGCCGCGAAGCAGGTTGCCTTCCACGGTATCGGTGGTCAGCTTCACCAGGTCGCTGCGATCGTAGTAAGGATGGATCTTGACGTCCGGCGGCAGACACGTGCGGTTCAGCTCCTCGGTCTTGGCTTCCACTCCCTTCAGAACGTTCTGCGTCTGCTCGCCGCGCAGCATCAGAATCACGCCTTCGACCGCATCATCATTCTTCTGGATAGCCGAACTGGCCCAGCCGCGGAGCGTGGCCGATCACGACCTCGCCGATGTCCTTGATGCGAATGGGCACGCCGTTGTTGCTGCCGACGACGATGTTGCCGATATCGCTGGTATCGCGCACCAGTCCGATGCCGCGCACGTAATAGAACTGGCCGCCCTGAGAGTAGAATCCGCCGCCGGCATTGGAGTTGTTGGCGGTCAAGGCGGTCATGACCTGAGGAACGGTCAGGTGATAGCCGTAGATCCTGGCGGGATCGAGCAGCACCTGATACTGCATGACCGTGCCGCCGAAGCCGGAGTCGTCGGCGACACCATGCACGGAACGGTACGCCCGCTCGACCACCCAATCCTCGATGGTCTTCAGTTCCTGCGGGCTGCGATCGGGACTCTCCAGCACGTAGCGGTACACCAGGCCGCTGGGACTGAACAGCGGAGCCATGGCGGGCGTTACGCCCGCGGGCAAGCTGGCTTGCGCCATCCGCTCGAAGACGATCTGCCGGGCAAAGTAGTCGTCGGTGCTATCTTCGAAGGTCAGGATGACGTCGGAGAGGCCGTAGAGCGAGATGGACCGCATCACCACCATGTGCGGCACGCCATTCATCTCCAGTTCGAGGGGAAGCGTGACCAGGCGTTCGACTTCTTCGGCGGCATGGCCGGGCCATTGGGTGATGAGTTCAACTTGTGGAGGCGAAAGATCGGGATAAGCGTCCACCGGCATGCGCTGGAACGAGATGATTCCGGCGACCATCATGAAGCCCGTCAGCATCAGCACCAGGAAGCGCTGACGAAGCGCCGCTTGTACGATTCGATGGATCATTCAGCGTGGACGCCATTGTCTTTGTCATGGTTCGGTAGTCTGCTACGGTGCCGAGCGGCTAACGCTGCAGCGAGTTCGCAAACTGCAGGAACAAGCTGCCATCTCCGATCACTCGATCGCCGGGTTTCAGCCCAGTGGTAATTTGTGTCTGTCCCTTGATGCTCTCCCCGAGCGTGACGGAGCGCCTCCCAAACTGATTGCTTCCGACTTCCGACATAGACGAACGGCTGGTTTTCACTGTCGCGCAGCACCGCGGCATCCGGCACCGCTATAGCGTTCCGGATCGTGCCGGCATCCACCGTCGCGACGACATACATGTCTTTCTTCAGCTTCTAGCCGGGATTGCTGGTCTCGATGCGCGCCTGCAGGGTGCGGGTGTTCGGATCCAGCGAGGCCGCGACGTAGGAAATTCGCCCATGGAACACGTCGGGATAGGCGTCGGTCTGAATCGTGACCGGATCGCCGACCTGAACGTACGGCAAATCCTTTTGATAAACGTTCACCAGGACACACACTGTGCTGGTATCGGAAATCACGAAGCACTGGGTGGCGCCCGGCTGCAGCAGTTGCCCGACCGCGACATCCTGCTCCACGACTTCGCCGCTGATCGGCGCCTTTACCACAGCCTCGAAAGAGGGCGGCGCCTTCACAAGCGCATCGGGATCGGTGATTCCCAGCACCTTCAGCGCGGCTTCGGCTGCTGCCAGGTCCCCTTCAGCCTGCACCTCGGCGATTCGGCTTGCTCCAGATTCTGCTCGGCGATCGCATGATGCTGGTACAAGTCCTGCGCACGCGCATAAGTTTTTTGCGCCAGGACATAGGCATCCTTGGCCTTCAGATAGTTCGTGCGCAGCTGCGAATAGTCGGGGCTGGCGACATACAGCAGGGGCTCGCCCCGTTGCACCTTCTGTCCCGGAACGACCAGGATCCGGCTGACCGGACCGCTGACCTGCGTGATCACCGGCGTGGTGTGAAAGCTGTTGTAGGCCACCGCCCCAGTCAGCCGCAGAGTACGCGTCAGATTGGTGGGCTGGACGGCGAGCACCTGCACGTGCGCCATCTGGTCGGCCGGAATGGTGAACAGCTCCGCCGTGTCGTGAGTCGTTCCCATGATTTTCAGCCGGGCTTCCGCTGCCAATCCGGTTACAGCCATGCAAGGCCAACGCAGCTGCCGAGATGACCGTCAGCGCCATTATGCGTCGGATGCCAAGCGCTGTGCATCCTCACGGAATGTTCCTTGTTCCGACAGCCTCTTTCAGCTGTTCGAGCGCAGTCATATATGTCGACAAAGCCTGGCGATAGGCCAGTTGTACTGCCCGGTTGCTGCGTTCGGCATCGAGAAAATCCAGCAGGCTGGTTGCCCCGCGCTTGATAAGCATACTCACTGATGTCGCGTGAGTCCTGGGCCTGCTTCAAGTATCCGGAAGTATAAAGTTGCACCACTTCTTCGTTGCTGCGCAGCGCTTCATAGGCATCGCTGACGTCGGACAGACCGTGTCGCTCGCCGACGCCTGTATCTCCTGGCCTGCGTCAAGGCATATTGCGTGCGCGCGATTTCGCCCTGATTGCGATCGAAGAAGGGCAGCCCGAAATTCAGGAAGAACGAAGCGCTGTTCTGGTCCGCCGTGTGGGTGTAGTCGACGGACGCGTTCACATCCTGTTTGCCATTCGCCTTCGCCAGCAGGATCTGGCTCTGCGCGGCGGTCACTCCCAAAACAGCGGCGCGATAGTCGGGACGCTCCTGCAGCGCTTTCGCCTGCAAGTCTTCCAGCTTCGACGTGACCGGCTGATACGACAAGTCGCCAACCACATCGTAGTTGGCCGGCACCGCATCGTAGCCCAGCAATTCCCGCAACGCGACCAGCGCCTGCACCCTTGCCAGCCGGGCCGAAGAGACATCGGTCTGAAACTGCAGCAGCTGCAGCTTGATCTTCAGGTAATCGCCTTCGCTGATGTAGCCCGACTTGTATTGCGTCTGGGCGATATCGACCGTGTCCTGAAAGCTCTTCAGGTCCAACTCGGCAAATCGCAGAGTTGATTCGGCCAGCAACACGGCAACAAACTGCTGGGCCACATTGAAGATCAGCGTGCGTTCCGTATCCGCAACTTGGGCGCGCGTCACGGCGGTCTGATCCTGCGCCGCCTGCAGGCGGTGCTGTCGTTTGTGGCCGCGCTCAAACAGATATCCGATTCCGACATCGAACTGCTGGACCTCGCTCAGATTGTTGGCGGAAAACTCGGAAGGCGAAAAAATCGGCAGGAACTGGGAATCGAAATTCAGAGTCGGATTGGGTCGCAGGTTTGCCGTGATCTCCTGCGCCTGGTTCTGCAGAATGAGCGTGCGTGCCGCCTTGAGCGAGTGATTATGCGCGAGTGCCCGATCGACGGCCTCGTCCAGAGTAATCACCGTTTGGGTTTGTGCCCTGGCAACGGCGCCGAGCAGCAACACGCAACTCAACGCTGCCACACCAGTGATCCCGAAATCGCGGCGGACGCATAAACCTCAAATCTAGAATGCCGGGCCCCGGCTGAACTGCACATGGACTTCGCCATGGCTTTACCCGCTCTGAACTTGTGTGCCTGTCGAGACAATGAGGCCAGGGCCTTCCCGCAGGAACGCAGAACCACGCAAAGAGAAAACACATTGTAAATCAGGAAGTTGCAGAGGGGAGCCAGTTCTGGCCGTAATCGTAAGGGCTTTGGCTGCTGCGCCAATCGGTCACGGCTCCATCCGCGCAGGATCACATTTCAGCCAGCCCGGGCATCCCTCATGCTCGCCCCTCTCGCTTTTTTTGTTCTGCACTTGAAGGTGCCCTCGCCTAACCCGTGATCATGGAACAAGGGTCACAAACCGGCTTCGGGGACATGGGCCAAAGCCGGAGATCACGCGAGCTCTGCCTCGAGCGAGCGGTCCCGTCCTGGTTGGCGAATCGCGACGCTCCTACTCCTAGCATGATATTTGCGAGCTTGCTGGTTGCGCCCGTCCCGCGGAGTACTCGCTCAGGATTCAGGCAACGTATCCTCAAGGCGCTGACTGAGCGTTTCGACTGATGTTTCTTCAATCAGTTCTCTCAGCTCAGCGTCGTCGGCGACTTTCTTGAGGCCCATCTGCTTGCATATTGCACGAGTCAGCTGCAAAACCTTGGTGATTTCTTTCTCGGATATCAAGTCAATTTGGAGATTGAGATGATCTCGGCGCTCCGCTCTTCGCGCCATTCGGGTTTGTCGCATCAGGATAAAGCTCGCCAGAAAAACAGCCTCAACAGCCACGAACGTCCCCAGAAGCGAATAAGGGTAGGGATCGAACTTGGGTATACCAGGCAGGCGCCCTGCGTTTATGCATACCCAGAAACCCACAATGACAACATGGACGAGGACAAAATAGATACTTCCAGCGAATCCGGCTATCCGATCTCCGATCCACTCCGACAGGCTGAGCTGGTTTAGGAATTCGTGCTCTTGCTTAGCGATCAGGTCAATATGAGACTGAGTATGTTTTCCATGTTCGCTCATGCGGCTCTGTTATCTCCTAGTGATTTGATGCCAGGAAAGTACTCGAGACTGTCGAGGACATCGCATGGCTTGGTGGAAAGGTTCTTCTTGTAGAGGCTGCATCATTTCAGGCCTCGCGCGGAAGTGTTCGGTGAGCTTGTTCCACCTCGATCGGTGGCCTCGCGACTCCACCATAGGTAGGGGACGAATAAGAAGCAGACCGCTCGTCACGGGACGAAAACCGTGGGACGAACTTCTAAAGCTAAGGCATTAACGTTCGTCACCGAGAAGCGCATCGTCAAGCTATTCAAATATAAGGGAAGCCTTCAGTCTGCAGATTGGCTATGGTCGTGCACTCTCGTTCCCAAGGTTGTTCTGCTGGGTTTCCTTCGGGAGCGCCCAACAATTACGGACAATCTCAGAATCGACCAGTGAAGTGGAGTGTGCGATGAATAGAAGTATCTTCACCCTACTAACCGTGATTGGCATCGTGTTACTGCTGTCCACCCTCTCGTTTGGACAGGCCATCAGCGGCGACCTAACAGGTGTAGTGAAGGACGCGTCGAACGCATACGTGGCGAACGCCGACGTCGAAGTCACCAATCTGGGCACCCAGTTCAAACAGACCACGAAAACCAACCCGCAAGGCGAATATCGTTTCGTCAACCTCCCTGCCGGCCACTATTCCGTCGACGTCAGCGCTCCCGGGATGAAGGGAGGCTATCGTGACGTCGAGGTAGTCCTGAACAAGGTAGCGACGGCGAATATCAGTGCCGCCGTCGTCACCGCTGGAACCACCGTCGAGGTCAACGAGCAGGCGGTGGCCATCGATACGACCACGCCAACCATCTCTACCACGTTCGATGCGAAGCAGGCTGCCGAACTGCCGACCACTTCTACCGGTGGAGTACCTGGCAGTGGTGTGCTGAACCTGTCGCTGCTCGATGCTGGCGTGGCGAGCACAGGCGGCGTGGGAGTCGGTTCCGGTCCGTCGGTCGGCGGACAGCGTCCCCGTAATAACAACTTCACCGTGGAGGGGGTCGACAACAACAACCTTGCCGTGACCGGTCCACTCATCACCGTTCCTAACGACGCGGTGGACAGCTTTACTGTGCTGCAAAACCAGTACTCGGCGGAGTTCGGCCACTCCTCCGGCGGCCAGTTCAACCAGACCATCAAAAGCGGTACCAACCAGTTCCATGGCCGAGCCTACGAGTACTTCCAGAATCGCAACTTGAACGCGATAGACTCGCAGTCCGCGTTAGCTCAGGTCGGTAACGGCCAGACTCCGACCAATCTCCCGTACGACAACAACCGGTTCGGCGGCCAGATTGGCGGACCTATTATCAAGAACAAGGTATTCTTCTTCACCAACTGGGAGTACAACAATATTGGCCAAAATGCGACCCCCTCCACCGGTTGCGCCCCGACCGCGGCGGGCTATGCCGAATTGGCTACCTTATTCCCTAACAACGTTAACCTACAGCAGTTCCAGAAATATGTTCCGGCTTCCATCTCACCTGCGACAGTTTGCGGGCTGACTGGTCCATCGAACGTGGTTCAAGTGGCCCCTGGCCTGCCAACCACCGCTCCTAATTTCAGCAATCTAGCCATGAGCATTCCAGTGGGCGACGTAGGGTTCACGGGTCACAGCTACCAGAATTTTCTAAATACCGCCAACTCCATCGACTACAACCTCTCGGAGAAGGACCAGTTTCGCGCGCGACTGGCCTATACCAAGAACCCCGGTTATGACACGACCGCTCAGATTCCTGCGTTTTGGACTGTATTGCCAACATATTATTGGCTGGTCACCATGAGCGAGTATCACAACTTCTCGCCCAACGTGAACAATGAGTTCCGCTTCGGGTTCAACCGCTACAACAACGTGACTGGTGCAGGCGACCAAGTCTTTCCTGGATTGGGCACGTTCCCCAACCTACAGGTCTATGAGTTGAACGGCGTTCAGCTTGGTCCCGATCCCAATGCGCCACAGGAAACGATCACCAACCTTTACCAGTTCGTGGACAACGTGAGCTGGGTGAAGGGCAAGCACAACATCCGGTTTGGTGGTGAGTTCCGCTGGGTCATCAGCCCACAGACGTTTACCCAGCGTGTCCGCGGCGACTACGAGTGGAGCTACCTGTCCGATTACCTGAACAATATTGCCCCTAACCCTAACCAAGGCGACTTTGGCGAACGCGCATCCGGCGACGTGGTTTACTACGGTAACAAGAAAGCAGTCTACGGCTATATCAACGACGAGTGGCGCATCACCCCGACGGTGACGATCAATGCGCGGATTGCGCTACGAGTACACCGGAGAGCCGAAGGGAACTCAGCTCCAGTCGCTGAACGCCATCTCCAGCGTGCCGGGACTGATTAACTTCACCAGCCCCACCCCGCAATACTCGAACATCTACCCGCGTGTAGGTTTAGCGTGGGCGCCGGACCCGAACACGTCTGTGAATGTCGGCTTCGCCATGGCGAATGACGTTATCTATGACAATGACAACATCCTCACGCTGCCACCGCAAGTACAGCAGACTTGCGATACTACATCCCCTGGCTCGGGACAGACTTGTCCCTATACCTTCACCAATTTCCTCGTCAATGGTGGCTTGCCTAACACTCCGGCCCCGCTCACAGATCAGGCATCGGCCCGTGCGGCCACAAGCGCCTATATTCCTAACCAGAAGCTCCCCTACTCTGAGACTTGGACGATAGGCATTTCTCACATCTTCGCCAACAAGTACACCTTGGAAGCACGCTACCTCGGGACTCGGGGAATTCATCTCCCGGTACAGACTCGCCTCAACGTGTCCAGCCCGGTAACTGCCACCCAGAACCTGCCTACCTATGTCAGCAATCCGGGTCAGGCTGTACTTGACTCGTTACCCAACACGCTGGCAGGTTTGACGGCAATCGGCAACCAGGTGCCGGCTTATGCTGACGCTGGTTTCGTTTCCAACATTATGTCCTACCAACCTTGGGGCCAGTCTAACTACAACGCCTTGCAGCTATCGTTCAAGCGAAACTTCACCCATGGTCTGCAGTTTCAGGCCGCCTATACCTGGAGCCATACCTTGGACAACTCGACGGCAGACGTGAACTCGACGGTTCTGACTCCGCGCCGTCCGCAGGACTTCCAGTGCTTCTCCTGTGAGTACAGCACTTCAGCGCTGGATCGCCGTCAGCGCGCGACCTTGGCGCTCACCTACGACATGCCTTTCTTCAAGAACTCGAGTTGGTTCATGAAGAACATCGTTGGCAACTGGCAAGTGTCGCCGATCTACACCTACCAATCTCCTGAAATGGCGACGGTGCAGAGCAACGCCGACTCCAACCTGAACGGCGACTCGGCTCCGGACCGCGCGGTGTTCAACGCCGCCGGGATCCCCGGTACCTCCTCTACCGTTACGGCATTGAGGAACTCCGCGGGCGCCACGGTTGCCTATCTCGCGGATACTCCCACGGCTCAGTACATCCAGGCCGGGGCTGGCGCCTACCCCAACGCCGTCCGCAACAGCCTATATTCCAACGTGATCAACAACTGGGACTTCTCGCTGCTCAAGCGCGTCAACTTCACCGAGCGCCAGTCGATGGAGTTCATGTTCAATGCACTCAACCTCTTCAACCATGCTCAGTACGTGCCGGGGTATATCAGCGACGTTGCGCCGATCGGCTATACCAGCGGAGTGGTTCGTGGCGCCCTGCTCACCGGCTCGCCCACGTTTGCGCAGTGGAACGACGTATTCACCAACCACCCCCGCAACATTGTGCTGGTCCTCAAGTACAACTTCTAACCCCGCCAATGTTGCTGTCGAACAAGGGGAGCTGCCAAGCTCCCCTTGTTTTGCTTATAATTCCTACCCCGCACCTCTCGACTGGTGGTTTCTCCAGTCGATGTCAGACTCCACGTTAGACTATGAGTTAGCGATCATGCTGGAACAGAGATGGGTAGCGTCGAGTGATCGATGCTGAGCTGAATCACCAAAAGTGGCGGGATGCTCCCCAAGGTTCCCGATCCCTGTAGCCCGAAGAACGCGATCGTAGTAATCGAGTCTGTTGGTGAGGGCGAAGAAGGAGTTTTCGCCGTTATTCTCTGTCGAGAATACCTCATCCAGGACTAAGGAATGTGCCTCTCAAATGCATCCAGCCCACCTCGTCAACCTGTAGTCACGCAGTCAAGCGTAGCTTGCCGCCTAAGTCAGTTACTTCATTTCGATAGTGACGACCTACTGGAAGTTCCATCCCGTTGTTTAATACTAGGCACGACGGCAAGCCTTCCTTTCGGACTAGCTCACATACATACCTCAGGTTAACGATGTAGGAGCGATGTACTCGGACGAAGGATGTAGGATCAAGCTTTTCAGAAATCCCGGCCATCGTTTCCCTAACGTGATAGGTCTTGCGCGCGGTATGCACTCGAATATAGTTACCGCGAGCAGCGACGACAAGAATCGTCTCTAGCGGAATCTCGAACGATCCTTCATCTTCGCGAATCGTTATCGCAGTTACATAACTTGGATCTTTGGGAGCGCCCATTAGGTAATGGCCAAGGAGCATAGACAGTTCGTTGGCCATACGGCGGCATATCGCATTCCTGGCGTGCATTAGAGCCTGACGAACCTGGTTATCCTCGAGTCCTTTAAGTACCAGGCCGCAGTTTGCTCCTAACGTGTTACCAAGCCAGAGTCCAACCGGAAAGCCATGTGGCGAAAAACGCCAGAGCGCCTGCGGAGGGATAGCCTCAGCGTTGGTTATCAACAACTCGGGAAGATATTCGTCGAGTCCGCGCTCGCATTCCGGCCATGCCTCCGTGATATTCACAAGAATGAAGGAAGCGTCTTCTTCAACCATCGTCTGCAGCTTGCGCCTCGTTCCCGCGTCTCTTTCCATGATGGCTACACGAATGCCGCCCCTCACAGCCATCAACGTGCTGTGTCGGAGCGCCGCGCTTGGTAGGTTCTGCATGGCGACTTCCTTTCTGACGCCGACGTTCGCCCAACTCGGCTACTTCAATGACAAAAGAATCGTGGTTCCAGATAGTCAAGGTGCCGAGTCTGACGACAGGACATCACGAAGGTCACCGCTGTGCACATGCCGCAGGGACGCTTCCACTAAATTTCGAGACAAGCTGAGAGCCTCCTACAAATCTTTAAGAAAATGCGAAGTCCGCAATCGCCATTCCCCCGCTCGTCACAAATCCGGATTCTTCCAAAGCTCACCACGGTATTCCAGAAAATCAGCCGTGCCCTGCGCGACCTCGCGCCCGTAATATCTCTCTACCACATGCAGCGCCAGGTCCACCCCCGAGGTCAGACCGCCCGCAGTTGCAATCTTGCCGTTATCCACGAAGCGAGTTTCGCCGACGAAATGCACGGCGGGATATTTTTTCTGCATTTCTTGCAGGTAGGAGTGGTGTGTGGTGGCAGTCTGGCCATCGAGTAGCCCGTACTTCGCGAGCATCCCGGCTCCCGTGCATACCGACATGGTGACGTCGGCATCCTGCGAGTTGGCAAGCAGCCACGCCTTCTGCGCCGGGCTTCGTCCGCCTTGTGCCGGAATTACGATGATCTGCGGCTTCGGTGCGGTATCGAAAGTGTAGGTAGGAACGATACCCAACTGATCGGCATTCACTGGATTCGGAGAATCGGACACAGTATATGTATGGAAGGGCATCACCATGTCGTCTCCGTCGGAGTCATGCCACAGTTTCCCCTTGGAGGTGAGCATAGAGTCACTGAAAACCTCCCATGGGCCGGCGATATCCATGACGTCCACGGAATCAGAAATGATGAACGCTACATTGATCTTCCCCGTAGCTGGCGGCTTCAAAGGTCGGATTTGCGACCCCGAGTTGGCTACTTTCTCGGGCGCCTGAGCGTGACTAACGAAAACCATTAGGATGGTCCCCACGATCGCAACCATTGCCCACAATGCTTTATCGAGGTTCCTCACAATATTCTCCTCAAGAACAGCTTGCATTGGGACAAGCCTACCCCGATAATGGCATGTCTCAAATGACATTAACCCGGCAGTTTGGGACATTCGGCGTACCTGGAGAGTAGAGTCCTAAATCGCCGGATAGATGTCATTTGAGACTGCCGTCTGGGAGGCCTATCCTAGACATACGCATTATGTCTCCGAAACATATCGTCATCATCGGCTATGACGACATCACCTCCCTCGATCTGTCGGGTCCCCTGGAGGCTTTCAGCAGCGCTTACCTTGAGGACGCAAGCGGAAACCGCCAGCCCTGCTACAAGGTGACGATCGCGGCGCTCGGCGCCAAGACATTCCGTTCGGAGTCGGGATTACTAATGACGGCTAGCTGCTTCTTAAGCTCGTTGCGACATCTGGATACCCTACTCATCCCCGGTGGCGCGGGTATGCGTACTACGGATGCCAATCTCAAGCTGGCGAACTGGATCAGCCGGCGGGGGAACGGCATCCGTCGCATCGCTTCGGTCTGCACCGGAATCTTCGGAGTGGCGCCTACCGGCCTGCTCAACCGCCGCCGTGTCACCACTCACTGGAAGTTCGCAGGCGAATTGGCCGCCCGTTTTCCCCTGCTCAGGATCGATGCCAACGCACTGTACATTCGAGACGGGAAGTTTTACACATCGGCTGGAGTTACAGCCGGGATCGATCTTTCCCTGGCGCTGATTGAAGAAGATTTCGGACCGGAGGTCGCCCTTGCAGTGGCACGTGAGCTGGTGGTGTATGTGAAGCGACCCGGCGGGCAGGAACAGTTTTCCGAGCCTTTGAAGTTCCAGGTGGCATCCACCAGCCGCTTTGCTGATCTGGTGGCATGGATGCTTGCACATCTCGATCAGGACCTGTCCGTCGATACGATGGCGGGCCGCGTGAATCTTTGTCCGCGCCAGTTCTCGAGACGCTTCACGGCAGAGTTCAATAACAGTCCCGCCGCCTTCGTGCAGCGCCTGCGGCTTGACGAGGCCCGAAAAAGGTTATCGGCCGCCAGTTGTACGGTAGAGAGTGTCGCCGACTCGGTTGGCTTTCGCGATCCCGACAGCTTTCGTCGGGCTTTTGTGCAGTGCTTCGGCGTAGCGCCAAAACATTACCGCAGCCGCTTCCTGGCAAATTCGAAAAGCCGCCGAGCCAAGGTTTAGCCATAGCTGGCGGTTACGCTATCAACCGCCGGTGAAGTCATCGCGAAGGGAAGCTGAGCACAACACCCGCCTACACGTCGTTTTTGTACGTCCAGTACCGGACAGCCAAACACCCGGGCGTACGTTTGCGCCTACCACTCGAGACATATCTCATTGATGAGATTAAGCCTACAGTTGGCTGGAGGTTTGCATGAGTGACTCTTACGTCTTTGCAGCGGGGTAGAGAGAGACATGCACAAGGTTCTGCAGGATCTTCGCTTCGGCATCCGTCAAATGGCGAAGGCTCCGGGCTTCGCCGTCGCCACGATTCTGACTATCGCACTGGGAATCGGCGCAACCACTTCGATCTTCAGTCTAGTGAACGCCGTGCTGCTTCGGCCTTTGCCTTTCGCCGATCCCGATCATCTCGTAGCGGCCGGTCTCACTAACGACCGCCGTCCCGACACAGCTCTCGCGTCAGAGCCCTGAGCTATCCCTGACTTCTTCGACTGGCGAGCCGCAAAATCATTCCTTCGCCGGATTTGCCGCATACCACGACAACACCTTGACCTTGACCGGGCTCGGGTGAGCCGCGACACCTGGATTCGGACAGGTGGTCTCCGCTGATTTCTTCAAGCTCCTGGCGTCTCAGCCTATGCTCGGTCGCGGGATCGTTCACCGAGGACGAGAAAGCGCGGCACGCATGTCGTGGTGCTGAGCCATGAGCTGTGGCGGACGGCATTCGGCTCCGATCTGACAACATTGTCGGACGCGCCATCACGCATCGACAACAAGAGCTACACGGTCATCGGAGTAATGCCGCAGGGATTCGAGTTCCCTATTCAGACCCCCGCTCCGCAGCTTTGGACGTCTATTGGCGATGATGCGTACGACCCCACGCGGTGGTAATCCCAGCACGCGCACAGCGTGGCGCACATTGGTTGGCGTGGTAGGCAGGCTCAAGCCGGGCGTGACGGTCGATCAGGCCAAGGCCGATCTGACTGTGATCGCGCATAATCTGGCAGCGCAATATCCCGAAGAGCAACACTCACTTCAACACGGCCAACGTCGTGCCGCAGCTTGATGAGTCGGTCGGCAAGACACGTTCGGCCATTCAGCATGTTGTTTGGCGCAGTCGTCCTGATGCTGCTGGTCGCCTGCGCCAACGTTGCCGGGTTGCTGCTGGCCCGTGCCTCACGTCGTCGCTCGGAGATCGCAGTACGGTCCGCGTTGGGGGCAAGCCGCGCGCAAATCGTCGCGCCAGTTAATGGCCGAGTCGGTGCTGCTGTCCATCATTGGGGGAGCGGTTGGCATCTGCCTTGCGGCGTTGCTGTTGCTGGATTGTGGTTCGTTTGCTGCCCTCCGACCTGCCGCGCGCTGCCTCCATTACCGTCGATTCCCCAGTACTGGCATTCTCTCGTGGCCGTCTCTTTCGTCACCGGACTGCTGTTTGGGGTGCTGCCGGCATGGCGCACATCGCGCGTCGATCCCTCGAACGCCCTGCGCGATGGCACACGAACTGCCACCACAGGCCGCGGCCAGCATCGTCTGCACAATGCGCTAGTCATCGCCCAGACTGCGGTCGGACTGGTTCTGCTCATCGGTGCTCGGGCCTGCTGATTCGCAGCTTCGTGCGGGTGTTGCAGGTCGACCCGGGCTTTGATCGCAGGAACGTGCTGACCGCCAGCCTCGCCTTGCCCGACAGTCGCTACCCGCGCGAGCAAGCAGATCGAGTTTTACCAGGACATCTCTGCCGCGGCTTCGGGCGCATGCCCGGCGTCGTTTCCGTCAGTGCCGGCTGGCCCTTGCCTCTCTCCCCAGCGGCATCGGCATTTCCTTTGACATTGAAGGCAACATCCGCTTGCCGGAAGGCGAACGCAACTGCTTCGCGCGTTTCCGTTATCGAGCCGGGCTACTTCCACACTTTGCGCATGCCAGTTGTTCGCGCGGCCGCGAGTTCAAGGACACCGACACTACCAAGAGCAACCCGGTCGTCGTGGTGAACCAGGCCTTCGCGAACAAGTACTTTCCCGGAGAAGATCCGATTGGCAAGCGCATCAATCCTGGGCTGGGCGACGGCGTTGTAACCGACGTCAAACGCGAGATTGTCGGTATCGTCGGCGATGTAAAAGTAGGGCGGCTCACCGAAGACATCGTGCCCGAGATGTATCTGCCATTCCCGCAGGCGGTCGTCCTTTCACCGAAACTGCTTCTTCCGCACCGCGATCAATCCTGTCAGCCTGATATCTTCGGTGCGCGCACAAGTTGCACAAATCGACAAGAACCTCCCGCTCTTCGAAGTCCACACCATGGACGATGTTTTCTCCCGCTCGGCCGCGCAACAGCGTTTCCAGGCACTGCTGGTTTCTGGCTTCGCGGTGATCTCGCTTCTGCTTTGTGCGATCGGCCTCTACGGATTGCTTTCGTATCTGGTCGCCCAACGAACGCTGGAAATCGGCGTGCGCATGGCGTTGGGCGCCAGCGCCAGAGCGTGCTGGCGATGGTGCTGCGTCGCGGAATGGTTCTCGCCGCATCGGCGTGCTGTTGGGGATCTGCCGCCTCGCTCGCGCTGACCAACTTCTGCTCAAAGGAATGCTGTTTGGAGTGCAGCCGCTGGATGCGGTGACCTTTGTCGTGGTGTCAGCGGTGTTGCTGCTGGTGTGTCTGCTCGCCAGCAGTGGTCCGGCGTATCGTGCTGCGCGGCTCGATCCGGTCAAAACGCTGCGCGACCAGTAAGATCCCCCCCGAACTGATGCGAGATTGATCGCGCCATGTTACCTCGGGTGCTGACATAGGTAGCGCGACGCCTCGACGTTGGTTGTTGAAAACGAAGTCAAGGTGCGGAGTGATTTGCGATTGCTACTGAAATCAGGCGATTGCGTAAACGACGCCTCCGGTGTCTTGAGTGTAGTGGCGACTTATCACCAATCATGGCTGAATGGTTCGCAGGCGACTACTTCACTGAGGTCGTCACTCAGTCAACTCCATCAGTTTGCCCCCTGCCTCTGGCAAAGCGACTTCAACCCGTCCGATCTCACGGGGTTTTGCGCGGAATCTTCAACGAAGAGAGATACCGATGATTTCGTTAGTATCCCAGCCGGCGGGAAGGTTCACGGACTGCAACATGTAGTATGGCCGGACGGAAAGCGAACTGGAGATGGGCAACCGGACTCCGACCTGGAAGCGGTTCTGGGTGTAGGCTGCTACCGCCATTGGCGAAAGGGTTGTACCAGGGAACAATGAAGAACTCATTGTTCACGACGATGGTCGGACGCCAGGTGGTGCGAAGCGGCAATGTGTAGTCCACACCTGGGCGAAATCGGAGGCGCGCAGAAGCCGGCCGATCGTCAGGAAATCGCCCCTCGATGAGTGTGCGCAGGTTATACCGCCATGGACCTCGTGACTGTGCTTAGAGTGGTGTTGAACTGCAGCCGGTTCTCATAAGTAATTGCGGGATTGCCTGGATAACGCTGATAGCGATAAATGGGTATCAGCGTGAGCCACGACCGCGGACGGAAGGCAACACCGGCCTGAACGAAATATTCGAACAGATTCGACGCACCTTCGTCGAACCGCTCATGGAATTCAACTTCCAGAGATTTGTTTTCTGAGAAGGGAGCGGAGACTCCTTGGTCCAGCCAGAGCCCGATCCCCTTTTCATCCTCCGGGTCCTCCGGCTTCTGCTGTTGCACTTGGGCGCAGACGGTCAGCGCGCAACCGCATAAGACCGCAAGCACCAGCCCGGTCCACCGGAATCCTCTCGGCTTGAGGTTGGATTTATTACCCATATGTCAATGAGTGAATCGCTCCGGGTGTTTCGGCAGTAGCGGCGAATTTTAATAAATCTGTTGTCAGATTGTAACCACTTGACGACAATAGTTGCTTAGACTCTTGTGATTTGATCGTCTAAGAGGATTTCAGCCAAACACAACAAGGAGCTGCTAATGCGCACCGCTATACTGCTTTCGACATTGATGCTGACCGGCATCCTGGCGGCTTCAGCCCAGAATTCTAACTCGCAGAATACCGCTTCGTCTGGCACTACACTAACGGGATGCCTGAAGGGGTCTAGTCACCAGTACTATCTGGTCGAAAAGAACGGTCACCGTCATACGCTGAACGAAAAGAGCCAGGACCTAAGTTCGTACGTGAATCACGAAGTCACGGTGACTGGCAAGGCTGATACTTCGCGCCACCCGTCCGCGAGCAGCGATGCTGAGGGGCACCGTGCTGGCTACTTTTCTGTAGACGGCGTCAGTGATCAGGGAGCCTGTAAGAAATAGGCGGACATCAGGTGCCGCATCTGCTGACTATCGACCAACGCGGACAGCCACGTCCTGACAAGCAGTCTGGCCGCTGCGAGAGGAAGCGTATGACCTCCACGCCATTAACCATCCGCGAGGGGTGTACGTCTCCCGGAAACGGGTAGCCGCAAATCGAGCAGCGATGGTAGCTGCCCTGGAAAAGGCGTTCCGGGCCCGCCATGTTACCTCGGGACCTGGCTGCGGTCGCAACTCTTGATCATTTGTTGCGAACAGGCAGCACTCATTGTCCGAATCGCCGTCAATGAGTGTAATGGCGATTTATTGACGGTGGTGTGCATTAGGGGCGGAATCAGCATCAGTCGCTGCGGAGTCCTTTCCACCGCCATATAGTGCTCCATCGTTCCTACGGTATGTTTATCTCAGTTGTTCGGCAGAGTCGCCAGGTGGCAGATCTTCAGGCCCGTTTACGAACTCCTTATAAACTTCCGCACCACCCCTTTCTGCAGCTCTGCTTCCAATAGTTCAGCTACTAACCTAATCCCTATTGGAGGCAAGACGACCAGTGGCCGCGAACCCGCAACCTTTTGTCGAGCGGCGCAAACATGACCCTGAACAAGAGCGTTTCAGGCAACTGGTGGAACAGTTGGACGACCTGTTCTGTCCAGTGCAGTCGGAAGAAGTTCTGTGCGCAAATGTACGCAAGTGCAACGACAAAGCCCTTGCGGCAGAAACGCAAGAGCCTCAAATTCAATGAGTTATTTGGTTGCGGGGGCTGGATTTGAACCAGCGACCTTTGGGTTATGAGAGGAAATCCACTCCCAGCCTCTTACAATACCGCCCAACCGAGCCAATGAAATCTCGAAGATAACCGTGTCAGAACCTACCTGCTTCGGATCATTTCGGTCCCTGTTCACGGACAGAAAGGCGGACTGCTTCAACCGCAGTCCAGTCCCGGCACGAGAGGCTACTCCTTCGCTTAGCTTGCCAGCTCCGCATACCCAGACGACTTACTTTTCGCACTCTCTTGAGCGAGCCAGTCTTCGAACCGGATCTTTCCCACCTGCGTGTCATCGTCGGGAACAAGCGTCAGTTCACGCAAACACGCTCCGGCATAAAGCGCATCCGGATCGGCGACAACCTCACGCGAGTCGCCGTGTGCCATCAGGAAACCACGAATGAGTTCATCAAGGCGGAATTGTTCCGGGCCTGCAATCTCAACTATGCCGTTCACTGGCGTTCCGACTGAGATTCTGCCGATCGCCTCGGCAACATCGTCGGCCGCCATAGGCTGGATGAGTACTGGCGCGAGATGGACCTGATTTCCCTGGGTGGAGAAGTCGGCAATGCTCTTAACGAACTCGAAGAACTGTGTCGCTTGGACAATCGAGTAAGGGATAGAAGACTCCTTGATGAGCTTTTCTTGAACAATCTTGGCTCGGAAGTATGGACTATCGGAGAGGCGCTGGGTGCCGACTATTGACAGGGCAACAAGATGTCCCACACCAGCAGCAGCTCCATACTTCAGAAGGTTTTCGGTTGATGTCATGAAGAAGTCCATAACCGCTCGCTCCTCGAGAGAGGGTGGCTGACGAACATTGAGATGAAACCCAGGTAAAACAGGAGATTGCGATACATCGACCATCACCTGGGCACCTTTCAACACTTCAGCAAGTCCTTGGCTGGTAAGCGTGTTTACACCCGTACTCGGAGACGCCGCTACAGCTTGGTGGCCGTGCTCGGTGAGCTTGCTCAACAGTCTTGATCCAATGAGACCGGTTCCGCCAATAACTACGATCTTCATGACTGTCCTTTCGTTCGACGGGACAGCAACTCATCCAGGCTGAATGGGAAGCCTTCGCAACTTGCGAGAAGCAAGGCTCCTCCTATCCCCGTGAGGACAGCGAAGTTCAGGGGCGCTTTGATTCCTAATGCGAGCGTCATTGACACCCCGAACGTCAGCAGAAGAAGTCCACTTAGCAGTGCGGCGGCGCGTGTGTGCCAGCCAACGAGCAGTAGAAGCCCGAAGAAACTTTCAGCGCCAGTGGCGACGATCCCCAGCGGGAGAATCATTCCCGCCGGCAAATACCAATTGAGGGTGTGGGTGTATTCCAAGAATCGTGAGAAATTCCCCCACTCGACATTGGGTTGCCCGAACGCTCCCCACAGACCGAGTCGGTCGGCTACGGCCGACAAGAAACCAACGCCGAGCCCAATTCTTAGCAATAGGCTTGCGTAGTTTGCGATTTTCGAATCTCTCACTGTAATTGTCTTCATATATTTCCTCCTGAATTGAGTTTCTAGGAACAGAATCGCCCGCAATTGTTTGTTTACTTTGCTGGTATCACCAGGGGAGCGCCTTTCTTGTTGATCAGGAACACAAGGAATTTCGCTGACTCTGTATCACTGGCGTTCCGGCTAACAATGTGAATATCGCTGGGATCTTCGTAAAAGGTCTGCCCTGGCCCGAGAGTGAGTTCTTCCCCCCCTCTCACCTGCATCGTGACGGAGCCTTCCAGCACGTAAACGGACACCTGCGCATTGTGGCGATGAATGGGGCTTGAAAAGCCCGGTGGAAAGTCTACGGTGTACATGAGAACCTGCTCACCGGGAGATCCCGCCAGATCTTTCGTTATGAGCGTTGTGATAGTTTCGTGCGCTGTCGGGCTCGTGACAGCATTCTGTGCCATTAAGGTGGTGGCTGTGAGGGCGCTGCCTATGAGAAATGCCAGCGCCAAAATTTTGCTTGAGCTTGTCGTACGTTGTGATTTCAGTCTTGCTTTCACTAGTTTGTTCTCCTTGAAACACACAATAGGTTTTGTGTGGATAGTTAACGGGTCCATAGTGGAAACATGGGATGGTCCGCTGAAGATCTCTTCTAAGGTGACTGGAACACCAGTTTGTGCGCTATTCCATGGGGTTCAGTCGCCAGGACCGTTTCCTGCGATAGTCTGGAGCCACTGCTTCCTCCGCAAATCACCGCAACCTTCCTTTCTGGCCGGAGTGGAGTTCGCAACTCTCTCCGGCTGCTGCCCCACAACCGGGGCAAAGCACCCACAAAACCTCTCTCAACGTGAGGTCCACTCCCTTGACCACCGCACGGTTCGATCCTTCCGAAGGTGATGCCATCCGACTGGGCTCACTCTGCGGTTCAAATCTCCAGGCTGACTCTTTCTGAAACATGGTTGCTCCTTAACAGGACAAAGATTTGTCGTCCTCGCAAGCATCCCAGGTTGGGTCTTGGCTTACGTACCCTCGTGCTCCCTTCGCATCCATTCACGGATGTACGGTGAGCAGTGGAGCATTTCTATTCCCGCTTCCTCGGAAGTCGCCAAGAAGTGGACCACTTCGAGGTCAACGAGAGTCACGCACTCCAAATCAAGAGCTACGAGCGATTCAGCTTGGCGAATTTGTGACTTCAATTCTTCGAGATGTTCTAACCGAATGCGCCCAATTAACTGGAGAACCACGCCGCGGTCGTCCGACCTACTCTCAATTCTCAACGTCATGTTGTCTTCTTACCGTTGATCAACGCACGCTCGATGCCATCGCAAGTAACTGAATCCGCTAGGCCCGGGTTCTCACAACACTGCTCCATTTCAGCAATTGCTGATTTTGGGCGGGGCGAACCCTTGCGTCTGAAGTGATTGGTCTGGGTCGTATAGCGGCGGGAGCTTAAACGAGAGGCGGGGTGTCGCAGAGCCGTCTACGCAGACTTAAAACGGTGTTTATTAATGCCGAGAGAATTGATCTTTGACTCGAGGGTTTGCCGAGGAATCCCGAGTCTGACGGCGGCGCCACCAGGGCCGGAAACGCGACCTCCGGACTCCGCCAGAGCCGCTTCGATCATTTCCTTTTCTTGATTGTTATCTAGGCGCAGAAGGCCTTTGACGGGCTGGGCCAAGGCGGACAATTCGCGTGAGGATTCGTGCTTGACCCATGTTTCGTCCACAAAAAACGTCTCGCTATCGGACAGGATCACGGCCCTCTCGACCACGTTCTGCAGTTCGCGAATGTTTCCCGGCCAGGGGTAAGCCTGAAGCAAATCGAGGGTCTTTTTCTCGATATTCCTAATGTTCTTGCCTGCCTTCTTCGCGTAGCGCTCAATAAGGTACTCAACCAGTAGAGGAATGTCGTCCACTCGTTCCCGGAGCGAGGGTATGTGAATTGGAAAGACATTCAGCCGGTAGAAAAGATCCTCCCGAAACCTGCCAGCGGCCACCGCCGCCTTCAGATCCCGGTTGGTGGCAGCGACGATTCGTACATCCACGGAGATCGACTGGCTGCTTCCTACACGCTCAAACTCACGTTCCTGGATGACTCGCAGCAAAGCAATCTGAGTGTCTGGGGGAAGCTCTCCAATTTCGTCCAGAAAGATCGTTCCGCCATTCGCGGCTTCAAATCTTCCCAACCGTCGCTGCAGTGCACCAGTGAATGCGCCTTTCTCGTACCCGAACAGCTCCGATGCAACCAACGCGGACGGAATCGCGCCGCAGTTCACGCGGATAAACGCTCGCGCCGAGCGAACCGAGCGCTTATGTATGGCGCGAGCAATCAACTCTTTGCCTGTTCCGGTCTCTCCCAGAATCAGAACCGTCGTATCGGTCGGTGCCACTCTTGAGACTTGCGCCAGGACTGTTCGGAGCGCGTCTGAGGATCCGACGATTTCTTCAAACATCGATGTGCGATCGATTTCTTCCCGCAACGCGATGTTTTCGTTGCAAACCCGCTCTTCGGCCCGTTTGCGATCCTCGATATCGATTCCCGCCGCATACCAGCGGATAGGATTGCCTTGCTCATCAAGCAGCGCGTTGTAACGGATGAAAAACCAACGATACTGCCCATCTTTTCGGCGCGCTCGTTGTTCGTTTTCAAACGGGATACCTCTTAAGAGTGCCTTCCGCCGCTCCTCTCGGAGCCTCTCAATATCATCCGGATGAAAAACGCGATCGCGAAAATCCTTTGCATTTAGATCTTCGAGCGAAAGGCCTGTGTATTCGAGCGTATATCGATTTGCATGTAGCGCACTTCCATCCGGTCTCAGGAAGATCACGAGTTGAGCGATCGTATCAACGATCTGCCGAAGCTCCAGTTCGTCTTGATGTAACTTCGATTGCGCCTGCTTGAGCTTTTCAATATCGGTATTGGTCCCATACCATCGGATGACTTTGCCCTGTTCGTCACGCAGCGGCACCGCACGCAGCAAAAACCAGCGATATTCTCCATCGAAACGCCGGACGCGCGCTTCTATCTCGCCAGGCTCGCCGAGAGCAAGCAGACGCCCCCATGTTTCCATCAGCCTCCCCAAGTCTTCGGGATGGATCGAGGCATTCCACCCACTTCCTACAGACTGTTCCAAGGACAGGCCCGTAAAGTCGAGCCATCGCTGATTAAGAAACTCGGCGGCACCATCCGCCCGACACGACCATGCGAGAGCGGGGATGGTGTCGATCATTGCTCGAAATTGGTCTTCCTTTTCTTTCATGCTCGTCGACTACTGGGTCGGTGGACGCCGAATACAAATGTCGAACTGCGCGCACAAGTGGAAGCGAGAGCAACTGAAATACGGCCGTCTGTTTTACGACTTCCGACGGACCGCAGTTCGCACCATGATTCGGGCCGGCGTACCGGAGCGAGTCGCTATGAGTGTCAGCGGACACAAGACGCGGAGCATCTTTGATCGCTACAACATCGTCAGCGAACAAGATCTCTGTGATGCCATGCAGCGCACGCAAGCCTATCTGACGACCAACGCCGAACTGGAACGGCGGAGGGTGGTTCGAGTGCGGCCTGCCGAAGTCCAATAATGTGGGCCATTTTGAGAACCCCAGCAGAAGACAGACATTTCCACCGAAAAGCAAAAGGGCCGCTTTCGCAGACCCTCGATAAATCCCGTGTTTCCAATTAGGAGCTTGGTTGCGGGGGCTGGATTTGAACCAGCGACCTTTGGGTTATGAGCCCAACGAGCTACCAGACTGCTCCACCCCGCACTTCGATAATAAGGGTTCGTTAACGTCAGGTCAATGCAACCGGGGCGTTAGTAAGCGTAGGTCTGGGTCTGATTGCGAGCAAACTTCGCTTGAACAGCGAGGAACCCCTGCGCCGCCACGCACGCAAAACTGGGGCGCGTCGGGCGAAGGTCTCGACTCAACCAGCGATCCCGGTCCAGGCACCCGATTCGCGCGGGCGGGCGAACGAGTCCCGAGCCGAGTGCAGCGAAGCGAATCGCCGCCCATCACTAGGGTCGCAAGCCGGGCCCATACGAAGTACGCCTCAAGCGTTCATCGGAGCCGTGCGTTTACGCCGCGCAATCAGGATGCTCAGCGCTGCCAAGAGCCACTATTGCCGCCAGAATCCGGGCCGCTAGTACCGTGTACGACGATGAAGCTGCTTTGCCATGCTCCGCATTACCGTTCTGTACAACGAGGTTGGATCCCAACGTGTAGTGCATGGTCAGCTGCACGTCGCCTGCCGGCTGCGGTCCAACACGCGTATAGACCTGGATGTGAGAGGCCTCTTCGCCGTTTTGCCCGAAGGTGTTCGCTCGCTGCCAGATCGGGTCGGAGGCGACGACGCGCGCGACCATCTGCTCCAGTTGATACGCCGACTGTAGCCCGGCGTCAGCATCGGATTCGGGAGGACGGGTATCCAGCACCACGGCACTGATCGGAGCGTGATCGAGAAAGTTCCGCAGGCCATCTTCAGTTGGGTACAAGAATTGATAATTGGTGCCGAACCAGGTGCTGCTAACCAGGACTTTCGACGAGCGCAATACAACGTGGTCTGGCCGGTCGTCGTGCATCACGACTTCCGAAACGAACGCGCCTTCTCCCATGGCATTCGCTACGATGAGGAAACCACCGCCGGCGTAGTCTTTGTTGGACAGCAGAAATTGCGCAGCACGGTCGAGCCCCCAATGTGGCTTCCGGGGGACCGTCCACGATTGCGCGATCACCAGTCCGACCACGATTGCCCCGAGCACTGCTGAACGCGTCGCCAGCGGCACCTGTGGAATCGGGATTCGGCGAACCAGCCACTCGAATCCAGCTACCGTGAACAGCATCATTGCCGGGAATGCGCTCAGCATGTAGCGCGATTCACGAACGCTGGTGAGGGCGGAGTGAAAGATCAAGACACTCAGCAGCAACGCCAGGGCTCCCGTAAGGGTCAAATCGATATCGCCGCTCCCGCCGCCGAACCACAAAAACTGCGATCCCCAGCAGGCAGAAAGGCAACAGGGCCCATCCGAAACTCGTCGTCAGGATGCGTCCGTAGAAAAGCACGGGCTGCAATCTCTGCAACGGAGTGACGGCCGCGGTCGTAGCCATTGACCCCGCCATGAGCTTGTAGGAAAGTAACTCCCAAGGCACGCCGAAGATCAGCGCAATGCCAGCCGCGTAGTACAAGCCGGGTCGCTTCAGCAGGTAGAAACGCCGCGTGATCAGAATTGCGATTGGTGGCAGCAGCACCAGCGCAACTCCGTTGGGCTTGGTCGCCATAGCCAATGCCGTGAACACTCCAAACAGAACCGCGTCTCGAGTGCGCTCGCGTTCCAGGTAACGAATCATGGCGATCGTCGCCCAGAAAATCAGCAACGCCACCAAGCCGTCGGCCATTACCGTCTGCGTAGAAATCTGAACCAGTGGCAGCAGCACAAACACCGCGCCGCTAACGAGGGCCACGATTGCCGGATACTCACGGCGTACCACCCAATAGATTGAGGTCGCCAGAAGTGATGTGAGCAGCGCCTCCAGCAGCAGGGCCGATGTCTTCGAAGGATTGAAGACTAGGTCCCAAATTCCCTCGGTGCCATGGAACAGGGGTGGCCACACGAACAGCCCAATTTTCGGATAGTGGGCATAGTACTGTTCGACGAAGCCTCGCGGAGATGCAAAGTGTCCCCACGCCACGTAGTCGCGAAGCATCACCCCGGTGACGTAGTGTGCGGATTCGTCGGGGTGGCCTCCGAATTCAACGCCGTAAACTCCCGCGCGCCACTGCAGGCCGGCCGCCAATATCCAGAAGAACACGCAGACTAAGATCAGTGACCACACACCCGGGCTCGGTCGGGAGAAAGGTTCGTCAGTGGCCTGTCTCTGCTGTTTCGGTAATACCACGAAATTTCCCCCTCATCACCGCGACGATTTGGCGGTCACGCGTAACACTGCTCTGTGGGCGACCCAGCTTGCTGAAGCATGAGAAGCCACGCGTGAGGTTGCTGGCTCCTTCGAATTTCACGCCATTCTCCAACCCTTAAACCCGTCTGGCCAGCAGAATAGGGAATAGAAAGTTAACGTCTCCCGGCCTTGCTTAAGAACAAGGCGTTCCCCTGTGTCTGGATGGGAGAGCCTGGATTCATGCCGGAATGAAAGTTAGGTGAAGACGCAACCTTAACCCCACGTCAGCTATGTACCACGAGCAGTTTGCAATGCTAAAATGCGAAGCCGAGCTGAGTTTATCACGCCATATTGACCCCTGAGCCACGTGTGACCGGGTGAAGATGGTGGTGCACAAACCAGAGTAGCTTCGGCACGAGGGGCGCTCGTTATCGAACGACCAGGCACCGGGGCCAGCCCTGGCCGCCTCCCCCACTGGGAGAACCTTGCAGGTGAATCGTTTAGATTTTCAGCGCTCCAAGGAAGAAGAGGCCCTGCCCGTTTCATCTGCTGTGAGTCGCGCAGAAGAAGATGTGCCCCTGGTCGTCGATCTGGATGGCACTCTCGTCAATAGCGACACCTTGCTCGAGAATATCCTGGCGCTGATACGTCACCGCCCCTCATCCATCCTGTTGCTTCCTGTATGGTTTTCTCGGGGTAAAGCTGTTGCTAAAGCGAATATCGCCAAACGCTTCTCGCTGGATGCGGCGACCTTGGGATATCGTCCCGACCTTCTGGAGTACCTGCAGAACGAGCAAGCCAAGGGACGGCGACTGGTTCTGGCGACTGCCGCTCACGAAAGCATAGCTTCGAGCACTTCGGAGCACCTGAAGATCTTCAAAGACGTCTTTGCCAGCACCGACTCAGTTAATCTGAAGGGACAACGAAAGCGCGACATCCTGGTCGCTCGCTATGGTCTGAAAGGCTTCGACTATATAGGTGACAGCAAAGCCGACACATCGGTGTGGGCAGCCTGCCGAACTGGGCACATTGCAGGTTTGATGAAAAGCTTACCGAGCATGGCACTGCAGGCGGGAGCAAAGCAGGGCAAGATATTTGCCTCACGACGGCCCACGTTGAAGACCTGGATGCGGGCAATGCGTCCGCATCAATGGGTGAAAAACCTGCTGGTCTTCGCCCCGACTCTTCTGAACCACCATCTCAACTGGGAAGTCCTGAAGTCACTGACTAGTTACCTTTGCTGCATTCTGCCTGGTTTCGTCGGCCACTTATATCAATAACGATCTGTTCGATTTGGGGGCCGACCGGCAACATCCGCGCAAATCTAAACGGCCACTGGCCAGTGGCGATCTCCCTGTTCTCCAGGGTATTTGTCTTTCTACCTTGCTTCTCTTGTCGGGATTATTTCTGGGTGCGCTGGTTGGATTGCCATTAGAAGCGTGTCTGGTCGGATACCTGCTTCTGACCTCACTCTATAGCTCCTTCCTCAAGGGCAAACCCATTATCGATGTAATTGCGCTGGCAAGCCTCTATACCTTGCGATTGTATGCCGGCGGCGTTGTATCGAAATCCTTAGTCTCACCCTGGCTATTCCAGTTCTCCATCTTCTTGTTCATCAGCCTCGCTTTCGTCAAACGTTATTCGGAGCTGCGCAGACTATTCCATGAAGGGCGGGAGGCAGCGCCGGGTAGAAATTACCGTTCCAGCGACTTGTCCATCATCAGCCAGGCGGGACTGACCTCCGGTTTGCTGGGAGGACTAGTTCTAGCGCTCTATGTCAATGCAGGCGAGATCCAGAGGCTCTACCCGAAGCCTCAAATGCTGTGGGGATTATGTCCATTGTTTGTTTACTGGATAAGCCGCGTGTGGCTGGTTGCCCATCGCGGGAATATGAACGAGGATCCCATCCTATGGGCATTCCGAGACCGGGTCAGCTATATTGTCGGATTCTTGATGTTCGTCTCCATGCTGCTTGCGTCTGTAAAATATGTGCTCTGAAGTATATGCTTATTAAAGTGTATGCTTACTGAAGTACAGAATTTTGCGCGGTTTCCGCACAGTCGATCGCTGCTCATACCGGTGAATTCCCAGGATGAGGCCATCCCCTTCGACCAGCCTGGTATGTCGTTCCTTCCTTTCGGTATGGGCCGCAGCTTCGGAGACGTTTGCCTTAATGACGGCAATGCGCTGCTGACGACGCGCAGACTCAGTCGCATCCTGTCATTTGACGAAGACACTGGCCGCCTCGTAGCGGAAGCAGGGGCAACATTCGACCAAATCCAGCGCCTGAGCATTCCGAAAGGATGGTTCTTGCCGGTCACTCCGGGAACCCGCTTCGTTTCCCTAGGAGGTGCCATCGGCAATGACGTGCACGGCAAGAATCACCATTGCGCCGGCACCTTCGGGCGTCACATCACACGCTTCGAACTTCGCCGGAGCGATGGCAGCAGCCTGATTTGCTCGGCCCAGGAAAACCCGGACTGGTTCCGGGCAACCATCGGAGGCCTTGGTCTTACCGGACTCATCACGTGGGCAGAAGTGCAGCTGAAGCCGATCACGAATTCCCTGATTGATAGCGAAACCATTCGATACGGCGATGTCGACGAGTTCTATGCCATTAACGAAGAGTCGGTAAGGAAGTTTGAATATGCCGTGGCATGGGTTGACACACTATCCGGCAAGGGATTGGGCAGAGGCCTGTTCATCCGAGGAAACCATAACAAAGATCCAGAGCGAACCGAGAGAAAGGCCTCAGGAGGCACCTTGTTCACCGTGCCCTGGGTTTTGCCCTTCAGCATTCTGAATCGCGCTACCCTCAAGATGTTTAACACCGCTTTTTACAACGTGAGACCGGCGAGGCAGTCGAAAGTGACTCCTCTCGGACCATTTTTCTATCCGCTTGACTCTATCGGCGCCTACCACCGCCTATACGGTCCAGGTGGAATTATTCAGTGGCAGGCCCTTATAGCTTCGAAAGAAGCGGTTCGCGAGGTGTTGGCTTTCTCGGGAAAACTCGGCGGATCCTTCCTTACCGTAATGAAGGTGATGGAAGATCGTGGATCGGCAGGTTTACTTTCATTTTCCGGTAACGGAATCACGATCGCACTTGATTTTCCCTATAGCAGGAAGGTGGTGGAGCTTCTACCTCATCTCGATCAAATCGTGGCCGATGCCGGAGGGCGCCTTTATCCCGCCAAAGACGCTCGGATGTCGGGCGAACACTTTCGGCAGTTCTTTCCGCAATGGCAGGACTTAGTACCTTATATCGATAGCCGGTTTAGTTCATCGTTCTGGCGGAGAGTCACATCCGACTATACCAATCAAGGGCACTGACTGCCTCTAATTAACGCGAAATACGACGAAGTAGTGCAGAGATTTACCCAGCAATTCGTTAAATACCGGCGGATATACGTCAATCGAAGTTCGCTCTTCCACGACTCTTGAGGAATATTTTCCAACTAACGCGCGCCATTCCTTCGCATTGTGGTACTCGTACAGGCAGGGGACGTTATACCCAGCATTCGCGGCCCAGTCCAGAAAGCTGATCCTCTGCTGAGCCAGGAAGCCATCGCGTATGTGGTCTTTGATGATCACGAGATTTCGCGAGATGCGCGCTGCTTCCCTAAGAAGTCTCTCCTGGTCATGATCATGATGAAGCACATCGGCAAGAATCACAGCATCGAAGGTCCTATCAGGGAAGGGAATTCGTTTCCCTTCGTACGCTGTGATAGGAATGAGTTCACCCCCCCGCTTCACGCTCTCCAGTCCCTCCACCTGAATATGGTCTGCGGAAGCGTCCATAAGAGCTCGGCCAAGGTGTCCAAAACCGCAGCCGATGTCCAGCACTTTGGCTCCAGGCTTCAAGTGCGGCGAGATGAGGTTCACCAGTACCTGCTGGCGATGCTCATAAATAGGCTTATGGAAGGTCCGGAGAAGGCTACGAAACATGGGTTCGATTATACCTGTGGTGAATTACGCAGCCGCAGTCAAGCTGCTGTTTCTGTTATCAGCGCCAGCAGACGGCATAGTCGAGCGACCAGACCTCTAGCGGCCGGCACTCGCAGGAACCTTGAGGTCCTCGGCATACATAGAACCGTAATAGAGGAACTGATGCACAGCGCTCCGCGGATAAATCATCTCTACGCTCCCCACGTCGCCATTCGATGGCTTTGCATTTAACTGTGCATTCACGCCTACCCAGTACGTAGGAATGTCCAGCACTTTGTAACGTTGCACGACTTGATCTCGCAGTTTCGGATCTTGCTAGGAGATATTGGCATAGTCAACGGAAAACCGGTGGTCCACGCGCACGCTGTGGTTGGTTTAGAGGACGGCACCACCCGCGGCGGTCACATTGTTAGTGCGACTGTCTGGCCGACGCTGGAGTTGTTCTTGACCGATGTCCCCCAGTCTTTATGTGAAAGAGGAGGATCCCTCTACTGGGCTATACCTCTTCCATCCGAAATCTGAACATTTTTAACAAGAAAAGGATTGAAAAAACGATGGCTGAAGTGCGCGTAATTGCCAGGGCGGTAGCCCGTAAAGGAAAAGAAGACCAGCTCAAGGTGCTGCTACAAGGAATGTTAGCTCCCACGCAGGCCGAACCGGGATGTAAGTTGTATGAACTTTACGAGTCAGGCGAGAGGGGCCGATTCTACTTCTACGAATTGTGGGAAAGTCAGGCTGCGCTTGGGGAACACGCAGCGAGCACTCACTATCAGCATCTGCAACTAAGCCTCGGAGATGTATTGGAAGAACCTTTCGAAGTAAATATTTTGCAAGAGGTTCCGAATCTGCAGTCTTAAAGATTTTGGGGGCAAGTCCCCGGACCTCCGGGGTGGAGTACTAAAGAAGCGTCCTATCGGACAACCAAATCGACCGCGCACCCGTTAATGTAGCATAGGCGTCCCGCCTGTATCGCGCGTCCTCGGGGCGTAACCTGGCCACGCAAGACCCTTTGTATAAGATTTTTAACGTTGGTCTTTATCGAACGATTCAGGCCTATCTCTAGATCGCCCATATTAGACCCGATTTTTCTTGCGCCCTTTCAAGGCGGGTCGGACAGGGGGCGCCCCGGCAAGGTTCGCCGAGGTCAGAAACCCTTGGGCTCGGCTCTGTAGCCCCTTCGGGCAACCACATCGACCACGCACTCGTTAATGTCGCATAGGCGTCCCGCCTGTATCGAGCGTCCACTGGGCGGAACCTCGCTAGGCAAGACCCTTTGTGTCCATGGTTAAAACCCCATAAGCGCTAACTTGATCAAAGCCTCGGCGCGGAGAATGTATTTTTTTTCCTGGAGGGACAGTGCGATCGTAGCCTGGCACGAAGTGCCTGGACACCGCCACCTCAAGGAACCGTCCCGTAGGATACAGTCTGATTCTTGCAGGGGTGCGCACTTCGATTCGGTGATTGAAGTATTGGGGTGACGAAGTCTCGGAGGTGAGAACCGAAAAAATCAAGGTGTTTAGGAAACGGTCCATCACCTCGAACATCATCGGGCATTCGTGCCAGGCTAGGATCGATGTTGTCCTACGGGACAGTTCTTTCGGGGGACGCTTTCCAGGCACTTCGTGCCAGGCTACGATCGGGCTGTCCCTCCGGGACGAAAAATACATTCTCCGTGCCGAGGCTTTGATTAAGTTAGCGCTTATGAGGTTTTAACCCTGGGAATCCGCCCCTGGCGCGCGGCCCTGAAAGGGCGTGAGATTTGCAGGGTGGTTAGTTGGCTTCGGGTTGTTGATAGGTTCCTGACACGCTGATTACTAGGGGTGCCTCTTGCCCCGAAGGTGGCAATCCAGAAGTCTCCACGAAGTTTCGTTACAGTCTCCTGCAAATCCTGTCTCCTGACTCCTGGAGTTCAGGGTTAGTTCGATCCATCGCGTTCGAAGTTATTCTCGGGCACGCCTTCGGGGATCCTTGCGACGATTTCCAGAGTGACGCATCTAACTGATGAACCTGTGAATTGACTCCCGATCGTCTTTTAGGTCAGTCTTTCCGGGATGACGGAAAACGAAACCGGTGCGATAGCTGGCGCCATCGCCGTCGTCAGGACGAACACTTGAAGCGCGTTTTAGAGAGGAAAATCTTCACCAATGAGCGCACTCAGTTGCGGGGTCGATATAGGTTCCACCAATGTCAAGGTGACGTTGGTAGACGAAGGCGGCCAAGCGGTTTGGACCAAAGCAGTTCCCACCCCGCGCCTTCCCGACCATGGCGGTGTTGCGACTGATGCGCTCGCACTGGTGGCGATGATTGAGGAAATGATCGTCACAGGCTGGCGTCTGCATGGCAGATCGCTCCCACTTCAAGCGATCGCTGCCGCAGGGGTAGGCGAGGACGGGATAGGTGTCCGCGCCGATCTTACACCAACAGGACTGGCCCTTCCGTGGTTCGACCAGCGCGCCGCGACCCAAGCGAACGATCTACAAGGGACTTCCCGTTATGCCGCGCAGGCTGGGTTAGCTATCGATTATTCCCGAACGGCAGCAAAATGGCTTTGGCTTAGAGAGAACCGTCCGGCAGATCTGTTATCTTCCGCCTTCTGGGTCGCTCTCACCGATTTCCCGGCCGTTGCCTGGACAGGCCGCGCGTTCATCAGCGAGACCCTGGCTGCTCGAACTGCCTGCTACGACGTGTATGCACGCCGCTGGATCGAACCGCTCTTGACGGCTGCCGGCGCGCCGACGCTGCCGCCCGTGGTCGCAGCCGGCACAGTCTTGGGCCATGTTCGGAAGGGTCCGCTGCGCGAAAGCGGAGCCGCGTCCACAGCAACGATAGTGACAGCCGGCGGACACGATCATCCGATCGCCGCCGCAACGGTCCGGCGGTTATATCCCGACGCTCTAGTGGACTCCATGGGAACGGCCAACCTGGTTTACGGTGAGACGACAGAGGTCACCGAACCGAGGCTCGATCCTTACCTGGCCTTTTCGGTCCCCTCGATGGGCAATGCCGGCCTCTCCTGTCTCGGGGTCTTTGAATTGGCGGCGGCCATCCAACCGCTTCGCCAGCAGACCAATCTCGTCCAGCAGCTCTTGGCGTCGGAACGCATGACAGGTACCCCTCGCGACCGCCCAATGCCGATTCCCGGTTCCAGCGAATTGCTGGTACCGGCCGGCACGAAACGACCGAATCAGAGATCAGAGCGGTGTTGGAAGCGGCAACCTTCTACGCCCGCCGGATGTTTGATGAGATCCTGGCGACGGGCGCCAAGCCTGCACCAATTTTCGCCACCGGCGGCTGGGCGCGATCGCGCGCTTTTATAGAACTGCGTGCCAGCATCTTTGGCCAGCCATTGACTGTCATCGACGAGCCTGAACTTACGGCCATTGGTGCGGCTCTGATTGCGGCGCAAGGTGCCACAGGTGTCGCGGTGCCGTTTGGACAGGGACTAAATCTACGAAAGATCGAGCCGGTTGCGGCCTGGATCGAACCTTATGCCGGACTTTATCAAGACTACCGGGCGCGACTTGATGCCACTAATGCACCCTTCGCCTTAAAAGCGCCGGAGCCGCCCAAACCAGCTTGGCCGAAACCGATTCTAGCCTAGCGATGCGAACGGTGAGAAAACCCGTTACCTCTTGGCTATATATATTCTCAATGCTTGTCACACCTTACTTACCAATTAGACAGATGATTCAAATTCGGGCAGGAAAATTAGAGTTACCTTAAAGCCGCACTCTCTTCCTCATTAATAGCTAATGGAGATATTTCGATCCCGCTAAATCCATCCTATGAAGGCGCTTCGATTTCCTAACCAAAACCAGATGGAGGTGGTTGACCTGCCTCAACCCGAGCCAGACCAAGGCGAAGCTTTGGTCCGTGTTCACCGTCGGGCATCTGCCATACCGACGTAGAAATATTATGCGGAAACTACCCGACCCGCTACCCGGTGGTCCCCGGACATGAATTTGCGGGGATCGTCGAGGCTGTAGGCCCCGGCCTTTCGTCTGATTGGGTGGGCCGGCGTATCGTCGTGGACCCCAACCGACCTTGCAGGGACTGTCCGGCATGCCGTGCTGGCCTTTTCAACAAGTGCCTGCAATTGAAGACCTATGGATCTTCCCTCGACGGTGGGTTCCAGGAGTTTGTGGCGGTGGCCGGGGAATGTCTCTTGCCGATTGACGATTTGCCATTTGAGGAGGCGGCGCTAGCTGAACCGTTGGCTTGTGTCATGCACGGCCTGAACCGACTGACGATCCCGCCGAAGGGAGAAGTCCTGATCTTCGGGGCGGGACCGATTGGGGTTCTTATGCAGGTGGCCCTGCAAGCTGGTAACGCCAGTCCCCAAGTCACCGTGGTGGATCTGCAGCCCTCCCGTTTGGAGACAGCCAAGCGTCTCGGAGCCGTGGAGACGGTCCTGGCTGGGAATATCAGGCAAGGGCGTTTTAGGGAGCGCTTTTCCGTTGTCATAGACGCAACCGGTGCTCCTACGGTGGTTGAACAACTCCCTTGGTACACGCGGGAGCGCGGAACTATCCTGCTTTTCGGGGTCTGCCCTCCCGACCGAGTCGTGAGCTACTCCCCTTATGAGGTTTACTATCGAGAGCTAACCATTCAGGGTTCCTATTCGCTGAACGGCGAATTGCCAGATGCAGTCGCCATTTTACGGTCCGGGAAAATTCCTACTAAAGAAATCGTTACCAATCTAATTTCCTTGGAGGATGTACCGACGCATTTAGCAAATCCCGGTAGTACGGGCACCTTGAAGGTCCAAGCCGTGTTCCCATGAGACAAAGGATTGTGGTGTTTTTTCCCAGAGGGGCGGTACGATCAGCCAGGCACGAACTACGCATCGTGCTAAAGCCCATCGCTATGGCCAGCTGCCGGGGGAAAACCTGGCCGATTACCGAAAGGAGGATGGCAATCCTTACCTACAGAGTCGAGCCCAGAGTTTTAAGCCTGGAAATCGGACTGCCGTCACAGGACACAACATTTTGAGCTCACGGGTGCAAACACCCGGTCCTCCCGAGCTAGAGGTGCTGAAGGGGCGTCCAATCGGGCACCACGGTCCACCGCACGCCCGTTATTGTAGCATAGGCTTCCAGCCTGTATCGAGCGTTCACAGGGCGTCTATTTATCCGCCTGCGCTAGCCAGAATGGAGGATGGCAATCCTTGTTCCGAAGCTGAAGGGGCTACGGAGTCGAGCCCAGGGTTTTAACCCCATAAG
>CAVWWZ010000015.1:0-282599 GCA_963758835.1 uncultured Acidobacteriaceae bacterium | reverse complement strand
GTTGGATCTGGATGGTAAGCCGACCTTTCGTATCGTGCGTCCCGTCGCCTACGATTTTGTCGAACTCTCCGGGAGCGACCTTCAGGCGATCGCGAAACTCGATCCGCAGTGGGTGTACTTCGGAACGCTGTTCCACACTACGAGCGCTGCGCTGCTGTCCACTTTGCGGGTGCTGCAGGTAGTGCCTACCGCGCAGCGCTTCTACGACATCAATCTGCGCGACGATAACTGGAAGCTTACGGCGATCGAGCAGCTATCGTCGGAGGCGACGGTGGTGAAGCTGAACGACTGGGAGGCCGAGTGTCTCGACGCGACCTTCGATCTCGAAGAAAGCCGCGATTTGCTGGAGGGCTTCGCTCGTATCTGGGCCGATCGTTTCGGGCCGCAAGTGGTGTGCATCACCAGGGGTGAACAAGGCTGCGCGATTCTGAAGGACGGCGAGTTCACGCAGGTGCCAGGCTTTCGCGTGCAAATTGCAGACACCGTTGGCGCAGGCGATGCGTTCGCGGCCGGTTTCGTCCATGGTCTGAGCCAGGGATGGTCGGCGCAGCAGATCGGACGCTTCGCAAACGCCGTGGGCGCAGTGGTGGCCAGCAAGCCGGGAGCAATACCGGAGTGGAGTATCGAGGAAGTCTGGGCGAAGTTGCAGTAGAGCGCCTCTCAAAGCTCGCGCTCCGACCTTCATCGATTGTTGATTTCCTACCTGGGCTGCTTCGGGATAAACTTGTGGCCGGAGATTTAAGCTGAGTCATGCGTATCCACGGGTTATTGCAGGTTCTTCTATCGCTGTTTCTAGTTTCAGTATTTACAGTTGCGTCAAGCGCGCAGTCAGCGCCCACGCCGGTTGCCGCGCCTGCTCCAACCAGCGGAAGCACTCCCGCCAATACGACCCCAGCGGTCGCTCCGGTGCAGGTGACCTCGCATGGCAGTCAGGTTGAAGTCAAGGTTCCCGATCAGGCGCCGTTGAGCACGGTCATGTCGTCGCTGTGCCAGCAGCAGAAGCTCAAGTGCACCGGCACGGAAACGCTTACCACTTATCACGGGCCGGCAATGTCGGTGGAAGGCACTCTGCGGCAGGTCATCGCCAAGCTGGTCGAAGGCACCGACATCAACTATGAGTTCTCGCGCTCCGCGGAAGGTGGCGCGACGGCAATTGCCTTCCTGGGCCATGCGCCGAAGGGAACAGCTCCGGTTCCGACGCCTGAGCAGCCAGCGCCGCCGCCTTTTAAGGCGTTACATTCGCGCCCGTTCCCAGGAAATGCTCCTCCGCCGACTCCGCCGCCAGCGCCTCAGTGATGGACTCGAGGGTTGGCGATCCTCTACGTGGAGCGTTGTGATGTCCCCTTCGCCTGCAAAAAGATCCGAAAAGGTGATTTGATAGTCGTCATGCGCAAGGAATCCGACAGCCATGGCGAGATCGAAGTTCCAGAAGAGAAATTGTGGGGAGCGCAAACCCAGCGCTCGCTGAAATATTTCAGCGTCGGCACCGAACTCATGCCGCGCGAGATGATTACCGCCTATGCCGTGCTGAAGAAAGCCTCCGCTACGGCAAATCATCAGCTGCATCAATTGTCAGAAGAAAAGTTCAGGTTGATCACACAAGTCTGCGACGAGCTGCTGGCCGGGCAGCACCAGGACATGTTCCCTCTGCACGTGTGGATGACCGGCAGCGGCACGCAATTCAACATGAACGTGAACGAAGTAATTTCTAACCGCTGCTGCCAGATTGCGGGGACGCCGCTGGGCTCGAAGCATCCAGTGCATCCCAACGATCACGTGAACCTGTCGCAGTCGTCGAACGATAACTTTCCCTCTGCGATGTACATTGCGGCGGCCGTGGGCGTGAAGCAACGGTTGATGCCCGCAGTCGAGGCCCTTCAGAACGCGATCGCCGCCAAAGCCGAAGAGTGGAAAGACATCGTAAAGATTGGCCGAACCCACATGCAGGATGCCACCCCGCTAACCCTGGGGCAGGAGTGGTCGGGCTACGCCGTGATGCTTGCCGACGACTTGCGCCGCATAGAGGCAGCTCTGCCGGATGTGTATCAGCTTGCGCTGGGAGGTACCGCGGTCGGTACCGGCATCAACGCTCCGCTGGGATTCGCCGAAGCGGCGGCGGAAGAAATCGCGAAGATCACGGGGCTGCCGTTCGTGAGCGCTCCGAACAAGTTCGCCGTGCAGGGTTCCCACGATGCGCTGGTGCAGTTGTCCGGGACGCTGCGAACGCTAGCAGTTTCGCTCTACAAGATCGCTAACGATATTCGCCTGCTGTCGAGTGGCCCGCGAGCCGGACTGGCTGAGTTGCAGATTCCCGCAAATGAGCCCGGATCGTCGATCATGCCGGGCAAGGTGAACCCCACGCAGGTTGAGGCGCTGACAATGATCGCTGTGCAGGTGATGGCCAACGACGTGGCGGTCGGCTTTGGTGGGGCGGGCGGTTATCTGGAGATGAACGTCTATAAGCCGCTCATGATTCATAACCTCATGCAGTCGATAACATTGCTTGCCGATGGCTGCACGAATTTCGGCCAGTACATGGTAGAAGGCACCAAGCCTAACCAGAGAAAGATTGCTGAACACGTGGACCGCTCGCTGATGCTGGTGACGGCGCTGTCTCCGGTGATCGGATACGACAAGGCGGCACACCTGGCGCATTACGCTATGGACCACGATCTGACGCTGAAAGAAGCCGCACTCCAGCTTGGCTACGTCAGCGAAGAAGAGTTCGACCGCGTGGTCGATCCCCGCAAGATGCTGGGACCGACCACTCCAAACAAGAAAACATAGGTTTCACGGAGAGCCGCGTCAGCGCATCTTTCGAATGCGAGAGGGGCAGGCTATCTCGGTCGTGCCCTGATGTGAAGTATCCAGATCGTGGCTTCTTATTACTGCGGTTGCCTTTGCGGCGCAGGAGCCATACCGCCGCGCGGCCCTTGATGGCTCATCATCTCCTGGTACTTCGTCTGCTGGTCGGCATTGAGAATCGGCTTGATCTGGCTGGCCGTGTCCTTGCGAATCGCTTGCATCTTGCTCATGCGGTCCTGCTGGGCGAGCGATGTGTCAGAGCGCAACGACTGCATCTGCTGCGATTCGTTTTCCAGAATGGGCTTGATCTGCGCCTGCTGATCGCCGGTGAGATTGAGCTGGCCGGTGAGCATTTGCAGGCGCTGGTCAGCCGACATAGGTTGGCGCTGGCCGTGTGCGTCGGCGGTGCCCGCGGCGCCCATCTGAGCATAGGCGGTGACGCCGCCTAACACGACCGCAACGGCGAGAGTGCTGCGTAACAAAATCTGTTTCATCTTGTGAACCTCCTTAAGCATGGGATCAAACATAACTGCGAGAACATAAAGTGCGGCCGCTGAACCCGGCGAGCTTGAAGTCGCCATCACCAGCAGCACGCCGCCGAACTTCTTGAGTAGCCCGATGTACACGTTCCTGGTCCTGCGATGAATTAACCAACACAGGGAGAAACCCCTCGCACCAGGCGATGTTTCCTATGCGACTGTTAAGAAAGGTTGTGCAACTCGGCGGCATGACACTATCGCGTATTACGACCATCAATACCGCCAGCTCTTCAAATCCGCTCCCGGAGGAGCGGTCTTCTCGATGCGCTCCATGATCTTTGGCAGGTACATGGTGTTGTAATGCAGGCGTGAGAGATAGTTTGGCAGCTTGGGATCGCCGTTCCAGCAGTGCTCGGCGCGATCGCCGTACTTCACTTCGCCGTCGTAGGAGGGATTCTTCGTGCTCTCCAGAAAGTCCTGCATGAGGTAGACGGCGTCGTTCAGAAAATAAGTATCGGCGCTGCCGACATAGATGTGGATCTTGCCCTGCAGCTTGGGACCGAGCGTAGACCAGTTCTTCTCCAGGATGGAGCGCAGGTCGTAATGCTCCTGCCAGTAGGCGGCGACGTTGTGATCGATCTCGCCGGTCTCCTTGTCGAAGATCGGCTGCGGATAGCCATCGGCGCCTACCGGACCATACACCGCCTGCCAGATGTCCCACTGCTCGCCCGAGCGGCCGTGATCGCCCAGCGCAAGCTCGTAGGCGTTGTTGTCTCGCTGCGTGATCAGCGTGTGCCCGAGATAATCGCGCATGGCGGGCTGCTCGACTCGTTTGTGCGCGCCTTCGAGGTAGAACGCGTTCGGATCTTTGTAGAGGTCGATCAGCGTGTAGGCGCGGAAATCGACCGGATCGGGACAGGCGCAGAAGACGCCGTTGTAGTGGTCGGGATAGAAGATCTGCACCGCGAGCGATTCCCATCCGCCGGTTGAGCCGCCATAGGTGAAGTGCGCCCATCCCTCAGGAATGCGCGCGAAACTTCTTCTCACCGCGGGCATGAGCTCGGTCTCGATGGCGTCGCCGTAGGGGCCGAGGTTTGCTGAATTCACCGCGTAGGAGTCGTCGTAGTAAGGATTGGCGTGCTGCATCTTCACCACGAGATACCGCGGGAAGTTCGGCGATGATCCATTGTTGATAAAACTTGTAGGCCTCTTCCTGCTGAATACGGTTGTAGCCGGAGATGCGGAAGCGATCACTGTAGTCGGGCTTCAGGTTGGGGTCGGGCGGCTCAGTTCGAAAGTCGTCAAAGTCCGCAACAAAATGATCGTGAAACAGCAGCAGCGGATAGTGCGCGTCCGGATGCTCGTCGAACTCCCAAGGCACGAGCACGATGGCCGAGATGTACATCGGTCGGCCCCAGAACTTGGTCAGCAGGTCGCTCTGGATGCTGATGTGGCGAACGTACTTGGTGTCGACCGGCGCCGGGATGGGCGGTATCTGCTGGTCGAGCGAGATCTTGATCGGCGCACCGCCGTTGCCCACCTTGATCTTTACCGGCTTGCTGTAGAGGTTTCCGGGCGCCAGGTTCCAGTGCTGACCTTCGCCGCGATCGGCCGCCAGCTTGATGGTCTTGCCGTCAGCGCGATGAAAGGTCTCGTAGACGTTGAGCAGCGCCTGCACGTAGTACTCGCCGGCGGGCACGTCGCGCAGGCTGCGAACCGGATAGCCCCACGCTTTGTCATTCGACGACGACGGGCTCGCCGGGCTTGAGTCCATCGACCGTCACGCCGAAAACCATCTGCGTGCGCGGGTGTGTCGTTGATCTGCATGCGCGGCTCGTCCGAAGGATCGGTAGACAGCAAGAGCAACATGCGACCGTCGAGCGGTTGCGCGCTACGCTCGGCAGGGAACGAGATGGAGAATTGCGGAGCCTGCGCGAAGGCAGCGAGGGAAAAGAGAACTAGTGTGGCAATCGTGACGATGATGGACAAACTGTGGAGGGGAGAAACAGCACGAGGCTTGAACATGGCAGAACAGTGTAAAGGATAGGTATTAGCGAGGACGTGGGCCCTGATCCTCAACCGACTGAAGGAGCCTGCCCTAACGCTGCCATCAGCTCGTTTACATCTCCGTCTGCTAACTACCATGTAACCCTCAGCCTCTTCACTGATAACTGGCAACCGGCAACCAACACCTGATGACCCCCTCCCCCCACCGCATCTCTAAAATCTTGAAACCATTGAGCTGTTTGAAACGAAGGCTCGCAAAATCTTGAGCGCGTGAAGGTTAGAGGCAAAATCTTGCGAAATAAAGACTTACGTTCGATTTCTTGAAGATGAGTTGGTTGGAGTGATTCAGAAGTGGTTAACAGCAGCCGACAGGCGCTATCGCGATCGGAGTGCGTCACGCCTCCCATTCAGGGCGCGGTATAACGAGAGAGACAGATCTCCCTCGTCTCCTCATGGTTGCTATTTTACTGAAGTGGGTACTGCCGACCAAGCGAGTTTGTCACAGATGTGTGTGACGCAATCTTCCACCGGCGTCTTCCTCGCGCTCCCGCATTCGCCGACCGAATGACAAACATGGGCCACTCGATGGACAAGCCGGAGATACCTGTTGTAATGAGGCCTTCGCGTATATAACGCTCCGGCAAGGGTCAATGAGTGTAATGGCGATATTACGCCAACTACTTAACGAGCAACACCAAGATATGGGCAGTTTATCCCACGATTCGTCCATGGAAAGGCGAACTCATTAGATGGTCTCATGGTGAGATTAGGACCAGTGTCTCAGCAAGCGCATGTCTGTAAGTAGAGTTCGGCGCTCGCTGTCGCTTGCTTGAGTCGCGAGATGAAGGGCTGTCTGAGGACAATAGCCCTTCTTTCCTCTCTGAAAGCTCCCTACTGGGGATACACCACAACGCGCATCAGACTCATCTGGCCAGTACCACCCTCTACCCCGGCATCATCCTTCGTGAGTGTGGTCTTTAACACCAGAAACAAAGACTGTGTGGTGTCGACGGAGTCGTTCGAGAGGCTAGGTAGAGCTGCGATCGGCCCCGTCACCCACCCGGCTGGTCGATTGGCCAAGCCATCTCCCCAGGGATTTTGAAGCCAAGAGGCGCACCTAATGGTTCCGAACGTCGGCCTTCCAGTCCACAAACCGTCTACCATGCCGGTAAAGATCGCGCCATGAACGCCGCCGCTTGACTGCGCGAACGAGCCACGCAGGGTCAACACTGAGCCCATGCAACCCGCGACTCCGAAAGGAACCAGAACGAGATGACCTATCAGAACCTGTGATGCGCCGCTACAGTCAGCTTTGTCGCAAAAGTACAGGTCGAAGGACTCCTGCACATCATTGACCCCGTTGGAAGACCATCCCCCTTGAAACGAGCCGGTGGCCTGAAAATCGAAACTGGCGAACCCCGATTGTATTGGGCCCAATGGCAAGGTGCCCAAGAGCACGTGTTGGCCGACTTTGTTCGGCATCGTCACGGTTGGAAATTGCGTTTGATAGACGGCGACCTGAGCGTGCGCGGCCCCTAACAACACGGTCACTAAGAGGGGAACTAAAGTGAACAAGTGAACGCGGTTGGTCTGTCGCATGTATAACTCCTCCATAGGGATTTAGCGTGCTATCGAAGCCTATGTTGAACAGGATACTCTCGGTCCAGCTGTTCCCCGACTTGGTCAGCTTGTAGATGGTTCCGTTGTTCCCCTCGCCTCCCGTGAGCGAAGTTTCGTAAACGTCGCCCTGTTGATCGAAGGCGAGATCGCTGTGGGACGGAATAGCCGCATCGGGATAGCCCTGAAAGTCGTATCAGGCGATAGCGCTCATTATCCCCCGCCGGGGCCGCCGATGAGTGCAATGGCGATGTTTCACTCGTTCACAGTGCCCGCCGTTTCCCGTCTGCAAATCCATACCTCTGCATCAGCGCGTTCCAACGGTCGAACACCGGAAGGCCGTGAAGCCCCCATACGCCGCTAAGGGCTAGCTGAAGCCGGGAGCTGGATTTGGTTTCGCGTTCGATGCGGTCAATCACAGCCAGGCCGTGCAACTTCAGCAGGTCTTCTAGCGGACCAGCGGCAACATAAGCAAGGGTCGCGTCATCATCACCTGACTTTCTCAACAACAACAAAGTCAAATCCAACGCGGCATCCGGGTGGTTGCGAACCATGTCCCAAACCTCGTCGAACGCCCAAGCATCATCTGCCCGTTTCGTCTTGTGGTGACTCAGGTAAGCATCCGCTATTGCTTCTAGGCTGATGTCGTTGTGAGAGGACATTCTAGGCTCGTTAATGATTGGCGATAACGGGCACAGGCAATTACACTCATCATCGTGCCCCGTTCCGGTCACTTGTGCTATGGCGATATTACATTAGCTATCCCAATGATCGCCCGGCTAGACTGTTACCCATGCGATCACTCACGGCACTTCTGTTGCTTGTCGCTACCATGGCGGCAGAGGGTTGGGGTTCTGAGCCAACTCCGCTCTGGAAGGTCGATGTTCGGCAGTTCGGATACGTGAGCTTCCCCCGAAAAGCCGTTAGACCGACCCGACTCTCGGTAGCTTTTACGGACAACGCGCATATAGCTGTTGCTTGGATAAGTCCCGACCGCACAGAGAGCAATCACAACAAAGAGCCTCATTGGGGCGACGCAGCGCACGTCCATGTCGTTGTCATCGACGGCAGCTCAGGCCAGAAGGAAGGCGAAAAGGAATGGCTGACTCCGTTCACTTATGCGAGTCCAGCCCTAGCAGCTATTGCCGATGGGAAGTTCTTGAACTGCACTGATAATGCACTGCGTGTCTTATCAGCAACCCTCGATGTATTACAGGAACAGGAACTGCCAAGTCACTCCACCTGCAATCCATCCCCTAGCGGCCGCACGCTGCTCGTCGTCAGTCTTGCCGAACATAGCCGTCAGATGAAAGTCATGGACACCGAGACGTTCAAAGTCTTGTTTAGCTGGACAGAGCAGCGCCCCGTCGGCGAAGCGACCATCAGCATCTCTGACCATTGGTTGTTAGGGTATTGCGGCGAACCGGCTGAGTTGTGCGTGCGGCGCTTTGATGAACGCTGGCATCCCCTTCACGTGACCGGAGTTGAAACGCGCACGGATTACCGGCCGCGTATCCTCGCATCGTTCGTTAACGATGACGTGCTAGCGATTAAGAGCGAGACCACAACGCTAGCCACCGTTGAAGGCGCGATGCTGTTCCAAATCTCACCTACACCTAAGCGGTCGCTTGGTCTGGCCGTACCTTCGCGGAACGGCGAAAGTTTCGTGATCGTCGAAGGGCAGCTAAGAGGCGTTAAGAATGAGAATCTGGACATGTACCCGTTCTACGCGGATGATCGGGCCGACGTGTACGGTATCAAAGACCATCACAGTGACTTCACACTGAAATTGCAGGGCACGTCGCCGTGGGCGCCTTGGCACATCATCGAGAACGTGCTGGCCTTGTCACCCGACGGCAGCCGTCTCGCCCTGATTTCGGACGGGGTGCTTCAGATTTACGCTATTCCAGTTGGCAAGTGATTGGCGTAATCAGGCAATAACGCTCATTGACCCACAATGAGTGTTATGGCGATTTTGTAAGCCATAGCATCGGATGCCGTCACTCTTGCGATAAGCAGTATTCTCCCAGCGGTGTATCGGGTTTCAAGTCTGCGTTGGCAGCGTACACATCGACGTTCGTGCAGGCCATATAGATACCCGCATTCCTCAGCGAAACCATGCTGTAGTCAGCAGGACTCAATTTCGCACAGGTGTATTGGTCAGAGTGCGCTCCGATTCAATCGCTTTTCCGTCCAGGTCGGCCTCAATGAGAACCGTCCTGAAACTGAGTCACTGAGTGTAATGACGTCGATAAGTACGAAGGCTGTGTCAAGGCCAAACTTCTCCTGTCGGGTGTGAGACATGGCGTAGTGGCCAGAGATTCGGATGAGGACCAAGGCTCCTGACATCACGCTGTAATCACTCTACGGGAAGCAAATCGCTTCACCATCCATCGATACGGTCGCCATTTCAAATCTTAGGCCACCGGGCCGTGCCTTTTGTTTGTGTGGATTGCTCTTCTCCCTGCCCTTCTCGAGCGGCTTAAGCAAATAGTCGACCGCGTTCACTTCCAAACCGTGTAGACCGGATGAAAAGGCGCAAGAGTCTAAATGTTGGGCGGTTCATGACCCTGAACAGGGTCATTGACAACAGTGACGTTCTAGCCGCCATTGACCGAGCACTTGGTGATACTTTGTGAGACTTGGGCTAAGTTGGTTGGTTTGTCGTGCGGGCAATTCTTACAAGCAGGAGTCGCAGGTTCGAGCCCTGCACCGCCCACTATTTAACTAGCTTAAATTTAGGTTCATAGCAGAGGTTTGCTTCCGGGAGTCTCTCCGGTTCGCCCTGCCAAAGACTGGCGACTGCACATCAGTGATTGCGCCACGGATTGATTATCTAGACGAGGCCCAGCCGGGGCCTATCGGCGCTATGGCGATGACCGGTTTACTGACGTTCCTCCCTAATCGTCGCGCGCGGTACCAGACTGCCGCCTGTGTCCATATTGCTGGCTTCATTTGATGGGATGCTGCATGCGATAGCGTTACATGCTTTCATTGTGTAGTAGTAGGTCATACCGCTCTGTGCGGTAGTGTCCAAATAGGAATTCGTTATGTTGTCCTGTATGTCCGCCAGTGGGTTGTCGTAGTCCTCAAAGCCCGATTCCGTCCCTCGGAATATCTGCTGCTCGGTAACTCCGTACCCCGTCGATGGAGTCCAACTTAGAAAGACGCCATCCTGTGTCATTGTAGTGCCGACGGTCAGGATTCCGCTGACCTGAGACCAGCCCGCGGTGGCCGTGATCGTGATCGTCGTTTCGTCCTTGACGGGAACAGTTCTCACGACAAAGCTGGCCGCCGTCTCGCCTCCGGGAACGAACACGAACAATGGAGGATGCCCCACGTCCTGATGATCGCTGCTGAGGTCCACACTCATTCCTCCCGGCGGCGCAGGTGTATCGAGAGTAAGCGTAGCAGCCGACAGCCGGCCGCCTTTTACATAAACTGGCTCTAAGGTCAGCGAAGTCAGAGAGATGTTGTCGACAGCCGACAACGTTGTGGAAACTTGAGAGTTCGCGGCGATCGTAACTGCGGTACAGAAGACGAGAAGGGCGAGGGTGGGGCGCATCGAAGACTCCAACACTTGAGCACTCCCTGGATGAAGGTATTGTACCCCTCAGAACAATGAGGAAACATTGAAGTGGCGAATAGCCAAAATCTGAAGCGGGTACGATCATCAAGGCGCTGTTGCGACGTGCAGCCACAGGTGACGTTAGAGCCTTTGCAGAAGAGCGAACCGGGTCGAAGGAAAGCCCTTTCAAGCCGTCGAAGTGGATGTGAATGGCAGCGTCGGCTTGGCAGAACGCATCGAGCGGGCGCGGAAGACCGATGCGCAGAGAACCCATTCCAGTCAATGAGTGCAATGGCGATTTATTGCCACTCATCGGAGGGTGGTACCTTACTTGGCCTTACGGGAAGAATCTATACCTCATTTATGGCTGGCTACTCACGGTTTACGCGCCTTCCTCGTCGGGGCTCTATTGCCTCTCTGGTCATCATGCGAAGCGCAATTGCTTGCATGATATGCTGCAAATTTGTGTGCGCGTGCGCAGGTCTCATCCACTAGGGACGAAGTATTCAGAAGGAGGAACACATGAGGCGCTTGCTCCCACTATTTTTTGTGTTGGCTTTGAACTGTGCGTCCGGAGCCACGATTCTCTATGACAACCTGGACGCCCAGAGTTCAGGCTCCGACCCGATTTCCGGTTTCGGCCCGCTCGCGGCCTCGTTCTCGACCGGGGACAGCGACTTCTTTCTGAGGAGCGTCGATGTGAAACTCCAGCTCGTGGGCGACCCCACCGGAACATTCTCGTTCTTTTTGATGGCGGATAATAACAACAGCCCCGGCAAAGAAATCGCCGGCTTCTGGACGCTGACGGACCACCAGCTCAGCCATTCGCTTAAGGATTATCACATCGATACGTTCCTGGAGCTTGCTCCCAATACCCGCTATTGGATCGAGTTGGCTTCCACCGACCACAGCTCGGCGTATTGGTCCGATTCGGTGGATACCAGCGGAGTGGGTGTGAGCGGCGAGTACTTCTACAACCAAAGCTGCAATCCTAATTGCGCCAATGACAGTGGACACGGTCCCTACCAGATGCAGCTCAGCGATGTGCCTGAACCAGCAACCCTGGTGACGCTCGGAACTGGTGTGGTGGGACTGCTTGCTGCCGTGCGCCGCAAACTCGCCTAAATGACAGGTGGAACTTCGATTACAGGTCCGCTGCGAGCCTACCATCTCTTTGGCTACCCAGCTTTTCTTGGGTACCTGAGAGTGCGCTACGCTCTCCGCCCGGTTGGCGTAAACAGGCGTGGCTGATGAAAAACTCTGATCCGAAACGGCAGAAATCAGATCGCTCCCGGTTGCCCTATAAACGATCTTCTTGATATGTAGCTGCACCGTAGGGACCGCCACCGATGAATGCACTGTTCACGTTCTCCAAGCCGTTGGAGTTGGGATCGTTCTGTTCGCCGTCGCCGCCATGTTAGCTCGGCAGACAGTTCAAGCCCACCAATTCGGCAAGAGTATGGTTGCTAAAAGCCAGTTTTCGAAAGCGAGTCCGAACTCGACGTGTGCTCAACTACAAGAGCGATTTGGGATCACTGTTGTTAACGGCGATTACACTCACAACACCCAGCGGCCTCAATGAGTGCAATGGGGATGTTATGCCAGTTGTGGTTGGAGGTAGCTTCCCCCAGGTGAACGATTTCCAGCCCGAGCAACTCGTCATTGCCTTTTGCTGCTCGTCGGCTCGCCCACCTCAAAGTTAGTAGGATCAAAGACGCAGGCCACACACACCTTGTTTTCGCCGCTATTCACTGACCTTACTGATTCTTAGCCTTCCCATTTTTTGGGGAGATTCACGATTCTTCTTGAAACTTAACCTTGTTTCCATTCGAGGAGGTGTACGATTGCGTCGCAAGAATTGTGTCTTGAAGTCAACTCCGTCCCGCACGTCTGAGACGAAGACGTCTTTAACCATCATTGCCAACGAGCGCCCAGCGCCCTGAGACCTCAGCACCAGGAGGTGCATGATGCTGTCCTCATATTTCTCCTCAGCGCATCGCAACGGTTGAACTCCATTTGCTTTCCGGCGAAGCGTACGGTGCAACTTCTAACCACGTTGTTCGTCGTCTTTCTTTCTCTTTGCCTATTCCCCAACCTGGCCGCGGCACGTCGCCGCACATTTATGATGCGCCCAAGCTGGGCCTCCCGGGTCCCAGACACAGACAGTAGGCAATGGGTGGGATCCCAACGCCACCCTCGATCTTTACTTCGACAGCACTGATGTCGGCCTCGTGGTCACCGACAACAACGGAGGCTTTGGAATGGCGCTTCCCGCGACGACCATTCGGGAAAGCGGATTCCTGATCCAGATACCCAAAGACGCGGTTCCGGGCCAACACTGGATCACCGCCGTAGAACGGATTACTCAGCTACAGGCGCAGGTAGCGTTCACCGTCAGAACCGATTGGCCACAGTTTCATTTTGGGCCAGATCACACGGGCTTTAACCCTTATGAGAACGTCTTGAGCCCAGAAACAGTCGGAAACCTGACGCGTTGGAATGTACACAACCGGAGGTAATCTCGAGTCTGCGCCAGCGGTGGCCAACGGCGTGGTGTACTGCAGTGCGAATGTAACGGCATACCTGTACGCCCTGAACGCCACCACGGGAGCACTGCTCTGGAAGTACCCCTGATCAGGTGACAGCCTTAGTCGGCGCCGGCGGTGGCCAATGGCGTAGTTTATGTCGGCTCTGATCAACGGCGCCTTTACGCCTTGAACGCCAGCACGGGTGCACTCGTATGGAAGTACCCGTACGGGCGATACTGGTCTTCGCCAGCGGTGGCCAACGGCGTAGTGCTACGTCGGTCTTGACGGGACCGATAACTATGCTATGCCCTGAACGCCAGTACCGGTAGCGCTCTGTGGAAGTACAACGACTGGGACGAATGTGGTCGTCTCCTGCCGGCGGTGGCCAACGGTGTAGTCTACGTCGGCGGCTGATAGCGGTAACTTGTACGCTCTGAACGCAAGCACAGGCGCACTCCTGTGGAAGTACACTGACCTGCAGGATTCGATGCGGCGCCGGCCGTGGCCAATGGCGTAGTGTATGTCAGTCCGGCTGACGTGCGGCATGTATGCCGCTGAACGCCAGTACGGGAGCGCTGCTCTGGCATATCGAACTCGGGGCTATATCTTCGGCTGCCGGCGGTGGCGAATGGCGTGGTCTATGTCGGCTCGGCCGACGACAACGTATACGCACTCGACGCCGGTACGGGCGCCTTGCTGTGGACAGTACACAACCGGTGGATCCGATCATATTCTTCGCCGGCGGTGGCGAATGGCGTGGTCTATTTCGGTAGCGTCGACGCCAGACTTCTATGCCCTAAACGCCAGCACCGGAGCGCTCCTCTGGAAGTACAGGACCGGCGGACCTGAGGTCGAATCTTCGCCGGCGGTGGTCAACGGCATGCTGTATATCGGCTCCGACGACGGGAACCTCTATGCCTTTGGTCTGCCCAACCAGCAAATGTCGGAGAAGTTCAGCCCGCCGGAGCGTCCCGACCCGGCTCGGCTGACGCCCGACTGGAGCCTCCAGCCAAATACAACGCACGCCCAGTAAGAAATAGTTAATTATTCGCTAAACAAACCTTGGGCGAGGAATAAATTCCGCGCCCTCTACCACATTCGCGGCCTGAGGGAAGACCGGACCCTGCACTGCTAATTCTTCCCATATCACTCAAGCACCGCTGAACACACGGTTTGGGGTTACTGTCGTAATCAGGCAATATCGCAAGTTTGACAGGCCGCTCAAGCCCACTATAGGAGCATGTCATGAAATCGAAGACTCTCTTCTATTTGATCCTGCTCACACTCTTCACATCGCTCATCCCGGCGGCGCACGCCCAAACTTTCAGTGTGATTCACTCCTTCACCGGCCGCACAGACGGCGCATACGCCTTCTGCGGGAGTGACGATACGAGGGAACGCACTCTATGGAACGACAATGGCAACTCAACTGCGGCACCGTGTATCAGTTGACCCACTCGGGATCCAATTGGCTCTTCTCCACCCTTGCGGCTCTTCCCCATGATTGCGGTCCGCTACGCCAGAGTCGTCTTCGGACCAGACGGCCATCTTTACGGCACGTCGGTCATAGGCGGAACGTACAACGCTGGCACTGTTTTCAAGCTGACACCCCCTGTCGGGCCCTGTAAGGATGCGGCGTGCTATTGGACGGTGAACGATCTCCATGATTTCGGTTCGGGTACTGACGGACAAAATCCCGGCTATGGAGACCTCATTTGGGACCAGCAGGGCAATATTTACGGCACCACATACGTATGGAGGTACATCCGACTGCGGTACCGTCTACGAGCTGACGCCTTCAGGAAACGGCTACACAGAGAGTGTTCTCTACAGTTTCTCGGGTCCTGACGGAGCAAGTCCTTGGAGCTGGCCTTGTCTTCGACAACAAGGGCAATCTGTTTGGCACGACCGAACAGGGGCGGCTCTAAACGACCGGCACCGTCTTCGAATTAACCTACGTCGCAGGCGTGGGGTGGACGGAACACGTTCTCTATAGTTTCCAAGACTCCAGCGATGGAGTGTATCCATTGGGCGGGCTGATATTTGATTCCTCCGGCAATCTTTATGGCACGACCGCTACACGGCGGCAGCGGCGGCGGCGGAACCGTCTTCGAGCTCTCACCTTCCGGCGATACCTGGACATTCAAGCTGCTGTACAGCTTTTTCGGACATTCTACCGATTGTGGTCCAATGGCGACTCTCACCATGGATGGAGCGGGCAATCTTTATGGCACCACGACTGCGACGGCAGCTATACAGCTGGTAACGTTTTCAAGCTAAGCAACACCGAAAACGGCTGGGTGTACACCTCGCTGCACGACTTCACGGAGGTACCGACGGGGGATATCCAATCAGCAACGTGTCCATCGACACCGACGGCACCCTCTACGGAACCGCGGCAGAGGTGGCGATTAACGCGTGGTACGGTACGGCGTCGTCTGGATGATCAAGCCGTAGGCGGACAAACTGTCGAGCGGGCTATTAGCCGCCTGCCCACTCGTAAGTACTTGGGCAAAGGCGATTGTCGCCTCTGATCTTTCTCTAACGCACCGTCCGCCGACGCTTTGTGACGACGCGCTTGGCGGCCACCTTGCTCGCCGATGGGGCGCCTTGCTTCGCCATCTGCGCCTGCCCCGCCTTGGTCTTCAAGCGCGATTGTTCGTACATCTCGATCCACTTCTCGCTCGAAATCGCCGAGATCAGCTTGCCAATCGCTTCGAGCGGCAAATCGTCCGGCGACTCGAAATGAACGCAACACTTCCCCATGTCGAGCTTCTTCCCCGCCGCCTTGAACGCCGCCTTCAGCTGCTCGAGCTGACTCGCACTCCAAAACGCGCCCATCAGGTAGAGCGAGCAGTAGTTCTTCTGCGACGAGAGCGCGACGTAGCAGATCGGCTGCTTGTTGTAAGTGTCTGGATATCGAGACAGGGGGATCGTCCAGCCGATCGTGCCCCAGACGAGGCACTCATCGTAGCCGCGCGGAATGTGCTTGTTCACGAGTGCGCGCACCGTCGCGATCGTCTTCGCACGATCGGCGGGGAGTGAGGCGATGTATTGCGCTGGCGTCTTGACGTTCGATGGTGGTTTCATGGATTCGCAGCTTTTCCTTTGATTAACTGGATTAGTGGGGTAAACAGGCGATTACGCTCACAATCCTACTTAGACGACTAAGGACATCCGCAATTCGTCACGGAACTCTCTTCAGATCTGCTGCCAGCAACCGGTGAAACAAATGCTCGCCGGCTTCGCGGCGGACGGACAACCGGCCCGCACCATAGGCGCGCGAGTGCAGGCCGCGCTGCACGGCCTCGCAGATGCCGACATCTTCATCGTTCACGCGCTCGCCAACGGCGATGCTCTGCCGGTTGCGCTCGGCGGCCGCCTCGCTCACGTCGTCGAAGTAGAAATCGAAGATGACCTTGCAGCGGTCGACGCCATCGGGCAGCACGAGATTGGTATCCATGTAGCCGCTGTAGAGGTTGATCATGAAGTTGGGATATTGCCAGAAGTACCAGGCGCGGTCGCCGGTGCGAGTGGCGGCGACGGTCGCGTCTTCGCTGGCAGCCACCATGGGGCTCGACTGCAGGCAGTAGCGGTCTTCGTTCTCGATGGTGTACTGCTTGTAATCCAGAACGCTGTTCAGCCCCTTGTGCAGATGCGGGACGTGGTAGCCGCCGTCGAGATAGTTATCGACGAAGACCTTCCAGTTGCAGTTGAGGGTGTAGATGCGGCGCTCGAAGAAGTGCAGCGAGCTGAGGTTGAGCGGCGCGACGCGCTGCGACCAGCCTGCCGAGGAAATCGCGCGAGCGGCGCGGCGTTGGGGTCGAGATTGACGAAGACGAACTGCTCCCACGTCTCGACCTTCACGGGAACCAGTCCGTTTTGCGAGCGGTCGAAGTCGCAGACGCCTTCGAACTCGGGCGCGCCTTTCAGCGAGCCATCCAGGCCGTAGCTCCAGCCGTGATACGGACAGCGAAAGATGCTGGCCGTGCCTGCTCTTCCGTCGCGACGGCGGCGGCGTGATGCCGGCAGACGTTGTAGAAGGCGCGTAGTTGCTGTCGCTGCCGCGAACGACGAGCAGCGGCTCGCCGGCCAGTTCCGCGGTGACGAATCTGCCCGGCGCTGTGCACCTGATCGGCGCGCGCGACCGACCTGCCACGTGCGGCCGAAGACGTTTCGCGCTCCAGTCGGCGATGCGCTCGTCGGTGTACCACGACGCGGGAATGGTGTAGGCGTGGTCGAGCGGAGCTTGGTCGTCGTATGACGGCGAGGATGTCGTGGAAGAAGGGAATCCATCGGTGCTGGCTCGGAGTGCGGGGAAATGATAGCAGGGGCGGAAGCGCACGCGTTCGTCAGTGCTGAGCGAGGTCTCTGCAGGCCGACGTAAAGCAATGCCCTCGCTCGCTCGTGAGCGAATGGAGCGTTCGGCAGCGATCGGCCCTGCGCCTCACTCCGCTCAGGATGTCAAGTCTGGAGACGCTGGTCGAGCAGCTTAAGCTGCGCACCTTCGAGCCGCCATCTACTGCTTGAATGCCGGGATCGGATGCAGCGTCCGGCCGCGGCTTCCACTCCAGCGAGTAGTACTGGCCGCGGTCGCGCGCCCACGGATCGAAGGCGTTGACCACGTGCTGCAACTCGGGCGCCAGCTCCGGAATGTTGCGCAGCAGCACGCGCTTCAGCGGCGAGACCGGCTGCGTGTGTCCGTTCGGCGTTCCCTGTCTCCATCATGCTCCGGCCCGGGCCGTTGTGGTTCACCCAGTCGATGCCGAGCGTGGTGTAGAACTCCGGCCGGAAGCTCGAGGTGAAGAAGCGGTCGCTGAACAGCCGGCGCGAGGCGTTCAGGATGAACACCACGAACTGCGTCTCCGAGATCGCGAAGCCGTGCGGCCGCGTGGATTCCGCCAGCCAGCCGACGACGGTGTCGACGTCTTCGATGTTGTCGACCACCGAGCCGTTGGGATGGCCGAGGCAATCGTTGATCGGCGTGCCGTCCTCGTTCAGCTGCGCGTCGGTGATCACCTTCGACGCATCGCAGACGTGCGTGCCGTAAACTTCGCGCAGCTGTGCGACCGTCTCCATCTGCTGCTTGCGTGCCGGGGAATCGGCGGGCAGCGCTGGTCGATGAAATCGTCGAAGCTGGTCAGCTGGCGCAGGCCGTACTGCCGGCGGAATTCGTTGAAGCGCGGCACGCCGTGCTCGCGGTCGCGAATCAGGTCGAGCGCCGCGATGTCGATCTGCTGCGTCGGCGCTATCGAGCCGCGGCAGCGTGATGTTCTGCATGAACTGCGGATGGTTGTGCAGCGTGAGCAGGCCCAGCCGCTGGCGGCCCATGCTCAGGCCCCAGTTCGCCAGGCCGCGCGAGCGCATCGCGTCGGTCGCCTTGCCTTCGAAGGTATCGATGACGGCGACCTTCTGCGCGATCTGGTTCGGATCCTTGTCAGATCGCGGTATTCGATCAGGTCCGGAACCAGCGGATGCAGCCGGTAGACGGTAACGAACTCTTCGGGGAAGTTGAACGGCGAGCCGAAGTGATTGACGCCGCCGTTGACGTCGTCGGGATTCGTGATGTCGTAGTGCGGAACTTTGCTGCCCAGCCCGAAGATGCCCGGGCCGGAAGCGAACACCGAATACCACTGCGTCGCCTTCGTCGACGTCTTGTCGATTTGCCGAAATTCGTGTACCACAATGTCGGACAGCGCCTTCGAAACATCGGGATCGCCGGTGCCCGAGCAGGCCGTTCCAGTTGGCGTTCATGCCCTTGTAGAGCGGCTCGTCGTAGAGCAGCTGCGGCGTCCACTCGATGGTGTGGATCTTGGCGATCTCGGCGGCGACCACCAGGCGCGCCGCTTCGAAAAGCTCGTCGGGCGTGACGTCCTTGTAGCGGATGACGCGCTTGCGGATCGGACGGATTGCGCAGGCCGCTGTCGGCATTCGGGGTTTGCGCCGCCTGCCTGCGGAACTCGTCCACAAAAGAGTTGTGCTCGCGGGCGAACAGGTTGTGATAGAAGCTCATCCCGATGTCCAGTTGTCGGGAAACGCCGACCGACTCCTGGCCGGCCCACTGCGGCTGCATCGGATCGCCCGGCTGCAGCACGGGCAGATAGCCGGGCCCGGCATGCCCGGCCACCGGTTCCAGCAGCAGCTTCGCCGGATCTTTCGGATCGCGCTTCACGCGCTTCACGCGACGTCTCGTCGTAGCCGTAGATCTGCGACGCGTCCCACCAGGCGGTGTTGTTGTTGGCGAAGGTCTTCGGCGCGCGCGTCAGATACGTCCTTGCCGTCCGCTGGTGAACTTGTCCGGAGCGCGAGTCCTGTCAGCACGTAGGTCTTGTCGACGCGTCGCCGGGGCGGCAGCCCAGCTGCTGCATCTCCTCCGGCGTGAGCGGCGTCTCGACGTTGTTGACCAGTTCGGTCTTGCAGCCGACCTCCATCATACGTCCGGGCGCGTTGTGGCCCTCGTCCATGTGCGAGAACCAGTCGTGCGTCATGAACTGGATCCAGTAGGCGGCGAGCACGTTGAAGAACGGCGCCTTCTGGTAATCGCAGTTCGCGTCGGCCGAATTGTCGGGCAGGCCGAAGCCGGCGTTGCAGGCGGCCGGGATTCGACTGCGCGCGGGTGAACAGCTTGCGGCTGATCACCTGCGGATCGGGCGTCAGCAGGCCGAGGCGGTCGCCGTGGCGGTTCTTGGTCAGCGTCGTCTGCCCGAGATCGGGAAACGTGGTTTCGAACTCCACGTTGCGGGCGAACGGCATGCCGGTCGAGCCCATCAGCGGATTGCGGATGTCGTTGCAGATGCCGGTCAGCGTGCGGGCGCGAATCAGAGTCGCCCCTGCAGACCTGCTCGCCGTCGCCGCCCACCGCCTGGTAGTTCGGATTGCTCTGCGGGAAGGCGCATCTCCGGCCACGTCTTGACGGCCGGCCCGGCGACGCCGCCGCGCCCGATCACGTAGGTCTGGTAAGTGCCGGTGTTGTCGAACAGATTGAACTTGATCAGCTCGATGCGCTGGTATTCGAGATCGAGCAGCGCGCCGGCCACGCCACGAAGCTTGGGGCCCTTCACCGAGAGAAAGCCGACGGGCAGCGATGAGATGTCGCCGGTGCCCCAATAATTCGACCAGTCGACCCAGGGCGTGAAGCGGAACTGCACGGCCTTCATGCCGCCGCGACAACGAGCGGTCGGTTCGGTGACCTTGCCCTGAAAGCGCAGGTCGCGCGTGGGCGCAATCTTCAGAAACCCGCCAGCGAGGGAATGAGCGCAGGCCCCCAGTTCGGCGGCCTCCTCTTGTTTGGGACTGAGCTGATTCTGGGCGAACATCGCGGCCGACAGAGCGAGCACAAGAGTGCCCACCCAGACCACAAAGATGGGAGGTTTCATGGGGCATCATCATTGACTTAATTGCTGCCAAAGTCAATGATCTTGCGGGTAACCTGAGGCCCTGGCCGGTTGAAGGACCACAGACCACAGAGCTAGATCACGCTGTACTGACGCGATAGAAGTTGTGAAGCCCGCTACTATTTTGGTGTGATACCTCGATAATCAGAAGAAACAACCTGTAAACTGCAGCGGACGTGACCGCTCCCAACGAAACTCCTCATGACCCACAGCCCCGCCGGGTACTGGGTTTGCGCGACCTGGTGCTGTTCTATGTGGTCGCGACCCTGAGTCTGCGTTGGCTGCCGCTGGCGGCCGCGCTGGGGCCCAGCACCATCGTCATCTGGTTGCTGGGTGTATTGACCATTTTCATGCCGCTGGCGCTGTGCGTGATGGAGTTGTCGTCGCGCTATCCGCAAGAAGGCGGGATGTACGTTTGGAGTAAGCGCGCGTTTGGCGATTTCGCCGGCTTCCTAACCGGATGGATTTACTGGACCAGCAACCTGACGTACTTTCCTGCCGTGCTGTACTTCGCAGCCAGCAACGCGCTGTACATCGGCGGCAGCCGCTGGCTCAAGCTTGCAAAGCAGCGCCACGTTTTTCATTGTGTTTTCGCTCGCCGGCCTCGCCCTGGCACTGTTTTTGAACGTGATTGGACTGAACATAGGGAAGTGGCTCAGCAACCTGGGAGCGATAGGAACATGGGTGCCGGTGGCGTTGCTTGCCTGTGTGGGTATTGTGGCCTGGTCGAAGTTTGGCTCAGCTACCAGCTTCGATTCCCGCTCGCTGACGCCGACGCTCAAGCTATCTAACTTTGGAGCATGGACAACGATTCTCTATGCTTTTGCGGGAGCTGAGGCATTGTCGTTCATGGGCGGCGAAGATGAAGCGGCCGCGGCGAGATATTCCGCGGGCCTTGATTATTGCTGGTTTCGTTGTTGCCTCGGCCTACATCCTGGGAACCGTGGCCATGCTGGTGGTCTTGCCGAGCGAGCAATACAACAGCATGGAAGGCATTATGCAGTCGATCGCCAGCAGCACGGCGCGCATAGGATGGTATGGCTTGACCCCACTGATGGCGCTGCTGATCTGCGTGGCAAATCTGGGAGCCGTGGGGGCTTACCTGGCCGCTCTGGCAAGGCTTCCGTTTGTTGTGGGCATCGATCGCTACCTGCCGGAGGCATTCGCGCGTGTGCATCCCCGATGGCGAACGCCGTACGTTGCGCTGATCGTTCAGGCGCTCTGCTCGGTGGTGTTCGTCATTTTGGGACAGGCGGGAAGCAGCGTGCGCGGCGCCTACCAGGTGCTGGTAAGCATGAGCATCATCGCAAACTTCATTCCCTATCTCTTCATGTTCGCGGCATTGATCCGCCTGCAACGCGTGCCTGCCGAGCCAGAAGTCGTACGTGTGCCGGGAGGGAGGCGGGTTGCAGTCGCACTGGCCGTGCTCGGCACGGTTGCGACGCTGGTGGTGATTGTGGGTTCGGTGATTCCTGACGCGAGCGAACCCAACAAAGTCCTGGCGGTCCTTAAGGTCGTGCTTCTTAGCGCAGCGTTAGTACTAGGCGGTGCCGGCCTCTATTGGGTCGGGAAATGGAGATTCGCGGCCGGAAACTGAGTTCGCCGCTGGTTCAGCTTAGCCACTCCAAACGACGAGGCCGAAAGTCGAGAGTCTTTCGCGCTTTTTCATTAGAGGCGCCACGCAACTTGGTGCCGTAGTAGACGGCATCGGGACCAGCCGTAGCGAGCGCTTGCTCAACCGAGATGTGCGGTGGCGGCGGAGCGTTGACGAACTTCGCAAACGCCGGCGCCCAGCGACTCACTGGCGAAGGATCATCATCGACAATGTTGTAGATACCTGGTGTAGCTTTCAGAGCGGCTACGGTTGCGACGGCGGCGTCCTCGATATGAATCCACGACCATACGCCTTCTCCGTCACCGACGATGGGAACTTCGCCGCGCTGAAACTGGTCGGCGCCCGCTCCCTGCGGCAGATACCAGGTGCCCGGACCGTAGAAGAAACCATAACGCAAGGCCACGATCTCCAGAGAAGAAGAGAGGAGCCGTTTCTGCAGTTCGTCGTAAGTTCTCGCGCTCAACGAGACGTTAGGAGTGGCGTCGACGGCGAAACCGGCAGACTCGTCGGCCAGACCAGCACCGGGCTCGAGGAAGAATCCGCTCGACTGCTGGATGTAGCGGCGAACGCCGGTAGTTGTGGCGGCACGCAGCAGATTTCCCCCGCCTACAAGACGAAGCTCGCGGTCGCGCGGCAGAGATTTTGGAAGGTCGGCGGGATCGGCCGGAAGCGATGTGAGCTCATCGATGACAACTTCAGCCTGAGAATCGCGTAACCCTTGCTCTACAGCGTTGGCGTCAAGCACATCGACCGCGAGCGCCTGTGCCCCGAGCTTCTTAATTCCCTGAAGCCGGTCGGCCGAACGCGCGATTCCGGTTACGGTGTGGCCCTGGCGAATGAGTTCAGCAATGATCGGCTGGCCGATGGCTCCGCTGGCTCCAGCTACGAATATTTTCATCTCGGCGTTATATCACGACTCAAAGTCTGAAATGTTACAGGTCATTGTCAGCAGGCCGAGTCATTTCATGGGACGCGTTATGGCTTCGCGAACCGTCGCCAACGGCGCTTTGTCGTTGAACTCGATGGCGCCATCGGGCGCGCGCTGAATGCCAAGCTTCTGCCACAACGCCGCCAAGTCAACACGGTTGGGCTTATCGCGCATTTCGTGATAAAGATCGGACAGCACATGGGTTCCCGTAGCTTTGTCGCCCTCAGCGAAGGCCTGCTCAATTTCCCAGTCCTGGGTGATGTTGCCGCCTGAGTTCAGAATTCCCCGCAAGGCATCCTGCAGGCCCTTGCGATTATGGGTCTGCTCGCGGATGCGCACGTCCGCCAGCAGGCAGAACATGGCGCCGCCCCAATAAGTGCGTCCCCACGTGGGCGTGTGGTCGAGCCCGCGGTCACCGTCTGCAGGCTCGCCTTGCGGCATGTCGCGAACCACGTCTTTCCACATCTTGGCAGGCGTGAGCTGGCCGGCCTGCACACGGGCGACCGGCTCCACATACACCGAGATGCCTTCCTCGATCCAGTGATGATCTTCGGCCATCGAAGGAAACGCCAGATGGATCATCTCGTGAGTAAGCATCCAGTCTGAGTCCAGGTCTGACGCTGTGGTAGATGACCCAACAGAGATCCTGATCAGTCCCCCATTGTCAGAGGGATAAGTGACTCCGTGATGGACGCCTTCGCTGCCGCGCACTTGAACCTGGAGCCGGAGTTGGTGGACGGGGAACTTGCCATAGTAAGTGCAGACCGCGGTTGACGCGCGCTTGATCCAATTCATTAGGACGTCGTTGGTGACGCCCTTGGAATCGTTGTCGAAACGGACATCGATGTTCGCGCCGCACGCGGACATGCTCTCAGCGGAAATCGCCGATACCGGTCGCGACAGGAGAATACCCAGCATCACGGCAGCACCCAAAGCTAGAATCGCCAATGAGAATCGGAACTTCAGATCGCGGCCCCTACTTCCCGAGAGTGCTGGTATGTCCAGCGATGATCCCCGAATTTCTCGATGGGGACTGCGATGCTGATGGGTGCCACATGCGTTCGATCAAGGCGTCGACTGAAAAGAGTCCCGAGCCAAAGATGAGCACAATGAGAGACGCCATCAGGAATGTAAACGGATCGGCGTTATAAAACTTCCCGGGATTGGAAAAGATCGAGCCCAGCGCTTCCCGGTCGGCTGTGACGTACGCGATCACCATGTCAAAGGCCAGCATCAACGCAATCGGTCTGCTGGCGAGGCCGATGGCCAGCAAGATTCCGCCTACCAACTCAAGTCCGGAAACGAAGTAGGCATTAAAGGCGGGCATCGGGATGCCCAGGCCGGTGAAGAACTCGATCACTTGTGGAAGCCGGTGAAACTTACCCCAGCCGCTCTGGAAAAATTGCCAGCCCCAGTACAGCCGAACCGCCAACAGAAACGGCGATTGCAGCGAATTTGCGCAGTTTACAAACAGTGCATAGAGCTTTTGCAGGGCATTCATATTCAGGGTTCCTCGCAGTGAGGTGCAGTCGTAGGATTCGATGGCCCTTAAAAAGTTACTTGCAAAACCATCCTGACGCCGACCAATATGCGAACCATTTCTGAACGTCGGCCATGGCTACTTCGATATCGCGTCCGCTCCAGTCGACTTCGTCCACTGCGCTGGAAACTGTCATGCCCTTGCGTAGTGCATTGAGGATGGTGAACGCCTCCTGATCGATGCGCTTGAAGTAAACCGTGTTGTCAGCGCGATGGACGGCAAGGAAGATGCGCTCGGGCTTGGGAAGCCGGCGACGCCGAGAGCGCGAATGGGTCCGCTCGGTGACCGCATTGCTGACGATGTCACTTTCTTCCAATTCGCTGCGAACCTTGATCAGCAGGTCGTCCACGGGATAGCTCAAGTTGAGCAGGCGAATATGCGGTTGGAGCTGGAAATGCGGATCTGGTCCCAGGGCCGGCAGGTCGGCTTCGGTGAGCCGCGGCCGCGCCCCTTCGTCGAAAGCCTCGATCTCCGCCCACTCCAGGCGCACCATGTCGAGCGCGATCGGTTCGTTTCCGGCGATATGCTCAGGATGCTGTTGCAGCCACGATTCCAGCCGAGAGCCCAGGTTGCGCAATGTAAAGGAGCGCGACGGACACTCATACAGATACTCCACCGCCATCTTGTCGAAGCGGCTCTCGCCGATGATGGCGCGCAGACCGGGGAAGTCTTCCGATAACGCCGACAGAATCCGAAACCAGTATTGCCGGTTATAGATCTCCAGCCGTTCGAAGGAGGTCAGCCGATCGTTCGGCTTAATGATCTCCTCGGCCACGGCGCGAAGAGACTTGCCATCGCGTGCGCGCTGGCGCATGCCTTCGTCAGCGGTCAGCGGCTGGCGAACGGCATCGAACATGGCCCGCTGGATGTGGTCGAGTGACATCAGGCGCCTACCTTTTCGGCTACATAGCGGTGGGCCTTCAGCGCCTCGCCATGCACCTCGTCGAAAGAGGGAATGTGGTCATCCCACTCCAGCAACGTCGCAGTAGGGCCGATAAGTTCGATAGCGCGCGCGTACAGGTCCCATACCGGATCTATCACGGGATGATCGTGGGTATCGAGAATGTATTTCTCGAACTTCGAGTGGCCGGCAATGTGGATCTGTGCGACGCGCTCATGGGGCACGCTGTTCACGTAATCATAGGGATCGAAGCTGTGGTTACGTGACGAGACGTAGATGTTGTTGACGTCCAGCAGAATGCCGCAGTCCGCCCGTTCGACCACTTCGTTCAGAAACTGCCACTCCGTCATTTCCGAGGCGTGGAACTCGGCGTAGCTGCTGACGTTCTCGACCACCACCGGTACTTCCACGAAGTCGCGCACCTCGCGAATCTTCTGCGCCGTCTTTTCTGCCGCTTCGAAGGTGTAGGGCATCGGCAGCAGATCGTGCGAGTAGCTGCCATCGACACTGCCCCAGCAAAGATGGTCCGACAGCCACGGAGTATTGGTGCGGCGCACCAGCGCCTTCAGGCGCTTCAGGTGCTCGCGATTCAGCGGCTCGACCGAGCCGAAATACATCGACACGCCATGCTGCACCACGCGGTACTGTTCCAGAATCTGATCGAGCACCTGCAGCGGACGCCCGCCATCGACCATGAAGTTTTCGGAGATGATCTCAAACCAGTCGACGACCGGCTTCTTCTCGAGGATGTGGTTGTAATGCGGAATGCGCAGTCCGATTCCGACTCCGTATTCGGTAAAGCCGTTGAAGCGATTGGCAGGCATTGGAAAATTCGAGGCCCAGGCTTTCTAAAGCTGGAGAAAGGCCGAAGCTGGTTGACTCCGGCCCTGTGATTGGTGGACCGGGTTCCTACAGCTCTGGCGGTTTGGAACCGTCGGTGGCGCAGCCGCCCTTACCCTTGCAGGAGTTCTTGCCCTTGCAGCCGTTGTCGCCAGCCTTGCAGCCGCCCTTGCCCTTACAGGAGTTCTGGCCCTTGCAGGCGTGCTTGTCTTTGTCGAAAGCGGTGGCGTACGAACCGTTGTCCGCCGAGGACACGGTGCTGCTGCCGGAGTTCGTCTGCGCTACGACAGTGTTGCCGGCCATGAAACCAGCCAGCGCGGCACCCATCATCAGGGTCTTCATCGACTTCGTCATTTGTTAATCTCCTCTACCGTTGTGTTGGAGCGGGTCACAGCCAACGCGACCTCACCCAGATTGATTACGTGCGGGGTATCTTCCGGGATTTACTCCCGCAAGGCAAATATTTTTCTAACCTGAGATATTTGACATCCCCCACATAGGTGGTAACCGCTGGAGTCAGCAGTAACCTAGTGCCCAGCAATGTACCACGCCGCCTTACTGAGGCGTAAGACGCGCCTTGGGGGCGAAAGTTACGGGGAGCAGACATTTTTGCAAAGTGACGGAAAGTCGTCACCAAATCGTGTGAACGGACTCAAATGAGGGCAAGAATAAAGGAGTAGTGCACCGATGATATTGCACGCACCGAGGAAACGTCCTGAGCCGTGGCGGGAACAACGGGCCGCAGCACACCATATGGGGATGGTTTGTTTCCTCGCAATCGAGTACCCGTTTGAGTGGTTGGCCTACTTACTCAGCCGCTGGTCGTTCCTCGAAGTTTTGGAGTATCTGGGAAGTTTTTCCATCCTGATTGCGGTGATCTTCTATTTCAGCGAGTCGGGTGACCGCCTGAAGCAGAAACATTACCAGGCGTGGCAGGTCATTAACACGGCGCAAGGGAAGGGGGGTAGCGGCGGCCGCATCGAGGCCCTGCAAGAGCTGGACGCTGACGGGGTGCCACTGGTAGGAGTGGACGTTTCAGGGGCGTTCCTGCAAGCCGTACGATTGCCCAAGGCTGGACTGACTCGGGCTAATCTCAATGCGGTGGACGCGCGCAACAGCGACTTCCAGCAAGCCGATTTTATGGGGGCCAATCTGCACTCGGGCAATTTTCGAGAAAGCAATCTCAGTGGCGCGAAGTTCCAGGACGCCGATCTGGGCGAGGCCGACTTCTGTTCGGCAAACTTCACTGGCGCCGATCTCAGTGGTGCAACACTCGACGGCGCAGATCTGGGCAATACCGATCTCAGCAATCTCAAGTGGGAGAACATCAAGAGTCTCAAGGGGGCTAGCCTGCAACAGGTGCGAAATGCTCCGCGGGGATTTCTGGATTGGGCGTCGGCCCACGGAGCCGTGACGAGCGGAGGTCATTCGGATTGCCAGTAGTGTGAACAGAGTCGAGTTCCAATTGGACAAGTGACGCACCGATTAACTCGGCTCTTGCAATTTATCTGCAACCGCCTGCAACGTATTCGTCATTGACGGCTCTTCGAGTGACAATCTGACAGCAGTGCTGGGCTAATATCAGATGGTTCTCCTGACAGGTGTGGGGGTTGCGAATGAAACTTCATGCGCTATGGAATACGCCGGACCTGGTCCCGAAAGTCGTGTATTCGGACGTGCCGCTCGCGGTTGAATGGCTGGAGCGCGTGTTCGGCTTTAGGGAACGTGCAGATGCCCGCTTGACGTGGGAAGGCGGTGCAAGGACATGGATGGAGGTGGGGAACGGGCTGTTTAGCATTGCCACGCCAGACGAAACGTGGCACCAAAGCGTAAGTGCCACATCGACTGGCGTAATGATCAAGGTCTATGTTGACAACGTCGACGAACACTTCTCTCGCGCCAAGACCGAAGGGGCAACGATCATCCTGGAGCCTCGCGACGAATTTTGGGGTGGAAGGATCTATCGCGCGCTGGACCATGAGGGACGTCAGTGGGAGATATCGCAGCGCGGCAGGGATCTGGCGGCGGATCAGTGGAAGCTGCCCGCGGGGATCAAGCTCGGAGTGGACAAGTAACGCAAATTCGGTTGGACGCTAGAGAGAAGATGCCCATTTCATCACCGTCAAACTGTGCATGGCTTCGCGGATTCGCATGCTTTGCAGTCGCCCTCTGTTTTGGCTTGCTGTCCCTGTTCATGTCGAGCGCCGCAGCCGAGAGCATATCCGGCGCGGTGAAGGACCGCAGCGGTGCTGTCATCCCTTCTGCCGAGGTCGTTCTAAACGCAAATGGAACCGCGCTGCGGCAGACGACCACCCCCTCCGGTGACTTCAGCTTTTCCGAAGTGCCGGGAAACTCAGGTGACGTTACGGTTACGGCTGCCGGATTCTCGACCGTGACGCGGGCGTGGAAAGCAGGCGACAAGCCCATGGTGATCGTCTTGCCGCCGGCTGCAATCCAGCAGACGCTGAACATTACCGCTACCCGAACTTCCATCCTGCCCTCTGGCTCCGAAGACCTCGAATTACAACCCAGCACGACCGTTCTTCCGTCAGAGGCTCTGCAACAGTTCGGAGCGATTACCGTGGATGACAAGCTGCGCCAGGTGCCGGGGTTCTCGCTGCTACGCCGCTCGGGGAGTATGACGGCGAATCCCACGGCGCAGGGCGTCTCGCTACGTGGATTGGGAGCCAGTGGCGCAAGCCGCGCCCTGGTGTTAAACGATGGCATCCCGATCAACGATCCCTATGGGAGCTGGATTTTCTGGGGACGAGTGCCGGTGGCCTCGCTTAATGAAGCACAGGTGGTGCCCGGAGGCGTCTCATCGCTGTACGGCAACGACGCTCTGGGAGGTGTCATCAACCTGGAGACGCGATCTTCGGTATTGACAGACTTCGCCATGGAAGGCTCGTTCGGCAACAACAACACTCCGTTTGGCTCGGCCTACGGCGGAGTGCGCGCGGGGCAGTGGGCGGTTTCGGGCAGCGCCGAGGGATTCAACACCGACGGCTATATCGATGTGCCGGCGAATGTCCGAGGCTCGGTGGATACTCCTGTTTCTTCCGAACACGGTACCGGCAATGTGAAGGTTGAACGCTTCTTTGGCGATCGTGGCCGCGTCTTCCTGGATGGTTCGCTGTACGGTGAAAACCGCGACAACGGAACTCCGCTACAGATCAACGCGACCACTCTTCGAGAGCTTGGCTTTGGCACCGACTGGCAGTCGCAACGCGCCGGGGTTTTCACTTTACGGTTGTTCGGTGGTACAGAAAACTATCACCAGACGTTTTCGTCGATCGGGCCGAACCGCAACTCAGAGTTGCTGACCAACGACCAGCATGTGCCGGTGCAGCAGATGGGGTTCATCGGGCAGTGGTCAAAGGCGATCAGCTCGAAGTTCACGCTGCTGGCGGGGCTGGACGGACAGGACGTGAAGGGATTCAGCCTGGAGACTTCCTACGTGCTGGGCAAGGCCACAGCGAACCTGGCCAACGGAGGTCGCCAGCAGTACCTCGGAGCCTTCGTCGAAGGAATCCTTCAACTCACCAGCCGCTGGTCGCTGTCGGCTTCGGCCCGTGAAGATCTGTGGAGCAACTTTGACGCCAGCTCCTCGCGCACGCCGATCGGCGGCAACAAGGCAACCCTCTACTATCCCGCGCGAGGCCAGAATTCCTTCGACCCGCGGGTGACTCTCTCGTATCGTCTCGACAACGGAGTAGTACTGTACGGCTCGGGCTATCGCTCCTTTCGAGCGCCAACCTTGAACGAGCTGTACCGCGGTTTTCGTGTCGGCAACGTACAGACGCTGGCCAATCCGTACCTCGTGGCCGAGCATTTTGCCGGATTCGAGACTGGTGTGCGAGCCTCAATGCTGCATCAGCGTTTACAGCTGAACGGGACGTTCTTCTGGGGATACGTAACTAGCCCGATTGCGAACGTCACGCTGGTCGTGACCGATGCGTTGATTCTTCGTCAGCGCGAGAACCTGGGCAAGATCCAGGCCCCCGGGTTCCAGGTTGGCGCTAATCTGCGCATCACAGACACTGTTAATTTCTCCGCCTCGTATCAGTTCGTCGACTCGACGGTGGTGTCCTATCCGGCAAACCCGGCGCTGGTAGGGAACATGATTCCCCTGGTGCCACGCAACAATGTGACCTTTCAGGCCACATGGCAGGCCCCGAAACACTTCATGGTCGCGCTGCAAGGGCGGGCTGCGAGCAACGAATACGACGACGACCAGAACCTGTTTCCGCTGGGCTCATACTTCGTGATGAGCGCCAGCGTCTCGCATCCCTTGTACAAGGGAGTGGATATGTTCGTTGCCGGAGAAAACATTACCAACAGCAGCTACGAAATCGCCCGTACTCCCACGGTGAATCTAGGGCAACCGATCCTGGTGCGGGTGGGTTTGCGCTGGCAGAAGACCAGGTGAGCCGCATGGAAAGTGGAACCGTCGTCCCCCGGCGAGTGAATCACCAGTAGCCCCGGCCGCTTTGGAAATCCAGCTTACAATCATGTCTATGTCCGTTCGTTTTCGCCCGATTCTTCTGGGCACTCTGTCATTTTTCCTGCTCAGCGGGGCCAGCCCGGCGCAGACCGAAGCACCAGTGCAGTCTTCCGCTTCGGCAACACTGCTGAAGAACGATCCCTTGCATGTCTTCAGTGAGTCGGTGCAGGCGCTCTCCAGTGCTGTAACGAAATCCGTCGTGCAGGTGCTGACGATTGGCTACGGCCTCAGCTCCGAAAAAGACAGCGACAAAGCGGACACGACCTCTGCTTATCTGACGCCGCAACGTGGGATCGGCGCCGGCGTCATTCTAACTCCGGACGGCTACATCGTTACCAACGCGCACGTGGTGGAAGGCGCGCGACGGATTCGGGTTCGCTTGCAGGGCATGCAGCAGGATGCCGACTTGGCGGATGTGCCGGGGCCGCTCGAAGCTAAGCTCGTCGGGGTGGATCAGTTGTCCGACATTGCTGTTTTGAAGATCGAAGCGAAAGACCTACCGGCTCTCCAGTTGGCGGACTCGAGCCTGCTGAAGCAGGGCCAGGTTGTGTTTGCCTTCGGCAGCCCACTGGGCCTGGAGAACTCGGTGACCATGGGAGTGGTTAGCGCAACCGAACGCCAGATCGAGCCCGACAATCCCGCGATCTACATTCAGACGGATGCGCCCATCAATCCTGGCAACAGCGGGGGTCCGCTGGTCGACGTCGATGGCAAAGTTGTGGGCCTCAACACCTTCATACTGTCCGAGTCGGGAGGAAACGAAGGCTTGGGGTTTGCGATTCCTAGCAACGTGGTGAAGAACATCTATGAGCAACTACGCTCCGAAGGGCACGTGCATCGCGGCGAGATTGGCGTTGCGGTGCGCAGCATTACTCCGGATTTGCTGGAAGGACTCGACCTGCCAACTTCGCGCGGCGTTTTGCTGGAAGACGTGACGCCCGATTCACCCGCAGAGAAGGCTGGGCTCAAGGTGGGTGACGTTGTGACCAGCGTCGGCGGTAAGCCGGTGACGAACGTGCGCCAGTTCTCGCTCGATCTGCTGGAGTATAAGGTCGGAGAAGTCGCCAAAATCGAGCTGCTGCGCGGAAAGAAACCGGTCACCTACTCGGTGAAGCTGGTCGAGAGACAGGATGATCCGCAGCGGTTTGCCGACATGGTGACCGGACCCAACAACCTGGTGCCGCGCCTGGGCGTTGTAGGCGTTACGGTGGATCGTCAGCTGCAACAGTTGCTGCCTGATTTACGCATCAAGGGTGGCGTAGTGGTTGCCGCCAAAACTCAGGCCTCCGCCATGCTCGGAGAAGGCCCGGAAGCCGGCGACGTCATCCACAGCGTCAATGGGCAGCCGGTCGAGGACGTCGCCGCCCTGCGCGAAAAACTCCGCACGCTGAAACCTGGAGCTCCGATTGTTCTGCAGATCGAACGCGATGGAGCGCTGACTTATCTGGTACTGGAATCCGAGTAGGTCGGAGAGCGACGGTTTATCGCCTAGTTCGGCCGCACCTCAGAGTTCGACAACGCCGCGTGTTCCGAGCGCGTCATCGTTTTCGTCATTTGGTCCCTTCGGACCGCCTTCGCGCATTTTGGCACTGATCTCTTCGATCACCATCTCGATCATCGTCGTCGTGCGCAAATGCGCAGGCGGAGCCGGGATGTAGTCGCGGCCGGCAGTGCGTCCCGGGAAATAGCGCAGCGTCATCTCTTCGAAGATACGACGCTTTTCGTCCTCATCTTCCAGCAGGCGTCCGCGGCCAAAGCACATTACCGAGCGATAGTTGGCTGAGTGATACTTGGCGTCGCGTGAATAGACCAGGCCGTCGAGTTGAGTAACGGTCGCACACACCGGAATGCCCTTGGCCAAAGCGTTGAGCATTCGGCTCGCTGGGCCGCTATGCAGGTAAATACGATCGGGCTGCTCGTCGGAATACGCGTACAGCATGGGGATAACGTAGGGCCGGCCTTCGTAGTCGAATCCCACGTGAGCCACCTGGCCCGAAGCAAGGAACTCTCGCGCCCGATCGGGAACCGTACGCTCAGGATGCTGGCGGATTTTCGTAGTCCAGAGGTTTTCGTAGTCGCCCATAGCTGATTCAGACCTGCTGCTACTAGCATCGCCGAAAAGCGCCAGCATGGGAAGAGGGTGTTGGGATTGAAGGGTGGCTTGAAGGGGCGCGGCTTTAGCCGCTCCGTTGTTGTTACTTCGATTCCGGCTCTAGCCGCAGGGGGGACTAGCTTCCTCGCCGCACAAGTAACTTTCCTCAGCGGCTGAAGCCGTTTGCAATCCAGCTTACCCGGCGCGCCTGAAGGCGCGCCCCTTCTGACGCGGCGAGCTGCCGGAGCTAGATAGTCTGACAGTCGCCGTGTTTCATCCCGTCACGCAACGAGATGACTCTCTCTCTCGCCTGATCACCTAAGGCTTTGCGATCGCCTGTGACCATCACGCAATCTCCGAACACCACCTTCGCCCGAATCGCGGTTTTGGCGATCAGATTCCAGGCGTGCGGTGCCAGTGTCATCTCTCCCCACCAGGCGACCTCCTGTTCTTTGCCATCGGAAAGCTCATACGAAATGGCGCAGGGCGTGACCGGCACTCCGGCGTCGATTGGCCGGCTGAAGCATCGACGAGTGGAAGCGTAAAACTTGCGAGCCGTCGGTGGTGGTGCCCTCAGGAAAAAGAACAACGGCGATGCTGCGTTTCAGGTATTCGACCACCTGCTGGTTGGCGCAGCGCAAAGCGGCGCGATCTTCGCGCGCCACGAAAATGCTTCCCCCATATTCCGCGAATTGTCCAAAGAACGGCCAGCGACCCACTTCAGCCTTGGAAACAAAGGCACAGGAAAGAACCGAGCTATAGACCAAAATGTCGAGATAGCTAAGATGATTACTGACTAGCAGTCCTGAGGTTGGTGGAATACCCTCAACTGCTACTTTAACTTCGAGGGCGGCCAGGGAGTTACGACACCAGTCCTGTAGCAGCCGGACGCGGGTTTCGGGTGGCACCGGGCTCGAAGCTTCTAGACGTAGAAATTTTGCCCGGCCACGCAGCAGTCCGGCAAAGAAGCGATAGGTGCGGCGAACTCTTCGTAACTGACGACGCAGGGATGCGATCATTCACCCAGGAAGCGCGCCCGCGCACCTTTGGGAAGTCTGCCCAGGTCAAGCAGAGTGAGGAAATCGATAGTGCGAAATTCGCGATCCAGCGCCGGCGGTCCACAGATTTGTGCACCGGTCGCAAGATAAGCCCGCAGCAGTCTCGGAATTCTAGGCTGTTCCGTGTTTTTTCCATCGCACAGCTCGAATGTGTACGGCTCTTGCGGCACGGTTTGCATTTCCGGCGGAGCCATGAAGTTCTGCATCTGGGCATACACGCGAGAGCCTACAACCGGATCCTGCGAGGTGAGCGAGCTGCACCCGATCAGGTATCGGCACCCGCGGAGCAGGGCGTATTGCGCGATGGCCTTCCACAGCAGGGTCAGCACCGGGGTGTTGCGATGCCGCTCATCAATGCAGGCGCGGCCCAGCTCCAGCACTTCGGCGCGAAAGGGTTCGTAGGGAGCGAAATCGAACTCGCGCTGGCTGTAATAGCCGATGTTCTTTGCAGCCGACAGCCCGGTCTGAAGACGATAGGTGCCGATCACGGAGTCGTCATCGGTACACTTCACGATGATGTGGTCGACCACGGCATCGAATTCGTCGAAGTCATGGCCGGTGGAGTGTGAGGCCGCTAATCCCTCATGTAGTTCGAGGTTGAAAACGCGATAGCGCAGGCGAAGGGCTTCGCGGAACTCGTCGGCGTCGGTGACCAGCTTCACCGTGTAATTGCCTTGCCCCAGCGGCGGAGCTTGTCGTGGTAAAGATACCGGCGGCCTGTGAACCCGAACCGGCCAACTGAACTTGTGCCCAACCCGATGAAGTTCCATGGCTGCCGTCATTGTGCGGTAACCATGTGAACAGGGATTTAAGCGGGGTTGAAAAGCGCACGAATGCGTCGCATCGGTGCGGTTTCTAAGTCCTTTGTTTCGCCGCAGGGAACCTGGTTTGACAATGCGCGGGCCGGTAGCTCCACGTGACGTGAGCTACTGCGCGGCGCTCGCGTTGTCTCCGGTTTTGAACTCTGCCCATGGATTTCCCTTCATGTCTTTCAGCACGGGCTTCATCCAGTCATACTCTGAGTGTGCGGCGAGAAACTTGTCGGCAATGAAATCCTGACCGCAGGGATGGCCGGCACGCGCGACAAACGACAAGTTCTTCGTCATGGTGCTGTCGGCAGCTTTGCCGGTGACCGCGCCGTCCGGATAGTAGGGAGTCCGGTCCCAGGCGGGCATGCCACGTGGGGAGTCTTCCAAGTGTCCGCACAACGTGCGTTCGTTGGCTTCCTGCTTGCTCGCGTAGCTGTCCCAATGATCGGCCAGGAATTGCTGAGCCAGGGCGACGTCAATCTGCCCCTTGTTCTGCGCCATCAGTTCGTTCCAGCGCTTGTGGCGCGCGTTCATCGAACTAGAGGCATCGTTCGGATTGAAGTCGGTTTCCTTCTTGATGAATTCGGGATCACTGGGGAAGTTTGCGCCGACATAATAGCCATCTTTGCTGCGCCATACTTTGTGCATCTTCAGTCCCAGCTCAAAGCGGGCAACTTCGCCGGTTTTGTTGTCGGCCAGCAGCCAGTCGTTGGCATAGCCGCCGTTGTTGTCGGCGAGCATGATGCGAACGAAATCATCGATGGAATTTGCATACTGCATGGCCTTGCGTCCCCGAACGAATTCAGGAACGCCGTTGGGGTCATATAGCGAGAAACCGGTGATCGTAGTTTCGGTAATCATCAGCCCGGCTGAAGTGATGGTGAAATCGTCATCGCTGACGATGACGCCGGGGAAGCCGTCCATCAACATGCGGTAACCCTTCGCCGGAACGATGTCGAAGATCACGGTGAAGCGTGATCCGTCAGGGAATGGGCTCCAATTGTTATGTGCGATGACCGGCTTATGGTCCTTAGTCCACGAACCTGTCGCTACAAACGCACTGCAATGGCCCGGCGCTTTTATGCTCGCGGCCGCTGAGCTCTTCTGCTGCCGTTCAAGAGTCGGGATGTAGTAGTCGGTCAGCTCTTCCTTGGCATTCAAGGCGACTACGTCCCAGAGATCGAGCGATGCGCCGCGTGCTTTCAGCCCGTCAGTGATACCTTGCAGCTCCTGGCGATATTCGGCTTCGATGTGTGGCCATAGGACGTTTTGCGCCGTCTCGCGGAAGAAGCTCCAGTCGCGCTTGGTGTCATGGGTCTGGAGGAACTGTATGGCCTTGAAGCCGTCGATGATTTCCGGGGCGAGCAGGTATCCGTGCTGATAACCGATGTCTGATGGTGACCCTTCCAGGTGAACGTAAACCCATCCGGCACGCTCGAAGCGGTAGGCGTTCTTCAGCCGAGGATCGGTGGACGAAGCGGCGTCCTGCTTGGCAAAGGCGGAGATTGAGACCACGATTACAAAGCCGAGTAGCAGTGCGCGACGAATCATTTTTTGCCGAATCATCCTATATTCTCCGGGAAAGCAACATGATCGAGCAGCTTACTGCGTTGAGCGGGCAGATTCAATGACAGTACTGGTTAGGTAACGTCTTGGGACAATACCCAGCTAATGAGTTCGTAAAGTGCTCTATTTACTTACCTTTTACAAGTCGGCTGCGACTTTCGGGCATTTCTGAAGTCAGTACGTTAAGTGCAATTCGAAGCGGGAAAAGAAAAGGCTAGAATCGTGGCTCCGATTGCATCTAAGTAAGAGCTGCCGATGTTCGAAACTATCTTGAAGCCTTTATACAGAACTCGATTCTTTTGGTTAGCGCTCATGCTTTCGGCGATGAGTTGCTTTGGTCTGCCGGCTTTCGCCAGCACTCCCGATCTTGATCACGGCTATCGCCAGATGTACAACCTAGATTTCGCGGGCGCCCACACCACATTTCATCAATACGAACAGGCAAAGCCATCGGATCCGATGGGCTATGTGTCGGATGCGGCGGCGTACCTGTTCTCGGAGTTTGACCGGCTGCACGTGCTGGAAGCTGACCTGTTCATCGACGACAACCATTTCGATAACCGGCGCAAGCTGATGCCGGACCCGACACTTAAGGCGGGGTTCGAATCGAATCTGGCAAAGGGTGAAGCGCTTGCCGATAGCGCGCTGGCGAAGAACCCCAAAGATACTGACGCACTCTTTGCAAAAGTAATGGCCTATGGGTTGCGTTGCGACTATGCCGCTTTGATTGAGAAGCGCAATGTGGCGAGCCTGGGATATATGAAGACCTCGCGCGCGCTGGCGCAGCAACTGCTCACCATTGATCCGACGCGCTACGATGCCTATCTTTCGCTGGGCGCTGAGAACTATCTGTTAGGAGCAAATCCTGCGCCGGTTCGCTGGGTATTGAAGCTCACCGGATCACAGACCGACAAGCAGGAGGGAATCGACCAGCTCCGTATCGTCGCGAACAAGGGCCACTACCTTGCGCCATTCGCACGGCTGCTGCTCGCAGTTGCAGCGTTGCGAGACAAAGATACGCACACCGCGAAGACGCTGCTGGCGGGACTCGCGACGGAGTTTCCCGACAACAAGCTGTATTCCAAGGAGCTGTCGCGGATCCAGTGATTTGCCGCAATGGCACTCAGAGCTTTTAGCTCTTGGCTTTTAGCCTTCCGTCTTCGGGTCTTGTTTTGAGGAGACAGAGTTCAGGCTCCGCAAGCGAAGAGGTAAGAGCCAAAAGCTAAGTCAGCTGTCGCCTTCACTTCTAGGAGTAACCCCTCGAATGGTCCAGAAGTCGGCCGTTACTCTGGGATTGGTGATGTAGTCGTAAGGCATCCAGAAATAGCCCTTGATCCCCCAGCTCCAGCCCCAGGAGTTGCGCACCAACATCCGCTGATGGTGGTCGTCATAGCCTACTGCCATCACCGCGTGCCAGCCTCTTAGTCTCTCGCCTCGCTTCGGCATGGGCATGACGCCTGTCTTGGCGACGTGGTCCGACTCGAAGCTCTCGTGCACAAGAAACGCGAAGAGAAACGGAAAGCCTTGTACCAGGCGGCACTTCATCAGGCGTAAAAATTCCTCCCGAGAGCGTCGTCCCATCACAATGCGTTCGTAGCGAGTGATCTTGTGGTGTTCGGCAAGGTGGTACGCACGCTTGTTCGGCTTGCGAGCCATCGCCGCCTTGGTTAGGGAAAACGGCCAATTCTTTTCCGGGCAGACGCCGTGCCGGGTGACAGCCTTCAGCGCGGCGCGCAGATTCGCGCCCTCTTTATGCTTGGCGCGCATGATAGCGACCGTGTTGTAAAAGATAAACAGCCGTGAAGGAGAGAAGTCCTTAAGCCCAAGACTCCGCTGCTCGAACTGAAAAGCGCCGGCGACTGAGTGAGCTGTGCAGGTTAGCGGATGCCCTTGCTCGTGCACGCGGGGGCAGAGCGGCCGCAGGTCGACCTTCGCGGGCAGCTTCTTTGCAACCACCCCTGGCGAGTAGTGAATATCACGGCTATCGCGAGGATCCTTGAGCGCGCCGTAGTAGCCGGGTTTCGCCTTCGGCTTTTTAGATTCAGAACGAGTGGCCATGCGAGACGAAATGGTACCACCGCTGGTGCACACTGATTCTTTGGTTGGAATGAGTGCCATCCACAATTCGAGCCAGGTGGTTTACTTCTGCGCCCAGACCGCCCGAAAGGCTGCGACCCTTTCCCGCACGCTCATCACATGGGTCGGCAATTCGAGCTGCGAGCCCTCTTCAAGGATGGGAATCAGCTTGTCGAACTCAGGCCCGGAGTGCGATCCGGTGATGACAATGCGAATCGGGTGAAAGAGCTCTTTGCCTTTGGCTCCGGTCTTTTCTTTGACTTCGTTCACGATCGCCTTGAAGCGCTCCGGCGTCATCGGCGCCGCGTCGCCTTCGATTCGCTGCAGGAACTCGGAGAGCACGTCATTTGCCTTCGGCAGCGCCAGCACTTCGGCGTTGTCAGGCGAGGCCAAAGCAGCCGCGGCATCGACGTGAAAGATAAGCTTTGCCTTCGCCGGCAGCTCGTCCAGCTTGTTGACCGACGGCACTAGCAGCGCAACGACTTTGCTGAACCACTGCGCGACGCGAATCGCAGGGATCTGGCGGTATGTAAGCTGCCGCAGACAAAAAATGGCAGCGCCAGCTTCTCCATGCGCTCCGGCGGGCTTTCCTTGATGTAGTGCCGGTTAAGCCAGTACAGCTTCTCCATGTCGAAGACGGCCGCTGCCGGCGTGACCCGCTCCAGTCGAAACTCCTTCTTCAACTCGTCGGGTGAGAATATCTCGCGCGTGCCCCCGCTTGGCGCCCAGCCCAGCAAGGCGAGGTAGTTCATCAGCGCTTCCGGCAGCACACCCATCTCGCGAAAGTTTGCAATCGAGGTCGCACCGTGACGCTTCGAAAGCCGCTTGCCATCGCTGCCGAGAATGGTCGACAGATGCGCGAACTCGGGCACCGGCCAGCCCAACGCCTCGTAGAGCGCCACCTGCTTGGGCGTGTTCGACAGATGATCGTCGCCGCGAATGACGTGCGTGATCTTCATCAGCGCATCATCGACCACGACGACGTAGTTGTAGACGGGGATCCCCGACGACCGCAGGATGATGGGATCGCTCACTGCTTCGTTGGGGAACTCGACGATGCCGCGCACGATGTCGTGAAAGCGGATGGGGTGCTCGGGAATGCGCAAGCGAATCGCCGCCTGCTCTCCCGCACCGCGACGCCGACGCGCCTCCGCCGGGTCAAGGCCGCGGCATGTGCCGGGATACAGCGGCGAGCGGCCCTCAGCCATGGCAGCTTCGCGATCGTGCTCCAGTTCCTCCTGCGAACAAAAACACAGGTACGCCTTGCCTTCGCTGAGCAGGCGCTCGGCATGCTCGCGATAAATCTCCAGACGATCGCTCTGGCGGTAGGACGCATAGGGACCGCCGACATCCGGTCCTTCATCCCAGTCGAGGCCAAGCCACTTCAGGTCCTCGAGCAGTTGCGTTTCGTAGCGGGCTTCGCTGCGCTCCAGGTCGGTGTCTTCAATGCGCAGGACCATCGTCCCGTGCTTCTGGCGGGCGAACAGCCAGTTGAACAGCGCGGTGCGGGCATTGCCAACGTGCAGTTGGCCGGTAGGAGAGGGAGCGAAACGAACGCGAACGTCGGAAGTAGGGCTCACATTTCGATGGTATCAAGAAGCAAGGCGAGCTGCGGATTCACACGGATGAACAGGGAGCAGAATTACTTCTCAAGAATTCCTCGCGAGGGGTAGTGTCCTAAATTCAAAAGGAGCGCGCCTAAACGCCACTGGGCGCTTTTTTGTTCCTGCGCTTTTTGGCTATCGAAAAGTAGGCCCAGGTGCCAAAGAATGAGCCCACGCAACCGCTCAGAAGGTGGAGAACTTCGTGGATATAGCGCAATTGAAACACTTGATGAAGCGTATCTTGGATCATTCTGTGGCTCCGATATGCACCAGCATAGCTTGCAGCCCTACGAGCGTTCCAACTATTAGATTGCCGATCCCGGCGTATGCGCCTGTGGATTACACATTACGACACTACCTCGCGGAATAATACTGGTGTGAAGGAAGCTAAAGCCGCACGATACCGTAATCTAATCCGTTGAGATTCGCGTGCAGCCGCGGCTGGAGGTCTGGTCCTACTTTCCCTCCTCGACTATCTTCATCAGGATGCGATCGATGGTGTCGAGCGCCTTCTTGGTAGGCATGGTGTGATTGTTAGCCATGATGCAGAAGGCCACGTGATCGCCGCTCTGGGTGGTCGCATAGCCGGAGAGGGAATTGACGTGGGTCAGCGAGCCGGTTTTGCCGCGCACGACGCCCTGTAGAGGAGTGTTCTTGAAACGGTCCGCCAGAGAGCCATCCACGCCGGCGACCGGCAGGGTGTCTTCGAAGAGCTCGCCCCAGCTTTGCTTGTGGGCATAGACGAGCAATTGCACCAGCGCTTCGGGAGTGACCAGGTCCTCGCGCGACAGCCCGGAGCCGTCATAGAAAACAAAGTCTTCAGGCTTCAGACCTGCAGTCAGGAGGAAGCCGCGCAGCACTTCCAATCCGCCCTGGATGGAGCCCGACGTACCCTTCTCTTTGCCCAGCAGCCTCAACATCAGCTCGGCGTGCAGGTTCTGGCTCACCTTGTTAATGACGCGCAAATCTTCCAGCACCGGCTGCGACTCGTAGCTGGCCAGCACCAGCGGCGCGGGATTCAGTCGCGGGGCCTCGTCGCTGCCTCCACCGGACGCCATGGTAGTTACCGAGAACGTCTGCAGCGAGGCCAGCTCCGTGTGATGGGTTCGAGGCCGCCCATAGATCACCACGCCGCGCTGCTCCAAGCAACCCGCGAAACAGCTTGGCGGCGAAATCGGCCGGATCGTCGATGGCCAGAGACTCGCCTGCTCCAGGATCATCCTGCGGAATATTGCCCCAGATGGTGAGCTGGTTCGAGCCGGGCTCGCGGTTGATGTAGATCTTGCGTGGCCCAGTGCCTTGCGGCGTAGTCAACACCCGGTTTTCAATGCGGTAGTACTCGGGAAACGGCGTGACGTTCAGGAATGCGCGTTCGCCGGGACGGTCCGCCGGAAGGATATTGACGAAGATCACATTGTCGTTGATGGTTAAGGCCGAGACGGGAGCGCCCCACTCCCAAACCAGGTCGTCCTGCGACCAGCCTTCGCCATAGCGTTCGAAGACATAATACGAGTCGTCCGCAACTACGTCGCCGTCGACAAACTTCAGGCCCTTCTGCACCAGTTGATCGGCCAAGTCCTGCAATACCTGGATGGGAGGAACCTTGCGCTCCGTTCTCAGGTTGTAAGGCAAGGTGCGCCCGGAGAGATTTGGATCGCCGCGTCCAACCAGCACCAGGTCCGAGTCCAGGCGGCCATATTTGTCGAAAGAGCCGGCACTCTCCACCGTGGTTTTAAAGCGATAGTTCGGGCCGATCAGGGCGAATACGGCGGCTGTGGTGAACAGCTTTGCGTTCGATGCCGGGAGTAAAGAGCTTGTCCTGGTTCAGCGCGTAAATCTGTTTCCCGGTGTCGAGAGAAACAACGTCGATGCCCCATCAGGCGCGGGCCGCCTCGGGCTCGGCCAGGATTTGCTCAATTTCGCGGTCCAGCTTGGAAGTTTCGGATTTGGACGATTGCGGCTTCTTCCCGCCAAACGCAAGCGCTTGCGTGAGCAGCAGGATAAGGACGATCGAACCGAAATGCCGGGCCGGGTACATACACCTTCAACTCGGATTCTACACCGCCTGCGCGAGACTTCTTTGAGCATTTCTCTTGGATCCATCCCGGTAAATCCTAGCCGGGAAAGCCGCGTGCCTTGCGATTTCGGCGGTCAAGGGTTAAGGCGGGTTAGAATCACAGCCATGCGACCTCCCGTCACTTGGCGGCTGCGAACCAGAAGTCTGGAGCTCGGAACCCGTACCGCTGGTGATGGGGGTCGTGAATGTCACTCCAGATTCCTTTTCCGACGGCGGCCGTTTCGTGCGACCCGAGGCGGCGATCGAGCATGCGTTACGTCTGCTGGACGAAGGCGCGGATATCCTAGACATCGGCGGTGAGTCCACCCGGCCGGGCACGGTTCTGCATGGCGAAACGGGACCGAAGCCATGCGTAAGTCCGCAGGAAGAACTGGACCGGGTGTTGCCAGTGCTGGAGGCGGTACGCAACGAGCGGCCGGATGCGGTGCTGTCGGTTGACACCTACAAGGCCGTAGTCGCGCGCAAGGCCGTGAGCGCAGGGGCAGAAATCGTGAACGACGTCAGCGCGTTTCAGTGGGATCCTGCGATGGCGCCGACTTGCGCCGACCTTGGCTGCGGAGTCGTCATGATGCACACTCGCGGCCGTCCCACCGAGTGGCGAACCCTGCGAGAAGGCCATCGACATTGTCTCCGAGGTCGAGCACGATCTCGCCAATCGCGTGCAGGTAGCTTTCGAGGCAGGCGTTGAACGGGAACGCATCGTGCTCGATCCGGGGTTCGGGTTTGGCAAGAACTTCGAGGACAACTATCCCTTGCTGGCCAATTTCCGGCAATTTCACCGGCTGGGCTTTCCCCTGCTGGCCGGAGCGTCGAGGAAATCGTTCATCGGACAGAGCGATTGCGCAGCGCACGGGCCGCGAAGTGCCTGCGAACGAGACGCTTGAATGGCTCGCTAGCCGCCATGGTCGCCTGCATTTTGCAAGGAGCGCACATCGTGCGAGTACACGATGTGAAGGCTTCTGTGGAAGCGGCGGCGGTGGCAGATGCGATCCTGGCGGCGGCGACACGAGCTGCTGAGCTGAGGCTGATAGCCCGCCGGCGCCGCCATAAACAATTCTTGCATCTAACATTCGAGGCGTCCCCCACGTCGCATTGAGCCTCCTGGCGCGTCCGCCGGGCTCTCATCACAAACACTTATGAATACGCTTGAGCATTTGGCTTCGAACCCGCGCGTCACTGTGCGCCGCAAAGGCGCGCCTGATCCCTCCGGCAGGACGGTTGTTTACTGGATGCAGCGCGCTCAACGTGCGCTCGACAATCCCGCACTCGACATAGCAGTTGAGGTAGCGAACGCGCTGCATCAGCCGCGTGGTGATCTTCTTCGCGCCGGTGCCGTTCTATCCGCATGCCAACCTGCGGCATTACGCGTTTCTTGCTCAGGGAATTCCCGACATTGCTGAGCGCGCGCGCAAACGCGGCATCGGATTCGTCCTGCGGCACTATCCCGATCATCAGCTGCCCAAGTTCTGCGAAGAGGTGAAAGCATCGATTGTTATCGGCGATGAGAATCCGCTGCGCGAGCCTGACCACTGGCGCGAACTTGCGGCCAAGAAGCTCACGGTTCCTCTCTGGACGGTCGATGCTGACGTGATCGTGCCGTCGAAGTTGCTGGAGAAAGAGCAATATGCGGCGCGAATCATCCGCCCACGGTTGCAAGCGAAGTTCGAGCGAGTTTCTGCAGCCGCTGAAGAATCCTCGCGCCAAAGTCGAGTGGAAGAAGCCCAAACGGCTGCAGGCCCTGCCGGACGACGGCTCGTTCGACATCACAGAAGGCTGGAAGAAGCTCGATCGTTCAGTGCAGCCGGTCGATTCATTTCGCGGTGGAACCAGCGAAGCGCTGAAGCTGCTGCGCGACTTCGTTATCTCACAAGCTCGCGCGCTATCCCGAGCAGCATGGCAAGCCTGAGGTGGACGGCAGCAGCAGGCTTTCGCCCTATCTGCACTTCGGGCACATCAGTCCTATCACTGTCGCGCTTGCAGTAGAGAAATCTAAAGCTCCGCGAACCGCCAAAGACGCCTACCTGAACGAGCTCATCACCTGGCGAGAGTTGGCCATCAACTTCGCGCATTTCAACAAGCTCTACGACTCGATTGAGAGCGCACCTGATTGGGCCCACCGCACTCTGGCCGCACACGCGAAAGACCCGCGGCCCGTCGTCTACACGCGCGAGCAACTGGAAGCCGGCGAGACCCACGATGCCCTATGGAATGCGGCTCAGTACCAGATGCTGTACGCCGGCTGGATGCATAACTACATGCGCATGTATTGGGCGAAGAAGATTCTGGAATGGAGTCCGTCGCCGCAGGTGGCCTATCAAACGGCCGTCTACCTGAACGACAAGTACTTTCTCGATGGCCGCGATCCCAATGGTTATGCAGGTATCGCCTGGGCCATCGCCGGCAAGTTCGACCGGCCGTGGTTCGAGCGGCCCATCTTCGGCACGATTCGCTACATGTCCGGCGATGCGGCGCGAAAGAAGTTTGACGCCGATAGCTACATCGAGCAGATGGCGAGGTTGGCAGAGAAGGACAACGGAGCAGGGAAATTGACTTACGTAGCTCGATAGCGGTCCTTCGGCTCGTCGCTGCGCTCCTCGCTCAGGATGACAACCACTTGAAGGCGACTGTTGCTCGCGGCGGCCGGAAGCTGGTAGGTGGCAGCTGACTACGGTGCGATGCGCAGGCTAACCAGCAGCGCGACGCCCCACACCAACACTCCCGCAGCCGCGACGCCAAGATACAAGTTCCTCTCGTGAGCACTGTGTAGCGTGGGTAAGGGCAGGGGAGCTCCCAGCGAGCGGTGAAACCAGGCAGTCAGGAATCCGCCAAACCCGATCAGGGCCATGATCCCGCCGAAAGCGAGTCCCGCCACGACTAATACAAAACTTAGGTCAAACACGGTGCACCCCAAATCTCGAAAATACCCTATGCTCAGTGCCGCCCATTAGCAAGGGCGGCTGCTAAAATCCAGCAGGTATTCAGGAGGACGCATGAAGCGAGTCACCGGCTTGGGCGGGCTGTTCGTCAAGTGCAAGGATCCGGAGGCGATGTACGGGTGGTACGAGAAACATCTGGGCATCACGCGCGACCAGAGCCAGGCAGTGTCTTTTAATTGGCGAGAGGCCGAGCAGCCGGATAAAACCGGTATGACGGTGTGGGCACTCTTTCCCGAAACCACAAAATATTTCGAGCCCAGCCGCTCGCCGTTCATGATGAACTTCCGTGTCGAGAATCTGGAGCAACTTCTGCAAGCCTTGCGCGCCGAAGGAGTGCAAGTCGACGACAAGATGGAAACCTACGACTACGGCAAGTTTGGCTGGATCATGGACCCGGAAGGGAATCGCATTGAGTTGTGGGAACCAGCCTCAGACGGATCATCAGGTACTGAATGACGGTCTAACTTTACAGTACTTTACTGATGTACTATCACTCTCGTATTGACGCCCTAGCAGCCCGCGCGTTACAGTTCCATCGTCTCAAGTACTCTGCTCCATCCAGGTCTCCCCATCTTGGACAAAGCTCCAACAGCGTCTGAGGCTCGTCCGCTCGTTGTTGGAAACCAGAGTCGATCCTCACGCCAAAGGAAGAGTGTCTTCATGAATAGAACTAAGGTCTCGCCGTATATTTCGTCTGTCGGCAAAATGTTGCTGCTATCGCTTCTCTTCAGTTTCGCAACTGTTAGTTCCGTTTTTGCGCAAACTGCCAACTTGCTCGAGCTAAGTTTTGATCCCTTCGACAATGTACAAAGCCAGCACCAGACTGAAGTAGAGCCGGCCGCTTTTGCTTTTGGCAATACTATCGTCACCGCATTCCAAGTCGCGCGCATCTCCAGCGGAGGCGGTGCTGACATCGGTTTTGCTACTTCCAAGGACGGCGGACAGACCTGGACGAGTGGACTGCTTCCGGGACTGACCGTCTTCTATCAGGGTGGAACGAACTCGGCTGCCAGCGATGCGTCGGTCGCGTACGACGCCAAGCACGGGATGTGGCTGATCTCGACCCTACCCATCGGCAACAATGATCTGGTGGCAACCAGCCGGTCAACCGACGGCCTGAACTGGTCAAACCCGGTGCTGGTCACCTCCACAATCGACTCTGACAAGAACTGGATCACTTGCGACAACTGGACGACCAGTCCCTTTTACGGGAATTGCTATACCCAGTGGGATAGTCCGGGACAGGGCGACTTGCTGTACATGAGCACCTCAACCGATGGCGGCGCGACCTGGGGTCCCGCGCGCGCCAACGCGACTCAGGATAGTGGCATCGGCGGCCAGCCGCTGGTGTTGCCGAACGGAACTGTCGTGGTGAGTTACGCCGACTTCGGCGGCGGCATGAGCGCCTATATCTCGACCAACGGTGGCGCGAGCTGGACCGGTTCAGTCAGGATTTCTAACGCCCCAAGCCGTGGTGAGGATGGCGGCCTGCGCAGCGCCGGCCTTCCCTCGGCGGCAATCGATGGCAGTGGCGTCATCTATATGTCGTGGCCGGATTGCGGCTTCCGCACCGGATGCTCGGAGAACGACATTGTGTATAGCACCTCTACCGATGGTACGCACTGGAGCGCCAAGCAACGTGTTCCAATCGATCCCGTAACCAGCACGGTCGATCACTTCATCCACGGGATTGGAATCGATCCCAATACCTCCGGGAACACGGCTCACATTGCATTGAACTACTACTATTATCCCAACGGGAACTGTGGCAACAGCTGCAGCTTGCGCCAAGGCTTCATCCAGTCCACCAATGGCGGGCAAACTTGGAGCATGCCGCAGCAGCTCGGTGTCCCCATGCAACTTAACTGGCTTCCTAATACGTTCTCCGGACGCATGGTGGCAGACTACACCGCCGTCGTGTTCTCCAACGGCAAAAGCTTTCCAATCTTTGCCCTGGCTTATCCGGGAGCCTCCGTGAGGGCAAATTTCCGACAAGCCATGTTCACGCTGAAGCGTAGTTTCAACTTCGAGGATAACGGCATTCGCGCCAGCGCCGCGCAAGATAAGCCAATTCCGGGTGTCCAAGGAACTCGCGTTTGGGAGTACTACGACTTGGATCACAAGTACCCGATCCATCCCGGAACGGTTCCAGTCCCGACCGAGCCCGACAACGATTAAGACTGGCTTTTGAAATATTTCAGGCCGCTGAGAAATCAGCGGCCTTTTTTGTTCTAGAGTTCCGACATTTCTAAGTTGACAATACATCAGAACTAAGTAAGATAGGTATTGTCATCATCATACTTTTGGCGAGGAGGGTTTTGTCATGTCCGTTCTGTCAAAGGTCGAGGTAAAGGTCGCTGACGAGGTATGGGTGGCGACAGCTTTGTTACATCGTGAACATTCCAAGCGGAGCTCGTTCTCGATTGAGGAGATAGTGGACCGCGCTGCCCGAGAAGGTTTGGTGAAACCCCAACGGCCTGGAGTCTACGTTCATACTGTGCAGCACTGTGTCGCGAATCGGCCGCCGAACCCGGGAAGGTATCGTATGCTATTCGAAACTCCTGACGGTAGCCGCCGTCTTTATCGCCGCGGAGACCCGTACCACGCGGCGCGCGAGGGTGCGAAGATAGTCCCATCGCCCGACGAACTCCCGCAACGTTACCGTGAACTGCTGGACTGGTACGAACGATGGTCTGAGAACACGGCCCGCCACGCCGCAGAGAATGACCCATTATTGGCGTTGGCCGGGAGCGGCCGTTCTCTTTGGCGCTCCGAACACGCCGATGAATATGTAAAGCGACTGCGAGAGGGTTGGTAATGAGCCGCATCTTCTGGGACACCAACCTGTTCATTTATCTTTTCGAGGAATACGGTGAGCTTTCCCGAAGAGTGCAGCGCTTGCGGGCAAACATGCTGTCGCGTGGCGACCAGCTTTTCACCTCCGCTCTTACTTTGGGCGAGATTTTGGTAAAGCCGGCCGAAGAAGGCGACTCCGACCTTTGCTCGCGCTATGAGAGCGCCATAACCGCAAGCTCAGTAGTGGTTCCACTCGACGTGAAAGCAGCAAAATTGTATGCCACTTTGCGTCGGGATCGGGCACTGCGAGCCCCGGACGCTGTGCAGTTGGCATGTGCGGGATCGATTGGGACAGACTTATTCATCACCAATGACACGCGACTGCAAAACAAAACTGTGCCTGGCATTCATTTCGTCGTGTCCTTGGAGAATGCGCCCGTCTGACGAACGTCCTACTCTTCCCACCTTTTGAACACCAGGCAGCCATTAGTGCCGCCAAAGCCGAAGGAGTTCGACATCGCGTATTCCATCTGCACCTTGCGCGCAGTGTGGGGAACGAAGTCCAGGTCGCAACCTTCGCCGGGATTATCGAGATTGGCAGTTGGAGGAACGATCTGCTCACGCAGCGCGAGGACGGTAATACCGGCTTCCAGGCCGCCCGCGCCCCCCAGCAGGTGTCCGGTCATCGACTTGGTTGAGCTGACCAGCATCTTGTAGGCGTGCTCGCCAAAGGCACGCTTGATCGCCGTTGCCTCCAATTCGTCGCCCAACGGCGTCGAAGTTCCGTGAGCGTTAACGTAACCGACCTGCTCGGGCTGAATGTGAGCGTCCCGCATGGCATTGCGCATGACACGGAAACCGCCTTCGCCATTCTCCGCCGGCTGGGTGATGTGGTACGCATCAGCACTCATGCCGTATCCAATAATCTCGGCCAGAATTGGAGCGCCTCGCTTCTTAGCGTATTCCAACTCTTCGAGGATGAGAATGCCTGCGCCTTCGCCGATCACGAATCCATCGCGGTCACTGTCCCAAGGGCGGCTGGCGTGGTGGGGATCGTCATTGCGCGTCGACAGCGCACGCATAGCGGCAAAGCCGCCAACGCCCATGGGTGTAATGGCCGCCTCCGAGCCGCCGGCAATCATCACGTCGGCGTCGCCGTACTTGATGATGCGAGACGCGTCGCCGATCGAGTGGGCGCTGGTAGTGCACGCTGTGCACGTTGCCTCGTTCGGGCCCTTGGCATTGTGCCGCATGCTGACCTGGCCCGCCGCGAGATTCACGATGGCTGAGGGAATGAAGAAGGGCGAGATCTTGCGCGGGCCCCCATTGAGCAGGTTGTTGTGCTCGCGCTCGATGACGTCGAACCCGCCAATGCCCGAGCCGATAGAAACGCCGGTGCGCTCGGCCATCTCTTCGTTTTCGACTTTATAGTTAGCCGACTGCAGCGCCTCGTCGGCCGCCGCGATGGCGAGGTGAATGAAGCGCGCCATCTTGCGCGCTTCCTTCTTCTCGATAAATTGCAGCGGATCGAAATTCTTGACTTCGGCGCCGATCTGGCAAGCAAAGTTGGAGACGTCGAAGGCAGTAATACGCTCCACGCCGCTCTTGCCGGCCAGCAATGCCTGCCAGACTTCCGGAGTGCTATTGCCGACGCCGCAGATCATTCCGATGCCCGTTACCACAACTCGACGCGGCAAACTACTTGGATCCTTTCGCGTGCGAGTTGATGTAGTCGACCGCGTCTTTCACGGTGCGAATCTTCTCCGCGTCTTCGTCGGGAATCTCGATGTCGAACGCCTCTTCGAAGGCCATTACAAGCTCGACCGTGTCCAGGGAATCAGCCCCCAGGTCGTCAACAAACGATGCATTGGGCGTGACTTCGCCCTCATCCACTCCCAACTGCTCCACAATGATTTGCTTTACTCGCTCGTCTACGGATGCCATGTTTGCAAGGCTCCTTCCTGGAATGTGCCGGCTTCAAACAGACTCTTAGGACAGCTTTTACTTAGTCGCCTTCGCGTGCTGCTCGATGTAGGTAACTGCATCCTGTACCGTGCGAATTTTCTCCGCATCCTCGTCAGGAATTTCAATGTCGAAGGCTTCTTCAAAGGCCATGACCAACTCGACCGTGTCCAGCGAGTCGGCGCCGAGGTCGTCAACAAACGAGGCGTTCGCCGTGACTTCGCCTTCGTCTACTCCCAGTTGTTCCACAATGATCTGCTTAACCCGCTCTTCAGTCGATGCCATCTATTGCCTCTCCTGCCGCTTCACGCGGAAACTTATAAGTGTAATTGGCGCCGGGAAGCCCTGTAAAGAAAGCAAGGTTGTCGTTGGAATCGTGAGTCTCTAAGAATTAGAGATGCCCGGCGCACGAGACTCGACTCATCCTAAACGGCAGCTTTGGTAACGGTCAACGCAAGGTTGGGGGTTCAGCAAGATAGACGTCTTCAGCGTGCCACGACATGTCGTGATAGAAAGTTGTCATGCGTGCCGTGGTGCAGCGTGTCAGCCGAGCTTCCGTCAACGTCGGCGGTGCGATTACTGGAGAAATCGGCATTGGTCTCCTGGTGCTGCTTGGGGTGGGACAGGAAGATCAGCCTTCCGATGCTGACTACCTGGCAGAGAAAATCGTCGGCCTGCGGATCTTCGAAGACGAAGAGGAAAAGATGAACCGCAGCGTGATCGACGTTGGCGGCGCGATCCTGGCCGTTTCGCAGTTCACCCTGTATGGCGATGTCCGCCGGGGCAAGCGTCCGTCGTTCGACGCTGCCGCACGTCCGGAACAAGCCCGAGAGCTGTATGAATATTTCGTGAATCGTGTTCGTTCGCTGGGCGTGCGCTGCGAGACCGGTGTCTTCCAAGCCACGATGGGGGTCGAGCTGGTGAACTCCGGCCCGGTCACTATCCTGATCGACTCGAAGAAGCAGTTCTGATCTACCAACGCACCTTAGCCACGCGCTCCCGCACCTGAGAAACGAACTCCGCATCGCTGATATCGCCCAGGTTGATCTCAACATTCGCCAGCGCGCCATCAGCCGCCGCGTTGGCCAGCCCCACCCCCACCGTTAGATCCGACGCCATCTTCGGATTGGTCATCGGCCGCAGCGACTCGAGGATGTCGCGCGTCTCCCGCGCCCGCTCCGCGACTTCCAGCGGAATCAGCGTCGCCTTCTTGGTCGCCGCTTCCACTTCGGCCTGCGCCTCGGGATGATCTTTCGCCTTCTTGAATGCCGCCATCACTTCGTTGAACGATTCGGCATCGGCATCGATGGCCGCCTTGAACTGCCTCGCGCAACTTCGGCCAGTCGCGCCAGCGCATCGCTCAACTCGCGCTCGTATTGCACGTAGGCTTTCTTGCCGCGCGACATGCCGGCAACCATGCTGCCCAGCGCCGCTGCCATCGCGCCGGTTGCCGCCGACGCGCTGCCACCGCCCGGCGCAGCGGTCGGCGCAGCCAGTTGCTCGACGAACGGCTCGACTCCGGCGCGAATTCCGCCGACCGCCATCTTGCCGCTCATCACCGCCGCCAGCCGGTTCTCCAGAATCAGCGACGAGTCGAAGTTCTCGACCTGCAGAAACCACTCGGCCGCATCCTCCAGCGCCTTCTTCGGAATCAGTCCGACGATCTCGCTCGACAGCGGCATCACGCCGTAGCGCGCGGCCTCGCGCTTCACGTATTCGTAGACGCGCGCAATCGGCGTCTGGTCGGTGTCGGTCAGGTTCATCGAGACCTGCGCCAGCCCGCGCACCGGAACGCCCATGCCCTTCACGTAGCGCAGGCCGCCGTTCGAGAAGCGCACCGCCTTGCCGATCTTCTTCGCGATCTCAACGTCTGGCGTGTTGAGGTAGACGTTGTAGGCGACCAGAAACTTGCGCGCGCCGACAACCGTTGCGCCCGCCGTGGGATGCAGCGCCGCGTCGCCGAAGTCGGGCTTGCGCGCGGGATTGGTCTTGACGTCTTCGCGAATGCCTTCGAACTGCCCGCGGCGAACGTTCTCCAGGTTCTGCCGCTCGGGCGTCTGCGCAGCCGCTTCGTACAAATAGACCGGAACCTTGTAGCGCTTCCAGATCTCTTCGCCGACGCGGCGCGCCATGGCGACACAGTCCTCCAGCGTCACGCCTTCGATGGGGATGAACGGAATCACGTCGGCCGCGCCCAGTCGCGGATGCGCGCCGGTGTGCTTGGTCAGGTCGATCAGCTCGGCAGCCTTGCCGACGCCGCGAATGGCAGCCTCGGCAACCTTGACCGGATCGCCAACCAGGGTGATGACGCAGCGGTTGTGGTCGGCATCCATCTCGCGGTCGAGCAGATAGACGCCGTCCATCTTCATGGCTTCGATGATGGCGTCGACGCGAGCCTTGTCGCGCCCTTCAGAGAAGTTAGGAACACATTCGACGAGTGCAGGCATAAGCATCAGGATAAAGAAGCATAGGCCGCGCGGCAAGGACGGAGAATACAGAAGCGGGTTCACCACAGAGACACAGAGGCACGGAGAATCACTGGTCCGGAAGGCCATTCTCCGAAACGATGTGAAGATCACGGGCAGGGGACCGGGCTACTAGTTTCCGCCTCCGGTCCTCTGTGTCTCCGTGCCTCTGTGGTGAATGAGTTGTTCGTACTATTTCTTCAGCGACTCCAGATATGCCACCACCGCCTCGGCGTCGGTCTTGTTCATGTGGTATTGCGGCATGGGAGGCCGCGCGGGCTGCCCGTTCGGCGCAAGACCGGTCATGAAGAACTTGACCGCCTGGGCGTGGTCCCATCCCGGCAGGCCGGCGATGTTCACAGACGTGTCAGCCCACACCGGCATCGGAACAGTCGGCGCGAAGGTCAACTTCGTGCCCTGCAACCACTTGTCCTGCACGAATTCGCCCTTGTCGTTCATCGGCGTGTGACAATCGGCGCACATGGCCGACGCCTTTGACGAGGTACTCGCCATGGACGACCATGGCGTTCTTGTCGGCCGATGTCTTACCGGATCCGGCATTGCTGTTGAGTGCGACGGCGCAAAGCACCGCCGCAACTGCACCTGCGATGAGCAGCTTCTTCATCGTTTCTCCTGAGTTTGGTCGTTGCTGTAGCGCAGTTCGTATGACCCGCGCGGCTGCAGACACTTAGCGGTTTCCAGGCAGAAAAGGAAGAGGGTCAGGACACGCTTGCAGCGAAAGTGCCTGATTGTGCAGCAGGTTGAAACGCGTTGTCAATTACCTGCGACGGTTACCGGATAAGAATTACTTCGCCACCATCGCCGCGACCAGCGAATGGAAGATCTTCACGCCGTCGGTCATGCCCAACTCAGGCTCGGCCGCGCGCTCGGGATGCGGCATCATGCCCAGCACGTTGCGGCCTTCATTGCAGATGCCGGCAATGTTTTCCAGCGAACCGTTGGGATTGGCCTCAGGCGTGATCTCTCCCTGCCGGGGTGACATAGCGAAACACGATGCGGTCCTGGTCCTTCAATTCAGCCAGCGTGCGCTCGTCGCACACGTAGTTGCCTTCCATGTGGCCGATGGGAATCTGCAGCACTTCGCCCTTGGTGAGCTGATGAGTGTAAGGGGTGTTAGTGGTCTCCACGCGCACGTGCACCGGCTTGCAGACGTACTTCAGCCCGGCATTGCGCATCAGGGCTCCGGGCAGCAGGCCCGATTCGCAGAGGATCTGAAATCCGTTGCAGATGCCGAAGACCAGCCCGCCATCGGCGGCGAACTTCCGCACCGACTCCATCACCGGAGAAAACTTGGCGATCGCTCCCGTGCGCAGGTAGTCGCCGTAGGCAAAGCCTCCGGGAACGATGATGGCGTCGACGCCCTTCAGGTCGGGCGAATCGTGCCAGAGAAACGTCACCGGCTGCTTTTCGACCTGCTCGATGGTCCAGTAGGCATCGTGATCGCAATTGGATCCGGGGAAGATGATGACGCCGAATTTCATAACGAGAGCGTTCTCCGAAGGGATACTTTCAGTTTAGCATTGGCCTTGTAGCTCTCGCAGGGCGGCCTACATCTAATTAAAACCTAAACATGCAGGTTTCGCGGCACTTCCACATTACCGGCACGGCGCTGAAGCAGTGGTTTATCGGCCAGTGCTATGACTCGGCTTGTGTGGGACTGTTGTGGTGGGCCGGCCTGCATTTCTTCAGGTACCGTTCGCCATGTTCTGGGCGCTGCTGGCCGCGTTGTTCCAGTTCATCCCGCAATTTGGCGCGGTGCTGAGCATCATCGGTCCGCTGATTGCCGCCGCGTTTGTCAGTTGGGAAACCGCGCTCTACGTGCTCATTCTTTACGGTGCGATTGTCGTCGTGGACGGCCTGATCCTGCAGCCGCTGATCATGCGCCGCCAGACCCGCGTGCCCATCTGGGCCTCGCTGATCATTCCCATACTGCTGAGTTTGTTCTTGGGATTCTGGGGATTCGTGCTGGCCGCGCCGTTATTGGCCGTCGCATTTGCCTATCGCGGGATGGCGAAGAGCCGTGGCAAGCAAGGTCCTCCGCAGCAAACCCCCCCGGGGCAGGTCATCACCGGCGGCCGACTGATCGATCCCGGAGAATCCACCGGCAACATTCCGCGCCCGGATGAGATAGACCTTCGGGGTTGCGCTATACTGCCCCTCCATCGCCCACGATGTCACTTCAGATAGGAGAACGATGAATTCAACTCCAGCTACTGAAAACATAACGATTCGCCGTGCTCAGCCCTCTGATGCCGAAGTTTGCGGCCGCATCTGCTACGAAGCGTTTACCCGGTTGAACCAGCATCACAACTTTCCTCCGGATTTTCCCTCGCCGGAGGTGGCGGTGGGCGTTCTCTCCTCACATGTTTTCCAACCCGCGTTTCTTTTGTGTCGTCGCAGAGCAGGGCGGCAAGATTCTGGGCAGCAACTGCATGGACGAGCGTTCGCAGATAGCGGGCATCGGTCCGATCACGGTTGATCCTGCCGGACAGAATGAGGGCGTGGGCCGGCTGCTGATGAAAGCGGTTATGGATCGCGCCGCCGAACAGCATTTTTCTGGAGTGCGCCTGGTGCAGGCAGCCTTTCATAGCCGGTCGATGTCGCTCTACGCCAAGCTTGGCTTCGACATACGCGAGCCGCTGGTCGTCGATGCAAGGAGCGCCGATCCGGCATGTGCCGTCTGGACATGTCGTACGACCGGCTGTGGCAACCGACCTCGATGCCTGCAATGCGCTCTGCCGCCGGGTGCATGGACACGACCGCTCCGGCGAACTTGCCGACGCCATCGCCCAGGGTACAGCGCGCGTAGTCGAGCACGATGGGCGGATTACGGGATACGCGACGCTCGTCGGATTCTTCGGTCACGCTGTCGCCGAGAATAATACTGAAATGCAGGCGCTGATTGGCGCGGCAGAAGAGTTTGCCGGACCGGGCTTGCTGCTGCCCACGCGCAACACGGAACTGTTCCGCTGGTGCCTGCATCACGGCCTGCGAGTCGTCCAGCCTTTGACGCTCATGTCCCTTGGCTTGTACAACGAGCCCGCGGGGGCATTCCTGCCGTCGATTCTGTTCTAGCCACGATCCACATAGCCGGGCTAAATGGCATTGGTCCGGCTTTTCCACACTCTTCACCGGCTGCAAGCCCCGCTCTCGCCGCATAGAATAGATAGAGCGCAACCCCACATGGCCGAATTCGTTCATCTTCATCTTCATACCGATTACTCCATGCTCGACGGCGCCTGCGAGATCGAGCGCCTGGTCAACCGCGTCAAAGAACTCGAGCATGCCCGCGGTCGCCATGACCGACCACGGCAACATCTTCGGCGCGGTCGACGTTCGTCAACGCCGCCAAAGAAGCGGGCGTGAAGCCGATCCTCGGTTGCGAGCTCTACATCTGCAAGAAGGAAGACCATCGCGCCGCGCCCGAAGGCGACAGCTACAACCATCTCATCGTGCTGGCCGAGAACGATCGAGGGCTATCGCAACCTGGTGAAGATCGTCTCCGAGGCGTCGCTGCACGGCTTCTATTACAAGCCGCGCATCAGCAAGAAATTTCTCGCCGAGCATTCGCAGGGGCTGATCGGCCTGTCGGCGTGTCTGAAGGGCGAAGTCGCCGAGCGGCTGACGGAAGGCAAGTACGACGCGGCGCGCGCAGGCAGCCGCCACCTACAACGACATTTTCGGCAAGGGCAATTTCTATCTCGAGATTCAGGACCAGGGCCTGCCGGAAGAGAAGCGCATCCAGTCGAACCTGCTGAAGCTGGAGCAGGAGCTTGGCATTCCGCTGGTCGCCACCAACGACAGCCACTATCTGTGCGAAGACGACTCGCACGCGCAGGATGTGATGGTCTGCATCCAGACCGGCAAGTCGATCAACGACACCAACCGGCTGAAGTTCACCAGCAACCAGTTCTTCGTGAAGAGCCCGGCCGAGATGGCGAAGGTCTTCTCCGGCTACGAGCGCGTGCTGGCGCGCACCATGGAGATCGCCGAGCGCTGCAATGTTCGAGCTGGAGAAAGTGCACGATCCGTTTCCGCAAGTTCGATGTTCCCGCCGGCTACTCGCTGCCCGACTACTTCGAGCACGTCACGCGCGAAGGCTTTGCCACGCCGGCTGACCCTGCTGCGCGAATTGCAGACCATGGGCCGGCTGAAGCATTCGCTGGAGGACTACGAAGCAGCGGCTGGCGCGCGAGATCGGCATCATCCGCCAGATGCAGTTCGCCGGATACTTCCTCATCGTGTGGGACTTCATCCGCTACGCCAAGGAGCACAACATCCCGGTCGGCCCGGGCCGCGGATCGGCGGCCGGCTCGCTGGTCGCCTACGCGCTCGGCATCACCGACATCGATCCGCTGCAGAACGAGCTGCTGTTCGAGCGCTTCCTCAATCCCGAGCGCATCAGCATGCCCGATATCGATATCGACTTCTGCATGAACCGTCGCGGCGAAGTCATCGACTACGTCACGCAGAAGTACGGGCGCGACCAGGTGGCGCAGATCATCACCTTCGGCACCATGGCCACCAAGGCGGCGATCAAAGATTCCGGCCGCGCCATGGACATTCCGTATGCCGAAGTCGATCGCATCGCGAAGATGGTTCCGCCGACGCTGAACATCACCATCGATCAGGCGCTGAAAGATTCGCCGCCGCTGGCGACGGCCTACGAAACCGAGCCGCAGACCAAAGAGCTGATCGACACCGCCAAGAAGCTGGAAGGCCTGGTGCGCAACTCGGGCGTGCACGCCGCCGGCGTGGTGATCTCGCCGCATCCGCTGACCGATCTGGTGCCGCTGCATCGCACCAAGAACGACGAAATCGTGACCGCCTACGACATGAAGGCGGTGGAGAAGCTGGGCCTGCTGAAGATGGACTTCCTCGGGCTCACCACGCTCACCATCATCGACGACGCGCTGCGGCTGATCGAGCAGACGCGCGGCGAGCGGCTCGACCTGCAGAACGCTGGCGCTCGACGACCAGGTCACCTACGAGAAGGTCTTCCATACCGGACTGACCTCGGGCGTCTTCCAGTTTGAATCGCATGGCATGCGCGACGTGCTGCGCCGCTACAAGCCGACGGCGGTCGAAGACCTGACGGCTTTGAACGCGCTCTATCGTCCCGGGCCGATCCAGGGCGGCATGATCGAAGACTTCATCGAGCGCAAGTGGGGCCGCAAGAAAATCGAGTACGAACTGCCTGAGCTGGAGACCGTGCTGAAAGAGACGCTCGGCGTCATCGTTTACCAGGAACAGGTGATGCAGATCGCCAACCGGCTGGCCGGCTACTCGCTGGGTGAAGCCGACCTGCTGCGCCGCGCCATGGGCAAGAAAGATCCCGAGGAGATGGCCAAGCAGCGCGCAGCGCTTCGTGCAGGGCGCGGCCGAGCGCAGCTTCCCGCCGAAGAAGATCGAGAAGATCTTCGACCTGATGGAGCAGTTCGCCGGATACGGCTTCAACAAGTCGCACTCCGCGGCCTACGCGCTGCTGGCCTATCAGACGGCGTATCTGAAGACGCACTATCCCGGTCGAGTTCATGGCGGCGCTGCTGACCTCGGTCTCCGGCAGCACCGACGACGTGGTGAAGTACATCAACGAGTGCCGCGAGATGGGCATTGCGGTCGAGCCGCCCGACGTCAACGTCAGCGACGCGTACTTCACGCCGCATGGCGAGGCGATTCGCTTCGGACTGGCCGCGGTGAAGAATGTCGGCCACAACGCCATCGAATCGATCGTCGCGGCGCGCAAGGAGATCGGCGCGTTCACGTCGATCTTCCAGTTCTGCGAGAAGGTTGATCTGCACCTGCTGAACAAGCGCGTGGTGGAGTCGCTGATCAAGAGCGGCGCCATGGATGCGCTTGGCCGGCGCGCGCAATTGATGGCCGTCATCGACAACGCCATGGAGCACGCGCAGAAGGCGCAACGCGATGCCGCGCTGGGCCAGCATGGGCTGTTCGGCGTCTTCCAGCAGGACGAAGAGCCGCAGGCCACGGAGAAGCCGCTGCCCAACATTCCCGACTGGGATGAGCACAGCGGCTGGCCTACGAGAAAGAGATTCTCGGCTTCTTCATCACCGGACATCCGCTGGAGAAGTATCGCGAGAAGCTGCTCGACTTCCACGCGCTGACCACGACCGAAGTCTGCGAGCTGAAGTCCTCGACCGGCAAGGATGACACGCTCGATCGGCGGCGTGCTGAAGGGCATCCGCGTGGCCAAGTCGAAGAAGGGCGACCTCTACGCGCAGGGCCAGCTCGAAGACATGAACGGCTCGGTCGACATTCTGTGCTTTGCCGACGCCTATCGGCGGCTGAGCGAAAAGCTGAAGCTCGACGTGCCGGTGCTGGTGAAGGGCGGCGTGCGAGTCGAAGAAGGTTCCAACCCCAAGATCATGGTCGGCGACATCACGCCGCTGGAAGCAGGCGCAAGCCCAAGCTGCCGCAGCAGCCTGCGCATCAAGATTCCGCTGGAGACTGTTTCCGACGGCACCGTATCGACGGTCTGCACGCGCTTTGCCAGGAGCGCAAAGGCGAAGCGCAAGGTGCTCTTCGACCTGGAGCGCAAGGGCGACTTCACCGTGGTGATGGAGGCGGAAGGCTATAATGTGTTGCCGGACCGGCAATTTCATCAATCGCGTGGAAGAGCTTTGCGGACGCGGCAGCGTGCGCGTCATCGACTAGGTCGCGATTCGGAGTAGCCTTAACACCGTGGCTCGACGAGCACGCAACTGTACGCCTACGCAGTCGTGGCATTGCTGACCAGCGTTGGATTACTGGATGTACGCGGTCGGAGGCGATGTACCGGGTCTGCCAATCAAGCGAACACGATCCCAATATGGAAGCTGCTTCGAAAGCACAGACCGAGCTGGAACGCATCGAGAAACAGATCGAGCAACTGCAGGCCGCCGCCGGCGACAACGACGAGGCGCGCCGCCAACTGCAGGAGATGCATCAGCGCGTCGATGCTCTGCGCCGCCAGATGTCGGGCAAGCTGAGCGCGTGGGAGCGGACCGAACTGGCGCGCCATCCCATGCGGCCGTATCCGCTCGACTACGTCGAACGCATCTTTCCCGACTTCAGCGAAATTCACGGCGACCGCGGCTTTGGCGACGATCGCCGCCATGATCTGCGGCATGGCGCGCTTTCAACGGCAGGGAAGTGGCTGGTGCTCGGAACGCAGAAGGGCCGCGACACCAAGCAGCGCATCTATCGCAATTTTGGACAGCCGAATCCCGAGGGCTATCGCAAGGCGCTGCGCATGATGCGCTTCGCCGAGAAGTGGCAGCGGCCGGTGATCACGCTGATCGATGTCGTCGGCGCCTATCCCGGACTGGGCGCCGAAGAGCGCGGACAAGCCGAAGCCATCGCGCACAACCTGCGCGAGATGGCGCGGCTGAAGGTTCCGTTCATCGCCGCGATCACCGGCGAAGGCGGCAGCGGCGGCGCGCTGGCCATCGCCGTCGCCGACCGCGTGCTGATGATGGAGAACAGCATCTACTCGGTGATCTCGCCCGAGGGCTGTGCGTCGATCATGTGGCGCGACTCCAGCAAGAGCGAGATCGCGGCGCAGGCTATGCGCATCACGGCGAAAGATAATCTGGAGATGGGATTCTGCGACGAGGTCATCCCCGAGCCTGCGGGCGGCGCGCATCATGACTATGACGCCGCGGCCGCCTCGCTCAGCGCAGCGCTGGAGAAGAATCTGGCCGAGCTGGAGAAGAAGCCGCTGCAGGACCTGCTCGACGCGCGCTATCAGAAGTTCCGCAAGATGGCGCAGTATTACGAGACTGTATAGGCTAATCGCGTCGGGGCAGGGATTTCATTCGTGCCGAAGTTGCTCTCATTTTCCTTATCGCGAGTGGATTTCAGCCCAAGAGCGCTATGCTTTCCGAAGGTTTCCATAACCTGCTAGCGAGGGCGGAAAACGCGGAAGTAGGCCTTCAGCAATCCGGACTGGAGTTCGGGCGCGCGGGACGAGTGCCATTCCCAAACTTGTCGTTCTGATTGCTGCAGCAGGAGTTCAAACGCGGCGTCATTGATTCGGCGCCGACCCATGACCTCGGCTCCCTTTGACCGCATGACGACGAGCTTCGCGATCGCGCCTCGAATTCCCCGCACATACGCGGCCAATCCGCCATTACGAACCACGTACCCGAACCAGAGCGCCTGAAACACCACTATGCGAAACCAATAGTGCTGCAAAACACGAGATGGATAATCTTTGGCAAGTATCCATAACTGGTTGCGCGTCACCAGCTCAAGAATGCGCGGATGAACCACCGCTCCCGTGGTTGCGCTGCCGATGTGATATGCCACCGCTTGCGGGACATACATCCCTCCGAAGCCGATAAGCTGCGCCCGCAGTCCTAAGTCAATGTCGTCGACGTAGGCAAAGAAATCCGCGTCGAGGCCCCCGCATTGCTCAAAAGCCTCGCGCCGATAGAGCACGGCCGCGCCGCATCCGGTCAGGATCGGCACCGGCTTATCGAATTGCCCGCGGTCCTCCTCCATGCTGCCAAGCCGGTACGCACCCCCCGCAATCAGCATGGCATCGCCCGCGCCGTCGAGATGCGTCCGCTGCGTGGCGCGCAGCAGCTTCCCCGCCGCGAAGCCGAGGTGTGGATCGTTGTCCAGCGTTTGCACCAGCAGTTCCAGATAATCGGCCTGTAGCTCGATGTCATTGTTCAGCAGCAGCAGATACTTCGACGACGTTGCCGCTGCAGCGCGGTTGATCGATCCGGTGGTTCCTTCATTGGAGGGTAACTCGAGGCGCGTGGTATTTTCCGGCAGCGGATCAGCCAGCAGGCTGTCGCTGCGCGCCTCGTTTTCCACCACCACGATTTCCCATTCCGAGCGCGGCAGAGTTTGCGGCTGAATAAACTCGATGCATCGCCGGGTAAGATCGGGCCGGTGCAGCGCTGGAATGATTATGGTGACGGTCTTCACGCGTTGGCTAACGCGATTCTACACATGCGCCATCGCTTGCCAGTCACCCGCTATTGCGCGTATCGGCTCTCAAACTTCGAAGGCACGACCACCGTCATGCTGGAATTTTGGATGTACGCGTCCCCCAGTAGGGCGCCGGGTGGCCCATTGTGGGCGAAGATCGCAAATCCGTCCCTGTTGCGAGGCATGTTCATATCGTAGGAGTACGTGGAACGAAATACTTGCTGGTTGGGCGAAAGCGTGATCGACACCGACGTTATGAGCTGATTATTTGATCCATACACATAGAAGGTACCCGTTATCGGCATGTCGGACATATTGGTGAAGCCCCAAGACGTGTCGAAGCCTGACCATGTGCTCCAGCGAGGGTTGAACAGCGTTGTGTCGACGAACCGATACGAATACGTACCTTGCGCTTGGGAATTGGTGATGGAAAGGATGTATAAGCCGGAATATGCCGCCGGAAATGAAACCCGCTGTCCTGTACCGTACTTACTACGTGACAACGCTGGCGAGTACGACTGGGTAGCGTTATAGGAGACGCTCGAACCGGCGAAGCAACCATTCTGCTTGCAAGTTCGCGATGTCGTAGCGGCCCCCATACGTAAAGATCCTTCAACCCAATGGATGTGTTCATATTTTCGTTGTCGGTCGTCGCCACAAACTCTGCCGAATACGAATGTCCCGCTTGGCCGTAAAAGGCATACCAATAGGTAGGGGTAACTCCATTAGAGCTTCCGGCGAAGTGCGATGTCACGATGCGATTGTCAGCTTGACCAAGGTTGGGATTCAAACAGTCAGTGGCTTCTCCCAAAGCGCCGATTGCGGCTAGTAACGTTACGGCAAGGACACCAGACCTCATACGAGGGCTCCTAAGAAATGGAATCGATGTTCTCAGGGTAACCGCTCGCCAGGTTACTCGGCTTCAATAAGAAACTGTTATTGAGAGTTCTTCCCGAAGTGGGAATCGAGCGGTCAATTCGCGTGTCCGAGGCAACGCGGCTGTTCCGCGCACGAGATCTCTACATTTCGCGGTAGTTCAGCAATCCGGCGCCGATCAAGACGAAGCACACCGGCCATACCCATGAAGGAATCTTGCGATTCTCGGCAGGCAGGCGCAACTCCAGCCAGCGCGACCATCCGGCGAACACAGCCAAAACTCCCATGGGGACGTGGCTGAGTTCCACCAGCAGGTTCTCTTTCACATTCGTGATGGCGTGCTGATGAGTCAGCAGCACGGCGCCTCCGGCAGCGCACATAAGCGGGAACACCAGCGCCATCGGATCATTCTCCCGCCTGCCGCTTGCGCACCCGCAAGCTCGAAAACCGCGAACCCGATGCAGACCAGCGCCGCCATGCGATGCTGAAAAACTTCCGGATCGACCATGCACGCGCCCACGCTCTTCCATCCCACCGGCCAGCACTCACTGTCAGCTTGCAGGATGATGAAGACGGCGATGCCGATGAGCAGCAGCGGCCAATATTCGGCCCATGGCGCTTTGCCGGTGCGCGCCAGCAACGCCAGCAGCCCCATGCCGAGAACGATCACGCCCATCCAATGGTGGTTAGACTCCGACTCCATCGACCAGGAGACCTGCAGCGCCGAAAGCGGCTCACCATCCGCGTTGTACGCCACGGTTGTCTTCGCTGCCGCCTCGCCTGCTCACTCGCCGGAGCCGGGCTGGCAGCTTCCACGCGCGTGTAGGTAAGGCGCGGAATCGTCGGCCGAAGTCGCTGGACAATCTGGTGAAACGAGACCACCTCATTCGGCTGATCAACCGCGGGCGGTTGCGAGGTCAGCGAAGCAGCGGTCAGGATGACGGTGATTCCGATACCTACCTCGGCTTCGATCAGCCGGCGCAATCGCGGCATCACCTGGTCGCGGCTCATGTTTCGCAGCATCAGGAAGTTGATGCCACCCAGCAGCACCAGCACGCCCAGCATCACGGCCTTGGCCAGCACCATGACGCCATAAGCCGTTCCCAGCACCGCCCGCCAGGAGCCGATGTAGACCAGGCTCATGCCCAGCCCGCTGATGACGATGAGGACGACGCACATCAGCGCCATGCGCGAGAAGCGTTCGGTGATGTACCAGCGCGCGCTCGAATCCTTATCGCGAAACAGCGCCAGCACCAGGAAGGGCAAGCCGCCCACCCAGAGGCCGGTTGCCGCCTCGTGGGTTGCCGTCAGTGCGACCAGCAGTACACGGCCGTCCATGCGAGACGCCGCGTGATTGGTCATCAGCGACGCGGCCAGCACGACAATGGCAGGAAGCAGCAGCCCCCACGAGACCAGCTTCCCGCGGAAGAACGAAACGCACCAGCGCGGCCACCGCGGCGCACAGCACGATGCTGCCCGAGATGAAGAAATTCGCGCCGACGACGCCGCTGAAGCCAATCTCCGCCGTCGCCATCAGGACGGCCGAGTTTACGTACAGGTACGCGATTTGGAACAGAATGAGGCCAACGATGCTGACACGCAGCAGCGTCCACGAGCTCGCTTCCATGCGCGCTCTCTGCGCCGGATCGCCCGGGACGTTGCGCGAAGCCCAGATGACGAACACCACGCCGCCGAGCAGTAGAGACTGAAAGACGAGCGTCCCCGCCCGCAGAATGACGGAGAGAAATCCGAAGAGGTCGACGAGTTGCTGCATTCGCTGGCGCTACTGCACCGTGAAGGGGACTTCGCCCTTGCTCATGTGTCCGTCGGAGGCCAGCACGTGCCACTGGAGCTTGTACGCCCCCGGCTTCAGGCCGCTGGCCTTGCAACTGCAGGATGTCGGGCTTGGCTTGTTTGTCGAGCTTCAGGTCCGATTTCGTCCCGTCAGCAGCTACCAGTTGCACGCGCGAGCGGCCGCCATCAATGCGCACGTTGTAGCGCAGCGTGATATCCACGTCGGGACCTTTGACGGTGGAATTTTGTTTGGGGGTCGACTCCATCAGGATGGCGTGCGCGAAGAGAAGTTGTGAGCCAGGTAAGACAATAGCGAAAGTCAGCAGCGCATGCTTCCAGCGCCGGGATAAAACCACGTCGTATTCCTCCAATGGATTGTTCCGGTACTCAAAGCATACGCGGAGGGGGGCTGCGGCTCAAGGGAGAGAGGCTATGTCCGCATGATCGCTGGCGCTTCAAGTTGGAACGCTCATATCTTAGCATCCGTAGCGTTTCGACGTTGGGTGGCGAATCCAAAGCCATGTCTCAGTCACCGGTAGACGGCACGGCTCTACCGTGATGGTTGGTCATCAGTTATTCTCGCCGCTCCATCTATGCCTTCTGGAACGCAGTTCGGTTCGACAATCGAAGGAGCATCAGCCTTCACCGCTCGTATGAATTCCGCTTGCCTGATCGCGATCGATCGCCTAGGAGGAAGCGTCGTGCCCCGTCGCGACCGGCCGCCGACCTCTCAGAAAGAAGCTCGCGCGCGCCTGCCGCAGCGCAACCTGCCGAGCGTCCTGGCTGACGTTCGACCGAGGCTGGTTGCCGCACCGAGACCGAGCATTCCAAGATGGCATTTCTGCAGGATGGACCGAGCTCTGCCCGACTGGAGCATTCATCGCCGCGGGCGACATTCGCTCACCAAGCAGCGACAGCGAGCGTTTCCTCGGAAATCGCTGACGATGCGGGCAGGCGGTTCAACCAGTGCCTTGGCGGAATGTCTATCGATCACGCAGAATCGACCGCCCGTGGTGCCTTCGTCTCCGCTACAGTGATCGTGTATCGATCGCCGATGCCAAGACCAACGTCGTCAGACTCACGAAGTCGTTCTACCAGGTGAGCGACCTTGAAAATGCGTCTCAAGATCGTCGGTGAGGCTAGCGCTGACGCTCCGAGGCTGCTCTTGAGCTGTCGTGGTTTCTCGCTTCAGCATCTGACGGTCGGCTTGATCGCGATAATGCAGTCGATCGTCCGATCACTCGATCTGCTTCTTCAACTCATGCAGCAGGTTCAGCGCCTCCAGCGGGCTGATGCGATCGAGGTCGGTTTCTTTCAGCCGGTCAACCACCTTCTGCGATAGCGGAGTGAAGATGGTCAACTGCATCGGGCCGGGCTCGGCTTCGCCCTCGTTGGCCAGATGCTTGACGGCGTTGCGTTCGGCGTTTTCATGTTCGGCCAGCACTTCCCGCGCACGCGTAATCACGTCGTTCGGCAGGCCCGCCAGTTTCGCGACTTCGATACCATAGCTCTTGTCGGCCGAGCCCTCCTCTACCTTGCGCAGGAAAACGATTCCGCCGTGGCTCTCCTTCACCGAGACGTGATAATTCTTCACGCCGCTCAGCCGGTCGGCCAGCTCCGTCAGCTCGTGATAATGCGTCGCAAAAAGCGTCTTGGCGCGCGTGTTGGCGTGGATGTACTCGATCGCCGCCCATGCAATCGCCAGCCCGTCATAGGTCGATGTGCCGCGGCCCACTTCGTCGAGCAGGATGAGCGAGCGCGGCGTCGCGGTATTCAGGATCGCCGCCGTCTCCGTCATCTCCACCATGAAGGTCGAGCGCCCGCGCGCCAGATTGTCGCTGGCGCCGATGCGGGTGAAGATGCGATCGACCAGCCCCAGCCGCGCCGAGCGCGCCGGAACAAACGAGCCCATCTGCGCCATCAATGCAATCAGCGCCGCCTGCCGCAGGTAGGTCGACTTGCCCCCCATGTTCGGCCCGGTGATGACCAGCACGGCGTGCGTAGTTCCGTTTAGATAGAGATCGTTGGGCACGAAGCGGTCGGACACGCCGCCGATCTCCTGCTGCTCGATGACCGGATGACGGCCAGCCACAATCTCCAGATCGCCGCTCGGCGACAAACTGCGGACGGCAATAGTTGCGATTGGCTGCAAGTGTTGCGAACGACGCGAGCACATCGATCTCCGCCAGCGCCAACGCAGTCTGCCGAATACGTCGCGCTTCGGCAGCGATGGCCACGCGAAGCTCAGTCAGCAGGCGACGCTCGATCTCGACCATCTTCTCCTGCGCGTCCAGCACCTTCGCCTCGTACTCCTTCAGCTCAGGAGTGGTGAAGCGCTCGGCATTGACCAGCGTCTGCTTGCGCTCGTAGTCCGGCGGAGCGTGGTGCAGATTGGCCTTTGATATTTCCAGGTAATAGCCGAAGACCGAGTTGAACTTCACCTTCAGCGATGCGATGCCGGTACGCTGGCGCTCGCGCTGCTCGATCTGCGCAATGTACTGCTTGCTGTTGCGGCTCAGGTCGCGCAGTTCGTCGAGTGCAGCATCGACTCCGGCGCGTATTACGCCGCCATCACTCACCGGTCAAGCGGCGGCTCGTCCTCCAGTGTGGAGAGAATGCGCGAGCGCAGGTCGGCCATTTCGTCGCATTGCGCGTAGCAGCGTTTGCAGGCGCTCCGCCGCGAATGCCGCCACCGCCGCGCGGATGCCCGGCAGCTTGCCAAACGAAATCGCCAGCGCCAGCAGGTCGCGCGGGTTGGCCGACTCCAGCGTCACCCGGCTGAGCAGCCGTTCCAGGTCGAGCATGCCGTCCATCGCGCGCCGCAACTCTTCGCGCCGGATAAGGTCCGCCGACCATCGACTCGACTGCCCTCAGGCGCTGCTCGATTTCGCTCAAGTCAATCGACGGCCGCAGAATCCACGAACGCAGCAGTCGCTTGCCCATCGGCGTCGCCGTGCAGTCCAGGCAGCGGAAGAGCGTCACGCTGTCGCCCGTGCCCGAAAATAGCGGCTCGATGAGCTCGAGATTACGTACGGTGACCGCGTCGAGCACCAGGCAGTTCTGCCGCTCGTAATAGCCGATGCGATCGATGTGGTCGAGCGAGCCGCGCTGCGTAGTGCGCACGTAATGCAGGATCGCGCCCGCCGCCGTCGCCGCCGCCGAACGGTTGGCCAAGCCAAAGCCTTCCAGCGAGAGGACGCCAAAATGGTTTTCGACCAGCGGAATAGCGTAGTCCGGCGCGAACACCCAGTCGTCCAGCGGAGTCTCCGCCCAACTCGCATTCTCCATCGACGCCATGCGCGGCGCTGCCGCAGCTTGCGGCGATTCCGCGTATGACCGAGGCTGATCGAACAAGGGCAGGGAAGAGGCGAACAACACCTCACGCGGACGCAAGACAACCAGCTCTTCGCGCACCCGGCGCTCGGCGTCAGGACCGCGAAACTCCGTAGCCCGAAACTCGCCGGTTGAGAGATCGAGCGCCGCGAAGCCCACCTGGTCTCCGTGCTTGGCAACGCATGCCAGGAAATTGTTCTCTTCCGACTGAAGCTGCGAGTCCGCCGCCGTTCCCGGCGTGACCACGCGCGTCACTTCGCGATTGACGATCTTCTTTGCCACCCGCGGGTCTTCCATTTGGTCGCAGATGGCGACCTTGTATCCCTTGCGAATGAGTTTGGAAATGTAATTGTCGGCCGCGTGATACGGCACTCCGCACATAGGAATGGCGATGCCCTTTTCCTTGTTGCGCGAGGTCAGCGTGATTTGCAGTTCGCGCGCGGCCACCACGGCATCTTCAAAGAACAGCTCGTAGAAATCGCCCAAGCGAAAGAACAGCAGCGCGTGAGGATGCTCTTTCTTGATGGCTGCGTATTGCCGCATGAGCGGCGTGGAAGGCTCGGTCATCGCACAAAGCGGAGCGGAGTGAGGATGCGCGGATTATAGCAGCGCACGAGGTGTGCAAAACCAACGGGGCGAGTGCCACATGCTTTTCCCGGGGTTGGAAAAGGGTGGAGTAACGAGGTATCGGGATCCAAGTCGCTGTTGAGGTGGAGGACAAGCATCTCCCACCCTTTCCAACCGAACGGAAAGGATGGGGCGCCGTGCAGTTCCCGAGTCATCCGCACTTTCATACTTACTTCGCGTGCGGCGTTCCAATATACGGAAACTCCTTCAGGATGTCGGTGTGGGGTTTCAGTCCCGTGGGTGGACATTCGTTCTTAGTGAGGAAGGCCAGCCGGTAATTGATTACGTCTTCTTTGAAGGTGCGGCCGTTGGGATACTCCGCCGGCTTCGACGGATCGAAAGTCAGTACGTCGGGAAGTGTGCCTTCCTTGTCGATCGCGGCAATCGCTTCCTCACGCGTGTAATTGCCGGTATGCCCCATCAGGTGTATGAACAGCTCGAGCCATCGCGTGCGGTCGTTGACCGGCTCGCTGGCGTTGTATTCCAGCTTGGTGTCGTCGGTATTGAAAAAGCTGCTGACGCTGGGATGGCCCGCGCGATCGGCGTGGATCAACTTGCCGTCCTCGCGCACGCTGCACCGCCCCCAGATGTGGATCTCGGGCTTGGGATCGAGTTCGCTCGTCGGCAACTCGATCACCGTCGAAAACACGTTCGCTTCTGTATTCGAATCCACGCCGGTCCACGGAGACTTGCCGCCGAGGTGAGGCTCGGTGAAGTTGCGTTTGCCTCGGGTGTCGAACAGGTTCTTGATTCCGTCGAAGTCGAAAAAGAACGCGTCGCTGCGACTGCCGGCGAAAAATGTGTAGTCGCCCGACTTGATGATGTTCGGCTTGGCGCCGAAGGAGACCTCAGCATCGGCGATGATCTTCGTCCCCACCGCCTCCGGCGAGCGCGACTCCTCGCCCTTCGCCATAAATACGCTAACTGTCTGCTTGCCGTTCTCCGGCTTCGAGAACACATAGCTGAACGCGATGTCCGTCAGGTAATCGCCGTCGTTGTCGATGTTGAGGCGATAGATCGCGTCGGGATGCAGCGCGTCCGCATTGGGATTTGCATTGAGGATGATTACGGTTCTGTTCTTGTCAGCGGGCGACTGGAATGCGTACAGGTCGCAGAGGTCGAGTCGTTGATCGCCGAGCGGCGGGCCGAGGCTGAGTCCAGTGAAATGGTTTGACATTACTTTCTCCTCTTCATCTAGATTTCTATTGCTGGGGTTCCGGGGTTGGAAATTATACAACGGGCTTCAGAGCGCACCGCGATCCTTCGCCAGCGGGTGCCCCATCCTTTTCCCGGTTTTGGAAAAGGGTGGGGTGATGTGGTGTCGAATCAAAATCACAGTGGAGGCCGGTGGGTAGTGCGGCGCTTCAGCGCCGCGACTTCTCGCTGGAGGCGAGGCCTGGTTAGCGCGCAGTTTCAACGGCTGTTTCGAAACTCCATGCCGAGCGGAGACGTCCGCCAAACGATAACTGCATCCCGCAGGGACTGTAGATCTTCGCCCAGCGTTTCAACGCTGGGAAGGTATAAGTGAAAAACGATGAGTCCGCTCAGCGGACGGCAACAGGCCTCGCATCCACACTCGGACACCGTTTACAGACTTCAGTCGACCCTCAATAACGCGAAGCAGCGCGGCTGTTGCTCGAACAACTGACTCTCCGTAATACAATCGAGCGCACTCATGTTCCAGCTAATCTTCGTCCTTCTCTCACTCATCGGCGCGTCTCTGAATCTTGCTCTTTCGTGCCGCCGCCGTAGCAGTAGCGTACTAGTGGCGGAAACCTTCCTCCTTCATCTGTTCGTCTTCTATGTCGGACTGATGGGGGTTCTCACCTTCGTATTCCACGTTTTCTTTTCCGCGACGGCTTCAGCGTCAATCGGCTGGGCCCCCAGTCCCTTCGAATACGAAGTCGGCATCGCAGACCTGACGGTCGGCGTGCTGGGATTTTTATGCATCTGGTTCCGCGCGAATTTCTGGCTGGCCACGGCTATCGCCAACTTGGTGTGGCTCGAGGGAGACGCCGTGGGCCACATCCGCCAGATGGTCGAGCACGGCAATCACGCTGCGAACAATTCCGGACTCTTCCTGTGCCTGGAAATCGTGATGCCCGTGGTAGTCCTGGCACTCACGCTGTATCACCGGCGGAGAACGGCTGCGAGCTAACCTGTACGCCGACTGCGGGCTTCAGGTTTAGTAGCCAAATCTCGGGAAGCCCGTTTGGAACCTTGTCACACACATGTGTGACGAACTCGCTTGGTCTCCACCGCTCGCAGGGTTAGAATGAGCGATGTTGAGGACGAGGGAGATTTGTCTCTCCTCCGAATCGCGCCCAGTGATGGGGAGGCGTGACGCGCAACAAACGTCATAACGCCTGTTGGCCGCTGTTATCCACTTCTGAAACATTCCAATCCTTCCATCCCAAGAAAATCGCACTTAAGTCCTTTGCTCCTAAGATTTTGCCTGTAACTCTCACGCCCTCAATACTTTGCGGGGGAAGTCTTCAGCCGGCTCAATGGGATCAAGATTTTACGGACAGGACGGGGGAGGGGGTGCCCACACGCTTGCACCGGAATGTGCGCAGCCTGCGATTGAGGGCAGATATTACCGATGCGTTAACGTCTGCCGAGCTAGCGGCGGTTGGGTACTGCGGCGCTTCAGCGCCGCACGCGGGTCTGGCGAAATCTGGTGAGAGTCCATCGCGTGCGCAATGGACTCTCGCCCTGACGACTCTCTCAGGGCGGGACGCGGACCTAAAGGTCCGCTCTACCCGTTCTGGTTCTCTAGAACGGCCACGTCCAGCCCGCGGCTTCCGGCTGGTCGATGCCGTACTCGTGCGCGTAGTTCTTGCACTCGATCTGCTGGTTCCGGAACTGCTCCTTCGCGTGGCCGCCGATGCGCTGCAGCCGCGGCACGCGGTCGATCACGTCCATGGCCAGGCTGAAGCGGTCGATGTTGTTGTTGATCGCCAGCTCCAGCGGAGTGTTGATGTTGCCCTTCTCCTTGTAGCCGCGCACGTGCATGTTGTCGTGATTGTGTGCGGCGATAGGCCAGCCGGTGAATCAGCCACGGATAGCCGTGGAAGTTGAAGATGACCGGCTTGTCGAGCGGTGAACAGCGAGTCGAAGTCGCGGTCCGGCAGGCCGTGCGGATGCTCGGTGCTCGGCTGCAGCTTGAACAGATCGACCACGTTGATGAAGCGAATCTTCAGGTCGGGAAATTCCTTGCGCAGCATGCACGGTCGCCGCCAGCGCTTCCTGGGTCGGAATGTCGCCCGCCGAGGCCATCACCACGTCCGGCTCGCCGCCCTGGTCGTTGCTCGCCCAGTCCCAGATGCCGATGCCCTTGGTGCAGTGCGTGATGGCCGCGTCCATGTCCATGATACTGCAGGTGCTTCTGCTTGTCGGAGACGATCACGTTGACGTAGTTCTCGCTGCGCAGGCAGTGGTCGGCGACCGACAGCAGCGAGTTCACATCGGGCGGCAGATAGATGCGCGTGACGTCGGCGCTCTTGTTCACCACCACGTCGAGGAAGCCCGGGTCCTGGTGCGTGAAGCCGTTGTGGTCCTGCCGCCAGACGGTCGAGGTGATCAGCAGGTTGAGCGAAGCGATCGATCTGCGCGCCACGACAGGTGGTTGCAGATCGCCAGCCACTTGGCGTGCTGGTTGAACATCGAGTCGATGACGTGGACGAACGCTTCGTAGGTGGAGAAGAAGCCGTGCCGGCCGGTGAGCAGATAGCCTTCGAGCATGCCTTCCATGGTGTGCTCGCTCAGCATCTCCATCACGCGGCCATCGGTCGACGAGCTCGCCGCCGTCGGCGTCTTCCGGGAAGTACTCCTCGATCCAGAACTTCTTGCTGACCTCGTAGATCGCGTCGAGCTTGTTCGAGGTGGTCTCGTCCGGGCCGAAGACGCGGAAGTTCGTCATGTTCTGCTTCATGACGTCGCGCAGGAAACGCGCCGAGCGGCCGCGTGTTTTCCGCCTGCGATCTGTCCCGGGCTTCTCGACCTTGAGTGCGTAGTCGCGGAAGTCGGGCAGGCGCAGCGCCTTCTTCAGCCGTCCGCCGTTGGCGTGCGGATTGGCGCTCATGCGGCGCGTGCCCGTCGGAGCCAGGTCGCGAAATTCCTGCAACGAATCGTGCCGTGTCCGTCGAACAGTTCTTCCGGCGTCTGCGAGCGCATCCAGTTTTCCAGGATGCGTCAGCTGCTCGGGATCTTTCTTCACATTCGGCAGCGGCACCTGGTGGGCGCGCCAGAAGCCTTCCAGACGATGGCCTTCCACTTCCTCGGGCGCCGTCCATCCCTTGGGAGAGCGCAGCACGATCATCGGCCAGTGCGGCCGCGACATCTGCGAGCTGCCGCGGGCGCGCGCTTCTGGATGTGCGCGAATCTCGTTGACGCAATGCTCCACTGTCGCCGCCATCGCCTGGTGCATGCTGTCGTGGTCGGAACCTTCGACGAAGTAAGGCGTCCAGCCGTAGCCGCGCAGCAGGCTCTCCAACTCCTCGTGCGGAATGCGCGCCAGCAATGTCGGATTGTTGATCTTGTAGCCGTTGAGGTGGAGGATCGGCAGCACGGCGCCATCGCGGACCGGGTTGAGAAACTTGTTGATGTGCCACGACGTGGCCAGCGGTCCGGTTTCCGACTCGCCATCGCCGACGACGGCGGCGACGATCAGCTCGGGATTGTCGAAGGCCGCCCCGCAGGCGTGCGAGAGACACGTAGCCCAGTTCGCCGCCCTCGTGGATCGAGCCCGGCGTTTCCGGCGTGCAGTGGCTGCCGATGCCGCCGGGGAAGGAGAACTGCTTGAAGAACTCGCGCAGCCCTTCATCGTCTTCGCTCTTCTCCGGGTAGACCTCGGAGTACGTGCCTTCCAGGTAGCCAGGGCCGAGCACGCCGGGCGCGCCGTGTCCGGGACCGGCGAGGAAGATCATGTCGAGGTCGTACTTCTTGATCAGGCGATTGAGGTGGATGTAGATGAACGACAGCCCGGGGCTCGATCCCCAGTGGCCGAGCAGGCGATTCTTGATGTGCTCGGGACGCAGCGGCTCCTTCAGCAGGGGATTGTCCATCAGGTAGATCATTCCCAGGCTCAGGTAATTGCAGGCGCGCCAGTAGGCGTCGGTCTTGCGCAATTCGTCTGCACTGAGCGGCGCGCCGGTAACCGTCGACCGCGCGTGACCGTAAGCGCTGAGGGAATCGTTTGCGGAGACAACATCGGGGGAGGAGCGATGGTAGCCATAAGAACAAACTCCTTATTGCGTGTGCGACGCCGAAGCAACCGGCGCGGATAAATATCTCGACTCATTAAGCCTCAACCTTCCGGCGAAAGGAGTCAACGTGTCTGGACATTTATTACGCAGTTTTAATCGGGGTTGTTCAGTTCAGGAAAGGCCTTCCGTTGTTAGACGACCTGAACGTGGAGTTCTTGACCAGCACAGAGAGCCGGCCCTGATCAATAAATCTGGCGGTTCTGCACACTGTTCTTAGAGGCCAGCAAGAAACGCGGTTCGGGTGTAACGGTGCTATTGCCCAACACACGCCCGGCGACGTACTCCCCTAGCGCTGGCCCATGTTTAAACCCGTGGCCGGATCCGCCGCCGACCAGCCACACGTTGTCCATTTCTGGGTGCCGATCGATTAGAAAATCTCCATTTGAAGTGTTTTCATATTGGCACACGCGAGTCTCGACGATGGGTGCATTTCTCAACTGTGGGAAGCGGTGTGCCACGTAGCTACGCATCCAGTCAGCAGATTCTGACGAGATGATTCGCGATTGTGTGTCTGGATCCACGGGTTCACCATGGCGGTCGATGGCGATCTTAAAGCCGCGATTCTCTAAGTCTGGTATGCCATAGATTTCATCACGTCCGAACAACCATGCCGGCATTGCCGGAGTAGCAAACTGCGCACCGCTCGCAGGCACACCAAAAAAGAACACCTCCTGGCGGGTAGAGAAAATCCGCTCTCCCAATAAGTCGGGGAACACTTTGCCCAGCCACGGCCCGCATGCAAAAACGTACTCGTCGGCCACAATGCGCTCTCCGTTGCTGGTTGCAATCGCCGGCAGCTTGCCTTTGCCGTTCGGAGTGTTCACCGATGCTTGCAGGTAGGTCGCACCCTGGGACACGGCGGCTGCCACCACCGCCTGCACGCTCCGACGTGCCATCAGCACGCCATGCTGCGGTTCCAGCAAACCCCATTCCACGTCATCGAAATTGAACTGCGGATAGCGGCGGTGCAACTGCTCGTGATCTAAACGTTCTGCGGCCATGCCGAGCTTGGTGAGGGTTGAGGCGGTATTTCGGACTGAACATCATCTTCGCTCGCCAACCATAAAACTCCGCAACGATGAAACAGATTCGCTACCAACGTCTGCGAATAGTTGCTTCCAGAGGCTCAGTGAGCGTTCCGCCCATCGTGCGTAAAGCTCATCCGTTCCATAACCGGCGCGGATAATTCGCGACTCTCCGCCAGAGCTGGCGCGCGAATTGGCAGGTCCGTATTGGTCGAGGAGAACAATCCGCTTGCCACCTTGGACCAGCCTCAGCGCTGTCCAAGATCCAAACACTCCTGCCCCAATTACCGCCACATCGAACCTTTTAAGATCGCTTCGCACTGGTCCCTCGATTGCTCCTGTTTCCGCAGTCATCAGGATAAAACAGCACGCACAGTCGTAAGGAGACGTCGCAACGTTGCGATGAGACAGATCACAGGGTTTCGCGTAGCTGATGAGGAACTCTCACACCTCCTGTGAAGGACTTTCCTTAGCGCGAGCCCCAATGATTCGAAGCCGGGTGGAGTTATTTTCGACAAAGATAAAAACCTTTGGGGACACATCGCAATTTGTAGTTGGCCAAGATTCGCTGCTATTGGTCGTTTGCGGAATTCCACAGATAGAGGGCTGCGTAAGATCTCCAGGGTCGCCATCTTTCGGCGTGCGTTTCCAGAACCCGCGAGCTGCTCACGTGCAATGCCCGCAGCAGTCCAATGTCGCCGGCAGGAAAAGCGTCAGGTTCGCCCAGCGCTCGCATTGCAACATATTGGCTTGTCCACGGACCGATTCCGGGAAGCCCGGACAGTTGGCTTAAGAAGGCTTCGGTGTCCATCACCGCGTCGAAGTTGAGCTCGCCGGCACAAACTGCGCGCGCAAGGTGCTGGATGGTTTCGGTTCGGCGTGCCGGCAATCCGATGCTGGCAAGGTCTGCGTCGGCGAGAACCTCAGGTTGGGGAAACAGATGCGTGAGGCCATTGGGAGTAGCCAATGGACGTCCAAACTTTCGCACCAGCCGGCCAGTCAAGCTGGTCGCGCCTTTGACCGTGACTTGCTGGCCAAGGATGGCGCGCGTCGTGAGCTCGAAGCCATCCCAAGAGCCAGGCAGTCGCCGGCCGGGTTTCGCGCAAACTGCGTTGCGAAGCGCCGCATCGCTGCGGAGCCGTTTCGCAATCGGCTCCCAGTCGGCGTTGATATCGAACATGCGCCGTATGCGCTCCACGATCAGAAACAAAGAGCGCGGATCGGCGAACTGTATGCGCACGTTGAGCGTGTCAGGCTCGTCGCTAAGTGATACCTCGAAGTAGCCTTGCAGATTATTGAGAGCAATGGAACGCCGGTAACAGCCGTGCTCGACGGCCTCGACGCCAGGGGTCGCGCGCTGGTGTAAGAAGTGCAGCATGCTTTCCCATTGATACGGCGGACGGAAACGCAGTTTGAATACGTATTCGTTTTCCGCAAGCAGCGTGGTTCGCGGAGACAGCTTGCGGATTTGCGTAGGCGTCCGGTGATAGGTGAGGCGAATAGCGGCGTTGAAGCGACGCACGCAGCCGAAGCCGGATGACTGAGCAATGTGCGTCATCGAGAGCGTTGTCTCGTCGATGAGCTTCTTGGCGAAGTGCAGACGGCGCGTGTGGGCAACTGCGATTGGGCTTGCTCCCAGGTGTTTCAGGAAGAGCCGCCGCAAATGTCGCGCTCCAATGCCCAGGCGTTCGGCGAGCAATTCCACTCCGCCGTCGTCGAGGCCGCTTTCGCCGATCAAGCGCAACGCGCGGGTGACGGTGTTTGAAGTTCCCAACCACGCTGGCGTTCCCGGCGAGCATTCCGGTCGGCAGCGCAGGCAGGGACGAAAGCCGGCTTCCGCCGCGGCCGCAGCAGTGGGGAAGTAGCGTACGTTCTTCTCCTTGCAGGTCGGCGCCGGGCAGATGGATCGGCAATAAACCCCGCTGTTCAACGCGCCAATAAAGAACTTGCCGTCGAAGCGTGGGTCTCGCGATAAGCGGGCCCGCGAACACACGCGCCAGTCCAGTGTCAGGTCTTCCACGCAGCTAGCCTAGCTCACTTTTCGCGATCAATTGGACGTTTTCGGACTCGACCCGTCCGATCGCCTTTCGTTGAATCCAGCTTTTTGCTTATCGGAATTTGGTCCGCCCATCGAGGTCCGGAAACGTCCAGCGCGACGCCTATCGGAGTCCGTAAGCGTCCAATGTTGCTCTTCAAGCCGGACTATCTTCAGCGCAATGGCTGAATGAATGTGCTTGAACGCAACCCGATTCAGCCGAGAAGGGGCGAAACCAATCGAGGATCGGCGAGCCGATCCTAATCCACCGTGCGAGAAAAAGGAGAAAACATGAAGCTCAAGACTATGACATGCCTTGCCGCTCTCGGCCTGTTCGCTACATTGGTCCCATCTGCCGTCGCGCAATCCCAGGCTGGCCATTCACGTGACCCGCAGTACCACGTCTTCAACCTCGGCATTCCACTTGGAGGCTCATCGAGCTCCGATAACGGAGTGAATGATCTGGGATGGTCGGCTGGCCAGTCGAACCTCACCGGCGACGGAAGCATTCACGCCATCTTCTGGCTCCTTGGGTGGCCGTTCGACCTAGGCACGCTCGGAGGTCCTAATAGCGCAGTACTTTGGCCGGGCATAAATAACCTAGGCGAAGTGGTGGGAGTTTCGGATACAGCCGACATGGATCCCTATGGCGAGCGGTGGAGCTGCGGCGCCTTCTTCCCGGCGTCGCATAAAGGACACACTTGTGTCGGCTTCAAGTGGCAGTTCGGCCGCATGAAAGCATTGCCAACTCTAGGTGGCAACAATGGCTTTGCGACTGGCGTAAACGATCGTGGGCAGGTTGTCGGCTGGGCGGAGAACACGGTTCACGATCCCACCTGCGTTCTGCCTCAGGTGCTGCAATTCGAAGCTGTGATTTGGGGACCTGCCGACAATCAGATTCAGCAGCTCACGCCTTATGGCAGCGATCCTGACAGCGCGGCAACCGGCATCAACAATCGCGGACAGGTCATAGGTATCTCTGGAATCTGCCAGAACGCTGTCGGCAACCAGAGCGCGACTCATGCCGTGCTGTGGCAGAACGGAGTGCCTGTCGACCTCGGTAATCTTGGCGGTAGTGCGTGGCATACTCCGATGGCGATCAACGACCAGGGTGTTGTCGTGGGATTCTCCGATCTCGCAGGAGATCAGAACGGCAGCAAACCCAACTTCCACGCTTTTGTCTGGACGCGACCTGGACCAATGCATGACCTGGGTACGTTGTCCGGCGATGCCATCAGCCAAGCGCTGGGTGTCAACCGTCAAAGCCAGATAGTGGGAGTGTCGTACGCGGCGGGATTCGCGAATCCGCGTGCCTTCCTTTACCAGAACGGGCACATGGTCGATCTGAATACGCTCGCGCCGAACTCGCCGGTCTACCTGCAGGTCGGCGGCGATATCAACGACGAGGGCGTGATCGTCGGGCAGGGCTGTCGTCCAGCCGAGTGTGCTGCTGGTGCGGTGTTCGTCTCGTTCATCGCTGTTCCAACCGGGGAAGGTAAGTACCAGGTCCGCACAAGCGGCGCGCCGCCCGATGCCGTTTGGTTTCACTCTGTAGCCAACGGCCCGGCGAGCGGAGGGTATGTGCATAGCTTGGCTTTCGGAAAGGTGGCGAGAAGCGCATCCGCACAGCAGTAAGGACAAAAAATGAGGGCCGCTGGTGCGTCAGCGGCCCTGAGTCGTTCAGGAGGAAACGTATTATTGCGTTATTGTGATTGTGTTATTGCGCCTGCGGCGAGGGGCTGGTCGCCTGCGCCGACGACGGAGCTTCTACGGAGTTGCTCATCAGGCGAATGTCGACGCGGCGGTTTTCCGCACGTCCCTTGGCCGAAGTATTAGCTGCCACGGGATTGTCCTTGCCCAAGCCCGATCAGGATAGATCTTGTGCGCCGGAACGTTGTACTTCTGCGCCAGGTACTGAATTACGGCGTCGGCGCGGCGCTGGCTGAGCTGGTAGTTGTAATCGGCGGCTCCGGTCGAGTCGGTGTAGCCCTCGACCTGCGACGATGTAGTGCTTCTGGTTCTGAGATCTGCTGCGCCGAATTCGTCCAGGGTCTGCTTGTCCTTGCGGGTCAGCTCGGCCTTGTCGAAGGCGAACAGTAACGGTCGTGGATCGCCGACCGGCTTGTAGTTGTCGAGATTCTCGACCGTTCCCGCCAGGCTGGTCACGCGATTGGAAGCCTGGGTGGCGTTCTGGTTGGCCTGATCGGCAGCCTGCCCGGCGGCGAGGGCCTTCTGGTCGGCCGCGTCGGCCTTCGAATTCACCTGCTGGATGCCCTGCTGCGAGCGGGTGTCGACGTCGCGGATGTCGCGAGTATTTTTCGCCGTCTGATCATCTAATTCATTGACGTTGTTGACAGTCGGCGTGACTTCGTTGCGAACGTACTTCTTGGTGGCGCAACCCACGGTCAACGGCAGGCTGCCGGCCACCAGCACTGCGAGCACGGATAAATCGGTTCATCGAAAATAGCTCCTTGCAAACTCTCGGCCATCGGCGAGTGATCAGCCATGCAGCCTGACCTGTAAGGAGCAAGCCGGATTGCCATTCGAGCGCGGCTGAAGCTAAGTCAGTTTGTTTTCAGTGCCATTATGGAGGCAAGTGCAGCTCGGTTGAAAACTTGGCAGCGGCAGATAATCCTGACGCGAGGAGTAGAATTTTTACCAGGTAGTAAACGTCTGAAGCATGCGACAACGTAGACTCGCCTTGGCAACAAGCCCGCAGGTGCTTCGCGAGCTGAAACTTACTCTCATCCTGACGATTCAATGGATCTTCACCAGAAAATTCGTACCCTCCCGACCTCGCCCGGCGTGTACCTGTACAAGAACGCCGAGGGCCAGATCATCTACGTGGGCAAGGCCAACAACCTGCGCTCGCGGGTGCGGTCGTATTTTCTGGAAGGCGCGGCCGACAACGCCAAGACCGGATCGCTGCTGCGCGAGGCCGTCGATGTCGACTACGTCGTGGTCGACAACGAGAAGGAAGCGCTGGCGCTTGAGAACAACCTCATCAAGCAGAAGAAGCCGCGCTACAACATTCTTCTGCGCGACGACAAAACCTATCCCTACATCAAGCTGACGATCGGCGAGCGCTATCCGCGCGTGTTTCCCACGCGGCGTCTGCGCAAGGACGGCTCGCTCTACTTCGGGCCGTACTTCCCGACCAGCCTGGCGTATCGGCTGGTCGATCTGATCCATCGGCACTTCCTGATTCCGTCGTGCAAGCTCGACCTGAACCGCTACTACCCGCGGCCGTGCTTGCAGTACTACATCGGGCGCTGCCTGGGACCGTGCGTTGAGGGGCTGACCACGCCGGAGCGCTACACCGAAGCCGTGCACGATGTGAGGCTGTTTCTCGAGGGCCGCGGCGCCGATCTGACGCGCTCGCTGCAGCAGCGCATGGCAGGCCGCAGCCGAGCGCGAGCAGTACGAGCTGGCGGCCAAGTATCGCGACCTGATCTCGACCGTCGAGCTGCTGGAGCAGAAGCAGCGCATCGCAGCCGTGGAGGGCGACGATGCCGACGTCTTCGGCTATCACTACGAGAACGAGATGCTGGCGGTGAACCTGTTCCACATGCGCGGCGGCAAGATCGTCGACAAGCGCGAGTTCTTCTGGGAAGACCTCAGCGAGATGGTCGGCGAGGCGGTTTCGATCCCGGCGAGTTCTTCTCGTCCCTGCTGAAGCAGGTCTATCTCGACCAGCAATATGTGCCGCACACGATCTATGTGCCGGTCGATTTCGAAGACCGCGAGACGCTGGAAGAAGTGCTGTCCGAAGGACAGAAGCGGCGGGTGCAGATTCACGTCCCGCAGCGCGGCGACAAGCGCTCGCTGGTCGATCTGGTCGGGCAGAACGCCAAGCAGGCGTTCGATCAGCGCTTCCGCGTGATGAAGCCGGCGACCAAAGCCATTCAGGAGGCGTTGCAGGACGCGCTCATGCTGCCGGAGTTGCCGAAGCGCATCGAGTGCTTCGACATCTCGCACATCCAGGGCGCGGAGACTGTCGCGTCGATGGTGGTGTGGGAAGACGGCAAGATGAAGAAGTCCGACTACCGCAAGTTCATCATCCGCACGCGTGGAAGGCGTGGACGATTTCGCCTCGATGCGCGAGGTGGTGACGCGGCGCTACCAGCGGGTGCAGAAGCGAAGAGCAGACGATGCCGAGCCTGGTCCTGATCGACGGCGGCATCGGACAGTTGCATGCCGCGGCGCAGGCGCTGGAAGCGCTCGGCATCGTCAATCAGCCGCTGGCGTCCATCGCCAAGCGCGAAGAGATCATCTACGTGCAGGGGCAGGAAGACGAGCCGGTGATGCTCGACCGGCATTCGCCGGTGCTGCACCTGGTGCAACTGGTTCGCGATGAAGCCCACCGCTTCGCCGTGACCTTCCATCGCAAGCGGCGCCAGATTCGCGACCGCAAGACCGAACTGCTGGAGATTCCCGGCATCGGCGAACGCACCACACGCCGCCTGCTGCAACACTTTGGCAGTCTGCAGGCCGTCAAGCAGGCGGACGCTGCAGCACTATCAGCAGTCGTAAACCGGTCGCAGGTCGATGCCATCTTGCGCCATTTTCAGGGTGACGCTTCCACTGCCGGTCCGTCGCAACTAGTTCAGATAAAGTGAGCATCCATGATGGACGATAGGGGATCTCGTTGGCGGGACCTGGTGCTTGTCCTGTTCGTGGTGCTGGTGGTGACCGCCATCGGTATTGGATTTGACTGGCTTCTGTCAAAAGAAGGAGTGGCACGTTTCGATATTCTGGTGCTCTCCAATGGGCTTACCGGATTGGCGGTGGGCTTCCTGTACCTTCAACTGTCCCGGGTCGAGCGGGAGCGCCGATCCCGAGTTCAGCAGCAGCTGCGTACGATTGCGGAAATGAATCACCACATCCGCAATGCGCTGCAAGTCATCGCCTATGCCAGCGCTTCGACCGATAAAACGCAATCGGTTGAGCTCATCGGACAATCGGTGACGCGGATCGAGTGGGCATTGCGCGAAGTCCTGCCGGGGTACACGGCGAGAGAGCCGCAGATCACGCCGACCGATTCATTCCATTCGTATGTCCTGCCGGTGAAGAAACAATAGCGAAAGGAAGGCGTGATTTGTACGTCGCGAGGTCGGGGGCAGCGACAACTCGCCAATGAACCGTAGCGACAACGAGTCCCCTAGTGCACTGACCTGTCGTGCCTACGGCGCTCATCATCTGGTTCCACCGCTTTCTGCGCGCTGACCGGCGGGGCTTTCACCTTTCGGGCCTGCGGCCCTATGTTCATCACGAATCATGTAGCGCGATGGGCTCTGTGGTAATGCCCTAGCATGATATCTTTTCGCAAAGTAGCTACTCTGAATCACAGGGGTGAAGTCGCGCTATGGCGCAGGGCGAAGAGGTACAAGAACTACACGAACACGCGGAACACGGGCACGCCCCGGGCATGGCGCCGGTCAGCTTCACCATGGCGCTGCTCGCAGTGCTGGTGGCGGTGGTCACGCTTCTCGGCCATCGCTCGCATACCGAAGAAATCCTGCTGCAAAACAAAACCACCGACGAATGGGCTTACTACCAAGCGAAGAACCTGCGCCGCAACAATCTCGAGGCGCTCCGCGACATGATGGGAGCGCTCGAAGGCAAGGACGCCGAGAAGGCCGAAGCGGTCCAGAAGAAGTTCGAGACCTCGATTGAAAAGTATGCCGATGACCAGAAAGAGATCCAGCAGGAGGCTCGGAACCTTGAGGCGGAACTGAAGCAGACAGCCCGGCGCGCGGATCGCTTCGACATCGCCGAGGTGCTGCTGGAGATAGGCTTGGTGATTACGTCGATCACGCTGCTAACCGGCCGGCGCCTCTATTGGAAGTTGGGCATGGCATTTGGCACGTTGGGAATCATCGTGACAGCAAGCGCTTATGTGGTGCGTAAAGGCACCTACGGAATTGCCGAGCAGCTAGGGGCACACGGCGGCAGAAACTGCCGGCCTATCGGTTTGGGCCAAATCTTCTTCGTTCAACTCCCCCCTCGCGTAAACTCTCCGCATGTCCTCGCCCGTCGCCGTCCCTCTCCTCGAGACATCGCGCCTTCGCCTGCACGGCCATCGTCTCGATGACTTTCCTCGATCCGCGGCCATGTGGGCGGACCCTGTCGTGGTCCGTCACATACGACCCACTCCGTTTACTGAGGAAGAAACCTGGGCGCGCGTGCTGCGCTACGTGGGGCATTGGGCGCTGCTCGGCTACGGCTTCTGGGTGGTGGAGGACAAAAATACTGGCGACTTTCTCGGCGAGGCGGGATTTCTTAACTTCCATCGCGATACCGAACCTCCCGGCGTGATTAACATGCCCGAGGCAGGTTGGGCATTCCGTGCCCAGGCGCATGGCCACGGTTATGCCAGCGAAGCGGTCGCTGCCATCGTCGGGTGGGCCGACTCACATTTCGAGACTCCGACCGCATGCATCATTGAGCAGAAGAATGTAGCTTCGATCCGCGTGGCCGAAAAGAATGGCTACCGTCCCCATCAAGTCATTACCTACCGCGGCCAAGAATTGATGATGTATACACGGGGGAAATCAGAGAGCTAGATCAGACAGGAAGCAATTTCTCTTTATCTGTCCCCTTTGTTCGCGGAGTCTCTTCCGCGGAGCCGAATATTCGTGGCAGATTCCGTCAGCGCGTCGGCGGTTTCTGGTCGATCGACCTGATTGAGACTTAGGTACGACTTCAGAGCTTTGCATTGACCTGTTCTGGCGCCAATGCTACGCTTCCGCAACTTCCCCCAGGCTGGCCATAGATCTTCGGACGGAGGTTCGAGCATGGCAAGCTACCGTGCCTCGCGTGAATCTGTTTGGGGGTCCCTGTTCGCAGGCCTGTTCTGCATGTTCTGGAGTCAATGCCCGAGCACGCCGGTGGTGAACCTTCCTCCGGCGCAACTTCCGGTTCTGGAAACTATTCTCGATGTCGACCACAACAGCATTGCGCCGTTCGGGCCGCCAGGTGTTTTTCAGATGGCGTCCGGCCAGAGAATTGAATTACGCCTGCGGCTGCCGTACCCCAGCAACGCGGGCGTCGGAATTGGAACCAGTCGCCTGACTGAAGTTACCGATACTGCGGCCCATCCGGAACTCGATGGCTACTTTCACGTGCAGAATGTGACGGCAGTGGACAACACGGATCCGCTCTTCTTCTATCGCGTGTTGGTGGTGCTCCCGCAAGCGCAGCAAGGCACAGTAGATTACAAGCTCCGGGTGTACGACACCTCGCAAAACCAGAGCCTGACTGGTGTCGACAAGGAGCAGTGGGTTGAGCTACCGATTCTCCGCAATCCCAACCCTGTCCCCCAACCGAGCGTCGCCTTGTACCAGGACGTTATGGTCCCCGACCAGAAGCATCCCAGGAAGGTCGACACCAACCAAAACGATAAATCGTGGATAGCGGACAATCTCACGCTGGCCGGATGGCTGATCGATACGCCCGATCCCGTAACCGGTTACAATCGGAGAGGACCTTCACTACAGCATCTGGCTCGACAACGATTTCATCGAACGCAACTACGGACCAACAACCAACGGGCTGAACAATGCTGTCGTACCCGGCCGTTGGTGGACAGAACTCGATAACAACACTGTGCATCCCAAGATGCCCGTTTCTCTTACCGCCGGACAGCAACCCAATGCAGGCACGTTCATGTTACCGGGTAAAGACGAGTTCACGGTTGAGATGAACGCATGGCACATTCCCCTGCACAACACTGCTGCGCCTGCAGGCTGGATTTCGATTCCCAGCCTGTCGCAGGTGGCATGGCCCTTCGAACCTCAAAAGACGTTCGATCTTTCTTCGAATTTGCAAGAGGGAGACTACGTCATCGTGTCGGGTGCGTTCGTGCAGAACTCGGCTGAATTGCATACTCATGACGGTGATACACAGTTTCGCGGCGAGATCCCATACAACGAGTTCTGGGAGCGCCAGTGCTGGGAGAACCATTATCGAGGACAGGGCGGCTGGCTTGAGATTCATCCCGTCGATTCGGTACGGCGAGTGCAGGGCCCGGTCGTACGGAAGCAGACACAGCTGGTCACGGTGTGCGATGACGGAGGCGGCAAGACGTTGAACTTCGTTGATGTGCGGGTGCCGCTCGTACCGGTGGCGCCTACGGGTACGCGCGCGGACTATCAGCAAGTCGCATTTAAGGAGCTCATTGACAATCGCTTTACCGACATGAACAGCGTAACCAGACATGTGACCGAAGTGGACGCCTGCGATCCGACCAAGCTGCACATAGCGGTAACCGTGCAGCCGCAAGGGCACTTCAAAGCTGTCTACCTCGTCTGGTGGCAAGACAGCCAGACGAAAAGGCCTGCTCCGGTCTGTCCGCCGCCGAATGTAAAACAGCCTGACGACCTGCCGGTGTGCAGCCGCAAACCCGACTTGCCGCAGTGCAAGAATCCAGCCAAGGACTAGTCGGCCCGGAGAAAACGGCCAGCAAAGACGACGCGTTTGCTGACGATCGCCGACGGCCGACGGCAAATAGCCCTTCTCCCTCCAACCCTAAGTATGTGACGCACGTCACAGACCTGTAGCTTCGCCCATCACAGCCCTCCGCCCGCGCGAACTATATCTTCACTCTTACAGGTCGTTTCCACACCAACGTGGGGCCGCGCAAATCCGAATCTTGGGGGAATGAACGAAGTGAAAACCACCGATTACCCGGCCACGCCCACCGCTGGCAGCCAGCCCGCAAACGACGCCGGCGAAGCGCCCCTGTCCTCGCCCGAGAGCGAGAAGCCCACTGGAGGCAAGATGCCACGAGACAAAAAGTTACCCTGGATGGCAACGAAGCGGTCGCTTACGTGGCTTACCACGTCAGCGAGGTCGCTGCGATTTATCCCATCACCCCTTCATCGCCCATGGGCGAGTCGTCGGACGCATGGTCCGCCGATCGGCGAGAAGAATATCTGGGGCACGGTGCCCAAGGTCATCGAGATGCAGAGCGAAGGCGGAGCCGCCGGCGCGCTGCATGGCGCGCTGCAAGCCGGAGCGCTGGGCACGACGTTCACCTCGTCGCAGGGCCTGCTGCTGATGATCCCCAACATGTACAAGATCGCCGGCGAGCTGACGCCCGACGGTGATTCACGTTGCTGCACGCGCCATCGCGGCGCAGGCGCTGTCGATCTTCGGCGATCACCAGGACGCGATGGCCACCCGCCAGACCGGATTCGCGCTGCTGTCGTCCAACTCGGTGCAGGAGGCGATGGACCTGGCGCTGATCGCGCACGCCGCGACGCTGGAGTCGCGCATTCCGTTCCTGCATTTCTTCGACGGCTTCCGCACCTCGCACGAGGTTTCCAAGATCGAACAGCTCAGCCTCGACGACATGCGCGCCATGATCGACGACGAACTGGTGCGCGCCCATCGCGAGCGCGCTCTCTCGCCCGACCATCCGGTGCTGCGCGGCTCGGCACAGAATCCCGACGTCTACTTCCAGGGCACGCGAAGTCGGTGAATCCCTTCTATCTGCGCCTGCCCAACCATCGTGCAGAACGCGATGGACAAGTTCGCCGCAGATCGTCGGCCGCCAATACCACCTGTTCGAGTACGACGGCGCGCCGGATGCCGAGCACGTCATCATCATCATGGGCTCGGGCGCAGAAGCCGTGCACGAGACGGTCGACTATCTGACCGCGCAAGGCAAGAAAGTTGGCCTGCTGAAGGTTCGCCTGATGCGGCCGTTCTCGCTCGAGCACTTCCTGCAGGCGCTGCCAGACGACCGTGAAGAGCATCGCCGTTCTCGACCGCACCAAGGAGCCGGGCAGCCATCGGCGAGCCGCTCTATCAGGACGTCATCACCGCGCTGACCGAAGGCTTCACCGCCGGCAAAGCGCCGATGGCTAGCTTCCCCAAAGTCATCGGCGGACGCTACGGGCTGTCGTCGAAGGAATTCACGCCGGCGATGGTGGCGACGCATCTTTCGAGGAGCTGACGAAGCACGACGCCGCAGAACCACTTCACCATCGGCATTCAACGACGACGTCACGCACACCAGCCTGGACTACGATCCGACCTTCTCCACCGAAGCCCGCCGAGACGGTCCGCGCCATGTTCTTCGGCCTGGGCGCCGACGGCACGGTGGGCGCAAACAAGAACACCATCAAGATCATCGGCGAAGAGACCGACGACTGAACGTGCAGGGCTACTTCGTCTACGACTCGAAGAAGTCGGGCGCGGTGACGACCTCGCACCTGCGCTTCAGCAAGAAGCCGATTCGCTCCACCTACCTCATCTCGCGCGCGAATTTTGTCGCCTGCCACCAGTTCGGCTTCATGGAGCGGCTCGACGTTCTGAAGGCGGCCGAGCCCGGCGCGGTCTTCCTGCTCAACAGCCCCTTCGGCCCGGACGAGGTCTGGGACAACCTGCCGCGCTCAGCGCAGAAGACCATCATCGACAAGAAGCTGCGCTTCTACGTGATCGACGCCGTCGAGGTGGCGCGCAAGCTGCCGGCATGGGCGGCCGCATCAACACCGTCATGCAGACCTGCTTCTTCGCCATCAGCGGCGTGCTGCCGCGCGAAGAGGCCATCGCCGCATCAAGCACGCCATCGAGAAGACCTACGGCAAGCGCGGCGAGTCGATCGTCCGCAAGAACTTTGCCGCCGTCGATTCTGCGCTCGAAAATCTTCATGAAGTGAAGGTTCCGCACGGCCATCACCTCGCGCTTCGATATGCGGCCGCCGGTTCCGGCGAATGCTCCCGATTTCGTGCGCAACGTCGAAGCGCCTGATGATCACCGGCGACGGCGACTCAGCTTCCGGTGAGCGCGATGCCCATCGACGGCACCTTCCCCACCGGTACCACAAAGTGGGAGAAGCGCAACATCGCTCTGGAAATTCCGGTGTGGGACGAGGAGCTTTGCATCCAGTGCGGCAAGTGCGTCATGGTTTGCCCGCACGCCGTCATCCGCGCCAAAGTTTACGATCCGCCAGCTTCAACCACGCGCCCGAAGGCTTCCAGACTGCCGTTCCCAAGTGGCGCGAATTCTGCGGACTTGAAGTACACCCTGCAAGTCGCACCTGAAGATTGCACCGGTTGCGGACTGTGCGTCGCGGTCTGCCCGGCCAAGAGCAAGAGCGAAGCCAAGCACCAGCGCCATCAACATGGAGCCACAGCCGCCGTTGCGCGAGAAGTACAACCAGTACTGGGACTACTTCCTGTCGATTCCGGAGCTCGTCGCGCGAGAAGCTCGCTCACGGCCAGGTCAAGGACGCGCAACTGCTGGAGCCGCTGTTCGAGTTCTCCGGCGCCTGCGCAGGTTGCGGCGAGACGCCGTACATCAAGCTCATGACGCAGCTTGTTCGGCGACCGCGCGCTGATCGCCAACGCCACCGGCTGCTCGTCGATCTACGGCGGCAACCTGCCGACGACGCCTTACACGGTCAACGCCGAGGGCCGCGGACCGGCCTGGTCGAACTCGCTGTTCGAAGACAACGCCGAGTTCGGCATGGGCATGCGGCTGGCGGTCGACAAGCAGAACGAGTATGCCAAGGAATTGGTCGAGCGGCTTGGCGTCGACGATCGGCGACGAGCTGGCGGTCGCCATTCTCGACGCCGACCAATCGACCGAGGCGGGCATCTTCGCGCAGCGCGAGCGCGTGAAGGCGCTGAAGGAGAAGCTGGCCGGCAACGAAGTCGTCCAGCCGCGCGCGATCTGCTGGCGGTTGCCGACGCGCTGGTCAAGAAGAGCGTCTGGATCATCGGCGGCGACGGCTGGGGCTACGACATCGGCTACGGCGGCCTCGATCACGTGCTCGCCTCCGAGTGCCAACGTCAACATCCTGCTGCTCGATACCGAGGTCTACTCCAACACCGGCGGCCAGATGTCGAAGTCCACGCCGATGGGCGCAGTCGCGAAGTTCGCCGCCGGCGGCAAGCACACTCCCGAAGAAAGACATCGCGATGATGGCCATGAACTACGGCCGCGCCTATGTCGCGCACATCGCCATGGGCGGCAACGACGGCCAGACGATGAAGGCCTTCCTGGAAGCCGAAGCCTACGACGGGCCGTCGCTGATCATCGCCTACAGCCACTGCATCGCGCACGGCTACGACATGGTGTACGGCATCGACCAGCAGAAGGCCGCGGTGAACTCCGGACACTGGCCGCTGTTCCGCTACAACCCGTCGCTGGCGACGGAAGGCAAGAACCCCTTCGTGCTTGACTCGCGCGCGCCCAGCATTCCGCTGGAGAAGTACATCTACAACGAGACGCGCTACACCATGCTGGTGAACAGCAATCCTGAGGAAGCGAAGAAGCTGCTGCAGCAGGCGCAGGAAAACGTCAACGAGCGCTGGAAACTTTACCAGCACATGGCTGCCATGAACTTTGAAAAGGCAAAGCAGAGCGAGGAGAGAATCATGATCGACCTATCCACCAACTATCTGGGACTGAAGCTGCAAGAATCCGATCGTGGTTTCGGCCTCGCCGCTGACGGAGAAGCTGGAGAACTTTCGCCCGCATGGAAGATGCCGGCGCCGTCGGCCATCGTCATGTACTCGCTGTTGGAAGAGCAGATCGAAGCCGAGAGCGAGAACATCGACAACGCGCTGGAATACGGCGCCAACAGCTATGCCGAGTCCACCTCAGTTACCTGCCCGACATGCAGAAGTATCACATCGGGCCCGACCGCTATCTGGAGCTGCTGCACAAGGGCAAGAAGTCGGTCGAGCATCCCGGTCATCGCCAGCCTGAACGGCACGTCGCCGGGCGGCTGGGTCGCGCTATTCGCGAGTACATGGAGCAGGCCGGCGCCGACGCGCTGGAGCTCAATATCTTCGACGTCCCTACCGACCCGACGCTTTCCGCGCAACGATCTGGAAGACGCGTTACTGCGAACTCGTGCGCGCCATTCGCAAGAGCGTCCGCATTCCGATCGCGGTAAAGCTCGGCCCATACTTCACTTCGCTGGCCAACTTCGCCAAGCGCTCAGCCGAAGCCGGCGCCGATGGCATCGTCATCTTCAACCGCTTCTATCAGCCCGACTTCGACCTGGAGGAGATGGAGGTCACGCCGAACCTGGTGCTGAGCAGTCCGCATGAACTGCGTCTCCGCCTCCACTGGGCTGCCATCCTCTACCATCAGGTCGAAACCTACATCGCCATCACCGGCGGCGTGCATGACTCCACCGACGTGCTGAAGTGCATGATGGCGGGCGCCACACGTTACCATGATGACCTCGGCGCTGCTGAAGTACGGCATCGAGCACATCGGGCGTGGTGCTGGCCGGCATGGAGCGCTGGATGGAAGAGCACGAGTATGTGTCGATCCGCCAGATGCGCGGCAGCATGAGCATGGTCAACGTCGAAAACCCGGCAGCGTTCCTGCGCGGCAATTACCTGAAGATGCTGGGGTCGTATAGCTTCGGCGACACGGGAAGCGCGCTGCCGACGTTCTGAAGATTAGTTGCCCAAACGTGAAGGCCGGTGCGCTCTGCGCCGGCCTTCAACTCATCTAGGTAAATCTTCCTGCCTCTCACCAGCGCTAAAGCGCGCCTTGACGGAGAGAACTCTATTCCCCGCATGAATGCGGGGGCTTCCACCCGGCGGCATCGCGGCGGCTGGTAGCGCCGAAATCGCGGCGGCTCGCATAAAGTGGGCTTTCACGCTAGAAAATCACGGCGCTTCCACCCTCTTAACTTCGCGCAGGCTTGCTGCTACTTCACTTCCCAGCCGCCGCCGAGCGCCTGATATAACGCTGCGTAATATTGCAGCTCCTGATACCACGCCGATGAAAGCAGCAGCGCCGACTGGAAGTACTGCTGCTCGTTGTATTGCACTTCCAGGAACGCCGTGTACCCGCCCAGGTAGCGCACGTTCGACAGCCTGACAAGTTCCTCGTAGGTTTTGGTTTGCTCCTGCAACTTCATGCGGTACTTGCGAGACTGCTCATAGCCGACGAGGCTATTGGATACCTCTCCGAAGGCCTGTTGCACACTTTGCTTATATTGCAGCTCAGCCTGATCGCGCTGCGCCCATGCCAGGCGATAGTTGCTGCGGATACGGCCTCCCTGAAAAATGGGCTGCACTACGTTTCCTCCAACCGCCCAGAAGGTGCTCGGCCCACTGAGGAAGTTGGAAAGGCTGAGACTTTGTGTGCCTAAGGTTCCGGTGATGGAGAACTGCGGGAAGAAGAGCGCTTTGGCGACGCCGACATTGGCGTTGGCGGCAACCAAGTTCTCTTCCGCTTGACGGATATCGGGACGGCGTCGCAGCAGATCGGACGGCAGCCCCTCAGGCACAACCGGCACAACTGGTTGATTCACCAGATTCAGTCCGCGTCTGACCGGGCCGGGGTTTCTGCCTACCAGAATACTGAGATTGTTTTCCGCCTGTTCCGCGAGCTGCTGATAGGTGATTACGCCCGCCTCAGCCTGCTGCAGGATGACCTGCGCCTGATAGACATCCGTAATTGCGGCGTCACCGCCTTTGAACTTGATGTCGTTCAGCTTGTAGATCTCCTGATCGGCTTCGACCGTTTTGCGCGAATACTCGAGCTGGTCGTCGTACTGCAACATCTGGTAGTAGTTGGTGACTACCGAATTGATCAGCGAGATCTGCACCACCTCCTGCGCATACTTTGTTGCCAGCAGGGTGGCACGGGCCGACTCCGTCGCTCGACGGTACTGTCCCCAGAAGTCGGTAACGTAATTGAGGCTGAGCCCAAGCGTGCCGAATCCTTGCGGATCCGTGTTGGTGAATTGGACCTCATCTTTGCCGTAGCTGGCGGAACCGGTGCCATTCAGGGTAGGGAACTGGTTGGCGCGCACGATCCCCAAGTTTGCGTTCGCCTGCAGAACGCGAGTGGCGGCGACGCGGAGGTCGTAGTTGTTAGTGAGCGCTTCTTTAAGCAAGCCCTGTAAAACTTCGTCCTGAAAGGCCGAGGTCCAGGGCAGGTCGCCAAAGGGAATGCCCGCCGAACCGGGCTGGGTAGCTACCGGCTGTTGCGCCTGAGCGGCGGCTTGCGGTGACGGTTGCGCGGGAGTGGCCACGGGTTGCTGCGCAGCCTGATTCTGCATCGCGGGCGGCGGAGCGGGTGTCGGTGGAGTTCCGGGCTGTGTTTGCCCAGAAGGAGTTGAAGTCGCAGGCATGGGTTCTGTCGGAGGCTGCTGCTGTGCCTCTGGTGCGACGCCGCGGTAGTCACCCGGAACATCCAGCTTTGGCCGCTCGTAGTTGGGACCAACCTTGCAGGCGCAGAGCGAAAGCGCAGTGAGGACAGCCGCGAGTGTTTTGAGTCTAGTCATGGGCCGCTCCTTCTGCGGGCGCCGCGGCTGGTGGCAGGTCCGGCCGTTTCTCGCCGCCGCCGATCCAGTGGCCGAATCGCTCGACCACGTCGAAGCAGACAGGGATGAAGAAGATCGCGAGCAGGGTTGCGGCCAACATGCCGCCGATCACGCACCGTTCCCAGCACCTGACGCGAAATGCCGCCGGCGCCGGTCGCCGTCCACAGCGGCACGCAACCCAGGATGAAGGCGAAGGCCGTCATCAGGATGGGCCGCAGTCGCAGCCTTGCGCCGGTCAGCGAGGCTTCCATCAAGGGTGCGCCCTTGTCGTATTCCATCTTGGCGAATTCGACGATCAGAATGGCGTTCTTCGCCGAAAGCCCGATCAGCATGACCAGACCGATCTGCGCGTAGACGTTGTTTTCGAGCTGCGGGAGTAGAGCGCGACGAATGCTCCGAAGACCGCGATCGGCACGCCCAGCAGCACGCTGAAGGGCAGCGTCCAGCTTTCGTACTGCGCCGCCATGATGAGGAAGACGACGAAGAACGACAGGCCGAAGATGGTCGCCGGGCTGACGCCCTGCGCGGCCTTCACCTCCTGGTACGACATGCCGCTCCAGTCGTAGCCCATCTGCGCCGGCATGGTCTTCTTGAAGACGTCTTCGAGCGCGGCGATCGCCTGCGCCGGAGCTGTAGCCGGGCGCAGCGGAGGCGTTGATCTGCACGCAGTTGAACAGGTTGTAGCGCATGACGAACTCAGCGCCGCTGCGCGGATACGATGGTGGTCAGCGTACTCAGCGGAACCATCTCGCCTGTGGCTGTTGCGGACGTAGAACTTGCCCAGGTTATCTGGCATTGGTGCGGATAGTCGCCGTCGGCCTGCACGTACACCTGCCACTGCAGTCCGAAGCGGTTGAAGTAGTTCACCAGCGCGCCGCCCATGAACGTCTGCACGGTTTGGTACAGAGCTGCCAAGCGGGATCTGCTGCGTCATGGCCTTGGCGTTGTCGACGTTGACTCCGACCTGGGGAACGCCGAACAAGCGCAGTCGTCATCACGCCTGGCGAGTTCGGGCGCTTGCGCGCCTCGGCCATGAACGCTTGCGTGTTCTTCGCCAGGAAATCGATGCCGCTGCCCGAGCGGTCCTCCAGGATGAAGGTCGCGCCTCCCGATGTTCCCACGCCCGGAATGGCAGGCGGCGGGAAGGAAAACGCGATTCCGACGGGACTCTGGACAGGGCATCGTCGCAGATGCGCTTTGATTCCGTCGTAACTGGTCTCCGGAGTCTTGCGCTCTTCCCAGGGCTTGAACGAGACGAAGAAGAAAGAGCTGTAGGTCGCATTGACGCCGCTCAGCATGCTGTAGCCCATGACCGAGCTGACGTTCTGCAACGCCCGGCGTCTCCATGATGATCTTTTCGACCTCTCGCGCGGCCTCGGAGGAGCGCTGCAGCGACGAGGCATCCGGCAATTGCAGGCCGGCATAGAGGTATCCCTGGTCTTCGTCGGGCAAGAAGCCTGCCGGGAACCGCTTGCCGAAGAACGCTGCGCCCAACACGATGAGTCCCAGCAACAGGAAGGCGAAGCCGGCCTTGTGGATGAGGTGCCTGCAGGCCGTCGACGTATCCATCGGTGGCTCGCCCGAACACCTGTTGAACCAGCGGAAGAACGCGCCCAGCGGACCGCGCGATTCCTTCTTCGGTCGCAGCAGCATGGCGGACAGCGCCGGGCTGAGGGTCAGCGCGTTAAACGCCGAGAACAGCACCGAAATCGCGATGGTGACGGCGAACTGCTTGTAGAGCTGGCCGGTGATACCGGGAACGAACGCCGTAGGAATGAACACCGCCGCCAGGATCAGCGCGATGGCGATGACCGGGCCGGAGACCTCTTCCATCGCCCTGACCGTCGCATCGTGCGGCGTCATGCCTCCTTCGATATGGTGCTCGACCGCCTCCACCACGACGATGGCATCGTCGACGACCAGTCCGATGGCCAGCACCAGTCCAAACAGCGAGAGGGTGTTGATGGAAAATCCGAGCATGGGAAAGACGATGAAGGTTCCGATCAGCGAGACCGGAACCGCCAGCAGCGGAATCAGCGTGGCGCGCCAGCCTTGCAGGAAGATGTAACACCACGATGATGACCAGGACCAGCGCCTCGCCCAGCGTCTTGTAGATTTCCTTGATGCCGGCGCTGACCGCCAGCGTCGTGTCCAGCGCGACGACGTAGTCCAGACCCTGCGGAAATCGGCTCTTGGCTTCCTCCATCATCTTGAGGACGTTGTCGCGAGTCTGCAGCGCGTTGCTGCCCGGCGTTAGATACAGCGCAATCAAGGCGGCCGGCTGGGCCGGCGTGGCCGGCTTTCCCTCCTCGGGCGCCAATCCTAAGCGGGCCTGATATGAGTAGTACTGCGATCCCATCTCCACCCGGGCCACGTCTTTCAGGCGCAGAATGGAGCCGTCGGGATTGGCGCGGACCACGATCTGTTCGAACTCCGTCCGCCGTGGGCAGGCGTCCCGGGGCGCGCACGTTGTAGGTGAACTGCTGGCCTTGAGGAACGGGCTCGCCGCCGATCTGGCCGGCAGGATTTACCTTGTTCTGCGCTCTGCACCGCGTTGATGATGTCCGGCACGGTCACGCCCAGATTGGCCAGCGTGTCAGGATTGACCCAGATGCGCATGGCGTACGGGCCGGCGCCGAAGATCTGCACCTGCGACACGCCCGGCATGCGCGTCAGTGCGTACTGCAGGTTGATGGTGGCGTAGTTGGCCAGGAAGATGTTGTCGTAGCTTCCGTTGGGCGAGTACAGGTCGAGCAACATGAACGGCGCCGTGGTTGCCTGGCTGCACGAGTACGCCCTGCTGAGTCACCTGCGCTGGGCAGCTGCGAGTTCGCCTGCCCTTGCCGCATCTGCGCCAGAATCTGGTCGGTGTTGATGTCGGTGCCCGAGCTGGAAGTCGACATACAGCGTCATGCCGCCGCCCGAACTGGCGCTCAGCGAGTACATGTAGTTCATGCCGCTGACGCCCGACATCTGCTGCTCGATCGGGGTCGCCACCGACTCGGCGATGGTCTGGGCGTCCGCGCCGGGATAGGTCGCCTTCACCTGGATCATGCGGATCGGCGATGTTGGGAAACTGCGCCGTCGGCAGGCTGAGCATCGCAACCACGCCGACCAGCACCATCAGGATCGAGATGACAATGGCAACGATGGGCCGATTGATGAAAAATTTCGACATGGTCAGTTGCTCCCTGCGGCGCCGCGGCGGGCGGCACGTACGGCTTGGCCACGACCGGAATGCCTTCTTGGCGAACTCCGGATCGCAGCAGCGGCAACTGCTGGACCTTCAGAATGCCCTCGACCACTACTTTCTCGCCCGGCTTCAGTCCCTCGGTGATGATCCAGTTCGTGCCGACGCGCTCGCCCACCTTGACCGGACGAAACACCGCCTTGTTCTCGGGCGTTGAGCACGAGCACCTGGTACATCCGACTGCACTTCGATCACGGCTGCCTGCGGAACCAGCAGCGCGTTCTTGATTGTTGCCTGGTCTGAATGCGGACCCGTCCGAAGCCGCCGGGACGAAGCAGCGCATCGGGATTGGGAAACTGCGCCGCCAGCTGGATGGTGCCGGTCTGCGTGCCGCACCTGGCGATTCACGTAGATGATGTTGCCCTTGAGGGGATAAGGTTCGTCGTTGGCCTGGATGAACTCGACCTTTACGCTGCTGCTGACGACTGGCGCACTTGCCGCATGATGACCTTCGTGATCTTCGGCGCGATTCGCAGGATAGTCGCTTTCGCTGATATTGAAGTACGCCCAGATCGGATTCACCTGCGACACCGTGGTCATCTTGGTCGTGGTGCCCACCAGGTCGCCGACCTGCGAATTGGATACGCCGGCGATGCCGTCGATCGGCGAATAGACCTTGGTCCAGCCCAGATTCAATTCAGCGTTCTCCAGCGCTGCCTTGTTGGCCACCACCTGCGCCTTGGCGGCAGCCTGGTTGGCAGTGTCGGTATCGAGTTGCTTCTGCGGAATCGCGTTCTGCGCCGCCAGCGGCGTATCGCGGTGCACGTCGGCGGTGCACTTATCAAGATTCGCTTGCGCCACGTGCCACCTCCGCCTTGGCCTGATCGAAGCGCGGCCTGATACTGGCCGCGGATCGAGTTCAAACAGCAGCTGGCCCTTCTTCACGAAGTAGCCGTTCTGATAATTCTGCCTGAGCAGGTAGCCCTGGACCTTCGGCGTGATGTCGGCGTTGACCGGGCCGTTCAGCGTGGCCACCCACTGTTGGTAGATGGGCACGTCCTGCTGAACAACGTCCGCAACCAGCACTTCCGGCGGCATGGGCTTGGGAGCTTCCTTCTTCTCCCCGCATGCTGTCGAGAAAAGCAATAGTGCGGCACCAGCCAGAAACAGCGTCAGGCCTGTTAACCTCTGTGTTAACAAACCGCCGACTGGAATCGCTTCAGAAGTTGGAACGGCATTTGTTGGCCGCCTCTGGCCGATGTTGTAACAAACAGACATACCTGTACTCCCGCCCGCCGGCCGTGGCCGACACTCGCTCAAGAACTGAAAATAAAGGAACAACCCTTTTAACTCACAGAAGGGCAAATAGCTACTGGGTTTTTGCTAGTAAGCTTGGCTGTCATTGTAGTGAGGAACTCGGATTTCTCTCATACCACTAAAGCGCCATAGGCTCCCGATTGTCGTTCGCCTTCCGCATCAGGCTTCGAGGAAGCTGCTTATGCTATAAAAGCTGCTCCGAGGGCAGCCCCGGAACAGCCGATGCGCGCACCCTCCACTCCCGGGCTCGTCCGCAAGCGCATACGCGTACGCGGGATCGTGCAGGGCGTCGGCTTTCGTCCTTTCGTCTATAACCTGGCACATGATCTGAGGCTCGCTGGATACGTCCTGAACTCCTCGGCCGGAGTCACCATCGAGATCGAAGGGAGCGAGTCGGGGGTGGCGCGGTTTGTGGAGACCTTGCGCGACAGTCCACCCCCGCTGGCACAGATCGAGGATTTTTCGGTCACGGACCTGGAGCCTGCTCGCGAAACCGACTTCGTAATTCGCCACAGTGAAGCCGAGCCGGGCGAGTTCGTGCTGGTTTCTCCTGATGTGGCCACGTGCGGCGATTGTTGGCGCGACTTTGGCGACACGGCGAACCGGCGATACGGATATCCCTTCACCAACTGCACAAACTGCGGTCCGCGCTACACCATCATTCAAGACATTCCCTACGATCGGCCGACGACCACGATGGCGCAGTTCCGCATGTGCGCCCTTTGCCAGGCGGAATATGACGATCCCCGTAATCGCCGCTTTCACGCCCAGCCCAATGCCTGCGCCGAATGTGGGCCGGCGCTGGCGCTGGTCGCGGCCGCCGGTGTTTTTCCGGAGTCGGCGGACTACGAGCCGGCGAACACAGCCGCGATCATAGGTCGAGCTCGTCAGTTGTTGCGCGAAGGAAATATCGTCGCGGTAAAAGGCCTGGGAGGATTTCTACTGGCTTGCGATGCCGAGAACGATGAGGCAGTGCGAACGCTCCGCATCCGCAAACGCCGCAGCGACAAGCCGTTCGCGTTGATGGCGCGCGACATTCCCTCAGTCGAGAGCTTCTGTGGCCTCACGCCGGGGGAGCGGGAGTCACTGCTAAGCCCGAAGCGGCCGATTGTGGTGCTCAAGCGTCGCGAGAATTCGTTGATCGCAGCTGATGTCGCGCCCGGCAACAACACCATCGGCGTGATGCTGCCTTACACACCGCTGCACTACCTGCTGTTCAGCGACTCGCCGGATGAGCCGTCCCAATTCCGCGCCCTGGTGATGACCAGCGGCAATATCAGCGAAGAGCCGATCGTCACCTCGAACCAAGAAGCCTGGGAGCGGCTGCGAGGGGTCGCCGACTGGTTGGTCTTTCACAATCGCGACATCTACATGCGCGCCGACGATTCGGTGGTACGCGTTTTCGAAGGACGCGAACGGGTGCTACGCCGGTCGCGCGGCTATGTGCCTCACCCCGTAGATCTCGGAATCGAGTTGCAAGAGGTCCTGGCCTGTGGTGCCGAGTTGAAAAACACGTTCTGCCTGACCAAGGGGCGCTACGCGATTCTCAGCCAGCACATTGGCGATCTGGAGAACTTTGAGACGCTCGTCTTCTTCGAGGAGACACTCGCCAACCTGAAGAAGCTGTTTCGGGTTGAGCCGCGCGCCGTGGCGTACGATCTGCACCCGCAGTACATGAGCACACGTTTCGCGCAGCGGCTGGAGCTGGAGCCGAAGATCGGGGTGCAGCATCATCACGCGCACATCGCCAGCTGCATGGCCGAGAACCATCTATCCGGGAAGGTCATCGGGGTGGCCTTCGACGGCACTGGCTACGGCACCGACGGCAAGATTTGGGGAGGGGAATTTCTGGTAGCCGACTTCGTGAGCTTCGAACGGCGTGCGCATCTGCGCTATGTCCCTTTGCCCGGCGGAGACGCCGCGGTTCGCCAGCCTTGGCGCATGGCATTGAGCTACCTGAGGGATACGTTTGGGCCAGAGTATGCGTCTCAGGTATCTGAGATCGTGTCGGCGAAGCCGGCTGGACCGCCGGAAACGCAGCCCCGCATGGGGCGGCATATCGTAGCCCAGCACGGAGCTCTGCCTTTGGGCGGAGTGCTGGGTAGCGAAGAGAACGCCCCCAAGTCCCCCAGGGACGGCATAGGGTTTCCCGCTGCAGGCATTGAAGAGTTGTCGTTACTTCGAGAAGTCCCGCAAGAAAAACGTGTCATTGTCGACACCATGCTTCAACGCCGCCTCAACTGCATCGATACATCATCGTGCGGGCGGCTCTTCGACGCAGTATCTTCCATTGTGGGACTGCGCCACGAAGTCACCTTCGAAGGGCAGGCGGCGATTGAGTTGGAGATGATTGCCGACGCGAGCGTGGAGCGCGTCTATCCATATGCAATTGCCGACGGTAGTCCTGCGCAACTCGATATGAGACCAATGATTGAGGCCATCGTGCGCGACCTGGCGAGAGCCACGCCGGTAGGCGAGATTGCCGCCGCATTGCATAACACGCTGTCCGCAGCCATCGTCGACGTGTGTGGCAGGATTCGAAAGAACGGCGCCCTGAATCGCGTCTGCCTCAGTGGGGGAACCTTCCAGAACGTCCTTCTTTTACAGCGTGCGGTGCGAGGACTGCGAGAGAACGGATTCGAGGTCTTCCTTCACGCGAAAGTTCCTCCCAACGACGGCGGAATTGCGCTGGGCCAGGCGGTGATTGCCAACGCGCGGCTCGAAGCCGGGCAATCCTAGGCGGTAGTAGGGTAGCCCCTACCCTCCCGCGATCGCGCCGATAATCAGCAGCGGCTCCCGGCCGGAGGCGACCGCATCCGGCAGGGGTGCGTCAACCGATTCGTGCGAGAGGTCTTCTTCGCAGGCGAAGAATCTCAGGAACGCCCGACGCTGTTTGGTGACATGATCGCGAATCGTGCCGCACAGCATGGGATAGCGCTGCTCCAGTGCATCGAGCACTGAGCGGATCGTAACCGGCGCAGCTACCTCGAGGGTTATTTCCTGGCCGGTATTGGCCAAGGTTCGCAAGTGCGCGGGAAGTTCAACTCTCACCATCCGATTCTCGGTCGACATCCTGAAAGTCTATCAACCTGATGGGGTTGTCGAGGGCAGACCCAGCCACTAATCCACACACTCGCGCTAAAAGTTGCGCTCTGTCGCAACAAATATTCCCGGCCAGTCGGTCGCAACTCGTATGCGGACGCTGTGTTCTTTTTCGCGAACGACAAAGTTAGCCACGCGCGCGGCGAACTGGAAACTGAAGGAGACAACGAATCATGACACCGCAACCCCGAAGCAGATATCCGAGGCGCTCAATGCTAATAGCGCTACTGTTCCTGGCGGGAGTGATAACTTCCGCCGCCGCGCAGTCATCCACTGCAGCGCCCTGGCCCAGTTCGACAACCTGGGATAACGACATCAACCGGACGGAGCTGAACAATTTCGACCGCTACCTGGACGATCATCCGGAGGTAGCGCGCGAACTGCGCAACAATCCCAGCCTGATCGACAATCCGAACTGGCTGGCGCAACACCCTTCAACCCAGCAGTTCCTCAACAACCACCCGGGCGTGAACGAAGAGATCCGCGAGAACCCAAGGCAGTTCGTAAATCGTGAGGAGCGCTTCGAGCGCAATGGTGGTGATATCTCGCGTCGCGAGGCGGCCAATGCCGATAACTATCTCGATCGCCATCCGGAGGTCGCGCGCCAGCTACAGCGCGATCCGCGGCTGATCGACAATCCCAACTACGTGGCGAACCACCCCAGCCTGCAGAGCTATCTGCAGAACCATCCTGAGGTGCGTCACGATTGGAAGCAGCATCCCTACGCTTTTGAGAAGCGGCAGCGGCAGTACGAGCACCACGAATACAGAAAACCGGCATCAACCATGCGCTGAGATCTAAGAAAGGCGTGGCTTCTGCGGAGGAGGCCACGCCAGGCTTATCTACCCTTCCCTGACTTACCTGGATTCGGCTGGACTGCAGCCGGGTAAATTCCCAGCACCTTAACGAATTCGGCGATCTCCTCAAGATGGTGGACCGCGTTCTGTGCCGCTTCATCGTGGCCGCGATTAATATCGGCGAAGAAGACGTACTCCCACGGCCGCCCGACAATGGGCCGCGACTCGATCTTCGACAGGCTGATATCGCGCAGCGCAAACACGCTGAGCGCCTTGAACAGCGCGCCGGGCACATTCTTGAGTGCAAAAGCGAGCGAAGTCTTGTTGGCCCCACGCAGTTTCTTCGCGCGTTTGCCGATGAGCAGGAAGCGGGTGAAGTTCTGGCGGTCGTCTTCGATATCGGCCAGCAGTATCTTTCCACCATACTGGGCTGCCGCCCGTTTGGGTGCGATGGCCGCAGCATCATCAAGTCGTTCCGACACCACATGCCGTACGCTGCCCGCCGTGTCGTAGAAGGGAATGGCTCGCATCGCGCAATGCGAGCGAAAGAGTTTGCGACACTGTTCCAACGCGACCGGGTGTGAGAAGACCCTTCGCACTTCGGCAAGCTTCGTTCCTGGCAGGGCGATGAGGTTGTGCCGGATGCGAAGCAGCAGCTCGCGATGGATGAACGCGTGGCGTTTCAGAAGCAAGTCGTAATTCTCCGCTACCGATCCGGCCAGCGAATTCTCGATGGCGATGGCAGCCGCTTGCACCGAGCCAGCCTCCATCGCGTCAAAAACGTCTGCGCAACGCACACAAGGCACGATCACGGCGCTGGGCGCGAACTGCGTTGCTGCTTCGTGGCTGAATGAGCCCAACTCTCCCTGGATTGCGACTTTCATCTATCGACGAGCATAGCAAAGGGCGTCTCGAAAAGTTGCCGCGGGGTTGCCTAATTAGAAACATCGTTCAGCGAAAGAATTTTATTGCTATCCAACCATCCACTAGGGATTCACCTTCCAAGTTAGTGTTGGCCGCAGTAAGCGCAAAACAAGTTTTTAGGGGTGAGACACATGCTTTGGACACTCTTCGTAGTTCTTCTGGTGCTGTGGCTTCTTGGCGTTGTAAGTAGCTATACGCTGGGAGGATTCATTCACATCCTGCTGGTGCTGGCTGTGATTGCGCTGGTATTCCAGCTCATTTCGGGCCGAAGGACAGCCGTTTAACCAAGGGTTGCGTTGGCCTCGGAGTCTTAGAAATCGGCACGCCGAAGCTGTCGCAACCCGAACGACAATGGGAGGTTAACCATGGATAGCGATCGTATCAAAGGTAAAGCTGACGACATTGCCGGCCGCGTAAAACGCCAGGTTGGCGAATGGACCGGTGACACGGAGACTCAGGCGGAAGGCGCAGCTCAGCAGGTAAAGGGCAAAGTCGAGAATGCCTGGGGGAAAACCAAGGACGCCGTCCGCGATGTTGCTGACGACGCCAAACGTCACGTCGATAAGACCGATGACAAGCTTGAACAGGATCGCAAAGACCGCGACGTGGCCTGATCTCGCTCGTACCTTTTGTTCTAAGGGCGCCTAACTGGCGCCCTTTGTTTTGCGTCCGTGTGGTAGCTCAATCACCAGATTGGCGGCCCGGTCGATGTGGAAGCTGGCTCCCGGCGGAACAATCGTAGTGGCGCTGTACTCAGTCACGACGGCCGGCCCACGCGACCGCACTCCGGGTTTTAGCGATTGTCGTTCGAGTATAGCGGTGGGAAATTCGCGCAAGCCGAAGACGACAGAGCGTCTTTCAGGCTGGGCGACAGTGCCGGACTTCGCGAGTTTGTCACGGTTGACGCTGCCCAGCGGTGACTTCATTCGCGCACGCAGGCGAACGGTAACGATCTCGACCCTGCGGTCGACATGGCTGTACCCATAACGGCGTTTATGCTCGGCGTGGAACTTCTTCACCAGACCAGCGCTCAGGGGGAGGGTCAACTCAAACCCTTGCCCCGCGTAGCGAAGATCGGCAGTCGCCTCGAATTGCAACTTGCCCTTCCAGCCTTCGTGGCGGAACTCTGCCGCGGCCTTTCGTTCCATTCCCGCCAGTTCTGCTTGGAGCTTGCGCTCGGGTAGCTTGGTTTCGATCTTCCACACTACGGTCCGCGAATAGTCCTTGATGATGTCGCTGTTGAGAATGCCATAGGCAGAAAGCGCGCCCGGCAAAGCCGGCACGATTACGGTGTGAATTCCCAAGCCCGCTGCCAATTCGCAGGCGTGCAGACCCCCCGCTCCACCAAAGGCGATGAGCGCAAAGTCGCGAGGATCGTACCCACGTTCGATCGAGACCACTCGCAGGGCGTGTTCCATATTTGCGTTCACAACTCGGATCACGCCTTCCGCAAAACGCCGCAGGTTCAACGGTGAGCCTTGCGCCGCCAGCCATTCTTCTGTGAGCCGCCGGGTGCGCTCGGTATCCAGGGCGAACTCGCCGCCAAGGAACCGGTCAGCCGGCAGACGTCCCAGCAGAAGGTTGGCATCCGTCACTGTGGGACGCGTACCACGTCCATAGCAGATGGGGCCGGGATCGGCGCCTGCGGATTCAGGTCCGACACGCAGCGCGCCACCGGCGTCAAAGCGCGCGAGGGAACCGCCGCCCGCTCCCACGGTGTGAATATCGAGGACGGGAACGCGCACCGGGAATCCTGCCACTTCGGCTTCATTGGTTGGCCTGGCTTCGCCGCGCACCAGGGCGACGTCAGTCGATGTGCCTCCCATGTCGAAAGTAATGATGTCGGGGAAGCCGCTGCGCCGCGCCGTCACGGTTGCACCAACAATTCCGCCTGCCGGACCGGAGAGCACAGTACGAACCGGCTGGTGAACGGCGGATTCGAGCGCTGTGGTGCCTCCGCTCGACTGCATGATGAAGATGCGCGACCGCTTTGAGGTGCCCTCGGATATGCGCGTCTGGAGACTGTGCAGATACCGTTGCATTAGCGGCTGCAAATAGGCATTGATTACGATGGTGCTGGCGCGCTCGTACTCGCGGAACTCGGGCAAGATCTCGTGTGACACCGAGAGGGGTAGCGCCAATTCCTCAAGCACCTCCGCGATGGCTTGCTCATTGGCCGCATTGGCAAACGAGAACAGCGTCGATATGGCGATGGCTTCGGCTCCGCTGAGGTGGACGTCCACTGCCAGTCGCGCCAGTTCACCGCGGTCGGGCGGCTGCAGAATCGCACCCGTGTGACTGACCCGCTCGTTGACGCCGAAACGCATGTTGCGGTCCACCAGCGGCGGGATACGTTCGAATAGAAGATCGTAGAGTTTGGGACGGTTTTGGCGGCCGATCTCGATGGTGTCTTCGAAGCCGGCGGTGGTGACGAATGCCACGCGAGCGCCTTTGCGTTCCAGCAGCGCATTCGTGCCCACAGTGGTTCCATGCAGCAGAACGATGGGTCCCTGGTGGCCGGTCTTCGCGACCGCTTCGGCGATAGCTTGTGAGCGGTCGCCCGCAGTGGAGAAGACCTTCAGGATGCGAAGCTGGTTGCCGTCGCGCCACACGCAGTCGGTGAAGGTGCCGCCGGAATCGACGGCGATCCAGAGAGCATCGGTTTGGGCTTTCTTCGTCTGGGGTTTCGGTTTCGTCACGGTTCTCGCGCCAAAGAAGCGAGATTCTAGCACGGTAGCTACAGCTCTTTCCCCATGAGGAAGGCATCAAGCCCGTGAGCGTGGTAGTAACCCGGTAGGGTACGCAGTATGCGATATCCATGCTTATGGTAGAGCTTGAGCGCGGCTTCGTTATCGACCGCGGTTTCCAGGAACATCTCGGTACAACCACGCTGGCGCACGCGGGCTTCGCATTCCAGCATCAGCCTGGAACCGAGCCCGAAACGGCGAGCTTCGGGGAGCACATCGAGCGTCAGGATGCGTCCGGATTTGCGGTAGGGCTGCGCGACCGCGAAAGCGATGACGGCTTCGGGTCGGGATGCTTCATGGTGATCCGTAGCCGCATGCTCTGCGACTAAGGTAATCGCATTGCGCCGCGTGATAAAGCCGGAGAGCTCCATCTGCGAGTAGGCAATGCCGGGCGCAAAACATGCCTGATCGATCTGCCACAGGCGGTCGAAGTCGGCCGCGCGATAGGGCCGGGTGACGAAGTCCACAGAGCCAGTGTGCAGGTAAAACGAGGTACTAGCAACTAGCGACGGTGGTGTCCCTTTATTTGCGAGGGCTGCCGCTTTGGTTAATTGCCAGCTGCTGAGGCACTTTCAATCCGCTCGATCGAGATGATCGCGACCCACTCATTGTTTCGGTTGTGGTAATCCAGAACCCGTCCGCCGAGTAGTGCCGCGGCGCGTTGCGGATCCATGTCTTCGTGGTAATCAAAGAAACGCTGGTGCAGCGCGCGCCCGAAGGGAAGGGAAGTTAGCAAAGGGTGCAGCGGCTCCCACTTGGTCGAGAACAGCAGCACAATGTCGAACTGGCCGGTAGCGTGCGAGGCGCGCAGCATCTCCAGGTCAGCGAAGTTTTCGATTCGAACGACAGTGAGCGGACGCTCGACGTATCCCAGGTACGGTTGAGTGAGTTCGTCGGATGCGGGCCACGCCGTGAGTACGCGCTTGTCTGGAAACCGGGTGGAGAGCTGGTTCGCAGCAGCTTTGTGAACCAGAACGTAGTCGCGATACAGCAGTGTGTCTTCAGCCGAGACGCGATACGGAGGCGGAACGATCAGCGCGAACACGAACAGCGCGCACGCGGCAGTAATCCACCAGATCCAACCGCGCACACGCCGCCACAGTGTCGAGACGCAGATCAGAATGACGAGTGGGTATACGGGCAAAAGATATCGCGCCAGCATGGCCCCACCGACCACCGAGAATGCGACGAGATACGCCAGGATTACTACCGCAAAGACCATCTGCACGTTGACGGGGATTCGTGGGCGGCTTGTACCGTCGGGCTCGCGCAGTGCAGGTCCCGTCATTGCATAGGCCGCACCGAGGGTGAGCACAAACAGGTTCAGGTACCCCAGCAGATGCCAGAGCCGAATCAGCATGGCCAGCACGATTCGCAAAGGGTTGAGCGTGGCGGTCGCGTTGTAGCGCAGATATTCGGGATTGCCGAAGAGGTATCCCGTCGCGTGCTTGTGATACGCTAGCCAGCAAGCCAGCGGAATCGCACATAGAAGCCAAACCAAAGCTCGAATCGGCTTGCCTGATCGCAGGCAGAGAGGTTCGCCCGCGAGTGCACGAGCTCGCATCAGCGGACAGAGTAGTTCCCAGGTGCAAATGGCAACAGGTGCAATCAGCGCAGTTTCTTTCGCTAGCGGCGCGAGTGCAAGCAAGATCACGGCGATACATATCCGCCGCTCGACGTACATCGCTAGTCCCCAGAGAGTTAAGGCCGCGGCCATCATAGTCGAGCTGTGCCAGCGAGCTCTGCGCGAAGAATACTGGGTACAGCGCAGTGCAGAGAACGGTGGCGATGGCGACCTGCGAATTGGCCACGTTGCGCGCCAGCCGCCACAGTCCAAGAAGCGCAAACGAGGCGACCAGCAGCATGGCGAGTCGCGTGACCGCCGGGGTGAACGCGCTGAACTTCCACCAGAACGCCAGCCATAGCATCAGCAATGGCGGATGAGCGTTGGAAAGTGTTGAGTGAGGAATGAGCGATCCCGTCAGCATCAGGTCGCGTGCAGCGGGGATGAAGTATCCGGCCTCATCCCAGAAGTAGGGAAGCCGCAGCAGCGGTGAATGGGTAATGAACAGCGCGGTGAAGATCAGCGCGAAAGCAGCGAGATCGCGACGCAGTACGGTGACGGATTCAATCACCCGACCTTGACTCCTGAGCTCCATGCCAGACGTTGAGAATCGTCACTCGCTTACGCCCAACTTTATAGACAACGATGTACGGAGTACCTCCGATGACTAATTCACGAACATTCGGCTGTGACCCAGCGCGGCCCATGCGAGGATGAATGCGAAGGCCTGCAACAACGGTCGCTATCCGAAGCGCGAGTCTGGCTGCTGCCTCAGGCTTATCGGATGCAACATACTGCCGTATCTCTCTTAATCGAGCCAATGCAATGCGCGACCATACGATCTCCAGCGCCGGCCGGGATCCTTCTTCCAGGTCGGTATTCACGCAACCTCATCGTCATGAGGCTTTCCGCAGATGCAGTGCGGGGGCGGCAACTCATGGTCGGTTCCCCAGGAAAGCAGCCAAGCTTTCATATCCCCGTCCCGCACATAGTGGCCATCGCTTACGTCCTGATCGGCCCGGCGCAGCTCCGCCAACAGGCGCTCCTGGTCGGCAACGTAAGACTCCACCGCATCAGAGACAAGGAAGTTCGCACTGCGCCCTGAGGCCTTTGCCAGCTTTGCGAGTTTCTTCTTGGTGCCTGGCTTCAGTCTGATGCTAAAAGTCGCGCTGGGTGTGTTTGCCATAAACACATTTTAGCAGCCCCCCCGACATTAGTGCACCGGCGCGCCCGGCTGGCCCATGCGGGGATCGAGCTTGATTTCGCCGAAGGTGTTCTCGTAGTTCACGAGGTTCTGCTGCAGGATCGTGTACAGCGCCTTCGCCTGCTGCGGGCTGAGATAGATTCCCTGGAAGTTGCGAACGTCAACGTGCGCTTCGTCCTGCTGTTGCAGTGTGCCAAAGACAAGGAAGAAGTCCCAGACGTTGACCCGCACCTGCACGCTGTTGGCGTAGCTCTCGCGATAGTCGGGCGTACTGGTCAAGTTAATGGAGGGTTGCTGAGTAGGATTAGGCATAATAACCTCGCGGCGTAGAAGCATGCCGAATTTGCAGTGTAGCAAAGGCCGGGATAGCCGCGCTTACAATACCAGGATGTTGCGACACTGTGCTTCAGTCCTGCTCTGGGCGATATTGCCGTCTTGTGATTGTCGCGACAGGTCAAGAGAAAAACGGTCGCAATCACCGTCGACGACCTTCCGTACGAGTGGCACGATCCAACCATTCACAAGCTGGACGCAGCCGATGCCAAGCAGGCGGCTGTGGTCAACCATAAGATCCTGGTGGGATTGGCGCGGCACGAGGCGCCGGTCACGGGATTCGTCAATCAGCTAAAAGTCGAGCAGCTTGGGGTAAAGCGGGGAACTGCGATGCTCAAGCCATGGACCAGCGGCAGCTTGGAACTCGGCAATCACTTGTATGCCCACAAGGATGCGAACGAGCTCTCGGTGGAGCAAATCGAAGATGAGATTGTTCGTGGCGAGGCGACGATTGTCCCCTTGATGAAGGCCGTGGGCAAGAAGCCCCAGTTTCTGCGCTTCCCCTACAACCATACCGGCGATACGAAGGAGAAGCATGACGCCGTTGCCGCCTTCATGGCGAAGCGTGGCTACCGCCTGGCGCCGTGCACTATCGACAACACCGATTGGGAATTCGCCTGGGCGTACGTCAAGATGCTCGCGAAACACGACGACGCCAGCACTGCGAAGCTGCGTGCCGACTATCTCGCGTACACCAGCGCTGAGATCGATTACTACGCGGCACTCAACAAGCGGGTGCTGGGATACGAACCGCCAGAGATCATGCTTCTCCACGATAATCAGCTGAACGCCGACATGATCGACGAAGTGCTGGCGATTTTCGAGAGCAAGGGATATATGTTCGTGTCGCTCGACGCAGCAGAGTCGGACCCGATCTACAAGCAGCCGGACACGTTTATCACCAGCGATGGACCGATGTGGGGCTATCGCTGGGCCGCCGAACTTGGCGTGAAGGTGAATGGGAAACTCGAGCCCGAGCCGCCGGAATGGGTAACGCAGTATGGCAAATGATGGCATCTAGATGCTTCGCAGGCCGCGTACCCTAAAGTAAATACGCATTCCCGGGAAAGGCCTAGCGTTCGCCTGCGTGCGCATATGCCTGCAAGGGGAAGCCCGCATTTTGCAGTCGTGACTGGAAACGAGGATCGGAAGCCACCCGGCGGAATTCATTGTCCTGAGCCAACGGAACCAGCCAGTCGGCGTGTTCCCGGATGGCTTCGTCCAGGCAATTCAGGGCAGCGTTGTCCTCGCCGAGTGCAAGGTAAGCATCCATCGGACACTGTGAGTGGTCGCCGCGCTTTGTTGTCATCTTCGAGATCTGCAGAAGCAGTTGCCGGGCGTGGCTGGTCTGTCCAGCCTTGGCGTAAGCGTAGGCGAGGATAAAGTCGTTGCCAGAGTAGTTACCTGAAAGATCCTTGAGGGTCTTGTTTTCTCGTTCCGCTTCCGGCAACCTGCCCTGCAGGGAATAGAGCCACGACATCGCGCCATATGTCCCGTAGTACGTCGGATCCAATGCCCGTACTTTCAGTAACTGGCGCTCTGCCTCGTCATAGCGGTGAGCGTAGATGTAGGCATTGGCGAGATCAATGCCAATCGTCAGGGAAAGCGGGTCAAGCAGAGCAGCATGGTTGAGTTCGGCGAGAGCGTCCTCGTGCCGCCCGCGCTGGGAGAGAAACAACCCGTACCAATGATGGGCAGTGGCGTAGTTGGGATTCTCGCCGATAGAGGCGTGAAACTCTTGTTCTGCGCGTTCGAAATTCCAATCGTAATATGCCGCAACCAACCCTAGTGACGCCCGCGCTTCCGCGGAATGAGGATTCAGTTGAAGTGCCTTCTCTGCCTCGAGCCGTGCCTTCGGGTAGCCGTCGCGGAATGGAAGAGCGCCATACGAGGCCAGCAGAGAATAGGCGTCTGCCAGGCCTGCGTGCGCTTCCGGGTAATCGGGATCAATGGCGATGGCCCTTTCGAACTCGTCAACCGAGTCGCGCAAATCGGGGACGGTACGCTTATTCCAGTCGAAGCGCCCCCGGAGGTATGCATCGTGCGCAAGAGAATTCACTGGTTGCGCCCCGAACGCCGGATGCTGGAATTGAGGCGAGATCGTAGTCCCGATTTCGCCGCTGATAGCGAGGGCAACGTCCCGATAGACATCGAGTACGTCCTTGAATTCGCGATCAAATGCGCCTGCCCAAATGTTCGTTTGCGATTGCGCATCGGTCAACTGGACAGTGACGCGATAGAGCGAACCGTCGCGGCGTACACTTCCACCCAGAACATAGTCGGCCTTGAGTTCGGAGCCGATTTGCGCTGCGTTAAGGGAAGATCCCTTGTAGTGCATTGCGCTCGTGCGTGCGACAACCTGCAATTTCTGAGCGTTGATAGCGCTGAGTTGGGCAATGAGTTCGTCGGTCAACCCCTCACAAAAATATTCCTGCGCCGGATCGCCAGTCAGGTTTCTGAAGGGAAGGACAACCACGCGTCGAGTTTGGAGTCTGGTGTCCGGCTGCGGGCCGGCCTTATTAGCGTGACCTGAGGTGCCGCGGGTGAGCACCAAAGCTACCGAGACAATCGCGGCGGCAGCTATCACGGTCGCGGCCCAGCGCCACGGCGCCCTGGCTGGCAATTGAACGGGCGGGGCTTCAGCCGAACCGGGGACGCCCTGCCTCGATTCTTGCGGTGCAGTCCATTGCGAACCCAGGCGCGTCGTGAACTCGCCGCCGTTCTGAAGGACCGCTCCGTTGCGAATTCCGTATCTCTGCCCGGCCGGCATCGATTCTGGGAGTGCTTGGCGGTCGTAGCCTTCAACGTCTCCAGCTTTTACCCGTACCGGGCAAATGAAGCGATAGCCGACACCCGGAACCGTCTCGATGTAACGCGGGTTGTCAATTGAGTCGCAGAGCGCGTTGCGAACCTTCTTGATAGCAACATTCAGTCCTTGATCAAAATCAACGAAGGTGTCGCTCGGCCACAGGCGCGCATGCAGGTCCTGTCGCGTGACAGTTTCGCCTGGTTGTTCTAGCAGTGCCCGTAAGACCGCAAGAGGCTTCCGCTGCAACTTGACCGCAATGTCGTATTTGCGCAGGTCTCCGCTCAGGGTGAGCGTGTATGGTCCAAAAATGAGGCGCGGGCCCATGCGTTCTTAGGATGGAAACAAGATTAGCCAACTCGCGATGAAAGGGCAATAGCTATCTTCTTTCCAGCTCGTTACTTGGATGTTAAGGAAGAATTCAGAAGTAGTACATTGCATCTCCGTCTGAAATCCGCCATAACGCTGTACTCACTATCAGTTCTCCCAGACACACAGAAAACTTGAGGAAACGAGCACATGCGAAAAATCGTCGTTTTGGTGGTTTGCTTTATGAGTCTGCTCCCGGCCGCCCGTGCCGATATCGTTGACTTTCAGTTGACGGGCACATTCTTGGATAGCACTAGCGTGTCAGGCGCATTCACGGTCGATACCGCGGCAGGGGTGGTGCTGTCCGCCGACTTTCTCTACCTCGGACAGACTTTCAACACAATCCTCGCCCAATTTCCATTCGATTGCTGCAACGACCCCAACAGTCTGCCGGTGGGATATGGACTTTGGGTCGGCACTGGCAACCAGGACTTCCCCGCACTGCGTTTCATGCTCGAAGGAACATCAGCCAAGGACTCGCTAGTGGGATATGCCGGGGGCAATGTGTGCTCTGATAACCAGGCCTGCGGTCCCGATAGCGACCAGAACTTCTGGGAATCCTCCTATCGCGATCCGCAGGGTAACCCTATCGGACTGATGTCAGGCTCAACGGCACCGGTACCTGAGCCGGGAAGCTTGGGGCTGCTTACGTCGGGGATACTTGCGGCTTCCGGCATTTTGCGCCGGGCGCTAGATAGTAGATAGGAAATTGCCTTCCGGGCGGCCGCACGCCGCCCTTTTCTCGCCACGGAAGCTCCAGGCGATCTGCTCGGGTATTCCGGCTGACGTACAAATAAAACGACGCACCCGTTTCCGGGTGCGTCGTTGAATCGAGACGGCTTGAGGCTACTTTTCGGAGTTGGCTTCTCCAGCCGCTCCGGTATCGCCGGCGCCGGCTTCGGCCTGGGCCGCTTCCATGGCCTTGCGGTTCTCTTCGGCGCGCTTGGCGCGCAGTTCGGCACGCTTCTGGCGCTTCTCGTCCAGCGTCTTCTCGCTGCCGAGCAGTTCGACGAAGGCGATGTCGCCGCCATCACCCTGGCGGAAGCCGCCATGAATGATGCGCAGGTAGCCGCCCTGCGCGGTCGCCATAGCGCGGCGAGATGTTGTCGAACAGCTTGTCGACGGCATCGCGCGTCATCAGGTAGGACGCAGCCAGACGGCGTGCCGCCACGTCGCCACGCTTGCCCAGGGTGATCATCTTCTCCACGTGGGGACGCATGGCCTTGGCCTTGGTGAGCGTCGTCTCGATGCGCTCTTCCACGATCAACGAGGTCACCAGGTTGCGCAGCAGCGCGCGCCGGTGCGAGGTATTACGTCCTAATTTCCATCCTGCTCTACGATGACGCATGTCCGTAATCCTTAAATACGTTGTCAGTTGTCAGTCGCGGTTGAAACCGCGCACTTGATAAATGTCTGCGCAGCGCTGAAGCCGCGCCCGTACTAGCTGCTAGTAGCTCAGTTGCTCAGTTGCTAACTGACAACTGACAACCGGCCACTGACAACTGCTTAGTAATTCGGGTCCATGCTGCCGTAGTTCGCCGATGCCAGACCTGGCGCTCGACATCGATCCGCTGCCCGGCACGGCGTTGCCGTGCTCGTCGATCTTCATGCCCAGGCTCAGGCCCATCGAGGACAGGATCTCCTTGATCTCGTTCAGCGACTTGCGGCCGAAATTCTTGGTCTTCAGCATCTCCGCTTCGGTCTTCTGCACCAGCTCGCCGATGGTCTGGATATTCGCGTTCTTCAGGCAGTTGTAGCTGCGCACCGAAAGCTCCAGCTCTTCCACCGAGCGGTTCAGGTTCTCGTTGCGGATCTCCGGCTTGTCGGAGGCGCCGGCGGCCTGCGCCTCCAGCTCCTCCTCGAAGTTGATGAAGATGTTCATGTGGTCCTTCAGCAGCTTCGCCGCCAGGCCCAGAGCATCGGCCGGAGTGACCGAACCGTTGGTCCAGATCTCGATCGCCAGCTTGTCGTAGTCGGTGATCTGACCCAGACGAGCGGCTTCTACCGAGTAATTGCACTTGCGGACCGGCGAGTGAACCGAGTCGATCGGAATGAATCCCAGACCGAGGTCCTCGTCGAAGTTCTTGTCCGCCGAGACGTAGCCGCGGCCCTTCTTCAGGCGCATTTCCATGTCGAGCTTGCCGCCTTCGCTGATGGTCGCGATGTAGACGTCCTTGTCCAGCACTTCGACGTCGGCGTCGGCTTCGATCATGCCCGAGGTCACCACGCCCGGCTGATCGGCGCGCAGATAAATCGCCTTCGGCGCATCGCCGTTCAGGCGGAAGGGAATCTGCTTCAGGTTGAGGATGATGTCGGTGGCATCCTCGACCACTCCGGGGATCGACTGGAACTCGTGCAACACGCCTTCGATCTTCACCGCCGTGACGGCAGCGCCTTCGATGGAGGACAGCAACACGCGGCGCAGCGCGTTGCCGATGGTCGTTCCGAAACCGCGTTCAAACGGCTGTGCCCAGAAGTGACCGTACTTGTCGGTCAGCGTTTCGGTGTCAGTAGCCAGCCGTTTCGGTTTCTGAAAACCTTTCCAAAGCATTCGTAACTCCTTTCTCTTCGGCCGTGCTGCACGGCAGGCCGGCTGATCTGGCGCGAAGTCGGGACCGACGCGCAGGTCTGATGAACTGCGCGTCATGCCACGCATGCTCGCTGTGAACGCAGTCGCACCTGGCACGATAGCCATCGGCCGCTGCTGGCTTGCTACTACTTGCTGTAAAGTTCGACGATCAGCTGCTCGTTGATAGGCAGGTTGATGTCTTCGCGCTTCGGCAGCGCCAGGACCCGGCCCTTGTAGCCGTCGCGATCGACTTCCAGCCAGTGTCGGCGGAGCCTGATGGCTGGCAAATTCCTTCGCGATCTCGAGAATCGCGAGCTTGTTGCTGCTCTCGCGCACCGCGATCTCGTCGCCGACGTGCACCTGGAACGAAGGAATGTTGACCTTGCGGCCGTTCACCGACGACGTGGCCGTGACGCACCAGCTGACGCGCCTGACGGCGCGCTACGGCAAAGCCGAGGCGGTAGACAACGTTGTCCAGACGGCGCTCCAGCTGCTGCAACAGCAATTTCGCCGGTGACACCCTTGGCGCGGGCAGCCCTCTCGAAGTAGTTGCGGAACTGGCCTTCCTGGGCGAAGTACATGCGCTTCGCCTTCTGCTTCTCGCGAAGCTGCAGGCCGTAGCCGACGATCTTGGCCTTGCGATCTTTACCGTGCTGGCCGGGAGCGAAGTTGCGCTTTTCGATCGGACACTTGTCGGTGAAGCACTTTGCGCCCTTGAGGAACAACTTCATGCCTTCGCGACGGCAAAGGCGGCATACTGCGTCTTTGTAACGTGCCAAGTTACTTCTCCTGAATCAGTGTAGGGTCAGAGCCTGGTCTACGCTCCGTCCGTGTTATCGGATCGGTTTACGGGACTTGGCGTCCTTTCTTCCCGATCAAAATCAGTTGTCAGTGGCTAGTGGATTAGTGGTCAGTTGATCAGATGTCGCATCCAATCACTTCGATCCAAGCTCTCGAGACCCACTAGCCGGATTGGGCACCAGAGGCAGCTCTAGCCACTGACCACTGATCTCTAGACTCTGCGGCGCTTCGGCGGACGGCAGCCGTTATGCGGAACCGGCGTCACGTCCTTGATCGAGCGGACATCCAGGCCGGACGACGGCCAAAGCGCGCACCGCCGACTCACGTCCCGAACCCGGACCGCTGACCCGCACATCCACGCTGCGCATGCCGTGATCGCGCGCCTGGTTGGCGGCGTTGGCTGCGGCCTGCTGCGCGGCAAACGGAGTGCCCTTACGCGATCCGCGGAAGCCCAGCGACCCCGAACTCTTCCACGACACGGTGTTGCCGTCGGGTCGGTGATGGTGACGATGGTGTTGTTGAAGGAAGCCTGCACATGCACCAGTCCGTGAGGAATGTGCTTGCGCTCCTTCTTCTTGAACTTCTTCGTCTTGCCCTTTTTGTCGCCTGCGGCGGAACCGCTGCTTTAGCCATGGTTTATGTCTTCCCCGCCGCTTTCTTCTTATTGGCTACCGTGCCCTTGCGCGGTCCCTTACGGGTGCGGGCATTGGTGTGGGTGCGCTGGCCGCGAACCGGCAGGCTGCGGCGATGACGATACCCGCGATAGGAGCCGATTTCGATCAGGCGCTTGATGTGCATCGAAACGTCTTTACGCAGATCGCCTTCGACGTTGCCGCCCTCTTCGATGACCTGGCGGATGCGGTTGACCTCATCTTCGTTCAGATCGCTGACCTTCTTGTTGGACTCGACATTCGCCGAGCCAAGAATCTCGGCCGAGCGCGAGTTGCCGATGCCGAAGATGTAAGTCAGCGCGATCTTGATGTGCTTGTTGCGCGGAAGATCCACGCCTGCAATACGTGCCATATTTACTCCGAAAAACTGCTGTTAGCTATTTAGCTACTCTGGCATTTCGCCAAGCTGCCAATCGGCTACAGCTGCTAGCTGCTGCTAGTTATCCCTGTCTCTGTTTGTGCTTCGAGTTTTCGCAGATCACGCGAACCACGCCGTGGCGGCGAATCACCTTGCACTTGTCACAAATCTTCTTTACCGATGCCCGTACCTTCATGAATTCCTCAGTTGTCAGTTATCAGTTGTCCGTTCGTCAGCTCCGGATTGCCGACGACTGACAACCGGCAACTGACAACTGCTACTTGTACCGATACACGATGCGGCCGCGGGTCAGGTCGTAGGGCGACAACTCCACCGCCACCCGGTCGCCGGGAAGAATGCGAATGAAGTTCTTGCGCATCTTGCCGGAGACATGCGCCAGGACCTGATGCTTGTTCTCCAGCTCCACTCGAAACATCGCATTGGGCAGGGGCTCAACCACCACTGCCATTACTTCAATCGCGTCTTCCTTACTCATTCATCCCCAAATCAGTTGTCAGTTGCCAGTGGTCAGTTGCCAGTTTGATCGTCCCCGAAGACTCGAACTTTTCCCGCCCTACCCCAGCTGCTCACACGCTAGGCCACTGCATCCGCCGCTACTACTCCGTCAAAATCACCGGCCCATTCTTCGTCACCGCGATGCAATGCTCGAAGTGGGCGCTGTAGCTGCCGTCTTCGGTGACCGCCGTCCACTTATCGTCCAGCAGCCGCGTCTCCGGACGCCCATATTCACCATCGGCTCGATGGCGATCACCATGCCGTCGCGCAGCTTCGGCACCGTGTCCCGGCGTGCCGTAGTTCGGAACCTGCGGATCTTCGTGCAGCCTGGTGCCGATGCCGTGTCCTACAAACTCGCGCACTACGCTGAAGCCGTTGGCCTCGACCACCTGCTGCACCGCCGCGCCAACATCGCCGACCGTGTTGCCGATCGCGCCGCCTCGATGCCGTGGGCCAGCGACTCGCGCGTCACATCCAGCAACTTCTGCAGCTCCGGCTTGACCTCATCGCCCTACCGGCACGGTGATCGCCGAATCACCGTAGTAGCCGTCCAGCACCACACCGCAATCGATGGAGACGATGTCGCCGGCCTTCAGCACCCGCTTTTCCGACGGGATGCCGTGAACGATCTCGTTGTTCACCGAGGTGCACAGCACGCAGGGATAATCGTAATAACCCTTGAATGCCGGCTTGGCGCCCAGGTCCTTGATCTTGCGTTCGGCTACGCGCTCCAGATCCATCGTCGAGCTGCCCGGAGCCACTGCTTCCCTGACCGCTTCCAGAACCTGGCGGACGATGTGTCCGCTGCGGCGCATCTTTTCGATTTCCGAAGACGACTTACAAACGATTGACATTCTCTATCGCACTAAACGCCTGCGCCATCACCTCTTCCACCGGCTGATCGCCATCGACCTCGACCAGCCGTCCCGCAGGACCAGTAATAGTCCACCAGGGGCAGCGTCTGCCGCTCATAGGCCTTCATGCGCTCTTCGACAACATCTTTCCTCATCGTCGGGGCGCAAACCAAAGTGCGTCCTTCGACATCACAGATGCCCTGGACTTTTGGAGGCTGGAGGTAAACGTTGTAGATCCGCCCACAGGTGGGACAAGAACGACGTCCGGTAATCCGTTGCAGTAGATTATTATAATCTACCAGCAACCGGATCACAACCGGCGCCGCACAGGCCTGCTTGCGCAGCTACATCGTCCTTGTCTTCCCGCATCTTTCTCCAAATACGCAGTCCAACCACTCCGCCTGGGGCACCGTCCGCGGAAATCCATCCAGGATGAACCCGCGACAGCAATCCGCCTCGCGCAGCCGGCCCGCCACCATGTCGCAAACCAGTTCATCGGGAACCAGTTCGCCGCGTTCCATGATCGCCTTGGCCTTCATGCCCAGCTCGGTGTTCGCGGGCCACGTTCTCCCGCAGCATGTCTCCGGTGGAGATCTGCGGAATGCCGAAGTCCTCGCAATCAGCTTGGCCTGCGTGCCCTTGCCGGCGGCCGGCGGTCCCAGCAGGATTATGGGACCGACTATGCGCTCGTTCGCCATGTACGCCCACAGCCGAGGAAGTCGGTGCACTCCATGGCTCGACCCCGTTAGCCGAACCACAGCTCTTTCTGCCCGCCTAGCGGGCCGGAGCCTCCCGGTAGCTCCGAAAAACCAGTTGTCAGTGGCGAGTTGTCGGTTGTCAGCTAAGCTTAGCCGTATGCAGCTGCCAGTCTAGTTCAGGCTTGCCTTAACTGACAACTGGCCAGCTGACAACTGACAACTGCTTCTTACCACGTCGCCCTGCGCCCGCGCACACGTCCGCTGCGCGGGGTAAATCCTTCGTAATGCCGCATGACCAGCTGCGACTCGACCTGGTTGACCGTATCCATCGCCACGCCGACCACGATCAGCAGCGAAGTGCCGCCGAAGTAGAAGTTCACGCCCAGACCGTTGGTCACCCAGGTCGGCAGCTGCTCGAAGAACGCGCCCACCGGACCGCACAGGTGGTTGAGGTGGATACCGGCGATCATCCATTCAGGGATGAACGAAATCAGGATCAGGTACAACGCACCGACCAGGGTGATGCGGGTCAGAATGTCGTTGATGTAGTTCGCCGTTCTCGCGCCCGGCCGAATGCCCGGAATGAACCCGCCGTACTTCCGCATGTTGTCGGCAACCTCGGTCGGGTTGAAGACAATCGACACGTAGAAGTACGCGAAGAAAATGATGCCGACGGCGTACAGCAGCGTGTACAGCGGCTCGCCCCAGCGCAGCGCATCGCAGCATGCGGTCCGAAGTAGCGGTTGTCCTTGAAGCAACGCGCCCGCGCGTCTGCGGCAAGGTCAACACCGACGAGGCGAAGATGACCGGCATAACGCCGCCGGAGTTCACCCGCAACGGCAGGTGCGTCGACTGCCCGCCCATGACCTTGCGTCCCACCACGCGCTTGGCGTACTGCACCGGAATGCGGCGTTCGCTGCGCTCCACGAAGACGATGAACGCGACTACCGCGACCATCAGCACAACCAGCATCAGCATGGCGGGAACGGTGAACGCGCCCCATGCCTGCGATTCTGAACCTTCTCACACAGGTCGGCGACGCCGCGCGGCAAGCCAACCACGATGCCGGCGAAGATCAGCAGCGACATGCCGTTGCCGACGCCGCGCTCGGTGATCTGCTCGCCCAGCCACATGATGAAGACGCTGCCCGTGGTGAGCGTCAGCATGGTCATCAGCACGAAGCCGATGCCCGGATTGACCACGAAGTCGCCGGCTGCCGCTGCAGCGTGATAGGCGATACCCAGCGACTGCACCGCGCTCAGACACCAGAGTCAGGTAGCGCGTCCACTGGGTGATCTTCTTGCGGCCCAGCTCGCCTTCCTTCTGCAGCTTGGCCAGCGGCTCGTAGACCACGGTCATCAACTGCAGAATGATCGATGCCGTGATGTACGGCATGATGCCCAGGGCGAAGATGGTCAGCCGGCGCAACTGGCCGCCGCTGAACAGGTCGACGAAGCCCAGGAAGCTGCCACGGTTCTGGTCGAAGAACTGCGCCAGCTTGTCGGCGTTGATACCCGGCGTCGGAATGTGACCGCCGAAGCGGTAAACCGCCAGCAGCCCAAGCGTGAACAGAATGCGCTTTCGCAGATCGGGAACGCGGAATACGTTGGCCAACTTCTCAAGCATCAAAACCTCAGTTGTCAGTTGCCAGTTGTCAGTTGTCAGCTGACAATCCGCAACTGACTACTCAACTAGCAGTTCAGCTCACGTCAGCAATCAGCTCGCTGCAGTTCCGATCTGGCAACTGGCAACTGACAACCGACAACTGCCTTACAGACTTGTATCTTGCCGCCGGCCTTTTCGATCTTTTCCTGGGCCGACTTGGAGAACTTGTGCGCGTGCACGGTGAAAGCGCTTCGACAGCTTCGCCCTGTCCCAGCACCTTCACCAGGGCCTTCTTCGAGCTCACCATCCCGGCCTTGCGCAGCGACTTCGGGAGTGATCTCGCCTGCGCCCAAGCTCGCCAGCCGCTCCAGGTTCACCACTTCGTACTCGACCCGGAAGATGTTGGTGAAGCCGCGCTTCGGCAAACGGCGATGCAACGGCATCTGGCCGCCTTCAAATCCGCGCATGATGCGCGAACCGCTGCGCGACCGCTGGCCTTTGTGGCCGCGGGTCGAAGTCTTGCCCATGCCCGAGCCCATACCACGGCCCACGCGCTTGCTTGTTCTCGACGCTTTGCGGGGTGCTCGTAGATTGCTTAAATTCATTGTCTAACCTTCAGTTGTCGGTCGCCAGTTGTCCGTTGTCAGTCGATAACCGCGGCTTGCGACTCTTTCCACCGCTCGTAGTTCGAGCTCGCCGATTGCCTCTGACCGACAACTGACAACTGGCAACTGACAACTATTTTACGATCTCAACCAGGTGCGGCACCTTGGCCACCATGCCGCGGATCGAGGGCGTGTCTTCCCGCTCCACGACCTGGTTCAAGCGGGTGAAGCCCAGTCCCTTGATCACCAGCTTCTGCTTCACCGGAGCCGCAATGGCCGAGCGGACCCACTTCAACTGCATCTTGGTTCCCGGCGCGGCCGGCCTTTACTACTTCTTTCTTGCGAATACGCGCCATGTTTACAGCTCCTCGACCGACTTGCCGCGCGTCGCCGCCACGTCCTTGCGATCGCGCAGCTTGCCCAGCGCGTTGAACGTGGCCTTGATCACGTTATGCGGGTTGGTGGTTCCAATGGATTTGGTCAGCACGTTCTGGATTCCGGCCGAGGTCATGACCGCGCGCACCGCGCCGCCGGCAATGACGCCGGTGCCTTCCGGAGCCGGCTTCAGCAGCACCATGCCGGAGCCGTAGCGGCCCAGCACCTGGTGGGGAATCGTGGTCTGCGTCAGGTTCACGCGCAGCAGGTTCTTCTTGGCCGACTCGATGCCCTTGCGGATGGCCTGCGGAACTTCCTTCGCCTTGCCGGAACCGTAACCGACGACCGCCGAGCCCGGATCGCCCACCACCACCAGCGCCGCGAACGACAGGTTCTTGCCGCCCTTCACGACCTTGGTGACGCGGTTGATCGAGACCACCTGGTCTTTCAGCTGGTACTGACCGGCGTCAAGCTTTCTCTTTACTGTTGGCATTTCTCTCGTTTCTCGCTATTCGGCTTCTGTCGCCAAATTCTAGTCTGTTGAGCGTACCGGCCGACAACTGACAACCGGCAACTAACAACTGTTCTTAGAACTCCAGTCCGGCTTCGCGCGCGGCATCGGCCAGGGCCTTGACGCGGCCGTGATACAGATAGCCGCCGCGATCGAACACCACCTTCTTGATGCCCTTCTCCTTGGCGCGCTCGGCAATCAGCTTGCCCACTTCTTTCGCCGAAGCCACGTTGCCGCCGGTCGGACGCTTGTCGCCCTTGATGCCTTTGCCCTTCTCAACCGAAGTGGCCGCAACCAGCGTCGCGCCCTTGGCGTCGTCGATGACCTGCGCATAGATGTGGTTCACCGAGCGATAGACGTTCAGCCGCGGACGCTCCGTCGTGCCGGCCAGCTTCTTGCGGATGCGGGTGTGAACCTTCTGCCGCGTCTTATCTTTCGAAGTTCTTCGAAATCATCTTCTCTTCCTCTGTCCCGGGTTTCTGAACCGGGTAACGGTGCGCTCGCGCGCCATCCCGTCGTAACAGCTCTTGGCTCTTAGCCTCGAGTCCTGATCGCCGCTCAGCTGTCACTGACAACCGGCAACCGACAACGTTATTTCGCGCCGGTCTTGCCGACCTTCTTCTTCAGCCGCTCGTCGGTGTAGCGCACGCCCTTGTTCTTGTACGGATCGGGCGGACGCAGGCCGCGCATTTCCGCAGCAACGAATCCAACCTTCTGCCGGTCGATGCCGCCGACCGTCAGGTGCGTCAGCTTGGGATCGATGGTCACCTCGATGCCGGCAGGCAGCGGATACTCGATCGGGTGCGAATAGCCCAGGGTGAACACCACCATGCTCTTGCCCTTCATCTCGGCGCGATAGCCGATGCCGACGATGTCCAGTTCCTTGGTCCAGCCCTTGGTGACGCCTTCCACCGAGTTGTTGACCAGCGCGCGCACCAGGCCATGAACCGCAGCCTTGGAATCGTCTTCGCGCACGACGTCAGAACGCCATCGTTCTGTTCCAGCTTCACGCCGCCCGGCATGTGAGTGACGACTTCGCCCTTGGGGCCCTTCACGCGAACCGTGTTGCCTTCGACGGCGTAGGTCACGCCCTTGGGCAACGGGATCGGCTTCTTTCCAATTCTCGACATAGTATTCAGCCTTTAGCTGTCAGCTCTTAGCTGTCAGCTATCAGCTCTAATACAGCCTTGTCATCCTGAGTCGGAGCGTCGCGCTCGTCCTTCAGCGCGCTGTGACTCGACGGCTGACAGCCGATCAGCTGACAGCTGCTAGTAAATCTCGCACAGACTTCGCCGCCCACGCCTTCTTTGCGCGCCTGGCGGCCGGTCATCACGCCCTTGGGCGTGGTCAGGATGTTGATTCCCAGCCCGCCCAGCATGCGCGGAATCTCGCTGTGCCCCACGTAGACGCGGCAACCGGGACGCGACACCCGCTTCAGGTCGCGAGATCGGCGAAGTGTTGTCCGGGCTGTACTTCAAGTACACGCGCAGGACCTTGCGGCCTTCTTCGTCCGTCGCCTTGTAGTTCGCGATGTAGCCCTCTTCCTTCAGAATGCGGGCCATCTCCACCTTCAGCTTGGAATGAGGAACGTCCACCTTCTGCTGGCGCGCCTTGATGGCGTTGCGAACTCGGGTCAGGAAATCTGAGACCGGATCGGTCAAACTCATGCTCTGTTCTCCTAATATCGTCGCCCGTTCGCTTACTGCGACCTGTATCGGTGCCGCCGGAAGCGGAATCGTAAGAACCAGCCGCGACGTACTCACTACTCAACTTGTCGCTAACTGACTAGCCACTAACCGCTGTCTACCAACTCGACTTCGCAACCCCGGGAATCTCGCCCCGAAGCGCCAGATCGCGGAAGTGCAGACGGCAAAGGCCGAACTTGCGCAGATACGCGCGCGAACGTCCGCAGATCTTGCAGCGATTGTGCTGCCGGGTCGAGAACTTGGGTTTCTTGTTCGACTTGGCGATATGTGATGTTCTTGCCATGTTTCCTTTTCGCTCTTAGCTGTTAGCCTTTAGCTCTTAGCTTCTGCCGTCCCTTCGGACTTGATCCTGTTATCCACCAGCTCGAAGCGCTGGGCTAACTTATGTCGCTCGCCGCTTCGACTGTCAACTGACTACCGGCAACTGCTTACTGTCCTGGCTGCCGGAACGGCATTCCCATGTGCTTCAGCAGCGCGCGCGCATGATCGTCGCTGCCCGCCGAGGTCACGATCGTGATGTTCATGCCCTTCATCTTCTCGACCTTCGAGTAATCGATCTCCGGGAAGATCAGCTGATCGCGCACACCCAGGGTGTAATTGCCGCGTCCGTCGAACGACTTGGTCGGCACGCCGCGGAAGTCACGAACGCGCGGCAGGGCCACGTTCACCAGGCGATCGAAGAACTCGTACATGCGGTCGCCGCGCAGCGTCACCATCACACCGATGGGCATGCCTTCGCGAACCTTGAAGGCCGCAATCGACTTCCGCGCCTTGGTGATGACCGGCTTCTGGCCGGTGATCTGGCCGACTTCGGTCGCCGCCGGATCGATCAGCTTGGCATTCTGCGTCGCTTCGCCCACACCCATGTTGACGATGATCTTCTCCAGCTTGGGAGCGGCCATCGGATTCTCGAGGCCGAGCTCCTTCATCAGCGCCGGCAAAACCTCTTTGTAGTAGCGGTCGCGCATGCGCGCGGTCTCGCGATTGGTCGCCTTCGGCCGCGCCGGCTTTCCATGCTGCTCGCCGCGCTTCGCCTGCCGGCTTCAGCCTTCTTGCCGCCTTGGGCTTCTTGTCGCCTGCGGCTTCGCCTGTCCGCCCTGCTGCGCCTTCTGTTTCTTCTCGTCTGCCATTTCTCTGCTTCTACCTTTCTCACGGTTTCGGCGTTCGTACCGGTTCGTGAGGGATTCAATTTAGTGGCGATTCAGCTGGCATGGCTAGTCTTTGCTACGCCTGCCAAGTCTAAGCCAAGCTAACCGCTATTTCTCCAGCGTGATTGCCGCAGCTCTTGCACACACGCACGTTGCGGTCGCCGCGCTTCTCGTGTCCCACGCGCACCGGCCGGTTGCACGAGTTGCAGCATCAGCATCACGTTGCTGATGGAGATCGCGCTCTCCTGCTCGGCAATGCCGCCCTTGATGTTTTTCTGCGGATTGGGACGCACGTTCTTCTTCACCATCATCACGTGCTCGACCAGCACCTTGCCCTCGTCGCGGCATCACGCGCAGCACGCGGCCTTGCTTACCCTTGTCGCGCCCGGTAATCACCCGCACCTGATCGTTGCGGCGAATATCTACACTCTTCTGCATTGTTCTCAATCCTTCGTTAACTGTCGCCTCGTCAGCCTGGCTCTTGGCTTTTAGCCTTTGCTCTTAGCTGACTGGCAACTGACAACTGGCAACGGCCCTTACAGTACTTCCGGCGCCAGGGAAACAATCTTCAAAAACTTCTTCTCGCGCAGCTCGCGGGCCACGGGACCGAAGACGCGCGTGCCGACCGGCTCATGGCTGTCGTTGATCAGCACCGCCGCATTCTGGTCGAAGCGGATGTAGGTACCGTCGCGCCGGCGATGCTCCTTGCGGGTGCGCACGATCACCGCCTTCACCACGGTGCCCTTCTTGGCGGTGCCGTCCGGCGAAGCTTCCTTCACCGCGGCGGTAATCACGTCGCCCAATCCGGCGACCAGTCCGGTCGAGCCGCCCAGCGGCAGAATCATCTGCAGCTTGCGCGCGCCGGAGTTGTCGGCGACATCGAGCATGGTTCTCATCATCACTGCCATAACTTGTCTCCTTCTCATCCCGCATCGTCCGGGTGCCCCATCCTACGCCCTTGGCGTGGGCAGGATAGCCTTAGCTCTGCCGGCTCTTCGACCGGCGCCACCAGCGCAGCGCGCTGCACAATCTCCTTCAACTGCCACCGCTTCAGCTTGGACAGCGGACGGGTCTCTTCGATCTTCACGAAGTCGCCGACGTGCGCCGTGCCCTCCTCGTCGTGGGCGTAGAACTTCTTGCTGCGCGCCACCACGCGCTTGTAGAACGGGTGCGCCTTCTGCCGCCGCACTTCGACCACGATGGTCTTGGCCATCTTGGTCGACACCACTTTGCCGATCAGGGTCTTGCGCCGGCCCGCGGCCTTTGTCGTTACTGGTTGTTGTCGTTTCGGCCATGGCTTACTTTTTCTCCGTCGCAGCCTTCTTCTTGGCCGCCTTCTTCGCCGTCGGCTGTCTTCTTCGCCGGCTGCTGGCGCGCTTGGCTTGCCGACCGGTTGCTGGCCGCTGCTGCGCCATTGCCGCCGGCAAGCTGCTTCTGGCGCATCACGGTGTTGACGCGCGCAATGTCTTTCCTCAGCTCGCGAATCTTCTTCAGGCTCTCGGTCTGTCCCATCTTCAGCTGAAACTTCATCTTGAAGAGCTGGTCAGCCAGCTCGCGCTGCTGATGCGTCAGTTCGACATCGGTCAGGTTTCGAATCTTGTCTACATTCATCTTGAAATCCAGTTGTCGGTTGTCAGTTGTCAGTTGTCAGTTGTCAGCTGCCACTGAACCGACTAGTCTGCCAATCGCCATGCTGATTCTCTGACAACTGACAACCGACCACTGACAACTGCTTTTAGTGCACGCCTTCGCGCTGCACGAACTTGGTGCGCAGCGGCAGCTTGTGCGAAGCCAGGCGCATTGCCTCGGCCGCATCGGCTACCGAGACCCCTTCCATCTCGAACAGGATCTTGCCCGGGCGCACCACGGCTACCCAATGATCCGGAGCGCCCTTGCCTTTGCCCATACGGGTTTCGGCCGGCTTCTTGGTGACCGGCTTGTCCGGAAACAGCCGGATCCAGATCTTGCCGCCGCGCTTGACGAAACGCGTCATGGCCACACGGCTGGCTTCAATCTGCCGGTCGGTGATCCAGCCCGGCTCCATGACCTTCAAGCCGAAATCGCCGAAGGACAGCTCTCCGCCGCGCCACGCCTTGCCGCACATACGACCGCGCTGCTGCTTGCGGTACTTAACTTTCTTTGGCATCAACATAATGAAGTTCTCAGTTGTCAGTTGTCGGTTGTCAGTTAATTCCAGCTGTCCAACTCCAGCTGCTCTTCGCTCAGTTCCACTCGCAGTCTCGTCGGCTCATCACTGACAACTGACCACCGACCACTGGCAACTGCTTTTAAAACGCTCCGCTGTGCAGCCTGCGGTTCGCGGCGCTTCTCGCGATAAATCTCGCCCTTGTACACCCAGCACTTCACGCCGATGATGCCGTACGTGGTGTGCGCTTCGGCGAAGCCGTAGTCGATGTCGGCACGCAGCGTGTGCAGCGGCAGACGGCCCTGCAGATACCACTCGGAGCGCGCGATTTCGTTGCCGTTCAGGCGGCCGCTGACGCGGACCTTGATGCCCTTGCAGCCGAAGCGCAGCGCCGAATCCACCGCCTTACGCATGGCACGGCGGAAGCCGACACGCTTTTCCAGCTGCAGCGCGATGTTCTCCGACACCAGCTGCGCATCAAGCTCAGGCTTGTGCACTTCCTGGATATCGACGTACACCTCGCGGTTGGTGCGCTTCTGGATCTCCTGCTTCAGCTTGTCGATCTCAGCGCCCTTGCGGCCGATGATGATGCCCGGACGCGCGGTGCGGATGATGATGCGCAGCTTGTTGCCCGGACGCTCGATCTCGATCGAGCTGACGCCGGCCGACTTGAGCTTGTCCTTCAGCTCAGCCTTCAGCTTGACGTCTTCCAGCAGCAGTTTGTCGTAGTCGCGCACCACGAACCAGCGCGACCTCCACGGCTTGGTGACGCCCAGGCGAAATCCGTATGGATGGACTTTCTGTCCCATAGTCTCGCTACTTTTTCTCGGCGGCGCTCTCTGGCATCGCCGCTGCACAACTTTTTGGCCGGGCAGTCTTTCTTCTTGCCGCCGACTTCTTGGCCGGCGCCTTCTTTGCAGCCGCTTCTTCTTCGCCGCGCTTCTTGGCCGGAGCCTTCTGCCGCCTTCTTGCACCGTTCTGCACCAACGTCGTGCCAGCCGCTTGCCGTTGCCCGAAGCCTTCTCCGCCAGCGCAATCTCCATGTGCGAGATGCGGCGCTGATAGCGATAGGCGCGGCCCATCGGCGCCGGACGGATGCGCTTCATGCGCGGACCTTCGTTGGCGATGGCGCGCTTCACGATACAGCCGGTCGACATCGACATCCAGGCCCTTTTCCGCGCTGACATAGTTCGCGTTCTCAACCGCCGAGCGCAGCAGCTTGTACAGCTTGCGGCGCAATGCCCTTCTTGGTGAACAGCAGCGTGTCCAGCGCCTCTTCCACCCGGCGGCCCTTGATCAGGTCCAGCACCAGGCGCGCCTTCTGCGGCGAGACGCGCACGTAATTCAGTTTGGCTGTGAATTCCATGTCGTTTCCTTATCTCGCCGGCGCCGGCTTGGCCGACGTTTCCGTCGCCGCCTTTACCGAGTGGCCCTTGAAGGTGCGGGTCATGCTGAACTCGCCCAGCTTGTGGCCCACCATGTTTTCGGTGACGTACACCGGAATGAACTTCTTGCCGTTATGCACCGCCAGCGTGTGTCCCACCATCTCCGGGAATCACCGTCGAGCGGCGCGACCAGGTGCGCACGACCTTCTTCTCGTTGCGCGCGTTCATGCCGTCGATCTTGGCCTGCAGGTGCGAATCGATGAACGGACCTTTTTTGGTTGAACGTGCCATATCGTCTCAGTCCTACTTCTGTCTGCGGTTCACGATGAACTTATCGGTCCGCTTGTTGTTGCGAGTCTTGTAGCCGCGCGTCGGCTGGCCCCACGGAGTCACCGGATGACGTCCGCCGCTGGTCTTGCCTTCACCACCGCCGTGCGGATGGTCGACCGGGTTCATGACCACGCCGCGGTTGGTCGGGCGAATGTCCCAGCCAGCGCGTGCGGCCGGCCTTGCCGATGGAAACGTTTTCGTGATCGGTGTTGCCCACCTGGCCCACGGTCGCCATGCAATCCACCAGCACCTTGCGGGTTTCGCCGGAAGGCAGCTTCAGCAGCGCGTAGTCGCCTTCTTTCGCCACCAGCTGCGCCTGGGCTCCTGCCGAGCGCGCCATCTGCGCGCCCTTGCCCGGCTTCAGCTCGATGTTGTGCACCGTGGTGCCGGGAGGAATGTTGCGCAGCGGCAGAGCATTGCCTACCAGGATGTCGGCTTCGGGACCGCTGACGATCTTGGCGCCCACCTTCAGGCCGACCGGACACACGATGTAGCGCTTCTCGCCATCGGCGTAGTTCAGCAGCGCGATGCGCGCCGAGCGGTTGGGATCGTATTCGATGGAGGCGACGGTCGCCGGAATGCCGGACTTGTCGCGCTTGAAGTCGATGATGCGCAGCTTGCGCTTGTGTCCGCCGCCGCGATGCCAGATGGTCAGGTCGCCGGCATTGCGGCGTCCGCTGGTGCGCTGCTTCGGTTCGGTCAGCGGCTTGTACGGCCGGTTGGTCGTCAGGTCATCGTTGACCGTCGATGGTCGTGAACCGCCGCGTCGGAGTTACCGGTCTGTAAGTCTTGATTGCCATGTTCCTACTCGCTTCTCGCTGCTCGCTCTTAGCTGGCAGCTTCTAGCCACTAACTACTAGCCACTGATCTACTGCGCTACAGGTTCTCTGCGTACTCGGGCATCTTCTCGCCCGCCTTCAACCGCACGTACGCCTTCTTCCAGTCGGGACGATAGCCGGTGAACTTGCCGCGGCGGCGCTCTTTGCCTTCAAAGTTCGCGGTGCGCACCGAGTCCACCTTCACCTTGAAAATGCTCTGCACCGCCTGCTTGATCTCCGTCTTGGTCGCCTTGACCGCAACTTCGAAGACCAGCGTCGCTTCCGTTTCCTTTACGCCCGAGACCCTTTTCCGTGATCACCGGGCGGCGAATGATCTGATATGCCGACTTCATTACGCCACCTCCGCTTTGCGCTTGGGCGCCGTCGCCTTCAGCGAGTCCTGCAACTTCTCCAGCGCCGGACGCGCGAAGATCGCGCTCTCATACCGCAGCAGGTGATAAGGATGAACCTGGTTGCCCGCCACCAGCTCCACGCCTTCCAGGTTGCGCGAGCTCAGGTGCAGGTTCTGGTTCTCGCTCGCCGAGCTCTCCACCAGCAGCGTCGTGCCCTTGGCATTCAGCTTGTCCAGCGTCTTGCGGAACGCCTTGGTCTTGGGTTCCTTCGAGCTCGAAGCTCTCGACCACCACCAGCTTGCCGTCCGCCAGCTTGGCCGCCAGCGCCGAGCGCAGCGCGCCCAGCAGCTTCTTGCGCGGGAAAGCGTAGTCGTAGGAGCGGGGCTGCGGTCCGTGGACCGTGCCGCCATGCCGCCACAGAGGAGAGCGGATCGAACCCACGCGCGCGCGTCCGGTACCCTTCTGCTTCCACAGCTTCTTGCCCGCGCCGCTGACCAGCTTCTTGTTCTTGGTGGCGTGCGTACCGGCACGCTGCCCGGCGCGGTAGTGCTTCACCGCTTCCCAGAGCAGGTCCTCGTTGACCGCGCCGAATACTTCATCGGCCAGCTCGAGGGAGCCTACCTTCTCGCCGCCCAGATTCACTACATCAATCGTCGCCATAATCTCTTCCAGTTGCTGTCAGCTGTCAGCCGTCTAGCTCGTGCCCATCAGCTCACTGCTGACAACTGCAACTGACACTTATTTCTTCTTCGCCACCTGCGCGCTTCGAAGCCTTCAACGGATCGACCGTGCCGCAGCCGCTGAATCCACGACGCTCTCTCGGTGGCTTCTTCGCCTTGGTGATCATCACGTAACCGTCTTTCGTGTCCCGGCACCGCGCCTTCCACCACCAGCAGGTTCTCGTCCTTGTCGACGCCCAGCACCCGCAGGTTGCGGATCGTCACCTGGTCCACGCCCATGTGTCCCGACATGCGCATGCCTTTGAACACGCGCGACGGGAAACGCCGAGGAGCCGATCGAACCGGTGATCTGGAACATCGATCCGTGCGAGGCCGCGCCGCCGGCAAACTTGTGACGCTTCACCACGCCCGCAAAACCGCGACCCTTGCTGGTTGCCGACGACGTCGACAAACTTCTCGCCGTCGAACATGTCGACCAGGACTTTGTCGCCGACCTTGACGCCATCCTGCGACTTCGGGATCGACCACGATCGGCACTTCGCGCAGGAAGCGCAGCGGCGGCAGATTGTTCTTCGCGAAGTGGCCCTTCATCGCCTTGGTCAGGCGCGACTCCTTCACGAACTCCACCAGGCCGATCTGGGCGGCATCGTAGCCGTCCTTCGTAACCGTCTTGCGCTGGGTCACAACGCAGGGGCCGGCCTGCAGCACCGTGACCGGGTGAACATCACCCTTGTCATCGAACAGCTGCGTCATGCCGACTTTCTTACCTAAAATTCCGCTGACTGCCATGTTCTTGTCCTCAACTCTGCTTCCTGTTCCGGTTCGATTGCGACCGGGGGCTTGCGCCGCGGAAGCTTTGTTTTATCTGGCTCTTAGCTATTCAGCCATTAGCTTTTAGCTAGCGGTCGTTGCCTGCTTCTAGCTAACAGCTAAGAGCTAACGGCTGACAGCTCTACTTATGTTCTTTGCCGAACGCCTTGATCTCCACGTCCACGCCCGCGGGAAGCTCCAGCTTCATCAGCGCGTCCACCGTCTGCTGCGTGGGCTCGAGAATGTCGAGCAGGCGCTTATGCGTGCGGATCTCAAACTGCTCGCGCGACTTCTTGTCCACGTGGGGGGAGCGCAGCACGCAGTACTTGTTCTTCACCGTGGGTAGCGGAATCGGTCCCGCAATCTGCGCGCCCGGTGCGCCGCGCCGTGTCCACGATCTCGCCAGTGGACTGGTCGAGAACGCGATAGTCGTAAGCTTTCAGCCGGATCCGGATTCGTTCTTTGCCAATCACGTTAGTTATCTCTCAAAGATCTTTTGTTGGGGCTCGTCTGCGTCTCCGCATCGCGCCCTGCGGCTTTTGCCGCGGTTATTCGGGTGCCCCACTCATTCCAGCGTTCTTGGAATGAGTGGGACCGAAACTCTACGCGATGATCTCGCTGATCGTGCCGGCGCCTACGGTGCGTCCGCCTTCGCGGATAGCGAAGCGCAAGCCCTTCTCCATCGCCACCGGCGTAATCAGCTCGATCTCCAGCGCCACGTTGTCGCCCGGCATCACCATCTCCGTGCCCGCCGGCAACGTCGCCACTCCCGTCACGTCCGTCGTGCGGAAGTAGAACTGCGGCCGATAGCCCTTGAAGAACGGCGTGTGACGTCCACCTTCATCTTTCGACAGCACGTACACTTCGCCCTTGAACTTGGTGTGCGGCGTAATCGAGCCCGCTTGGCCAGCACCATGCCGCGCTCCACGTCTTCCTTCGCAATGCCGCGCAGCAGCAGGCCGGCATTGTCGCCCGCCATACCTTCGTCCAGCTGCTTCTTGAACATTTCCACGCCGGTCACCACCGTCTTGCGGGTCTCGCGGAAGCCGACGATCTCCACTTCCTCGCCCACCTTCACCTTGCCACGCTCGATACGGCCCGTAACCACCGTGCCGCGTCCCTGAATCGAGAAGATGTCTTCGATCGGCATCAGGAACGGCTTGTCGATATCGCGCGCCGGCAGCGGCACGCTCTTGTCGACCGCTTCCATCAGCTCGTCGATCTTGGCTTCCCACTGCGCTTCGCCGTTCAACGCGCCCAGCGCCGAGCCGCGAATCACCGGCAGATCGTCGCCCGGGAAGTTGTACTTGGTCAGCAGCTCGCGCACTTCCATCTCCACCAGGTCGATCAGCTCAGGATCTTCCACCGCATCGCACTTGTTCAGGAACACCACGATGTAAGGCACGCCTACCTGGCGGGCCAGCAGCACGTGCTCTTTGGTCTGCGGCATCGGACCGTCGGTGGCGGCGACCACCAGAATCGCGCCGTCCATCTGCGCCGCGCCGGTAATCATGTTCTTGATGTAGTCGGCGTGGCCCGGGCAATCGACGTGCGCGTAGTGCCGGTTCGGCCGTCTCGTACTCCACGTGCGCCGTGGCAATGGTGATACCGCGCTCGCGCTCTTCCGGCGCGTTGTCAATCGAGTCGAAGCTGCGGAACTTGATGTTCGGATTGTGCTTCGACAATACCTTGGTGATGGCCGCCGTCAACGTCGTCTTGCCATGATCGATGTGCCCGATCGTGCCTACGTTTACGTGCGGCTTGCTGCGGTCAAATTTCTCTTTCGCCATTGAGAGCTCCGTATACTCGTGCCGGGGCTAAAGCCGCTCATGCGTTGATTGACCGATAACCGGCACGACTGAAGTCGTGCGCCTGACACAAACTCTACTTCGTTCCTGCCGGGCTCTTGCCCTGCACCTTGGCCACGATCTCTTCGGCCACCGCGCGCGGCGCCTCTTCGTAGCGCGAGAAGTGCATGCTGAAGGTCGCGCGGCCCTGGGTGTTGGAACGCATATTCGTCGCGTATCCAAACATCTCGGCCAGCGGAACCATCGCCTTGATCACCTGCGATCCGGCGCGATGCTCGAGCCCTCGATGCGGCCGCGACGGCTGCTCAGGTCGCCGATGATGGTGCCCATGTACTCCTCGGGCACAACCACTTCCACCGACATCACCGGCTCCAGCAGAACCGGGCTGGCCTTGCGGGCGGCTTCCTTGAACGCCATCGAACCGGCGATCTTGAAGGCCATTTCGTTGGAATCGACATCGTGATAGCTGCCGTCGTAGAGCGTGGCCTTCACGTCCACCATTTCGTAGCCGGCGAGAACGCCGCCTTCCATGGCTTCCTTGATGCCCTGATCCACCGGCTTGATGAATTCCTTGGGAATCACGCCGCCGACGACTTCGTTGACGAACTCGTAGCCCTTGCCCGGCTCGTTCGGCTCCAGCCGGATGCGCACGTGACCGTACTGGCCGCTGCCGCCGGTCTGGCGAATGTACTTGCCTTCCGCCTGCGACTCCTTGCGGATGGTCTCGCGATACGCCACCTGCGGCTTGCCGACGTTGGCCTGCACGTTGAACTCGCGCATCATGCGGTCGACGATGATCTCCAGGTGGAGCTCGCCCATGCCCTCGATGATGGTCTGGCCGCTGTCGGGATCGGTGCTGACCTTGAAGGTGGGATCTTCCTGCGCCAGCTTGCCCAGCGCGATGCCCATCTTTTCCTGATCGCTCTTGGTCTTCGGCTCGACGGCAACCGCAGATTACCGGCGCCGGGAACTCGATCGACTCGAGCATGATCGGGTGATCTTCGTCGCAGATGGTGTCGCCGGTGGTGATGTTCTTCAGTCCGACGCAAGCGCAGATGTCGCCGGCATAGATCTCGGTGATGTCTTCGCGCTTGTTGGCGTGCATCTTCAGCAGGCGGCCAATGCGCTCGTGCGCGAGCGTCCGCTGATGTAGACGCTGTCGCCCTGCTTCAGCTGGCCCGAGTACACGCGGATAAAGGTCAGCTGACCGACGAACGGGTCGGTCATGATCTTGAATGCCAGGGCCGAGAACGGCGCCTTGTCATCGGCCGGACGCTCTTCTTCCAGCGCCGGTATCGGGATTGATTCCCTTCACCGGAGGAACGTCGAGCGGCGAAGGCAGGTAATCGATGACCGCATCGAGCAGCGGCTGCACACCCTTGTTCTTGAAGGCGGTTCCGCAGATCACCGGGAACACCTTCATCTTCAGGGTGGCGCGGCGCAGGGCGGCTTTCAGTTCGGCCTCGCCGATGGTTTCGCCTTCGATGTACTTGTGCATCAGCTCGTCCTGATCGTCGTTTTCGACGACGGTCTCGACCAGGATCTGGTGATAGGCCTGCGGCCTTCTTCTTCAGCTCTTCGGGAATCTCTTCGACCACGTACTCGGCGCCCATCGTCTCGTCCTTCCAGATGATCGCCTTCATCGTCATCAGATCGATGACGCCCTTGAACTTGTCTTCCTGCCCGATGGGCAGCTGAATCGCGACCGGCTTGGCGTTCAGGCGCTTGCGGATGGTATCGATGGCGTGCTCGAAGTCGGCACCCATCTTGTCGATCTTGTTGATGAAGCAAATGCGCGGAACGCCGTATTTATCGGCCTGGCGCCAAACGGTCTCCGACTGCGGCTCGACGCCATGCACGGCATCGAACACGGCGCAGGCGCCGTCGAGCACGCGCAGCGAACGCTCCACCTCGGCGGTGAAGTCCACGTGGCCGGGGGTGTCGATGATGTTGATGCGAATGTCTTTCCAAAAGCAGGTCGTCGCCGCCGACGTGATGGTGATGCCGCGCTCCTGCTCCTGCGCCATCCAATCCATCGTCGCGGTGCCTTCATGGACCTCACCAATGCGGTGCGTGCGTCCTGTATAGAACAGGATGCGCTCCGTCGTGGTGGTCTTACCGGCATCGATGTGGGCCATGATGCCGATATTCCTGCAACGATCTAATGGAACTTGTCTGGGCACAATCTTTTCCGTTTCCTGCTAAGGGCGCACCTGTTCGGTGCGCCGTTATTTCTTTGTCATCCCGAAGCGCCTTGTTCGAGTGAGGACCTGCCTGCTACGCGGCGCTAAAGCGCTGCACTACCTGCACTACCAGCGATAGTGCGCGAAGGCCTTGTTGGCCTCGGCCATGCGGTGTACGTCTTCCTTCTTCTTGATCGCCGCGCCGCGGCCATTGGCCGCGTCGAGCAACTCGTTGGCCAGCTTGTCGATCATGCCCTTTTCGCCACGGCCGCGGCTGTAGGTCAGAATCCAGCGGATCGCCAGCGAGGTGCGACGGTCGGCATTGACCTCGACCGGAACCTGGTAGTTGGCGCCGCCCACGCGGCGGGTCTTCACTTCCAGCACCGGCTTGGCATTCTCCACGGCCTTCTTGAACAGCTTGATGGCCTCGTCGCCGCCCTTTGTCTTCCAGCTTCTTCATGGCGCTGTAGAAGATGCCCTGGGCGGTGGACTTCTTGCCGTCCCACATCATGGAGTTCACGAACTTGTTGACCAGCGTGGACTGTAGACCGGATCCGCCAGCGGCTCACGCTTGGCGATATGTCCTTTTCTCGGCATAAATCCTCGTTAAGCCTCTTACGCCTTCGGCCGCTTGGCTCCGTACTTTGAAGCGGCTCTGCTTGCGGTTGGCCACGCCAACGGAATCCAGCGTGCCGCGCACCACGTGATAACGAACGCCCGGCAGGTCCTTCACACGGCCGCCGCGGATCAGCACAATCGAGTGCTCCTGCAGGTTGTGGCCGACGCCGGGAATGTAGGTCGTCACCTCAATGCCGTTGGTAAGCCGCACGCGCGCGACTTTGCGCAGCGCTGAGTTCGGCTTCTTGGGCGTCTGGGTGTAGACGCGGGTGCAGACGCCGCGCTGTTGCGGGCAGGACTGCAGCGCCGGACTCGCCGTCTTGTAATTCGGCGCCTTCCGGCCCTTGCGCACCAGTTGATTAAATGTAGGCACTCTTTGCAGCTCCTTATTACTAGCGGCTGCACAAGCCTGAACAACTTTGCTCTGCGACGGTCCGCGTCAGGGCACGACTTCAGTCGTGCCGAAAAGCCTTTAATTACAAAATCGCGAGCGGACTTTAGTTCGCGAGCGCACACAGGCGCTCACACGCAAGCAATCCCGCATTGGGACTGGACAGAACTTAGTCTGCCCATACTCCCCGCTCACGTTCAGCGGGGACTTGGTTCCGATCTGGTCAAGCGAACGACGGTGGCGCCGAGGTCGTTCCGCCGCAGCCTTGACGGCCGGGCGGATTGAAGCTCACGAAGGCACTCCGTTTCGTTGCCTCGGCCTGCATACCCGTGGAAAGTCCAACGGTAGCGCAGGCTCGTTTCAGCGAGGAAATCCTGAATGATTATACAGGATCGTTACAGTACAACACGCCACACGTATAGCGTGGCCCAGCAGAACTCGCGGAACCTTTTTAGTGTAGCAACGCATGCGCCAGTCGTCAACGCCCTAAAACCGCCGTGAAAACCGGCTTGCCGGTGCATGCTTTGTCATATACCATCGATATATACCACGTAGAGGAGAAAAACGATGGCGCAAACGGCAAAGCTCTTTCGCAATGGGCGCAGTCAAGCGGTACGCTTGCCCGCCGAGTATCGCTTCGAAGGTTCCCAAGTCTACGTCCGGCGTGATCCTCGCACCGGCGATGTCATTCTGTCACGGCGTCCAGAGTCGTGGCAGGATTTCTTTGAGCTGCTCAAGACCATCGACATACCCAGTGATTTCCTCAGCGACCGCCATCAGACGCCACCGCAGAAGCGTGACCTCTTCTAATGCCGGCACGTTACCTGCTGGATACGAACACCGTAAGTTACATCCTGAAAGGGATCCCGCCTCGCGTCCGGCAACACCTCGCCAGAATACCGATGGAAGCCGTCTCCGTTTCGGTGATTACAGAAGCCGAATTACGTTTCGTATTGGCGCGACGACCGGATGCAAAGAATCTGAGAATCGCGGTCGAAGAATTCCTGCTCCGAGTTGACATCCTACCCTGGGATTCACTTGCGGCCACGCACTATGCAGACATCCGCGCCGAGATTGAAGGTGCCGGTACTCCGATGGGCAATATGGACTTGATGATTGCAGCTCAGGCGCTCTCTGCCCGAGCTACGCTGGTTACTAGCGACCGCAGCTTTCACCGCATTAAGAGGTTGAAAATTGAGGATTGGACGAAGCCCTGAGCCGGCGGGTTCTATAGGCACCCGCCGAGTTGCCGGCTTCCCTACGTCGGCGGCCGACTAGGGAGCGAGGTCAAAGATTGCGCCTACCGTGACGTTGTCGCTCATACTCACCTGGCAGGTACAGCTCGTGATACCCTGCTGTTTCACGCAGAAATTAGGGTTCTTGGTCGCAGGATTCGGGTCGGGAATGAGAGGCGAACAATTGGCTGAAAATCCGCTAAACTTCATTCCTGACGGCGTGCTCGCGGTTAGAACAACCGGGGTATTAAGCGCATAGTGTCCTGTGCAGTCGGCTCCCGAGCCGCAGTTGATGATATCCGACGACCCCAATTGGCGTTGAAAGCCTGAACCGTCCCTGAACCTTGCCCAACCTTGTACACAGTCAAAGTAGGTATCTGGTTCGTGCCATTCGTCCAACTGTCAGCTGCACCCGTTCCTGTTACCGCTACTCCGCTGCTGGGCGGCGAAATCGCAGTGATTGTGGTTTACCCGTTGTCGACACTGCCGATCGCCGTTGCCAATCCAGCAGAGTTGATGGTTGCGACGCGCACATCGCTCGACATCCACGTCACCTGATTGGTCATATCCTGGGTCATTGGCGAACTGCTGAAATTACCGATCGCGATGTATTGCGCAGTTTCCCCAATGACCCCGAGGACTTGTTGTTCGGGATGACAGTTATCGAAGTGAGCGAGCGGGTGGATTCTGACGAATCCACCGTGACACTTGCACTGCCTACTACGCCGTTCAAACTGGCCGATATAGTCGACGCCCCTGTGGCTACGGCAGTTGCCAGCCCACTTGAGCTTACGGTCGTCACGCTAGGAGTACTTGACGACCACTGCACCTGGTTGGTCAGGTCCTGCGATACAGGATCCGAACTGAAAGTACCGGTCGCGAGAAATTGAGCCGTCTGTCCTGCTGCCGTCAGACTTTGAGAACTGGGCGTGACGGAGATGGATGTCAGACTGCGCTGCGTGTTCCCAAACCTGTACTCGGACCCACCACAACCCAATAGACCTGTCGCTAACAGTAGGGCGAAAGCATAAGTGCGCATCTGAGCCATAATTCTCCTGGCATGTTCGGACAAAGTTCTTACTGGACGGCAGCTCGGTTATGAATGCACTACAAAGGTGCCCGGCAAAGAGTAGGAAGTAGAACGAAGCTCAACGCCGGACGACACACTTGGAAGGGCAATCCGAGTGCCAGACAACATGCAGGTCGGCTATCAGGAGAACGAGTATATCGAACACTTGTTATCAACTATTTAGAGGATCTTCCCGAGGTAGATTGAGAACGAAAAAGATGGGTCTCGGGTTCGGCAATCTCGCAACAAAAACAGACTTCAAAAAGTTGGGCTCATTAGATGCAAACATTTGCAGAACTCCGGCGAAAGCGACCCGGACACGCCCCCGTGCGCTGCCGTTGACCTAGGTGCCGTTGAAGTGCTGGGGATGGACTAGTTAAAGAGAACGGGGCGGCCCGGCGAGAAGCGGCCTCGCGTATATTCTTCGCATGATTCGACAGCGCTTGGCTGTTGCTCTTGCTTCCATTCTTTTCTGTTCGTCGCTGATTTCCGCCCAGACCACGCCCAAAGCCGCTGCCGAGCAATACCGCGCCGCGCACGAGCAGCAGATCCTCCAAGAGTTCACCTCTCTGCTGACGATCCCCAATGTCGCCAGCGACAAAGCAAACATTCAACGCAACGCTCAAACATTAGTTCAGGCGCTGGAGAAACGGCACGTCGCTGCGAAATTACTCGAAGCTCCCGGCGCAAACCCGGTGGTTTATGGCGAAATCAAGACGCCCGGGGCGAAGCACACCATCGTTTTTTATGCCCACTACGACGGTCAGCCGGTCACGCCAGAGGACTGGGAGACGAAAGCTCCGTTCAATCCTGTAACCAAGATGGTCAACGGCGAGCCGCGAATCTACGCGCGCTCGGCGTCGGACGACAAAGCTGCAATCATCGCGCAGCTCACTGCGCTCGATGCGCTCCAAGCTGCGAATATCCACCCCAAAGCAAACTTGCGCTTCGTCTGGGAAGGAGAAGAAGAAGCCGGCTCAACCAATCTCGGCGCCGTTCTCGCCAAATATAAAGACGAGCTCGGCGGCGATATCTGGCTGATCTGCGATGGCCCAGTCGATCAGAGCGGACGCCAGACGGTGGTCTTCGGAGCGCGCGGCGTTACGCATCTGGCCATCACCCTGTACGGCCCGAACCGCGGATTGCACAGCGGCCACTACGGCAACTGGGCCCCCAATCCGGCGATGATGCTGGCGCAACTGCTGGCGGGAATGAAAGACAAGACCGGTCACGTGCTCATCCCGCATTTCTATGACGGCATCACGCCGCTCACTCCGCTGGAGAAGCAGGCTGTCGCCGAAGCGCCGAATAATGGCCCGATGCTGGAGAAGGAATTCGCGCTCGGCCACACCGATGGCGACGGCAAGACGTTGGTTGAGTTGTTGAACGAGCCCTCGCTCAACATCGACGGCTTTGCCGCAGCGCACGTGGGAGTACAGCATACAAACGTGATTCCCTCAACTGCGACAGTCGATATCGACATGCGCCTGGTGAAGGGGCTCGACTGGAAGACGCAGCAGCAGCGCGTGGTCGATTACATCACGTCGCAGGGATACTTCATCGCCAATACAGCGCCCGACAAGCAGACGCTGCTCTCGCATCCTTATGTCGCCTTCGTGCAACTCGACGACGGCTACAACGCGGTTCGAACGCCGATGGACCTGCCCATCGCGCAGGAGGTCATTGCTGCTGTCGAGCGTGCACGCGGTCCCGTCGTAAAGCTGCCTACCATGGGCGGAAGCGTTCCACTGGAAATGATCGAGAACACACTCGGCGTTCACACCATCACCGTTCCTATCGCCAACTACGACAACAATCAGCACTCAAGCAACGAGAACATACGTCTGCAGAATCTATGGAACGGTATCGAGACCATGGCAACCGTCGAAGCTATGGAATAATGTGAAGGATGGCCGCCCCGAGCGGTGCCACGGTTTGAGAGAAATCGGCTTGATTACCTTCGTAACTTGCAGTTGCACTATTATCTTGTTACCTTCCAAGCGTGGGTCGAGGATTTGTGTGCCTACATGCGCTCCTCACTTAGGAAGCGGGGCATTGGTAAGTAGGTAATGGCGCAAGACCCTTGCCAGGTTTATCCGTTCGTCAGCTCAAAAAGTCAAGTCTGCACCGTGTATGGTGCAATAGATCCAGCTAAGTCTCATCTTTGGAAGATTTTGCCTGTAAGTCGCACGCGCTCAAGATTTTGCGGAGATTCCCCCCAGCCGCATCAATGGAATCAAGATTTTAGCGATGTACCGGGGGGTGGGGGCAACTCCATTTTAAACCTTCGCCCCCTAGCCCCGAGTAGGACTCTTCCAGTTACTTCCTCGATAACAGGTTCCCTCGCATGACGCGGCGCGAAGCGCTACTTCTCCTCGCCCGGAGTGCGGCGACTTATCCGCTAATGCGCTCGGGCCTGTTCGCGCAATCGCAGCATGGGCCGCCACCTCCTCCTCCAGTTGCAGCGCCAAATCCTCCACTCACCGATGACGAATTCGTGGAAGAGATCGTGCATCGCGGGTTTCTCTACTTCTGGAACGAAGCCAGTCCACGCACGGGTTTGGTGCGCGACCGAGCGCTGGCCAGCGGCGAGCCTGATCAGCGCGTTACGGGCAGCATCGCCGCCACTGGATTTGGTCTCGCAGCGTTGAGCATCGGCCACGCCCGTGGCTATATGCCCAAGCACCAGATCGGGGCGCGGGTGGTCACCACGCTGAACTCTCTGGTGAATCATGCCGAGCAGGTGAACGGTTTTTACTATCACTTCCTCGATATCAATACTGGCAAGCGCGTGCGCCTGTGCGAGGTTTCTCCTATCGATACGGCTATCCTACTTTGTGGGATGCTGACGGCCAGCGCTTACTTCACTAGTCCAGAGATCTCCAGGTTGGCGGCGACCATCTATCGCCGCGTCAACTGGCGCTGGATGATGAACGGCGGTACAACATTCGCCACGGGATGGACGCCGGAGTATAAGTTTATCGGCGCTCGTTGGGATACCTATTGCGAATTGATGATGATGTATCTGTTGGCCATGGCTGCTCCGCTGTGGAACATTCCCGCGAGTTCATGGGACGCCTTCTCGCGACCAACGATGCAATATGCCGGCTACAGCTGGATCGGCAGCACTGATCCGCTGTTCGTGCATCAGTTCTCGCACGCGTGGTTCGACTTCCGCAACCAGCGCGATCAGTACACCGATTACTTCCGCAACTCTGCGATCGCGACCTATACCCATAAACTGTTCTGCCAGAGTTTGCGATGGCGATGGCCCGATTACACCGACAACGCCTGGGGTATCACAGCGTCAGACTCGCGTATCGGCTACCAGGCGTGGGGAGGGCCGCCGGAGATCGGGCTCATCGATGGGACGATTGTTCCGTGCGCCGCGGGCGGTTCGGTGCCGTTTCTTCCCGATGAAACCCTCGCCTGCCTGAAAAACCTTTACACCAGGCATGGGGCGCAGGCTTGGAAACAGTACGGGTTTGTCGATGCATTTAATCCGCGTACGGGATGGACCGACCTTGACGTCATCGGCATCGACCAGGGCATCACCATGATGATGGTCGAGAATCAGCGCAGCAACTTCATCTGGAACAACTTCATGAAGAATCCGCAGGCCAAACGCGCCATGGAAATGGCCGGCTTCAGGCCCGAGGCGCAGGCGGCCACGGCAGGGAAGTGAGGTCTAGCCCGATTCCACCTCGGGCGCGAACGTTGCAGTGTCTTCCGGCGCTGGTTGCGAATGCACCTGCGCCGTCGTGACCAGCGCGACCGCAACTACGATCACCGCCGACCCCAGCGCGATGAACTTGTCGAACCTTTCGTGCAAAATCAGCCAGCCGAGAAACACCGCGACAATAGGATTCACATACGCATAAGTTGCCACCTTTGGCGTCGGTACGTGTTTCAGCAGCCAAACATAAGCGCTATATCCCACCCAGGAACCGAAGACGACGAGGTACAACACTGCCATCATTCCCCGATGCGTGAACACGGCGTGCTTGTACTGGCCGCTCACCAGCGAGAGCACAACGTGGCCGAGCCCGGCAAAGATCATCTCCCACGCGGTAGCGACAAAAGGATCGACCGCCATTTGCCACTTGCGCGACAGCACCGATCCAAACGCCCAACTAAACGACGAGAACAGCAGAGTAATGGAACAGACCAACTGCATGATGCCGAGCGTCTCGCGGTACTCGAACTTCGGCCAGAACAATACGGCAATCCCGCAAATGCCCAGCATTACGCCGGCGACTCCGCGCGATGACAGGCGATCGCCGCGGAAGACAAATGCTTCGAGCAGCACGAACCAGATGGGAGTGATGGCGACGATAAGTGCGGCGAATCCGGTTGGCACGTATTGCTCTGCCCAGGCGAGCCCGCCGTTGCCGCCCACCAGCAGCAGGCAGCCGATGACCGCCAGCTTGCCTAACTGCTCACGCGTCACGCGAATGTTGCGGCCTATAAGGGCGCACACCGCCATCAGGATGGGCCCCGCAATCAGGAAGCGGATGGCACACATGACAAACGGTGGCAGGTGTTCGTCGTCAGCAATGCCGATGGCCAGGTAAGTCGATCCCCAGAAGACATACACCAGGGCGAATGCGAGAACTACCTTCAGCCTGTGATTGGAGTCGGTTGCCATGAGCGATACGTCAGCTTGGGTTGCGAACAGCCGGCGTGCGCGGTTCAGCATGCCGCAGACGGTACCCGGTTCGCAAGACATAGTGCACGCCGGAAATTGTGGTGAAGACGAAGGTAGCGTAAAGGAACATGCGCTCCACCATCGCTACCCAGGGCTGGGTTGCGACCTGCGCGAGGACGACGAAAAACACGGTTGCAATCTGGCAGAACGTGCTCGCCTTGCCGAAGATGCTGGGCCGAAAGTCCCGCATGCCGACGGTTGCGTAGAGCACAACGCAGGTTGACACGATGATGAGATCGCGGCTGAAGACGATGATCGTGTACTTCCAGGGAATCTTTCTTACGAAAGACAGCACAAGAAACAACGAGCTGAGCAGCAGCTTATCGGCGATGGGATCGAGATATTCGCCAAGCATCGTTTGTTGATTCAGCACCCGTGCCAGCAGTCCATCGAGGCCGTCACTGAGCCCGGCTACGATCAGCAGGCCCAACGCCCAGCCCCAATTGCCGTCAAACACATTGATGATGACGAAAGGTATGAAGACCAGCCGCAGGAGGGTGAGCTGGTTTGGGGCGGTCCAGAACTGGTTCCTCAGGCGGCTCTCCTGAATGCGTGTCGAAACCGAGCGTGAGTGAGGCTTGTTCAATGGGAGCACCGCTTGTCGTATTTCGATTGTGAGGCTTGCTTGCAGGATTCGCAAACCGTTGAGTTCACAGCACGGCAACCTGTGACCGCTATCACGGGAGAGCGTCATGCCTAACGCTAGAGTGGGCTAGACGGAACAAGTCTATGACGTGGGTCCTTACCCTGATCACGAGGGCTCTTCAGGGCGTGCAGCGCGCTCTGCCGGTTCGGCGAACGGCGCATCTAGCAACAGCAAGAGAAGGAGAAACTGCAGCCTATCTTTTTCTTCGCGGCAATGGATACCGCATCGTTGCTACCAATTTTCGGGTTCCGCAGAGTCGTGGCGAAATCGATCTCATCGGCTGGGACGGGGAAGTCCTCTGCTTCGTCGAGGTGAAGACGCGCACAGGTGAGGGCCTCGCTCCACCGGAAGCTGCGGTTGACGCCGCCAAGAAAAGCCACATCCGTTCCGTTGCGCGTGGATACCTTCGACGCCTCGCGGGAGAGCAGCAACCTCCCTGTCGCTTCGACGTGGTGAGCGTGACGTACCCCGACCATGGAGGGAAGCCGACGGTCAGGCTCATCAAGGGTGCGTTCCAGTGGAGTCATCGCAGAGCGCGAGAATGGGAGTATGCTGCTCCATCGAAGCGCGAACCGTGGAGCCCGCGCACATAACGGAGCAGGTGAACTTGCCTGCGGGGAGTGTGATGGCTAGAATAAGGATGCTTCCGTAGAACGTCCGCGATACAGGCGCGTAGCTCAGTTGGTTAGAGCGCTACCTTGACACGGTAGAGGTCAGGAGTTCGAGTCTCCTCGTGCCTACCATTCCTTGTTTCTGCTGCTCGCCTTATGAAGTGAGCGCGGCTGCTAACATCGTGGGCCGACGAATCTGTATCACTCCGAGCAGTACGCTTATTTCCACCATCTGGGTGATAAATGTGTGCCTAACGGCGTGGAATGTGAATGTCAATACCATCGTTGTATCTGTTAGGGGCCCTTTTGTCCCGCGAGCGCTGCTGCCAGCAGAACGGAACTGCTAAGGCTGACACGCGTCGGCCGCCTTGGTAATGGCCTCGAATTCGCTCTTGGTGGTCCCGAACATCGCGAAAAAGATCAGTTGGGCTACGCAGTAGAGGTTGCAATAGCCCCTAGGGCCATCCCCCAAATCGACGGCGATTCCGCCGTCGTGCACCGCGAGGGCATCGCCACAAGCGTCACAATTCATCGCGCTGCTTTTAACCCGCAGTCGGGGCCGCAGTGAAATCCGGTGGTGTGGTTTGTCGGTAATACAATAGAGAGTAGCCATGTTGCTGCTTATCGTGGCAGTTAAGACCCGTCGTCGCAAGTTACGAGGGTAATCGACTCAACTCATGCGCAACCACACAAGGTTGCTCCCGATTTTCCACTAATCTTATCCACAAAATTCTCCACAGAACGCGTCCACCCTCGGACGCTTGAGCCGGGTCTGCACACAGCCCTCAGCGCTCAGCAGCGTTTAGGCTCCATGAATGCAATGCGTGGCCAACGCTCGTCTTATTCGCCGTTCCTTCTACCTGAGGCGATCCTCGGCACTTGTAAGGTCCCCCATGACACGGTAGAGATCAGTAGTTCGAGTCTCCTCGTGCCTATTATTTCCCCGCCGGCGGGCGGCACTAATGACTGGCAGTAGATGATGAGGCAGGCGCCAGGGGTGAGAGCGCGTAGATCTGATCGAGCACCTTCAACATAATGGCATTGGCTGTGGGCTTTTCGTCGAGCGATACGGTGAGGTTAGTCCAGACCACGAGCGTCACCTGGTTCTTTGGATCGTAGCCTATGAAGGAGTTGAAGCCAGGGGTCTCGCCACCGTGAAAATAAATGGTGTTCGGTCCCCAGATTAGTTCGGTGATGCCATACCCGTATTGTTGGCCTTCAGGTTTGCTTGGGTCCTCGGGCTGCAAGCTGTCGAGCCAGCGGCGCTGATATGCGGCGTTGAGTACGCGGCCGGCAACCAGTGCCTGAATCCAGGTAGCGAGATCGTCGGCGGTGGAGATGACAGCCCCAGCCCCCATAGCAAACGAATGGTTTATGTCCGTGAAGTCCTTGGGCAGGAGGGTGCCAGCCCGGGCAGCGGCTTTGATTTCGGGCGAATAAGGCGGTTCTCCCACCATAGCTACCGAGGCACTTCCGTACAGGTAGCCGTGCGAATAAGGATTAGGCATGGCGTTTACAGCAGGGAAGGGAAATTCGGTTTGCTGCAAATGCAAAGGCCCGAACAACCGATCCTGCATCGACCTGCCCAGCGGCTTGCCATCGACCTTTTCGGCAATGACGGTGAGCAGCACGTAGTTGGTGTTGTTGTACTCATAGGCGGTATTGGGCGGCGCGTTGGGTGGATGCGCGAAAGCAATAGCCAGCAATTCGGCGGAGGACCAAACCTTGGTCGGGTCATGGTCCATGCTCGTCCAAATTTCTGGGCCATCGGTGTAGTTGTAGAGGCCGCTACGCATCTCGAGCAGTTCGGCAATTGTTATGTTGTTACCGTTGGGGACGTGCGTGACATACTTCGACACCGGATCGTCGAGACTGAGCTTGTTCTCCTGGGCGAGCTGCAGGATCACCGCAGCCGTCATTGTCTTGGTATTCGAGGCGGCCCTGAAGTGGGTGTCGGCGCGGGGAGGAATTTTTGCGCCCAGCAAGGTCGTGCCCGAGGTGATGGCGAGCTCTCCTTGGGGTGAGCGCAACAGGACCACGGCGCCAGGGATTAGGAGTTCCTTGGTCGTCGTATCCAGCATTGTCTGCAGCGCAGCCCGGTCGATTTGCTTGAGCCCCGACGTACTGCCGGTAGAGTCAGACGCAGCAGTCGTATTGGTTCCGGATAACGGTGCAGGAGTCGACGCGGTCTGCGTTGAAGGCGCCGGCTTAGTCGAGCACGCCGTCGCGAGGAGAGCAATAGCGAAAAGGCCTACAACGCGGATGTGACCGCATCGAGATGGCGATCGCGACCTTCTGATGAGTGTCCACACGTCGGTTCTCGCCCTTCTGGATGCCCGTCAACAAAGTTTGTCGCTGCTTACCCTGCCCTTAGGATTCACATGTGAAGCGCATCAACTGTAAACTGGCCGCGTGCGCAGCGCCACATCGATCGCAGCGGCATGCGAATCAGCCTAGTGTCCACCGTTACTTTCAAGCGCTTCTGTGAACGTTTGCAAGCTCTCGAAACCAAGTTTCCCTGACGTATTCGCGTGACGCGCAAGTTGTTGGTCCCTAAGTGATAGCAATCTCATCTCAAAGGCAACGCCCTTCGCCGTTGCGCATTCTGACATTACTAAAGTTAGGAGACGTTTCTATGCTCGACACAAGCAAGGCATTCAGCAGTTTTTCTGTAAACGATATTGAGAAAGCCAAGGAATTCTATGGCGAAACGTTAGGACTGCAAGTTTCCTCAGGGCCGGAAGGGACTTTGGTCGTGCCCCTCTCCGGCGGCACCAAAGCTCTGATGTACCCTAAACCCAATCACCAGGCGGCGAGCTTTACCGTTCTAAATTTTCCCGTGGAAAGCGTAGATAAAGCTGTTGAGGACCTGAGCCGGCGCGGTGTGCGGTTTGAAGTGTATAACGAACCAAATTTGAAGACAGACGCGCGCGGAATTTCTCGCGGGAACGGGCCGACGATCGCCTGGTTCAAGGATCCGGCTGGGAACATCTTGTCAGTGCTGGAAGCAGCCTAAAAGACGGCTTGCCTCTCAGCCAATTGGAGCGGCACGGGAGAAATTGGTTTCGAGACTTGTCGTGCGCATCGTTCCATCTCAGCGTTGCAGTATTTTCGCGCCGAGTGTGGCTAGATGATGCCTCTCGGCGGCATCCGTTGAATTCGCAACGCCTGGTCGGAGACCAGTACCACGAGAACCCAGACCAGATCTCCGACCAGAAGGTGCATCATCTGCAGCCAGACCGGCGCAAGCAGTAAAACGTTCAAGGCTCCCAAGCAGAGTTGGAGTAGGACGAGCACGGTTAACGCGACAGCAAGCCGGCGAATAACTCTCGAAGAGCTCAAAACACATCTCGCAACGAGCCAGATCAAGTACGCTGCGCCGATCACGGCCAAGACTGGATGCAGTAAGCGCAAGCGCAGCAGAAAATTGCTGGCTGCGGAGAAGTCTGAGGTGATTGAACCGCTGAGCGACGTGGCAGGAAACAGGGTATCTCCGAGAGCGGCGAGGGCACCACTCACCCCGATGAGTATCACGGCCAACAGGCCGATAGCCGTGGCTATGGCCTTTTTCCCGCTGAAGTCACTGCTAGCCGGTGGGTGGCTCAGCCAATCGGCGGTGAGCGTGATCGAGCCAATCAGCAACAAGGTATTGGCAAAGTGCAGCGACAGGAAGACGGCACGTGATGCGGATTGGTCATTCCCAACGTGCTGCAATAACACCAGCAATGCTCCGAGCAGAGCCTCGTTCAGCATGAAGACGACCGACAGCATGGCGGCGATACGGGCCCAGGCATGCCGGGTGGTAATGCGCCACGTCAGATAAAGGAGCACCAACACTGATATGAGAGCAAGTCCACTGGTGAGTCGGTGGGTGAATTCAATCAGCCGCGCTGTGGACGGCGATGTGGGGATCACCTCGCCGTTGCAAAGCGGCCAGTGATTGCCGCATCCAGCACCGGAGCCGCTGGCTCGAACATATGCGCCCCAGAGAATTACCCCCAACATGTAGATGAGAACCGCCCAGGCAAACCGGGGGGCGGTTCGGTTGGTAAGCCGTCCGGAACTATCTGTCATGGGAAGCGCTGTCTGCCCTTCTGAGTTGATCGGTCCATCCAAATCTACTTGGCCGGCCGCGATCCCGTAATAAGGATATCCACCAGTCTCCGGGCGCTTTGCTGCCAGTCTGGGCTCGACGCGACGTTCGAGACACCGACAAGTGCCCGCAGTAGGTCGAAGGGATCGAGGTCTTTGCGAATGTCGCCGCTCTTGATCGCACGCTTCACCAGGGCATCGATCGCTCCCTGAACCAGAGCGCGGGAACCTTCATACAGCTTGGAGGGGCCTCCGACAAAGGTATTCAGCGCCGGGGCAATGATCTGCTTGGCCGCAATGTAATCAACGAACAACAACATCCAAGCGCGTAACGCCTCGATCGGAGGCATCGCCTCGGTAAACCTGCGTTCTGCTGCCGCCAGCTTTTCTACCTCAGTGCGATAGACCGCCTCAATCAGCGCATCGCGGGTAGGGAAGTGGCGATACAGAGTTCCCGCTCCTACCTCTGCGGTCTTAGCGATGTCATCCAGGCTGGCATTTGCGCCGGAGCGGGCGAACGCCTGCTTGGCCACCGCCAGAATGCGCTCGCGATTGCGCTGCGCGTCAGTGCGCGGCCTTCGCCGTAGAGGTTGTGACTTTTTCGTCGGCCATTAACAAAAATCTTTGCAACCGGAGACAGTCTCCGATTATCCTATCTATTGTTTCGGAGACAGTCTCCGTTTTATTCCAATCCGCGGCGGGCGTCAATACCAACGCGGGAACACGGGCTCCGAACGGGGTCCGTACAAGGAGGAGGAAGGAATGAAGGCAATGGTGGAAGTATTTGGCGCGACTTCAACAACAGACGAGGTTTTGTCGGGCGTGAACCTGAAGGGTAAACGGATCCTGGTCACCGGAGTTTCGGCAGGGATTCGGCGTCGAGACAGCGCGGTCGCTTGTCGCGCATGGCGCGCAGGTTGTAGGCGCGGCGCGAGACTTGACGAAGGCGAGAGTCGCAACTGCACAAGTGCGGAAGGACTGCGGCAGGCAATGGCGGAAGTCTTCGACCTGGTTGAGCTGGATCTTGCCAACCTCAAGAGCGTCCGAGCCTGCTGCCGACAAACTGCTGGCAAAGGGCGAGCCTTTCGACGTCGTCATCGCCAATGCGGGAGTGATGGCCACGCCGTTTGGCCATACCACGGACGGCTTCGAAACGCAGTTCGGCACCAATCACCTCGGACACTTTGTCTTCGTCAATCGCATTGCACCGCTGCTCCGGGCAGGTGGCCGGCTCATTAACCTGTCTTCGTCGGGACATCGCTTCTCCAACGTCGATCTTGACGATCCTAACTTTGAGCGAACAGCCTATGATCCCTTCGTCGCCTATGGCCGATCGAAGACGGCGAACATCCTCTTCGCGGTTGCTTTCGATCAGCGGCACCGTCACCGTGGAGTGCGCGCTGCGGCTGTGCATCCGGGAGGTATACAGACCGAGCTGGGCCGCCACATGGATCCAAGCCGGCTCCAAGCGATGGTCGAGCAGATCAATCAGCAGCTTGCAGCGGAGGGCAAGGCCCCCTTCCAGTGGAAGACCATTCCTCAGGGAGCCGCAACTTCGGTATGGGCAGCGGTCGTTGCTCCGGCAGACGAGATCGGCGGGCAGTATTGCGAGAACTGCCACGTCGGCCAGATCGTGCCGGACGACCTAACCATTAGCGCCATAAGCGAAGGAGTGCGCGGCTATGCGCTCGATCCAAACAATGCCGAGGCGCTCTGGAAGAAAAGCGAAGAGCTGGTCGGAGAGTCGTTCTAAGGTTCAACACTTAGACAATAAAAATCGCTCCAAAACGTCATCAGCATTGGAACTACAGACGAGGATGGAAACGCAATGATTGATACCGCTCTAGGCGGCAGCTTCACGCTGCCGGGCACGTCTATGACAGTGAACCGTATGGGTATGGCGCGATGCAACTTGCCGGTCCGCAGGTGTGGGGACCGCCGCGTGATGTGGATGCTGCCATTGCTGTTCTGCGCAGAGGCGGTAGAGTCCGGCGTGAACCACATCGATACCAGCGATTACTACGGTCCGCATGTGACCAATCAGTTGATCAAGCGGGCGCTCCATCCTTATCCGAAGGGGCTTGTGATCGTCACCAAGGTGGGCGCTCGTCGCGGCGACGATAAGTCGTGGATTCACGCACTTTCTCGTCAGGAGCTCATCGACGCGTGCATGACAACCTGAGAAATCTTGGTGCTCGATACGCTCGATGTTGTCAATCTCCGTGTCGGAGGATTTGCCGAGCCAGTCGGAGGGATCGATCGAGGAACCGCTGACTGTGCTCGCGGAGCTCAAGCGTCAGGGACTGATTCGCCAGATCGGTCTTGAGCAACGTTACTCCCAAGCAGGTGGCCGAGGCTCAGACCATTGTCGAGATCGTCTGCGTGCAGAACTTCTACAACGTGGCGCACCGGAACGATGATCGCTTCATCGATGAGCTCGCGACGCAATGGCATTGCTTACGTTCCGTTTTTTCCGCTGGGAGGCTTCACCCCATTGCAATCGTCCGTGCTCGACAAGGCGGCAGCATCACTGAACGTTACGCCGATGCAGCTTGCGCTCGCATGGCTTCTGCAACGCTCGCGCAACATTTTGCTAATCCCCGGAACGTCGTCCGTCGCGCATCTTCGCGAGAATCTTGAGGCTGCGAAGCTGCAGATTCCTACTGAAGTGCTTGCCGATCTCGACTCGATTGGTCGAAGTTCCGAGACAGTGATCGCGGACTGAGGATTGGTGCTCCGCGCAATTCATACAAGGAGGATCTATGAACGTATTTGTTACAGGAGCAACCGGATTTATCGGCGAAGCAGTCGTGCAGGAGTTACAGAGCGCGGGCCATCAGGTGCTTGGGCTGGCGCGCTCGGATAAGGCGGCTCAATCGCTAGCCACCGCAGGAGCGAAAGTACATCGCGGCTCGCTCGACGATCTCGAGAGCCTGCGGAGCGGAGCGGCCGCCGCGGATGGTGTGATTCACCTGGCCTTCATTCACGACTTCGCAAACTTTGGTCCGGCCGCGGAAGCGGATCGACGCGCGATCGAGACACTCGGAGCAGCACTCGTGGGTTCTGACCGCCCGTTAATCGTCACTTCGGGCACTTTGGCTGTTAACCGCCAAGGCTCGCTCGCAACGGAAGACGACGCACCAACTCCCAGCTTTCCTCGCAAGTCGGAAGAGGCAGCGCTTGCGTTGGCGTCGCGGGGGTGAGCGCGTCTGTGGTGCGCCTGCCGCCCTCGGTCCATGGCGACAGGCGATCACGGCTTCGTGCCGCATCTCATCGGCATTGCGCGTGAAAAGGGTGTTTCGGCGTATGTGGGTGACGGGCGTAACCGCTGGCCCGCGGTGCACCGGCTCGATGCTGCTCGTCTTTATAGGCTGGCGCTGGAGAAGGGTTCCGCAGGAGCGCGTTATCACGGCGGTCGCGGACGAGGGCGTACCGACTAGAGGCATCAGTGAGGTTATCGGCAGGCGGCAGAACTTGCCGGTGGTCGCGAATCTCCCGAGGAGGCAGCTGAGCACTTTGGTTGGATGGCACTTTCTTTAGCATTGACGGCCCAGCTTCAAGCGCGAAGACTCAAGAACAGCTGGGTTGGCATCCGAGCAACCAGGGCTCATCGCCGATCTCGAGGAACACTATTTCGTAAGTAAGGTAGCAGCGTAAGTTCATGCAAATAGCAACAGACGCTAGTGAGACATCAGACCACTTTGTTCAGCGCAGGAAGGAGGCACATGAATCAACTCGCGCTTGATAAGAAGAAACAGAATTGCAGCGACCTGGTAACGATGGCCGAGCAGGAGTTGGCGGCATTCTTTCGTGTCGTGACCGAGTTGTTCGGGCCACAGCAGGCGGAGCAGTCTGCGGAAGACTGGCTGGACGAGTTGCTGGCCATCAATGTTCTGCCTGCTTCAGCTCGTGAATGGCGATTGCTCACTGTGAAGATCGCCGCACGGCTTGCAAGTCGACTGAACCCTGCACGTGAAGCTGCTCTCGTAGCTGCGGAGTGCGCTGCGTAGTAATGCCGTGACCGGAGTGATGCGCACAGGAATAACAGTACCGACCTTGCAACTGACTAACTCGTTCCCTTTACATCTTTCACGCAGCGGAAGCCCAGGTGATTCGTTCCGGTGCTGACTTCGCCTTTGCCGCGGGTGCCGACGATGTAGCGGGAGCAATATTGATCGGTGCAGAGGAACGACCCGCCGCGATGCACTCTCTTGTGTTCGGTCGGCTCGGCGGGATCGAAGGAAGAATCCGGACCCTTGGGATTGCGCGTACGACGCCGTGCGCTGCCAATCTGCTTGGTAGTAGTCGGGACGATACCAGTCGCTGGTCCATTGCCAGACGTTGCCGGCCATGTCGTACAGGCCGTATCCGTTGGGCGGAAACTGCGCGACCGGAGCGATGCCGGTGATAGCCGTCGGCGCCCGTGTCCTGGTCGGGAAATGTCCCTGGTGCGTGTTCGCCATCCACTTGCCGTTGGGCCGGAAGTCAGTCGCCCCAGACAAAGGGCTTGCCGGCCAGGCCGCCGCGCGCGGCGAACTCCCATTCGGCTTCGGTCGGCAGTCGCTTGCCCGCCCACTTGGCGTAGGCCTCCGCGTCGTCGATAGGCGACCTGGACGACGGGAAAGTTGTCCTTGCCCTTGATGTCGCTGCCCGGGCCGAGCGGATGCCGCCAGTTCGCGCCGTGAACGTAGCTCCACCATTGCATAGTGATCGTTGAGCGGCACGGGATGATCGGGCGGCGCGAAGACACACCGATCCGGCGACCAGATTTTCCGGCGGCGCGCCGGGAAAATCTTCGGCCTGCGGCTTGCGCTCGGCGACGGTGATGTAGCCGGTAGCCTTCACGAACTTTGCGAACTCCGCGTTGGTGACGTCGGTCTTGTCCATGAAGAAGCCGTCGACGTAGACGCGATGAATTGGGCGCGCGTCCTCCGTGGCCTTCATGCCGACTTCGTCCATGTCCGGCGGATCGTTGGCGCCCATGGAAAACTCGCCGCCGGGAATCCATACCATTCCGCCGGGAGCTGGAGCCGGAGAAACAGTTTTATTCGCGATCGTCGGTCCGAATAAGGATTTAGAAGATGGAGCGTGGGGGCCAGGGGCCGGAGCATCGGCGATTTTGCAGCTACCGTCGTAGGATCGGGTGATTTTGCGTCCGCGGTCACAATGGCATGTGGCTTACGCCCTATTGTCCACGCAATGGCGATTAGCAGTAGAAGCGCCAGCGACGCGAATCGTCGCCAGGCGAACCGTGCGTCCACCGTTACTACGCGGAGGCGCTAATTGAACCGTTTTTTTCGTTTTTTCTGGCGTGGCCATTTTGTGACTCTGGACTCGTTATGGCATTCGTGACCCGACAAGTAGCACCACAACCAACAGTTCTCGCTCTGCTAAACTAGCGAGACGCCATCCATTCCACGGTGCCCCGTTTTCGGACTCTCGATGATGATACGAGAAAGTCTGAAGCCGGTTAGCACCTTTCAGCATCTTCTCAACAAACTGAGGTTTGACTGTGGGGAATTCGCAACAATTAAATTTGTACTTTTGGGTACATTATCCACCGGCGCGCTGGCTTTGGGTGTGGGCTGCAACAGGACCAGGCTAAACAGCTCCCGCCGCCGCAGGCCATGCCGGTGAAGACCCAGGCGGTGATCTGCAGCCGGTGCCGCAGACCGACCGAATATGTGGCCACCATCAAGTCGCGCCGTTCGGCCAGCATCCAGCCGCAGGTCGATGGCACCCTCACGCGATCCTGGTGAAGTCGGGCGATCACGTACGTGCCGGACAGGTGCTGATGACCATCGATCCGCTGAAGCAGCAGGCATCGGTCGACCAGCAGCGCAGCACCGAAGCGCAGAAGAAGGCCACCTACGAGTACAACAAGAGCGAGCTGGAGCGGCAGAAGGGGCTTTTCGAGGCGGGCGTCACCAGCAAGCAAACCTACGAGCAGGCGGTGCAGGCCTTCGAGAATTCCAAGGCCGCTGGGATCGGCCACAGGCCGCCACGGGTAACGCAGCAGCAGCAGCTTGCGTACTACAATCTGACGGCGCCGTTCGACGGCGTCGTCGGCGACATTCCGGTGCACCTCGGCGACTATGTTTCATCGCAGACGCTGCTGACCACGGTCGACGAAAACGCCGACCTGGAAGCCTACATCTACATTCCGACCGAACTTGCCGGCGACATTCGCATGGGCCTGCCGGTGCAGATTGTCACCAGCACCGGCGAGCTGATCGAGACCACCAAGATCTACTTCGTCTCGCAGCAAGTCGACAACGCGATGCAGGGAATTCTGGTGAAGGCGCCGATCCATGCGTCGCTGGACCGCTTTCGCAACGCGCAGTTGGTGAAGGCGCGAGTGGTCTGGAGCACCGCTCCGGCGCCGACTGTTCCGGTGCTGGCGGTCACCCGCATCGGCGGCCAGTCGTTTGTCTATGTCGCGGTGGCAAGTGGAATGGTCATGTGGCCAAGCAGCGCGCGGTGACCTGGGCGACACCATCGGCAATGACTATGCGGTCATCGGCGGACTGAAGCCGGGCGATCAAGTGATCATCTCGGGAACTCAGTTCCTGAACGACGGTGTGCCGGTTCAACCGATGAGTTAACCGGCCGCGCGGGGCGCGGCCCAGGATAGGAATCCAGTGGTTGATTTTTTCATTCAGCGACCCATTTTTGCGACGGTCTGCGCCTCTGCTGATCATTCTTGCGGGCGCGGTTTGCATCCCGTCGCTGCCCATCTCGCTGTATCCGACGCTTGCGCCGCCGCAGGTCACCGTCACCAGCAACTACGTCGGCGCCAATGCGCAGGTGGTGGAGTCGGCGGTGACCATCCCGCTGGAGCAGCAGATCAACGGCGTCGAGGGCATGCACTACATCACCTCGACCAGTTCCAACGACGGCACCAGCAACATCAACGTGATTTTCCGCACCGGCTACGACCTGAACATCGCCGCGGTCGACGTGCAGAACCGCGTGGCCACCGCGCAGGGCCGGCTGCCGCAGGAAATCAAGAACACCGGCATCACCATCACCAAGGCGAATCCGAACTTCGTCTTCGCCGCCGGCTTCTATTCGCCCGACGGCAGCCTCTCAAACCAGTACATCTCGAACTATCTCGACGTTTATGTCAAGGACGCGCTGAAGCGCATTCCGGGCGTGGGCGACGTCGTCATCTTCGGCGAGCGCAAGTACGCCATGCGCATCTGGCTCGATCCCACAAGCTGGCGCCGCGCAACCTGACCGCGGCCGATGTAGTGGCGGCGCTGCAGGAGCAGAACGTCGAAATTCCGGCAGGCCAGCTGGGCCGGCCGCCCGCCGATCCGAAGCAGAACTTTCAGATCACGCTGCGCGTTGTCGGCCGGCTTTCCGATCCCGCGCGAATTTGAAAACATCATCATCAAGAACACGCCCAACGGCATCGTGCAGCTGAAGGACGTTGGGCGGGCGGAGATTGGCGCCGAAAGCTACGACACCAACCTGCTGTACAGCGGCCACGAAGCCATCGGCATCGGCGTGCAGCAGCTTTCGAACGCGAATGCGCTGGAGGTCGACAAAGCCGCCAAGGCCGCGCTGGCGGAGCTGTCGAAGTCTTTTCCTCCGGGCATCAAGTACGTTATCGCGTTCGATACGACGACCGTGGTGGGCGACTCGGTGCGGGAAGTGGTGACCACGCTGGAAGAAGCGATCCTCATCGTCATCGTCGTCATCTTCCTCTTCCTGCTCGACTGGCGCGCCACGATCATTCCGGCCATCACCATTCCGGTTTCGCTGATCGGAACGTTTGCCTTCATCAAGATCTTCGACTTCTCCATCAATTCGCTGACGCTGTTCGGAATCACGCTGGCCACCGGACTTGGTGGTCGATGACGCCATCGTCGTCATCGAGAACGCGCAGCGGCACATCAACGAAGACAAGACCGATCCGCATACCGCGACTTCGGTGGCCATGGCAGAAGTGTCCAGCGCCGTCATCGCCACTTCGCTGGTGCTGATTTCGGTGTTCGTGCCGGTGTCGTTCTTCCCGGGCACGACTGGCATTCTCTACAAGCAGTTCTCGCTGACCATCGCGTTCTCGATTGCGATCTCGCTGTTCAACGCGCTGACGCTGTCGCCGGCGCTGGCAGCGATCCTGCTGCAAGGCGAAGAGCACAAGTACGACGTGCTTGACTGGACGCACATCGGCTGGCTGTCGCGCGGCTATCGCAGCGTTTGCGCACGGCGTCGATCGAACGCATTCACGGCCTGGGCAGCGGCTATGGCAGCTGTCATTCCGGCGCACGTTGCGGATCCGCTACCTGATGGTTGTGCTTGTTCATCGCTGGCCTGGCGGCTACCGGCTACATGTACCTCACGTGCCCACCGGATTCGTTCCGCAGGAAGACCAGAACTACTTCATCGTGGTGGTGCAGGCGCCGCCGGGCGCTTCGCTTTCCTACACGACACAGATATCGCACGCAGGCAGAGAAAATTCTGCGCGCCGATCCGGACGTGTTCGGCACCTTCGCTGTGCCCGGGTTCTCGCTTGTCCGGCGGCAGCTCGCCGAACTACGGACTGGTCTTTGCTCCGCTGAAGCCGATCGACGACCGCAAAGGAGCAGGCGCACTCGGCGGCGGCAATTGTGGCGCGCGTTTCGCCGAAGCTGTTTGGCATTCCGGGCGCGATCGTAGTGCCTTTCGAGCCGCCGGCCATTCAGGGCATCGGCAGCTTCGGCGGATTCCAATTCCAGCTGCAGGACCTGGGCCGCAATACGCTGCAGGACCTGGACAACGTCGCGCACCAGATCGTGAGCTCCAGCCGCCAGCGCAAGGACCTGACCGGACTGTTTACCAGCTTCACCGCCAACGATCCGCAGCAGCTGGTGCAGATCGATCGCGAGAAGGCGAAGGCCATTGGCGTTCCGATCAACCAGGTGACGCAGGCGCTGGGCGTCTACATGGGCTCGCAGTACGTCAACGATTTCGACTTCAACAATCGCTCGTATCGCGTTTACGTGCAGGCCGACCAGCCGTTCCGCATGACGCGCAGCGACCTGCGCGCATACTACGTGCGCTCCGATACCAATGGGCTGGTGCCGCTGGACAACATCGTTCAGACGAAGGACGACGTCCGGGCCGCAGGTGATCAACCACTTCAACCTCTTCCGCTCGGCGGAAATCGACGGCGCCGCCGCTCCGGGCTACAGCTCGGGACAGGGCCTGGAGGCGATGGAGGATCTGGCCAAGCAGCACATGCTGCAAGGCATGTCGTACAGCTGGTCGGGACTGGCGCTGGAAGAAGTGGAAGCCGGCGGCAAGGCGATCATCATCTTCGGCCTGGGACTGCTGGTGGTTTATCTCACGCTGTCGGCGCAATACGAAAGCTTCGCGCTGCCGTTCATCATTCTGCTGGCCGTGCCCATGGCGGTGCTGGGTGCGCTGCTGTTCATCTCCATGCGCGGGCTGGTCAACGATGTCTATGTGCAGATCGGACTGGTGATGCTGATCGGCCTCTCGGCGAAGAACTCGATTCTGATCGTGGAGTTTGCCGAGCAATTGCTGGAGCAGGGAAGGTCGATCACCGAAGCTGCCATTGAAGCCGCCGAACTGCGCTTGCGGCCGATCCTGATGACTTCGTTTGCGTTCATCCTGGGCGTGCTGCCGCTCTACTTCGCCACCGGCGCCGGGCAGATCGGCCGTCACTCGGTGGGAACGGCCATCGTCGGCGGCATGTTGTTCTCCACCGTGCTGAACCTGTTCTTCATCCCGGTGCTGTACGTGATTCTGAAGACGCTCCTCACATCGTTTACCTCCCGTCGCGCTAAGAGCGAGGTTGAAGAGGAAATGCGGGCCGCGTAGAGCAATAGGGTGGAAGTGCTGGGCTTCAGTCCGGCGAATAGCACGCATAAAAATGGCTCTAGCCACGGCGGACCGGGATGAAGCCTGGTTTATACGCCGTTGTCGGCACTGAAGCGGTGGCCCTTCCACCTTGGTACTGCGCACCGTCAGGCGGTGCCCCATGTTCGCCCGGCTTTCGGGTCAGCTGGGCCCCACTCACCTGTACTTGGCGGCGCGATTCCAGCACTTTCCATCACAACGCTTGACAACTGCGCCCCTAACACTAGTTTCCTCTAGGCATAGCACGATATCACCTGTATCAAGAGAGGGTATGCCCGCCCACACCAAATATGAGTCCTGAAGCCACCCGTGATCTTTTTCCCGGTGCACTGGAGATGATGATCCTGCGCACACTGAAGCGGCAGCCCCTCCACGGTTACGCGCTGGCACAGCACATCAAACGGACCTCCGATGACTTGCTGCAGATTGAAGAAGGATCGCTCTATCCAGCACTGCAACGCATGTTGAAGCAGGGTCTGGTTAAGGCAGAGTGGGGGATTTCGACCACCAATCGGCGCGTTCGAATTTACAAAGTCACGCCCGTGGGCAGCAAGCATCTCGAGGAGCAAGTGTCGAGCTTCGAGCGCATGCTCGAAGGCATCACTCGCGTTCTCGCACCGGTGAAACCATGAACTTCCTGACGCAATTATTCGCACGTCGCCGCATTGAACAGGATCTTTCAGAAGAGATTCGCGCCCACTTGGAAGAGAAGATCGAAGAGCTGGTGGAAGACGGAATGCCGCGCGACGAAGCCGTCTTCGCTGCCCGCCGCGAGTTTGGCAATGTTGCACTGATTGAGGAGCGCAGCCGCGAGACCTGGGCGTGGCCCACGATTGAGAGCGTCATGGCCGATATGCGCTACGGATGGCGAATGCTGCGTAAGCACAAGGGCTTCACGGTCGTCGCGGTCCTTACGCTCGCGCTTGGAATCGGAGCGAACACGGCGATCTTCTCGGTGGTAAATACCGTGCTGCTCCGTCCTCTGCCGTATCCACACGCTGAGCGCGTGATCTATCTCTCCGAATGGTCGCAGGACGTACCTGACCTCAGTATCGCACTGGCGAACTTCGATGACTGGCAAAGGATGAACACTGTCTTCGACAGCATGGTGGCTTACCGCGCCGAGAATCTCAACCTTGTGGGACAGGGTCCACCGCAACGGCTGGCGGTGCGGCAGGTCACAACGGGTCTGTTTCCAACCCTTGGGATTGAGCCGATCCTGGGCCGCGAACTGACTGCCGAAGATGACAAGCCGGGCGCCGAGCCCGTTGTCCTGCTGAGCGATTCATTGTGGGCCCGCAACTTCGGACGTGATCCTTCGGTGCTCGGACGTCGACTCAGTCTCGATGGCGAGCTCTATACAGTAATCGGCGTGTTGCCCAGCAGCCACTTCCATCCCAGTTGGCGGAAATACGATGCCTTCACCTCGCTAGGTCGGCTGGGGAACATGATCGGCGGCGACACCCATCGCGATGAGCATCCCGGCATTTACGCCTATGCGCGAATGAAGCCGGGCGTCACCGCTGAACAGGCACGCGCCAATATGGTCGAGATTGCCGCGCAGTTGGGGAAACAATACAGCAAGACAAACGCGGGTTCCAGCGTCACTCTTAAGCCGCTGCTTGATGCGGTAGTCGAGGATGTGCGTCCATCGTTGCTGATGCTGATGACGGCGGCGGGTTTTGTTCTGCTGATTGCGTGCGCCAATGTCGCCAACCTGCAAACCTCGCGCGCCGTCGAGCGGCGACGCGAGGTCGCATTGCGCAGCGCCCTAGGAGCCACCGGACCACGGCTGGCGCGGCAGTTCCTGTGCGAAAGCATTGTGCTCGCGCTTATCGGAGGAGTCTTGGGACTGGCGGTCGCTTACTTTACGACAGGCTTGCTGGCAAGAATGGCGGCTGCTGCCATCCCCCGTATCGAAGACGTTGCCATCGATGGCTGGGTCTTGGCGTTCACCCTCGCAGTCTCGGTGCTGACTGGAGTTTTCTTCGGGGTATTCCCGGCATTTACGGCATATCGAAGCGATCCTCACGAAATCTTGAAGAGCAGCGGTGTTGCCACGGGCGCGGGCCTCGCCCACATGAAGTTTCGCAACATACTTGCCGGATCCGAACTGGCGGTTTCGCTAGTACTGCTGATAGGAGCAGGACTGACCGCGAAGAGCCTGCTTCGCGTGATACAAGCGGACCCCGGATTTGAAACGACGAATGTGGTGGCCGGATCTTTTAGTCTGCCTGACAATGAGTACAAGACAGACGAGCAAAGGCGAATCTTCGTCCAGCAATTGGTGGAGAAGGCCCAGACACTACCGGGCGTTACTGCAGCCGGCTTTAAGAATCCCCTGCTGGGCGGTAATCAAACCGGGTTCATCGTGGAAGGCCGTCCAAAACCTGAGCCGGGCCAGGCGCCCGCGGTTGACTTCGCAAGAGTTACACCGGGCGCGATGGAAGCTCTGGGTATCCGTCTGCTGCGGGGCCGTTACTTCAACGCGGGCGACAACGAAACGTCAGAAAGAGTCGTGATCATCGATGACACCCTGGCGCAGCAAATCTGGCCAAGCGAGGATCCTATCGGCAAGCACATGGTACTGATGCTGGGTCCCGAACCGCATGGTGCCATTCCATGGCAGACGGTGGTTGGAGTGGTGCGCCAGGTGAAGAACTATGGGGTGGATCAGCCCAGCCGGTTCGAGTCATACGTTCCCAACGCGCAATTTCCCCGCGGCGCCGGGTACCTGGTGCTGCGTTCGGGGCAAGACCCGGCGCATCTGGCGCCAGCCATCCGGAGCGCGATGCAGTCTCTCAATCCGAACTTACCGCTCTATGATGTACGAACCCTTCGCGACGTCAGCGAAGAAACGGTCGCGCCACGGAAATTGGCTGTCTTCCTGCTGAGCTTATTCTCAGGCGTCGCGTTAGTCCTCGCTGCACTCGGTATCTACGGGGTGATGGCCTACGTGGTCACAGGCCGCACGCACGAGATTGGTGTACGCATGGCCCTCGGCGCCATGCCTCGCGATGTGAACCGGCTGATCCTTGGACAAGGTGCGCGCGTGACCTCGATTGGGGTGCTCGTCGGCGTGGCCTTGTCGCTGGGCCTCACCCACCTTATTCGCTCTATGCTTTTTGGCGTCAGTGCGACGGATCCGGTCGTCTTCGCTGGTGTGGTTGCGATACTTGGCGGGATTGCGATCCTGGCTTGCTACATTCCGGCCCGCGTCGCGATGGGCCTCAATCCAGTCAAGGCGCTGCGTTACGAGTGAAAGGCCGTCAGCTTCTTCAGGTTTCTGGAGAGATGCCGACGGCCCTTCTTGGAGGTTACTAGCTGCCTGATTCCGGCGAGGTAATCTTGAGCGCCGGAATCTCCTGTTGCTTTACCAGATTGTTATAGGCCGGAATGTCGGTCGAGGTGATCTGGTTCCATTTCGCCAGTTGCTCGCTGAGCCGTTGAGTAAGCAGGTCAAACACCTCATACGACTGCTGCGTCGGCGCAGTCTGCGCGCTGCTCACGACGCCTCCTAGCGCGACCAGATCGTTGTTCAGCCGGACAGGGAAGTTCAAGACATCCTGACCGCTCTTCGCCTTGGTCTGGATGAGCGCCTCTTCAATCGGTGTCATCTTCTTGTCGAGCGCTTTGCCTGCATCGACGATGGGTTTCCCATTGGGATCGTCGCCCAGTCGCTTGTTCAGAGCGTTGATCTGATCGCGAACCTGACGAATCGCGATGATGGTGTCATCCGTCGCAGTAACCTGGTCACGGATCTTCATCAGCAGATCAAAACGCTTTTGCAGGTCAGCCGGGGTGACGCTCAGCCGAGGATCGCTCACGATCTCCAGCGGGGCAGTATACGACTGTCCAAGCACGGTGAGCCGCACCTGGTAGTTGCCCGGAAGCGCCTCGGGGCCGTCCGTATTGCCTCCCCAGAGAGGAGCCTTCGGAACCTTAGTTGCTCCCTCGTAGCGCTGGTCCCACACGAAGCGATTCAGGCCTGCGTCGGCGGGAAGATCTTTGTCACCGCCGCCACGGCTGAAGAAATCGTCCTCTTCGTCGGGCATGCCTTCCGGTTCTTTTTTGGGCAACTTGCGAATGACTTTGCCAGAGGAGTCCAGAATCTCCAGCGTGATCTTCGGAGGCTCTTTCTTATCTTTGTCGGCTTCCTTCTTGTCACTTTCCGGCTTCGCCTCTGCCTCGTGTGATTCGGCACCCGCCGCGCCCGCATCACCAGCGGGGCCAGTGCCGGCTTTCTGGTCGGGCTTCTTCAGCGAGTCCTTCAGCCAGTAATAAATGACAGCTCCCCCTGGAGGGTTCTTCCCGGCGTTCCCCTGCCCGCCGAAGAACGAGGGGTGGAAGATGGTTTCGTTCGTAGTTGTCGGCGTGAACAGGTGCGCCTGCTGCTGCGGAACGGAATCGCTGTACTGCCGCAGCGGGCCGATGTCGTCCAGGATCCAGAAGGCGCGGCCGTGAGTGGCCACGACCAGATCATTGTTCTTGACGATCAGGTCGTTCACCGGCGCCATAGGCAGATTCAGTTGTAATGGCTGCCACTTTCCACCATCGTCGAACGAAACGTAGACACCCTTCTCCGTCGCGGCAAAGAGCAAGCCCGGGCGCTTTGGATCGAGCCGAACTGCGTGCACGTAGTTGTCAGAGGGAATCCCGTTAACCAGGCTGGTCCACGTCTTACCGAAGTCGGTGGTCTTGAAGACGTACGGGGTGAAGTCGTCCATCTTGTGCCGCTCGACGGCCATGTAAGCGGTTCCCGCCTCGGCAGGGGACGCCTCAATCATGCTCACCGTGCCCCACTCAGGCATGGCCTTGGGCGTGACGTTCTCCCAATGCTGGCCACCGTCGCGGGTGATGTGTACCAGCCCGTCGTCGGAGCCGACCCAGATCAGATCTTTCTGTGCTGGCGATTCGACAACCGAGAAGATCGTGTCGTATACCTCGACGCCGGTGTTGTCTTTGGTGATTGGTCCACCCGATGCCGCCTGCTTAGACTTGTCATTGCGCGTGAGGTCAGGACTGATAATCGTCCAACTCATCCCGGCATCGGTCGTCTTGAACAGAACCTCGCCTGCGTAATACAGGGTCTTCGGATCGTGCGGCGAAAAGACAATCGGCTCGGTCCACTGGAAGCGATGCTTCAGGTCGCCGGCTCCCCAGCCGATGGGATTGATCGGCCACGGATTTACCGCTTGCTGCTGATGCGTGCGGTGATCGTAGCGCGAAACTTCGCCGCCGTATGAGCCTGCATAGACAATATTGGGATCGGTGGGATCGGGCGCGATGTATCCGCTCTCGCCGCCGCCTACGTCGTACCAGTCCCGCGTATCGATGCTGCCATCAAGTCCAGCGCTGGCAATCGCGACGGTTGAGTTGTCCTGCTGCGCGCCGTAGATGTAGTAGGGGAAACGGTTGTCGCTGACCACGTGGTAGAACTGCGCGGTCGGCTGGTTGTAGATGGTAGTCCAGCTTTCGCCATGATCGGTAGAAACTGTCGCGCCGCCATCGTTGCCGTTAATCAGGCGGTTCGGATTGTTCGGATCAATCCACAGCGCGTGATTGTCTCCGTGGGGCACGCGCAGGCGAGTGAACGTCTTGCCTCCGTCATTGGAGCGATAGACCGCAGTATTAAGGATGTAAACCGAGTCGGCCGATTTCGGATCAGCAAAGATGTGCGAGTAGTACCAGGCACGCTGGCGGAAACGGTGATCGTCCGTCATCAGGTGCCAGGATTCGCCTCCGTCGTCGGAGCGATATATGCCGCCCTTGTCAGCCTCAATGACTGCCCACACGCGATTGGGATTGGCCGAGACGGTCACCCCGATGCGCCCGATGGTGCCTTCAGGCAGACCGTGTCCTGTGAGTTGCTTCCATGTCGTGCCGCCGTCGATGGACTTGTACAGTCCGCTGCCCGGGCCGCCGCTGTCGAGACTCCAGGGGGTTCGTTTTGTCTGCCACAACGCTGCATAGATAATGTTTGCATTCGCAGGATCGAAGGTGATGTCGATGCCACCGGTCTTAGCGTCTTTGTAGAGCACCTTTTGCCAGGTCTTGCCGCCATCGGTGGTGCGGAAGATGCCGCGCTCTACGTTGTCGGCAAACGGATGTCCCAATGCCGCCACGAATGCGATATCAGGATTTTTTGGATTGACGATCAGGCGCCCAATAGCGTGCGTATCCGGCAGTCCGATGAACTTCCATGTCGTGCCGGCGTCGATCGATTTGTAAACTCCATTGCCGCCGACAATGTTGCCGCGGATGCAGGCTTCGCCGGTTCCTGCATAAATGACGTTCGGGTCCGACTCGGAAACAGCAATTGCACCGATCGACGGCGACATGTCCTTGGTCTTGTCCGTCAGCGGCTTCCAGTTGAGTCCGCCATCGGTCGTCTTCCACACGCCACCAGCCACCGCGCCGAAGTAATACACATCCGGCTGACCCACGACGCCTGAAGCAGCGACGACTCGGCCTCCGCGATAAGGTCCGACGAGTCGGTACTGCAGTCCCTTCCACGGACCTTTGTACTCGCCGCCTTCCTGCTGGGCTTCAGCCGTCTGCGCCGCGCTGCCTTTTGTCGGCTTCTGCGACTGAGAGGCGGACTGCTTCACTTCCTGATTAGGCTGTTGACTGGATTGCTGCGCTAGAGTTGGCGCAATGGAAAGTGCAACGAGAAGGGCGACTGCAGTCGCTCGCAACTTAGTACCTCCGGAACGTTACGTGTCGAGGGATGTGCCGCTCATTGTCAACGTAGTTAACGTACGATGAGCGAAGATGCACGATATCAGGAAGTCAACATACGAGTCGAGTAGGACAGGGAATTCTGTTGGGATTTTGGAAAGGAAAGCGCTGTACGCGTAAAGCCTGGCAATGCAGCCGATCGAGCTCACTGCTTTGACACTGCTCAAGCGCACTGTTACCATCGCACATTGTGCAAGTCCCGCCTGCACGCGTCCCCGTCGTCTAGCCCGGCCTAGGACACCGCCCTTTCACGGCGATAACACGGGTTCGAATCCCGTCGGGGACGCCAAATAATTCAACAACTTGGCGCATTTCGTGTATCAGGCACTTGGTGCAACGACGGGTACAGAAACCGTCGTATCCCTAAACCGGAGTGACCTACTAGCCGAGCTATGGTCACCGATTAGGTTGAAGTGGCTCGACGCGCGACGCATGAGGATTCGCTGCCACCTCCGATGCGTACCCTGTGGGATGATGCTGCATCCATTGCCAGGCGCTGGCGATAATGGAGTCGAGATCGGCATGCTGCGGAACCCAACCCAGTTCGTGGCGTATCTTCTCTGAACTTGCGACCAGTACCGCAGGATCTCCCGCGCGCCGTGCTGCCTCGACCACCGGGATCGTAGTGCCGGTCACACGCTGCGCGGTATCGATTACCTCGCGCACGCTAAATCCTCGGCCGTTGCCCAGGTTGTAAATGAGCCGATCACGATCCTCCAGAGCATGCAGAGCCAGCACGTGAGCACGTGCCAGATCGCTGACGTGAACGTAGTCGCGGACACACGTGCCATCGACAGTCGGATAGTCGGTCCCAAAGATCGAGATGGCCTTGCGTTCTCCGGTCGCCACGCGCAAGACGAGAGGAATGAGGTGAGTCTCCGGCTGATGGCGCTCGCCCGAATATCCATCTGATCCGGCAGCGTTGAAATAACGCAGGCTGGCATAACGTAATCCGTGGATGCGCCCGAACCAGCCCAGCATGCGCTCTACCAGCAGCTTCGACTCGCCGTAAACATTGGTAGGTTCCAGCGGGTCGGTCTCCTCAATCGGTAACCTACCCGGGTCTCCGTACAGAGCGGCAGTGGAAGAGAAGATGAGTTTCTGGACGCCGTTCGCCAGCATCGCTTCCAACAGGGTCAGTGTGGCAGCAGAGTTGTTGCGAAAGAACTTTTCCGGCTCTTTCATCGATTCGCCTGCTTCGATCGAAGCTGCGAAATGAAGTATCGCTTCGGGGTGATGCTGCCGAATGGCCGTGTCTAAACCGTGACGATCGGAGACGTCGCCTACAATCAGCGGCACGTCCACGGGAAGAGCTTCGCGATGCCCCTTGCTCAGGTTGTCATAGACCGCGACGTCGTGTCCTTCCAACAGCAGCGAACGAACCGCGGTGGCTCCTATGTAACCCGCTCCTCCGGTTACGAGAACTCTCATTCCTCCTTATAACATCTTGCGTGACAGCTTCCGAGCACTCGCCAATCTCGGTATGATTGTTCAACTGGAGAAGGTTTCGGCAATCTGATCCGTGTGGGCTTCCGAAATGAAGGGCAAACGACAACTTCTGGCTGAGGCATTCGCGAAGTCAGGCCTGACCCGCCTGCTGGAGAGCGTGCTGCGGCGCGACGCCCTGCTGGTGCTGAACTATCACCGCATTGGCAATGCAGAAGAGACGCCCTATGATTCTGGGACCTTCGGGCCGACGGCGGAACAGTTTGACTGGGAGACTGGCTACATAAAGTCGCGGTTCAGTTGCATAACGCTGGAAGAGGCACTGGCCATGATGACGGGGGAGACGGCGGTGCGGTCGAGCGTGCTTATCACCTTCGATGACGGCAACCTCGATAATTACCAGATCGCCTTCCCCATTTTGCGCTCGCACGGTCTTCAGGCTACGTTCTTCCTGCCCACTGCCTTCATCGGCACTCAGCGCCTGCCCTGGTGGGACACAATTGCCTACATTGTGAAGCACAGTCGCAAAGATGGATTTAAGATTCAGTATCCTCAGCCCGCCGAGTTTCACATTGACCGCGATCGGCCATCGGCGACAGTTTTTCAGGTATTACGATTCTGCTCCGATCATGCCACCACCAACTACGCCCCATTGATCGACGAACTGGAAATCGTCTGTGACTGTGCACGGCCCAACGGGAGTTCTGCGCGCTGCTTTCTGAACTGGGACGAAGCTCGTGAAATGCAAGCGGCCGGCATGAACTTCGGATCGCATACCCATAATCACGAGGTACTCAGCGGATTATCGCTGGAACGCCAATGTTCTGAGTTGAGGGAATCGCGCACCATCCTGGAACGTGAACTCGGTCGAACCGTCGATATTCTTGCTTATCCCGTGGGCCGTCCTTATACCTTCAATGCTGATACCCAGACCGCCCTTGAGCGCTCAGGCTATCGCGCCGCTTTTTCGTTCTACGGAGGCGTCAACCTGCGTGGCAACGTGAACCGCCTTGATATACGCCGCCAGGATTGCCACTCTTCCAGCACCGAGTTGTTCCGGCTTGATACGACCCTGGCGGCCGTCGGCAGGCGCCTCGGCGCCTCCTGACTCCCAGCCAAGCAGGGCGCATTCAACCAGTTGCTACCATGAGTTGATGGCAGTTCAATCTCACATCTCGTCACCAAGCGATCGCGATGGCATCACCCAGCTGATGCATAGGTCATTCGGGCCCGATCTCAATGCGGTTGCCATCGATCCCGGCTTCCAGCGATGGAAGTATTGGGACGAACACCCGTTTGCGGCGAGCGGACGAAGTTACGTATTGAACGGCAAGGAAAGAATCGTCGGCCACGCGTGCCGATGGCCGATGAGAATTCTGACCACCGGTGGAACGTTCGACGCATTTCACCTAATAGACTGGGCGGCCGACTCCAGCCACGCCGGCGCAGGATTGCAGGTGCTGCGCGACTCGTGCGACAACTCGGCTGCGCTGTTCTCCATCGGCGGTAGCCCGACGACGCGACGTATGCTGCCGGCACTTGGTGAACACCTTCGCCGTCGGGCAAACCGAGGGCATACACCGTCGTACCGAGTCGCAGGACAGATGTACTTCTTAAACCGCCCGTTGAAGGCCGTCGCGCCCGCATTAACCGAGTCGCCTTTGGGCTGGAGAACTCCGGCCCGAGCAGCAAAGAATGCATTCCGTTCTGTTGTTCCAGTTCCGCGGCTTCCCGCCGGCTACAGCTTCTCTGAAGTTTCAGTGACGGAGATGCCGCAAGCGCTTTGGCCTCAACCAACATCGAATTTAGCCACGACAGCGCGCAGTCCGGAACTTCTGCAGCACTTCGCGAATTGCCCGGTCCTCCAGCGGCCGATGGTCTTCGTCCTGACGCGCAATAGCAGCCCCGTCGCGTACTTTTTCCTGGTGCTTGCCGGCAGTCAAGTGCGGCTCGCCGATTACGGTCCGGCCGGATTAGAGTCTTCCATTGCGAAATTGATAGGCATCGCAGCCCAACTCGCCGCGAAACAGCACTACTCCGATGCCCTGCGGATTGCGGCCGCGACCTCCGAGACCGCTGTGCGATCTGGACTAGTAGACTCGGGATTTCGTCGTTCCTACGAAGAAGAGATACGAGGCCTTATCGTTGATCCTGCACTCAACCCGATACAACAGTACCGCCTCACGTATCTCGACTGCGATGCTCTCTGTCTGTAGGGTTCGGCGCTTGAGGGTTCCGTGTACCACACCGGAAGCAATCTCCCGGCGTTTGGACTCGAACCACCGATCGGCACACCCGCTACAATTCCGAATGCCCGATGACATTTGGTGAGGAGGAGAAGAGCTTGGCGCCTGAATTAGCAAACCTCAACGGGCGTTTCGGTATTGCCGGAGTTGCGGCCGTGGTGGCCGGAAGCAATGATCTGCCGAAAGTAGTGATTACCGCCGGGGAGGCAAGCGGCGAGATCTACCTTCACGGCGGGCACGTCACTTCGTGGGCTCCGAAGCATGCTGGCGAGGCGCTGTACCTCAGCCCGAACTCGCTGTTTCAACCAGGCAAGGCAATTCGCGGAGGAGTGCCCGTCTGTTTTCCCTGGTTTGGCGATAAGTCCGACGATCCTGCCGCTCCTGCGCACGGATTTGTTCGCACAAAGGCTTGGCAGTTGGAATCGATCGAGTCAGCGGGGCAAGCCGTGGCCGTCAGCATGTCGACCGAGAGCGGCGATGACACACTGAAATGGTGGCCGTACAAGTTTCGTCTGGTGTGCCGCGCGACGTTTGGAACCGAGCTCAAGATCGAGTTGATTGTCACTAACACCGGCACGTCGCCGTTTTCATTCGAAGAGGCGCTGCACGCGTACTTCGCGGTGCGAGATCTACGGACAGCTTTCGTGCGCGGGCTGGACGCGACGCAATATATCGACAAAACCGACAAGCGCATTGAGAAGCTGCAAACCGGTGATGTGCACTTCTCCGCTGAAACTGACCGAGTTTATCTCGACACCGAGCGTGAACTGCGACTATTCGATCCGGCCTCGCAGCGACGCGTCATCGTCCATAAAGAAAATTCCAGGACTACGGTGGTTTGGAATCCCTGGTCGGAGAAGTCAGTTGCGCTGAAGGATCTCGGAGCGGATCAGTGGAAGAACTTTGTGTGCATCGAAACCACCAACGTCGCTCCCTTCGTTATACAGCTTGCGCTAGGCCAAAGCCATACCATGGCGACCCTGGTAAAAGTTGCACCGCATGCAATGTAAGAGGCCGTCGTGAAGAGCTTACGGCATCGATCACACTACTCTCATACCAGCGTTTCTAATAAATGAATGATTGAAGTTGCGTGACTCCCTGGTCCGGACCATCTACAAATCCGGTTCTTCTGCTGGGATTCAGCGCGATGTGCATTGGGATTGATGTTGAAGGTATTCGAAAACTTGAATCCGTTTAGCGTCTTCTGCAAAACACCGTGTATATCGTAAACATAAATCGTGCTGCCGCTCGACACACTTGAATTCGGCTGCGCCACGAAGAACCACTTGTGGATAGGATCAAACTCGACATCGGCACCGCTATAGAACTGCTGCCCACCTGATTGCGGCAGTTGCACGGTGAAACCAGTCCGTTTAGCCAGATCATAAAATTCAACATTGGCGTCATCTTCTGTCGTAGTCACCAATACTCCGTCGGCGCCGTCGACGGCAATCCCATTGATAAATCCAAACCCGATACCTATAAACTCCGAGAACGTGCCGCTTGTAAGGTCAGCGACACCGATTTCAGGCCTGCAGAAAAAACAGCCGGGTCCTCCTCCAAGCACTGCCTGATTCGTTACGCTGTCATATGCGATAGGTGGAGGCACACTACCAAAATTGTTGGAATCTGTAATCTTGATAACCGGACCGAAGGTGTTGGCTCCCACGTTTGAACTGAATACCTTCGGAATGAATTGTCCACTGTTGTCGTACACGAATACCGCTACGTTGGGCACTCCCTGGCTGCGGCTCACGCTTGTGGGCATGATGATGTCTTGTATTCCAAGCGGTGGAGTCCAACTGCCGGTGAATTGGTTGGAGTTGAGAGGGTTCAACACTTGAAACTTGCGCGTGACGTGGAGCGGGCCAGTTTGGATTTCGTGTTCCACTAGACCGACGCTGGTGCCGACTATGCCTAACGTTACGAAGTCGTCCGCTGTTTCCGTCTTCGCAACCACGGCAAGAATTTTGCCTGTTCGCTGATCAAACGTTTCAACCGCAGCCAGCACATGACCGTTGTCGAGCGTCTGGGACTCGCTGAGTACGCCTTCGGTACCGTTCTGGTCGATATCGAATCCAAAGATCTGCCCACCAAATTTACTGTGGACGATAACCTTGCCCTGCGCCTGACTGAATCCAGCCGTGGCGCTGAAGAGCAGGAGGAGCAGGCAGATGCACGCGTGTAGTGAAGGCGACGAGTGGAAATGAGAATCGACTCTTTCTTTCGCAACGCCGGCCCGCAACAAAGTGAGCAGTGGCTTTCCCGTGATTCGCATTTCCTTCTCCTTGGAATGTAATTGAAACTTCGGCGGACGCCGAGCTTGCTGAGGTTACGCCGATGAGACGTCGCGTATGTCACGCATTTGTCTGCGAAGTTGTCGATAGCTTGTAAAACTTGCCAGGTCATGGCAGCCGGGCACATCCACTTAGTGCAAAGATGTGTCGATCAGTCGCCCGACAATGGTTTGTGGGGTTCCGCAGACGGCAGTTGGGAGCAAAACTTTCGATCTCAAATTGCGGAAGGAGAACGCCGCGCCGGGCAGGTGGTTGGCACGAAATAGCGGACATTGGCCGCTAAGAACCAGTTGCTTGCTTTGGCCATTCCACTACTAACGAACATTTGGCCCCGGACTTTGTGATTCACTGACTGCGAACATACAATCTCAGTAGGCGCCTGCAAAACCCCAACATCGGGAACGCAACGTCTTTAACTGCGTCAAAAAGGGCCTGTAGCTCAATGGTGGAGCAGGGGACTCATAATCCCTTGGTTGGGGGTTCGAATCCCTCCGGGCCCACCAGAATCGTTCCTCACCTTTGCACTGCTTTTAAGCCAAACTCAAGACAGCCGCACCCCGCCACTTTGGACATGCAACCTCCGCCGAGTCGTCCCGTTCTTAGTGAAGGCAGAATCTTAACGAACGGGAGCGGATCATGCTTCGCAAAGTGAGCAATCTGGAAGGCGACTACCTGAGCGACATTCGTGGGTCCAACGTTTATGGGCCGAATGAAGAGAAGCTCGGCACGATCGACGATGCTTTGATTGATGACAGAACGGGAGACCTGCGTTATCTGCTGGTGAACGCCGGATGGCTACGATCGCGCCGGTTTCTTCTTCCTGCAGACCAGGTATACGCCTACGGCGACACTAACGATCTTTACGCCAATTTGCGGCAGACGGATGCCGAAGCTTTCCCCGAGTTTAATGACGATTTGCTGGCTTCGGATGCCGCGTTCACCAATTACGAATCCGAGTATCGCCGTGGTTGGCGATCTGAGATCGACACTGCCCGCATGCAGACTAGTCCTCGTCTGACTCGTTTCCGTGATCATCTTCGCGGTTGGCGGTTACGCCCCAGTGTCGAAAAACGCCCCGTTTCCTCCGACGCTCCAGTCACTACGGTTGGCGCCCGTCCAACCAGCGTCTACGGCGTATTTGAGAACCGCAAGGATGTTGAGAAGGCGGTTGACCGGCTGCGCAAAGAGGGATTTAACACCAACGACATCTCGGTTGTGTTTCCCGACTCCGAGATGAATAAAGAGTTCGCCATCGAGAAGAACACCAAGGCTCCGGAAGGTGCATTGGCGGGAGGAGGCACAGGCCTGGTCATTGGCGGCGTCTTAGGCTGGCTGGTTGGGATTGGCACTCTGGCGATCCCGGGGGTCGGTCCGCTGATTGCCGCAGGGCCGATCGTGGCAGCGCTGGCGGGGGCGGGCGCGGGCAGCGCGATTGGAGGCATTGCGGGCGCTTTGATCGGCTTGGGAGTTCCTGAGCTCGAGGCCAAACGTTACGAAGAGGAGATCAAGCGAGGCCGCATTCTCGTGTCCGTAAACTGCGATAGCGTGGGAACCGCTCGAACTGCACGCACAGTGCTGGAAGATTCGGGCGGAACATCTGTTTTCCTCTCAGGGGAGCAGCGCGCAGCTTAATTCACCTGCCGAGCACGACTACACACTGGCCGTGCCCGGCGTATTTTTTTTCTCCTGCAACCTGCGAACGACTCTCGTAAGCAGGTTGCGCGGAGCTAAGCGCACACCTTCGGCCAAGACGCGATTTCTCCATCCGGGAATCACGATGCGCTTACCCTGCTTCATACCTTCATAGCCGACGCGCGCCACTTCGCGGACATCTACTGTCAGCGGGCTGTTCATCATTGCAGTGCCCTGCAGGTAAGCGCGCTTTTGAAAATTCGTCTTCACCGGCCCGGGGCAAAGGCACGTTACCGTCACACCCGTGCCGATCATCTCCTCCGCTAGCGCCTCGCTGAAGCTCAGCACGTACGCCTTGCTGGCGTAGTAAATCGACATAAACGGGCCGGGCTGGAAAGCAGCAGTGCTGGCAACATTCAGCAGCTTGCCCTCGCGCGCTCGAATCTGCGGCAGAAAAAGCTTGGTGAGATGAGTGAGCGCGGTGATGTTCACTTGAATCATCTCCGACTCATCGTTCCAGTTAGTCTTCAGAAACGCGCCGGCCGCCCCGAAGCCCGCGTTGTTGACCAGAACATCAAGCATAATTCCCGACTCCTGCAACTCGTGGTAAAGCTCGTCAGGGCTGGCCGGATGCGCCAGGTCTTTTGGCGCGATACGCACCGTAATGCCGTAGCGCGATTGCAGATCGTCACCCAGCAGCCGTAACGCGCCGCGATTGCGTGCGACGAGTACAAGCCGGTAACCGTCCTGCGCGAACAAGTGTGCCAGTTCGAGCCCGATACCGCTGGATGCGCCGGTGATCAGGGCCGTTTTAGGAGCGAAGAAAGGATTGCGTGCACTCACAAACTAGTTATAGCGGATTCGGAGAAAGACGGCTCTTGGCTTTCAGCTCATGGCTTGATGTTGCTAACCGTTTTTTCGTAGGCGAATGAAGATTTGGCTGGTGCTTGCCATGACGGTCGCCGGCAAGGAGAGCATCCCCTCCGGCGAAGAACCAAAAGCGAACAGCGGCCTTTCTACATCCCCGCCAGCGCCTGCTCCAGATCGGCGATCATATCTTCCACATCCTCGATGCCGACGGAGATGCGCACCATGCCATCGGTCAGCCCGATCGCCTTGCGGCCCTCCGCGCCGATCGCCATGTGTGTCATGGTCGCCGGATGCGAGATCAGCGTCTCGACCCCGCCCAGCGATTCGCCCATCGTGCACACGCGCACGCGCTTGAGCAGCCGCTTGGCATTGGCCAGCGAGCCGGTTTCGAAGGTGATCATGGAGCCGAAGCCGGTCTTCTGCCGGCAAGCCAGTTCGTACTGCGGATGGCTCTTCAGTCCGGGATAGAAGACCTGCTTCACCTTGCGATGGCCGCTGAGGTAGTCGGCCATGACGCGGCCGCTCTCGTCGTGCTGCTTCATGCGGACGGCAAGCGTCTTGGTGCCGCGCAACACCAGCCAGCACTCGAAGGGAGACATGATCGCGCCGGCGGCCTTCTGCATGAACGCCAGCTTCTCCGCCTGCTCGGCCGTGGTGCACACCAGCACGCCGCCGAGTCCGTCGCTGTGGCCGTTGAGAAACTTCGTCGTCGAGTGCATCACTATGTCGGCGCCGAGCTTGATGGGCTGCTGGAAGTAAGGCGACATGAATGTGTTGTCGACCATCACCTCACAGCCGCGCTTGTGCGCGATCTGGCTGACCGCGGCGATGTCGGTGAGTCCCATCAGCGGATTGGTCGGCGTCTCGATATAAACGTAGCGCGTGTTCTTGCGGATGGCGCGCTCGACATTGCGCGGGTCGGCGGTGTCGACGTAGGTGAACTCCAGGCCGAAGTTCGTCATGAGCTGGTTGAACAGCCGGGGCACGCCGCCGTAAAGATTGTTGGAGGCGACGATGTGATCGCCCGCCTTCATCAGCTGGCAGATGGCGCCGACTGCCGCCATGCCGCTGGAAAACACGGGTGCGGCGATGCCGCCCTCGAGCGACGCGAGATTCTGCTCCAGCCGCGTGCGCGTGGGATTGCCGGCGCGCGAATAGTCGTAGCCCTTGGTCTTGCCAAGCTCTTCCTGAGCGTAGGTCGAGGTGGCGAAGATCGGAGGAGCGACGGCTCCGGTGGACGGGTCGGCCTCATTGCCGACATGGATGGCGCGAGTGGAGAAGCCGGGAGCATTCTTTTAGGCATAGTTGGCAGTTGCGCATTTAGCACAGAGACACGAGGATTCGGAGATTAGACCGACTTCTTCAACAGGAGGACTACGGCGCACGAATAGACCAGAATGCTACACGATGCCACGACTGCTAATTCCGTGGATCTCTATGGTGATCATTTCTTTCTCGTTGAACTGGAAGATCTCCTTCGACAGATATCGCTCGGCCGAGTCGGGAATGATCGTCGCCACGCGCTTGCCCGGCCCAGGCGCTTGGCAATTCCGATCGCGGCGAAGACATTCGCTCCGGCGCTCGATCCCGCCAGCACACCTTCTTTCGCCGCCAGCTTCTTCACCATGTCGAACGCATCGTGATCGGTGACGGCGATGATCTCGTCGCAAACCGAGTAATCGAACGTCTTGGGGATAAAGCTGGCGCCGATGCCTTCCACCTCGTGGTCGCCCTTTTCGCCGCCGCCAAGGACCGAGCCCTCGGTCTCGACCGCGATGGCCAGCACCTTCGGGTTTCGCTCTTTCATGATAGCGGGCCACGCCGGTGAAAGTTCCGCCAGTTCCGCAGCCGATGACGACGGCATCGATGCTGCCCTGCATCTGTTCGTAGAATTCGCGGCCGGTGGTTTCGTAGTGGAAGTCGGGATTGGCCTGATTTTCGAATTGGCCGGCGATGAAAGAATTGGGAGTCTTGGCGGCGCGGGCTTTCACGTAATCGATGGCGCCCTGCATGCCGTCGGCGTGGGCGTGCGAATCACCTCGGCGCCGAGCGCCTCCATAAGCGTGACTTTTTCCTGCGAGAACCCTTCCGGCACGGCCAGCACGGTCTTGTAGCCGCGGCCGCATCCGATCAGCGCCAAGCCCGACACCGGTATTGCCGGCGGTGGCTTCGAAGATCGTGAGCCCGGGTTCGAGTTGGCCGTCGCGCTCGGCCTCAGGATCATGCCCAGCGCGGCGCGGTCTTTGATGCTGCCGCCGGGATTCAGGTACTCCAGCTTGGCGTAGACGTCGGCGACGCCGGCGGGAACCACCTTGCGAAGATGAAGGACGGGCGTTTCGCCCACTAGTTCGGTGATCTCTTCGGCGACCCGGAGGGAAGTCATTTCGGCAGTTTTCATCGGCACCTGTGCGAATTGAACTCTAAAGATTACGGGATGCCGCAGGGAAGGGGTCAAGGAGCGAAGATGCACGACGGCCCGGATGCTGTCCGCTCTTGGCTTCTTCGCTTCTGTGCTGAGTGGGACGTAGAGCTGGAAGACTCTTAGCCGCCCAAATCCACGTGCTCCACGCGATCGACCTGCCGTCCCAGGAACCGCGTCGCCAGCTTCTTGAATTTCTCCACCGAATCGGTGACGAAGAACTGGAATGACCGGTGATCCGAGGGTTTTGCGCCTACCCTGTCCGCAACGGAAGCGGACAAGGATGCGGCACCTACAAAAGAGAAGGGCGGCGTCGGGATACCAATTGTCGACATCTCGAATTGTCCGGGCTCGCCCCAAGTTTCCAAACGCTCCATTGCCTCAACCTCGCCAGCGGGTGCCACATCGTGGTGCTGACGTGTCCCACCCTTCTCACTTTCATTCGGTGAAAGGATGGGATTCGTACCGTCCACCATCTTTTTCACCACCGACGCCGTCGACTCCGCCGAATCCACAATCGTCATCTGCGCTGGAGTCGTTCTCCGCAGCAGCGGCGCGATCAGGGGATAGTGCGTACACGCCAGCACCAGCACGTCGGCTCCCTCGCCGCCTGGCCAACGCCTCGTCCAGATAAATCCGCGCGACCTGCTCGGTCACCGGATGCTCCGTCCATCCCTCTTCGACCAGCGGCACAAACAGCGGGCAGGCTTTCTCGAACGCCTCGACGCCGTGCCGCTGCAGGGCATCGCGATAGGCGTGGCTGGAGACCGTAGCTTCAGTGGCGATCACGACCGCCCTCGACGTCTGGCTGACTTGCGCCGCCATCGCCGCGCCCGGCTCGACCACGCCAACCACCGGAACTGTTGCCGCCTCCTTGATCTGCGGAAGCGCCAAAGCGCTCGCGGTATTGCAGGCGATCACCAGCAGATCAATGTTCTGCGACTCGAGAAAGCGCGTCGCGCCGATGGCATATCGCGCGACGGTCTCCGCCGACTTCGTTCCATAGGGCAGCCGAGCTGTGTCGCCGAAATAGAAGTAGCGCGCGGGCAGGCGCTCCGCCAGCGCCTTCAGCACTGTGAGCCCGCCGACGCCCGAGTCGAACACGCCAATGCGCGGCAGCGTCACTGCAACTCCTTGGCAAGCTGGCCCATGTTGCTGGCCAGATAAAAACGGCGCAGGTCGGCGTGACCGGCGAAGGTGTCGCGTTCGGCTCCATTAACGATAATCTTCACGCGATTGATCTTCGGATCGTTGGCATTCAGTGTGGCGACGATCGAGGTAATGGTCAGCTCTTCGGCCAACACGCCCGAAGGATGCGCATCGGCAAATGCAGCGTTCGTATCTACTACGGCGCTGCCGTCACTCAGCAGATAGACGTCGCGAATGTCGGCGCCTGCGCCGATGGGTGCGGCGAGCCTGACTGCAAGTATGTTCCGAATAGCGCACGCAGGATCGCACGCGCCTGTTCGCTGCGCTCCGCCGGCAAAGGAATGCTGATCTGCTTCTTGTACAGTGTCGCGTTCGCATCCGAAGCAAGGAAGAGTGTTACTCGCTGCCGTCGGACCGTTGGCGGGCGGAGCGCACATTCTGCTGTTCGCTGCCAGCCGCTGCTCTTCCGCCGTGACCTTCTTGTGCAACTGCCAGGCATAGATTCCCATGCCGGCGGCGACCAGCAACAACACCGTAAGCATCACGACGATGCGCCGCGTCACGGATTCACCTCCGGCAATTTCGGCCGCATTGCAAGCACGCCGGCGGCGATGGCCTGTGCCACCTGGGTCTGATAGCCCACGCTGGCAATCTCGTCGACGCTGACGTCCCGGCGGAGCAATCTCAACCGCGATGGCGGGCGCGGCGACGTTGTTCATCGGGCCGCAGCGGCGCCGGCAGAGTGGAGTTTGGCAGCTTGCGGTTCTCCAGCTCGGCAGAGATGGAACCGGCGACCGATCCGCTCAAATCCGCGTAAGCCGACTGTGCTGTGTCCCACGGAAGAAATCCGCCGGGCGCCGCGCTTTCCGCCGGCAACAACTCGGTAAAAACGTGTACGCCCTTGCCAGTGTTAGCGGCATGCAGCACGATGTACAGCGCCGGACGCGCCGCGTTGATCGAAGTCGCGCGCTGATCGAGACCGATGGCGTAGTCTCCATTGCGCAGCAGGGAAGCTGGCTATGCCGCGGGCCTGCAGTTCGTGCTGCACCCGGCGGGCAAGCGCCAGCACGACATCTTTCTCCGGCAACTGAGGAGTAATCGCCGCGCCAATGTCAGTCCCGCCGTGCGCCGGGTCGACGATCACAAGGAAGCGCGGACGCGGAGGCGCCTGTGGAGCCGGCTGGAGGCAGCGCTGTGGCAGCGGATTGCGGAACATTTAACGGCAGTTGCTGCACCGCTTGGGTGGGTGCGCGGCGCGGGCGCAGCGGTCACGATGATGGTCTTGCCCCCATCCGCAAAGTTGGCCATCAGCGGAGCCGATCCGGTGATCTCCAACTCGGCAACGCCGTTGTGCTCGGAGAACGTCGTGCCGGTAATCAGCGGGTCGTCGTAATGAACGGCTTGCGCGGCCGCAACGACTGGGTCGCGTTTGAACGTCAGCCGCACCTTGCCGGGCTCGGTCGCGACCGTAGGATTCACCGATGCAGGGAAGCCCAGCAGCAGGCGTGACGGCGTACCCTTTTTCAGCTCCGCGGTGAAGTGTTCCGCCACGTTGCCAATGAGCAGGCGCTGCGAGCCGGCCCGGTATTCGACTGGCTGTAATCCAATCCGCGGCAGCAGCTCGGTGACCGAAGCCAGAGGCACATAGCCGCGGCCGTTCTGGAGCACGAAATTGGCGGCCAGCTTAAGCTTGTTCCCGCTGATCTTTGCCTCACTCTTGCCGTCGTGAAACTCAGCTTCTTGTTGCTTATTCCCGGCAGAGCTAAAGTTGCAACTTTAACTTCTTGCCGTTTATCTTCGCCTCTACGGAGCCCAGTGGCTCGAGCAACTCGATCAGCCCAACGTAAGGCTGCCCGCCGATCTCGACCGGAGTAAGACCGTACGAACTCTGCGGAGAAAAGACAGCGATCTGCCCGGGGCCGGCCGCCTGCGCATGGACGACGGACGGGTGCCGCCCGTAACGGAGCGTAAGAATGCACAGGGAACCGATGGGAACGATCGCGAGCGCAACCGGCCTCCGAAGGCCAAACGACAAATCAGTGACCTCCATCCGACATTTGGAGCGACATTTTGTGGTATCGCTGGGTTAATAGAACACGGGGTGGGAAGTTGCTGCACATGTTGCCGCGGCACTCCATGGCGATTCTTCGCTGACATCTATTTCACTGCTTCCTTCGTACAAGTTGGAAAGTCGTGGAAGGAAGCAAAACGAATTGTAGCAGCGCGGTTAGGAAACCAGAGCCAAGGCTGATCCATCCATGCAAGCAGCAGCTTTCACGCGGCGGGAACCAACAGACACGAACGTGACAGGGACTTCGCTTCCCGTGTTACCATCAGCCCAACAGGCACAGAGGACTCTATGGCCTCGCGGTTGCAGTTACGGAATCCAGTTACCCCGCCCGTCTTCTCAGGACTTAGCAGTCAGGTCGCGGGACATTTGCGTTTCGCTCCCGTCCATAACTTGATGCGCGTTTCTCCCAAGTGACATGGCTGCTGGTGGCGGTCTGTGTTGGAGTCGCGCTCTGCGGCTCCGCCCTTGCTCAGGATGAGTTCGCCCGAGTACACGTCACTCCCCGCATTCAGCAGAAAAAGCCGGAGGGCCCGCCTGCGACCACTGACGCCAAGGAAGCGATAAAGGACGCCAAGCCTTACACGGCGACCGAAGACATCTCGCTCAAGACGCACACCAAGCCGTTCCGCAAGGATGTGGACCTGGTGCTGGTTCCGGTGACGATTACCGATCCGATGAACCGCCTGGTGACCGGCCTGGAGAAAGACAACTTCCTGCTCACCGACAACGGCCAGCCGCAGGAGATCCGGCATTTCTCCAGCGAAGACGCGCCGATTTCGCTGGGCGTCATCTTCGACATCAGCGGCTCGATGAGCAGACAAGATCGACAAGTCGCGCCAGGCGGTGGTCGAGTTCTTCCGCACCGCCAATCCGCAGGACGAGTTCTTCCTGATCACCTTCTCGGAGAAGCCCGAGTTGCTGGCCGACTTCACCCATCGATCGAGGACATTCAGAACAAGCTGGTTTATGCGCATCCCAAAGGGCCGCACGGCGCTGCTGGACGCCATCTACCTGGGCATGGACCGCATGCGGAAGGCGCACTACGAGAGCAAGGCGCTGCTGATCATCTCCGACGGCGGCGACAACCACAGCCGCTACACCGAAGGCGAGATCAAGTCGATGGTGAGGGAGGCCGACGTGCAGATTTACGGCATCGGCTTGTTCGATCGCGACTTCAAAACGCCGGAGGAGCGCGAAGGCCCGGAACTGCTCAGCGAAGTCACGGAAGTTACTGGTGGGCGGACATTTATCATCGAATCGCCCAACGAGCTGGCCGACGTCGCCACGAAGATTGGAATAGAGCTGCGCAACCAATATGTGCTCGGATACCGTCCAACCAATCCAGCACGCGATGGCAAATGGCGGAAGATCAAAGTGAAGCTGAACCCTCCGAAAGGCCTGCCGCCGCTGCACGTGTACGCCAAAACGGGATACTATGCACCTACGGAATAAGTACTGCGTCCTTCTGATCACCTCATTTTGCTGCTGGGAAGCTGGGCGATGGCTCAGACTGCGCCTGCTCAACCAGCGCAATCAGCCGGCGAATCGACGCCGCCATCAGCTCCCGGCGCTGACGCAGCAGAGCGCGCTCCGCAGCCAGCACCGCCAGCAGCCGGCAACCCAGGCCCCGGCCGAGCCAGCCGCAGGACCAGCAGCGCCTCTTCCGCAAGGCCCCGAATCAGCCCGGCGATACCGTGCAGGTTCCGCAGCCAGGGACAAGCGCCCGACGTCGCAGAACGCGATGTTTTCGTCTTCAAGAAGGAAGTCGACGAAGTTACGCTGCACGCCACCGTGGTCGACGACACAATCCGCCTGGTGACCGACCTGGACGCAGACGACTTCCAGGTCTTCGAAGACGGCAAGCCGCAGAAGATCACTTCGTTCCGGCAGCGAAGACATTCCGGTCGCGCTGGGCATCGTGATCGACAACTCCGGCTCCATGCGCGACAAGCGGCCCGCAGGTGAATGCCGCCGCTATCAACCTGGTGAAGTCCAGCAATCCGCAGGACAAGGTCTTCATCGTCAACTTCAACGAAGAATACTTTCTCGATCAGGATTACACCGGCAGCGATTCCCAAGCTGAAAGATGCGCTGGAGCGCATCGAATCGCGCGGCGGCACGGCGCTCTACGACGCCGTGGTTGCCTCCTCCGATCACTTGAAGAAGAGCGGCGCGCTGGAGAAGAAAGTGCTGCTGGTGGTGACCGACGGCGAAGACAACGCCAGCCGCGAGTCGCTGGAGCAGGCCATGCGCCGCCTGGAGGAGAAGAATGGGCCGACGGTTTACACCATCGGCATTGCTGGGCGACGAACATTCCAAGCGCGCCCGCCGCGCTCTTGCGCGAGATGGCCGAAGAAACCGGCGGCGTGGCGTTCTTTCCCAAGGACCTGAGCGAAGTGCAGGCGATCACGTCGCAGATCGCCCACGACATCCGCAACCAGTACACCATCCAGTACAAGCCCACGAAGCCGCAGAGCGCCGGCGGCTACCGCACGGTGAAGGTGGAAGCCAGGCGCAAGGGCTACAAGAAGCTGCAGGTGCGCACGCGCAGCGGCTACTATGCCGGCCGGCAAAGTGCGCAAGCGACTCCACCGCCCCCGACGAAATAACACGTCTATAGCGTGCCGTGCGCACGACGATCCTGAACCTGGGGCACTTTGTTTCGAAACGCTCGCGAATCGTTGTCCGCGAGCGATCGCTTTGAATGGTGGAAGCCGCTCGCATTTCATGCGGGGGCATTATCTCGACGCCACCGTCTGCTCTGAACCGCCATACGCCATTTAAGATAAGAACTTCCGTAAAGCGCCACCATTCCGAATGAACCGTCATCTCCAGTGCTGCTGACGCACGCCTCGCAGTTGCTTACCTTGAGCGGGCAAGACCGCACCACGTCGCGGAACCCAGATGCTCGACTTGGGCATTATTCCCGACGGTGCCGTGCTGATGCACAGCGGCGCGATCGTGACCGTCGGCTCGACCGACGATGTGACGCGCCACACCCTGGCTGCAAACGCGGAGGAGGTGGACTGTCGCGGCAAGGTTGTCCTCCCCGGATTCGTCGACTCGCACACCCACCCGGTGTTCACTGCTCCGCGGCTGGTGGATTTCGAAAAGCGCATTGCCGGGGCAAGCTACGAAGAAATAGCAGCCGCCGGGGGAGGCATTCGCTCAAGTCTCCAAGGGGTGCGTGAGGCCACGGTAGAGCAACTGGCGCAGCACGTAAGGCGGGCTCTGGATGAAATGGCGGCGCAGGGAACGACTACCGTCGAAGCCAAGTCGGGATATGGGCTGAGTTTCGAAAGCGAGATGAAATCGCTGCAGGCAATCAAGGTCGCGGCTCAGCGCTGGCCAGGAACCGTCGTCCCCACGTTGCTGGGTGCACACGTCGTTCCGCCCGCATACCGCAGTGATCGTGAAGCGTACGTCGACATCGTTTGCAATCAAATGATTCCGGCGGTAGCCGAGGAGAAGCTTGCGGAATACGTGGACGTCTTTTGCGAAACGGCGCCTTCACGCCTGAGCAGTCGGCGAAGATCTTACGCGCCGCAGTCGAGCACGGGCTTAAGAACGCGCGTGCATGTATGCCAGTTGACGCAAGCCGAGTTGGTCCCCCTTGCTGGAGTTCCATCCCGCCAGCCTCGATCACATGGATTTCGTTAGCGACGCTGATGTCGCTGCATTGGCCACGTCCAAAAGCGTTGCGACGCTATTGCCCGCCGCGAATTACTTTCTCGGGCTTGACCGCTACCCGCCCGCGCGAAAGTTGATCGAAGCCGGCGTTGCCGTGGCACTGGCCACGGACTACAATCCCGGAACCTCCCCAACCCCCTCGATGCCGTTTGTCCTGTCAGTGGCCTGCACCCACATGAAGATGTTGCCGGCTGAGGCGATCACCGCTGCGACTATAAATGGCGCATGCGCGCTCGATCTGCAGCATAGGAAGGGCTCGCTGGAGCCCGGCAAAGATGCTGATGTTGCTATTTTCGACGTCGCCGACTATCGCGAACTGGCCTATTGGTTTGGGGTCAACCGCTGCGAGCGGGTTTATCTGCAGGGAAGGTGCCATCTTAACCTGACACGTGATCACGTTGATGTGGTTGACCCAGCGGAGATGGACCTCTAATCTCTGAATAGAAGGCTGCTGAACGCTGTGAGGGCTGGCAGAGTTAAACGCTTGTGAAGAAAGCGGACGCTGGAGAGATTATGCCGATTTTTGAATATCGCTGTCAGGATTGCGGAAACAAGTTCGAAGTCATTCAGTTTGGTGAGCAAAAGCCTGAGTGTCCCCAATGTCACACCCAGAATTTGCAGAAGCAACTGTCTACCTTCGCAGTCAGTACGAAGTCGAGTAGTTCTTCCGCGGGTGATTGCGGAGCACAAAATTGCTGCATGGGAACCGGCGGCTGTTCTGTAAACTAACCTCTACACCGGCTCGGACAAACTCTGGATAACGCGTACACTATCGTTGCACCTCGATCCCGGCACGGTGTGACACTTCGCGGAGTAGCACGGCTAATAATTTGCGTTTCACTCTTCGACATCTCCAGCACCGTCCCTGATGACTATCTAAGCTGTACGACGACGCACTAGCTGTGCTTCAACTCAGCAGGTGCGAGCAGCACACTAATACTGACCCAACGCAAGCGCTAACCAGCTCTTGCGTTTTTTCTTGGCTCGAACTCGGACAGCAATTTCATTTCGAAATTGAACGGTTTTTTCAGAAACCGCCCGGCCGGCTCTCGATTCGGCACTCAGGTGAGTTATCGGAGCAAACTGCTCTGGTTGCGCAGGCATCTACTTACCTTTTACTGGCAACCAATGCAAGTGCGGTACTGCGGGAACAGGAATCTCAATGGCGGGCAAGAGAAACGGCTTTCGATCGGTCCTCATCTTTGGCGGGGCTGGATTTATCGGCTCTAATTGGGCGGAGTGGCTGCTGCAGAATACCGAAGCCAAGATTCATATCTTCGACAATCTCTCGCGGCACGGAGTGCGCCACAATCTGCGTGCGCTTGAGGCGCTCAGCGGCCGGTCGCGCCGCCTGAAGGTTACGGTTGGCGATATCCGCGATGCAGAGATGGTGGAGCGCGCCATGCGCCATGCTACCGAGGTCTATCATTTTGCTGCCCAGGTAGCAGTCACCACGTCAGTGCTGGCGCCGCGGCTGGACTTCGACATCAATCTTCTAGGCACCTTCAATATTCTGGAAGCCGCGCGCAAGTCGGGCAATCAGCCTTTTCTGTTGTTCACCTCCACCAACAAGGTCTACGGCAGCGCCAGCAGCGGCGAGGTCTGGCCGGAGAAGACGCGCTACGGTTGCTCAAACCCCGAAGGAACTTCGGAGACCCAGCCCTTGACTTCCACTCTCCTTACGGCTGCTCGAAAGGCGCGGCTGACCAGTACGTACGCGACTACTCACGCATTTACGGTCTGAACACGGCTGTGTTTCGCATGTCGTGCATTGCCGGACCCCGCCAGTTCGGCAACGAAGACCAGGGATGGGTGGCACACTTCCTGTACTCGGCTTTGAACGGCAAGCCGGTCACCATCTATGGCAACGGCCTGCAGGTTCGCGACGTGCTCGACGTCGCCGATCTTGTGCGCGCATTCGAAGCGGTGCGGAGCCTTGACCCGTCAGCGGAAGGACGGGTCTACAACGTAGGCGGAGGCCCGACAAATTCCGTGTCCCTGCTCGAACTGATGGTCATGATCGAAGACCTGACTGGCCGCAAGCTGGAGGCCAGCTTCGATGACGTGCGCCCGGGCGACCAGGCAGTGTACGTCAGCAATACGCAAAAACTGCAAAACGAAACAGGTTGGACGCCGACAATTCAGCTACCAGAGACGCTCAGGCAGAATTCAGCGCTGGTGGAAGCAGAACCGTGAGTTGTTCGCGCCGGCACGAGTCACGGAAATGCCCTCGCTGCCCACTCCACTACCGATTCCACGGACCGCATGATGAAATTTGCGCTGGTAAATCCGAATTGGACGTTCGAAGGCTCAACTTACTTTGGCTGTCGCGATCCGCACTATCCGTTGGAGCTGCTCTTTGCCTCGGACCAGATCAGCGCCGCCGGGCACGAGCCGCTGCTCATCGACGCGCAGGTTGACGATCTCTCGATCGACCAGGTGCGCGAGGAAGTTCAGGCTTTCAGACCCGACTTCCTGGTGATTCCGACGGCGCCCTCCTATTTATTTTGGCGCTGCCCTCAGCCGGAGCTGCGCGTTCCCATGCAGTGGTTCGCCGCCCTGGGAGACGGAACAATCCGAGGTTGCAATCGGTCCCCATGGCTCAGCGACTCCGGCAGCAACGCTGCGCAAGCTGAACTGCGACGTGGTGCTGCGCGGCGAGCCCGATCAAACTATTCCCGAGCTGGCGAGCAAACCATGGGAAGACATCGTCGGCTGCTGTTATCGCCGTGCCTGACGGAACGCTGCGCCTCAGCCCGGGGCTGGGCGTCACCGACATGAAGGCTCTAGCCCCGCTCGAATTTCTACAACTACAACGTCGAGCGCCATCGGCATCGACACCATGTATTCACCGGCGAAGGCCGCGGAGCCGAATTGGAGTTTGCCCGCGGATGTCCCTGGGCTTGCAGCTTCTGCAACAAGACACTCTTTCGCAACAAGTTCCGCGAACGCACGGTCGACGCTGTCTTAGCTGAGGTCGATCGCCTGGTTGAGCGCGGAGTCGATTACTTCTACTTCATCGACGAGATCTTCGGCGTTGGCAAGAACGTGCTCAAGCTGCTGGAGGGTCTTGCCGAGCGCAACGTGAAGATCGGCTTTCAGACGCGAATCGATCTTTGGAGCGAAGACACGCTCGACCTGCTGGGCCGTGCCGGTTGCATCTCGATGGAGTGCGGCATCGAGTCGATTACCGACGAAGGCCGCGATCAGCTGAACAAGAACTGCCGCATCTCGACCGAGCGCATTACCGAGCTGCTGATCTATGCGCGTCAGCGAATTCCATGGGTACAGGCGAACCTGATCCTGACCGACAAGGACGACAAGGAGTGAGATCCGCGGCTGGCAGGAGTACTTAAAAGCGCGGGGAGTCTGGGTGAGCGAGCCGGTGCCGATGTTCCCGTTCCCCGGCAGTCCGAGCTACGTCGAGATTTTCGGCACGCCGCCGGATGACGACGCGTGGGAGCGCGCGCATCGTCATTACCTTGTCGCTCTTCGGCGACAAGGGTTTCAGCGACATTCAAGACCAACGTCCGCTGTCGATCGAGGAACTGGAGACGGCGGCGTAAGTTGGCGCGCTTACGGTTCTGGCATCAACAAACATCACACAGCGTCGGGGGCGTTGTGACGTGATGCGGATTGGGATTGTTGGTTGGGCTATGTCGGGCTGGTGGCAGCAGGGTGTTTTGCCGAAATCGGACATCAGGTAGTTTGCATTGACAACGACGCCGCAAAGATAGCCGCGCTCGACCGCGGCGAGGCTACAATTCACGAGGAATTTCTTCCCGAGCTATCTCCCGGCACAAGGGCGAACGGCTGCGCTTCACCACGTCGCTGGCAGATGGAGTCAAAGACTCGGCCATCATCTTCATCGCGGTCGGTACGCCGCCTTGTGATAACGGCGAAGCCGATGTATCCGTGCTGGATTCTGTGTGCCGCGAAATCGCACGCTATGTCAACGGATTCAAGTTGGTCGTAGTGAAGAGCACCGTGCCCGTGGGCACCAACCGCTGGATAGCCCGGCTGTTACAGCGCTACGGTGCCGATCCTGGCTGCTTTCGCGTGGCTTCCAATCCTGAGTTCTTACGCGAGGGCACTGCCGTCTCCGACTTTCTCTATCCCGATCGCATCGTCTTGGGTTGCAACTGCCGTCGTAGCGCCGAATTACTCACGCGTGCCTATCAGCCATTGCTCGACGGCAGCTACGCAGGTTCCAGCGGTGTGATTCCCGCTCCGGATACGGCGCAGGTTCCTGCACGCGTGGTGATGACCAGCTCTGCTAGCGCCGAGCTCATTAAGCATGCCTCAAACGCTTTTCTGGCAATGAAGATTTCGTTCATCAATGCGGTGGCGAATATCTGCGAGGCAAACGGCGCTGATATCGAGGAAGTAGTTGAGGGTATCGGCAGCGATCAACGAATCGGAAACCGTTTTCTCAAGCCCGGTATCGGCTATGGTGGCTCATGCTTCCCCAAAGATTTGAAGGCTCTTCGCGCCGTAGCCGAAGAGAGCGGATATGACTTCCGTCTGCTGGACGAGGTGATGCAGATCAATGAAGAGCAGCGCGATCGCTTCGTACGTAAGGTAGGCCAGGCGCTCTGGGCACTGAAAGGAAAGCGATTGGGCGTACTCGGACTGGCTTTTAAGGGAGGTACCGACGATGTGCGGGAGTCGCCGGCCCTCGCGATCGTGCACAAGCTGCTGAAAGAAGGCTGTCACATTGTGGCATATGATCCTGCCGCCACCGATCGGGCCCGGATAGAGTTTGCTGAGGGCTCAGAGGTGGCCTTCGCGACCGACGCCTATGCCGTCGCAACCGATGCTGATGCTCTTCTTGTACTGACCGATTGGGAAGAGTTCGCAGCCCTCGATCTTGAGCGACTGCGAGCTCGCATGAAGCAGCCCATCGTCGTCGATGGCCGAAACCTCTTCGCCCCTGAGCAAATGGAAAAAGCGGGATTCATCTACTACAGTGTGGGACGTCCTGAGGTCTTTCCTGAACTTGAGACCAAGGACTCGTCGCGCGAAGCGGCGTAGGATAATCTTCGACTACACACGCCAGGCTGAGCCCCCTATGCCAGTCGAAGGTTCGCCAATAACTGCTATTCTTCAGAGTCGCTGAGGGGTTATCATTCCCTGCGCACAGGGGGAATCGTATGTTCTTTCAACAGTTCTACCTTGGCTGTCTGGCCCACGCGTCATATATGTTCGGATCGAAAGACGAGGCGGTAGTCGTTGATCCCCAGCGCGACGTCGAGATCTATCTTGAGGCCGCGCAGAAAAACGGTCTCACCGTCCGCCACATCTTCGAGACTCATCTGCATGCCGATTTTGTTTCCGGCCACCGAGAGTTGGCGCAACGAACGGGGGCGAAGATCTATGTCGGAGCGGCCGCCGACGCAAAATTCGAGCACGTCGCGTTACACGACGGCTTCGTGTTGCAGGTCGGCGACGTCTGTCTAACCGCACTGGAGACGCCCGGCCACACCCCTGAGAGCATCTGTCTGGTGCTTACCGATTGCGCGCACGGAGACGAGCCGTGGGCGGCATTCACCGGCGATACGCTGTTCATCGGCGATGTAGGCCGTCCCGACCTCTCGCCGACGCACACCCCGCAAGAGCTCGCCGACATGATGTACGACTCTTTGCACCGTAAGCTGATGGCGCTGCCTGACAAGACTCTGGTGTATCCCGCGCACGGCGCAGGTTCGTTTGCGGACGCAAGATGCGTGCCGAGAGTTCGTCAACTATCGGCACCGAGCGGCTGACCAACTGGGCGCTGCAGATCAAAACCCGTGAGGAGTTCGTCGAGCAGATGACGGCGAACCTTCCGGCGCGTCCCGAATACTTCGCGCAGGATGCAGCTATCAACCGTGAAGGCGCTCCAGCACTCAATGATCTCCCCGCTCTCACGCCGATTGCCCCCGCCGACTTGCAGTATCAGATTTCGCAGGGCGTCACCGCGGTCGACGTGCGGCACCAGGATGAGTTTGCTGCCGGCCATGTGCCCCATTCCATCAGTATCCCGCTGGGAGGGCAGTTCGCGTCATGGGCCGGGGCGGTCCTGGGATTGTCTGCAGACCCGGTGCTGATCGGCAATTCACCCGAAGAGATTTCGGAGGCGCGGCTGCGGCTGGCGCGTGTGGGAATGGAAGATGTAGCCGGTTATCTGGAAGGTGGCATTGAGGCGTGGAAAGCTGCAGGACTGCCGCTTGCGCACGTGCCTCAGGTTACAGTACAGGAGCTGAAGGCGAATCTCGCGAAGGGAACTTTTCGCGTGCTTGATGTTCGACGTGAAGGCGAGTGGAACGCGGGGCACATCGAAGGCGCTAGTTGGCATCCGCTCGACAATTTCAAGCACGCTTTGCCCGAGCTCAATTCCGATGCGCCCGTCGCAGTCCATTGCAAAGGTGGCTACCGCAGCATGATTGCCTGTAGCTTCCTGCAACGCGCCGGCCACAGCAATGTCATCAACGTGATCGGCGGTTTTGATGCCTGGGAGAAGGCAGGTCTACCGACGGCACCCGAGATGGCGGCAGGTGCCAAGGCCTGATTCGAGTGACGGTGTGCACCAGCTGCGGTAACGAACTCTCCGAGACAGCCCGATTCTGCCCAAGCTGCGGCGCTGATACTTCTTCGGCGCCGGCAAGTCCCGAGGGGCGCGTCGGCACCACGGCGGCGGCTGCGCCCTCGCAGGTAAAGCATCCGGCTTCGAACGTTGGCATTCCGGCGCTTCCTGAGAATGTAGCCGGAATGCTCGCATACTTTGTTCTTCCTGCGATCGTCTTCCTCTTCGTGGAACCCTTCCGAAGCAACCGCTTCGTCCGCTTTCACAGCTTCCAAAGCTTATTCACGGTGAGCATATTGCTGGGGGTCCACTTGGTGCTCGCTTTCGTCGCGAAAGTCCTGCCGATATTTACGCTTCTTCTGTTGGGTATTCTGGCGTTGGCGGAGATCACAGCGTGGTTATTGTTGCTCTTCAAGGCGTACCAACACGAAACGTTTAAGCTGCCGTTTGTAGGCGATATTGCGGAGAGATGGGCAGAAAGGAATTAACTTCGGTTATGCAGTTTGCTGTACTCAGCTCTTGCGGCTTTATAGATGGGAATGTCAGGGTCGGCACCTTTCCATAAGCTGAGAAAGTTCCGGTACGCATTTTCGGCTTTGAGAGTGTCGCCCTGGAGGGAATAGGAACGCGCAACGCCTAGACGGGCCAGCGCTCCCCAGGGAAAGTTTCCGACCACGCCGCCATGATCGATGAACTTCTGGAATTCTGTGGCCGCTGCATCGCCTTCGCGCAACATCCGATAAGCCTCGCCCCTCAAATAGACCGGCACCAGGGATGCTGCCCCGGTCGGCTGTCCAAGCTCCATCGTGGTGGTTGGCTGTAACAGCTCGATAGCCCCTCGAGGATCTCTTCGTCCCAGGGCGATGGCCCCGCGAATCGTAGGAATCCAATACCTCTGCACCACCGTATCCAGTGGAAATTCTGAGTTCAAGTCTGCGACCAGTTTGTATGCGGCAGCCGAGTCATTGGCCAAAGCGAGTGCCACCGCTGTCATGGCCCGTCCATCGCGGTTTGGACCAAGCTTCACCGCCGCATGGGCATGAGCGATCGCCTGCTCCCGGTTGCCCCATGCAACTTCGCGCAGGGCAGCGGAAGCCTGGTACCGAGCGGCACTTTCTCTTGCGTCATTGCGCTGGGCGGAGTCGGCTGCACGCTGAGTAAGCTGGCGTGCAGTTTCCATCCTTCCGAACCAGGCTTCTGTGTCTGCTTGAGCTGCCAGCAGTGACGCTTCGGCGCTCGGATTACCCAGCGTGCTGGAGAGCAGTTGCGCCATCTGGGCTGTGTCGCCTTTGAGGAAAGCAAATGTGTAGCGCGCCGTGGTCAGAGTCTCGCTCTCCAGCTTGCGCTCCTCGGCCTTTCGGAAAACTGCAGCGGCCTGGTCGAGCTGGTTCAATCCCATGTAGTCGATGCCCAGGTTCGCGTAGCGGTTCACGTGGTCCGGATTTAGACGCATCGCCTCGAGGTCCTCCTCCAAGGCCTTCGACCAGTTTCCCAAAGTGCTGTAAATGTAACCCAGATTCGAGTAGGTTGTGTGGTCTCGTGGGTATTCCTCTTGCCGGCGCTGAAAGACCTGCGCCGCCTTGTCGAGCTCCCCGGTTACGGTCCAGAAGTAGAAGGCTTCGATAGCGAGCCGCTCTTGTTCGTTCACCTTCTCGCGCAGGTCGTAGGCCTTGCGCGCATACTCCGCCCCTCGCGTCTTTTCGCCGCGATCGGCGTAGACAATCGACATGGAAAGGTAGGCGGAAGCAAAGTTGGGATCAAGTTCGATGGCTCGCTGGTAGAAGGGAAGGGAAGCCGTTTCACCCTTGGCCCAGCGGGTGTTGTTCCCTTGACTGTAAGCTTTCAAAGCTTCCAAGGAAGGAGTCGTCGCTTCTTCTAGGGGTGCAGCATACTTTTCTACCGAACTGAGCGACTCGCCCAGCTTGCCTCGCAAACTGACTGCCGCGCGGTCGAGTGCCTTGAGCACGTGTTCCTTGTTCGCCGCCTGTTCCTGCGATTCTGCCAGGACGTCGCCGGTTTGGCAGTTCACCGCCTTCAGGCCAATCACGTACTGCGTGCCCAGGGGAGAAATCGAGCCGGTCACCACTGCCTCGTCGCCGGTCCGCTGGCACAGGTCTCGGGCCAGCTCCGGCGTCAGGTGCTCATCTGCAGGGCGTCCCATAAGTTTCAAGGTCTCGTTCACTTTGCGCTCAGAGACGAGCGCAAGGAACGGCGATTGCCCAAGCTGCACGGAAAGTCCTTGCTTCAACGCGCCGTCAAAGACCGGGTCGCCGGTCGTGTTGGTGAAGTCGGAGAGGATGATGTTGTCTTTGTCGGTCAGTGGCTTGCTTCGATGCGAGCGGTAGTAAAAACCGCCAGCGATCAGAGCAGCTCCGAGAACTACAGGGACGGCAATCTTCCAAGACCGCTGCGTTCGTCGCGCCTGACGCGGCAAGGCCACGCTCAACGCTGACACTGCCGAAAAGCGTCCGCTCTCGGAGTCGCGCTTGAGTCGTTGCAGGTCCGTCCGCATGTCGGAGGCATGCTGATAGCGGAGGTTACGGTCTTTTTCCAGCGCTTTGCGGATGACCGCGTCCAGCCCGGCGGAGACTTCCGGGTTCACTTGCGACAGTGGCGCAGGCTCCTGATGAAGAATTGCACCGCAAATCTCCCCAGAGCTGGAGCCGTCGAAAGGTAGCTTGCCAGCGGCCATTTCATACAGCACCGCGCCGAACGAGAAGAGATCGGAACGGGTATCCAAGTACTTGGCTTTTACCTGCTCGGGCGACATGTAAGCCACCGTGCCCAGCATCGCACCTGGACTTGTAAGGTACGGGTCGGAGTCCACCACCTCAGTTTCCGCATTAGCGGCAGATATTTTCTTGTCGGTGACCTTGGCGAGGCCGAAGTCGAGAATCTTGGCGTGGCCGCGCCGGGTGACGAAAATATTCGCCGGCTTGATGTCACGATGCACAATGCCTTCGCCATGTGCCGCGTCGAGCGCGTCGGCGATATCGATCGCTACGGGAAGCAGCGCCTCCGGGTCCATCGGGCGTCCGTCGATACGATGCTTCAACGTCATCCCGTCGAGGAACTCCATGACCATGAACGCCCGGCAGTCATCTTCCCCGATGTCATAAATGGTGCAGATGTTAGGGTGGTTTAGAGCAGATGCGGCCTGGGCCTCTCGCTGAAAACGGGCCAAAGCCTGCGAATCCTGCGCTACTTCCTTGGGCAAGAACTTCAACGCAACAAAACGGTGAAGGCGTGTGTCTTCGGCCTTGTACACCACGCCCATTCCCCCGCCGCCAAGCTTTTCAACGATGCGATAGTGAGAGATCGTGGTGTCGATCATGGACGCGACGAGGATTGCGGATCTCCGATGATAGGTACACCCAGACCGGCAGTCAATCTTCGCCCTGAGCCACCCCGCATCAATCAGCTTCAACATGATCAGCAGGTCGGAGCGTGACGAATCTGTTAAAAGAGATGCTTGACCGCGTTGGCCGCTTGACATGGCCCTGCTGAAAATGGCATTTCTATTTACTTTTCGCTTTTCGATCAAATCAGTGCAACAGCGGTTCGTGCCGGGCGTCATGTCAGGACGAACGGCCTAAGGGGGCGGTGCGATAGCTGTGCGAGTTAAGGTGTTCTACCACGATCGTTGTTTCGACGGCGCTTGCTCAGCGGCGGTGTTCAGCCGTTTCTATCGCGAGCGCATCCGCGAGCACGCGGAGTTCGAGTATTCCGGGCTGCTGCATCGTGCCGGAGCGCTGTTCAATGAGGCGGAGTTTACCGGCGATCAGAACGCTATCGTCGACTTCAAATACTCGCCGTCACCCCAGATTACCTGGTGGTTCGACCATCATCAGAGCGCGTTCCTCACACCTGAAGATGCCGAGCACTACGAGCGGACTCTCAGCAATACCAAGTTCTACGATCCCGACTACCGCTCCTGCACCAAATTCATCGTCGATGTGACGGAGAACCGTTTCGGTTTTCAGAAAGGACCAGTCGCGGAGCTCGTTGAATGGGCCGACATCATCGACGGCGCGCTTTATGCTGACCCTGAAACTGCGGTCGCAATGCGCGAGCCCGCGATGAAACTCACCATGGTGATCGAATCGACCCAGGACTCGGAGTTGCTTCCCGAGCTGATTCCAATGCTTGCCTACAAACCGCTCGGTGAGATCGTCGCCCAGCCCATAGTGGCCGATCGGATGCCGGCGTTACTCGAGCGACACAAACGATCGATCGAAATCTTGCGCGAGCGCTCCAGGTGCAAAGACGGAACTATTTTCTTCGATATCACCGACCAAGACCTGGAGGGTTACAACAAGTTTGTCCCGTACTACCTGCATCCCGAAGGCACCTACAGTGTGGGACTGAGCAAAAGCACGTTTCGCACCAAGGTATCGGTTGGGTCGAATCCCTGGGCTGCGGTTGAGCCCACAGAGAATCTGGCGAAAATCTGTGAGCGTTACGGTGGCGGAGGCCACGCCCGAGTGGGAGCGATCTCCTTTCCTCCCGGCAAGTTCGACGAGGCACGGCAGGCGGCTAACGAGATCGTGCAGGAACTCAGGGCAAGCTACCGGAAGCAAATAGCTTAAGGGCGCAATATGGTGTAAGGTTCGACAGCCAGGTCTGAGACACTTAGACTGTTTACGTTCGAACAGGTAGAGCCAGTAACAGCACTTTGGTGCCTATTCAATCATAAAATGTGCATCGGGAATTAATCTTGTTGCCCGAGTGGCTGTTTCGTACTAAACTCCCCAATACGAATCGGCGTGCGGAATTTTGCCGATTCCAACTTGCCTCTAGCTTAATTGTGCGAAGTGAATTCGTGACACGCAGTATGACGGGTTACTGACTTGGGCTGCTGCGGTCACGCCAACTTGGGAGGAGACCATGCGTAAAGTTTATGTGCTGGCGCTGCTAGCTCTGCTGTGCTTAGGCACAAGCGCCTTTGCCGATACCATTTTCGATCTCTCGCCAACCAACGGCACCACCAGCCGCGACGCTGGCAACGGTACCGGGCAGGGAGTGATCGTCGACACCACCCAGACCATCAACAACATGGAGTTCTTCTTGGACGCGCCTGACGGTGCTAATCTGAAGTTCTTCATCTACAACGGCACGAACGACAGCCTCCTGTTCCTGAACTCGAGCTCTGTTGGCCCCATTGCGAACCAGACTTGGGTGTCGTCGCCTGACTTCAGCTACACGTTGCAGGCCGGGAACACCTACTACTTCGGCATCATTGGTGATGCCCACTTAGACATCGGCTACATTTTCCCGACAATCAGCTACAGCAACAACGGGCTGACCGCCGTCGAGACTGGCAATTCCAACTACAGCGGCTTTGGCGTTCCGATTTTCTCGGGCAACGGCAGCGCTGAAATTGGATTGCGTCTGGACACGACGACCGTTCCGGAGCCGGGCAGCATCGCGCTGCTGGGCAGTGGTGTTCTGGGATTGGCTGGCGTTCTGCGCCGCAAGCTGATGCTGTAATTCGTTCGCTAACTCAAGGTTTTATCAGGCCGGAGCTTTCATAGCTCCGGCTTTTTCTTACTGCACAATTCCTGCGTGTCTCCTTCCGCAAAGTCCACCCGCAAAGCTACAAAACAAATAAAACCTCTCCTTCGGAAATCTGATTCCAAAGCTGCCCCGTAAGACAGGTATGGAGCGACGCCGGTAGGCCCTTCACCCTGATCGACAATTCGCCGCGCGTCTAGCCAATCCCCAATTACGAGGTCAAATGCTATGAGGAAACTCAAGATCGCAGTGGTGTGCGCACTCGCGATGCTGATGCTGGTGCCTTCTGGCGCGTTCGCATCCAGTCACCGCGAAGCTCCCATCACCGCTCTCGACCACGGCGCCGACGTTACCGACTGGTACGCGTTCGTCAGCTACGACCACCCGGATCGCGTCACCATGATTCTCAACGTCGACCCGCTACTGGAGCCGGCCAACGGCCCAAACTATTTTCCGTTCGACCCTAACGTTACCTACGAGATGCTGGTGGATAACAATCGCGACGGAATTCCTGACATCAAGTTTCAATTCCGTTTCAACACCGAGATTCGCTTGCCGGGAGTCTTCACAGGATTTGTCGGCGGCATCGCCGGAATTCCTCCCATCACGGCACTCGACGGACCTGGCTCGGAAGGTCTGAGCCTGCGCCAGCACTACACAGTCACAATGGTGAAGAACGGCCACTCCACCGACCTGACAGCGGGCAAAACCGCCTACGCCGTACCTTCCAACGTTGGGCCACTCACCATGCCTAACTATCAATCGCTATTCAATCAGGGGATCTATGACCTTTCCAACAACGTGCGAGTGTTTGCCGGGACGGTGGACGATCCGTTCTACATCGATCTCGGTGCGGCTTTCGACTCGCTGAATTTCCGCATGGGCGTTGGCGGCATCCTTACCAAGGAAGTCGATTCCGACGACAAGAACAATTACGCGCCTGACGCTGTTGCGGGTTTTAACGTCAACACGATTGCGATTGAGATACCCATCACCATGCTCACGCAGGATGGCAAGACGCACGGCGCGGGCGAGAAGGAAGCCGTGATCGGCACCTATGGCGCGACTTTGCGTCCCGTCGTTACGGTGCGGCGCGGACAATACGTCCTTTCCCCGAGTACTGCGGTAGCTCAGGTCAATCGTGAAGGCAACCCGCTCATCAACGAACTGATCATCGGCACCGGCTCCAAGGACAAGTTCAGCACCGACTTTCCGGTACACGATTCCCAATTCGCCAGACTTCTTCCTCGATCCGCTGCTGGCGCACTTGTTCAACTCCGTTCTCGGCCTGCCGATTCCCCCGCCTCCGCGCCTCGACCTGCTGCCACTGGTGACCTATGCGCCTCCTATTTGTCCCGGTTGCGGTTCTAATGACGCCGGTCCAATTGCCGATCTGCTTCGCCTCAACACCGGCATCCCGCCGACACCAGTCGACCAGCAGAAGCGGCTTGGCTTCCTGGTTGGCGACAACGCAGGTTTCCCCAACGGCCGTCGTCCGGTCGACGACGTAGTGGATATCGCTGCTCGCGCGGTGCAGGGAATCCTCGCCGATCCCAACAAGTACAACGCGCGTATCGGTGATGGCGTGCAACTCAACGATCACGGATACAACAACACTTTTCCTTATGTGACGCCTGCCAACAGCGGACGCCAAAGCGTTCACGTCGGTCCCGGACAGCAAGGTTGCTCCGGCCAGCCCGGCGGCATCTGCCCCGTGAACTAGTCAACCCATGGCCGCTCGCAAACACGGGCGGCCACGACTTTCCTGAAGATGAGGAGTATGCGATGAAGAGAATGGCGGCGTTACTAGCAGTTTTGCTTACGACTTTGATGGCATCGGCGCAAATCAGCACAACTGCTACGCTGAAGGTGTCGCCCGCGGAACAGAGCATGGCTGCCGCTCAGCGCTTGATCGAAAAGAATCCGAAGAACTACGAAGCCTACAACGCGCTGGCTCTGGCACTCTCGCGGCGCGCGCGAGAGACTTCCGACCCGAACTTCTATACCCAGGGGGAAGCGGCCTTGCAGAAGTCGTTCGAGATAGCGCCCGACAACTTCGATGGCAAGCGGATTCAGGTATGGCTGTTGTTGGGCAAGCATGAATTTGCCGCTGCCCGCGATGAAGCCATGAAGCTGAACAAGCGCATGCCAGATGACGTGATGGTCTACGGCTTTCTGACCGACGCTAATGTCGAACTTGGCAACTACGCCGATGCCGAGGATGCCGCCAACTGGATGTTAAAGCTCCGCGCCGGCAACCAGCCTGCCGTAACTCGCGCGGCGTATTTGCGTGAGCTGTTTGGCGATATCGATGGCGCCCTTGACCTGATGAACATGGCCTATCAGTCAAACCCGCCCAGCCAGGTGGAAGACGGCGCATGGCTGCTGACTCAGATGGCCCACTTGCATTTCACGACCGGCGACACCGCCGAAGCTGAGAACGAGTTGCATCAGGCCCTAGCCATGTTTCCCGGATACCACTACGCGCTCGGGAATCTCGCGAAAGTTCGCATCCAGCAGAAGCGCTATGCCGAGGCTGTCGGCTTGTTGCAGCAGCGCTATGATGCGGCACCGCACGCGGAGAATCTCTACGAGTTGGCTGTCGCTTTGCAAATTTCCGGTCGCGACGATGAAGCCAGGAAAGCATTCGCCGAGTTTGAACAGAAGTCGCTGAAGGAAACCGATCGCGGCGACAACTCAAATCACGAGCTCATCATGTACTACGCCGATTACGCCAACAGCCCAGAGAAGGCGCTCAGCGTAGCTAAACGCGAGATCGCCCGCCGCCACGATGTGCATACCCTCGACTGCTATGCCTGGGCGCTCTACAAGAATGGGCAGTACGTCGAGGCGCGCAAGCAGATGGAGACTGCGCTTGCCGTCGGCATTCGCGACGCGAACATGTTTCTTCACGCGGGTGAGATCGCGCTGGCAGCCGGCGACAAGCCCGCTGCCCAGCGCTATCTGCAACAGGCAGTGCAATTGAATAGCTGGGGTTCGCAGCAGGCGCGGGAGACTCTCGCCCAGCTGCACCTTCCCGCTGCAAACTAGAACCAAGGAAAGGAGGGAAGCCCAATGACGAAACGCATTCTGCTCTTCATCGGTTTGGTCGGTCTGCTGTCGAGCGCGGCTCTGTCGGCGGACTTCCCCCTAACCGGGCGAGTGCTCGATCCGCAAGGTGTTCCCGTTGCAGGCGTCAACGTGCAGCTTGTGAATGCCGGTGGCCAGCAGGTGAAGCAAGCCACTACTGACACAAATGGACAATTCGCATTGCGCGGCATCGAGCCGGGGCAGTATCAGCTCATCGCGCAGTCCCCTTCGTTTGTGACCACCAATCTCTCCGTTCCCATCGGCCCGGGGCAGCCGGTACCGGCCACGATACAGTTCAAGCAAATCATCTCCGACCAGCAATTTGTATCCGTCGTCGCAACCGCGCAGTCCCTCTTGACCCCCGACCCTGGTCGCAGTGTCGTGCTGCACGATCAGGTGCTCGATGCCAATCCCGGACGCCCGGGTGCTCCCATATCGATTCCGGGACTTCCTATCGAAACCGCTTCCGGCGGTATCAAGGCGCCCCAGTATTTCGCGCCCGGAGTTGCCGGCGACCACGGCGAGCCCATCGCGCAGTTCTTTCAGGTCGGAGACTACTTGGTGCCGAACAACCTTCCTGCCAACGCCCATGGCAACGGATACTCCGATCCCAACTTCATGATCGCGCCAACGCTGGAAGCCGTCACGGTCGACGGCGGCGCCTTCAACGTGCGGCAGGGAAACAATTCCGTCGATCTCGCCGCGACCTATATTCCCCAGCCGCGAATCCCGACCTTCCTCGAGCTGGCGGGCGACTATCGAGACGCGGATGTCCTGGCGGGATGGGCGCCGAATAATCCCGAGACCAACGCCTGGCTTGCCGGCGAATTCTCTTTCGGAAACGGCTTTCTGGCTCGCCCCGAACATCGGACGCAGTACAAGCTGAACGGCTCGCGCGAGTTTAAACTCGGAGCTCACGACCTCACCGTCTTCGGCGCAGGCTACTACGGTTTGTCCTACCTCCCCGGACTGGTTCCGATCGGTGTCTCCGTTTCAGGCGACACCATCGACAATCGCCAACTGGACCGTACCCACAACTTTTTGGCCGCTGTGACCGACAGCTGGAAGCTCAGCCAGCAGCGCCAGTTCATCTTTTCCGGATTCTTCCGCAACTACGCTCTCACCCTGCGCTCGAATTTCGGCGATGGCCTTATCCAGCAGAGTGAAGATCGCAACGTATTCGGCGGCGAAGCCATGTACATCCAAAGCGTACGCCCTTGGCTATCGTTCCAGGCAGGGCTCGATCTCCGCCGCGATGCGCCACGCAATCTCGACCTGCAGCACATTGACGACGCCGGAGTGTTCCAGCCGGTCACCAGCAACAATCTGACAATGTCGTTCGTTGAGCCGTTCCTCGCCTTTGATGGCAGCGTCACACGCTATCTGCACTTCAATCTGGGCGTCCGCCAGGAAGAAGTCTGGATGAACAATCAGGACCTGATCAACCCGCAGAACAGCTTCAATCGGCTGTCGAGCCTGACGCTGCCCAAAGGCACGCTTTCCATTCTGCCGCCCGATCGCTGGGACCTTCCGATGGTCTCTTTCAGCTATGGGGAGTCGTTCCACACCAACGATCCTCGTATCGGCACGAGCGTCGGTAACGGGCCGCCGACGCTGCTTGCGCCCTCGCGCGCCTACCAGCTCGTCCTCTCGAAGACGCTGAAGAACACCCAGTTCTACCTTACCCTTCGCCGTGTCTCCAACTCGCTCGAACTGGCGAAGATCGATGCCGACACCGGACTGCAGGAGGTGGTTGGCCCCTCGCGCAACCGCGTCCTGTCAGCTTCTATACAACACAACTTCTCGCGCGGGAGCCTTTTCATCTCCTACGCGCAAGCGGATGCCCGCGACTTGTATACCGGTGAGCCTCTTCCTGAAGCGCCGCGTCAGATCTGGGATGCCGTCGCCAGCGTTAATCGGCTGCCACTGCATCTGCAGGTGCGAGGCGAATTCGAGTTCGTGAAAGCCAAGCCGCTGGGCGACGGCTTTACGGGAGTACCTGTTACTGAGATTCGCGGCGCCGTGCTGCGGACCTTCGGGGAAGGGAAGATCTCGACCGCCGCTAACTTTTTGATCGCCAATGGCTACACCGGCCAGACGACTGAAACACTGGCGCTGCCCAACGAGCCAGAACCATTCGAACGCGTCGTTGGTGTTCCGCTCAAGTCCTACGTTAGCCTCAGCTTTTCGTATCGCTTTCGATAAACAACTGCGAATACGACGCTCTCCGTCGCGGCAGAGTTTTCCCCTTCAGGCATCTCGAGACTTGGCGCCCTTGCGGCCGACTCGCTTGTCAGCTAGTGCTGTTCTATCTGGATGGATAGACGCGCGACCAAAAACTTCTTCAGGTCAAATCTGACCCGATGAGTACTTCTAAGTAAACCGTTGAATGCACGCTGCTCCTTCAGGCTACCGGCACCCTCGCTGTGGTCATGCAGAAATGGCCACCAAGCTGCTCGAACGGATAGTGCTGAACCGATACCCGCAATGGTCGAGCACTTCACTTTAGGAGCGAACTTCAAGGCTTAGTGGCACTCCCACGCAAGAGGCCCGCTGTCACAAAGCTCTTCAATCACCAGCTATTCGCGTTGAACAGACGGTGAGAGGCCTGTGTCGCCGAATCCCGTCCTTCGTTTACGCGACTCGCCATCAGTAAGGAGAGATCTATGGCAAAAGAAGAGAGCAAGAGCAACGTCCTGTCGAAACAAATCGCTGTGCCGGCAGAACGTGCACAGTTCAAGAGCCTGGTCCTGTCCAACCCGAATTACTTCGGCAACTTCCCGAAGCTCGGCGGCAAAGTGATCAAGCCCTTCAGCGGAAACTCAACTTACGAGCAACTGGAGTGCCTGGGCCTAAACCAGAGCGCCAATCTGCTCGAGGCTGTAGTCAACATCAAACTACATTCCGGCTACGGCACCAATGCCTGTGGCGCGGGTACAACGGAGTACATTCGCTTTTTCGTAAAGGACGCCAGCGGCTGGCACGACCTCGGCCTCAGTACGGTGCAGGTGTTTGATCTTGCCGGACCGCTGCCGCTCAGCTACTCCGTCTCCGTCGACTTCAGCGAAAGCCGCAAGTTCTGCTTCACAGAAAATATCGTCCAGGTGCGTGCCATCCTCTCGTGGGAATGGGAACCGACACCGGGTGATCCGAACTTCATTCCAGTATGGGGCAACGTTGTCGATGCCCAGGTACAGGTTGCGCCTCGGCTGTTCTTCGAAGTTGCACTCTCGGAGTTCATCGAGCAGAAAACGATCTCCATCGATCCTGGCGTGCTTAGCCAACTGGACACGACTCAGAAGCTTTCTGCCGCGGAAGTCAAACCGCTCAGCTACAGTGAGCTCAAATCTCTCTATGCCAAGGAGAAGGTTCCTCAGCATCGCTTTGGGTTCGAATTTGTCCACAAGATCACCGGAGGGCCGATCAGTCAAGGTTTGACCCAGCTTTCCGCCGGCAAACTCAACGCGTCCTCTGGATTGTCGAGCGAAGAATTGTCCGGCATCCTGGGCGAACTTCTGAAGCTCAAGAGCGACACGACCTTCGAGCAACTGACCTGTGCCGGCTACAACCCACAGACTCGCGAGTTGGAAGGCGTCATTCAGATCAAACGAAGCAGCGGATACTCCGGCGGGCTGTGTACTCACGGCAGCACGGAGTACGTTGGCTTTTACGCGTTCTTCGGCGGAGTCTGGAACACACTGGGCGTTGCCCAGGTGCAGGTGCACGATCTGAAGGCTGCGAGCCCGGCGCACCCCATCAGCTATGCGGTGTTCAGGATCTCCAACCTGGCTGAGATGCCGTGCGAGAAGCTGGAAGGCGTCCCGCTACGCGCCATCTTGTCCTGGTCAACGCCACCCACCGGCCCGAACTTCAATCCGGTGTGGGGCAACGTGGTGGATACGCATGTTCAGCCACAGATCGAAATCGGTGACGGCGAGCAGATGCGTCTCATGCGCATCGGGCGAGTCACTGTGGCCAACATCTCCGATAGCACCGGATTGGCAGTAGTCGATCCGTTGTTCGTCCCGGCATTTCCTCCGGGGCTCGGCTATGTGGCAGGCGACTGCCCGGGTGGTGCACCGTGGCTGGCGTTCTCGGTTCAACCCGATTCGCCATTTGGCGGAAGCACCATCATCGAAGGCGACTTCAATCCCAAGATCGACGTCTTCGACCACACTACCGGCCAGGTGCTGGGGGGTGCGTTCCCCATCATCTACCAGGCTTGGGTCACGCCGCCGGTCGGCTCGGCGTTCCAGCTCACGGATTCGTTCGGCATTGAGCTCTATCCACCGAACTCGCCGGGCGGAGTATTCCTGGTGCAGCAGTCAGTGCCGGCTCCCGGACCTGTACCGACGGGTGTCCCTGGAACCAACTACTACTTCTATTACGAGTCGAATTTCCAGGCCGTCAATCCGCGTACCATGGCGATCTTCGAAGCCGGTGGCTTGCCGGAAGGCGACTACACCATCGAAGTGCGTGGATTTAAATGGAATGGCCTCGAGTATGTTCCCATTCCGCGCAAACACAAGAAGATCCACGTATACAACGGCTATCCGCACACCGAACTGGTCGAGCCCGCCCCGGGCGCGCCCCTGATCTCGGTGCCGGAGCAGCGGCCGCAGGTGTTCATCACCCTTACTGCGCCTTCAGGAGACTGCGGCGATGTGGTAGTGGGCGACACCATCCAAGGCAGCTACAGCGTGACCGACGAATTCTTCGGCGTCGTCAGCATCTCCCTCGTGCCGATTACGGTTGGGGGGATTCTGCAGCCGGAGAATGCAGTCACCTTGTCGAACGCCAACCTCGGTGCGAGTACGGTGGCCTATGACGGCACCAACACCACAGGAACCAGTGGCACCTTCACCTTGCCTACGGCGGGAATGACCCCTTGCGGGTACACCATCCTGCTAACGGCCTGGGACCGCGGCATCAGCTCCAATACTTGCCACGGCCAGTACAACCAGGAAGGGGTTGGCTTCTGCTTGCGGAAGAAAGGTTCTTAGCTCAGTAGTGTGGAGCGGGGGCATCGGCCACGGTGCCCCTTTTTTGAGAGTTACCCATGGAGCACTTAACTTTTTGGCCTCGACTGCTTCTCGCTCTTCTCGCCACTTGGAGAGTGACCCACTTGCTGGCCAATGAAGACGGGCCGGCGGATGTAATCGTGCGAATTCGCGCCTGGCTGGGCAATCGGTTTATTGGCAAGCTGATGGACTGCTTCAACTGCCTCAGCCTCTGGATAGCAGCTCCAGCGGCGCTCTTCGTTTCCCGCAAACCTGTGGAGTGGTTCTTTACATGGTTGGCGCTTTCCAGTGGCGCTTGTTTGCTGGAACGATTTCAGCAGGACCCGGTAGTGATTGAACCTCTTACCCAAATCGAGGAAGGAAAAACTAATCATGTGTTGCGGACAGAAACGCTCAGCCATGCGAACGATGGCGAATTCTTCAGCGCAGAACCCACCAACTACAGCCCCGGCGGCGAACGCGTCAGCCCCCCGGACCGCTCTTCGTTACACTGAAAACTCGGCCATCAAGGTGAAAGGCCCAGCCACCGGACGCGTGTACGAATTCTCCTTGTCGCGGCCGATGCAGAACGTTGATCCGCGAGACGCTCGGCTCCTGGTGCGCTCGCGCTTCTTTCGCCAGGGGTGAGGCTCGGCGGGGAGGATACCCGTCCTTTGCCACCAAAGCAAAAAGCCCGCTTGCGCGGGCTTTGCATATTCTGAGTCAGCGATGGGAATTACCGGTTCGCGCTGGCTGCCTTAGCTGTTTCCTGATCGGCCGTGAGATGCGCGTTATTGCGAGCCGCAATCGTCTTCTTGGCGTTGTCGGCCAACTGCTTCGCCTGGGGCAGCAGATCCAACGCCTTCTCCACTGCAGGATCGGTCTCGGCGTGAACCCTCATGCCTTCCTGCTGACCAAACTCGTTGATGAACAGCTCGGCCTTGATGTTCGACTGGATCCAGTCGCTGTTCTCCGCCAGTTCGGCTTCGGTGAACGGAATCTTCTGCTCGTCGAGGAACTTGCGGAACTCCTGCATCACCGCGTCATCCACTTCGAACTGCTTGTCGACCTTGTGGTTGATCACGTAGTGCTTGGCGAAATTGAAGAACGCATATTTCTCCAGCAGCGTCGTCCTGGAACCTGTTGGTCTTGACTGGCGGAATCTTGACGTCGGGAGTGATGCCGCCGCCGCCGTACACGGTGCGGCCGCTGTCGGTCATCTTGACTTCGTGGTTTGCGGTGGAAGCTGTCGCCGTCATCGTTGTCACGGTCGTTGTAGTAGTAGTCGTAAAGCGAGACGCCGTTGTAATCGCGCTGAATCAGGCGTCCGCTGGGCGTGTAGTACTTGGCTGTGGTCAGCGCCAGGCCGGTGTTCTCCGACAGCGGATAGACGGTCTGCACCAAGCCCTTGCCGAACGTGGTTTCGCCGACGATCAGGCCGCGATCGTGGTCCTGAATGGCGCCGGCAACGATCTCGGCCGCCGAAGCCGTTCCGCGATTCACCAGCACCACCATGGGATAATCCTTGCCGCCGTTGCCGTGGGTGGCCTTGTAAACCTTCTCCGCCGAAGCGCGGCCGTGGTGCGAGACGATGACCTGTCCCTTCTTCAGGAACTTGTCGGCCACGCCGACGCCCTCGCTCAACAGTCCGCCGGGATTCTGGCGCAGATCGAGGATCAGGCCGTGCATGTCTGACCCATTTCGTCGAGCGCTTCGCGCAACTTCCTGTCTCGGTGGTCTCCTGGAAGCCTGAGACGTGGATGTAGCCGATGCCCGGCCGAATCATGAAGTGCACGTCAACGCTGTAGCGGGGAATCTCGTCGCGCACAACGTTGAAGTCCAGCGGCTTGTCGGTGCCCTCACGCAGAACTGTGATCTTGACCTGGTGCCCTTGGGCCCCTTCAGCAACTCGGCAACGTCGCTGGTGCTCATGTTGTCGGTCGGCTTGCCGTCGACGGCGATGATGATGTCGCCCGGGCGAATGCCGGCGCGATAAGCCGGGGCGCCGGCAAACGGCGCGATCACGATGACTTTGTTGTTGCGGGGGCCGACCTGCATGCCCACGCCGTAATACTTGCCGCGCTGCTCTTCGCGCAGGGCAGCGTAGGACTTGGGATCGAAGAAATTCGAGTGCGGATCGAGCACCCGCAGCATGCCGGGAATTGCGCCGTTATAGATCGCCTTGTCGGGATTGACCGGCTCGGCGTAGTTCTGCTGCACCACTTTGTACACCTCGCTAAACTGCGCAGGCTGTCGCGGATGTCGCCGTCGCTCGGGAGATGCCGTGGAGGTCAGCCGCTGGCCGAACAGCATGCCCAGACAACCGCAAGCGAAATGATGGAGAGGACAAGAACAGCGGAGCGACGCGAACTACGTGCCATTATGTTTTCCTTCGACTGGCAGGAAGTGCAGCTTCAAGATCGGCGCAAATCCGTCAGCGAGAATTGACGCAAGAGTATAGCACTTTCAACCGCGCAGCCAGATGCCAGCTAAACGCTTCAGTCCTGTTGGATGCCGAGCTTCCCGATTCAGGGTGCGAAATCCGTTGGTTGTCCCGCCTGCGTAAGACGCGTGAAGCACGTTGAAGTAAGCACACTGCTGCCATACCGAGCCACGGGTGTAGCGCGGAGCAGAAGGCCCCCTATCCAACGCAAGCGGCGTGCCTTCGGACGCCACTCACCCTAATCCGCGAGTTGATTGGCCTGCCGCCACTCCAGGCCGAAGGCCGTAAACGGGGTGAGCCCACGTGTCAGCTGACCAAGCTCGCATTGCTGCCCCGGCTGACCCCGGTTATCATTGAGACTTATGAATCTCGGCATGCCAGAGATGATCTTCATTTTCTTGTTGGCTCTGGTGATCGTCGGGCCCAAGAAGCTTCCCGAACTGGCACGCCAGTTGGGCAAAGCCCTGGCCGAGTTCAAGCGGCCAGCAACGAGTTCAAGAACCAGCTCGAAATCGAGATGATGAACATCGAACTGGAAGAGCGCGCCAAAAAGCAGGAAGTCGAGCGCGCGGATGCTGACTCACAACGGATTCTGCCGCCAGAAAAGCCCTTGGAGACCCTGATCGTGCCCGCTCCCGACTCGGTCAGCCGCGAGTCCTTCGATCCGCGCCGCGCGACTCCGCTAACGCCGCCGCCGAAGCCAGCGCTTCCTCCCGCCGAAACCCCGGTCAACGGCAGCGTGGCGGATCGTCCCGATGCCTAACCCCGTCCTCGAAAAAGCCCAGAAACGCGCCTCGGAAGAAATGACGGGCATGAGCTTCCTCGAGCACCTCGAGGAGCTGCGCCGGCGCATCATCTACAGCTTTCTCTACATCGTCGGCGGCTTCGGCGTCTGCTGGTGGTTTCACGAGCAGATCTTCGCCATCATGCAGAAGCCCATCATGCAGGCGCTGGCCAATCACGGTCTGGACCAGAAGCTGGTCTACCTGAATCCCACCGACCCCTTCAACATGTACCTGAAGATCTCGTTTCTGGCGGGAATCTTCGTGGCCTCGCCGTTCGTGCTGTACCAGGTGTGGGCCTTCATCTGCGCCCGGGACTGTATCGCAACGAGCGCCGTTACGTGCTGCCGTTCATGTTCAGCACCGTGGGCCTGTTTCTGGCCGGCGGCTACTTCGGCTACAAGATGGTCTATCCCGGCGGCGCTGGATTTCCTTATCGGCTTGAGCGGGCAGTTCAAGCCGATGATTACCATCGGCGAATACACCGACCTGTTTCTGACCATCATTGCCGGCCTGGGCATCGTCTTCGAGATGCCGATCCTCGTCTTCTTTCTGGCGCTGATGGGGATCGTGAGCGCCGGCTGGATGTGGCGCAACTTCCGCTACTCGATCCTCGTCATCTTCATTATCGCCGGCGATCATCACCCCGACCACCGACATCATGAACATGTGCATCTTCGCCGCACCCATGATCGTGCTCTACCTGGTGAGCATCGGCATCGCCTGGTTCGTCCACCCGACGCAGCGAAAGAAGCGGGCGGAGAAGGCCGGCGCGGGGGAATAGAGTTGGTTCGTTTGTCACCACGAGCGCCGAGGTCCCCAGCCCGCGCCGGTCTTGCGGTGGCTCGGCAGTGAAGCGAGGGATTCGCTCTTGCTTGGAATTGCCGGCGGACAACTATCAGTTGCTGGTTCGCTGTTCGCTTTCGCCTTCTAACCACTAGCCCCTAGCCCCCATCGCCGTCTCATCCCGAGCAGGGTCGAGGGACCCGCAGTTTGCTTTCGGTCTAACAAGCGAGCCTGTGTGATGAAAGCCATTGACGCATGAGGTAAGTAGTTGCCAAACTTACTAGGGTACACGTCTTCAACTCGTTCTTCCCTCGTGTCCCACGCCCTGGATCCTACTTCGTCTCACCGGAGATGCGATGCGCCGCGCCATCTTAGTCTGCTTGCTTCATTTCGTCGTTGCCATCCCGATTGCCTCGCCTGCACAAACTTTCATCAAGTTGGCAGATTTTGATGGTGCCAATGGTTTTGATCCCGGCGTTGGATTGATCCAGGCCAACGACGGAAATTTTTACTGCACAACTCGGATAGGCGGTCACGGCCAGGGCACGGTCAGCAAGATCAGCCCGCAGGGCGCGGTGACCGCGTTGTACAGCTTCACAGGGACAGATAACGGCTTCTGGCCCGTGTCAGGCGTAATACAGGCTACGGACGGGAACTTCTATGGGACGACGGCATTCGGTGGACAAGGCGGCTATGGCACGATTTACAAAATTACTCCCGGCGGTGAGTTGACCACTCTCTACAACTTCGGTTCTGGCGAGATCGGCACCTCTCCTTATGCGGGGCTCGTACAAGCTACCGACGGAAACCTTTACGGCGCGACCGAATTTGGCGGGACCAATGGGGGTTACGGCACGATCTACAAAATCACCTTCGGCGGAGTGTTGACCACCATTTACAGCTTCGGAGGAGCCGATGGCGCAGGGCCCTACTCTAGGCTAATACAGGCCAGCGACGGTGATTTGTACGGCTCTACGACCGCCGGAGGAACTGATGGAGGAGGCACAATTTTCAAAATCACCCTAGGGGGTACGCTGACGACGCTTCATAACTTCAACGGTGCCGATGGCTCTTACCCTTCAGGTGTCGTGCAGTCCACCGATGGAAACTTTTATGGGACAACTCTTAATGGCGGAGCTAACAACTACGGCACGGCATTTAAAATGACGCCTGAAGGCACACTTACCAGCCTGTATAGTTTCTGTGCGCAACCTGGCTGCTCCGACGGCTATTGGCCTTTTGGCGGGCTGTTGCAAGCCCTCGATGGGGACTTCTACGGAACAACAGAAGAAGGTGGCGCAAGGCCACCTTATGGCACACTCTTCAGAATCACCTCCTCCGGCACCTTAACCACGCTTCACATGTTCAACTCCACTGATGGCAGGTTGCCTTACGGGCCGCCTGTGCAGACTACCGATGGCAGCTTGTATGGGATTACCGGTATGGGCGGGGCCAATGATGGAGGCACCGTCTATCGCCTCGTCACTTACCTTTTATCGGTGGCCAAGTCGGGCATGGGCACGGTCAGCGGAGGAGAAGGAAAGATTTACTGCGGCACGACGTGCTTGTACACATACGATGTTGGTACCATTATTACCCTCAGTGCCCTTCCTGCTCCTGATTACACATTCACTGGCTGGAGTGGTTGCGACAACGTGAACGGCAGCTACTGCTCGGTCACAATGTCAAGCGCGAAAAATGTAACCGCGACTTTCACCCCTGCCAATATCACGCTCATTTCCTTGAAATTTAACCCCACCTACGTAAAGGGGGGGCAGCTATCAGCGGGGACACTGACGCTGAGTGGTCCCGCTCCTGGGGGAGGAGTGACGGTGGCCCTCAGCAGCGATCATCCGGGCGTGGCACACCCTCCGACATTCGTGTTCGTTCCGGGAGGCCAGAAGACCGTCGGCTTTGCGGTCCGGACGCTTCCCGTCAAAGACAAAACGACGGTCATGATAACGACTACCGCAGGCAGTTCCCATGTCAGCGGAGCCCTGACCGTGGGAACATCGTTTTTTCCTATGTCGATCAAGTAGTGATGGTCGATGTTAACTCTTCGCCTCTGCTGCTTATTTCGAATTCAGCCTAAATGGGCTTTATCTTCTGAGCGAAGCGGATAAGTAATGGCGAAGAGCGGCCGTATCCGGCTTACAATAGCGCCGTCGAATCGTCCCACCCTCGATTTCGTGCGAGGTTCCCATGGTAGTCAAGAGGCCCGCCCTGGCCGCAATTCTGTTAGTCCTGTCTATGACGCTGTACATTTCCGCCCAAAACTCAACTCAGACCACTCCCGCGATCCCCACCCACCCCGCTTCCTCCACCCAACCAGACGCCGCCAAACTTGAACCCTGCACCGTATCCGGACGCGTAATGAGCGCGATGGAGGGAACGCCGCTCAAGTCCGCGCGCGTCGGCCTAATTCAGACAGACACCAATCAGCATCCCGCCATTTACGGCACGACCACCGACGATCAAGGCCATTTCGAAATCAAGAAGGTTCCGCCGGGGCGGTATAACTTTGTCGCTTCGCATACTGGATTCATCTCACAGCAATACCAGGCCAAGGGACTCAAGGGTGGAGCAATGCTCTCCCTGTCGCCGGGACAGACTATCGACGACGCTAGATTTCGCCTGACGCCCGCGGCGGTTGTCAGCGGTCGGGTAGTGGATGAATCCGGCGAGCCGATGCTTGGGGTTTACGTCAGCGCACTGCGCAAGCTCACGGCAGAGGAAACAGAAGAGCTGACTCACCGCTCCAAGCGCGACCCCCTCCTGCAATCCTCCAGCGCCGTTACCGACGACCGCGGCGAGTACAGAATGTTCGGATTGAAGCCGGGTGAGTATTACGTCAAAGCAGTCGAATCGCCCGACGAGACGTCGATGTTTAACCGTGGCATGGATACGGACTTCGCGGAACACTACCTGACCCGTGAGATGGCGAGCCAATACGCGCCGCTGTATTATCCCGGCGTGCTCCAGCCGGGCGAGGCCCAGTCCCTGCAGTTACGCGCCGGCGAAGATGTGCAGGCCGACTTCGCGATGCGACATGTCAAGACAGTTCAGGTTTCGGGACACGTGATTGCCGCGGATGGGAAACCTGCTACCCAAGCCTACGTAGGAATGAGAGTGCAGGACGCGGAGGATTTCGCCTCGGGCCCGGGCACAAGCACGGACGAAAAAGGTGAATTCACTATCAAAGGCGTGGTGCCGGGTAGTTACATGATCAGCGCGCAACAGCATGGAGAAAACCGCCGCAATTTCGCGCATCAGAAGCTCGACATCGGCGAGTCGAACCTTGACAACGTACTCCTCTCATTTGGATCTGGAGCCACCCTCAACGGGCGCGTTACCGCCGTAGGCTCCGGCGTGGCGCTCGACCGCGCCCATGTTTTTCTCTCGTCGCTGGACGACGATGCCGGCCCAGGTGGCTGGGCTGAAGTCAAATCGGATGGGACATTCGAGATCACCAACGTCGCTGACGGCTCATACATACTGCGTGCCGGTGTGGGACAGAAAGGATGGTATGTGCAGTCGGCACGACTCGGTGCTACCGACGTATTGCAGAAGGGCGTTCAGGTAGAGGGCGGAGCCGTTCTGGGAACTCTCGAGATCCTGCTCAGCTCAGTCAGCGCTCAGCTCGACGGCACCGTGACCCAGGACAACAAACCCGTCGTCGGCGCGCAAATTCGTCTCAGGCCCGAACCCCAGACGCCTTATAACGAATTGCGTGGTGACACGGGCGTCACCGATCAGAACGGCCAATTCTCGATTCCGACTGTCGCGCCCGGGAAATACAAAGTCGTCGCCAAGCTGCCCTCCGGCTCGCCCGAGATCCCGGCCCTCACGTCAGAGCCGCAGATCACAACCCTGGGCGAGCACGACCATAAGAGCCTGCAGTTTGAGATTCCGAAGAGCGAGCAGTAGGTTAGGAAACAGTCAGCGCTCGTGCCGGCCCGTGGAGCCATTTCGTACATCGATCTTGAAACAGCCAAGAAATTACGTTGCTGCAAGCACCTGTAAAGAGCGTTTTAGGAGCTAAACCACTTTCGTTCCTCGGGGTATGACTTAGGTGGTAACTTTCGAGACTACTTCAATCCACGCGCCAATTCGCCGGCACCTTGTCCGAAGTGCTGGAGAGCGTACTCTGCGGGTAGTTCCCATCGCAGCCGGTGAAAATTGTCCCTCAATTACGCGAATTCCGATTGACTGCACCAGCAACTCGGGTTACTTTGTTGTCCCGATATCCAAGTCGGCTCGGAGGAAACCATGCGAACCTTTCTACTGCTATTGCTGGCTGCCACCCTGATGAGCGCCCCGGCGGTGTGGGCAGACACGGTTTACACCAGCTCGGCTGACTTTCTCGCAGCGGTTTCAGGCCTTTCGCCAACCACCGAAGATTACGGAACAGGGTTTGCCAATAATCAGGACATTGCTAACGGGTTTTCTCAAAATGGAATTACCTATCAGCAGTTCAACCTCACACTGGGCGCGACGCAAGGCATAATTACCGACCAGTACGGCAGCTTTTCCGGCCTCAGCCTGGGCGCCGATCACCGCGACCTTGGAGATGCGTTCACCTACTTCCTCGGAAGTGAAGGTGCGACCTTGAGCTTTGCTCAGCCCATCAAGGCATTCGGAATGTTCTTCAACGTGAACCTCGGGGTCCGGGCAGTATGGTTTCGGCTATCCGGGTGGCCAGGCTTTCACTGACAGCGCCTCGTACGATACCAGCACATTCGTGTTTGTAGGTGTGGTGGCAGACAACCCGTTTTCCTCGATCACATTCAGTTCCACTGACCCCAATTCCGGTGTCTTTAACGTACCCGAATTGATTTATGCGGGCACCGTACCCGAGCCCTCCAGCCTGGTGCTTCTCGGGACTGCACTTCTCGGGGCCTGTGGGACCATCGTTCGCAAAGTCCGGTTCTGAAGTTTAATTTCTAAAGCTCAATCACAGAGCGGGTGCCCATTCAAGCCGTCGTTTGGCTTGAGTGGGTCTTCCCGGAAACTCCCTACTGGTGACTGGCCGCGTTCTTGGGTGCCCATCCAGCGTTAGAATAAGAACACGGCGTTATCATGCAGTTAACAGTCTTAGAGCAGACCCGCAACGCTCACCAGGCCCGCTGGTGGGAGCCGATGGCCGATGGCCGTCTGCATTGCTATCTCTGTCCGCGTCACTGCCACATCGGAGAAGGGCAGCACGGCTTCTGCTTCATTCGCAAGAACGAGCGCGGACGGCTGGTGCAGCTCGGCTATGGACGGCCAGCCGCGATCGCCATGGATCCGGTCGAGAAGAAGCCGCTGAACCACTTCTTTCCCGGAACCAAAATTCTTTCGATGGGCACCGCCGGATGCAACATGGGCTGCTTCTTCTGCCAGAACTGGGACATCTCGAAGGCCAAGTCCGACCAGGTGAACTCGCTCGAGCTAAGCCCGGAGGATGTGGTCGAAGTTGCGATCGAGCATCACGCGCCGCACCTCGCCTTCACCTACAACGAGCCGACGATCTGGGGCGAGTATGTCATCGACATCGCGCGCGAGGCGCACGACGCCGGCCTGAATACCGTGATGGTTTCGAACGGCTACATCACGCGCGAAGCGTTCTTCGACATCTATCGCTACATCGATGCCGCCAACATCGACCTGAAGGCGTTCACCGAGAACTTCTACGCCAAGATCACGCTCACGCATCTTCAGCCGGTGCTCGATACGCTGAAGTGGCTGCGGCACGAGACCGGCGTGTGGTTCGAGCTGACCAACCTCATCATCCCAACGCTGAACGATGGCGACTCGGAATTCAAAGAGCTGTGCGACTGGGTGCTCAACAACCTGGGCGACGACGTTCCGCTGCACTTCACGGCGTTCCATCCCGACTTCAAGCTCACCGACAAGCCCGCTACTCCGCCGGAGACGCTGCACCGCGCGCGCCGACTCGCCATACGAGATGGGACTGAAGTACGTCTATGAGGGCAACATCTTCTCCGATGGCGGGAACACTATTTGTCCAGGATGCAAGCAGGTGGTCATCACGCGCTCGTGGCACTCGGTGATGTCGAACCGATTGAAGAACGGCTGCTGCACGAATTGCGGCACGCGCATCGCAGGCGTGTTCACCAATGCCGAAGCCGAGAAGCGCCGTGACTGGGCTAGCGCCGACACTGGCAACTGACGACTCTGCTCCGGCATCTATGCCCAAGTCATACGGAGGGCAAACAATTGCCACAGCACCATGAAACGCGCGACGAAGATGCAGGCAAAGGCGCAGTCGAATCGGATCGTCCGGACGAGCCGACCAATGTATCGATGGCAGGACAGACTGGTCATCGCGACCAGAACCCACTGCTGAAGTCGAGCGACAGCGATTATCCCGAGCCGGGCCAGAACGCAGAGCACAGCGGCGAGCCTCAAGGACACAACCAGCTTGCTGACGACAGCGGCTGCAATCCGGAAGGGAAGACGCAAGACCAGGATCCGGGATTCCGCCAGAAGGAAAATCAGAACAAGAGCAAGGACGATCCACTCGCGACCTAGTGCGGCTGCGCGCCGATTGTCCCTTGCGCGAAAGAAAATCCTTCGGGCTGCACGGTTAGTGCTCCCTGGTAGGGGCGATCGATGTCGGCGATTGCGACCAGCACCAGCGAAATCAGGAAGCTGAGCACCGCAACCTGCAGCACGTGAAAACGGAAGCTGGGTACACCAAAGAAGCAAGCCGCTGCGACGGTGATAGTGCCGCCGACAATCAGTACAGCCCAGAGAATAGCGGGCAATCCCTCCCGGCTCTGCATTATGCGGATACGGCGATACTCCGTGAGCATACGCAGCTCTTCCATCATCTGATAGGCGGCGATGGAATCATTGCCGGAGTGCGCCTGGATCTGGCCGGCGAATTTCCAAAGCTGATTGATGACGTCCGCATTCTCGGGCGGCAGTGGCTTGGAGGCAAGCAATGCGGGCCACTCTTTCTGAACCACATTGTGGGCATACGTCAGGCTGAGTGCGTCGGCTTCCCGTGCGCCGGGAATCTGCAGTTGCGTGGCGATCCGCCAGACGTTTACCAGCGCATTCGCTTCCTGCTCCTCGTTGCTCTGCGCCTGCTGGTATTGGTTCCACACCCCGGAGAGCATGAAGGCCAGGATGACAGCATAGGTTGTCCCGATGACGGCGACTACTGCTCCGGTGAAATCATTGGACTCTTTGCGCGCGTGAGCAGCATAGGTGCGCGACACGAGAAACAGAAACAGCAGCGCGCCGGCAATACAGGCGATAATGATCAGGGAATCAGCCAGCAAGTGACACCAATGTGGTCAGGGTAGATTCGGCGCAATGAGCTTACACGCAATGCGCCCAATAGGTGACAGTTTTCTGGAGCCAGGCTTTATTGCTGAGGTTCAGCCGATGCGGAGAATCTTGTGCTCCGGGCACGGAGCCTGCGCCAGTTCAATCAGCCGGTCAATGAGGCTCGGCCCGTACTTGGCATAGAAGTAGATGCCGCTGATTTCGCGCTCCTGAAGCGTCTTTCGGGGATACAGCGAATTCTCGATCTGTGCCGCGTGGCGCGCGATGATCTCGTTCCTTCGCAGTTCCGCCGTCGCCGCCCGTCGCTCAAGTCGACTGACCTGATAGAGCATCTTGGCGGTGGCGCGGTCATAGGCGCGTACCAGCGTGGGATCGAGCCTTGCCAGCCCTTCAGAGATGCGGTGCATGGATTCCTTAACCGCAAGCTTGCCTTCGAGGAAGTCATTCTTTAGCTGCTCGGGAAGGGAACGCGCGGCGATACAGTCGCGTAGCTCACATTCGCCGTGGAACAGCTCCGGCAACTCGACCTGGTACTTGTCGAGCAGGCGCTCGATGCGAGGCTCAATCAACGTGGCGCTCAACCGCGGCAATATTGGGGTCAGCCGGCCAAGTAGATTTTCGTACACTACACCAACTTGCGCGAAGTATGCAATTTCTGCGGGACCCCCAAAGTACGCCAGCGTGGGCAGCCAGTAGTCCTGAAGCACCGGCCTGAGCAGAACGTTGGCATTGAAATTCTCAGGATGCTCGCCGATGCGGCCCATCAGCTCGTCAGGGCTAAGACGCTCGGTGCCAATGGAGAACTCCCCATTGGCCCGATGCACCGGAACCCGCCCCCCGTCGACCAGAGCGAAAAGGGGCGTCGAAAGATCCGTCACCTTTACTTGTTCGTGATAGCCCGCGTCTCGGAGTTCGCGGTTACGCGCAAGAAGCGCTTTGTCCAGTTCCGGCGCACGTCGAATTGCCTCTACGAATAACGGGGCCGCGAGACGATGAAGTTCCTCGTCAGCAGGGTCGAGAATTATCAAGCCGCGGTCAGCGAATATGCGGGAGTAGAGCCGCGCGTAGGCGTTTGAGAGCGTCTCGCCTTCGCGATAGCTCTCACGCAGGTAGTCGGCGGCGAGGGAATCTCCCATCAGTTCAGCCGCTCGCAACACCAGCGCATCAGTGCCCGCCCCCAGGCGAACACCGGCAACCGGAGCACCCTTGGTCCCGCTAGTTTCAGCGTGGAACTCGGCAAGGTTGAAGTCTTGCGTGAGCAATAGCGACTGGTTTACTTCCGCCAGGTCGTGATCTTCGCTCGCTATCCAGAAGACCGGCACTGTGGGAACGCCCGATCGATCAAGCTGTTCAGCGAGCGCCAGCGCCGACGTTACCTTCAAAAATGCCAGGAGCGGTCCGCCGAACAATCCAGCCTGCTGCCCAGTGACAATCGCATGCGCTCCATCGCGCAACCGTTGAATGTTACGCAGCCCAAGCTCGGAAGCGCCCCAGGCCCGGTTCTGCCGCTCAAGCACCTCGGCGACACGGCGGTGGGTCTCGGTTCCCGAAGGAACTACGCTCGCCAGCGAAGCGATATTTGCTCCGTCAGAAGGATGTGGGAAGAACCTGCGAATATCGGGCGATTGAGACAGGAAATCGGAAAAAAGCTTGGTGGTATGCGGGATGGAGCCAAACGAGATGCAGTCGGGAATCACGCCTGGAGCTCCCGCCGGCGACAACACGAATTGGGACAAATCTCAGCCATCCGCACTCATTCTGAGCTTAACAGCAGCGCAGACGTTTGGATGTGCCGTAAAGCCCAATGATGCAGCGATTTGTCCCGCTGGCTACGCGAGCGAGCCCGTGCTCGTCTGGCTGCTTCGATCAGCGCCCGGCCGCATCTACATATGTAGCGGTTTTGCTTCACTGCCAGCCGATGGTAGAGTGAAGATGACCGTTCCAACCACACGTGGGGGCGTCACGGCTTCGACGGGAGTGATTGCGGCAAAGAGGCATACCGGAGTGCATGCATCCGTAATCGTGTGCAAAAACAGAATTGCCAATCAACAGCTGGCATACGCAGCTTAATTAGTTAGGCTGCCGCCTTCCTCGGCTTTGCTCATGGGCTGAGAGCGGGCGTCATACAGTGAGCTGGCGTCGGATCCCACGTCTGAGGATTCGAGGCGAGATTATCAGGCTGGCCGGTCGCGTTTCTTGTCGGTTCTCAGCGCGACGGGCGAGAGTGCCGGGTAACCGGCGCGTGAATCGAATAAGTATGTAGGCTCTTTGCTGGCAGCATTTTCGGACGCGGGTTCAACTCCCGCCGCCTCCACCATAAACTAAATTGTTGATTGTAAAGGTACAGCTCTAAACAACTAGGTTTTTGTACACCTTTTTGTACACCAGTTCTGGGAAACTATTGTTGAAATACGAGTTCCAGGACTGACTCTGTGATTGCCTCCGTCTACGTCCGCCATACTTCCAGTTGCCCCCAACCGCGCCCGACCGTCAGTACAAACGTTGCCGCTGTCCCAAGTGGCTCTACTTCGTCTATCGAGGCAAGAAGCACCGCGAATCTGCGAGGACTAGAAGCTGGGAAAAGGCGGAAAAGAACGCCCCGCAAAAAGAGCGGGAGTACGAAGGGCGCGAACTCGCTGCCAAGCAGAGCATCGAGGTCAAAACCAATGTATCTGGGCCCAAGACAATCGAAGAAGCTATCGAGCTTTACCTCGAAGACAAACGACAGCAGAACTGCGCCGAAGAAACCCTCACCAACCTCAGAACTCTCTTCCGGATCGAGGCGTGATCCAGATGGAGGGGATGACGGCCGGTGTGGCGTGCTTCGAGGCGAGCCCTTCTGTAGTTGGTAGTTGCCTGTGAGATGGCCCGGCGTTAGGCTGCGCTGCGCACCTCCGGGCGGGTAATCCCGAGCCGCCGCATCGTCGCGATCAGCGTGGTACGTTTCAAACCCAGCTTGTCTGCTGCCCCTTTGGGACCACCCACCACCCAGTTCACCTGTTTCAACACCGATAGGATGTGCATGGTTTCTGCCTCTTCCAGGGTACGAGCTCCTGCCGATGCCATCCCGGTCGCTGCACCCTGACAGAGACTCTCGACGGGTGCCTGCAAGGTCCGCCCTGGCGATAGGATTACGGATCGCTCAATGAAGTTTTGCAGTTCGCGAATGTTGCCGGGCCAGTCGTAACGTGTAAGCGCCTCGAGGATCTCATCGCAAACCACCTCGACTCTCCGGTTCATGCGAGCCGAAAAGCGACGGACGAACGCCAGAACCAGGTCGGCGACATCTTCGCGCCGCGCGCGCAGAGGCGGGATGGTAATCGGGAATACGTTTATACGGAAGTAAAGATCACTGCGAAACAGCTTGTCAGCCATCATCTTCTTCAAGTCGCAGTTGGTAGCTGCGACTACACGCACGTTAACCCGCTGCGTTTGAGTGCCCCCCAGCCTTTCGAACTCCTGCTCTTGCAGAACACGCAACAGTTTGGCTTGGAGTTCCAGCGGCATATCTCCGATCTCATCGAGGAACAGGGTTCCCTTATCGGCGAGTTCGAATCGGCCGAGCTTACGAGCCAACGCACCAGTAAAAGCACCGCGTTCATGGCCGAACAATTCACTCTCCAGCAAGCCCGCTGGAACGGCTGCGCAATTGAATCGTACGAAGTTATTGTTGCGCCGGGGGCTTAAGCTGTGGATCGCGCTGGCAATGAGCTCCTTCCCGGTGCCGGTTTCTCCCTCGATGAGCACTGTGGAATCTAAGGGTGCAACGGTTTTCACCTGATCCAGAATTGCACGCATCGACGGGCTGGAACCGATGATCCCACTGACGGCAGGCCAATCCTGCGTGCCATCCCATCCTTCGCTCTGGGGCACTCTCCCTGTCATCGGGTACAAGGACGAGGGTGGTTGCGCAACGGTGTTTGCAAGAGAAGCCATTTTTACCTCCGCCGGAAAGTCGGCCTACCGAACACTTCACCAATTCAACATAAGCATGAGGGCAAGTCGATTTCGGAACAACCCCATGACACCCAGGGTTTAGCCTGCATTTTTCAATAGGAGGTTGTACGGCGGCCGTATTCGTCTTAGTCACGGGGTAGGTTGTGGCGGGGACAGGCCGCAGAGTCTAGCACGCGCCAAGCGAACGCGGGGAAACCCGAGTGCTATGAATTCCTCAGTAGCGGCCTGTGGAGCTCAGTCCGGCAAATTACGCCGTCCCAGACCTTGGCGGTGAAACTTCGCGCGCCCTGCAGGATTGGACGAACTGCGCATCAACGGAAATCCTCACCTCGTCCCCGATGAGAAAGCTGCCGCTCTCGATGACTGCGTTCCAGAGCAGCCCGAACGCTTTGCGATCGATCGTTGCCGTCGCGGACACGCCGACCCGCAATTTACCCCATGGATCTTTGGCGGGCGTTGATGGTCCTTCCACCGCGAAGACAACTCTCCTCCTGACGCCGTGGATAGTGAGCTCGCCCTCAACATCGAGCACCCCTTCTCCGCGTCGGGTGATTCGCGAAGACGCAAACGAAAGTGCCGGAAAGACTTCGACAGCCAGGAAGTCGAGGCTCTTCAAATGAGTGTCGTGCTGCGAATCGCCCGTATCGATGGAAGCAGCGTCGATGGTGGCGATGACACGTGAACGCGTCACGTCGGCTTCGTCCAATAAGAGTTCGCCAGCTATGACAGAGAATCGGCCTTTCATGTTTGAGAACATCATGTGTTTCACCTTGAATTCGGCCACTGTATGAGCCGGATCAATGGTCCATACCGATGTTGAGATGTTCGATGCAATAGTCGCGCTCATGAAAGCCCTTTTCGGTAGTGAACTGTGCTAGCAGATATTTTTGGGGAAAGTCGTCCACAATGTTCGGTTTCGCGCTAGAGATGTAGGTGGCTCTGGGGCGTCGTGCGGTGGGGCGGTTTCAGTACAGAATCCAGCTCTGCTAAGTCTTGCCGACAAGCTCCATAAGTGACGGAGAAGCACAGTGACGCCTTCACTTTTGGCGATAAGCACATCGATTCTTCGTAGATCCTGAGACGGAATCGCGATAGCACCCGAATAAACAACAACATTGAGCTTCGGGAGCCTTGACTTGAGGCGCTCAGCGAGTACCGCACCGTTCATGATCGGCATTTCGTAATCCACGACTGCGACGTCGAGGTCCTTGAACCTAGTCGCGAGCGCCAGTGCCTCGATCGGCCCTCGCGCCGTCAGCACAGGGAAACCAGCCATGCTCAGGATGCAAGCGCGTAGCTCCAATTGTCGCCATTCGTCATCCACCAGAAGCACCTTCGCAGGAATGGGAAGCTTAAAAGTTTTCACGATACCTCTCATTGCATTTCAGTCTGGCAATCTTTCTAAGCAGAAGCACGCCGCATACCAGAACGCTTCCACTGTCTGTTCACTGCGTCTGCCATAGGTTCGCGTCCACAGAGCTAAGCCGAGTCGCAGAAGAGGTCGGATGTATGACCAATCTGACATAGGTGTCGTTATAAGAACGGCTACGTCAGGATTGTTTGCGAGGTGTTCCCATCCTTCGTGGTCCCGAGGCTGGTGCTCGAAGTCAGTATTTCGACGCATGACGCCACAATGACAACGCACATTCTGTTTCTCTCGATAAATGGTGTGAGTTTCACGGGGGAAATCAGCGGCCTGTGATGGCGTACGAGGCACATTGGGCTCGTTCCAGTGTGGACGCTCAGTTGCAGCGATCAGCACCGGGCATGTGTAACGAACGCCCGGCAGGCGCTCGACCGCGACGTCCGCAAGAGAACCAACTCTTCATCGAATCGGCATTGAATGCTCGTGCCGCTGGTGCTGCTCCGGTGAGGAACTCATACGACAGGAACCGGAGTTGGTAACGCCCGATCGATTCAAGAAAGGATCCCATGAAAAACAACCGTTGGCTCATCGCGCTAGCCGGAGTTGCCATTCAGGTCGCGCTCGGAGCCGTGTATGCATGGAGCGTGTTTCGCGTTCCTTTAGCGACGCGGTTTGGCTGGACTATTTCTGAAGTGACGATGACGTTCACCATTAGCATCGCCGTACTTGGAGTGTCTGCATTCTTTGGCGGCATCTGGTTGAACCACTCGGGACCGCGGACTGTAGCGGTTGCTGGAGGAGTTCTCTACGGCGTAGGTGTGATGCTGGCCGGCTTGTCGAACCACAGCCTGTGGTGGCTGTATCTTACTTACGGCGTTATCGGCGGCGCAGGTCTCGGACTTTCCTACATTGTGCCGGTTGCCGTGCTTGTCAAATGGTTTCCGGAACGACGCGGCCTGATCACTGGGATTGCGGTCGGCGGGTTCGGTGCAGGTGCTCTAGTTACAGCGCCGATTGCGACGAAACTCATTGAGCGGCTTGGAGTACTTTCTACCTTCGCATACCTCGGAGCTGCATATCTTCTGGTGACGGTGGTCGCCGGTCTATACATGAGGAATCCGCCAGAAGATTGGCACCCACAAGCCACCAGCGCCACAGGTATGCAGGTGCCAGGTTTGACGCATGACTATAGCCTCCGCGAAGCGCTTGGAACATGGCAGTGGTGGGCGCAGTGGCTGATTTTGTTCCTTAATACCTCCGCAGGAATCTCCGTCATCTCGCAAGAGGCACCGATGTTCCAGGAGTTGACGCACGTCACCGCTGCTGCTGCGGCCGCAATGGTCGGCTTGGTGAGTATAGGCAACGCCTTCGGCAGGGTGTTCTGGGCATGGATCTCCGATTCGATCACGCGAAGAGCAGCCTTCACTGTGATGTTTGCCATGCAAGTACTACTTTTCTGGATCTTGCCGGGGATTGCGACTGCCGCGGGGCTGACGATCATCGCTTTCATCATCTTGATGTGTTATGGCGGTGGATTTGGCACGATGCCTGCTTTCACAGCAGATTACTTCGGGCCGAAAAACGTTGGTTCGATCTATGGCCTAATGCTGACCGCATGGGGCGCAGCCAGCGCGTTCGGCCCTCTGCTGATCGCCCATCTGCGAGAGATCAGCGGCGGCTACCGTAGTGCGCTTCACATCATCGCGGCACTAATGTTGATCTCCATCGTCCTGCCGCTAATTGTCTCGCCGCCGCATCGTGACGCTAGGCGAGTTTCGGCGGCCGAACAGCCGCGGGCCAAGGCCGCATAGGGGTATCAGGCTCCTGATAGTGCTGACATGTGTGTGAAGGCATGCACAAAAGCCAGCAATGACAACCCATATTCCGCTAGTCGAGGCGGACTGAAAGTGGGGATGTTCACCAAAGATGCTGCTGCAGTGTCCAGAACGACAACTGCGTTTCGCAGTCATCATCACTTGGAGAACTGACTAACACGACGACAGAGAGGTCAGATAATGAGAAAAATGATACAAGCGGGTTCTTTCGCTTTGATTTTAGCGGGATTAGCGTTAGGCCTATCGTCCTCGAGTTCTGAGGATAACGAACAGGTAAGAGTCGTGTTCGAGCACGGGCTCCCGAATGTCGACAATAGGAGCATGGTTGCGGTGCTTGTGACCTACCCTCCCGGCGGCAAATCACTCGCACACCATCATGCTCCGTCATCTTTCGTCTACGCTTATGTTTTATCAGGCGCCATTCGAAGCCAGGTCAACGACGCGCCCGTGAAAGTTTATAACGCCGGAGAAGGTTTCTACGAGGTCCCGGGGTCGTTGCACCGAATCAGCGAAAACGCGAGCGACAAGGATCCTGCGAGTCTTTTGGCGATCTTCGTCGTCGATTCGAACGATCGGCCATTGACCGTACCGGATCAGAAGTAGTCACCAACCCGACAGCTTCCAGGCCAGCGCAGGAGTACACATGACACACAGTAGCGTTCTCGGTGAAATCGATCAGCACCAAACCCGTTCACTAATGATGGCTTGGCGCGTTCATGAATTTGGACCGCCCGAGGTCATGAGCTTCGAGCAGGTTCCGCGGCCGATTCCTGGGATTGGTGAAGTCCTCATTAAGGTTGAAGCCGCCGGAGTAGGTCCATGGGACGGGTGGATCCGGGCAGGCAACAGCGCTTTGCCTCAACCTCTGCCCCTCACGCCCGGCTCAGACCTGTCGGGCGAAATCATCAGGGTGGGAGCGGAAGTCTCCGACGTGAGAGTTGGCGACCAAGTTTATGGGGTTACGAATCCTCGCTTTACAGGAGCGTATGCCGAGTATGCCTTGGCTTCTGCGGAATGGTCTCGAAGAAGCCGAGCTCGGCTACTCACATTCAGAGTGCTTCGGTTCCTGTAGTCGCTGTGACAGCATGGCAGGCCCTGTTTGACCATGCCCAACTTAAAGCAGGACAGAGCGTACTGATCCATGGGGCGGCTGGCAATGTTGGAGCATATGCAGTTCAGTTCGCCCATCGAGCCGGCTTGCATATCATCGCGACCGCAGCCACGGATGACATCCCTTCGTTCGAGACCTCGGGGCAGATACAGCCATCGATTTCCGGACCCGTCGCTTTGAAGAAGAGGTGCGGGAGGTTGACGCGGTTATCGACCTGGTTGGCGGCGAAATCACAAGAGCGTTCGTTCCAAGTCCTTCGTCGAGGCGGCAAACTTGTCTCGGCGGTTTCAGACCGGATCAGAGTCTTGCGCAGAGTCACGGCGTCGAAGCCGCATTCTTCCTGGTAAACGTCACGACGCGATTGCCTGGCGCAGATCGCGGAAATGTTTGATGCGGGAACGCTGAGCACGCACGTCGGTGCGATCCTCCCTCTCAAGAATGCTCGAGAGGCCCATCTCATGCTAGAGGGCACGCTCCCCAGGCCTAAAGGAAAGATTGTGCTGGCCGTGACAGCAGGCTAACAACTGAACGCTTTGGGCTTAGCGCCTCAAGCCGGAGCTCGAGCAGTTCAGTCCGACAACAAACAACGCGATTACAGCACGTACTGCTGGAAAGGATAAGCATGTCAACTCTTTCTTCCTCCCTTGTCATCCCGGATTCCTTGCTCGCGAAAGAGGCCACAGGCATCGTGCGCGAGTATTCGACCGATTTGCTCTTCAACCACTCCATGCGCGTTTACCTGTTCGCGCTCGAACATGGACGTCAGCAGAAGCTGAGTTTTGACCCTGAGCTGCTCTACGTCGCCGCTGCATTTCACGATCTCGGACTTACCAAGAAGTTCTCGAGCCCGAACGAGCGCTTCGAAGTTGATGGCGCAAATGCCGCCCGCCAGTTCCTCAGCGCTCATCAATTCCAGAGCGCCAGATTTATACCGTCTGGGAAGCCATAGCCCTGCACACTACTCCGGGTGTCACTCAGTACATGAGCCCAGAGGTCGCCCTGCTCTATTCGGGTGTCGGTCTGGACGTTCTCGGAAGAGGACTTGAACAGTTTCCTGCTGATTTGCGCGAGGAAATCGTGGCTAAGTACCCTCGCAAGAACTTCAAGGAAGAATTCCTGAAAGCCTATTTCGCCGGCTTTGCACACAAGCCGGACACTACGTATGGCACGGTGAACGTGGGCGTCTGCGAACGATTCATTCCCGGTTTCAAGAACCTCGATGCCAGCGAGTTGATGCTCACATCTCCATTCCCAGATTCCGAACCCGCTGGGTAAGCCTGACGGCGTTTCAAAACGCCGTCATCGCTCGCTCAGAACATCGTACGCTTCGTCTTCAATCCTGCTCGGGCAGTCTCGCCAGCATCCGCTGTGTAAGAACACCCCCCAGATGTCCCGAAGCAGTTCAGTCAAAGAAGTGTCACACTCAGTCAAAATAGTGACATCAATTGGCGAACTGTCGCTTGCCTCTCCCAGCTTTCGCAATGATTTCCAGCATTTGTCTGCAGCTCCCAACCATCATCAATTGGCAGCACGAGTTGCTCGTTTGAAGACTTGACTGGACTCTTAGGCGAAGTTCAACAAGTCGACGCCAAATAGTTCGTGTTGCAGGACTCGAGGAATTGAATCCGCGGGAGTGCTGAAATGTTGAAAGAGCTTTTGACGCGCTGGCCAGTAGTACGGCAGATCTTAACGCCACGCCGATGGCACCGGGATGGAATCGGCATCTCAGCGCACGCGCGATCTCGCTCCCAAACATCGCGGTGCCCAGGTCGCCCGCTCAGTGTGCCCGTATTGCGCCGTTGGTTGTGGCCAGCTTGTTTATCACCGCGATGGAAAGCTGATCTCGATCGAAGGGGATCCCGAGTCGCCAATCTCACGCGGACGTCTCTGTCCAAAGGGTTCAGACAGCTTCGAGCTACTCACGCATCCGGGACGGGAAACTCGAGTGAAATACCGCCGGCCATACGGGACGAAGTGGGAAGAGCTGGATCTCGAAACCGCCATGGACATGATTGCCGACCGCGTGTGGGAATCACGGGAGCGCACATTCGTGGAACAGGAAAATGGCGAAGCCGTCATGCACACCACGGCTATCGCGCACCTGGGCGGCGCCACTCTCGATAACGAAGAGAATTACCTGATCAAGAAGCTGTTTGCCGCCGGCTTGGGCATGGTGTGTATCAGCAACCAGGCTCGTATATGACACAGCTCTACCGTGCCCGGTCTGGGCACGAGCTTCGGGCGCGGCGGCGCCACAACTGCTTTGCCTGATCTGATGAATGCGGACGCGATCCTCATCATGGGATCGAACATGGCGGAGAACCATCCCGTCGGTTTCCAGTGGGTGATGGAAGCGAAAGAGAGAGGGGCAAAGATCATCCACGTAGACCCGCGATTCAGCCGCACTTCGTCTGTGGCGGATATCTGGGCTCCCTTGCGTGCCGGCTCAGACATTCTGTTGCTGGGTGGTCTTATCAACTACGTTCTGCAGAACGGCAAGGAATTTCGCGAGTATGTAGTGAACTACACCAATGCGTCGATCATCCTTCGTGAGGATTTCAAGGATACGGAAGACCTCGACGGACTCTTCTCTGGATGGGATGCCGAACGGCGCATCTATGACCCGCAAACCTGGGCCTATGCACACTGCGAAACCTCAGTCGGACGCAACGGAGAACTTCGCTCACGGCGGGCATGTCAAAGATTGTGGAGGAATGGCAGCACCTGACATCAGCTCGTGCGAGCGGGATGAAACGCTGGAGGATCCGCACTGCGTTTACCAGGTCCTGAAGCGGCACTTCGCTCGGTATACGCCGGCCCTCGTCGAAGCTTCATGCGGTGTCCCGCAAGACCTCTTTCTCAAGATCGCGGAAACTTTCTGTTCCGCATCGGGGACAGAGAAAACAGCAGCTGTCTGCTACGCGCTGGGATGGACACAGCATTCGGATGGCGTCCAGATTATCCGCGCGGCCGCGATCCTACAGCTTCTCCTGGGAAACATTGGGCGTCCGGGTGGTGGCATCATGGCGCTTGCGCGGTCACGCCTCGATTCAGGGATCAACTGACATTCCGACACTGTACGACATCTTGCCGGGTTATCTCCCGATGCCGCGGCTGGGAGTGAATCGCACGATTTGGCCACTTATCTTCGCAAGCATCGTGACCGGACCGGCTGGTGGTGGAACATCGACAAGTACATTGTCAGCTTGCTGAAGGCGTACTACGGAGAGGCTGCCACAAGGGACAACGACTGGCGATTCGGCTGGCTGCCGCGAGTTACTGGCGACCATTCGCATCAGGGCTACTTCCTCGACATGATGGATGGCAAGGTGGAAGGACTGTTTCGTGATGGGCCAAAACCCCGCCGTCGCCGGGCCTAATTCCAGACTCGAGCGCAAAGCGCTCGCCAAGCTGCAATGGCTTGTCGTACGCGACCTGGTGGAGATGGAAACAGCATCTTTCTGGTATGACTCTCCAGAAATTGAGCGCGGCGAGCTTCGCACGGAAGAAATCGGCACCGAGATTTTCTTGCTGCCGGCAGCCGGCCATGCCGAAAAGGATGGCTGCTTCACCAACACGCAACGATTGATACAGTGGCACGAAAAAGCCGTCGACCCGCCCGGCGATGCACGCAGCGAGCCGTGGTTCATCTATCACCTTGGACGCCGCTTGAAAGAGAAAGCGCGGCTCGATCCACGTCCTCGCAATGCTGCACTGAACGCTCTCACTTGGGACTATTCACTGTCAGTGGAAGACATCACGAGCCGAATGTTGAAGAAGTCTTGCAGGAAATCAATGGACGCCTGGTATCCGACGGCAGCTCTGGTTCGGGGCTACGGCGGACCTGAAGGCAGACGGTTCCACCTCGTGCGGGTGCTGGATTTATTCCGGTATCTTTCCCGCTCCCGGCCGAAACCGTGCGAACGAAAGACAATCGCGTGACTTCTATGGTCATGGATGGGCCTACTCCTGGCCCTCAGACCGCCGCATCCTTTATAACCGCGCATCGGCACGTCCCGACGGCAAGCCTTGGAGTGAGCGGAAGAAACTCGTCTGGTGGAGCGACGAAGAAAAGACATGGACGGGCCTGGATGTTCCCGACTTCACAGCGACCAAACCACCCGATTATGTTCCTCCGGCCGGCGCTGAAGGTGATGCCGCGCTCGCTGGAGACCGCCCGTTCATTCTGCATGCAGACGGACTGGGATGGATCTGGGTGCCAGTCGGTTTAGCAGACGGTCCATTGCCCACTCACTACGAGCCTTTGGAATCTCCGGTACGCAACCCGCTTTATGGGCAACAGACGAACCCTCCGGCCATGGCGAAGCAACGCACGGACAATCGCTACGCCAGCTCACCGGATGAGCGCTTTCCATACGTGATGACCACCTATCGGCTCACCGAACATCACACTTCGGGGGCGATGTCACGTACGCTTTCGCATCTTGCCGAGCTGCAACCAGATCCTTTTTGCGAGATCTCCGCTGAACTCGCAGCCGAGCGCGGCATCAACAATGGCGATTGGGTCACGATCACCAGCATGCGCGGAGTGATTGAGGTACGCGCGCTTGTCACTTCCCGTATTCAGACGTTGGACATCGACGGACGAAGAGTGCAGCAGGTGGGCGTGCCCTTTCACTGGGGTTACCGGGGCCTAGTGAAGGGAGATGTAGCGAACGATCTTACTGCGATTTCGGAAGAGCCGAATGTGCGCATATCCGAGAAGAAGGTGCTGCTGTGCAACGTTGTTGCCGGCCATCGCGCACAGGGCAAACAAGCCCTGGACGACTGGGCGGCACAGACGCGGGACGCAGAGCGAAAAGACTTCTCGCCATCGGCGACGCAGAACGAGGGAAAGTCATGAAGTGAGCGCATTCCTGACCGACGCCACGTTATGCATCGGATGCAAAGCCTGCGAAGTCGCCTGCAAAGAATGGAACCAGAGTTCCTGCGGACGGATTCAATTTCACCGGCAATTCCTACGACAACACCGACAGCCTTGGCGCTTCAACCTGGCGGCACGTCATGTTTCTGGAGCAGCCAACCAGCACTGGGTCCGCAAATCACTGGTACGAAGGACCCGTTTCGCTGGCAGTTTCTCTCCGATGTCTGTAAGCACTGCGGCAATGCGGGATGTCTCGAGGCATGTCCCACAGGGGCGATCATCCGCACCGAGATCGGCTCCGTGTATGTGCAACCGGATGTCTGCAATGGCTGTGGCTATTGCGTGGTCTCCTGTCCCTTCGGAGTAGTGGATAAAAATCATGAAGTCGGAACAGCTTTCAAATGCACCTTCTGCTATGACCGGCAACGAGCAGGGGCTTGTGCCCGCGTGTGCCAAGGCCTGCCCAACCCAGTCGATCCGATTCGGCGACATCGAGGACTTACAGACATGAGGCCAAGCTGCGGGTCGAGCAGCTGCAACAACGCGGATACGGCGACGCGCAAATCTATAACCCGGAAGAGACGAGCGTCGGCGGCACGCATGCGATGTTTGTGATTCTCGGCGAGCCCGAGGCTTATAATTTTCCGCCCGCTCCTGAAGTGCCGACAGTTCACCTGAAATCAGCGTGGACTGCAGCTCTGGTGACAGCGCTCGTCGTGGTGCTGGTGGTCTGTGTGGCATTCGCGCTGTAGCAGCCGCAAACATTGTCACATTTAGAGAGGTTTCTTCAGTATGGCCGAGCGAATACCCATCACCGAGGAGCAACTGGACGCGCTCAGAGGCAGAAGCAGCGGCAAACGGGCAGGTGCAGGCTCACGGCATCATGCCTGTTTCCAGCCCATTTCCAAAACCAGCCTGCGGCGACCAGTTATCACGGAAATCCGGTGCTGAAGCCGCCAACCTGGACGTGGCAAGTTCCACTTTATTTCTTTGTGGGCGGAGTCGCAGGTATTTCGACGGTCTGGCGATTGTCGCTCATATCGCCGGTAACACTGAGCTGACGCGTACCGCTTCGTGGGTAGGATTGGCTGGCGGGATGATCTCGGCGCCGTCTACTCATTGCGGATCTAGGCCGCCCAGCTCGATTCTTGAACATGTTGCGCGTCTTCAAACCGCGTTCGGCAATGTCGCTCGGCGCGTGGACGCTGGTGGTATTCTCAACCGCAGTTAGCTGTGGCAGTGGTTTGCCATGAGCTCAACCTGGAAGGGATATCGGAAATGCTCTTTCAGTTCCGGGCGAGTGGCTCGCACAAATTGTTGCGGCACTGGCCGGGCTGTACTCGCAAGCTACACGTCCGTTCTCGTAAGTGTTACCGCCATTCCAGTCTGGTCTGAAAACCGTAAGCTCGTGCCCGCTGTTTTCCTCACCGGAGCTTTGGGCTCGGCGGCCGCAGTGCTGGAACTGCTCGGGTTTACCATTCCGGCCACGCACTTTATCGGTATTGTGGCAAGCACCGTGGAAATAGCCATCGCGATCATCATTGAAGTTCGCGGTAGATATGTTGATCGTCCCCTGCGCGAAGGAGCGCTCGGGTGGTGGATTCGTGGTGCCGCCGTGCTAGCCGGGCCCAATCTCCTTATAATTAGGATTGTCGCGGCGCACTCTCCTCAGCTTCGCTACGTCGCCGCGTGTGTTTTATTGTCGGCGCTTTGATCACCCGCTATGCGTGGATTGCAGCCGGGCGAGCCTCGTCACGTGATCCTGAAGCTCTGTTCCAGCTTCAGCAGCGCCCACACAATCCGCGGACTGCTTGAAGACGCTACTCCGTAGACAGTGCTTGGAAAGCAGAATAGCGTTAGGCGAAGCAGGGAATAGCTTGCTATCGCGAAGGCGTGGCCTCAACTTTCGGCGAATGGTTACCGCTGTGCAGAAATGTGATAGCACCGGGCACCACGAGGGTGACGTTCGTACCCGATCCCAGAGAACTTAGGATCGTTAACTTGCCTCCAATACGGGCGGCACGCTCGCGCATCCCCTGCAACCCAAAGTGACCGTTTTTTCCATGATCGGTTATCCCAGGGTCAATCCCAATGCCGTTGTCACCCACCCGCAACTCCAGGTCGTGACCATATCGAAGTTCTACGGCAAGTGAAGTTGCACATGAGTGCACCTGGGCGTTGCGAATGGCTTCATAACCGATGCGATAGACCTCATCGCGAACGATGGGATGCATCTCTCGCGCTTCTCCGACTACCGACACGGCAACAGCCATAGAGTGCGACCCCGAAGCAGCCTCTGTCGCCCGACGCAGACCGTCAGCCAAATCGTTCGTGGCGCTCGCCGAAGTGCGCAGCGAGTTCAGCGCGGCGCGTCCCTCATCGATCGCCTGCTGCAGCCAGCCTGAAAGCTGCTCAAGCGCTCTGCGCATTCGACTCGGGTCAAGCGGCAAGTCGAGAGCATCATCGGCAACCATCTTGCTGCCCTGGACCGTCTGCAGGAAAGTATCGTGAAGATCACGTGCGATTCGCGTCCTCTCCGCCAGTCGTTCGTCGAATCGCATCGCGAGGGCGTGCGCCACTCGACGGAGTCGCAGACGATAGAGCGCCCATGTAGTGAAGATGATTGCAGCTACGAAGAGGAACTTGAACCAAGTCGTCTGGTACCACGCTGGAAGCACGCTAAACTGCAGAGAGTCGCCTTCCGTGTTCCATACCCCGTCGTTATTTGATCCCACTACACGAAACCGGTACTTACCGGGACCGAGATCGGTATAGAAGGCCTGACGACGACCCTCGACTTCTTGCCAGCCTGTATCGTGACCTTCCAGCATGTAACGGAAGCGCACCTTCTGGGGAACAGAGAAACTCAGCGCCGTGTAGTCAATTTGCAGATCTCGCGTGAGAGCAGACAGCTGAGGTTGATTTTCGAGCGAATACCTCTTTCCATCGGCACTTATCTCCTCGATGTGTACGGGTGGAGGAAGAGAGTTGTTATATAGCTGTTCGGGATCCAGAGCCTGAACCATCAACCCGTTGATGAACCATAAGCGGCCGTCGACCGACCGGACCGCAGAGGGCTGCGCCAAAGTTCGCTTACCTGGATGAGCGCCGTCGCGCGCGTCCAAGACCATGGTAGTTACTTTGGTCTGCGGATCGTGACGCCACCTGGCGAAATCCGAAGCCTCGACGCGCAACAATCCACACTGGGAGTAAAGCCATAGGGAGCCGTGGCTGTCCTTAACAATGGAGAAGACCTGATTGCACGGCAAACCGTTACGGGTGTCGAGTACGGTCCAATGCCCGTTATCTAAGCGAAACAACCCGCTTGAGGTCGGCATCAGGAGCGTTTCATCGGAGTCAAGCACCAAGCCGTGGATGCTCGCCGGGGATTCAGTCTTGAGCACTGGGACGTTCTCGAATTGTCCATCGCGGTAGTGGATCAATTTCGTTCGGGCTGTGGTGAACCACATACCACCGCTGGGGTCGGGGGCCAGGTAGCCGTCGCTGGAGCGATACTCAGCGTTGATTTCGATGGTTTCGCGAAGGCGCCGGTCCCGTATGCGGAACAGACGCCCATTACCCATCGCCCAGATATTGCCGTCCACGTCCTCGTTGATAGCCGAAATTCCGCTGGTGCCCGCTATGGCTTGTCCATTCGATGACTTGATTTCCCGGAACCGACCACCCTCGTATGCCAGCAACTTGTTATCTACTCCAAGCCACAAAACACCCGTGTGGTCCTCGTAGAAGCTGAGGACGTCTCGGCCCGGAAGTCCATGACCCGCAGACAAAGCATGATTCATGCCGCCGTGCAGTATGTTGGCGCCGCCCTCATTGCCGATCCAAACGGCGCCGTCTCGGGTCGCGGCGATTGTGCGAACACTCGAGGAAGTCAGGCCCTGCCGCGTCGTATAAGTTAGGACAGGCGTGTTGCGAAACATGTCCACGCCGCCGGCGGTCACCACCCACAGATTTCCCTCGCTGTCCTGGTACAGCGCAGCCACACCGTCGCCGGACAGCCCATCGGCTACCCCATAATGATCGGCAACACCATCGTGGATTCGGTAAAGACCACCACCCGTTCCCACCCACAGAGACCCTTCGCGATCGACCAGTAACACCTGCGCGCGAATTGAAGGCCCATTGAATCCAGGGACGGAAAGCGCACTCCATTTTCCATCTTTGAACTGGCGCACCCCCGTTCGCGGCCCCGTGGTGTCAAGGGCCGCCCAAACGGTTCCCCGGAGTCCAGCCTTCACGTCATTGACGCCATAACTTGTGACTTGTTCGTTGAGGTCAGTTGTCGAAAAAGGTAGTCGACGAACCCCGGCTCCAGCGGCAAAGCACGGTCGAGCCAAACCATATGCTTCCAGACGTGTCTTCGGTGAGCCCCAAACCATAACGCACCGGAATACCGTCTGTGTTGCCGTAGCAATGAAGACCCTTGTCACGATTTGCATAGAGGGCCTTCACCCGGCGGAACGCGATATCGCGTCACCCAGATTGTTCCGGTGTGGTCCTCCATGATTGCACTGATACCGCTGTGTTCTTCCGAGCGTGTGTAATTCTGCAACTGGCCGTTTTTCAGGCGGCTGAGGCCTGCCACTGTCGCCATCCAGAGGCTGCCATCACGGGCACCCAGCAGGAAGTTGAAGTTTCGTCCCGGCAAGGACGTTCCCTTCGGCGGAGTCCAGGGCACAAATCTCACGCCATCGAATCGCATTAGGCCATCGGAGGTCCCAATCCAGATGTATCCATCCTGCGTCTGAGTGATCGGATACGCAGCACTGACCGCACCGTCCTGAATGCGCCAAGCGGTGTGGCCGAACTGGGAGATTTGTCGCGAGGGATCGAGTGCGTTGCTTCGGCCAACCGCGATCAGCAGGCAGACAGTCGAAAGCAAGAGTGATCGCGACATGCTCGAAGTTTCCTTCCGATCCTGAAGCGGTGGGTCTCCATGCTGACTCCGTGTTCACCGGTGCTACATCGGCGATGGAGAAGATCGTGGCCGCCCCTTATTTGAGCCAACATAGCGCATTTGAATGGGGACGGCACCATCCAATAGACCAGCGAGCATCCTAGAGTTTTCTGTAGGTAGATTACCTGCCTCAGATTTGCAAAAGACCCCGACGCAAGGCAATTGTCACCGCATGTGTCCTATCGTTCGCACCCAGTTTGCCTACCAGGTTCTTGATGTGGAAGTTTACTGTGGTCTCGGCAATGCACAACCGGTCCGCGATCTGTTTGTTTCGGTAGCCATCACGGATGAGCCGTAACACCTCCAACTCTCGCGCCGTCAAATCTTCTTCTCCCAAGTGCTCGGCCAGGCGGGCGGCAACCTCGGGCGGAACATGCCGTCCGCCAGAATGCACGGAGCGAATGATCTTCAGCATCTCATCCTTCGGCATGCTCTTCAGGATGTATCCCGCAGCTCCTGCCCGCATGGCTCGCTGAATTTCGACATCGCCGTCGGATGTGGTCAGCATGATGATGCGGGACCGCGGGAACTCTCCCCGAATCGCGACGAGCGCATCAGTACCGTTGGCTCCCGGAAGGCGGAGGTCCATCAGCGTAATATCAGGCCGATGGCGGCGAAACTCCGCCATCGCTTCGATAGCATTCGTCGCTTGGGCAACCAGTATCATGTCCGGTTGCGATTCGAGGATCGTTCTGAGCCCCTCGCGAAATATGGGGTGATCTTCCACGCTCATGATGCGTATCTGGTTCGGAGCAAGCATTGCAGAAACCCCGTTCCGGGAATTGTAATCGGGCCCCGTTTGCGGCCAAGGGTTGAGTGGCGATGGTTCAACGCTGGCGCGCGCTCAATCTAGGCAGCAGAAATTCTGAAGCAACGCAATACGGGTAGACTGCTGGGAGTCCCCGTTTGTGGCATTTTCGCAAAAATAGCGGCTCGATGCGAACTGCGAAGCGAACAGGAGCGAGGAGAGCCCCTCTGGAAGTAAGTTAGCTATCCGCCTTCGGCGGCGATTCACGCAACCAGGACTGCCTGGTATTCCTCGTATGCGCCTTTGAAGTCCGTCACATGGTGATCGCCCTCGAAGTGCCAAATCCGGGTGGCGACTTCGTCGACCAGATCGTGATCATGACGTCGCCAGCAGCACCGTCCCAGGATATTTTTGCAGCGCTATATTCAGCGCATTTATGGATTCCAGGTCCAAGTGGTTGGTGGGCTCATCGAGGACCAGGACGTTCGGCTTTTGCAGCATGAGTTTGCAGAACAGCAGGCGCGCGGCTTCGCCACCGGAAAGGACATCGGTGCGCTTGTTGCCGTCGTCGCGCGCAAACAGCATCTGTCCCAGCAAGCCTCGAATTTCTTCGTTTGCAGCACCCGGATCCCAGCGATGCAGCCATTCGAACGCGGTCATCCCTTTTTCGATGAGCGCACGGTGGTCCTGCGCGAAATACCCTACCGATGCCTCGTGTCCCCAGATGACCTTTCCGTCACTCAAAAACGGGCCGTCATATCCGCTGGTTTGGCGCAGTTCAGCTTCCGGAACTGTCGGCGAGTTGGCTAGTAGCGCATTCAGTAGCGTCGTCTTTCCCGCGCCGTTGCGTCCCATCAACGCGATCTTCTCGCCGCGGCTCACGCTGGCCGTGAAGCCACGGATGACCTCGCTGTCTCCGTACGACTTGTTAACGTTTTCCAGTTCCAGAATGTGTTTGCCCGATGGACGCTTCTGTTCGAACTTGAGGTATGGCCGCTGTATGTTCGACTTTGCAAGTTCGGTCAACTGCAGTCGCTCCACTTCTTTGCGCCGCGACTGCACCTGGCTGGAGCGAGTACCGGCAGAGAACCGCGCGATGAAGTCGTTCAGTTGCGCAATCTTCTTCTCCCGCTGCGCGTTCTGGCCTTCGATCTGCGAACGAACCTGCGTCTTGGCCATCACCATCTCATCGTAGCCGCCGGTATAGGTGATGATGGTTTCGTAATCGATATCGGCAATGTGGGTGCAAACGCTGTTCAGGAAATGGCGATCGTGCGAGATGACAATCACAACCCCGTCATAGTTTCGCAAGAAACTTTGCAACCAATGGATAGAGTCCAAATCAAGGTGGTTGGTCGGCTCATCCAGCAACAGCGCCTGCGGATGTCCGAAGAGTGCCTGCGCCAACAGAACCCGGACCTTTTGACCACCCTGCAATTCACTCATTGGACGCTGATGTACTTCATCAGGAATGTCCAGACCTTGCAGTAGTATCGCGGCGTCGGCCTCGGCCGAGTAGCCATCCTCCTCGCCGACGATGCCCTCCAGTTCTCCCAGTCGCATGCCGTCTTCGTTCGTGATCTCGTGTTTCTCGTAAATGCGATCGCGCTCTTCCATCGCCTTCCAAAGCCGCCTGTTGCCCATAATGACAGTGTCGAGCACGCGATAGGCATCGAAAGCGAACTGGTCCTGGCTCAACACACCCAACTTCCGCGGGCGAACGACGGTACCCTTCTGTGGGGTTAACTCGCCGGTCAGCAGGTTCATGAAAGTTGACTTGCCCGCGCCATTGGGGCCTGTGAGTCCATAGCGTTTGCCGGGAGTAAACGCGGTAGACACTTCGTCGAACAGAACTTTAGCGCCGTAGCGCATGGAAACATTACTAACTGAGATCATGATTTATTTGTTCAGGAACTGCGGAAAATTACCTACAAGGAGGGACGCAGCTGTATAGATGAGGATATCACGACCAACCGCAGGTCGCAGCGCTGCCACCTTTTGTCCGGAACGGATGTACCGATGCCGATCCGCACCGCGGCCCTGAGGAATAATCAGCCGGTTTGTAAGTGCATGCGCATTCCCCCTAAGCGCTGGTGACTCGGTCGCGCCCCTGCAGTTCTCCACACAGGATATCGAACACAACCTGAATCGACCCGTGCCGAGGGTTCCGCAGCCCGGCGGAACGCAGGCTAGACTAGCCTCATTATTCTTGAGCCTGTCCACAGAAGCATCTCCAACGAAGACCGCCGACCTCTGTAAGATCGCCGCTACACATTTGGCGCGGGAGAGAGTAATTTGCTAGTGCGAGTTGGTGCTGGCCGGCCACCCACAACGTCCCCCGTTTGTCGAGGAACAGGGCGTCGGCAAACTTTCCCCGAAAGCCGGTTTTGTTTCGCTCACCAACGTAGTCTCAGCGGTACGCGAATTTGCGGACTTGGGTCGCGTCCCGAATGAAAATCTAGCAACGGCGTGAGGATTATGAATACGACGACGCGCACTCCTCGCCTTCTGGTGAAATTGCCGGCGGCCCCCGCCCAGGCGGCTTTCACATTTAGCGGAAAGTCATTGAAGGTCAGCTTCGAACCCCTGTTCCGCAGCATTCGTCCCAGTTCCAAGATCCAGGGCATCGCAGGCCAGCCGCAGTGGCACATCATGGCTGCCACAGAATCGGCTGCAGAGACAAACGCCTGGGACTTGTGTCACCACGTTGTTACTCAGGGATTCGGGGTTGCCGGACTGGCGGGTGCCCAGTTCGCGGAGCCTGATCTGGAGCAGCAATGGATTACCGGATCACCGGTTCAGCACGCGCTCGCGGTAGCGCGATCTTGCGACACCCCGGCTCCCCCGGACGCGCGGCTACCCGCAGGTCCCGGATTCTTCTGGTTTCGTAGCCCAGATTTCTCGCAGCTTGAGGCCGCCCGCAGCGCTGTCGGAAAACCCGATGACCGCGTGCGAATAGCTCACTTGGACACAGGCTACGATCCGAATCACATAACCAAGCCGATCCACTTGCGCACCGATCTTCAGAAAAATTTTCTGGACGACAACTCTCCCGATGATGCGACCGACCATACTTCCGGCATGTTCACCAACCTCGGACATGGCACCGGGACGCTGAGTCTGCTGGCTGGTGCCGAGATCGATGGCGTTGCTTTGGGAGGTGCGGCCTTCCTCGATGTCATTCCCGTGCGGGTGGCGAATTCCGTGGTTCTATTCAAGAACAGCGCGATCGCCCAAGCCCTGGACTATGTACACGGGTTGTTCGGCGACCCTTCGAAGCGGGCCCATGTCATCACCATGAGCATGGGTGGTCTGGCGTCTAAGGCATGGTGCGATGCGGTGAATGCACTCTATGAACTGGGTGTTTTCGTGGTGACCGCAGGCGGCAACAACTTCGCCAACCTGCCTACGCACAACATCGTTTATCCGGCGCGCTTCAAACGGGTGGTTGCAGCGTGCGGGGTGATGGCGGATCGCAAGCCTTATGCCGACCTTGCGGTTGGAATCATGGCGGGCAACTATGGTCCGGCCAGCAAGATGGCAACGGCGATGGCTACTTTCACGCCGAACACTCCGTGGGCAAAGTTGGGATGCAATCTGATCGTCGACCACGACGGCCGCGGTACTTCGGCAGCGACGCCGCAAATTGCCGCCGCTGCTGCCCTTTGGATCCAGACATTCAAGAGCCAGTGGCAGCAGTACGGCGAAGGCTGGATGCGCGTCGAGGCTGTCCGCAAAGCCTTGTTCGACTCTGCGCAGCCGAGTGGTAACGAATTGCAGACGAGACTGGGCCGAGGCATTCTGAAGGCCGATGCTGCCTTGACACAGCAACCGGCGGCGGCTGCGAGCTTGCAAAAGCAACCGGCCGATACCGTCGCTTTTCCGTTCTTGCGGACGCTTACCGGACTTGGCGTCGCTGCTACACCAACCCCGCCGCAGTCAATGCTCGAGCTTGAGGCGTTGCAGCTCACCCAGCAATATCAGGAACTGGAACGGTTGCTGCCTGACCCGGAAGATGCGGGCAACGTCTCAGACGCCGATCGTCAACGAATTTTGCAAGCGTTGCATGATGCACCCGGAGCCTCGCAGGCCCTGCGAACCGAACTGGAAAAGCATATGGTACGAGTCTCACCCGTTCAACCCGCAACCATTGTGAGCTTGCCGGTTGCCGACGCTAACCGGATGAAACTCGCGCTGGAACCCACTCTGCCGCCACCCCCTTCGCGGCGGCTGCGAGTCTATGCGTTTGATCCGCTGCTTTCCTATCGGCCCGATTATCTGCAGATTAATGAGGCAATTCTTGAACTGGGGTGGGAAGATCTAAAGCCTGGTCCGGTTGGTGAATACCTGGAGGTGGTTGACGTCGATCCTTCTACCGGCACCTGCTATGCGCCGGTCGATCTCAACCATCCAACCATACTCTCTCAGGCCGGTTTAACGCCCTCCGAAGCGAATCCAAGATTTCACCAGCAGATGGTATACGCCGTTGCGATGAAGACCATTGGATATTTCGAGCGTGCGCTGGGCAGGGTGGCGCTCTGGGCCCCACGGTTTGTGAAATACGTACAGAATGGCAAGCCCGAAATCGAGAAGCATTACGTTCGTCGGCTTCGCATCTATCCGCACGCGCTGCGAGAGGCCAATTCCTTTTACAGTCCTCAGAAGAAAGCGCTTTTGCTCGGGTACTTCCCAGCCTCTGAGACCGACCCGGGGGACAATCTGCCGGGCGGAAATGTTTTCTGCGCCTTGTCGCACGACATCATTGCTCACGAAACGACGCATGCTTTGCTCGACGGATTGCACCGCTACTTTGGAGAGCCGACGAACCCAGACGTGCTTGCGTTTCACGAAGCGTTCGCTGACATCGTGGCACTGTTCCAGCACTTCACCCTTCCTGAAGCGCTTCGGGATCAAATCGCCCGCACCCATGGCGACTTGTCAAAACAGAGCATGTTGGGCGAGTTGGCCTTGCAATTCGGGGAAGGGATTGGCAACTACGGAGCTCTCCGCAGTGCCATCGGACAATACGAAAAAAAGAAAGACAGTGATGAGATCGAATGGGTTCCCGCGAAAGTGACGCGCGAAGACTATCAGAATGCGACTGAGCCTCACGATCGGGGAGCAGTGCTGGTAGGCGCGGTCTTCGATGCCTTCCTCGACATCTATCGGCGGCGTAGTGCCGACTTGATTCGACTGGCAACAGGAGGAACTGGCGTTTTGCCCGACGGAGAGATTCCGCATGATCTGGTGAACCGGCTGGCGGACGAAGCCAGCAAGACCGCTGGGCACGTGCTGAATATCTGCATTCGCTCTCTGGACTATTGTCCCCCCGTAGACATCAACTTCGGAGAGTATGTACGCGCGCTGATCACGGCAGACTGCGATTTGGTGCCTAACGATCCCTGGGGATACAGGCTGTCGTTTATCCAGGGTTTTCGCCGGCGTGGAATTTATCCGGAGAATGTGCGCAACCTATCCTCTGAAAGCTTGCGTTGGGAACGACCGGAGGCGCGCTTTTCACTGGAGCCCCTGCTGAAGACTCTGGAACTCAGCTGGGATCTGCATCTGGATCGAAAGGCTGCCTTCGATGTTTCGGCCAAGAACGCATGGCGAGTTCACGACTGGTTTAAGAAAGATCCCAGCATAAAAGATGCAGATACCGAGGCGCTTGGATTCTACCGCGCCGAAAACATGCCAAAAACGGTCGGCAAAAGTGCGGGCCAACTGCGAAACTTTGAGGTTCATTCAGTTCGCCCGGTAAGACGAATTGGTCCTGATGGGCAGCAGCAGACCGATCTGGTAATAGAGATCACCCAAAGCTGGATTCCAGCCGACGGAAGTGGAAAATTTCGCGGAGGATGCACGCTCATTATCGATCTCGAGACCCATTCCATCCGGTACGTGGTGCGTAAGCGTGTAGGCCATCCCGATCGGGTCCAGCAGCAGGAAGAGTATCAGTTGCAATTAGCGCAAAGCAGTCTCAGCTTCAACTACGTTGGAGATGAAAGCATGCGACGCGAGCCTTTCGCTATGATGCACCGCGGGATGTAGCAGAGATAGATGTAGGAGATATAGATGGCGACAAAGAAGCAGGCAACGAAGAAGAAGGCAGCAACAAAGACGGCCGCAAAATCCGGAGCAACATTCGAGACAAAGCCCAACGAAGACTACCGGGCGAAGGTTCGGATGTACCGGCAGGGCCTGGGTGACTGCTTCCTGATTACCTTGCCCCGGAAGAGCGGTGTCCCTTACTACATCCTGATCGATTGTGGAGTGATTCTGGGTACTCCCGATGCTGGCACCAAGATGACCGCTGTGGTGAAGGATATCGCCGCCACAACCCAGGGACATGTTGATCTACTACTCGCAACCCACGAGCACTGGGACCACTTGTCAGGTTTCGTCCAAGCTAAAGATGCGTTTTCGAGCCTGACGGTCGGTGAAGTCTGGTTGGGTTGGACTGAGGATCCTCAAGACCAGCTCGCCAACACTCTTCGCTCGGAACACCAGTCACTGCGACTCGCCTTGACGTCTGCCTGCGCCCGCCTCCGATTCGGATCGGGGAGTGACTCGCTCGCCGATAGCATGATGGAATTTTTCGGCGCCGCTGGCCAAGGCACGACTTCGGATGCGCTTAACATTGTGAAGTCGTTTAACAAGCCGAACACCCGTTTCTGCCGCCCGGTAGATGCCCCGGTTGTGCCGGAGGGAACCGCCGCAACGCTCTATGTGCTGGGACCTCCGCATGACGAGAAGATGATCAAGCGATTCAACCCTTCGAAGAGTGCGCCGGAAACCTACGGTATGGCGATGTCGAGTGTGTCCCCCGTACTCACCGACTCCGATGCAGGAGCGCCATTCGATCCCATTGCGCAAATTCCACTCGATTTTGCCCGGCAAGTCCCGTTCTTCCAGGAGCACTACTGGGGCGAAGACGCCGACTCCGACGAGAAGGATCAGTCTTGGAGACGAATTGATGGAGACTGGCTTGATGAGGCGTCCAGCATGGCACTTCAGTTGGACAGTGCAACCAACAATACCAGCCTTGTGATTGCTATTGAATTAGAGGATGGCGATGTTCTGCTCTTTGCTGCCGATGCACAAGTGGGTAATTGGCTGTCATGGCAGCAGCTCTCATGGAAGCTAGCGGACAAGACTGTGACTGGTCCGGATTTGCTCGGCAGAACCATTTTCTACAAGACCGGTCACCATGGAAGCCACAACGCCACCCTGCAGGCGCTTGGCCTGGAGCTAATGAAGAAACTGCAAACTGCCTTCATTCCGGTTGACCATGATATGGCAGTCAAGAAGCGTTGGGGGAAGATGCCTCTGGAGAAGCTCGAAGCACGCCTGAAAGAAATTACCAAGAACCGCGTGCTGCGCATCGACCAACCCATACCTGCAGAAATGGCTGGCAAGGTGACACAAGATAAGGACCAGAAGCTCTATTACGAAATAGCAATTTGAATATCTGTCTGGGCCGTCCCCAACATTTGACATCGCAACGACCTCTCGGGTCCTGCATCCTTCCTTATCTTCTCGTGCCGAATCAGCAACGACGTGACTCCTGAGCTGTGCGACGTGCCGATCTCCGATCACCGCCAACTCGCCAAAATAGCCCGATTGTGAACATAAGTTGAAAATTCTGGAAACTATGGTTCGATCCATCCCCTTGCCAGGTATTTGTTAACTTTCTACGAAAATTCATCAGATTTAAACATCACTCAGGCAGTCTTGTCTGGTACGTATGAATGCTCCCGGGTTTCATGTCGTGTCGCATTCGTATGTTTGGGAACGACGTACTACAACTGCTGGCAAACTGACGCCTCAACATACAAGGACAACCGATGAAATTGAAGCACGTAGGTTTATCCGCCGCGCTTTTGACCATGGCGCTCTTCTTCACCGCATGTAGCGGAAGCAAAGATAGCTCGCTGAAACTTCAGGGCGCTGGCGCGAGTTTTCCGGCACCACTCTACCTTAAGTGGTTCAAGTCATACAGCGACGCGCATCCGAACATCCAGGTCGATTATCAGTCGGTTGGTAGCGGAAGTGGTGTGAAGAGCTTCCTGGACAAGACTGTGGACTTTGCGGCCAGCGATGCTGCGATGAAACCCGATGACATGGCCAAGGTCGATGGCGGAGTGCAACTCATACCCATGACTGCGGGCGCCATCGTGCTTGCGTACAACCTGCCGGATGTCCCGAACCTCCGCCTTTCCCGGAACGCTTACGTCGGTATGTTTAGCGGCAAGGTAACCAAATGGAACGACCCGATGATCGTCAAAGACAATCCCGGCGTGAAGCTTCCTGACCTGCCGGTTAGCCCCATCGTGCGTGCCGATGGAAGCGGTACCAGCTTCGTGTTCAGCAAACACCTCAGCGCGATCAACCCTGAGTTCGACAAGGTTGTGGGCGCCAACACCATGCCTAATTGGCCGGTGGGAACAAAATCGAAGGGCAACGAGGGTGTAACTGCCAGCATCATGACGACCCCCGGAGCCATCGGTTACGTGGAATATGGCTATGCGCATAGCCAAAATCTCCACACCGCAACCTTGGAAAACAAGTCAGGAAACTATGTTGCCGCGAGTATCGATTCTGCAAAAGCAGCCTTGGGCTCGGCTGAAATACCGGCTGATTTTATCGTCTGGGTCTCCGATCCCATCGCACCAGATGCCTATCCCATCGTTACCTATACCTGGATGATTCTCCACAAGAAGTACGGCGAGAAGGAGAAGCTCGACGCTATCAAAGCCCTGGTTAACTACGGTCTGACGGATGGCCAGAAGGACTCAGAAGCGCTGGGATATGTTCCACTACCGGCAACGGTTGTTTCCAAGGCCCAGGAAGCTGTGAAGGCTCTCTAATAGGAACGTTGCGCTAATTCAGCTTCACAAAACTATGGCATCTCTTACCGGAACAACTCGAATACAGGGCCCTGAAGAGGTCAAGGCATGGCACGTTGGTCAGATATGGCAACCGCCCAGCAAAACCCAACGGCGCATTGACTTCATCTTTCGCCGGCTATGCCTAGTCTTTGCCGCGTTGACCGTTGTTCTTATTGTGCTTCTGGTGGTTGAGATCGGAATCAACGCCTTTCCCGCATTTGGGGAATATGGCCTCCGCTTCCTGTGGGGAAGGACGTGGGATGCCAACCGAGGCGTGTTTGGCATCCTGCCGGAGATCTGGGGCACGCTCTATACCTCCCTGTTAGCTCTCTTTTTTGGATCGCTGTTCGGTGTTGCAGCAGCCATCTTTCTTAGCGAAGCCTACCTGGGAGAGGCCGTCTTCAAGATTCTTAAGATGTTCAATCTGCACTTTCACCCGTTTTGGGGCAAGCTTCCGGAACGGATGGAGGCGCTGCTGAAAAATCTGATTGAGCTCCTCGCTGCCGTACCCAGTGTGGTGTACGGCCTGTGGGGATTATTCGTGGTGATCCCACTCATTCGCCCCCTGTGTAACTGGCTACACGGGCAGTTTGGTTGGTTTCCGCTATTTTCAACCGACCTCAGCGGGCCTGGAATTCTTCCTGCTGTGCTCGTGCTCTCCATCATGATCCTGCCCACCATTACTGCCATCAGCCGTAATTCGCTGGTCTCAGTGCCACCGAAATTACGCATGGCAGCCTACGGACTGGGCGCGACTCGTTGGGAAACCATTCTCGGAGTACTTCTGCCGTCTGCCGCTCGCGGTATTTTTGGCGGAATTGTCTTAGCCTTTGGTCGCGCGCTGGGCGAGACCATGGCCCTGGCGATGCTGGTCGGCAATGCGAACCGGCTGACGGTTTCTCTTTTCTCGCCCGCCAATACGCTTGCCGCCCTGCTAGCTAACAGCTTCCCGGAAGCCGGTCCTAAGGAAATTCCCGTCTTGATGTATGCGGCACTCGTGTTGCTTGCCATAACCCTGATCGTGAATATGTTCGGAGCCCTGGTGCTGGAACGCGCGGCAGGTAAGGCGGAGGCGAAGTGATCGATCCAAAGCCGGGTTTGACCAGGCAAGAAAGCAACGCAGAAGCTCTACTGCACAGGGCGGAAGCCGAAGCCGAGCGCGATCCGTTAGCAGGTGTAGATTTTGGCGAGCTTGAACTTTCTCTCTATCGTCCGAGGACGTTCTTCAGCATCCTGCTTAGCTGGATAGTCGGCGCGATGACTCTGTTCGCGTTGATCCCGTTGTTCGCCGTCCTGTGGATGCTGATCTGGCGCGGTGGCCAGAAGCTGAGTCTTGCTCTGTTTACCAAGTTGCCGCCAGCTCCACTAGAACAGGGTGGCGGTTTCGGAAACGCCATCGTCGGCACCATCATCATGGTCGGTCTCGCCACTTTGATCACAGTGCCGCTGGGCGTGCTCACTGCTGTCTATCTCGCGCAAGCTCCGGGCAAAAGTAAACTGGCATCCTCGGTTCGCTTCTCTGCAAAAGTGCTGACCGGTTTTCCGTCGATCCTGGCCGGCGTATTCGCCTATGGCGCTATCGTCCTTGCCACTGGCGGCTACTCCGCCATCGCCGGTGGAATCGCACTGTCCATTTTGATGCTGCCAACCATCATCCTGACCTCAGAGAGCGCCATTGCGATGGTGCCGGCAAGAATGAAGGAAGCTTCGATCGGCATGGGGGCAACCACAACCCAGACCGTCTGGATGGTCCTGTTGCCGACCTCAATGCCGGGCATACTTACCGGCGTGATGCTGGCAGTAGCTCGAGCTGCGGGCGAAACAGCGCCTCTCCTATTTACCGCGCTGTTCAGTAACTACTGGCTCATCAGCCACGGCCGCGTCGATCTCATGCGGCCGACCGCATCATTGGCGGTCTTGATCTATAACTTCGCTGGCATGCCTTTCAAAAACCAGGTTGAGCTTGCCTGGGCAGCCGCGCTCGTTTTGGTCGTCATGGTTCTGGTTACCAATCTCATCGGTCAAAGCTTCTCTCGTCAGCAGGTCAATCAATAGGAGTAATGCACGATGGCTACTAGCCCGGTTCCTAACAACAGTCCTAATGTCAGCATTCTTGGGGCAGGAGCCTCCTCTATTCCGGCCAAAAATGACGCAATCATGGACGTCGACATAAAGGAGCTTTTTTACGGTACCTTCAAGGCAGTTCGTGACACGAAGATCCCGATCAAGAAGAATGCAATTACAGCCTTCATCGGTCCTTCTGGCTGCGGCAAGAGTACTGTCCTGCGTTGCCTTAATCGCATGAATGACCTGGTGCGCGGCTTTCGATTCAACGGCCAAGTTCGCTACCGCGGAAAAGATATCTACGACCCTGCCATCGATCCGGTCGCAGTACGACGCTATATCGGTATGGTCTTTCAGCAACCAAACCCATTTGCTACCACTATCTTCAATAATGTGGCTTTCGGTCTGCGGATCAATAACTATAAGGGAAATAAGACTGAAAAAGTTGAGCAAGCACTGAAGCGTGCGGCGCTGTGGGACGAAGTGAAAGACAAGCTGCAGAATAGCGGATTGTCACTGTCAGGCGGACAGCAACAGCGACTGTGCATTGCGCGAGCCGTGGCTACGGATCCTGAAGTGCTGCTGATGGACGAGCCTTGCTCCGCGCTCGATCCTATTGCGACACGCAGAATAGAAGAGCTCATGCTCGAACTCAAGGCGCGTTACACCATCGCCATCGTGACCCATAATTTACAACAGGCCCAGCGCGTTGCCGACAAGACAGGATTCCTCTATGTCGATACCTCCCAGGGAGGGCGCACGGGTTATCTGGTTGAGTTCGGCGATTCGAAAGAGATGTTCGACAGTCCGAAAGAGAAGCACACTAAAGACTATATTCGCGGTGAGTTCAGCTAAGAACTACAGCGAAGCAGATGGTAAGCCTTGGTAGCCAGGCAGAGAGCAGCTGTATTCAAACTCAGATTCAAGTCGTACGGAGCGCAGCAGAATGACGGCAATAAAACGGCCCACAGTTCGAGTCCAACTAGCTTGTATGCTGTTTGCCGTCGCGTGCTGCGTCTCTCTGATGAGCTGCAATGAGAAGCTACCGGCCAAGGTTGATGCAGCCGAAACCTCCACTGACCAACAGGTACCATCTGGAAGTTTGCTGGTGAAGGGTGCGGGTGCGACCTTTCCGTCGCTGTTATACAAGCGCTGGTTCACCGTCTATCACGACAGTCATCCTGGAACCTACGTGAAATACGCAGCCGTGGGCAGCGGAGAGGGAGTTCGCCGGTTCATCGGCAAAGACGTTGCAGCTAATGAGCAGGTGGACTTCGGAGCCAGCGATGCTGCCATGTCGGATGCTCAGCTGGCTGCGACGAACAACGATACCTTGATGGTCCCGGCCACCGCTGGTTGCGTCGTGCTCGCCTACAATCTCCCCGGCTTCAACGGAGAACTCAAGCTCTCGCGCAAGGCCTACTCCGGCATCTTTCTCGGCGAAATCACCAGCTGGAACGATCCCGTCATCGCGCAGTCAAATCCCGGAGTGAAGCTACCCAAGCTGACCATTGTCACTGTCGTGCGGCAAGACAGCAGCGGAACTACATATGCTTTCACGCGTAACCTGGACGCAGTGAATGACCGCTGGCGCAGCCAATTCGGCCCCGCGACTTTGGTGGACTGGCCCGGCAACGCGATGCGCGCCAAAGGGAACGAAGGAGTCGCTGGCTTGATCGAGAAATCCGCCGGGTCGATCGGCTATGTAGGCTACGAATTTGCGCGGCGCATCGGCCTCGACACCGCAGCCCTCGAGAACAAGGGGGGCAAATTTGTCAAAGCGTCGGAACAGAGTTGTGCCGGTGCCTTGGCTACGGCCGAGCTCCCCGCAAACCTGCGAGCTTTTGTCCCCGACCCGGCCGGTGCTGATTCCTATCCGTTAGTAACTTTCTCCTGGGTCCTGCTCCACAAGACGTACAAAGACGCGCAGACGGCAGACGCTGTCCGCACGCTCTTTCAGTGGTCGTTGCAGGATGGACAGCGATTTGCTTCTGAGCTCGGATACGTGCCGCTTCCTTCCACCGTCTCTGAGAAGGCTCTAGCCGCCGTCAATAGCATCACGCCTTGAGTTAACGAACTGTCCTTTCGCGTTAGCGCAAATCCAACTACTCTAATAGTTACAGTCCGGAGGACATAGCAGCGCCGCTCCGGGGGAGAAACTAGGTGAGGCGACCGCTTTTCGGACCGCCACGATCGCGGATGAAATTGTGTTTGCCTGCCGGCAGCTTTTATATATAAAGGCTCCAGCGGAGGTTGGGCACATTCAGTTTCTATCCAAATACCCGCCACCAGGCCTTCGCCTTCTCCGCAGAGGAATCATTTCGCAGTATAGCGCTCGGCTCTTAGGCGCGATGATTATCCTCCTTTGTTTTGTCTCGCCCGGTTGGGCGCAACTGGACAGTACCGGATTGACCGGCACCGTCAGCGATTCCTCCGGAAGCGCAGTGCCAAGTGTCGAAGTGACGGCGGTACAGGACACTACAGGGCTTCGGCGGAAGGCGCTCTCTTCTGCGGAAGGAGCCTACTATTTTCCCAAACTGCCAGTTGGAAGCTACACCGTAACTTTTGAACACCAGGATTTCCAGTCGCAGCGTTTCGACAATGTGGTGCAGAAGCTGGGACAAACTCGAGTTCTCAACGTGACCCTCAAGATAGGGGCTCCCGTAGAGCAAGTGGAAGTTTTGGCCGCGCCCCCTCAAACGCTAGATCAGACGAACAACACGCTAAGCACAGGCATTGCACGCATACAGGCTAAAGAGCTTCCCTTGAATGGGCAGAATTGGGCCACCTTGACCGCCTTGGTACCGACAGCGATTGACACCGCCGGCGGACCTGGCGCCGGCAATCAGCGCTCCATTCGCTATGCCGGTAGGGGCCGCGACGACAATAACTATACCTACGATGGCGTCGATGCCACCTACGTTATCAATCAGTCCCAACTATATTATGTTCGCGCCGCGATTCCGCTCGACACCATCGAGGAGATCCGTGTCGACCCTATCCTGGCGACGGCCCAGACTGGCGCCACAGGGGGAGGGCAGGTAGGCGCAGCCTCGTCTTCAGGCACCAATCAGTTCCACGGGGATGCCTTCGACTTTCTGCGTAACAACGCTTTCGATGCCACCGATCCGATTGACACCTTGAATCCAAACCATCAACCGCCCTTCCACTTGAATCAGTATGGAGGATCTTTGGGCGGGCCCATCGTGCGTAATAAGGCTTTTTTCTTTGTCGCCTACGAAGGCTACCAGCAAAACCTTGGTCAGACTCTTATCGGCTATGTACCCAGCGTTGCCTTTCGGTCGCAAGTGCTAGCGAAGTCGCCGGGGCTTGCGCCCGTCGTCAAGCGCCTATCCCCTAGGGCAGAACCCTACCACTGACCCAAATATTTCCCAGTTCGTGGGGCAGGGCAGTCAAGTGGGCCAGGAGAACTCGGGAATGTTTCGCCTGGATTATCGCTTCTCCGACGCGACCAATCTTTTCTGGCGAGCCAACATCGATCAAGCCGACTACTTTCTCCCGTTTTCCCCAAGCTCCGGGCAATATCTCGATGAACGACAGGAGCTCACGTCCTATCCGGTCAACAGTGTGATTGCGTTGACACACGCCTTTTCTCCGACCCTGCTCAACGACTTCAAGTTTGGTTTCAACCGCGGAACCACCGACACCGTCTTCCTCAATCCGACCGGATCGCTCAACGCAGTCGCAGTGGCGGGCCTCACTTCGCTGAATAACGGACGTATCAGCACCGGCGTGGGTAATTCGTTTTCCTGGCTTGACGATCGTAACCTGGGTCAAGGGAAGAAATGTAATCAAGGCGGGAATCGAGGTCCGTCGCATACAGATGAACCAGGGGAGCAGTTCTTTTGGCACCATTAGCTATAGCTCTCTCGACAGCTTTGCGGCCAACCAAGCCAATAAGGCCAGTATTACGGGCGACATATCCGGTAAACGGCCTGCGCAAGACGCAGTTTTTCGGTTATATCCAGGACGAGTTCAAGTGGCGGCCGACTTTCACCCTGAATTTGGGTCTGCGTTATGACTATTTCGGTATTTTTCATGAAGTACAGGGCCGAGGGAATCCTTTTGATTTCGCCACCTGCGGACCGCAAGGGTATTGCGGCGTAGGGGCCAGCTTTGGCCCACCGAACTATGGCGATTTCGATCCGCGCATCTCCTTCGCCTGGGCCCCGGCCAAGTACGCGGGTAGGACCGTCATTCGCGCCGGCTTTGGTATTTATCACGAGGACGGCCAATTGGACGACCAGAACGTACCCGATAAGAACGAGGTATTAAGCTATGCGCTGACACCGAAAAATTGCCCAGGACTTGGCTACCCCATAGTCTTGGACTCGCAAGGCAATCCGGTCTGCGCCAACGGCACACAATCACCCAACGCCGAACAGCGGGATCGCAAAGACTCATACGTAACCCAGTGGGGAGCCTCGCTAGAACAAGCAATGCCCTACAATTTTACCGTTCAATATGGCGTATGTTGGGAGCAAAGGCACGGATCTGCTGCAGTTGTCTTATGTCAACGTCATAGACCCGCTCACTGGCCAGCGTCCTTACCCGCAGTTCTCGCAGATCGCGTGGCGAGGCAACATCGGCAATAGCTCGTACAATGCGCTGGCTCTGTCGCTGAAGCGCAACTTCGCTCGCGGCTTGCTGGTCTCGGCCAATTACACATGGTCCCACAGCATCGACGACGGTTCCAATGGCAGCGGCGACGGCGACTCCATTACGGCACAGAATGTTTCCTGCTGGCCCCGGGCTGCGACGCAATGCGGGGAGCGCGCCAGTAGTGCTTTCGACGCCCGCCACGTGTTCAATGCAAATTTCATCTATGAGCTTCCTTTCGGGGCAGGGAAGTGTATCTTGCGGAGCCTGGTTTCATGAGGGCCGTTTTCAGCTACTGGCAGATCAGCACTATCTTCATCGCCCGTACCGGCTTCCCCGTGAACCTCACGACCAGCGGTACCGGCCCGGACGGAAACACCAACTACGCAGCGTCCCAACCTGGTTCCCGGCCAGCCCTTGTATTTGGCCGGCGGGACTTTTAACCCTGCGGCCTTTTGCACTCCCAGGGGCGAACGATCCGCTTTACCCAGGTGGTACCTGCCCCTCAGGATTCGGCGATGTTCCCCGCAATTTCTTGCGAGGTCCCGGGGTCTGGCAGTCGGATTTGGCGCTTTCCAGACGCTTTCCCGTGACAGAACAGGTACAACTCCAGTTCCGGGCCGAGGTGTTCAACATTGCGAACCGGGCGACAGTTTGCCAACCCCGATGGCCTCATTTCGGCTGCCGACTTCGGCAGGATATATCTGCCATTGAATACCACTCCGATAGGAATAGGTACGCCGCGTCAATTCCAGTTTCTGCTGAAACTAGAGTTCTGAAGGCGAGCACGGGCGCTGGGAAGGCGGCCTCAGCTCGGAGCGGTGAATCAGAACGTGATCGCCGCCTGCACGCCGATGACGCTCACACCCGGAGCACTATGTCCGCCTGGATTCCAGATGTACTGAAAGTCGGGAGTGATGGTGAGAAACTTGCCGTAGAGCCAGCGATAGTTCACTTCCAGCACTTGTTCTGCGCTTGCGTCGGGGAAGTAGTTGCTGGTCTGTCCATAAATCCAGCCGATGGATGCCGCATCACTGGAACGCCGCTTGAAAAGGCCCTGGTAGCTTGCTCCCGCTGCCCAGAACAAAGGTATCGGGCTGATGAGTGGCTTCGCGTTGTATGCCCAACTTCCCCACACCGTGAGCCCTCGTGAAGTGTTGGGGCCGTCGGGCTGATAGACCGTCTCTTGGCCGAGTACGAAGGCTCCAACGTATCCTACGCTTTGCGTCTCCCCATTCGGAAGTGTAGGAAACGAGTTGTTGTTGCCGATAACACCGACCGTATACAGGCCCTGCTTACCCTGGTCTGCGACGATTCCGTGCGGAAAGTAGCTAGCCTGCGCAATCACCAGCGCGCCCTTGTTTCCCTGCTGCAAGGTCCAGTCTGTGCCATGGTTCTGGCCGTTCGCCGCATTTAGGTTGGTGTTGAACATTCCGGCAGCAACTTGAAAAATCGGCGTGATGTTGTAGGTTCCCTGCGCACCCCACTCAGTACCGGCAGGTGGAGCGAAGAATGTGACGTCGTTGAATCCCAGTGGATAGGGATTCGGGTTGAGGCCATAGTTCACATAGTTCGTAAACACTGGGAGGGTGGCGAAGGTATTTCCTGCGGCGATGCGTCCTCCCAGAAGAGTGAGGCTTTGTTCCAGAAAGGTCTGCTGCAGGTACATCTCCCCAAGGTAGTAGCTGGGAGCATAGAGCGTGTTAACCGGAAACAGATTATTTAGGGAGCCACTTAGATTGTCCCCGGTTCCCCATGATCCTCCCACGTATACTGACATCCCGGGCATTTTCAAAAGCTTTCCAAAGTCAACATTGAGACCGGCGACCAACTGTCCTGCATATCCCCAAATTTGGTGGGTCTGGCCAGTAACGTTGGTCTGTAGTGCTCCGGTGTAGGACATCGACGGCGTGATGCCAAGTTGCCGTAGCTTCTCTCGGAAACCGAAGTAGTCGTGGGAAAGGGTCTCGTCCCAATCGAATCGCTCACCCTTGCAAGCTGCGTTGAGACGTCGTGGATTAGCGGGGCACTGGCATTGCATCTTTCTGAAGGCAGTCGCTGATGGCGGCGGCGCTTGCGGTGGCGTAGGTGGAACTTGTGGAGCCGGAGTCTGCGGCGTTGGAGCGGAATCGTCGCCGCCCTGGTCTGTGCCGGGGCTCGTTGCAGGGACCTGCGCTTGCCATCCGAAGGCACTATTCGCAGCAACTACCGCAAGCAGCAGACACGCAACTGCGAGCGATAGTGTCCTGACGAGTTGCCGAGCGCAGACAGGCATCATTGCCGTCTTGCTATACCTATACGTCGTACTGTACGAGAGCTGCCATTCCTGCGGCTAGATGCCACAAGATGTGGCAATGGACGTACCAAAGGCCCGGGTTGTTCGCATCGAACTCCACCGTCACACTTGTCTTTCCCGGAACCAATATGGTGTCACGCAGCGCACCGGTAATGCGTTGATCGTTGATTGCCATGACCTCAAATGCATGTCCGTGAAGGTGCATCGGATGCGACATCGGAGTTTGATTGACAAACTTAATCGCTGCCCGCTGTCCATACTTCACGTGTACTTGAGCTTTCTCCTTGCCCGGATCTTCTGTGTTAAAGGCAACATCATTGATAGGCCAAACATATTTACTCATGTTGCCTTGCAGATTCAAGGCGCTGTTCACATCCGCCTGCCGCGAACTTAAGGGATGTAAAGCCGTCAGTTCTCTCTCCAGGTCCAGGTTGAGCAGGCCCGTCTGAGAAGAGCCCATCTCCGGAACCTTCGGCACCGTGGAACCCGGAGTCGCTAGGATGATTCCGGTCTGTTCGGTAGCCAGCTCGCGCAGAGCGAGAATTGGGAAGGCACCACCTTCGCTCGGGATGTTCACGATCACGTCCATACGTTGCGCGATCGCCAGCGGAAATCGCTTTCGCTGTATGGTACGAACAGGTATGCCATCGACAGCGATCAATTCGCCAGTCAACGATCCCAGATCAATGAAGTAATTCGTGCCGCTCGAGCTATTAATAATACGCAGACGTACCTTACCGCCCTTCTCCACTTTCACTACTTCGGGATCGCGCAGTGTGCGATCGTTGGCCAGGTAGGCATCGTAATTAACGTCATTCGCGTCCGGCTGGCTCATCTTCATCGCGCCTGCGGCCATCTTCGGTTCCCCTTGCCGAAGCTTGGCGAAGATTTCCTCCGGCGAGGTGAAGCTGTAGTCCGAGAGCATGACTACAATTTCCTGCTCATCGCGAGCACGGTCCGCCGGGTCGTGCACGATTAGCGGCGCGGCCAGCAACTGGATTTCCTGAAATCCTTGATGCGAGTGCATCCAATGCGTTCCAGCAGGTAGGGTGGGAAAGTTGTAGAAATCAGCAGCACCGGCGCGTATTACCGGTTGCGTCACACCTGGAACTCCGTCCTCGTTATTAGGAGGATGCAGCCCATGCCAGTGGATGCAGGTCGGCACATCCAACTCGTTGTTGACTCGAACATTGAACAGTTCGTTCACCGAGCAGCTCATACCCTGCGTTCCATCGGGCTGCAAGATTCCCAGCGCAGGAGCGGCTTTTCCGTTGATATCTAACGTACGTTTTGTGGCGCGAAGGATAGTAGTCTTCGAGACAGCTTTTTCCGCCTGTTGGAACAATGGCGCAGCGAAACTGCTATCGGCGAGCATGACGCTCCCCACCAGAGCGCCTGCGGAAGTGTTCAAGAACTGCCGACGTGAGAATGCTTTCTGCATACAGCAATCCCTCCCGGCCGAAACCCGATCGGCTACGAGCACAAGTGTGTAGAGAGTGCTCTGAAGGATACTACAGCGCCCCTTCATAGTCCGACGTCAAGCGTATCAAAGACATTCAGTATGAACTGACTTAGCACGCTACCTTATGGCACATTCACCGTCACCTGCGCGGTCGAGCGGCCATAGGGATTCGTCGCGTACAGGGTGTATGTCGTCGTGGTCTTGGGATAAACAACCGCGGTCGTGCCACGAATAGCGCCCACCGTCGGTGACACGACGCTGTACCCGCCGTTGCTCACGTTCCAGCTCAGCGTGACCGGTTGACCCGTGCCGCCCGACGCTGTCGCCGTGAACCTGTTGATCGTGGGATTAGGTCCGGTGGGCACATTGTTCGGGTCATACAGCGGCGAGATCAACATCACTTCAAAGTCCGACGCCGTCAATTGCTTCAGTAGGTCAAGGTCATCATTGCTCCAGCGATTGTCCGGAGTGCCGCTGATGAACATCGAGCTGCCATTGTCGGCCATGATCATGCCATATTGCTTGAGCGCGGTCAGTATCACGCGGTCATCCGCCGGGTAGCCGGAGATATCGAAACTCGCCTTGAGCCGCAAGCGCATGCCCATCGGCGCAGCCAACGGATTGTTAGAGTTTGCCGCCCAGTGCGAAGCCGGCGGCGTAAACGCCTGCTTGCTGTGCTGCAATGTAAACCGTATCGCGTGCTTGATCGCGCCGGCGTTGACCTCGTCATAGCGCACCAACCCCGGCATAATAGGCAGCCCGGCCGCATCGGCGGAAGTCCAGGTATAGGGCCGCTGCTCATTCGTGCCCAGGTCCCATACCGCGCCCGACGCGGCGTTCCAGCTGCCATCGGCCTGCCGATATGCACCATAGAGCTCGTAGAGCCAACAGTTGCCTTTGTCGATCACCAGTACGTGGCGGTCGCCATCCCCGGGGTTCGGATAGCCCTCGATCAGCGCATTGAATGGAATCGGCATGGGTCCCGGATCGCTCTGATCGCCATAGTCGGTGAAGTTGATATTCGCAAACATCGAATTGCTGGGCACCACCTGGTACGGGATCCCGATAGTTGAACCGTTGTACAGACCGGAGCCGAAGTCGGGATGCACATGCACACCCGAGCCGATAAAGCCGATGATCGCATCGGAATTGGGATCGACCTGCGCATTCGCGATGTTCGTATTCCACAGACTGTTCGGGCGGAAGGGAACGAACCCGTTCAGGCTTCCTTCCGGGCCCACGGTGATCTGGCTGCAAAGTAGGCCTTGCGCTGCGACCAGGTTGGCCGTCAACAAAATGGCAGTAATTAACGATAGCTTCCCGATAGTTCGGTACATGGGTCCCCTTTTCCGCCGCTGTATGTGCTTGCGGTAGCTCTATGAAGTTGATGATGTAGCCAAATGCAGTCGACGAAGTAGCTAAACGAAGCTGACGAAGTAGCGGACGAGACGCCCGAGCTTTGTTCGCCGGGTGCCGCAGCGAATCATCTATTCATTGTCCGAGACCGTCCACTAGAAAATCCATCTCCGCAGCCGTGTCATATGTACAAAATTCGCCGGCCACATCAAGTCAAAAACTTCTATTTCTTCCGGCAGAGCGCCCATATCCCCGCGGGCTGCACTCGAAGCGCGTGACCCGACGCGTCATTACTGCGAGTCTGATTCAATCACAGCATGACCCTTATGAGCACATTCTCGCCGTTCCTCAGGCGTGAGCGGAGTTGGCTTTTCGTCGGCCGGGACTGAGTTGCATCGCATCGTTTCTTCAAAGCCTGGCGCCGAAAAAACGAAGACCAGACCCACTGGCTCCGCGCCCGTATTCTTTAGACTGATCCATGTATCTGAGGGGATGAACACCAACCCACCCGCGTGTACATCACTTTCCTTATCACCAAGCCATACATGAGCGGTTCCACTCTGGATGAGCAGAATCTCGTCCTGTATAAGGTGTTTGTGCTTGGCTATTCGAGCTCCGGGCAAAAGCTCTTCGGTACCCAAGACAAGGTGCTGCGAGCCGTTATTCTTAGGACTCACCTTCAACAGGAATTGGGGAGCGGCGACGGTGCTCTTATCTGCATGGATACGGCGTGTGCGAAGTTCGCCCTCATCCTTTTCCAGTATCAGGGGCTGTGCGCGCCCTTCCGCACCGCTGACGGCTGGGTTCGAGGTCGCTTGCGACTGAGCCGAATCGACTAATCCAATGAACATAGCCACGCCTGCAATGCAATGTAGACCTATTCGCCAATTCATTGATTACCTCGCGAAAGTTAACTCGCAATGTGCCACCAGGAAGACCGCGATCGGATTGGATTGAGCATACGCCGGTGTTGCTTTTGGTAACAGCCCATCTCACCTGAATCAGTGGCTCTTGTCGTTGGGCGGTAACCTCGTGAACTGCCACCTCTGCTGGCTTCGTGATTTTGCCGAGTAGCGTAGCGAACCCGTCTGGGGCCAGTCTTCCACCTACCCCAGAGAACCTGACAAGTAATTGTTTAGGCTCGGGCCAGAGCGTATAGTTCGGTCGAATATCCAGGACCTCTCGGATGTTCCGGCCCCGAACCTATTCGACAGGGAGGACACATGACGGGAATTCTGATTTGGCTTGTGGTTGGACTGATTGCTGGCTGGTTGGCCGGACAGGTCATGAAGGGTGGCGGCTACGGCGTACTCGTGGACATCATCCTCGGGCTGCTAGGCGGCATCCTGGGCGGCTGGATCTTCGGCATGCTGGGCATCTGGCCCGGCGGAGGCATGATCGGCTCCATTATCGTGGCCTTTGTCGGCGCAGTCATCCTGGTCTGGATAAGTCGCCTGCTTAAGCGGGCGTGAAGAAGATCTTTTGATAAAGAGCCCGGGGCCTGCGCAAGCTCTTCATACTTCGTGAAGACCCCTTGGGTGCCCCATCCAACCCGGGCCCCGAACAAGCGCCGGGTTTGCGCTTGGTTGGGTAGAAGCCGGGCCCCGAACGAGCGCCGGGTTTGCGCTTGGTTGGGTAGAAGCCGGGCCCCGAACGAGCGCCGGGTTTGCGCTTGGTTGGGTGAAGCCGGGCCCCAACAGCGCCAGGTTTGCGCTTGGTTGGGTAGAAGCTTTTGTTTGGTTCGAGCCTGCCCTGAGCGCAGTCGAAGGGTGGGTTTTTCTTTTCGCCCCCCAACCATAATTTCTAAACTCCGCAACTGACCCGCAGTTTCCTTATCACAAAGAGACGTGATCGCCGTCACCGCGCGGTTCCGGTACGGCGAATACGATTCCAGTTCACTGGGGGCCTCCGGGGAGGGGAATGGTGTGTCTGGGGACTGCCGCTCTTGGCCACAAAGCCGCTGTAGGCCATTGGCTCTTAGCTTTTGGCTCATTCATTCGACAACCGATAGTCCGAGATCAACCCTCATTCTTCCGTGCTACAACTTTCCAGAAGACCTGCCAGCACCCAGCCGTCAACTACCACCTTCAAGCCAAGAGCCAAAAGCCAAAAGCCAAAAGCCAAAAGCCAAAGCAAGCCAAAAGCCAAAGGCCAACCCCCAAGTGCCGTCTTTTCAATATTTTGCCTGCAAGTCTCACGGGCTCAAGATTTTACCGACCAACTTTTCCGCCGCCCCAATGGAATCAAGATTTTACGAGGATACCCAGGGAGGGGTGGAACGATTGTCGGTTGTTCAGCTGTCGGTCGTCAGTGGACAGAACTGGAAGCTGGCAGCTGGGAGCCTTTTCGAACCCCGCTGGAGGTTACACGGGTGGTGGGAAAGGAGCGAGGAAAAAGCAGGTCCTTCGCTTCGCTCAGGATGACAAGCGAGATTGTCCGGCTGGCGGCTGGAAGCTGGCGGCTGTAAAGGAAAAAAGCCATCTCGCAGTTTGCAAAATGGCTTGAGGATCTATGTTGAGAGCTTCTCTATTACGAGAAAATTTCGCCGGGAAGACGAGACAGCGTCCGGCTCGGAAGCGTGTCCCGAACGATGGGCGCGGCGACTCGTGTTTCCGCGTTCATCTTCTTGCGCTCGATCTTCAGCTTCAGCGAGCGCTCCATGGAGCGCAATTCGCCAATCTCGGCACCCGAAACCAGCGTGGAAGCGCGACCTGCGAGAGCCCATGCGTCCGGTACGGCCGACGCGGTGGATGAAGTCTTCCGGAATCTGCGGCAGGTCATAGTTAATAACATGCGCAACATTGTTGACGTGAATGCCACGCGAGGCCACATCGGTAGCCACCAGCACCTGGAACTTGCCGTCTTCGAATCCGTTCAAGCGCGCCGGTGCGCTGCGACTGGCTGCGATCGCCATGAATCATCGCGGCAGTAATGCCATCGCGCATCAGGTTCTTCGCCAGGCGCTCGGTACCGTGCTTGGTACGGGCGAAGATCAGGGTCTGACCCTTTTCCGCATTCAGCAGCTGGCGCAGCACTTCCGACTTCTCGGCTTGTGGCACTTCGAAGGCCTGCAGCTCAACCGTGTCGGCCGGCTTGGAAGTAGAACCCAGAGCGATGCGCACCGGATGGTCCATGTAATCGTTCACCAGTTTGGCGACCGAAGCTTCCAGGGTCGCGGAGAAGCACAGTGGTCTGGCGCTCGCGCGGCAGCTCGGCCGACAATGCGGCGAATCGCCGGCAAGAAGCCCATGTCGAGCATGCGATCGGCTTCATCGAGCACCAGTATCTTGACCTTGCGAAGGTCGACCAGCTTGCGGCGAAGATAATCTTCCAAGCGCCCGGGGTGGCGACGATAACCAGTCGCTCCGTTGCGGACCGCCTGAATCTGGCGCTTGCTCGCTGGCGCCGCCCATGACGCAGCGCGGCCGGCGTGGCTTTCTTGGCGCGCAGTTTTTCGTACTGCTCGTGGACCTGCATGGCCAGCTCGCGGGTCGGAACCAGGATCAGCGCCGAGACCTGCCGCGGGGTAGGTCTCGATCGCCAGGCGCTCGAGCATCGGAATCAGAAAAGCCAAGGTCTTGCCGGTGCCGGTCTGGGCCGTGGCCAAGTACGTCTTTACCCTCCAAGGCGGGAGGTATCGCGGACGCCTGTACCGGCGTCGGGGTAGTGAAATTGGAACTGTGCCAGCTTCTGCTGGAGTCCAGCAGACAGAGGCATGTCTTTAAATTGTGTCAAACGATTTTTTCTTTCTTGGAGAGGCGTCTCGCGAGGAAGTCCGCTATAGTGCGATGCGAGTCGCGAAGATACAACTGAAGCCACTCTAATGGTTATTCGGCGCTGAAAACAAAACGGAAGCAGGAAAGGCGGGAAATCAGATCAAATGCGGATCGGATGTCGCTTGCAAGCGGCCGTAGCCAATAGCGTCTACTAGGACTGTATCACAGTGCGGGTGCTAAGTCTGCGACACGCACCAACTAGCCGCTACTCGGCGAATTACTTGCCGAAATCGTGGAAATCAAAACCCTGCGGCTGGCCTTCTTCGTCGTGTGTGACCACCAGATCCGCAACGGGTTGGGTCTGCGGTAGCCGCAGGCTGGGTGTCGCCGCTGCTTGCGCTGGGCCTTTTTCTCGGCCTTTTCGACCCGTTTTTCTTGACGGGCCCGTTCTTTCTGGCGTTTGGTAAAGGTTGTACGAGAGCTTCCTGCCATAGGTGTCCAGAGTAACACTTATGTTGATTCGATTTTGCGCCCGGAGATTCAATATCGCCGTTACTCTCCGAAGTCCTGTGTGAGAGGCACGTTGCGCGCGAATGATATAAACTCAACGGAGGCCGATTACGGCACATTTTGGAGGCTTATTTGGCAGAGGTTAGGTTACAAGAGGGCGAATCGCTGGAAAATGCCCTGCGTCGTTTTAAACGTAAAGTTCAAACCGAAGACATCATCAAGGATGTCAAGCGCCATTCTTTCTATCTGAAACCGGGCGAGAAGAAGCGGGTGAAGCAGGCTTTGGCACGCAAACGCGCGCGCAAAAAGGCCCGCACGAGCTCAGACGATCGGCGCTAGTTACTCGGTTTCGTCTTTCCGCTGCACGAATCATTGTCGCGCCGCCGGTAGTCTGACTACCGGCTTGCGATCGGCGGTTCAGTAGTTCCGTTGGCAATGCGATGTGTGTAAGGCTTTACGCTGCTGGGAACTTGGCCGCCCTGGGTTCGCCCGGCAGACAGATCTTCGAGCTCCTTCTCAGCAGCCGTCTCCGCCAGTTCACGCGTGGGAGCATGGCCCCAGGAAACCAGTTCGTCAGGATTCTGCGAGCGGCAGATCGTCCAATGATGGCGCGTTCCCTGGTGATATGGCTCCACGTCAAACGACACTAGATACGTGTCCTCGATTTTTTCCGGCGCGCGTCTCTTATTCGTGTTGCTACCCTCGCAGTGAGCGCAACTTCATCTGCATGCCGCGGCAGGCGCGTGAAGCTGGTAAATTTCATCATACGCTCATTGAGAAAATGTGCCGACCGCATCGCGTTCTCCGTAATCGCATTCGCCTGGCCGCCGCTGACAAACGTAGTGAGCATTTCTCTCCGGAGTCCAAGTATCTTAGCGGCACGCGCACACTTCGCAACCCCGAATGTTTCTCAAGCGCAGTGAGGTGATGAATTTGACATCTCGTGCAGGGTAAGGAACTTTCGGCGTAATTTTTCGACTTCAGCCAACCAGAGCTGCTGCCCTTGCATCAGAACTGCATCTCGCGCTGTAGGGTGGAGGCCACAGCTAACTCCGATCCGTCGTCAGGCCGTCAGGAACTCCCGAAAAGAAAACAAACTCAGCAAACAAGAAGCCGAGTCGGGATACACTGTGGCGACAGTCTGGGGGGTAGCTTCGTAAGCTCGGCCGGAGCTGCGATTCGCATACCGCAACGCACGCCACGCGATTGCGACGTTCTCTCGCCATGTCTTACCCTGTAACCCGCCTTCCGTTCGAGCCAGGCTAAGGCCTGCAACAATGATCCGTCCCTGGAGACGTGACTCGTGAAACGAAATAGCTCAACTACTCCTGCGGGCTCGGCACCGGCCGCCGCGTTACAAGACCAGACAACTCCAGGCAACGGCCACTCCGCCGCTGCTTCCGATCCGACACCAGCCGATTTGGGCGCAATCCTCGCCAGCCTGCAACGGATGCAGCAGGGCGACTTCTCGGTCCGGCTGCCGGGATCGTGGACCGGGCTTGCCGGGAAAGATCGCCGATACCTTCAACGACATCGTCGCCACCAATGAGCAGATGGCGCGTGAGCTGAAGAGAGTTGGCCAGGCTGTGGGCAAAGAAGGGCGCACCCGCGAGCGCACGCGTTTCCGGGCTCGCAACGGAGCCTGGGGCGAGATGGAAGTCTCGGTCAACACCCTGGTAGACGACCTGCTGCGTCCGACCACCGAAGTGACGGGAGCCATTGCGGCCGTGGCGCAGGGAAATCTGAATCAAACGGTGCGGCTCGATGTGGATGGGCGTCCGCTGGAAGGCGAATTCCTGCGCTCGGCCAACATCGTCAACACCATGATTCAGCAGCTGAGCGTGTTCACCTCGGAAGTGACGCGCGTGGCCCGCGAAGTGGGAACCGACGGCAAGCTTGGCGGCCAGGCGGTCGTGCCCGGCGTCGCCGGCACATGGAAGGACCTGACCGACTCGGTCAACTCCATGGCCAGCAACCTGACCAGCCAGGTCCGCAACATCGCGGAGGTCGCAACTGCCGTGGCCAGCGGCGACCTTTCGCGCAAGATCACGGTCGACGTTCGCGGCGAAATTCTGCAGCTCAAAGAAGCCATCAACACCATGGTCGACCAGCTACGCTCGTTCGCTTCCGAAGTGACGCGCGTGGCTCGCGAAGTCGGCACTGACGGCAAGCTTGGCGGTCAGGCGGTGGTGCCCGGTGTCGCTGGCACGTGGAAGGATCTTACCGACTCGGTCAACGCCATGGCCGGAAACCTGACGGCGCAGGTCCGCAACATCGCCGAAGTGACTACGGCCGTGGCTCGCGGCGATCTTTCACGCAAGATTACGGTCGACGTGAAGGGCGAAATTCTCGAACTGAAAGAAACCATCAACACGATGGTCGACCAGCTCAACGCGTTTGCCGGCGAAGTAACCCGTGTGGCTCGCGAAGTGGGAACCGAAGGCAAGCTCGGCGGCCAGGCCAACGTGCCCGGCGTCGCTGGAACGTGGAAAGACCTTACCGACAACGTCAACTTCATGGCCAGCAACCTGACCGGCCAGGTTCGCAACATCGCCGAGGTGGCGACTGCCATCGCCAACGGCGATCTGTCGCGCAAGATCACGGTGGACGTGCGCGGCGAAATTCTGCAGCTCAAAGAAACGCTGAACACCATGGTGGACCAGCTCAACCGTTTCGCCGGCGAAGTGACGCGCGTGGCTCGCGAAGTGGGAACTGAAGGCAAACTCGGCGGCCAGGCCAACGTGCCGGGAGTGGCGGGTACGTGGAAGGATCTTACCGACAACGTCAACTCCATGGCCGGAAACCTGACGGCGCAGGTTCGCAACATCGCCGAGGTGACAACCGCTGTGGCCCGCGGCGACTTGTCGCGCAAAATCACGGTGGACGTGAAAGGCGAAATTCTGGAGCTGAAGAACACCATCAACACCATGGTGGATCAGCTCAACGCATTCGCCAGCGAAGTGACCCGTGTGGCTCGCGAGGTAGGAACCGAAGGCAAGCTCGCAGGACAGGCGCAGGTGCCCGGCGTCGCAGGAACCTGGAAGGACCTTACCGACAACGTCAACTTCATGGCCGGCAACCTGACGGCACAGGTGCGCAACATCGCGGAGGTGGCAACGGCCGTAGCCCGCGGTGACTTGTCACGCAAAATCACGGTCGACGTGAAAGGCGAGATTCTCGAGCTCAAGGACACCATCAACACCATGGTGGACCAGCTGCGCGCCTTTGCCTCGGAGGTGACGCGCGTGGCTCGCGAAGTGGGCACCGACGGCAAACTCGGCGGCCAGGCTGCAGTGCCCGGTGTCGCCGGAACCTGGAAGGACCTTACCGATTCCGTGAACTCGATGGCCAGCAACCTGACCAACCAGGTGCGCAACATCGCAGAGGTTGTCGACCGCCATCGCCAGCGGCGACTTTCGAAGAAGATCACGGTGAACGTCAGCGGCGAAATCCTGCTGCTGAAAGAGACGATCAACACCATGGTGGACCAGCTCAACGCCTTCGCCGGAGAAGTCACCCGCGTCGCGCGCGAGGTCGGTTCCGAAGGCCGCCTCGGAGGTCAGGCCAACGTGCCGGGAGTCGCTGGAACATGGAAGGATCTGACCGACTCGGTGAACTCCATGGCCGGAAATCTTACCGGCCAGGTGCGCAACATCGCCGAGGTAACAACCGCTGTGGCCCGCGGCGACTTGTCGCGCAAGATCACGGTCGACGTGAAGGGCGAAATTCTCGAGCTGAAGAACACCATCAACACCATGGTGGATCAGCTCAATGCTTTCGCAGGCGAAGTAACGCGCGTTGCTCGCGAGGTAGGAACCGATGGCAAGCTCGGAGGTCAGGCCGAGGTGCCTGGGGTCGCCGGAACATGGAAGGACTTGACGGACAACGTGAACTTCATGGCCAGCAACCTGACTGGCCAGGTGCGCAATATCGCAGAAGTCGCGACTGCTATCGCGAACGGTGACTTGTCCAAGAAGATCACCGTCGACGTGCGCGGCGAGATTCTGCAGCTAAAAGAAACGCTTAACACGATGGTTGAGCAGTTGCGTTCGTTCGCTGCTGAAGTGACGCGCGTCGCCCGAGAGGTCGGTACTGATGGCCGTCTAGGTGGTCAGGCCAATGTGACCGGCGTGGCGGGAACGTGGAAAGATCTCACCGACTCAGTAAACGCCATGGCCGGCAACCTGACCGCGCAGGTGCGCAACATTGCTGAGGTGACCACGGCCGTTGCTCGCGGCGACCTTGTCTCGCAAGATCACGGTGGACGTGAAGGGCGAAATTCTCGAGCTGAAGAACACCATCAACACCATGGTGGACCAGTTGAACGCGTTCGCCGCCGAAGTAACGCGCGTGGCCCGCGAGGTAGGCACCGACGGCAAACTGGGAGGTCAGGCGCAGGTGCCGGGCGTCGCCGGAACCTGGAAAGATTTACCGACAACGTCAACGTCATGGCCGTCAACCTTACCGAACAGGTGCGCGGCATCGTGAAGGTCGTGACCGCTGTCGCTAACGGCGTGCTCACGCAGAAGCTGACGGTCAATGCGAAAGGCGAGGTCGCTGCGCTGGCCGACACCATCAACAACATGACCAATACGCTGGCCACGTTTGCCGATCAGGTCACCACGGTGGCCCGCGAGGTCGGCGTCGAAGGCCGGCTTGGCGGACAAGCAAACGTGCCTGGCGCTGCCGGTACTTGGAAAGACTTGGTCGACAACGTCAACCTGCTGGCTGACAACCTCACCAACCAGGTGCGCGCCATCGCCGAGGTCGCGACCGCTGTTACCAAGGGCGACTTGACGCGATCCATTCAGGTGGAGGCGCGAGGCGAGGTCGCAGAGCTCAAAGACAACATCAACACCATGATCAATAACCTGCGTCTCACCACGGAGCGCAACACCGAGCAGGACTGGCTCAAGACCAACCTGGCCCGGTTTACCGGCATGTTGCAAGGCCAGCGCGAGCTGACCACCGTGGGCCGCATGTTGCTTTCGGAGCTCGCTCCGCTGGTGAATGCCCAGCAGGGGTTGATCTACCAGACGGAAGGCGAAGAATCGGGCACCATGGTCTTGCTCTCGGCGTTTGCCAATACTCCCGACGGGCATCTGGAGCGCGTGAATGTTGGCGAAGGACTGGTCGGGCAATGCGCCGCTGAAAAGCGTCGCATGCTGATAACCGACCTGCCGCCGGACCGCACTCTCCCCATCCGGTCGGGCTTGTTCGAAGCGGTGCCGCGCAATGTCATTGTGTTGCCGGTGCTGTTCGAAGACCAAGTGAAGGCGGTTATTGAACTGGCAACGCTCAGCGGCTTTACGGCTTCGCACTTGGCCTTCCTGGAGCAGTTGACCTCCAGCATCGGCATCGTGCTGAACAGTATTGAAGCCACTATGCAGACCGAGGCGCTACTCAAGCAATCGCAGCAGTTGGCAACCGAGCTGCAGTCGCAGCAGAAGGAGCTACAGCAGACCAACGAGCAGCTGGCGCAGAAAGCGCAGCAGCTCGCCGAGCAGAACGTCGAAGTCGAACGCAAGAATCAGGAAATCGAACAAGCTCGCCGCGCGCTGGAAGAGAAGGCCAAGGAACTGGCGCTCACCTCGAAGTACAAGTCCGAGTTCCTGGCCAACATGTCGCATGAGTTGCGGACGCCGCTGAACAGCATCCTCGTACTCGGCCAGCAACTGGCTGACAACCCGGAAGGCAATCTCAGCGGAAAGCAGGTCGAATTCGCCCGCACCATCCATGGCGCAGGAACGGATCTGCTGAACCTGATCAGCGACATTCTGGATCTGTCGAAGATCGAGTCCGGCACGGTTTCGGTCGAAGCCGAGGAAGTGTTCTTCGCCGGCCTGCTCGAAATGACTGGCCGTCCCTTCCGTCATGAGGCTGAGAACAAGAAGCTCTCCTTCGAGGTCCACACCGATCCGCACCTCGGGCGAAGCCTGGTTACCGACTCGAAGCGTCTCGCAGCAGGTACTCAAGAACCTGCTATCGAACGCGTTCAAGTTCACCGACCAAGGCGGCGTTCGCCTCTCCGTGTTTACGGCGGAGAGCGGTTGGAGCGACAACCATCCCGTGCTCAGCGCTGCCGGGTCGGTCATCGCGTTCGAGGTCTCCGACAGCGGAATCGGCATACCGCAGGAGAAACAGAAGATCATCTTCGAGGCCTTCCAACAGGCGGATGCCGGCACCAGCCGCAAATACGGAGGCACCGGCCTGGGGCTCGCCATTAGCCGTGAACTCTCCAACCTGCTCGGGCGGCGAGATCCAGTTGCGCAGCACACCGGGCAAGGGCAGCACGTTCACGCTGTACTTGCCGCAGACGTACGTCGGTTCCGCCGGCGCCCCGGCAATACCGGAGACGACGAGCAGCGTCCTCACTCCGGCGCTGAAGCTGGCTGCCGCCGCTGTGGTTGATCGTCCGACCGAAGAAGTGAAGGACGATCGCGACAATCTGCAGCCCGGAGACACGGTGCTGCTAATTGTCGAGGACGATCCGCACTACGGCCGCGTGCTCTGCGACCTGGCGCGGGACAAGGGATTCAAGGTACTTGTCGCAATGCGCGGCGCCGAGGCTCTGGCGTTGGCGCGCGAGTATCATCCGACGGCTGTCTCGCTGGATGTTTTCCTGCCCGACATGCTGGGCTGGACGGTGCTGAATCACCTGAAGCAGGATCCCAGCACGCGCCACATCCCGGTTCAGATGCTCACCATGGACGAGGACCGCCATCATGGGCTGTCGCGCGGCGCATTCTCGTTCGTCACCAAGCCCACTACTACCGAAGGCCTCGATGCGGTGTTGGGGAGGATCAAGGAATACTCTGCTCCTCGCCGCAAGCGCTTGCTGATCGTTGAGGACAACCCCGCCGAGCAACTGAGTGTGAAGGAATTGCTGGGCTATGATGACATCGACGTGACCGTTGCCTCGACCGGTGCGAATGCGCTTGGAGCTGATGAAGTCTGAGACCTTCGACTGCGCGGTGCTCGATCTGCGGCTGCCAGACATGAGCGGCTTTGAAGTGCTGGAGCAGCTCCGGGACGATCCGGCAATGAACGATCTGCCGGTAGTCGTCTTTACTGGCAAACAATTGTCGCCGGAAGAGGACGCGCAACTGCACACCCTGGCCCGCTCCGTAGTCGTCAAAGATGTGGAGTCGCCCGAGCGGTTGCTGGATGAGACGCGCTCTGTTCCTGCATCGGGTGGTGACGCGATCTGCCGGTTGAAAAACAAAGGATGCTCGACCGGCTGCACCGTTCCGATGAAGCGCTCATGGGCAAACGCGTTCTGGTGGTAGACGACGACGTGCGCAACATCTTCGCCTTGAGCAGCGTTCTGGAGCGACGCGGAATGAACGTGCTCACCGCCAGCACCGGGCGTGAAGCCATTGCCATGCTGGAGTCCACCCCCGACGTCACCATCGTCCTCATGGATATCATGATGCCGGAGATGGACGGCTATGAAACCATGCAGGTCATCCGGCAGAATGCGGCATTTCGCCGGTTGCCTATCATCGCCCTTACCGCCAAGGCGATGAAGGGAGATCGCGAGAAATGCCTGGAAGCTGGAGCCTCGGAGTATCTGGCCAAGCCAGTGAACACGGATCAACTATTGTCCGCTTTGCGCATGTGGCTACACCGGTGACGAGGACGTTTTGCGGCGGCAACTGTCTGGGAAATGACCCATATGTGTAACGATGACTTCGCGAGACCGGCCGACGACAGTGAGAAGGTCAACATTCTCATGGTGGACGATCAGCCTTCGAAGCTGCTGAGCTACGAAGTCATCCTTGAGGAACTTGGGGAGAATCTCATCAAGGCCACCTCGGCGAATGAGGCCCTCGAGCATCTTCTCAAGAAGGACATCGGCATCGTGCTGACTGACGTCAGCATGCCCGACATTGATGGCTTCGACCTGGCGGAGATGATTCGCCAGCACCCGCGCTTTCAGAGAACCGCCATCATCTTCATCTCGGGCGTTCACCTGACGGACGTGGATCGGGTGAAGGGCTATCGGCAGGGAGCGGTCGACTACATCACCGTGCCAGTGATTCCCGAACTGCTGCGCGCCAAAGTCAGCATCTTCGCTGAGCTCCACCGCAAACGGCGGCAACTCGAGCAGCTGAATCAGCAGCTGGAACAGCGGGTATCCGAGCGCACCCACGAGTTGAAGCAGCGGGCCGACCTCCTCGATCTCGCCACCGAAGCCATTATGGTCCGCGACCTGGATGGCATCATCCAGTTCTGGAACTCAGGAGCTGAGGATCTGTATGGCTGGCAGCGGAAGAGGTGCTCGGCAAAACGTTAACGACGTGATCGGCCTTAAGCCGCAGAATGCGAACGGCAGCGCGCAGGTCGACTCTGCTCAGCGCCGGAAGGTGGGAAGGCAACTTGGTGCATTCCACCCGTGATGGCCGGGAAATCGTGGTTGCCAGCCGCCAGGCTTTGAAGACCGATGGCGACGGCGGCCCAGGTGCCGATTCTGGAAATCAATCGCGACATTACTGCCACCCTGCAAACCGAAGAAGCTCTGCGCAAGGCGGAGAGGCTTGCCGCCATGGGACGGGTGGCCGGGCATCATCGCTCACGAGATCAACAACCCGCTCGAAGCCATCATCAATGCCTTCTATCTGCTGCGCGATCATCCTTCGCTGGATGAAGAGGCGCGACGCTACGCGCAGCTGGGCGAAGAAGAGTTGTTGCGGGTCGCGCACATCGTTCGCCAGACACTTGGGTTCTATCGCGAGTCGCAACACCCCTCGCCGGTCTCTCTTCCCGATATCCTAGACAATGTGCTGGAACTGCAGTCGCGGCATCTGCAATTGAACGGGGTTACCGTGGAGAAGCTATATGAAAGCGGATGCCAGGGTGTTCGGCTTTCCCATCGAGCTGAAGCAGGTCTTCCTGAATTTGATCGCCAATGCGGTGCAGGCCATGCCCAACGGAGGCCGCATGCGGCTGCGAGTGCGCTCACATACCGATCCCCGTACGCAGGCGCGCGGGGTGGCAGTGCTGGTCGGCGATACCGGCTCCGGCATTGATCCGGAACACGCCAAGCGGCTGTTCGAGCCCTTCTTCAGCACTAAGTCAGCCAAGGGCACCGGCTTGGGGTTGTGGATCAGCAAGGGCATCGTTCAGAAGTATGAGGGCAGCATTCACTTTCGCAGCGTACGAATTGCGGGAGGCTGTGCCACATGCTTCCGCGTCTTCCTGCCGGGCCAGGTCTCGGCCACTGCATCGAAGGCTGCGGCGACCACCTCAGAGGGCGGCTACCGAGTGAACGGAGTTGGCCGTGCCGGATGAGAAGCACGTAATCCTGTGTGTTGACGACGAAGCGATTCCGCTGGTGCTGCGGAAATCTGTTTTGGAAAAATTCGGATATTCCGTGCTCACTGCGTCTTCAGGAGCTGAGGCCCTAAGATTGTTGGAGTCGAATCGGGTGGATCTCGTCCTGACCGATATGCTGATGCCCGGCATGAACGGCACCCAGTTGGCGCGCGAGGTGAAGTCACGGCGGCCGGAGCTTCCCGTGGTCTTGTATTCAGGAGTCAACGAAATGCCCGAAGACGCCTCGTATGCCGACCTGTTCCTGAGCAAAGTCGCGGGTCCGGTGCATATGTGCACGAAGATTGGTGAGGTGCTGAATGGGTCTCACGGGCCACAGCACCGTGCGGCCCACTCCTGACTTGAAGCAGGGAGAAGAGGACGCTGAGGATTGGGCATCCGGCGTATGGTGCAATGACCTCCTTATGGTCACACTTGATATGGTGGCACTTGATAGCAGTGCGGCTTCTTAGGAAGGGAATAATCCCACCGCGGAATTACTCCCCCTGGTTATTGCAAACCCGCAAGCTAGTTAAATAAACGTCTCCGTAGCAGCCCGCCCAGACCCAAGACACCGCTGCCAAATAGCGCCAGTGAGCCCGGTTCAGGCACCGGAGCCGCGATAGAGAACGAGGCGAAGTCCGTGTCGCTGGTCACCGTCAGGTAAGAAATGTCTGTGTTCGTAGTGAGCCAGACCCCGATCGTGGGAAATCCTGTGACATTCGCGCCGTCGAACAGGTAGGTTCCGGTTCCGCTGCTCCACTTGTACTCAGGCATGGAGCCTTGAACGAAGTCGGAAGGATTGGCACCGGAGACGTAGAAGGCGTCCTGCAGCCAGGCAGATTGAATAACGTTGTGAGAAGCATTGAAAGCCTGGAGCGTGAATTTCTCGGTTCCTGACCCGTCGTCCAGGTCACCAAATTCCATCATGGTGCCCGACTGTAACGAGCCGTGGGTAAGTGTGGTGAAGTCGAAGTTATTAGTACCGTTTTTGGCGGGGAAAGGTCCGGTGCCGGTGAATTGTCCGCCGTAGCCCGGGTCAACTGATGGCGGCCACGTTCCCGTGAAAGAACCGGAGTTGTTAACCACAGTGGGGTAGACGCCCGGCAGTACGTTGCCGCAGCCGCCGGTCGAACAGTTGGAAGGAAGCTGTAATGGTCCGGACGTGTTGAGAGTTCCGGCGAAGGCGGGCGTCGACGCAACAACACTCAAAATGAGAGACAACGTAAGCAGCGCCAAGGCAGAGACGTTAGAGTTCGTCAGTCTGGGGGTTTGCGAGTAGTGCTGTCCTGTCCTGGGATTAAGGGAAATATTGAATGAATTCATAAAGGTCTCCTAAGTTCGTAGTTGGGGGCGATGTTTGAGCTGACCATCGCCCAAATTGGGTTATGCGGATACTTTGCTCGCCGCTGCCTATGAGGAATGAGTTAGCCGCGTCGGCGACGCCGCAATAATCCGCCTACGCCAACCAGACCGGAACCCAGCATGAGTAGGCTCGAGGGCTCAGGAACGCTTCCCTGGAGCACGCCGCTGGAGAAGTCCTGGAAGACGCCGTAGTTGTTCGCGTCGTCAAGGTTCGCCCCGTAGAACGGGCTGTCGAATAACTGTTCGTTGTCTGTGTCACTGCCGATCGCGCCGCCCGAGACAAAGGTGTTGGTGTTGAACGATCGATTAGCGCCATTTAGATCGGTAGGGACAACCGAGAACCAGTACTTCCCAGCCGGCAGCGTCAACCCGGGAGTCAAAACCGCGTCCGTGTACTCCTGAAAGCCGAACGCGCTGTTGTTGGTTGCGGTGTGCCGGAAGTCAGTTCCACTGCCGGTGCCGGAAGCGACCAGCGTGCCGCCGTTCATCCCGGTGCGGATTTGCCAGTAGCCGCTGGTCGGATTCTGACCGCTCAGGTTGTTGGTGAACATGCCGTCGATTGAGCCACCGCCCCAATTGAAGTTCTGGAGGGTCGCGGCGCCGTACGGACTGCCGCCAACGACGGCATCAGTTTCGTTCGACAGAGCATTGGCATTCGGATTATTCGGGTCGAAGGCACCTGCATAGAAGACGCAGCCCAGACCAAACGTATTTACACTACCCGTCGAGGTGCACGGGGCACCTTGTGCGTAAGCGAATGCGCTTACAAACAGCAGTGCGAAGAGGGAAAGAAGCAATGCAAGCTTGTTAGCGATGATTGCTTTGGGTTGACGGCTTACCACTAGCGATTGTGAATTTTGTGTACTCATGATGACCTCGCCTTGTTATTGGTTAGGGGCGATGGTTGAGCTGGCCATCGCCGGGTTAGTCTGCGGCAACTTCGCTCGCCGCGTGGGATGCTGAAGAGTGCGTTACTTCAGCGCCCGGCGTAGAGAGGAGGAAGCGAACGAGGATGCGCTTGGGTTGGGGGTGCTGTAACGAAAAACTCTCTCGCAATAGCGGTCCTCTTCGGCCAGCCGATCCTGGATCTTCTTGGAAAGCGCTCGCAGCACAAGAAGCTTGGCCACCACAGCCGCGCGGGGATAAACGGGGACGCTGTCGGTCTCGCTGACTGGAACGGTGTCGGTATCAGCTTCCAGCTTCCTGGCCTGTTCCGCTTTCGTCACCAGCATCCGTATGAGAGTTATGAATGACCCCTGCGTTTCTTCCGTTTTCATGGTGGCCTCCTTTGCCTAGAGTCGAGAGCGCCTGTGATGTCTTGCCTCAGTTCCGCTCTCGTGAAGGCACAATGCGCCTGTTCGAATTGGTGTTCAATACTTGCGGGGTGATATGGAGGTAAGTTGCAGGTGATAGTGCAGGTTAGTGAAAACTAAGCGCTTCTCGCTCGCATGCCGTTGTCGGATAGCATGCCTGCGCGTGCGGCGGCACTCTTCGAAAGGAAATAGCTGTAGAACGAGATAGGCGAATCAGATCATGAAGGCCGAGTGCGCCGCGTTTGTAGTCAGTTAGGTAGCTTGTGGACAGCGCGGCTAACGTTCTCTAGTAATCGCTCAGTAAAAAGTCATCTTTATTATCTTGCTGCAGGGGTTTTCGCTGCGGCAATCCTTTATCCGTGTTACGGGATTGTTGCGAGACACCAAATATCTGACATACGCAAAAAAAAACCGGCAGCGCAGGAGGAAGCGCGTGCCGGCAAAGGAAGAAACTACTATTTTTTATGATTGCTACCGTAGCGGGATGAGGTGCGTTCTCATGGCTCCGCTTGGTTCACTGCCGAAGGTTCATGCTGTACCTCCCTGTTTCGTTTGAGTCACAGATTGCTTGGTACCCTCCCAGGCACCGCGACCCCAGCGCAGCCCGAAGGCGAGCCAAAGTACCAGATAAGTCACTTCGAGCACCAAGTCATCCTGGGGGGGACGGTCCCTGACCATGACGGCAATCCTGACCATCTCGGCCCCGGACATAAAGGCCGAGAGCAGGGCGTACAGAAAGCTCGCCCGCGACGATATCCGGCGATAGTAGGGCTCTTCAGCCGACCGCGATGCAAACAAGGGAGCCATCAGTAATCTCCGGTTCAGAACGGCTGAGATCATACGGCCAATTCCGCTCTCGTGAAGCCACAATGCGCCATCGAGACGCAGCGGATCAATGCTTGCCGGGTGATATAGAGGTAAGTTTGAGGTCAACGTGCAGGTAGTTGAAAAATAACGGGTTGCTAACAAAGGTCATTGCAACACTGCTTTAACAATCAGGGCAGCCATTATATAATCGCGGCCATTCCTTTCCCGACAGCAAGGAGATTGTCTTGAGCGCCACTCACCGGCTCCTTCGATTCGGACTATTCGAGCTCAATCTCGACACGGAAGAGCTGCGTAAAGACGGAATAGCGCTCAAACTTGGGTCCACAACCTTTCAAAGTGCTGGCCATGCTCACCTCCCGATCCGGGGAGATTGTTACTCGCGAGGAAATCCGCCAACAGGTCTGGGGGGAACAAACCTACGTCGATTTTGAACACGGGCTGAATCAGTGCATTAAGCAGATCCGGACGGCGCTGAACGACAATAGCTCCCATCCGCTGTACATTGAGACGATTCCGCGCAAGGGATACCGCTTCCTGGCGCCGGTCACCTCGAAGACCGTTGCGGTCGTTTTGAAAGTGACCGCCTCTACTTCCGGGATTCAGCAACGGGTTTCTTTGCCAGTGAGTACCACCGATGGAAGTGCCTCTGCAGCGTTGGCGCCTTCCCCGGCAGTGCAAGCCATCGCACCTGTTCTGCCAAATCCGATCTCAGGCATTACGGCGAATGCGAAGATTACCCAAGAGGCGGTCGCCGCCGAAAAAACGGCTCCGGAGCCTTCGAGGCGTAGTTACGCGGGCCGGTTATTGGGATGGTTGGGGGTGCCTGCGCTAGTTCTGATAGGTACCATGCTCTATTGGCACTCGCAAAAAGCCAGCGCACTGGCAGAGAAGGACACGGTAGTGCTGGCGGACTTCGCAAACTCTACCGGCGAAGGGGTGTTTGACGACACCCTGAAACAAGCCTTACGCATTCAGCTGGAGCAATCACCTTTTCTCAGTCTGGCCGATGACCGGAAAGTGAATGCGACTATTAAGCTGATGGGGCGGTCACCTGCCGACCGGCTCACACCTGAACTGACACGAGACGCTTGCCAGCGCATCGGCAGCAAAGCGTTCTTCGCCGGTTCCATTGCGCCGTTCGGCAGTCAGTACGTAATTGGCGTAAAGGTGGTGAACTGTAGCTCCGGTGACTTATTGGCCGAGGCCCAGGAACAAGCCAAAAATAAAGAGGATGTACTCAAAGCCTTGGACCGCGCGGCCATCAAGGTCAGACGCAATCTGGGTGAGTCACTCCGGTCCATCGAGACTTACGCCACTCCTATAGAGGAAGCGACCACCACCTCTTTAGAAGCACTCAAGGCTTATAGTTTGGGCCGCAAGATGTCTGCCATCAAAGGAGACACGGTAGCTATTCCTTTCTACAAGAGAGCCGTCGAGCTCGACCCCAACTTCGCCATGGCTTATCGGTACATGTCGGCGGCCTACACGAATCTTAACGAAGGCGGTCTAGCGGCACAAACTGCACAACAAGCTTACGAGTTGCGACAGAAAGTGACCGAACGCGAGAAATTGCTCATTGAAGGCCATTATTACCTTGCGGTTACTGGTGAACTAGACAAGGCAGCTCAAACCTACGAATTAGGAAAACAAACCTATCCTAAAGACCCTGCATTATCCAGAAATCTTACGTTTATCTATTCCCGCCTGGGAGATTACGAAAGGGCGGTAGCTCAGGCGACAGAAAACCTCCATCGAGATGCAAGCAATGGTGTTAATTACGGCAATCTTGGCTTAGACTACGTTGATCTGAATCGTCTGCAAGATGCGGAAGAAGTATACAAAGATGCCGAGCGACGGGGTCTTGACAGTGAGTGGCTGATTGGAAATCGCTATACTTTGGCCTTCTTGCAGGGAGATGTCGCGAAGATGACCGAGCTGGTTTCTGCCGGCCAAGGGAAGCCAGGAACAGAAGACCTGCTGATGGCCACCCAAGCGGACACCTTAGCGTGGGAGGGTAAGTTACGGAAGGCCCGCGAACTGACTCAGCGTGCAATCGAATCGGCATTGCATAACGACGCAAAAGAGACCGCCGCTTCATACAAGGCAGCGGCAGCATTGAGGGAAGTTGGCTCCGGTAATCGGCAACGTGCACGCGAAGAGGCTGACGGGGCACTCAAGCTTGCACCCAACCTTGTGGTGCGGGCAATGTCGGCTCTGACTCTGGCGAAAGCCGGCGACGACGCGCAGGCTGAAAGGCTGGCTGCCCAACTTGATGGCGAGTTTCCTTTCGACACTCTGGTGCAAAAATATTGGTTACCGTCGATCCGGGCTGCGATCGCGCTCGATCGAGGTCAAGCAAGCCAAGCCATCGAATTATTAAACCCAATCGGAGCGCTCGAACTGTCGTCGCCGGCGAACATCACGGTTGTGTTGTGTCCTCCTTACCTTCGGGGCGAAGCTTATCTCATGCTGCATCAGGGAAAGGCCGCACGAGCAGAGTTTCAGAAACTTATAGATCACCGAGGCTTGGCATCAAACTTCCAGTGGGCGGCGCTGGCGCGGCTTGGGCTCGCTCGGGCTTACACCATTGAGGCGGAGACTGAACCCGAAGCGCGCGACAAGGCCCGTGCTGCCTATCAGGATTTCTTAGCGCTATGGAAAGATGCTGATGCGGACATCCCGGCCTATCAGCAGGCAAAAGCGGAGTATAAAAAGCTGGAAGGAAAATAGAGATTAGTAGCCACTTCTTTCTTTTGAGAAACTCCTAAGAAAGAGTTGGTTCTAGCGATCGAAGAACCTCCAGGCTGACTACCGGTGGCTGTCGCCAGTCGCCAACGGCTTATTACAAATGCTAGTTACTATCCTTTAAGGTTGCGGCGGAGGCCTTCTTGCCACCGCGAACGCTGGTGAATCTGCGCACTACAAATTCCTGAACGATACCCGCAAGGCTGCCCTCGGCAATTCTGACTGCGGAGTTTTGCATGACCAGGCTTACGCTGCGATCGGAAGCAGGATAGTACGTGTAAGAGACGCCGCCCGACACGAAGCTGCCGAGAATGCCGGCATAGTTTATCTGTCTGTTGCCATTATCGCCCCGGCACATGACCGCGTTGCTGATGGCGTAAAGAAGTCGAGACTTAATAGTGCCGGTCCCTTTGTAGAAGTATCGCGGGTCCTGATGGAATAGCGCGGGAAGAGCTGCGCTACCGACGAACGTGCCGACCAGGATGTCAGCGTAAGCCGCACCCAGGCGCTTGCCGTATCCCTCGGCGCCCTGGCCATAACCGGGGAATTCATCCGCCGCCTGATAGATACCCGCGATAGCCCCCGCTCCAATTATCGTGACCGGATCGGTTACCGACTTAAATGCCAACTTAAATTTTTGCTTGGGTACGAGGGGAGCAGCGTTCGCTTCGTAACTAACGTAGAAATTGGGAATGATGCCGAATACCCGCTGATGCACTTCCTCCTGGAGCTGCTCTTCGGCAACCTCGATAGGAGTGAGCTCGACATCAACCGATGCCGTTACGGTGGTGATGCTCAGTGCGATCACGGGTACCACCACGGTCTGTCCGGCGCGTACCTCGCCAGAGTAGATTTTTGTATCGAAGCCGGGTGCTGTGACCGTCAGACGGAAGGGACCGGGAGGGATATTGGTGAACGTGTACTCACCATTTGTCCCAGACGCTACTTGTCGCTTGTTCGGATCGTTATTGCGCGCCAGTTCGACCTGCGCGCCTTCAGCAACCGCGCCTTCCTGGTCAGTCACGGTCCCGTAAACACTGCCGAGCGACGGATTCTGGGTCGTTGCAGAGTTCGCCGTAGAGGTGGAGGGCGTTTTGGCCGTGCCCGAATTCTTGGTGTTGCCGGTGGAAGGCCGCTTCGATTGAGCGAGCGCCGTCTGCGGCAAAGCCAAGAGCACCAGCAAGAGGCTTGAAAACAACAAGCGCCCCCAATAGCCTGCACCAGTCAGTCGCCGGAGCGAGTACATCTCTGGCAAATTCTCCTTTTGGTTTGGAACCAGCGGCTCCCGCTACCAAGGATGTAGATGCGGTAGCTGGGAATACGTTTCTTTTCGCTGGCCGATCGTGGACAACGTAAGTCCAAGGGAACCCATATTGTACCTCGACTACGCTGTTCGCCATATCCCCGGGTCAGCACGGGGATTGACGTTCTGAGAGGGACTAAGGCTCAAATCTAATTCGCTCAGGCGAGCCTGTTGGTTCCCCGAATTGCCCGGGCTGGAAGGTCTAAACTAGTGAGCATGTGGCCAAATTTGAAATGTTTGGGCCTGTTTTCATTGCTGCTGAGCGCAATGATTCCGTTGCTTTGCGCCATGCCGGCGCGTGCTGAGCAGCCGACCAATCGACTGATTCTCAAGGATGGCTCCTACCAGTCCGTGGTCAAATACGAGGTCCAAGGCGACCGAGTCCGCTACTTCAGCGCCGAGCGCTATGAGTGGGAAGAGATTCCGTCATCGCTGATCGACTGGGACGCCACCAACAAGTACGCTGCCGAGCTCGCATCGGGCAAGGCGCGCGTCCATGTTGAGACTCCGGAGGAGCGCGAAGAAAGGGAAAAGGAGGAGGCCAATTCGCCGGAGATTGCCCCTGGCCTGCGACTACCCGGCTCCGGGGGAGTATTCCTGCTCGAGAGCTACAACAGCAAACAGGAAGCCGCGGAAATCCTGCAGAACGGCAGCGAGATCAACCAGAGCAAGAAGAAGAACGTGCTGCGCGCAGCCATCAATCCTGCCGCCGCCGCAAAGCAGTCGTTCGAACTGAAAGGTGCTCATGCACAAATCCAGTCGCATAGCGGCCAACCTGTACTTTACGTCGATATCGATGAAGGCCCATCCGACGTCCAGCCGGGCGACCGCTTTCGTATCGTGCGCGCTCAACCAAAGAACGACGTGCGCGTGATCGGCAATCTCAAGGTCTCACTTAGCGGCAAGACGAGCCAGGAGAGCACCCTCATCCCCACTACGGTGGAGAAAATCGGTAAGGGACAATGGCTAAAAGTAACTCCGACGAAAGAACTTATCCCGGGTGAATACGCCTTGGTGGAAATGCTCGGGCCACAGGAGATGAATCTGTATGTCTGGGACTTCGGAGTAAATCCGCAGGCGCCTGCTAACCCCAATGTATGGCGGCCTGCGGCGCTGTGAATGAGATCGGGTTGAGGGATTTGGAACTCTTCAGCAGAGCGGCGGATGGCTGACTGATTACCGGGTTATTCGTCGCCGGGATCGCCGGTTGTCGGACCGTCAAGTCCGACGATTCCAGCCCCGGCAACCGCGATGTTATCGCGACCGGATTCCTTCACCAGGTACATCATCTCGTCGGCGCGCTGTACGATTTCCTGAGGCGAGCTTGCGTCGTGGGGATAGCCGGAGATTCCGATGCTGGCCCGCAACTGGATGGAGACATTTTCTTCGGGCCGCCACTCCCTGGTGTGGAATGCGCACGCGATACGACGGGCCACGAACAGAGCTGAGTCAAGCGAAGTCTGCGGCAGCAGAATCGCAAATTCATCGCCTCCATAGCGGAAGGCGGCGTCAATGAGTCGCAGATTCTCGCGCAGACACTGGCCGACCATCCCAATCAGCTTGCTTCCAACCAAGTGTCCATATTTGTCATTAACGGTTTTGAAGTGGTCGAGGTCCAAAAATAGCAGCGAGAACTGGTAACCGAAGCGGGCCGAGCGATGCACCTCTTCATCCAGCACGGTGAAAAGATGGCGCTGGTTATAGAGCTTGGTGCAGTCGTCGGTAATGCTGAGCTCTTGAATGCGGCGTACCGCACGCGCGTTGTCGATGGCGATAGCTGCATAATCGGCGATGGTGCGCAGAAAAAGCTCATTTTGCTCGTAGATCTGAAGATCGATCCCCAATAACTGAATTACGCCGAAAGCATCGTGCATGCTGCGAACCGGGAGGCAGACTACGGCGGAATCCTGCACGATCAGGGGATCGACTGTGTCTTTGTCAATGCGGGGATCGAGCCGCAGGTCGGACACCACAATTGGCTCGCCGGTCTCAATCACGCACTCGGCAAGCGTTTGCGTGCTCCTGAGCCGAACTTGGTTGAGCCGTTCAAAGTCGGGTTCGACCGGCGCAACGTACTGCAGCTTACGGCTGCTTTCGTCTAGCAGGATGAGCGCCCAAGAGGCCGGCTCGAAATAGGCCGCCATCTTTTGCATCAGAGTTTCAAGAATTATGTCGAGGTCGAGAGACGACGTGAGCGCCTTAGCAACATCGTGAAAGATGGTGAGGTCGTAGAGGTTTGACTCTCTGCCCGCAGAGGCGATGTTCATGGGGAAACTCAGGATTAGGTCCTCACCTAATACTCGACTCCGGGGGAGGGCAGCCGATTGCCAAGCTGCGCTCTATGGTACTAGAAAGCTGCAAATTGTAATACATAGAAAATTCAGTCCTCGGAAAAACGTGGCTACCGAGAGACCGCCGTAATCGACATGTTTGACACCCAGTTGCTCTCTTTCTATCATTCGCCCAGCATCTGGTTTCCATCGGATTGTGGTGATTTCTGGATACGAAGCAACAATCCGCACGATGGTTTGGGGAACGGCTCCGCCGCGAACGCGAGATGAGGGGCGTCTCCCTGGATGAAATTGCCGAGTCCACCAAGATTGGTACTCGCCTGTTGAGGGCTTTGGAAGAAGAGCAGTTCGAGCTGCTACCTGGGGGAATTTTCAATAAAGGTTTCGTGCGTGCTTACGCGAAGTACCTGGGTATGGACGAGGACCAGGCGGTTGCCGATTACCTTCAGGCGGCGGGCAACGCGGAACCTGACGTTCAATTGATCGCGCAGCAGAGCGATTGGGTTGAAAGCAAATACATCGAGCCCAGAGGAACATCACGAAGAGGATTCCCCTTCGTGCCGGTTCTTATACTGTTCTTGGTAGTAGTCGTGGGATTCGGCGGATGGAAGATCTACCAACAGCACATGCAGGAAATGCAAGCGTCTAAGGCCGAACGGGAAGCATCACAGGTCTCTGGGCCGGTGAGCGCGGAGCCGAATCCGATCGGAGCAGGCCAAAGCCGCACCGTGCCACCGGCATCCGGGGCCTTGGGGGGAACAGCTGATACACAACCCTCGCCGTCCGCGGGGCAGTCGGCCTCAGGAACTACTGGCGGCATGTCACCTGCGCCGGCATCTGGCTTCGAGGTGGTGGTAAAGACAACCGGCAGGGCGTGGCTTTCGTTAAAGGCCGACGGCAAGATACTGGTCCGTGGTGTCCTGGACGCTGACCAGGTGAAAACGCTCCATGCCGATCAGGAGATTGTGGTTTGGACAGGCAACGCCGGATCAACTCAGGTCTCTTTCGAAGGCAAACCCATCCCGGTGGAAGGTGGCGTGAACGAAGCGAGAGTGCTGGTTTTCAAACCGAGCGGATTGCAGCCGACGCAGGCTAGTGGTAGTCCGGCCACTCTATCACCGACTCAGACGACGGCAGAGCCGTCCCCATCTCCGCAATGAAGTTACCAGGCTCCGCATCGTGAAAAATCATGGCGAACATGTTGTACGGGTCGAAGCCGAAGCCTTGCGCGCTTTGGCCGATCGCATTGCCGGGCCCATGGGGGAGGATTTCAATCGGGCACTGGAACTGCTGTATTGCTGTGCCGGCCGGGTAGTCGTAACCGGGATGGGGAAGAGCGGCATTATCGCCCGCAAAGTGGCGGCGACCTTGAGCTCAACCGGCACGCCCGCGCTGTACCTGCATCCGGCGGAAGCGCTTCACGGCGACTTGGGAAATGTGGTCCGGGGAGATGTGGTGATCGCGCTCTCCGCCAGCGGCGAAACGGCGGAGATTCTGCAATTGCTTGCAACCATCAAACGTCTGGCGATTCCGCTGATTACCTTTACCGGTGACGATCTGTATTCCGCCCCGGAGGATTTCCGCCCATCAACCCTTGCACAAGCCGCAACGATAGCGCTGGACTGCTCAGTAACACGCGAGGCCTGCTCGCTCGGACTGGCACCTACGGCGTCGACCACCACCATGCTCGCGTTGGGAGATGCCTTAGCCATGGCCCTGTCGCAAAAGCGTGGATTCAAAGAAGAAGATTTCGCCAACCTTCATCCCGGCGGCAAGCTGGGAAAGCGGCTGGCGCGTGCGTGGTCGCTGATGCATAGCGGCGACGCCCTGCCTTGCGTTGCGCCTGCGGCAAGTATGAGCGAAGTTATCTACGAGATGTCGCGCAAAGCGTTGGGCATGACGACGGTCGCCGCCGACGGCAAGCTGCTCGGCCTGATCAGCGATGGAGACTTGCGCCGCCTTCTCGAGCAACATGGCAAGCAGGCCCTAGATCTTTCCGCGGCGCAGTGCATGACGCCCAATCCACAGACCATCGGGCCCGAGGAGTTCGCCATTGCCGCGCTGGAAATTATGGAACGACGTAGAATCACGTCGCTTCCGGTAATTGATTCCGAGGGACGTTTGCTGGGCGTAGTTCACCTGCACGATCTTTGGGGCACCCAGATGGTCTAGCTCCAAGCAATTGGACAACACTGGTTGTGTGGTGCGCATCCAATCGCCTGTTGTGCGGTGGGATAATTCTGCTTAAGCCGGCGAAGGTAGTACGCCGCTTCTCCACGCGCTTGCCGGCGTAGTCACCGTGTTGGTCGAACGGGGCCTCATGTTTGGGAATGCGACAAAGGTCGAAACCGTCAAACAATCCGTTGCGCATTGGCCACTCGAAGAGGCCCACGAACGCGCCACCATTCTTGATTCTGTTCTGGATACAGCCGCAGCCCTAATCCCCGCCGATGCTTACGCTGTTTGGTTGCTGGAAAGCAGCCGGGAAGAATGGCGCATAGCCGCCGGCCGGGGACTATCCCGGACTTTCACGGACCAAGTGCGGGGCGATGCCGACATGATGCCCGCGAGTCCGGTATGTGCCAGTGACGTGGAGAGTGAGGGCCTGCTGACCGATCGCGTCCTGACCTTCCGGCGCGAAGGGATTCGCTCATTGATGGCCGTACCCATCTTCATCCAGCAGGAACGCCGTGGCACAATCGTTTTTTACTTCCGCAACCCACATTCGTTCAGCGAAAGAGAAATCCATGTCGGCGAGAGACTTGCTCGGCTTAGCAGTTCTGCGCTGGCAGCCTCAGAGCTGTACCGCGAGCAGAGCCTGGCAAGGGCCCGCTCCGACTTTCTTGCCGAGGCAAGCGCCGTGTTGGCGTCGTCCCTCGACTACGAACACACGCTGGCCACGATAGCCAAGCTCGCCGTGCCTCAAATTGCTGATTGGTGCGCCATCGATCTGGTAGACGGGAACGTGCTGAAGCGGGTCGCCGTGGCTCACAAAGACGAACAGAAGCTGCAATTTGTGCGGGACTTCGGGCATCGTTACCCCACTAGACTTGATTCCGGGACCCTGCTTGCGCAAACGGTTAGCGCGGCACGTTCACAACTCGTGCCGGTGATCGACGACAGCCTGCTTGAGCGCACCGCACGCGACGCCGAGCATCTGGCTGCGCTGCGGCAGCTCCAGATGCGGTCGGCGGTCGTGGTGCCCCTGATGCATCGAGATGAAGTGTTGGGCCTCATCACGTTGGTAACCGCGGAGTCGGAGCGCGGCCTTACTGAGCAAGATCGTGTACTGGCTGAAGCTCTCGCGAGCCGAGCGGCGGTGGCGATTGAAAACGCCAGGTTGTTTACTGCCCTGGAAACGAGTGAGCGCAACTTCCGCGCCGTATCCGAGACCGCCGCCTGCGCAATATTCATTCATGACGGGACACAGGTGGTCTATCGCAATCGGGTCGCCGCCGAGATGATCGGCATGGAGCAGAACGAGACCAGCCAGATGTGGGAGCGAGTGCATCCCCACGATCGCGAGATGGTGAAAGCACGAGCGGCAGCGCGCCTGCGCGGCGAAGATCCCCCCGCGCGCTATGAGTTCCGAATTTTGCGTCCCGACGGTGCCCTCGTTTGGCTCGACCTCACGGCGGCGGCCATTGAATATGGCGGGGTGAAATGCATTCTCGCTACCGCGTTCGATGTCACGGAGCGGCGCTTTGCAGTTGAGCAAATGCAACGGCGCGAACAGGAAGCGCGCACTCTCCTCGACAACCTTCCTGACGTGATTTCACGGTTTGATCGCAATCTTCGCCACCTCTACGTCAGTCCTCATGTGGAACGCCTCACGGGAAGGCCCGCGTCGGCATCGGTCGGGAAAACCTTTGAAGAGATCGGATATCCTGCGGAATTGTGCGAGCGCTGGAATGCTTCGCTCCGCCGCATTTTTGCCGACGGAGTCGCGCACAGCATCGAGTTCAGCTTCCACAGCCCGGATGGGCAAACCCGTCACTTTATAGGCACCGGCGTTCCCGAGACCACCCGCGGCGGCATGGTCGAATCCGTGGTGACGTTTAGCCGGGACATTACCGAGCAACGCAACACCGTGCTGCAATTGAAGGCGAGCCAGACACAATTGCGGCTTATCATCGACAGTGTTCCGGGCCTGGTGGCTTATGTTGATGCCGAAGAGCGGTTCCGGCGCGTGAACCGTACTTTCGAAGAATGGTTCCAGCGGCCGCTGAAAGACATCCTCGGGCTCACTATTCGCGAAATCTCGGGGCAGAACTATGTTCACCTGGCTCCCAAAATCGCGCAGGCGCTTGCCGGCGAAGAAGTGCAGTTCGAGGCCACGAATCGTTACCCCGATGCTATCCGAGACGTCCTGATTACGTATGTTCCCGATATCGATGATGGCGGCAAGGTTTGCGGATTTGTGGCGCTCATCCTCGATGTCACAGAGCGGCGCAAGGCTGAAGATGCGCTGCGCAAAACCGAGAAACTTGCTGCCGCCGGTCGGCTGGCGGCAAGCATAGCGCATGAGATCAACAACCCGCTGGAATCGGTTACCAACCTGATTTATTTACTCAGTCAGGACCCGACATTGTCGTCCACCGGGCGAGAATATCTCACCCTTGCTGAGCAGGAGCTGACGCGCGTTTCGCAGATCGCGACCCAAACGCTGCGTTTTCACCGGCAATCCAGCCGGGCGGTTCCCGTCCAAGTGCGCGACCTGCTCGATGCTATATATGCTCTTTATCGTGCCCGCTTCGACCGGTTGGGAGTTGTGCTGGAGCGTCGCTACCGCGACAGCGATCCCATCACTGCGTTCGAGGGTGAACTGCGGCAGCTATTCACGAACCTCATTGCCAATGCTCTCGATGCCATGCCCAGCGGTGGGCGATTGCTGTTGCGCAGCAGGCCGGCAGTTCGGGCCGACGGGCTTCGCGGCATTCAAGTGACGGTTGCGGATACGGGGCAGGGAATTGCTGAGGAGTTGGGCGACCGCATTTTCGAGCCGTTCATCACCAGCAAAGGAATGACGGGTACTGGTCTGGGTCTCTGGGTGAGCAAGGAGATCGTTCAAAAACACCGAGGATCAATCCGCGTGCGCAGCCGCTTGAGTGGGCGGTTACGGGGTACGGTGTTCGTTGTATTCCTGGCAGAAACTCCTGCGATCACAAGCAGTGAAGGCCGCCTCGCCAATTAAGGTAGGATTCGCGCCAGCGCGCCGCCGGCTATTAGCTCAGAGACCCGTGCGAAGTCCTGTGACAGGATACGGTCTTCAACAATCGAGGGGCTGACCGCTCGAATTGCCGCATGGGCCTGCTGCCCACGCTTGCTGGGCTTTAGGGGAGCCAGAAAGTCAATCGCCTGCGCCACCGCCATTGCTTCGATCGCCAGTACGTTGCGCGTGTTTACCACAATGCGTTGCAGCTTGTTGGCGGCGGTCATCCCCATCGAGACGAAGTCTTCTTTGTTGCCAGAAGTGGTAATCGAATCGACCGAAGCGGGATGTGCCAGCACTTTGTTTTCGTTGACCAGAGCGGCTGCGGTCACCTGAGCCATCATGAAGCCGGAGTTCAGGCCTGCTCCGGGCGCCAGGAACGGCGGCAGGCCTTCATTCAACGAAGGATTTACCAGGCGCTCCAGCCGCCGCTCGGAAATTCCCGCCAGCGCGCTCAAAGCGATTGCCAGGAAGTCGAGCGCAAAAGCAATCGGCTCGCCGTGAAAATTTCCTCCGGAGAGAATTTCGCCGGCCGCCGGTGCCCCGATTTGTGGGCGGGGTGCACCAACTTTTTTGGCAGCGGGGAAGACCAGCGGATTATCGACTGCCGAGTTCATTTCGACTTCAAAGACACTACGGCAATGCACAATGGTGTCGCGCACCGCTCCATGTACTTGTGGAATGCAGCGCAATGAGTAGGCATCCTGCACCTTGCCACATTCGCGATGGGATTCGCGGATCTCGCTGCCCTCCATCATCAGGCGCAGATTGTGCGCAACAACGAACTGCCCGGCATGAGGACGGGCGGCCTGGATGCGCTCGTCGAAAGCCACATCAGTCCCGCGTAAAGCATCAACGCTAAGCGAGGCGATCACGTCGGCACTGGCGGCGAAGTCTTCGGCTTCCAAGGTTGCGAGCAGGCCGACCGCCAGCATGGCTTGCGTACCGTTGATGAGGGAGATCGCTTCTTTCGCCTCCAGAACCAGAGGAGGAACATCAGCCAGCTTCATCGCCTCTGAACCGGAGAACCGCTTGCCCTTGAACACGGCCTCGCCCTCGCCAATCAACACCAGGCCGAGATGTGCCAGCGGTGCCAGATCGCCGCTCGCCCCCACGCTGCCTTGCGATGGAATCACCGGATGCACTCCGCGGTTGAGCATGGAACAGAGGGTGTCGATCACCACACCGCGTACCCCGGAGAATCCTTTGGCCAGGGAGTTGGCGCGCAACAGCATCATCGCCCGAGTGACCGGCTCCGACAGCGGTTCGCCTACTCCCACAGCGTGAGACCTCATCAGGTTGAGCTGCAGGCGGCGAATATCGCCCGGCGAAATTCGCACATCGCTGAGCTGGCCGACCCCGGTATTTACTGCGTAAGCTACCTGGTCGCGATCGAGCAGGTCTTCGACCACAGCGCGGGCGCGATCTACAGCCTGACGGGCTTCGGGCGCGAGCAGCACCGGGCGGTTCTCGTACACGAGCTCGCGCACATCCGCAAGGGTGAGACTATTGCCGTCAATGTGTAGGGCTTTCAAATCAGTTGCCAGTGGTAAGTTGTCTGTTAGCCGAAAACTACTCCCGCCCCGCGGCTTGCAAAAAGGGTACGAGATACTTCTTTGCCAGGTTGCTGCGCTTCATGTCCAGGCCAAGAACCAAGTGTACCGTTTCACCTTCGGCGAGCAGCACCTGATCGTTGTCGCGAAAGATTTCATATGCGAAGTGCACCAGCGAGCCGCGAACATTCAGCAGCCGCGTGCGCACGCAAATCAGGTCGTCATAGCGGGCGGGAATCTTGAAACGACAGCGCACATCGGCAACCGCCAGGCGCGTGCCTTCCTGCTGTTCCATCTCGCTGTAGGTGAATCCGAGTTGGCGAAACATCTCGACCCGCCCCACCTCAAACCAGATGATGTAGTTGGAGTGGTACACCACTCCCATCTGGTCAGTCTCGGCATAGCGGACGCGTAAGCGGGTCTCGTAAATCTGCGGCTGCCGAGCAGCGTGCGAACCGCCGGTCACGGCTTGGCGGCGGTTTCTACGGGCGGGGCCTTCGGCTCGTTGGAGACCGTTTGCCCGCGCAGCGGTTCACCAATAGCCACCGGTTTTCCGTCAGCCGTGTAATCGACGAATTGCGCCGGCATGCTCTTAGGCAACGGGAAACCGCGCGTATTTTGCAAACTGTATCCACGTGAGGGGCGAAGGAGCTGCCGCTGTTACGCATTCTCCGATGGCCTCGCCCTGCTTGACGCGTTGCCCATTTCTCACCTTCACGCTGCGCCTTGAGATATGGAATCAAGGAGAATTCGCTATTGCCATGGGCGATAACGACATAGTTGCCGCGGCTCTGAACCTCCGGACCCCGTCCCGGCGGGTGGTCCGCTGAATTATTTGCCATCTGCACAATCACGCCCGCAGCAGGCGACAACACTGGCTGGCCATAGCAGTAATAGTCGCTGTTCTTCTTGCCC